>NZ_BAABBN010000007.1:485983-781905 GCF_039537985.1 Litoribacillus peritrichatus
ACTGTGAAAAACTGAACGACTTTGAAAAATTACTGCCTTGGAATGTTGAACTTGAGGTGGTACCAGAGCCGACAGTTCAAAACTAGATGTGGTTTGTTGATCGCTTACTATATATCGAAGCGCTACTTGCAGGTAAACAGCCAGGTAGCTCAAGCCCTGCTGTGCTGATGGGGTTGGAATTTAGGGAAGTGCTTAGCCTGATTCATTTCGTAGCACATTATCAAACGCGATTGCAGGGTGGTGGATCATTTAACCCTGTTGCATTGCGAAACTATGAATTAGCCCATGTTTACGAACAAGTATGGGGAATGCTACAAGCATGGCCAGACAACTTTTATTCACTGCTAGGCCAGTATGTTGACCGGCCAATGAGCACCAAAGGTCAAGCTGGTTTAAATAAGCACTTTAGAGATCTGTACGAACGCTTACATCGGCAACAAGAGAATCGAGGCATTGCTCGCATTAAGGCAGAATTTGATCGATACATTGAGGAATATTGGCCTGGCGTTTTGGAGCCGGAGCGGATCACCCGAATACAGCTAGCGTCAGCAACACGAAATATTATTTCCAAAAAGGAAGCTGCCCGTATACTGGGATCTCGCCTCGAAAGGATTGATAATCTTGTTCAGCAGGGGCGTATAACGCCGGTTGTCTTCAAAGGTAAGGCGCATTATCAGCGGAATCAGGTGGAAGCGCTTGCGAATGAAATATCGTCAAACTGGACGATGGCCGAAGCCTGCGAAGCCCTTGAAGTAACCCGGTACCAACTCAAACAGCTCCTGGATGCAGGAGTTATCCCTGCACTACAAAAGCCGGATAGTCTGAATCGAGACTGGATTGTCGATAAACTAGGCTGCCTTGACCTCATTAGTGTGCTGCGGAGCAATGCTCGCAAGTCAGAGCCTCCTTCGGGTGCTGTATCTATGGCGGGTGCCCAGCGCCAAGGGTATTCAATAGTCCAACTTGTTTTGTCTATGCAGAGTGGCGAACTTCAGTATAGTGTTGCTGCCGATGGTGATGCCACAACAAGCCTAAAACAATTCTTCGGCTTTAAAAACAACAAGATGGCGTAACTCTACCTTAAACGCTTGGTAAGCGGTGGCTTTTTCTGGGGGCTAGTCACGCATGCCATTTGATATTGGGACGTTGCTCAAAAACTGCCTATTTGCCCTTGTGCGATCCATTCTTTCTATATAAATTAGCTAAATTATCTAGTAGTTACAGTCGTGCAGGCTAAAAAATGAACGAGAACGACATTTACGGGCGCATCAAACAGGTTCTGGCTGATGCCCCTCGCAATCAGTACACCGCCGAGCTGCATCTGCAAATGATCAAATATGCCGATGAGCTAAAGAACATTACCGCCAAAGAGTTTTGTGAAGGGGTGGGCCTGCGAAGCAGTTTTGGTACGGAATTTAGCAAAATGCGCAATCTGACTCAGCGCCTGAAAGCTGCCGGGCTCGATACAGCCAAACTATAACGACTCAAATTTAATCGTGCTGGGCCAATGCTCGGCACTGTGAGGAATAACCATGGCCATTAAGAAGACCGAACTTTACTCCTCCCTTTGGGCCAGCTGCGACGAGCTGCTGATTGGTAAGACACGCTTGGTGCAACCGATAAATAAGGAGTCACAACATGGCTGACCAACAGCAAAGTTATAAAAAAGCTCGCTTTTTTAAATGTGCGTTGCAGGTTAATCCAGTGGGTTATATTCAATACCGTGGCCAACAGCAGGCTCTGTCTGAATCTGACTATAACCAGCAGTTGTTAAATGCTGCACTGGAGGCAGGCATTGAGATTATCGGTTTGGCTGATCATGGCTCTATAAATGGCTACGAAGAAATAAGAGATTTATTTCAATCGCATAACATCGTGGTGTTTCCCGGTTTTGAAATTGCCTCCAGTGAAAAAGTTCACTTAGTCTGTTTGTTTAACGAATCCACCACGGCAGATTTAATAAAAATGCATTTGGGCGCGTTAGGTGTAGATATTAATCAGCCTGCGGCGCCTGTACAAAAGTCTGCAATTGATATTATCAATTACGTCAATGAAAAAAGCGGTTTCATATACGCTGCGCACTGCACCAATGACGATGGTGTATTAAAGCGTCGGATGAACCATGTTTGGCAACATAAAGGGCTACTGGCTGCTCAAATTCCAGGTTCTATCGAAGATTTAAACGGTGTTGAAAGCGATTTTTACCGCAAAGTATTCCTGAACAAAGAGGCTAATTATAAGCGTGAACGGGAAATGGCCGCGATTAACGCGGCTGATGTTGAGGCACCTGAAAAAATAAAAGAAGCTGGGGCTTCCTGTTTAATCAAGATGACCAAGCCTTGTTTTGACTCGTTTAAACAAGCATTTTTGGATGCAGGCTCAAGGGTTCGTTTAAATTCCGATAAGCCGGAAAACTATGCATCTGCCCTTGAGCGTATTCGCTTTGTTGGCGGTTATCTGGACGGAGTTGATATTGAGTTGTCTGACCATCTAAATGCTGTTATTGGCGGCCGTGGTACGGGCAAATCAACCTTGTTGGAGTGTATTCGCTACGCATTCGCGTTGGAACCTAAGACTCAAAACGCGTTAAAACAGCATAAGAGTGTGATTGATACCAACCTTGGCAAAGAGCGGGGGTTGGTTGAAATTACGCTGCGCTCAGCCGTACTGCATGGCCGTAAATTCACAGTCAGTCGAAAATATGGCAACCAACCTGTGGTGGTGGATGAACAAGGCAATGTTTCTCCTTATCACCCCACCGATCTGCTGCCGGGCATAGAGCTTTACGGGCAAAATGAAATCTATGAAATGACCCGCGATGAGCATAGCCGCAATCAGCTTATAGAACGCTTTTTGGAGGGGGAACACGAGCAATTCGATGCCGATATTGCCAAGGTGCTGGCAAAACTGAAAGAAAATCGAGAATCCATCAAGCGTGCCCTGAGTCAAAAAGACGATGTTGAAGCAGAGGTGGAACGCTTGCCCAAGTTGTTGGATCAAGCTAAACAGTATCAAGCATTAGGGATTGAAGAAAAGCTGAAGATTATTCCTAAGCTCGAAAAAGAGAAACAGTTGAATGCGCGTGTTGATGAAGATGTGACTCACGTAAAAGACGCCATTGAAGCACTTAAAGACAGCTTGCCTGATACGGTTTTTTTAAGTGATAGCGCATTGGATGGCTTGCCTCATGCTGATTTATTTAGGCCGCAGCGTATGGTGTTGGACGCCTTAAAAGCAGGTGTACAGCAAGCGCTAGTGCAACTGGAACAGCTTGCTTTGAACGCAGATACACAGTTGGCACCGCTTAAGCAGTCGTTGTTGGAAAGACAGCAGACTGAAGAGCAGAATTTAGAAAAAGCCTTTAAAGATATTCCTGCAAGCCAAGGAAAAACGGGGCGTCAAATTGGCGCAGAGTATCAGACACTGCTGAAGCAAATTGAGCAGATCAGACCCAAGCAAACCACGTTGCAACATCGTCAGGCGCAAATTGACGAGTTGTACGGCCAGCGCAAAAAGCTATTACTGGAGTTGGATCAGCATACTAGCGCCAGAGCGACCAGTATTTTGAAGTCAGTCAAACGCTTAACGCGAAAGCTGGAGCAAAAGGTTCGGCTTACCTTGCAGCCGGAAGGGAACCGCCAAGCGTTTGTTGATTTTCTTAGCGAATGCAGTTTAGAAGGCGTAGGGTCTAAGCGCTTGGCTTGGGTGTTGGATGGCGATTTTTCACCTAGTAATCTCGCTGCGACTATTCGCCAGGGAGAAACAGAATTAGCCCAGAACTTCGGCATCACTGGTACGGTTATTACCGCCTTAACCCGATTGCCAGAAATAAAGCTCTTAGAGCTGGAAGAGCTGCAACTGCCCGATACTATGGCCATTGAACTGAATGTGACCCATGGCGAGCGAGAGGCGGTATTTCGCCCTATTGATGACTTATCGACGGGGCAGCAGTGTACCGCTGTTTTGCATCTGTTGCTTTTGGATAATCAAGATCCTTTGATTTTGGATCAACCGGAAGACAATTTGGATAACGCATTTATTGCCGAACGTATTGTCGCAGAACTTCGCAGAGCAAAACTAAGCCGCCAATTTCTGTTTGCCACACATAACGCCAATATTCCAGTATTCGGTGATGCAGAATGGATAGGTGTGTTAAGTGTTGAAGATAATAAAGGGATGATTTTGCCAGAGCAGCAAGGGGCTATTGATGTACCCAAAGTTCAAGAGCTGGCAGCCGATATTTTGGAAGGCGGCAAGAGTGCGTTCAATCAGCGCCGTGAGAAATACGGTTTTAATTGAGCACTTGTGCCCCTTGGGAGAAAAGCATGTTAAAGACAGAATTATTAGAAATTATTGCCAATGGTGAAAACTCAGGTGTGGAGTTTAAGCGTGACGATATTCGCCCTGAACAACTGGCAAAAGAAGTGGTGGCTATGGCCAACTTCCAAGGTGGAAGAATTCTACTTGGCGTCGAAGACGACGGGGTAATCAACGGTATCCAAAGGGGCGATCTCGAAGAATGGGTTATGAATGTTTTTCAGAACAAAATCCACCCTATGATTTTGCCCTTTTATGAAGAGGTAAAGTTGGACGATGACAAAACAGTGGCGGTTGTGAGCTTTCCTATTGGTATCTCAAAGCCTTATGTCGTTCGTCACAGCGGGAAAGAAGAAATCTACATTCGTGTAGGAACAACGTCTAGACTGGCTACCAGAGAGCAGCAAATGCGGCTGTTTGAATTGGGTGGCATGTTACACACTGAAGTCATGCCCGTTCCTCGCACAGATATCAGTTGTTTGGATGATGCGCGGCTGATGAATTATGTTAGGGATATCTTGCGTGATCCAGATGTGCCGCAGTCTCCAGAAGAATGGCAGACAAGGCTTCTCGGGCTTGGGTTTTTAACGGAAGCGGCAGGCAACATTTGCTGCACCATTGCAGGGCTGGTGTTATTTGGCAAAAGCCCGCGCCGTTATTTAAAGCAAGCTGGATTAAGAGTGATGGCATTTACTGGCGATGATAAGGAGTACCAAGCCGCGCTGGATGACATTATTGATGGTCCGATGGTTGGTCGCTGGGATCTCGATGGTGGTGATAAGCGCCTAGTTGATGGTGGAGTTATTGAGCGCTTCATGGAGGCGATGACACCGTTTATATCTCAGGAATCCGGAGAAGTAAACGAGGGGCTGAGACGAGAAATACAATGGTTTTATCCGATTGAGGCGGTTAGGGAAGCATTGATAAATGCGTTGGCGCACCGTGATTGGACTCGATTTGTTGAAATCGAAGTTTCTGGCTATTCAAATCGCCTTGAGGTCATTAGTCCAGGGGCGTTACCAAACTCGATGACAATAGAAAAAATGAAGGCTGGCCAGCGCTCGCCGAGGAATACCATTGTCATGGAGGTTTTACGTGATTATGGCTATGTCGATTATCGTGGGATGGGAGTAAGAACAAAAATTGTTCCGCTAACCAGAGCGCTCACGGGTAAAGAGCCAGAGTTTGAATTAACCGATGATCATCTAAAAACTGTATTATATCGTTAGCCAAGGATGAGACATGAGTAACGTAGGACAGCGCGACCGCATAAGCTAACAGTGTATTGTTGGTTTTTTTAACGGACTTAGGCTATCGCCATTTGGGTGATTGGCAGGATCATCACAATGAACGCTTCAGGGGTATATGAACAAGCGGCTTCCCGATTGGCGGGGTGATGAGACTTAATAGTACGGTTTGGATATGATCAGGTCGAGAATAGTCAATTTGGGAATTTTTATAACCTTTCCCTATAAAACAGCTTATAGGTTTTTGATAAAAATGACTGGAATTAGGTGGGTGTAGGCAGATGTTTTTATAATGTTTTCCTATAATCCACATAAACGTTGCTATGCCGCACATTCATGGCCAGGTTATCAGATAGAAGCACTTTGAGTGCTTTGCTTGGTAACTTATTTGGTAACCCTGGCCATATCAATAAACGACTTTAGATAGTCGATTTCTTTATCGCTTTTTCGTGTTCCCAGAAAAATTTGCTTAGCCAGGCCGTGATCGCCCAGCCGTACCGGCGCGACCGGAATTTTATGGGCGTACTCTTCGACCAGCCATTTCGGCAGGGCCGCCACGCCTCGACCCGCTGCTACCATTTGCAGCATGATGTCGGTGGTTTCGATGGTTTTATGTTGCTTCGGGCTGCAATTGGCGGGCAGTAGAAACTGGTTGTAAACGTCCAGTCGCTCAATTTCCACCGGATAAGTGATCAGCACTTCGTTTCTGAGTTGTTCTGGTTCTGCTTGCTGTGCTTGAGCCAAAGGGTGGTTTCTGGCAACAACCAACACTTGTTCATAATCAAATACGGGTTCAAAGGTCAATTCTTCTTTAAACAACGGGTCTGGTGTCACCAAAATATCAATGTCGTAGCCAAATAATGCGCCAATGCCGCCAAACTGGAATTTTTGTTTCACGTCCACATCGACATCGGGCCATTGTTTTAAGTAAGGCGAAACGACTTTAAGCAACCACTGATAACAGGGGTGGCATTCCATGCCTATTCGTAATGTGCCTCGCTGCCCTGATGCGATGTGGTTCATTACCTGTTCGGCGTGTTCGAATTGTGGCAGCAACCGGTTGGCCAGAGAAAGTAAGAAGTTGCCTGCTTGTGTAAAGCGAAGGTTCCGGCCTTCTTTGACCCAAACCGGGGTATTGATTTGCTGCTCCAGTTTTTTGATGGCGTGGCTGAGGGCCGACTGAGATAAGCAAAGTGCTTCAGAGGCGGCGGTTAATGATCCTTGTTTCTCGACTTCGCGAATGATTGCGAGGTGACTTCGTTCAATCATGGTTAACTCGTGTGCTGTCGTTAGCGAATTTTATTCATGAATAAAATTAATGGGTTGATGAGATAATACCATTATTATTCATGGGTTTTGCGTTTTATGATCGGCTCCATTAAATAAAGGAGTCATCACATGGTAACCACACACAACTTAGGCTTTCCGCGCATCGGTGCGAAACGGGAATTAAAATTTGGCTTGGAGTCATACTGGAAAGGTCTGTCGGATCAAGAGACGCTGACTTCGTTAGCGGCTCAGCTAAGAGCGCTGCATTGGCAGCAACAGTCTGTGCTGGATTTTATTCCGGTGGGCGATTTTTCTTTTTACGATCAGGTATTGGACATGAGCTTCACTCTGGGCAATGTGCCTGAGCGAGTGAGTGGTCGGGAAGGCATTGCGCTAGATAATTACTTTCGGGTGGCTCGTGGTCGTTCTGCCGGGGATTCAGATTGCAGTTGTGTCCATGCTGGTGAGATGACGAAATGGTTTGATACAAATTATCATTACATTGTGCCTGAGTTCACCGCTGACACTGCATTTAACTTGGATGCTTCACGCTTATTGGCACAAATCGAGGAGAGTCGGGCACAGGGTCATCAAATTAAGCCAGTGATTATCGGTCCGGTGAGTTATCTGTGGCTGGGTAAGTCGAAAGATGCCTCGGATCGGTTGGCTCTGCTGGAGCGTTTATTGCCCGTTTATGCCGAGTTATTAAATGCCCTGTCTGAGGCGGGGGTGACTTGGGTACAAATTGATGAGCCTGTGTTGGTCACTGAATTATCGGCCGAGTGGAAACACGCATTTACGTTGGCTTACCATCACCTGAAAAGCACACCGGTTCAATTGTTGTTGGCGACGTACTTCGGCGCGTTGCAGGATAATCTCCAATTGACCTGTGAATTGCCGGTGGCAGGACTGCACTTGGATGCGATTTCTGCTCAGGATGAAGTCAGCCGGGTGATTGATTGGCTGCCTGCTCATAAAGTGTTGTCGTTAGGGGTGATTAATGGCCGGAATGTTTGGAAAACGGATTTAAACGCCACGTTGGAGTGGCTAATACCTGTTTACCAAAAATTGTCTTCCAGGTTGTGGTTGGCTCCGTCTTGTTCGCTATTGCATGTGCCTGTGGATTTGGGTGTTGAAACTCAGTTGGATACAGAAGTCAGTAATTGGCTGGCTTTTGCTTTACAAAAACTGGAAGAGTTGCAGGTATTGGCGACTGCGTTGAACAAAGGCAGAGCCAGTGTGGAGGCGGAGCTAACTGAAAACGCTGAAGCCATTGCCAGCCGCCGTAACTCAAGACGCGTCCATAACGCTAAGGTTAAGTCGGCAGTGGCGGAACTGGATTCTGCTTGGGGACAAAGAGCCAGTGACTACGCACAACGAGCGACAAAACAAGGCAAGTTATTAAACCTTCCTGCGTTTCCAACGACGACGATAGGATCGTTTCCGCAGACCACGGAGATTCGTCAGGCAAGGCAACAATTTAGAGCCGGTCGGTTGAATACAGCCGATTACACAACCCTGATGCAGAAAGAAATTCAGCGTTGTGTGGAAGAACAAGAGGCGTTAGGGCTGGATGTGTTGGTGCACGGTGAAGCCGAACGGAACGACATGGTGGAATATTTTGGTGAACAACTGGAGGGTTATATTTTCAGCCAGTTCGGTTGGGTTCAGTCGTATGGTTCTCGTTGTGTAAAACCGCCAATCATTTATGGTGACATTGCTCGACCTTCGGCCATGACCGTAACCTGGACAGGGTATGCTCAATCTCTGACTCAGAAGCCAATGAAAGGGATGTTGACCGGGCCTGTGACCATTTTGAATTGGTCATTTGTGCGAGATGACCAGCCGAGAGCGACTACCTGTTATCAGTTAGCTTTGGCCATTCGGGAAGAGGTGCTTGAACTGGAAAAGAGTGGCGTTCAAATTATTCAAATTGATGAAGCGGCTTTGCGCGAAGGGCTGCCTTTGCGTAAATCTCAATGGCAGTCTTACTTGGACTGGGCGGTTGCTTCGTTTCGAATCGCTGCCAATGGGGTTAAGGACGAAACCCAAATTCATACCCATATGTGTTATTCCGAATTCAACGACATCATTCAAGCCATTGCCGATATGGATGCCGATGTGATCACCATTGAAACGTCCCGCTCTGATATGGAATTGCTGGACGTCTTCGATGACTTTCGTTATCCGAATGAAATAGGTCCGGGCGTGTATGATATCCACTCACCGAACATTCCAAGTGAAACGCAAGTGGTGAAACTGATGAAAAAGGCGGCTCAACGAATCCCGGTTGAACGATTGTGGGTGAACCCGGACTGTGGTTTAAAAACCCGGCAGTGGGATGAAGTTCGACCTGCATTGAAGAATATGGTGGCCGCTGCGCAGGCATTGCGAAAAGCCTATGCTCCGGTTCGTGCCAATTAGTTTGCGTCGATAGGATTGGTAAGCAGTGATTCAGGCCCGTTACTCTTCAGTAATGGGCTTTTTTTTGTTTGATATTTGCTGAATTTCTGTCGGACAGATCCCCGCTAAGTTTTTTAAAATCGTCTATGGTTGTTGTGCGCCGTTACTTTTTGTCGAGGTAAAACAATGATCATCAAAAACTACATGTCTTCTGAGTGTCTGACGCTGAAACCCAATTCCACGCTGGCTCAGGCGCGTGAATTAATGGAGACCAGGCGGGTGCGCCAATTGCCTGTGGTGGATGCGGAAAACCGGCTGGTGGGCATTTTGTCCAAACGTGATATTTATGCCGCCAGTGTCTCCGTTTTATCGAAAAACTATGAACGAGAAAAGAAATTGATAGAAAGCCATATCAGTGTTGAAGAGATTATGACCAGAGATGTGCGCACGGTGTCTCCTAATGATGATTTGGCCTCCGCCGCTTTGACCCTGCAGGAAATGCGGGTGGGGGCATTGCCTGTTGTGGAAGATGGAAAACTGATCGGCATCATCAGTAATACTGACTTTTTGGGCATCGCCGTGATGCTGTTGGAAAAATAAAACAAGGGTTACCTTGAACCTGAATTGATCTGGCGCTTTATACATGGAAATAAATGGGTCGGGTTCTTGAAATGATTGCCCAATAAACTTTAATCTATCAATGATTCAATAATCTCAGGGTTGCTCCTGGTAGCAGGGAAGCAGGCTGATATTTCTAAACTTTTATAACTAAAATCGAGAGTTTTTATGATGGCCAAATCGACCAAGAAGAAAGTGGAAAAGGAACTGGCAAAAGCAAAAGAGAAAAGTTCTGAATTATTGAAAGACATAAACGACATCATTGCATCGGCAAAACACGACCTTCAAAAGCAAATGGATGAGCTGACAGAACAAGTGAAGTTGTTGAGTAAAGACCCAGCAAAAGAAGCGATGAAACTGCTTAAAAAAGCTGAAAAACAATACAAAAAACAACTGGCGAACATCCACAAAGAATTTGATGAGCGCACGGAAGCCTTGGTGAAAGCGAAGGATAAGTTGATTGCTCAGCTGGAAGATGAAATTGCCACCCGGTTTGGCAAAGCGCCGAAGGCCAAATCTGATCAGAAGCCGGCCGAAAAACCGAAAGCGGAAGTCAAAGCTCCTTCGCAGCCGAAAGCAAAGAAAGCAACAAAGTCTGAAGTTGCAACGTCAAAATCCGATGGGGCTAAAACAGCTAAGGCGAAAACCACAACGGCTAAAAAGGTGGTTGCTAAAACAGCAACTAAAACCAAGGCTAAACCTGAAGTTCAGCCGAAAGCCGCAGCGGCTAAACCCGCGAAAGCAGCAAAACCGAAAGCAGCCTCAAAAGCGACTAAATCTCCGTTGGCTTCCGTTAAAGGCATTGGACCTGTGACGATTCAGAAGCTGGAAGATGCAGGCATTAAAACCCTGGAAGATTTGGCAACCCCTTCCGCAGCAAAGAAAAAGACATTGGAAGGCTTTAGTAGCGTCAGAGGTTTTGATACCTGGCAGGAACAAGCGAAAGCTTTGTTGAAATAAATGCTCTAACGAACCTCCCGTTCGAGAGGTTCGTTTCTTTTCTCTCCCTCCTCCTGCACGAAACCTGCATTGATTCAGTTGCCTTTCGGCGCGTCTCTATTTGTGAGCGGTTTGTTGCGTAGCTCATAGCATGGGTTTGCCCTTCATTGAGGGATCGTTTTGCGAGTCGATATGATTTGGATTTCCGGTTTTCTTAAATTTGCGTGAGTATTTTCTGATTTTTGGGAAGGTGTTTTCCAGTTAATTATTTAGGCTATTTCCCTGTGTAACAGCTAAGTTCTAGATAATGAGGGCGGTTGTGTTGATCCGGGCCCTAATGAATCAGGAGGTTATTGCATGCAGCAATCCTTGAGGCCTGTGGTTGTTGAGCCGACCGAATATTTTATCGAAGCCAACGGACTTAAGTTCTGCGTGGAGGAACGCGGAAACCCCAATGGCCCACCGATTGTCTTAATCATGGGGTTGGCGTGTCAAATGATCAGTTGGCCAGAATCTTTGCTGAATGGTTTAGCGGCACAAGGTTATCGGGTTATCCGGTTTGATAATCGGGATGTTGGTTTAACAGACAAGCTTCAATCGCACGTACGTGTGGATATTCGCCTCGCTTTTTTATTTCATAAATTCGGATTAAAACCCAGAGCAAACTACACCTTGCATGATATGGCTGAGGATACCGCGTGTTTGATGGATGCGTTGGGCATTGATCAGGCGCATGTGGTGGGGGTTTCGATGGGAGGCATGATCGCTCAACTGTTGGCTTCTCATTATCGGCATAAGGTGGCCTCGTTAACGGCCATGATGTCGTCGACAAACTCAGCGAGATTGCCATTGCCGGAGTTCAGTTTGATGCTGAAATTAGGAGCGCCGGCTTCAGGTCACCATGAAAAGGCCGTGGTGAAGCGCTGGATTCGTTTCTGGCAGGCCATTCAAAGCCCTGAGTACCCCACATCATTAGCCGATGTGACGGGGTTGGTAGAGGCCATGTATCAAAGGAACTATTGCGCCGGAGGAACGCTTCGACAATTGCAGGCGATTCTTGCCACAGGCAGTCTTGAACAGGCGATTAGTCGAATACAAGTTCCGACCTTGGTCATTCATGGCAGTTGTGACCCGCTGCTCAAACCTGCGTGTGGCAAAGCCATTCACCGCAAAGTACCGGGTGCGCGGTTTAAATTGGTTCGGGGGTTAGGGCATGATTTGCCGGAAGCCTTAGTGCCCGAATTTGTAAGTATGATTGATGGTCACGCGAAGGACTCGGTGTTTTAGTTGGACTTTTGTTGAAAAAGGCCAAAGGATCAGGTTGAAATATGAGGTTGACTGCAAAAATAACAAGTTATCTCTTTATTAAATATAGGCTGGAAACCCGGCGTTTGAATGCCGATCACTTAGATACAAGCAGGAATCTTTCGTGCCAAAATCTAGGATATAAGTTGTATTTTTAAGAGTAAATATCACTAACTGTTTTGGCTGTTATTCTTAAACGCACTTAAATTACATAACAATAATACATTGAATTTGTTGGTATTTATTCTCATTTACTGTCAAGTTAATGCTTTTTTCGTAATACTAAAGTATGAATTGGTATAAAAATTCACCTACTTTTAGGTTTTGAGTGGCAACTTGGATGCGAAATCAGAATGTCCATATCTATATTCGACTTATGGATGTTCATGACGCAAACGAGGTTAAGACCATGAAAAACTCCCATATTCATAGCAATGAAGTAAGTGGTAATGTGATTAATTCTGCGAGTGGCGTAAATAAAGTTCGAGCCGAGCTTTCGACCCCTTATTATATGGACAAGTTTCACAAGCAATACCATTCCGCAGTCTCAGAAAAACGCAATAAGCGATTGTCTATTAAGCAGTTTCCAGAAGGGTTTACCGCTTTTTCAGAAAAATCTCCGGACGATACCAATACCGATTTTGGCGATGCCTGGATGTATAACTCCGGTAAAAGTCTGGGTGTTTGTAATGAAATTTATGCACACCCGGAATTGGAAGAGCTGTCACTGGAACACTCATCGCACCGGCGGAACCGGTTACGTCGCACGCAAAAATTGTGGGCAGATTTATTTCAACACGATGAGGATTTGATGTATTCCAGTGACCAATATTCGCTGGTCAGCCGTTTGTCACACAATGTATCTGTGATCTCGACACTGGAAGCACGGGACGAAATTTATTTCCCTATGGCCTTTCTTAAAGGCAATCGTGCGTTAGGTGGCGCTTACACGTATTTATGGCAGGCGGCCACGCCAGAGCAAAGTAAAGTTCAGCGGGCGCCAATTGCAGATAAGCCGATTAAGGAATTCCATACCGGGGGTTGTTTGTTCGGTTCGACCTTGTACGGTGTTGACCAGCAGGGAGAACGTCACCCTCTGACCAACCCTCATCATCAAATACCAGAAGGGCGTATCGTAGAAAGTATTTATTGCCCCTACGATAGTCACCCGGATGAATTGTTAACTCGCCAGTCGCTAATCAACCTTGTACCTATGATGAAAGCCCTCAGTCATGAGCAAGCGATTAAGCTCCGTTATCACCTGCCTTTGGCGAATTACATTATTTATGGCCTCAATTGGTACTTCAAAGGCCAACTGACCTATGAATCTCTGTTGCAGTACATTGATTTAGTCAAAGAGCGGGCCGGAGATCATTTAACCTTTTTGGCGGGGTTTGAAAGAGAACACGGTATCACTGTGTTGACCTCCAACACCATAGAGTCTTTGGCGTTGGTGGAGACGCCTACCCATCAATTATTAACTTCTTTACTGAATAAGATTGGTGTGGAGCAGCGGGACTGTCAGACCTTGAGCCAGGAAGAGATAACCGCTTATCGGGCGAAGGTATCCGAAGCCATGTGGACGTTTCTGGCCAACCAACCGGTGGCAGAAAGTGACCTCTGGTATGAAGTGCGTACTAAGGTGAACGAAGGTCAGCTGAAGATTGATTTAGGGGATCTTTTATCCATTAATTACATGGATTACAGCGCGAATCTGGCTATGTCTGTGGTGCAACATGGTGACCGTGAAGTGATGTCGTTATTACCCACCCACGAAAGCCCTGTGATGCACTGGTACAAGCGGGCATTAGCGGAAGAATACGGTGCCGCCTTATGCATGCAGTGGTTGGTGCCCATCAAAGTGCATATGTCGGACTTCAGGGATCGTTTATTTTTTACCGAAGATTATCTCAGCCAGATTGAAGATGTAATGTCGAACAATCTGGTCGCAAAAAACTTTCTGCAAACGGCCTCGATCGCCCTGGACTCTCCGGAGTTGGCTGACGTAATGGCAGAGCAAATTCATTCCGGTTTTATCATGCACGAGCAATCCATTCAGTGGGAAGAAGAAAAAACTCAGGCTGTCATGGGGGCTGTAGCCGATATCTTTATTCTGAATACAGAAGAAGCAGAAATTACATGAGTGATATTGGCTTTGTTCGGGGTGGCTTTCGTCTCATCCCGAGCATAGTTTCCGATCGTTTTGAATGAATACCGCGTTTCTTTTTTAATTTTGATTGAAATATTGAGGTGTCTCCCATGACCAAGCCGTTTCGAATGAAAGTCATTATTCCCATCAACAACGCTTCTTATAACGATGAGTTGAAAGAAGTGGTCACCGCTGTGGCCCCGCCGGATTTATACATTGAAGTGGATAACATCAAGGCAGGGAATACATCCATAGAAAGTCGTTGGGACAAAACAGTGAATGCTCCGCACGTGGTCGCTATGGTTGTTCAGGCCGAGCACGATGGATTTGATGGGGTATTTGTGTCGGATTTTGATTTCTGTGGCGTAGAGGAGGCTCGCGAGCTGGTGGATATCCCAGTCGTTGGAGGCTTTCGACCCAGCGCTTACACCGCCATGATGTTGGCGGAAAAATTTTCCATTGTCACTTTTGCCCACTCGGTCATGGACATGCAGTCATCTCATAGTCGGCTGTTTGGTATCGCGCCGAATTTTGCCTCCATTAGCCCAATTGATTTAACAGTTCATCAACTGGTGGACCGGGATAAAGTGGTGGAAAAGGTCTATCAGGCCAGCCTGACAGCAATAGAGGCCCATGGTGCCGATGCCATTATTCTTGGTTGTACCGGGTTTAACTATATTGCCGAGCCTGTTGCCCGGTTACTCAAGGAGAAATATCAGGTCAATGTGCCGGTGATTGATCCAAACCATGCGGCGGTGAGTTACTTATACGGTTTAATCAGAAATAATCTGTCCCAAAGTCGGCTGACCTATGTCACCTCGCCCAATTATTCGGGAACAGAATATTCGTTGTGAGGTGGAAGTTTGTTGTTACAAAAATAGCCGATGAAAATTGAACTACACTCTGATACTTGAAGAGAACGTGATATGAGAATAGTGCGTGATGTTTGAAATACCCACCAGAAAAATGAGAGAGTAGGTGTCTTAATTTTTTGAAGGGCGAGTCGATAACTGAAGCCATCAGTTGCCAGTAATCAGAAGTAATACTGGATGATAGAAAAGGGTGCTCTGTGATATTGGTAGTAAAGAGAGGGCATCTTGGTGTTTTAGGAGTGAACCATGGCGTATGTAAAGACAGGCTTTTCCATCTGGCTGTTGATATTTTGTTGTATTTCTTCCGTTTGGGCAGAAGAGCACGTTGTCGGAGCTTTAGAGGAAGAGATTCGATGGCTTCAGGAAGAAGTGTTTGTCACGACTGCAACCAAAACGAAAGAGACCATAGAAAAGTCCGGCGCGACGGTGACCGTGATCACGGCGGAAGACTTACGAGCGTCCGGTGCCCGCACACTGATGGATGCGTTAAAACGGGTGCCAGGGCTAGGTGTCCATCAATTCTTCATGGGCAGTGCATCTGTGGAAGTCCGTGGGGTAAAAACCGACTTTGCTGAAAAAGTACTGTTTTTGGTGAACGGTCATCCCATCAATAATAACCTTGTGAACGGTGGTGCCATGTGGGGTTACAACCAGTTCATCGTGGAAGACATCAAGCAGGTGGAAATTGTTCGTGGGCCTGGCTCTTCTTTGTATGGGGCTAACGCATTTGTGGCTGTGATTAACGTCATCACCAAGCAAGTGGATGATTTGCGTGGGGTCGAAGTTTCTGTGGGCGCGGGCAGCTACGACACTCGCAAAGTAAATATTCAGGGGGGCGTTCAGCAAGGGGATTTCGACATGGCCGTCAACTTCAATGCGCTGGATACTGATGGCGATGCAGGTAAAGTCGATTCTGATGCGATAGGTAACTCGGGAAGAACCGATTATTGGCGTGAGCGTTATGAAGTAGGAATGAATTTCAGTTTTGGTCATTTCTGGGGGCAGGGCAAATACGTTGAGCGCAAGAGTGGTCCATACCTAGGCGCTAATAATGTGTTGAATAATGAATCTAAGCAAAAATATGTCGATTATTTTATTGAGGGCGGTTACCGCAGAGACCTGACCAGCAAGCTGGGCTTCAGCGGCAAAGTTTATTTTAATCATTTTGAATTTGATAATTTTTGGGAAATTTACCCGGAAGGTTCCACTGTAGTTAATGCTGATGGCAGTACAACCCAATACCCTCAAGGTTTACGAGTACGCAGCCCTATTAACCACGATGTAACCGGTATTGAGTTACAGCTTGAATATCAGCTGTCGTTGAATCAAAAACTGCTGTTTGGCACTTTGTTTGAGCACCAAAGCCAGTACGGCGTTGAACATTGGTTAAGCGCGGATGGTGGTCCATTGATCGATATTTCAGAAAATGCGAATTGGAATGATAGTCATGTGCGTGACATTACAGCTGCGTTTATTCAGGACATCTGGGATATTACCGAAGACATCCGTTTAATTGCCGGAGCTCGTTACGATTATTACAGTGACTTTGGCGATACCTTTAACCCTCGTGCAAGCCTGACCTGGGCGTTTCACCCGGATGTTCGATTTATCACGACCTACGGTTCTGCGTTCCGAGCGCCGACCTTTGGTGAACTTTATAATATTAATAATCCGGCTATTGTAGGTAATCCAAATGTTAATCCTGAGGAAATAGAAACTTTTGAAATAGGTTTCCAAGGGAACCTAAACAGAAAAACCTCGGCTTCGTTTATTTGGTTCTACAATCAAATTGATGAGCTGATCGCGAGTGTTGAGGGTGATAGTGCTGCAAATACACACGGAAACGCCGGCAAGCTGAGTGTTCAAGGAGCTGAGTTGGAGATAGAAACTCGGTTAAAGGATGGCTCAACATTAGCGGCCAACTACACATATCAACACGCGATTAATGAGGTGACTGATGAGCGAACTGCGGATGTGCCTTTGCATCGGGCAAACCTGACGTTTAATTATTACATTTCACGCAATTTGAGCTTTTTCAGCGGTTTGATGTACAAAGGTGAAACGTATCGAGTCAGTAGCGATGCCCGCGATAATGTGGATGAGTACGTTACCTTGGATTTGGCATTGGTGACACAGGGTTATGTGGCTGAGAATCTGGACTTAAAGCTGACCGCCTACAATGTGTTTGATAAGCAATACTTTGATCCTACTCCGATAGGTGTGATGGAGTCAGACTACCCTAAACCCGGACGAAGCTTTTTCGTGGATGCCTTATATCATTTTTAATGGTTGCGCGTTTTTATCCTAAGTTGCTGATGCATACATTCAGGCCCTGTTCCACGGATAGGGTCTTTTTGTTTGCCAAGCAAAACTGGGAAAGTGTCAGTTTGAAAGAAACCTGAAGCTCTCTGGTAGAAGGGGGAAAGATAACCCTCATCACAAGGGTGTTGTTTTCCATTTGCTGATTAGAGATGGTTTTCCAGCTGAGATGCAGGTTTGTATTTAAGTGCTCGTTGCCTGCTTCATGATGGTATCGGGGCAGAAGAGTATCTATTCAATTAAATCATTGACCGCATCCAGAGCCTCGTAATTGAGGTTTAACTGGTATGCCTCCACTTTATTGAGATTAAGCGAAATTTTACTGCCGGCAGGAAATTGAATTCTTTGGGCTGGCGGTCTTTGTTTAATGACGTTGTTAATAAGAATCGCCGCTTGGCGACCGACTGTGGGTAAATCGGCGCTGATGGTTAAGGTCGCGCCGAATTCGGCAAAGACTTCATTGGTCGCAAATACCGGGCGCTTATTGATTTTAGCCGCCTTGAAGATGGCGTGTACTTTTTCGGAGGAGTTGAGGATAACCGGGTCGGCTATTAACCATAAAGCATCCGCTGAGGTTACCGCTTCATTGATGTAGACCGATAAGTTGCGGGATGATTCCACTTTCAGTGGTATCAGGGTTAAGTTCAGTTCTTTGCTGGCCGCGATGGCCTGTTTGACCAATGCCAGGTTGGTTTTATTGAACATGACGGCAATGCTTTTTATATCCGGGAAGAAGTGTTTAAACATGGCCAGTTGCGAGGCCGGAGCAATGTCGCTGGACACGCCGTAGAAGTTTTTCTGGTCTTGAAATGATCGCCAGTTCAAAACTGAACTGAATACCACAGGTTGTGTGGGCGCTATGTGGTCAACACTGCCCAGTGCTTTGGCGCCGATACCGTAGATGGCATCGAAGTGATGGCTGTTAAGGGCGTCTTGGATGTGCTGGACAGGCGCATGATTATCCTGAAGGTTCAGAATGGAAATATTTTTACCGTTAATGTTATTGGTGAAGGCGTTTTGCGCTGTCTTATAGCGTTCAACAGATGCGTTTGAGTTGATTAATAAGACACTAGGCTGATTGCCGTGAGCCGCAGGTTGTTGAATCAAAGCCGGTGAGTGCTTGGCTGGCGTTACGCAACCTGACAAGACGAGGCTTACCAACAGAGCCGAGAACCAGCGGATGATGGTCGTCATTCGGCAGCGCTCTTTGCAGCAAGTGTCCTTGCGACAGAACCTTTGGCGTTGAGCATGATGGTGTTTAAACATGACCGGTTTCATTAATCTTTTCATGGCTTCCTGCCCTCACGCAAACCCTGACTTATTTGCAAGCCAGACTGATAAAAAGTGTCTGCGTTATCGATATGTTTCCAGTTGTCTAACCCTAGTATGGATAAAGGTATTTTTCCGCTCGGGGTTTCACTCATCTGGTTAATAAGCGTAATGAGTTTTTCTTGGTGCTTGCTTGGTTTGTTGGAAGCGACCACCGTCAGTCTTGGGAATACCTGGCTACGACCTACCACCGTCAGTTGGTCGTATTGATTTTGGTATAAGGTTTTTAATTGGTCGAAGCTGTCTTCGGTGCTCAGTGCTCCCTGGGCCATGCCAAAACCCACCGCCAACAGCGCATCGACGTCTTTTGGCACAATTAAGAGCTGATCAGCATGGATATTTGATAATTTGTGACTGCTTTGCATTCCCTTGAGTACGGCTAAGCTGTATTTTTTAGTCCCGGCAGACGCTATGGTGATATTAGCCCAGTCGGTGATTGGGGTGGCTTTGTTGAGAACCAGCAGTTTTTTGTAATAGATACTGCCGTTTTTCATTCCAACCAACTGCGCTTCGAGGGTGAGCTCTTTTCGGAACGAATGGAACAGCCAGCTGGACATCATAAACAGGGCTTGATTTTCGGTCCGAACCAGGTGCTCAAAAGTGGCTTGGTCACTGACGGGTTGAAACTGATAGTTCCCAAAAGTAGCCAAAAACTGATCAAACTTGTGCTTTAATATGGAGTTACGGTTGATGTTAATTTCGGGGTTATAAAAGTAGATTGTCAGGGGTGATTGAGCAAAAGACTGCACACTGGTGGCCATCATTACCAGAGTAAAGGCCAGCTTGAGGCTGATTGATTTAAGTGTGGAGCGCATTTGTTGTTCGGAACCTGTAACCTTGAAAGGTTAATTTATTGATCAATATATAGGAATGATTGTCGATATAGTCAAATTCAACCTATGATTATAGTTTAACAGATTGGGTTGCTTTTTGGATAAGGCGGGCATAGTGGCTAAAGAGTATATTTTATGTGTGGACGATGATCGTACCATACTAATGAGTTTAAAAGCGCAGTTGAGGCACCTCTTTGGCACGGCTTATTGTTATGAGGTGGCTCAAAGTGCCGCCGAAGCGTGGGAAATCATTGACGAGATTTATGACGATGGCGATCACATAGCCATTGTTATTTCGGATTGGCTGATGCCAGAAATGAAAGGCGATGAGTTTTTGATTGGTGTTCATCAAAAACACCCTGATATTGTAAAAATCATGCTGACCGGGCAAGCAGACCCTGATGCAGTTCAGCGCACCGAAGAGCAAGCCAATCTGGAGTGTTGCCTGTCTAAGCCCTGGACGTTGGACGAGTTAAAAGCTGCGATTCCAGGTACAGACATTCGAAAGATTTCCTGATGTTTTTCTTTGTTAGGGCGAATCAGGCAGCCCAGAAAGGGCTCTTATACTAGTTGTATACTACTTGGTCTGATTACTTAGGTTAAACTAAAAATACCTGCTAGGATGGTCTAAAAATAATAATGCAGTGACAGGAACTTATGGACGTTCACGGGCTAGGGTTTAAAGCACAATACGGTATTCGGTGGCGATTTGCATTTGCCATGATTGTATTGGTGTTAGCCGTATTGGCTTTGCTGACCTATTTCCAGATTTCCAGCCAACGCCAGGTGTTGCAGTCCGAATTACAGCAACGAATGTCTTTGATGCAGGATAACCTTCATCATCGGGCCATTTCGGTGGCTGACCAACTGAAACGCCGCTCAGAGGATGACATTGCCTCTTATAATCTTTTCTATTTATCCAATGAATTAAAGCGTTACGTACAAAATACCCCTGAGCTGAAGTATGTGGTGTTGCTTAATAAAGAGAATAAGGTGGTTCTTCACAGTTTGGACCCCACCTTACAGCAAAAGTATTATTCCCCCGCGCCGAATTACAAACATCAGAAAGTGGTGCTGAATGCTTTGTACGCGAACGTTGAGAACGATGATGTGGTGGCTTCAAACACCATTGAAGCCAGTACCGAGCTATTAGAATATGAAGTGCCTGTCAACATAGGGTCAACGCCTTGGGGGCGGTTGATCTTGGCTTACTCGCTTCAGAATTTAAGGGATGAGATTGCTCGTTCGCAGCAGGACATTGAAGAAACCATCAAAAGCGAAACCCTGAAGACTTTAGTGATTGTATTTATTGTGTTGATCGTGACGTATTTAGTGATCTCACAGCTGTCTCAGAGGTTGAGCGCGCCCTTGATTCAGTTATCAAAGTTGTCGAAACAAGTGGCCCAGGGGGACTTCTCGATCAGCCAGCACATTCGTACCAAAAGCAAGGATGAAGTGGGCGTATTGGCCAATAACTTTGCCGATATGGCGGCTAAGCTGCAAAGCAGTTATGCAGAACTGGAAGAGTACAATGCAACGCTTGAACGTCGGGTTGCCCAACGAACCAAAGCGCTCAACGATAAAAATGAAGAGCTGGAGAATGCGCTGTACGAACTGGAAGAAAGTCAGCAGCAGCTGATTCAATCTGAAAAGATGGCGGCTTTGGGGCAGTTGGTGGCCAGTATCGCGCACGAAGTGAATACTCCGCTGGGTGCGATTCAGGCTTCAGTGGGTAATGCTGAAAACGGTTATATAGCATTTATACAAAACATTGATCGGTTCGTTGCCTTATCCTCCGCCGAAGAAAAACAGTTTTTTGTAAAGTTGGTGTCTTGTGCTCACGTAGAGCCCGGCTTGACCACGCGGGAAGAACGAAAAATTCGCAGAAAAGTGCTGAATTTTCTGGAAGAAGCCGGCGTGGAAGATGCGGAAACCATGTCGGAAACGCTTGCGGAAATGGGGATTGTTGAACAGTTGCCAGAGTTTTTACCGATGCTCCGTTCTCCCTCGTGCATGTCTATTATTAAGCAGGCCAATGAACTGTTCAGTGTTCGAAGTAGCCTGGATACGATTCATACGGCCACCTCAAAAGCCTCAAAAGTGGTGTTTGCTCTCAAGCAGTTTGCCCATAAAGACAGTTCTGGTGAAAAAATTCCGGCGGACATTAATCAGGGCATTAACACGGTTCTGGTACTGTATCGTGGTTTGCTGAAACATGGCTGCAAAGTGGTTAAGGATTTTAAGGAATTACCGGCGGTGATTTGTCATCCGGATGAAATCAATCAGGTGTGGACGAACCTGATTCATAATGCGCTCCAGGCGATGGATAACCGGGGGGTATTGAGGTTGGCTTCCTGTGTGGAGCAGGATGAGACCGGCAAGCCTTATGTGGTTGTCAGTATCACGGATAATGGCCCAGGTATTCCTGATACTTTGAAAAACAAGGTTTGGGAAACCTTCTTTACGACTAAACCGGCCGGTGAAGGCAGTGGCCTGGGTTTGGGGATATGCAAACGGATCATTGATAAACATCACGGAGAGATGAGTTTTGAAAGTGTACCAGGCTGCACCATTTTTACCGTAAAGCTGCCAGTCGAGCCTCTTGTTTAGCGGGCTTTCATGGCTAGAACACGTCATTGGGCCACGCTTGTCTTATACTGAATAGAAGATAAGAGTGAAAACTTGGCTGGTTGAGCAGGTGGATGTATGCATAATGATGCAAAACAAGACATAGATGCCTTGGTCGAAATGGCCGCTGAGACCGTGACGGATGTGACGGAAAAGTACAATACGGATCAGCAATTGGTCATGGAGCGATTGCTTAAAAAAATAGGTTACCTGGCTGGCCTTGGCGGGTTTGACCTGATGGAGTTGGAAGCCAGCCTGGGGGATGGTTTTCAACAAGGTGAAATGCGAATTTTGACTGAGCTGGATGCTTTGTTCAGTATTGATGATTCGGATAATTAACGTTTGTTTCCGCTTTTGAGTGCAGGCGCTGTTGCGATGTTGAGGGCAGTGGTATGCTTTTTTCGGTCAGATCTAACAGGTTGTTAATTTCCTATCTGCGTTGCCCTAACGGCGTTAAAATTAGGCTCAAAATGCTCATTTATGATTATAAATTCCGCGTTTTCGCCTGATTTTGCCTTGTTAGTCCTACCTTGATAACGAAACTCAACAGCCTGTTAAAGAAATCCAATAACAATAAAAAAGCTTTCAGTTGATCGGAGCGAATCAGGGGCATCATTGTGTTTGATCCATATCTAGAACGTATAGCACGTCACCATAAAATCGTAGTGATGATTGCTTTATTTATCAGTGTACTTTTGACTGCGGGCATTGGTCGTTTGGGGTTAAGCTCTGATTTTCGGGTGTACTTCAGCGAGGATAATCCCCAGCTCAAAACGTTCGACGCATTGGAAGATCAGTTTTCCAAATTGGACAATCTTTGGGTGTTCGTGGAAACCCAAACCTCTGACTTTTATACCCCTTCCCGATTGGCCATTTTAGAGCGCATGACTAACGATGCATGGCAGCTGCCGCACGTTATTCGGGTGTCGTCGGTGACCAATTACCAACACACCCGAGTGGTAGAAGATGAGCTGTGGGTGGATTTTCTGGTGGAAGACGCTGAGTCGTTGAGTGAAGAAGCGCTTCAAACCATCCGTAGAGTCGTCAACCAGGAACCGTCACTCACAAACAATGTAATGAGTCCCGATGGGCAAGCATCTTTGGTGCAACTGAGGCTGGCTTTGCCGGATGAAGGGCAGGGACGAATCATTGCCGGCCAGGAAACTTTGTCCGCAGCGCGCGCGTTAGTGGCGGCGTACCGAGCACAATACTCCGATGTGAACTTCCTATTGGCTGGCTCGGTGGCGTCCAACGTGACTATGCAGGAAGCTGTGGCCCAGGATTTACAATCACTGGCCATCTTCAGTTATCTCATGCTGTTGCTGTTGTTGTGGATTTTATTGCGAAGCGTTTTTGCGATGATGATTGCGCTTGGGGTGATCTCCATGTCATCGCTGGGGACACTGGGTTTCTTCGGTTGGTTGGGGTTGACGTTGACTCCGGTGGCCGGGTTTGTTTTGACTGCCATCATGACGCTGGCTATTGCTGATTCGGTGCATATTTTGGTCAGCTATTTTCAGCAGTTGTCTGCGGGAAAAGACAAACACAGCGCGATTAAGGAAAGTCTCCGTATTAATGTAGGCCCGGTATTTGTCACCAGCCTGACCACCATCATTGGTGTGTTGTGCCTGAACACCAGTGATTCCCCGCCATATCAAGATTTGGGCAACATGATTGCTGTGGGGGTGTTCTTGGCGTGGTTATTATCGATGACTCTGACGCCGGCATTATTGTTTTGGTTAAATCCTCCGAAGGCCATGGTAGATCAACCCGCTGAATCTCTGACGGCTCAGCAACGCTGGTTATTACGCGTGGCTGAACAAGTGATAGCACGGCCTAAACGTTGGTTTGTGATCATGGGGTCGGTGGTATTGGTACTTTGTTTTTGCGTATCTTTAAATAAACTCAGTGAAAGCTGGCATGAGTTTTATGATGATACGTTTGAAGTTCGCCAAGCGGTGGATCGCATTAATGAGACGATCAGTGGTAATAACCTGATGGAGTTCAGCCTTGACTCCGGGACGTCGGATGGTATCTATGATCCTTCGTATATGAAGCGCTTGGCCGAGTTTACCGATTGGCTAAGGAACGAGCCGGGCGTGGCTCATGTGTACTCCATGTCGGATGTGGCCAAACGGCTTAACCGGGATTTAAATCAAGGCGATCAGGCGTCTTATCGGATAGCTGATTCCAGAGAAATGATTGCCCAGCAATTCCTGCTTTATGAATTGTCATTACCCATGGGGTTAGGACTTGAAGATTCGATTGATATAGATAGGTCGGCCACTCGGGTTGGGGTAACGCTGAAGAAAATGCCTTCCGGGGATATCATCGCTATTCAGCAAAACGCTCATCAATGGTTGGTTGAGCATGCGCCTGAGTTGGTGGAGACTCAGGGCACAAGCTACGCCGTTATTTTTTCATACATCGTACATCGAAATGTGATCAGCCTGGTGATAGGCACCATGATGGCGATGCTGGTGATTTGCCTGATTCTGATTGTGACATTACGGTCCGTGAAATTGGGGCTGCTGAGCTTGATTCCTAATGTGGCGCCCGCTGCCTTGGCTTATGGTATTTGGGGGATAACTGAAGGCTACATTGATACTGCAGTGGCGGTGGTGATGTGTATCAGTCTGGGGGTGGTGGTGGATGATACCGTTCATTTTATGAGTAAGTATCTAAGAGCACGACGGGAGCATGGCATGAGTGCGGTAGATGCCATTCGTTATGCCTTTAAAACCGTGGGGGTGGCGTTGGCCATTACCACGGTCACTTTGGTGGCGGGCTTTGCGGTGATGCTGTTTTCGCACTTTACCCCGAGCGTGGCTACAGGGGCATTAATGTCTTTAACCTTAGGGTTGGCATTGGTGGTCGATTTTCTGTTCCTGCCTGCGTTACTATTATTGTTTGATGCCAAGACCGAATACGGTTATGTTGGTTCGCGTCAAAATCTATTTAACACATCTACAAGGTAGTACATGACTGACCCGATTAACTTTACTGACGAAGGTGTTGAACGGCTTTCGTTAAGCGAATATACCGAGAAAGCTTATCTCGACTATTCCATGTACGTCATTCTCGATCGTGCGTTACCCCACATTGGCGATGGCCTGAAACCCGTGCAGCGGCGTATTGTTTATGCCATGTCTGAACTGGGTCTGAAAGCCAGTGCCAAATACAAAAAATCCGCTCGTACGGTGGGTGATGTGTTGGGTAAGTTTCACCCTCATGGTGACAGTGCCTGTTATGAAGCCATGGTTTTAATGGCGCAACCGTTTTCTTATCGTTATCCGCTGGTGGACGGTCAGGGTAACTGGGGCTCAGCAGACGATCCTAAATCGTTTGCGGCCATGCGATATACCGAATCAAAACTGGCCAAGTATTCGGAAGTTTTGTTGTCGGAGCTGGGGCAAGGTACCGTTGATATGGTGCCTAACTTTGATGGCACCCTGGAAGAGCCTTCGACTTTGCCTGCGCGCTTACCGAATGTGTTGCTAAACGGTTCTATGGGGATTGCCGTGGGGATGTCAACGGACATTCCGCCTCATAACTTGCGTGAAGTCACCAGTGCCTGTATTCGGTTGCTGGATGATCCGAACACAACCGTCGAGCAAGTCTGTGAAAACATCCAGGGTCCGGATTATCCTACAGACGCTGAAATCATTACGCCGAAAGCGGATTTGATTAAGTTGTATGAACAAGGCCGTGGCTCGATCAAAATGCGCGCGACCTATCTGGAAGAAGACGGTGATGTGATTGTGACTGCGCTGCCACATCAGACGTCCGGTGCGAAGGTTTTAGAGCAAATTGCGGCTCAGATGCAGGCCAAAAAATTGCCTTTGGTGGCGGATTTACGAGATGAGTCGGATCACGAAAATCCGACTCGGTTGGTGATTGTTCCCCGCTCTAATCGGGTGGATGTGGAGCAGTTGATGGCGCACCTGTTTGCAACCACTGACCTTGAGAAAAGCTATCGGGTCAACATGAACATGGTAGGCCTGAATGGTCTGCCGAAGGTTCGTAATATTCAGGAAATTCTGACCGAGTGGTTGGAGTATCGCCGCCAGACGGTAACCCGCCGTCTTGAATATCGTTTGGATAAGGTTAATAAACGCTTACATATCCTTGAGGGTTTGTTGGTTGCCTTTCTGAACATTGATGAAGTCATTGAAATCATTCGTACCGAAGAGAAACCAAAGCCGGTTCTGATGGAACGCTTCGGGATTTCTGACATTCAGGCCGAGGCCATTTTAGAATTGAAACTTCGTCACTTGGCCAAGCTCGAGGAGATGAAGATTCGCGGTGAGCAGGATGAGTTGAGCGCAGAACGTGATGTGCTTGAAAAAATCCTGAAATCACCGGCCCGTATGCGTAATCTGATTAAGAAAGAATTGTTGGCCGACGCAGAAACCTACGGCGATGATCGACGCTCACCAATTGTTGCTCGCTCAGAAGCCAAAGCGATGACGGAAGCCGATTTGGCCACATCCGAGCCGGTAACGGTTGTGCTTTCCAAAAAGGGTTGGATTCGTGCTGCCAAAGGCCATGAAGTGGACGCAGAAGGGTTAAGCTATAAGTCGGGTGATGCATTTGATCTGGCGGTTCGCGGTAAAAGTAATCAACAAGTGACGTTATTGTCTTCTTCCGGTCGGGCGTTTTCGATTCCGGCACATACTCTGCCTTCAGCCAGGGGACAGGGTGAGCCTGTCACGGGTCGAATCAACCTGGATGCAAGTGATGGCATTGCCGCCGCTTATATGGGCAGCGATGATCAGCTTTTGGTTTTGGCGAGTGACGCCGGTTATGGCTTTGTTACTAAACTCGGCGATTTGTTCACCAAGAATAAGTCCGGTAAGGCGGCCATTACCTTGCCTGCCAATGCTCAAATTCTGCCGGTGTTAGAAACGGACTCAACAGAACAGGGGTTGTTGGCTGCAGTGACCAACGAGGGGCGTCTGCTGGTGTTCCCACTGGCTGATTTGCCTGTGTTAAGTAAAGGCAAAGGAAATAAGATCATTAATATTCCTGCCGCCAGGGCAAAAGACCGGGAAGAGCTGGTGGTGTCTTTAGCGGTACTTGCTGAGAGCGATGCATTGATGATTACCTCCGGAAAACGCACGCTGACTCTTAAAGCCGCTGATCTTGAGCATTATCATGGTGAGCGGGGCCGTCGTGGTAATAAGTTACCGAGAGGGTTCCAAAAAGTTGATCAGATTGAAGCGCTGTCGACAGAGATTTAGTTGAAGTCTGTTCATAGGTACCCGCAAAAAAGGCTTCGTTATGAAGCCTTTTTTGTGAATGCTGAACGCTTTAAACGTTTTGCTCTAAGTGTGCTTGGTTTAGTTATGAAGAATCTGACTTAAGAACAGCTTAGTACGTTCGGATTGAGGGTTGTCGAAGAATTCATGTGGATTGTTTTCTTCAATGATCTCGCCTGCATCCATAAAGATCACACGATCCGCCACCTTTTTAGCGAAGCCCATTTCGTGGGTGACGCACAACATGGTCATGCCTTCGTCGGCTAATTCCACCATCACGTCCAATACTTCTTTGATCATTTCAGGGTCAAGCGCAGACGTGGGCTCATCGAACAACATGATGTTTGGGTTCATGCACAGGCTTCGTGCAATCGCCACTCGCTGTTGCTGACCGCCGGACAGTTGGCCTGGGTACTTCAATGCCTGATCCGGAATCTTAACGCGTTCCAGAAACTTCATTGCGGTCGCTTCGGCCTCTTTTCTTGGCTGCTTCTTAACCCACTGAGGGGCCAGACAGCAGTTATCAAGAACCGTCAGGTGCGGGAACAAGTTGAAGTGCTGGAACACCATGCCTACATCTTTACGAATGGCATCGATGTTTCTGACGTCATTGTTCAGGGGTGTGCCTTCAATGGTGATGTCGCCTTTCTGGTGCGACTCCAGACGGTTCAGGCAGCGAATCATAGTAGACTTGCCGGAGCCTGACGGGCCACAGATGACAATACGTTCACCTTTGCGAACCTGAAGGTTGATGTCTCTTAGTACGTGAAAGTCATCGTACCACTTGTTTACATTTTTCAGTTCAATTTCAATTTCGTCTTTAATATGAGATTGATTCATAGTGTTTCTCACAAATTCTGTTAACGATGCCCGGTGTGGAGCTTCTGTTCAATGTGCTGGCTGTAACGAGACATGCTGAAGCAGAACATCCAATAAATAAGTGCAGCAAACAAGTAGCCTTCCGTTGCAAAACCGAGCCACTCAGGATCGTTCAACGCCGCTTTCATGATGCCGGACAGTTCGAATAAACCAATGATCAGGATCAGACTGGTGTCTTTGAATAAGGCAATGAAGGTATTTACGATGCCAGGAATCACCAATTTGAGTGCTTGAGGTAAAATCACCAACGCCATTTTCTGAAAGTAATTCAAGCCTAAAGCGTCGGCTGCTTCGTACTGGCCTTTCGGAATGGCCTGCAAGCCGCCACGAATCACTTCTGCCATGTACGCTGACTGGAACAAGGTGATACCAATCATGGCTCGCATCAGCTTATCGAAGGTGACGCCTTCAGGCATGAACAACGGCAGCATGACCGAGGCCATGAATAAAATGGTGATCAAAGGCACACCGCGCATGACTTCAATAAAGCTGATGCAAATATAACGGATGATCGGCATCTCGGAACGTCTGCCCAAGGCAAGGATGATGCCTATCGGCAGAGACGCAATGATGCCAACCGTAGCAATAATCAGGGTCAGCATTAAACCGCCCCATTGCTCGGTGTCTACCTGAATCAAGCCGAAGATGTCGCCACCAAACAACCAGAATGCGATGACCGGATAACCCACCAGTAAGAAACCAATAATCCAGCCTTTACGTGGCGTTTTTTCAATGAATAAAGGAATCACCAGCGCCAGCAGAATTATGAATGCGAGGTTGACGCGCCATTGTTCTTCTGTGGGGTAAAAACCATACATAAACTGGTTCATGCGGGCATCAATGAATACCCAGCAAGCGCCGACGCCAGAACAGTCGTCTTTAGTTTGACCAGACCAGTCAGCGCTGAGAAAAGCCCAGTCCAACATGCCCGGCACGTATAACACCAAAAGGTAAGCAACCAGCAGGGTGAGCAGGCTATTGAACCAATTTGAGAATAAGTTCACCTGCGCCCAGCGTATAGGGTGCTTCGTAAATGGCGGTGAGTGAATAGGTTCTAACATGTGCCGCCTCCTATCGTTCAACCAGCGCCATGCGCTTGTTGTATATGTTCATGATGAGTGAAATGACCAGACTGATGGTTAAATAAACGGCCATCACCATAAAGATGATCTCAATTGCCTGACCTGACTGGTTGAGTGTGGTGCCAGCAAAAATGGCGACCAAATCCGGATAGCCAATCGCCGTTGCCAGTGACGAGTTTTTCACCAGGTTCAGATATTGGCTGGTTAAAGGTGGAATGATCACCCGCATCGCCTGAGGAATGACCACCAAACGCAACATTTGGTTATTCTTTAAACCCAATGCCCGTGATGCTTCAAGTTGACCTTTTGGTACCGATTGCAGGCCTGCTCGCACGATTTCGGCAATGAACGCCGCCGTGTAGATGACCAACGCCAGCAATAATGCTGTGAACTCTGGCAGGATGGTGATGCCGCCTTTAAAGTTAAAACCTTTCAGTGCAGGAACGTCCCAGGTTGTGGTGGTTCCTGATAACAGGTAAACGATACCCGGGATCAAAATCAGGGCTGCAAGCGCAGTATAAAATACCGGAAATTGCTGGCCTGTATCATCCTGGCGTTTATGAGCCCAGCGTCTTAAAAACCAAATGCCTACGAAGGTAAGGAAAATACTGGTGAGCACATAGCCGATGCCGTCACTGAATTGAGGGTTGGGAATGTATAGGCCTCGCACGTTTAAGAAGACCAGCTCTCCCCAGGACATGCTTTCACGGGGGTGAGGCATGACGCCAAGGACGGCAAAATACCAGAAGAAAATTTGAAGAAGCAGTGGAATGTTTCGGAAGGTTTCAATGTAGATGGCAGCCAGTTTTGAGATTAACCAGTTGTTTGATAGCCGGCCAATTCCCATCAGAAAGCCTAAGATGGTCGCAAAAAATATCCCGACCAGAGAAACCAATAACGTATTAAGAATACCAACAACGAAAGTTCGGCCATAAGTATGGGTCTCGTTGTATTCGATCAGAGACTGGATGATGCCAAAGCCGGCTTCCTGGTTCAAAAAACCAAAGCCGGTAGAAATTCCGCGAACTTCCAGATTGTTTAAGGTGTTGTTAATGATGAACGCAAAGAAAGCAATGATTGCTGCGAGCACAACGCCTTGAAATACTCGACCGCGAAAGACAGGGTCATTCCAAATCTTACTAGAGTCTTTTTGTGGAGTTGTCATAAGAAACTACTGTGTTGCTAAAAGTGAAATAAAAACGGGCCCCATAAAGGGACCCGTCGTGTCAGAGTTTTAGCGGATTGGCGGAGCGTAAAGGAAGCCACCTTTGTTCCAAAGAGCGTTGATGCCTCGTTGGATTTTCAGTGGGGAGCCTGTCCCTACGTTACGTTCAAAGGACTCGCCGTAGTTGCCCACTTGTTTCACGATTTTATAAGCCCAATCGTTGTTCAGTTTCAGTTTCGTGCCCAGTTCACCGGTAACACCCAAAAGACGCTGAATGTTCGGGTTGGTGGATTTGGTCATGTCGTCAACGTTAGCCTGGGATACACCCAATTCTTCTGCCGTGATCATGGCATTCAACGACCACTTAGCTACGTTGAACCACTCGTCATCGCCCTGGCGAACCACAGGGCCCAAAGGTTCTTTTGAAATGACTTCTGGTAATACTTCTGCATCGCTTGGGTTTTTCAGTTTAATGCGCAGTGCGTACAGCTGAGACTGGTCACTGGTTAATACGTCACAACGGCCGTTGTCGAACGCACTTGCCGTTTGGTCTGAGGTATCAAACGTGATTGGCTTGTAAGACATCTTGTTGGCACGGAAGTAGTCCGCTAAGTTAAGCTCGGTGGTGGTGCCCGCCTGAACACACACGGTTGCTCCGTCCAGTTCCAACGCACTTTTAACACCGATTTTCTTGCTGACCATGAAACCCTGACCGTCGTAATAATTAACACCGGCGAAGTTCAGACCCAAACCGGTATCACGGGTTAAAGTCCAGGTTGTGTTTCTGCTCAGTAGGTCAACTTCACCGGATTGCAATGCGGTGAATCGCTCTTTTGCAGTCAAGGGAACGTATTTAACTTTTGATGCATCGCCGAAAACTGCAGCAGCTACCGCTTTACAGGTATCAACGTCGATGCCTTTCCACTCGCCTTTGTCGTCCGTGTTTGAAAAGCCAGGAAGACCTGTACTTACGCCACAGTTCATAAAGCCTTTTGATTTTACGTCCGCTAAAGTGCCTGCTTGAGCAGTAGCCGCAACCAGCATAGAAGTTGAAACGATTGCTGTTGAAAGAATTTTTCTCACAGTGTGTGTCTCCCTGTTAAGGTCATTTTCCCGTTTTGTTTTTAAGGTTCAATTTCTGACTTAATAGTTAGCAAAAAGAGAACCAATTATTCTTGTCATTCTTTATATTTTTTAGTGCATGTAGCAGATTCGTCTCTTCTGCAACGTATGACAATCCCTATAATGTAGTGATTTCAAAGCGAAAGGCAAGGTAAATGACGATGAAACGGGATCAGAAATGCCTCAAATGATGGTTTATTGTTCGGGTTGCAGGTTATTGCTCGGAAATTGTATCTGTAAATTTCGGCCAAATTGCAAGACATCGAAGCATTGGCTGTTGCTGACGCACTCATCTGAGGCGAAGAAACGTAACAACAGCGGTTTTCATGCAAAAAAAATACTGGGAGAGCAGGTTTCGGTTCAATACTGGCAACGTAAACAAGAGCACGTCGTATATCAGTCAGAAGTCTTAAAAGATAAGTCTCCGGTGTTACTGTTTCCAAAAGCGTTTACGGCTGAAACGACGTTTGTGTCTGAGTCGTATTGTGAGCAATGGCGTGACCAGCCCGTGGTTGTTCTCGATGCGACCTGGCAACAGGCGAAAAAAATGTACCGTCAAAGCCCTTGGTTACAAAGCCTGGACGTTTGGTCGTTGCCTGAGACTCTGCCAGAAGTGTTGCCTGGCTTTCGTTATCAGCTCAGAAAAGGTCAGGCTGAGGGCGGGTGCTCGACCATCGAAGTGATAGCAAACGTCATGGCGATGTTGGATGAGCAAGACAGCGCACGAGCCATGTTAAGGTATTTTGACTTATTTCAGTCCGACAATAATGACCCAGGCAAGTAAGCTATTAAGGGGGCTAACAGTAGTAAGCAAGGAGGTTAATAGTAGGTAAGCAGGCGGTGCTGAGCTTCGGATCTCAGTCGCCTGAAACCCGCTCTATCAGGCCATAATGTGTCTGACCTGCTTTTTTTTGTTTTAACACATGCCAGCTGTCGGGTAAGGCTAATGATTCCAGAGTGCATTCGGATTCAATGTAAATCACACAGTGGTGTTTGAATATATCCAGCTTGTTCAACGCCGAGCAGCAGTCCTCCAGCAGACCTTTTCGGAACGGGGGATCGAGAAAGATTACATCAAAGCGATCACTTAATTGTGGTTGAGTGCCATCAAACCCTGTCAGTTGATACCTTGCTGAGTCGCACTTTAATAGGTTCAGTTGGTCTGCCAAGGTATTTCGAACCTGAACGTTCAGTTCGTTGATATGTACTTTTTTGGCGTGGCGGGATAACGCCTCAAAAGTTAAGGCCCCGCTTCCGGCAAACAGGTCAAGACAAGTGGCCCCTTCGATGTATGGTTGCAACCAGTTAAATGCGGTTTCACGAACCCGGTCTAAAGTGGGCCTCAGGCCTTCTGCCGGATAAAACGCCACTTTCCTGCTGCGCCATTCGCCACCAATGATTCGTAACTCGGAGGGTTTTTTGACGGTATCTTTTGTATTGCGTTTTGGGGCTTTATTGTGGGGTTTTCTTGGGGCCATGAACTTTCACTTAACAACGAATCAGAAATACAAAGTGGGTACTGTTATAGCGTATGTAAAAACCATATCAGCGGAAAAAGAACGATTATAACCAACCAAAGTTGTTTTGGCGTCAAATGAAACATGGATTTGGGTTTAGAACGTTTGGGTTCCGGCCATTGATTGCTCATAAGCTTCGATGTATTTCTTTTGAGTAAAAGGGAGAGTGCTTTCAGGCAATTCTATCGAATAATATTACATATTGCTTCTGTCATGTTAGGATAGTTCCTTTGATTCCGCCTGAGTTTTCGATCGGGTTGGTGTATGTTGATTGAGAAGATTTGAATGACCGAAGAGCAAAGCAAGAAAGGTTTTTTTAGCCGTTTCAAAAAGTCAGAAAACACAGCCGAACAATCATCAGAGTCGACGGCTGCAGAAAAGAGCCAGATCGGTGCTGCAGAGCCAACCGAGGTGTCGGATGCAGGGGCAGAAAAGAAACGTTTTCTAAGTCGAATGAAATCGGGGTTGTCTAAAACACGTCAGGCCATGTCGAGCGGCTTTGGAACCCTGTTGTTGGGTCGTCGTGAAATCGATGACGAATTGTTTGAAGATCTTGAAATGCAGCTGGTGGTGTCGGATGTGGGGGTCGATGCGACTCGCCAGGTGATTGGCAACCTTGAACAGCGCGTTGAACGTCAGGAAATGGCCGATGGTCAGGCGCTGGTGAGCGCGCTTCAACAAGAATTGACGAACATTCTTGAGCCTTGTCAGACACCGTTGGATGTTGATTCTGTCAAAGAAGGGCCGTTTGTTCTGTTGGTGGTTGGCGTCAACGGGGTGGGTAAAACCACGACCATTGGCAAAATGGCAAAATTCTATCAGCAGCAAGGCAAGAGTGTGATGTTGGCCGCCGGTGATACATTCCGTGCCGCTGCGGTTGAGCAGCTTCAAGTATGGGGCGAACGTAACGATGTGCCTGTAATTGCACAGCACACTGGGGCTGACAGCGCTTCGGTTATTTTTGATGCAGTGCAGGCTGCGAAAGCACGTAATACCGACATTATTATTGCAGACACAGCAGGTCGTCTTCATAACAAGAGCAACCTGATGGAAGAACTCTCGAAAGTTGTGCGTGTGATGCAAAAGCTGGATGTTACTGCACCGCATGAGGTTTTATTGGTCTTGGATGCTGCCACCGGTCAAAATGCGCTGAGTCAGGCGGAACACTTCAGAAAAGCTGTGGGTGTGACCGGGATTGCGCTGACTAAACTGGACGGCACCGCCAAAGGCGGCGTCATTTTCGCCATTGCCAAGCAACTGGGTTTGCCTATCCGGTTCATTGGGGTGGGTGAGCAGATTGATGACTTGCGTCCATTCCGTTCTGAAGACTTTGTTGAAGCTTTATTTGAAGACTTGGAAATTTAGATAACGCTTACCGATGATTAAATTCGAGCAGGTTACAAAGCGATACGACTCCGGGCAGGAAGCATTGAGTAATGTTTCCTTTCATATTAACCGGGGCGATATGGCATTTTTGACGGGCCACTCCGGTGCCGGCAAAAGTACGTTGCTGAAACTGATCATGCGCATGGAAACCCCGACCGTCGGCAATGTGATGATCGCCGGTCAAAACATCGCGCAACTGGACCGGAAGGACATCCCTTTTTACCGTCGCCATATTGGCGTGGTGTTTCAAAATCATCAGTTGCTGTTTGATCGCTCCGTGTTTGAAAATGTCGCATTGCCGATGCGAATCAGCGGCAGTAATGAGCTGGAAATCGGTAAGCGAGTGCGCGCTGCTTTGGATAAAGTGGGCTTACTTCATAAAGAAAAATCGAACCCGATCGCGCTGTCTACCGGTGAGCAACAACGGATTGGGATTGCCCGAGCGGTGGTCAATAAACCAGCGTTGTTACTTGCCGATGAACCGACCGGTAACTTGGACCCTGAGCTTTCGGAAGAAATCATGAACTTATTTCGTGATTTCCAACAAGTGGGTGTGACGGTTTTGATTGCCAGCCACGACCACGAGCTGATTCAGTCCATGTCTTTGCCGGTCATGACCTTAGCGTCGGGTGAATTGGTCAGTTTCGGGTGATGTTATGATCAGAGATTCAAAGCCAAAGCAGCCTTCGCCTAAATCCGGTGCGGTTCGTAAGGGGGCTACCTTAAAAGGTGGCTCGCAACCGCGTAAAGCGACTAAAAATGCAACCTCAGAGAAAACCAAACGCCCTAAAAAGCCGAAGCAGAAGTCGCTTAAATCCGCAAACGCGTCGAATGCTTCGGGGTTACTGAAACATCACCGGGATTGCATTCAATCCAGTCTTACCCGAATCCGGTTAACTAAGCTGGCCAGCCTGATGACCTCATCATTGGTGGCTGTCTCGCTGACCCTTCCCATGTTATTGCTGCTGGTGGTGTCCAATCTTCAGGTCTTGTCTGCGGGTTGGCAAAATCAGTTGTCCGTGTCGGTGTATCTGGACGTTGGTTTGAGTGACGCAAGTGTCGCTGGGGTTGAACGTGAAATCCAGCAAATGCCCGGGGTATCAAGTCAGGAATTAATTACTCCGGATCAGGGGTTGGCCGATTTTAAATCATTTGCCGGTTCCGATTTATTGTCTCTGTTCGATCAGAATCCATTACCGGCCGTCATTGAGGTGGTGCCGCTGGCAGAGCATCTCGAAAACCCTCAATTTGCATTGAATCAACTGGCGTTAAAGCTCAAAGCCATTGACGGGGTTGAAGATGTTGCCGTGGATTTGCAGTGGGTTGAGCGGTTATTGAATTATGTCAGTCTTGCGGAACGTTTTGCTTGGTTGGTGGGGTTCCTGCTGGCTTTGGCCGCCGTGCTTGCAATCAGTAACTCAATACGTCTGGAAATTGAAAACCGCCGGCAGGAAATTGTAGTGATTAAGTTGGTTGGTGGAACAGACAGTTTCATTCGCTTGCCTTTCCTCTATAGCGGCTTCTGGTATGGTGTTTTGGGTGCAGTGATTGCCTCCGTTTGTTTGATCTTGATCAGCGTCTGGTTATCGCCCATCGTCAGTGATTTATTATTTTTATATTCGTCCGACATTGATGTGGTTTATTTTGGCTTCTCCGATCTTCTCGGGTTGTTCAGTTTCTCTGTTCTGATCTCCGTGTTAGGGGCTTGGCTGGCTGTTTATCGTCATCTTGGAGAAATAGAGCCGGAATAAACTAAATTTGATCCTCTGTGCTTGAATAAGAAACCAAAACGGTTATATTAATTGCTGATTGGATCATCATTGGTGAACGGAAATTACCCTTGGAACTTTTTTCTGACAGTTAAGTCCAATCGATAGACATTAACAAATGTGGGAATTATATGAATACACAGTTACAAGCCGTAGATATAACGACACCGGGTGCCAACCTGGAAGCCTATATTTCCTCGGTGAGTGCAATTCCGGTTTTAACAATCGAAGAAGAGCGCAAGTTAGCTGAACGTCTACATTATGAAAACGATCTGGAAGCCGCGCGTCAATTGGTTATGTCGCACTTGCGTTTTGTTGTGCATATAGCAAGAAGCTATTCTGGATATGGTTTGTCGCAGGCTGATTTGATTCAGGAAGGCAACGTAGGTCTGATGAAGGCCGTCAAGCGATTCGACCCAACCGTGGGTGTTCGCCTTGTTTCTTTTGCGGTGCACTGGATCAAAGCCGAAATTCATGAATTTATTCTAAAGAACTGGCGCATTGTTAAAATTGCGACCACTAAGGCGCAGCGTAAGATGTTCTTTAATTTACGCAGTGCTAAAAAGAGCCTGTCGTGGTTCACGAACAAAGAAGTTGATGCGGTCGCCAAAGACATGGGGGTTGAACCTCGGGTGGTGCGCGAAATGGAAGGTCGCTTATCTTCGGTAGATACTTCTTTTGATGCGCCTGTTGATGCAGACGATGAGTCGGCACCAAACGCACCGGTTTATTTTCTGGAAGACAAAAGTGCAGACCCGGCTGCTTTACTGGAGCATTCGAATTGGGCAGAGAACGCCACAAACCGTTTGCATGAGGCTCTGGTACAACTGGATGAGCGCAGTCAGGATATTTTGATGCAGCGTTGGTTGAACGAAGAAAAAGCGACTTTGCATGACCTGGCTGAAAAATACGACGTTTCTGCTGAGCGTATTCGACAGCTTGAGAAAAATGCAATGAAGAAAATTAAATCAGCGATGGAGCAAGCGGCTTAATGCTTTTGTTACCACTCTGATCCGACAATGCAATGAAAACCGCTCTGTTGAGCGGTTTTTTTATGCCTGCTATTTGTCTTCGGGGGTTCGCCCCTTATAATGCGCACCACTGAATCGGAACAGGCATGCGTTTCCATGAATTATTTGATGATTTCGGCGATCAGTGGGTTTCTGGCGGTGTCGATGGGGGCGTTTGGGGCACATGCCTTGAAAACGCTGTTAACACCTGAGTATGTGGCGGTTTATCAAACGGCAGCGCATTATCACCTTACGCACAGTATTGTTTTGGCGTTGGTGGCGGTGTTGATGACCCGTTATCAGACGTTGAAGATATTGAAAGCGGCTGCCTGTTCGTTTTTGGTGGGAATCATCTTGTTTTCCGGCAGTTTGTACACACTGGCGGTGACCGGAGTGAAGCCTGTGGGGGCGATTACCCCGATTGGCGGTGTGGCATTGCTCATTGGTTGGGGATGCTTGGCGGCAGCAGGATTGAGAATTTCAAAATCATCGGTGGACGTCGGTGGTGAAAAATAAACATATCAACTTAGTTAATTTATTGGTGTATTGAATGTCAGATTCTGTTGAGCATAAGCGCTCTATTCGTAGTTTTGTAAAGCGAACGGGTCGTATGACCGAAGGGCAGCAACGCGCCATGGAAGAGCATTGGTCAGAGTTAGGGCTGACGCATCAGCAGGGCATGCTGGACATAGAAACGGTATTTGGCCGTAAGGCACCGTTGGTGCTGGAAGTGGGGTTTGGTAACGGTGATTCTTTGGTTGAGATGGCGGAGAAAGCGCCAGAAAAAGATTTTATTGGTATCGAAGTGCATGAGCCCGGCGTTGGACGCTTGATTAACGGTGTGGTGACGAAAGAGTTAACCAATTTGCGTGCTTATTGTCATGATGCGGTGGAAGTCTTTCAGGACTGCATCCCAGACGGAGCCATTGACCGTATGCAGTTGTTTTTTCCTGATCCGTGGCATAAAAAACGCCATAACAAACGCAGAATCGTTCAGCCTGAATTTGTTCAGCAAGTGCGCAGTAAATTAGTTGTCGGTGGCATTTGGCATATGGCTACCGACTGGGAACCTTACGCAGAACACATGATGGAAGTGATGTCCGCTGCCGAAGGTTTTAAAAATATTGCCGGTGAAGGAGGCTATGTTCCTCGCCCGGAAAGCCGTCCCTTGACCAAGTTTGAACAGCGCGGTGAACGTCTGGGTCATGGTGTTTGGGACTTGATGTTCGAACGTGTTGAGTAAGTTGTCAGCTTAGAAACCGCTCGAGCAGTTCATTCAGATACATACGCCCCTTCAAGGTGGGGCGTATTTTGGTGTCGACCTTTTCCAGTAATCCTTCCTTTATGGCTCTGTCCAACGGAGCGCTGATAGTACTTAATGGCAGGCCCGTCGTACTTTCTAATAAGCTTTCTTCAAAACCTTGAGTGAGACGCAAGGTATTCATTAAAAACTCCAAAGGAATGTCTTCCTGGTGGATTGGATCAACGGATGCAGTCAAAGATAGACGACGGGTGTCCAGATAATGATTGGGCTGCCTGACTTTGCGATAGCGAAACAATTCGCCATTTGCGAGTGTGATTTTTCCGTGCGCTCCGGCTCCCAGCGCAAGGTAGTCACCAAACTGCCAGTAATTGGTATTATGGCGGCTTTGTTTGCCGGGTTGGGCGTAAGCGGATACTTCGTATTGCTGAAATCCTGCATTGGCAATGAGTCGCTGTCCTTCATCAATAATGTCGCAAAGGGCATCTTCTTCCGGCAAAGGAGGTGGCTTGCTGAAGAATTCGGTGTTGGGTTCAATGGTCAGCTGGTACCAGGATAAATGGCTGGGTTTGAGCTTGATTGCGGTTTCTAAATCGAAACAGGCGTCTTCAATGGTTTGATTCGGCAAGCCGTGCATTAAATCAATATTGAAGTTGTCGAAACCGGCGCTTCTGAGCACATCCACAGCTGTTATGGCATTGGTGGCGGAATGTATTCTTCCCAAAGCAGTCAGCTTGTCGTCCTGAAAGCTCTGAACCCCTAATGATAACCGGTTGATGCCTGCTGAGCGGTACTCGCTGAAGCGACTTGCCTCGATAGCACCGGGGTTTGCTTCCATAGTGATTTCTGCGTCTGTGCGGAAGCTTAAATGTTGGTTAAGTTGTTCAAACAGTGTTTGATAGAAACGTCCGCTTAATAAACTGGGGGTGCCTCCTCCAATGAATACCGACTCGATGGGTCGGTTTTGCGCCCACGCCTTGTCGGCCTTTAAATCTTTGATCAGCTGCTCCAAATACGCTTGTTCCGGTATGGCTTCCTTGGTGGTTTGGTGTGAATTAAAGTCACAGTACGGGCACTTACGGATGCACCAGGGTGTATGTATATAAAGACTAAGGGGAGGCAGATTCATAGGATTTTATTGTAACGTTTGATTCCGAAAATTACTGATGTTAACCGACTTTATCTATAAAGATACTTTCTGGTTGGTTAAGATTTCAGGTGAAAGGCCGATAAGGAAGGTTTGCTATTTCTTCAATTTAAATATCAATAGCCCGGTTTGAGGTTTGGTATTTTAACAAAAAAATAAGTGGCCGGATAATAACAAAATGGCATGGTATTCTCGTTTAAGTATTCGTTGGAAATTACAACTCGGCTTTTTTGTCGTAACTATGTTTACTACCTTGTTCAATCGTTGGCTGGCGACCAAAGAACTGGATAAAGCAATTAATACAGCCGAGGAGTTCTTGGCCCCACAAGACTTAATTGATGCGCTGGTAGTACAGAAAGAAACCTACATTTTTAACTCCGTTTGGGAATCAGGCATTGAGTTCACCATTCAATTTGCTGTGATCGGGATCGTTGCCAGCATCTTTGTGCGACCGCTTCTGGAGCTTATTGAGAGCTTAAAGGCGGTTGGCAAAGGCGATTTAACCCAAACCATTGAAACACGCGCTGAAGATGAAATTGGCACATTGGTTCGTCACTTTAATGCGATGCTGAGCAAGCTCAACGAAGTGTTATCGAGTGTGGATGCCAGTTCTTCACACATGAAACAATCGGCTTATCAAATAGCCCTGGTCTCCCAGGAAATTGCAGAAATTGGTGAAAAGGAAAACGGTCATTTTGAAGATGTGGCGCAAGTCATTAAGGATCTGCACCAGATTTCAGAGGACGTTGAGTCCATTGCACGTCAATCCCATCAGAGAGCTACAATCGCTAAGGACTCGGCCGTACTTGGGGTTAAAAACCTGCGCGATAATATTCAGGAGCTGACGCATGTCAGCAGTGAAGTGGAGCAAGCGTCAGATAAAGTGCAACAGCTGGATCAGTCAGCAGATCAAATTACTAAAATCGTCGGCGGTATCCGGGAGATTGCTGAACAGACTAATTTATTAGCATTAAATGCTGCAATTGAGGCGGCAAGAGCCGGTGAACAGGGCCGGGGTTTTGCTGTCGTTGCTGATGAGGTGCGTGCGTTAGCAGAAAAAACAACGAACTCGTCCGGTGAGATTAATCAGATCATTGAAGCGTTTTCTGAACAAGTAACCGATGTCACTAAGACCATGGCGAAGGTCGCCACCCGAGTTAGAAATAATACCGTTTCTGCAGAAGACACCGCTCAACAAATTGCAGAGATGGAAACGGCTGCGTTATCTGCGGCTGAACAAGCGGAAGAAATCGAAGGGCACAGTGATCGCCAATTGAAAACCTTTACCAGCCTTGAATTGGCCATGGATAAACTATTGGGCGGCTTGCAGCAAAATACCTCCAAGGTATCCAACACTGCGAACATCGGTGAGTCGTTATATGAGTTGACCAATAAAATGTCGGCGATGCTTGAGGGCTTCAGTTTCTTAAATGTGGCTGATCTGGAGGCTTCGTCCAGTGAGGATGATCGCCGTCAGCATCCAAGAGCCAGTAGCAATCTATTGGTCCAAATTAACAGTAATAACCAGCTTACCGATGGTTTTTGTCAGGATGTCAGTTTATCGGGGATGCGGGTTTCAGTGGCGACAGAGCTTCAGGAAGGGCAACAGATTGAACTCCAAATGAGAATGCCGAGCAATAAACTGGAAGATTACAATCAACAGGAGCCGGTATGTTTGGTCGCTCAGGTGGCCCGGAAAATCATTACGGAACATGGACGCAATATCTACGGTTTGCAGTTTGCCGAGCTGGATCGATATCAAACCAGTCAGCTTAAACGTTGTGTCGACTTTTTTGGTGGCAGCCAATGATCTAAAACCGTCTCGATCGACGGTTTTTGTTGGAAAGCTATTGGCCGTAAAGCTGTTGATAGCGCGCTTTAAACTCGGCCAGGGCTTTGGCCCGGTGGCTGACTTGGTTTTTTTGTTCCGGAGATAGGTTGGCAGAACTGGTCTTCAGCTCCGGGCACCAGAAAACAGGGTCATAACCAAAACCGTTACTGCCTTGAGGTTCGGCCAAAAGCCTGCCGTGCCATACTCCGTCGCAGATGATGGGGGTTGGGTCTTGAGGGTCTCGGACAAAGGCCAGCAGGCAATGGAAATGAGCGCTGCGGTTGTCCGGATGGTTGCTCATATCGTGGAGCAATTTCTGGTAATTTTCCTGATCCGAGGCATTTTCCCCTGCGTATCGGGCCGAATACACGCCTGGTGCACCGTTTAAGGCATCCACAGACAAACCAGAGTCGTCGGCTAAGGCCGGTAAACCGGTTAGTTGAGCGACGTGTCTGACTTTTAAAAGCGCATTTTCTACAAAGGTGCAGGCCGTTTCTTCTGGCGAAGGAATGTTGAAATGGTTCATTGGCAGGATTTCAACATTCAGGTCTGCCAGAATTCGGGTCAGCTCTTTGATCTTTCCCTGATTGTTACTGGCCAGAACGATGGTTTGGCGCATTCAAACGTTCCTTTTTGTGCTTTCGGTGTGTTGCATGGTTGGCAACAGGCGGCTTTGCGAGTCTGGGCTGTGGGCTGGCTCACTCATTCGCGCTGTTACTTTGAGGTAATCGGCCGGGGTCGCTAGTCAGGATAAACCGCTTGTCTGAAGGTAAGCGTAAACCCAGGTTGGTTCGGGTCTGGCTGAATCTCCAGATTAAACGTTAAGGTGTCCTGACTGGCGATCTTAAATTCTGCAATATGATAGATTGCATTCTGTTCGATGACCGGACGGAAATCCAGACGATTAACTTGCTCAATTAAGTTTCTGATCTTTCCTTGAATGACTGCGCGAACAGGCTTTTGGCTGCCATCGGGTTGTTTTTTTAACACTGTGATGTTGACCAAACCCCGATATTTACTGCGCTGAATATCGTAGGATTTGGCCACGTCCGGTTGCAGAAATGAGCTGTTGAATGCACTGTAGTGTACTTCGTAGTCGCCAAACGTTTGTTTTTGCTCTGCCCAGGCCAATGTGGCCAGGGCCGTCATCATCAGGCCCATGAGGGTGCGAAAGAGTGAGGGGGTGTGCTGATACTGCTTCATGACGGACTCCTAACGCTTTTTAATGTGATAGATAGCGACCTGGCCGAGCAAGTTCGGCCAGAGGCGAATGGCCCAATTATCTTTGAGGTCGTTATCAACCACCGTTCGATTCAAAACTTTGATCTCTTTATCATAGCAGAGGGCTTCAAAGTCTTTAAAAGTACATAGGTGAATATTTGGCGTGTCGTACCAACTGAAGGGTAAGGTATCTGACATCGGCATTCTGCCTTTAAACATTAAGTACGCCCGGCAGCTCCAGTGGCCGAAATTGGGGAATGTAATAATGGCTTCGTTGCCAACACGCAACATTTCATCCAGCAGTAAATCCGGTCGTTTCACCGCCTGCAGGGCTTGAGTCATCACTATGGTGTCAACGCTGTGGTCTTCGAAATTGCTTAAACCATCATCCAGGTTTTGCTGAACCACATTAATGCCTTTTTTAATGCATTCAGTGATGGCGTCTTCTTCAATTTCGAGGCCATAACCTTTAATTTTTTTGGTGGTCATCAGATGGCTTAACAGCTCGCCCTGACCACACCCCAGATCCAGTACTTGTTGATCGGGGGAAATCCAGTTCGCGATAATTTCAAGGTCAGCGCGTAAATTCTTGTCTGTCATTCAACGTATCCTCAGTTAATCCCTTGAGTGAGCGCCACTTGCTGCATGAAGGCATCAAATACCTGCATGTACCTTGGAATTGGCAATAAAAAGGCGTCGTGGCCTTTGTCGGACTCGATCTCAACGTAACTGACGTCTTTGTCGGCTTCCATCAGGGCATTGACTATTTCTTCGGATCGTTTCGGTGAAAAGCGCCAGTCGCTGCTGAACGACATTACCATGAACTTGCATTGAGCCGATTTGAAGCACTCAGACAACTCGTTATCAAACGCCGCCGCTGGGTCAAAGTAGTCCAGGGCTTTGGTCATCAACAAGTAAGTATTGGCATCAAACTGGTTTGAAAAACGCTCACCCTGATATCTTAAATAGCTTTCAATTTCGAATTCAGAATCAAAATTGAAGTTTAATTTCCCGGTTTTGAGGTCGCGGCCAAACTTTAATGCCATGCCATCATCAGAAAGGTAGGTGATGTGACCAAGCATTCTGGCCTGGGTTAATCCGCCTTTCGGAATGGTGTTCTTTTCGAGGTAGTGGCCATCATGAAACTCCGGGTCTTTGATAATGGCCTGACGTGCCACTTCATTAAACGCGATGTTCTGGGTGGTGAGTTTTGGTGCGGAAGCTATCACTACGCAGTTGGCCACGCGTTCCGGATACTGAATGGACCAGCGCAACGCCTGCATGCCACCCAAACTGCCGCCGACCACAGCGGCCCACTTTTGAATGCCTAATCGATCTGCCAGCCGGGCCTGGCTGTTTACCCAGTCCCTGACGCACATGATCGGAAAATCGGAACCGTAGACTTTGCCCGTTTCAGGGTTGATTGAAGTTGGACCGGTACTGCCTGCGCAACCGCCTAAATTATTTAACGAAACCACAAAAAATTTATTGGTGTCGATCGGCTTATTCGGGCCAATGGCGCTGTCCCACCATCCCGGTTTTTTGTCCTCGGGAGCGTGGTAGCCGGCGGCGTGGTGATCACCACTTAATGCATGACAAATCAGGACTGCGTTGGAGGCGTCCTGATTTAAAGTGCCGTAAGTTTCAACCATCAGCTGGTAATTCGGCAACACTTGTTCAGACCGCAGTTTTAGCGGTTCGTCGAATTGATGCACTTGAGGTTCAACAATACCTACAGAATTCTCTGGAATTTGGGCTGGCATAAGAACTTAGATCTAACTCTTTAAGAAGCGGGATACAAAAAGGGCAGTCTAAACGCTGAGACTGCCCTATTCAATAAAAAACCAAGCCTTAGCTAAGTTGGATCAATCAGTTAGACCGCTTTCTTTCGGTTTTGCTTGGCATGCTCCAGATCGATGACCTTATTCCTGGATGAGCTTGGTAACTGCATGTCCCGACAAATTTCATCGATGGTGCGAATGTTTTCTTCAAATTCGGCCATCATTTTTTCGGTAATGACTTTTTGTTGTTGTCTGGTTTTGCCTGTTTGCACCAGCTCTTTGAGGCGCATCATTTGTTGTTCAAGAATGCGTTTGTGTTCAAACGTATTTTGAATGAGTGGACGAATGGCTTCATTTGGCCAGTGATTAACTTCATTTCTGAGATCCGCGTGCAGGTCTTTGACCTGATTCACCAAGGTGCCGACAAAACGTTTTACTACAATGTTTTGCTCGGTCAGAATCGTTTTCAGCTGAGTTCGGAATTTATCCGCCTGAATATGAAGTTCGTCCAGCCGTTTTATATATCGTTCGGAGTCAATTTCAGGTGATTTAATCGGGTCGCCGGATTGCTCGAAACGACCATAGATGCCGTGCAGCATCTTATTGGCCAATTCCGATTCTTTATGAAAGTGATGCAATTCATTGGAAATGTGCAAGAAGAATCGTTCAATAGCCCGGCCCATGCCTAATGTGCTCCAGCTGCTTCTGAGCTTATGATGCGCTTCAAAAATGGCGGTGTTCAGCTGTTTGGCTGAGGTTTTATCGTTGAGCACTTTCCATTGTTGTTTGACCAGATTTTTACTGGATTTAATGGTCAGTAGCTTTTTCTGGTAGATGGCGTATTCGTGCCTGAGGTTCTCGTTCATGCGATTAATTTCTTTCGCAGAATCGGTGGCCTTAGCAAGTATGTCGAGTTGGTCGTGTAGCATTTGATAGCGACCGGATACCGTGGCTCGGCTGGCCAATGCCATGGTGGTGATGTCTTTTAACAGCTTGTTTTTAATGATGTGTTCGCGAGTGCTTAATAAGCGTTTTGCCAAGGCATTCTCAAGTGATAACAAACCACTCTTCTTGAGTAAGTCGGAGTCTTTCCGTACTTTCGCAACCAGCCCTTTTTTGGCAGATAGCGGCATGATGTCTTCGGGCGACAGATCAAGAATTCGGGCGGTATTGCGATGAACCTGCTCGATTGAATGAGTGACTACGTCAGGCCCGTCAATGTCATCCCATAGTGAGTCGATTTTATTCATTACCGCGTATTTCACCAAATAGCGGGATTGCGGGAGGGCGCCAATATGACTTTCCCATACCTCCATATCGCTGGCGGTGACGCCGGTGTCGGCCGCCAACACAAAAACCACAGCCTGGGCTTTAGGCAGCATGTTTAAGGTCAGCTCAGGTTCTGAGCCCAAAGCGTTTAATCCGGGGGTGTCCAGAATTCGTAAGCCTTGTTGCAACAGCGGGTGCTCAATACTGATGATGGCGTGGCGCCAGCAAGGGATAATCACTAAGCCCGGAGCTTCAGCACACTTTTCTAAATGGTGCGGGTCAAAGCCCAGCTCTTCCGCTTGTTTGGGCGGAACGCTTTTTACCTTGGACACTTGCTTTAATGCTTCTGCCATGGTCTCTGGCTTAGAAGGGTCAATTTCAACTTCGTGCCACCAGTCGCCCAATTCGTTCAGCTCTTTCATGCTGGTGTCGGCTTGACGTGTTTCAATCGGCAAGAGTTTGATGTAACAACGCTGATCTTGTCGGTCGTAAAAAATTTCGGTCGGACACATGGTGGTCCGGCCGGCTTTTGACGGAAGAATACGTTGATCGTAATCCGCAAAAAACAAGGCGTTGATTAATTCGGTTTTACCTCGTGAAAACTCACCGACAAAGGCAATGAGGGTGTCTTCATTTCCGAGGGTATGGATGGTTTCTTGCAGACGAGAATTCGCTTCTTCAGTCAGTAACTGATTTTTCTTGAGCCATTCTTCATATCGGCAAATGCTTTCTACCAATGATTGCTTCCAAGCCCAATGTGCACCGACTTGTGATGATAGTTCACTTTCTTTCATTGAAACGAACTCCGGTCTACTTCTGCTAGCTTTATATAATAGTTATTTATAGGTATTTGACGAATTTCTGAGTCATAACTTCTAAGTATGGGCTGACAAGCGGTCGAGCGCAATAGTACGGAAATCACTCAGTCTGAAAATTTGACCGTTAATCCGAGATTTAGAACGGGAAAAGGCCTGATGACCCTGTGTTTTGTTGTTTGAGACCGGTTTGCCTGGGATGTGAGGCCGAAATGTGTCGGATATAAGTATGAAATCGGTTATTTGAAAATCAACCAGAGTGATGAGCAAGCAGGCTGTTCATCACTCTGGTTGTTCTGGTGGCGTCACCTTTTACTTGAGCAATGGCGCTTATTTGAATCGTTGGCGTTACAGGCCCAGAACTAATTGCGAGGGTAACGAAATGCTGGCGGCAAGGTGTCTCATGAAAATTTCAATCACCTGAATAGCGAGCAATGCAATCAGCGGGGATAAGTCCAGCATGCCCATGTCTGGCATGACTTTTCGGATTTTACTTAACAGTGGTCCGGTTAACTGGTTCAGCATCAATACGGCTGGGTTGTAACTTTGAGGCGCTACCCAGCTTAGGATGACAATGATGATGATTGAAAATAAATAAATATTCAGAACAGTCTGAATGATGGCAAGCACACCCCAGCCTAACAGGTATAAAAATGGTGGGAACTGGCCGCCGTAAAGCAGTGTAAAAATAATGGCCATGCCTGCAGTTTGGATAATCCAGGCCAGCACCAAAGAGGACAGGTCGATGCCGCCCAGTCCCGGAATGATTCTGCGCAGCGGAACCAGCAAGGGGTTGGTGGCTTTTACAAAGAACTGAGTAACCGGGTTGTAAAAATCAGCTCTTGCCATTTGCAAAAGGAAGCGAAGTAAAATAATCAATACATAAAGGCTAACAAAGGTGTTGATCAACAATAAAGCGACTTCTGTGAATGGGCCTGCCACGAAATTTCCTTTTTTATCTTGGATTTAAGAAATGATCTGATCTTACGTGCATTGCTGGTGGATCGCCAAACAAGTTTATTTGATCTCTGGGCGCGCTGGCAAGTGATCCTTAACGGGCGAAAGATAGCAGCCATTTGTTGGCTGCAATGTTTCACCTTATTTTTATAAAGTAAGGCGCTTTCTGTGAAAAACAAGTGGCTACGAAGCCAATGACTGATGAAAGTAAAAGCGAACGCGTTACGAGTGTAGCCGGTCTAAATCTAGCGCCATGCTTGTTTGCTATTTACTCAGAATGTCAGACAGTTCTTCAGAGCGATCCGCAGCCGCTTTCATCGCTTTGCCGACCAGCGCAGACAGTTCGCCTTCATTGAATGTATTGATTGCTTGTTCCGTAGTGCCGCCCGGTGAGGTTACCTTTTTTCTTAAAGTGGCCGGATCATCAGAGCTTTCTAACGCCATACGAGCTGCGCCCAGTGCGGTTTGCAGGGTGAGCTGTTTGGCGGTTTCGCTGTCCAGTCCCAAGGCTTCACCGGCTTGCTGCATGGCCTCCATGAATAAGAAGTAATACGCCGGGCCGCTGCCTGATACGGCGGTTACGGCATCAATACCGGACTCTTCTTTCACCCAAAGGGTGATGCCCACTGCTTTGAGCAGGGTTTCAGCAATGCCTGCTTGCTGGTCAGATACTTGAGGGTTTTTGTATAAGCCGGAGGCGCCACATTGTAAAAGCGCCGGTGTGTTTGGCATGCATCGAACAATGGCCGAGGGTGCGCCGATCCACTCTTGCAGTGTGGTCGCCGTGATACCGGCGGCTATGGAAATAATCAGTGGCTTTTGGGATTTAAAGGTTTCGGCCAGCGACTGAACCACCTCTTTCATCACTTGAGGTTTGACCGACAAGACCACAACATCGGCCTCATTTACTGCGGTGGCGTTGTCGGTGGTGGTGTTGACATTAAATGACTGTTTAACGTCTTTCAGTGTGTCTTCGGTGAGGTTCGTCGCCCAGATTTTGGTGTGGTCATAGCCTTGTTTTACCAGACCTCCGATGATGCTGAATGCCATATTGCCCGCGCCGATGAATGCGATAGTAGGTTGATTCATAAAACAGATTCCTTGAGCGAATTCAATTGTAAACAGGTTCCATGCAAGCGCCTGGGCAGACGCTTGTTTGAGTCATGATCAGTGACTGGGCTGTTTTTAATACGTTTGGTGGTTAGTGATCATCTTGTTTTGTTTCTGCTGGTCTGGGACTGACAGGTCGGGGACCAAAGATCGCGGTGCCAATTCTAACGACAGTTGCCCCGCAATGTATAGCTGTGGCCATGTCGGACGACATGCCCATGGATAAAGTGTCCAGTGGCCTATGATCCGGGTTTTCCTGGCTGAGCGTTTGATTGATGGTTTGAAGTAAGTCGGCCATTTTCTGAAATGAACGGGTTTGTTCTGCTTCGGTGGTATCTGCCTTAGGGATGGCCATCAAACCTCTTAAAGACAGGTTGGGCAAGCGACTGACTTCGACTGCCACCTGAACCACCTCGTCGGCTAAAAAGCCTGATTTGGAGTCTTCTTGATCAATGTTAATTTGCAGGCAGATATTCAAAGGAGGTTGCTCAGCAGGGCGTTGATCGCTTAACCGTTTGGCGATTTTCAGTCGATCGACGGTGTGAACCCAGGCAAAATTTTCTGCGGCCAGTCGGGATTTATTGGATTGAAGCGGGCCAATGAAGTGCCACTCAATATTATGTTCTTTCAGATCATTGATTTTATCGACGGCTTCCTGAATGTAGTTTTCACCAAATGCGACCTGGCCTAGCCGGTGCAGGTCGAGCACTTCATCGCTGGAACGGGTTTTACTGACCGCCAGTAAGGACACATGCTGACGATTGGCGGAGGCAACATCTATTTGCTCGCAGACCCACTGATAACGCTCAGATAATGTACTCATATTCGTGAATTCCTTAAGACAAATTTCGATCTTACGCCTAATATTAATGACGGTGTAGTAAAACTGAAGGTGTTTAACCTCCGATTGTGTCCGGCAGTTAAATATTTTTGGTAAATATCATTTATTTTATTAAATTGTGTGACTAAGTGCTTACTGTTTATAGAAATAAAGTATTAACTTTATGACTATTTTTGGTATTGTCAGCACTCTCATTTAGATTACTAAGACGCTCAAAGAGGACGCTTAAATGGATATTACGGAACTATTGGCCTTCAGTGCGAAGCAAGGGGCATCGGATTTACACTTATCCGCCGGCTTGCCGCCAATGATTCGTGTTGATGGCGATATGCGACGTATTAATGTTCCTTCGATGGATCATAAGCAAGTCCATTCTTTGATTTATGACATCATGAATGACAAACAGCGCAAGGATTATGAAGAGTTCCTGGAAACCGATTTCTCGTTTGAAGTTCCTGGTGTGGCGCGTTTCCGTGTAAACGCCTTTAACCAGAATCGGGGTGCCGGTGCTGTATTCCGAACCATTCCTTCCAAGGTTTTGACCATGGATGATCTTGGTATGGGTGAGGTGTTCAAACGCATTGCCGATAATCCTCGTGGTTTGTGTTTGGTGACGGGGCCAACCGGTTCTGGTAAGTCGACTACCCTGGCAGCCATGATTGATTACCTGAATGAAAGCAAATATAAGCACGTTCTGACGATTGAAGATCCGATCGAATTTGTTCACGAAAGTAAGCGTTGTTTGGTGAATCAGCGAGAAGTCCATCGAGATACGCTGGGCTTTAACGAAGCATTGCGCTCTGCGCTCCGTGAAGACCCGGACATCATTCTGGTTGGTGAGATGCGTGACCTTGAAACCATTCGATTGGCTTTGACGGCGGCAGAAACCGGCCATATGGTTTTTGGTACTTTGCATACCACCTCCGCTGCGAAAACCATTGACCGTATTGTTGATGTGTTCCCGGCAGAAGAAAAATCCATGGTGCGTTCGATGTTGTCGGAATCTTTGCAGGCGGTGGTTTCTCAGACGCTGATGAAGAAGGTGAGTGGCGGACGTGTGGCTGCTCATGAAATCATGATGGGGACGCCAGCGATTCGAAACCTGATTCGTGAGGATAAAATTGCTCAGATGTACTCTGCCATTCAGACCGGCGGTTCATTGGGTATGCAAACGTTGGATCAGTGCTTGCAGGGTCTGTTGCAGAAAAATATTATTTCGGTTGAGTCGGCAAGAGAGAAAGCCAAAATGCCGGATAATTTTTAATTTACCAAAGATATTCTATATCAAAGCTTCAGGCCGGAGACTGCTTGCCTGAAGTAACTATAAAACAAGGTTGTGCTGGTGGAAATTGAAAAACTCTTAATATATGTCGTAGATAACGGTGCGTCAGATTTATTTATCTCTGCAGGGATTCCGCCCAGCGTAAAGCTAAATGGTAAATTGGCGCCGTTAACTAAAAATCCGCTGTCTCCGGAAGAGACTCGTCAAACCGTACTGGGTGTCATGACGGAAGGGCAGCGAAAAGAGTTTAAAGAGAAACGTGAATGTAACTTTGCAATCAGTGCCCGAGGCATTGGTCGCTTTCGTGTGAGCGCGTTTTATCAGAGAAACTTGGTGGGCATGGTGTTGCGTCGGATTGAAACCCAAATTCCGACCATTGAAGAGCTGGGTTTGCCAGAAGTATTGAAAGAATTGTCGATGACACGGCGCGGGCTGATCATTTTTGTGGGTGCGACCGGAACAGGTAAATCCACTTCGTTGGCGGCGATGATTGGTCACCGGAATAAAAACAGCAAAGGGCACATCATTTCGATTGAAGACCCGATCGAATTTATTCATCAGCACCAAGGTTGTATTGTCACGCAGCGAGAAGTTGGGCTGGATACAGAAAGCTTTGAAGTTGCTTTGAAAAACACCCTTCGGCAGGCGCCGGACGTGATCATGATTGGGGAGGTTCGATCTAAAGAAACGATGGATCATGCGGTCACGTTTGCTGAAACCGGCCACCTGTGTTTGGCTACGTTGCACGCCAATAATGCCAACCAGGCGCTTGACCGGATCATTCACTTCTTCCCGCCGGAAACCCACAGCCAGATCTGGATGGATTTATCGCTTAACTTAAAAGCGATTGTTGCTCAACAGCTGGTTCCCACCCCGGATGGTAAAGGTCGTCGGGCGGTGATTGAGGTGTTATTGAATACTCCGCTGGCGGCTGACCTGATTCGTAAGGGCGAAGTACACAAATTGAAAGAGTTGATGAATCGCTCCACGGAACAAGGGATGCAAACCTTTGACCGGGCGCTCTACGATTTGTACAGCCAGGGCGAGATCACCTATGCCGACGCACTGTCGCATGCGGATTCTGCCAACGATCTGAGGTTGTTGATTAAGATGGGTGCCGATGCGGATGCTGATCAAATGGACGGTGCCGGTTCGAGCTTGTCGCTGGACGATGAGGACTATCACCGTATTTAAGCGCGGATTTCTTAACAGGGTGAAATTCACTGTTCGGAAATCTTGATTCATTGGCCATGCTGTGTATAATCGCGCCCGTTTACTATGGAGCCATTGTGTTGGTGGCTTCTGCGGGCAGGAGTAGATGTGATCATGATGATTGTGAGTCGAATTGGTAACTTTATTCAGCAAATGCCTGTTGTGGATTCCTTTAATAGCCTCTGACTCTGTCAGGGGCTTTTTTTTGCCTGAAAAAGACGAAAGAAAATTTGGTGCTGCGTTATGACGAATCCGTTATTTAAAAAAGACATTGTCTCCATTGCCGATTTATCTCGGGAAGACATCGAACTCATTGTCGAAGTTGCCGGGAAGCTGAAGGCTTCTCCCAGACCTGACTTGCTCAAAGGCAAAGTGATTGCCAGTTGTTTCTTTGAGGCTTCCACCCGAACGCGTTTGTCGTTTGAGACGGCCGTGCTGCGCTTGGGAGGGTCTTTGGTTGGCTTTGATGATGCGGGCAATACGTCGTTGGCGAAAAAAGGGGAAACGTTAGCGGATTCGGTCAGTGTGATCTCGTCTTATACGGATGCATTTATTATGCGTCACCCTCAGGAAGGTTCGGCGCGTTTGGCGTCCGAGTTTTCCAGTGTGCCTGTGATCAACGGCGGCGATGGTTCGAATCAGCACCCGACTCAGACATTGCTCGACTTGTTTACCATTTATGAATCCCAGGGCACGTTAAGCGGCCTTAGAGTGGCTTTGGTGGGGGACTTGAAGTACGGTCGGACAGTACACTCTTTGGCTCAAGCGTTATCGTTATTTGACTGTGAGTTCCATTTGGTTGCACCAGCGGCATTGGCGATGCCGGATTATATTGTTGAAGATCTGGAATCGCGCGGTGTGGTATTACACGTCTCGGAAAGCCTGGAAGATGTCATCCCGGAATGCGACATTATTTATATGACGCGCGTACAAAAAGAACGTTTTGATGATACGGAATACATGCACGTTGCTTCGAAATACGTGTTGAAGGCTGAGATGTTGGCGTCGGCTAAACCCAATATGAAGGTGATGCATCCGTTGCCGCGCGTGGATGAAGTGGATGTGGATGTGGACGCCACGCCGCACGCGTATTACTTCCAACAGGCTGAAAATGGTGTTTATGCCCGTGAAGCCTTGTTGGCGTTGGTTTTAAACCCTGAATTTAATTAGGAGGCTTGAGTATGACAGAAAAAATGCAGGTTGAAGCGATTCAGCAAGGGACTGTGATTGATCATATTCCGGCCGGTCAGGGCATTCGGATTCTGAAACGTTTGCATCTTGAAGCAGCGGGTAATCGCATTACGGTGGGGTTGAACTTGCCCAGTAAGGATATGTCGCTGAAAGACTTGATCAAAGTCGAAGGTCGGATGTTTACCGAAGACGAAGCGCACCAGCTGGCTTTGTTTGCCCCTGAAGGCACCATCAATGTGATTGATGATTATGAGGTGGTGAATAAGTTTGCTATGCGTTTGCCGGAAACTTTGGAGGGTGTATTCAGTTGCCCGAACAGCAATTGCATTTCCCTGAATGAGCCGGTGAAGAGTTTTTTCTATATTCAGCCAACGGCCACTCAGGTCAAAATGAAATGTAAGTACTGTGAGAAGTCGTTTAACAAGGAAGTGGTGGTGGCCAGTTAATGACTGGCCGTTTTAACTTTGGTGGTGACTTTGTTGATCACACCAGTCTTCGAACAGAATTTTGGCGACCATGCCGTCCACGGAGTGGGCGCCAAAATCATGAACTCCCCGATCTCTTAATTCATACTTCACTTCTTCGCTGGTGAGTCGTTCATCCACCATCTCAAAAGGTTTGCCAAAGCGGCCGTGCAAGCGGTTGGCAAATTTTCTGGCGCGTTTTGACATCTCGCTTTCGGTGCCGTCCATGTTCAGTGGTAATCCGATGAGTAATACATCCGGTTGCCATTCCTTAATGAGTTTTTCGATGTCCTGCCAGTTGGGAATGCCGTCTTTGGCTTTTAACGGGGCAAGCTCTGAGGCTGTGCCGGTAATGGTTTGGCCGATGGCAACGCCAATGCGTTTGATGCCGTAATCGAAAGAAAGCGCTTGTTTGATGTTTGACATAAGAATAATGAACTTCAGGAGATATTGGGGGGTGTTTTGTCTGCGTTTATGCGTGACCAGCTTCAGAGCTGAGTTGTTCCGGGTCGATACCCAGAGTGCGTGTTGCGGCGGATAATCGTTGGTCCAGCTCAAGGTCAAATAAAATGTCGCTTTGGGCCGGGCAGGTTAGCCAGACGTTATTGACCAGTTCGTCTTCCAGTTGCCCGGCTTCCCAGCCAGCGTAACCCAGTGTGATCAGGAATTTGTTCGGGCCTTTGCCTTCGGACAGGGAGATTAACATGTCCTTAGAGGTAGTTAAGTACGTTTCCGGGCCAGTACGCAGGGAATTTTCCATGTGATCCGGATCATTGTGCAGTATAAAACCTTGATTGGTACTGACTGGACCGCCAGCGAGTACTTGGGTGTTTTCGCTTTTTTTATTTGGGTAGGCGTCCAGCTCCACCAGGATTTCACTGAGTTTAACCGGCAGGGGTTTGTTGATGATCAGGCCGAGGGCGCCTTCTTCATTGTGTTCGCAAATGTAGGTTAAAGCACCACTGAATATGTCACCCTGAAGGTGAGGCATCGCGATGAGGAAGTGGTGTCTTAAGCTGTCCATGGATTCTCCGTTGTGTCTGTTCTTATCACTATAGGCTTAATGCTGAGAAAGAACATTGTTTTTTTGGAAGCGCCAGGTGCGAATGATTTCAAGTTCGTCGGTGTCTTTGGCTAATTCGTCCGGAAAAGGCGCAAACGGCGCGGCCAACCGAACAATGCGGATGGCTGCGTCATCCAGTATCTTGTGACCGGACGATTCCAGTACCCGAATGGTCTTCAGTGTCCCGTTTGGCAATAAGGTGACCATCAATCTGAGGTCTCCGAAGATGGCTTTTTTTCGGGCTTTTTCGGGGTAATTCAAATTACCAATGCGCTCAACTTTATCCAGCCAGGATTTAACGTAGTAGGCGTCTACTGCGCGCTTTGTTGAGGTGGTGGTGATGGTTCTGATTCTTGGACTGCGGGTCATCACTTGCTGTTGATAGTCAAGTTCTGCCTCTAAGCTGGCAATTTCCAGTGAACGCTGAAGAAGGCGTTTGGTCGATTTAGGTTGTTCCGGCTGGTTGATCGGTTTTTTGGCAACGGTGCTGGTGACCACCTCAGGCGTTGGTTGTGCCTGAACCGCTTGCTGTTCTTGCTGATCCACGGGTGCCACGGGGGCCATTTCAAGCTCTGGGGAAGCTTTGTGGATTTTGGCGTCTTGAATCGGGGCTTTTTCAGTGGTGGTCAGTTTTTGTGCTTTGTCGATGTCCTGGCCGCTGCCTTGCTGGTTTATCTGTGCAAGGAAGTCGGCGTTATCCGGCTCTTTGACATGTTCAAACTTCGCCAAAGTGACTTCAATGGTGGTGGGCTTGTTGGTGGCTTTGAGTGCTTCAAACCCTAACCCCATGATTAAAATCAGGTGAAATGCGACGGCTAAAAAAACAGTGAACCCCAGTCTATCGGAAGAGGAAACGTTGGGGTTGATGTTTTGAGGGGTTGGTGAGTCCATTGATGTGCTATCTAACGTCTTAATAGTAGAGGCGCCTAAGTTATCTTTCTAACGCAGCTCAAGCAACCTCTAATGTCACATTTTGGAAAGGTCGGGCTTAACTTTCTCTTATTCAGTACGCTTCTTTATTAAGGATAGCTCGCTTTCGATGACATCCATTAACTTTCCGGCAATATCAATGCCTGTTTCATTGCTGATTTCACGCAGACACGTTGGGCTGGTCACATTAATTTCTGTTAAATAGTCGCCAATTACGTCCAAGCCGACAAAATACAGCTTACGCTTTTTTAGCTCTTCCGATACCTGGCTGCATATCCATTTATCGCGCTCTGTCAGAGGGCGGACTTCACCGCTGCCTCCCGCTGCCAGGTTGCCACGGCTTTCTCCTTGTGCCGGAATGCGTGCCAGACAATAAGGGATGGGTTCACCATTAATCATCAGAATGCGTTTGTCGCCATCAACAATTTCAGGCAGATATTTTTGCGCCATGATTTGTTCTTGTTGATGATTGGTCAGTGTTTCAACGATCACCGACAGGTTGGTGTCATTTTCTTTGACTCGGAAGATGGACGCGCCACCCATGCCGTCGAGTGGTTTAAAGATAGTGTCCTGGTGTTTCGAATGGAACGCCTTAAGTCGGTTGGCGTCTTTTGAAACCAGGTGTGGGGGACAGCACTGAGGAAACGCCGTAGCAAACATCTTTTCGTTGCAGTCCCGAAGGCTTTCCGGCTTGTTTACCACCAGTGTGCCTTCTTGTTCTGCGCGCTCAAGCAGGTATGTTGCGTAGATGAATTCGTTATCAAATGGCGGGTCTTTGCGCATTAAAATAACGTCCAGATCAGAAAGCGGGATGTCGCTCGCGGCTTGCAGTTCGTACCATTGTTGCTCGGATCGGGATACAGAAAGCTCAGTAACGCGAGCTTTGGCGATGCCGTCTTCAAGAAAGAGGTCTTGCGGTTCCATATAGAACAGTTGCCAGCCTCGGTCCTGCGCTGCCCATAACATAGCAAGTGAAGTGTCTTTTTTGTAGTTGATGGAAGCGATTGGGTCCATCACGATGCCAAGCTTTGTAGTCATTTCTAAAATATGCCCTAAAGTTATTCAATACTATTGTACTTGCTTATCCGAGATTAGTTTAGACTTAGACAGGTAATTGAAATCTTGTTTGGAAAAAAGTTCGCTAAAGATGTGTCTTTTTGTAATAACGATAACTAGTCTTTTAATATCTATGGATTTAGTCTTTAGTTATATGTTAAAACTGACCAGTTAGTGTTTCTTGGCTCTTGGATGGTTCAGGAGCCTTTTCGCAGCTAAAAAAAGAAATATTGCGAACGGTATAAAAGGCCGAGATTATGGATGAAAACTTTGAGAGTTTGAAAGTAATGGTGATTGACGACAGTAAGACGATACGCCGTACTGCCGAAACTCTTTTGAAAAAAGTTGGATGTACAGTTGTTACAGCAACGGACGGATTTGATGCGCTCGCTAAAATTGCGGATACGCATCCTGATATCATTTTTGTGGATATCATGATGCCTCGCTTAGACGGCTATCAAACCTGTGCGTTAATTAAAAATAACAGTGCATTCAAATCGACCCCGGTTATCATGCTTTCCAGTAAAGACGGGTTGTTTGATAAAGCGAAAGGTCGAATTGTAGGATCTGATGAGTATTTGACTAAGCCATTCAGTAAAGATGAATTGCTTGGGGCAATTAAAGCACATATTAAGAAAGACTGATTCGAAAGATAGGGTCTTTTATAGAACTGGAGAGAAGAATGGCGCGCATATTGATTGTTGATGATTCGCCAACAGAAACGTTTGCTTTTAGAACGGTGTTAGAAAAGCACGGATACGAAGTCCTGAGTGCTGAGAACGGTGCGGACGGTGTGGCTTTGGCCAGACAGGAGCAACCTGATCTTGTGTTAATGGATATTGTAATGCCTGGCCTTAACGGTTTTCAGGCGACGAGACAATTATCAAAAGGCGGTGAGACAGCTCACATTCCTGTGATCATTGTTACCACTAAAGATCAGGAAACGGATCGAGTGTGGGGTAAGCGTCAGGGAGCTAAAGGCTATCTTGTGAAACCGGTTCAAGAAGATCTGTTGATGACAACGGTGAATAAAGCACTTGCCGGTGAACCTCTGGACGATTAATGATTTTCTATTCTGATAACAACAACTACCTGAATTTAGAATGAATCCATTTAAAATATTACAGGAACTGGCCGAGAAAAGTCGCGCTAATGCTTCAGGTCTACCCGCTCAGGAAGCAGCGGTTAAGAACTGGAGTGGTGTGGCTTTTCGCGTTGCTGGTGGGCGTTTTTTGTCACCGCTTGGTGAGGTCGTGGAGGTACTTGATGTACCTCGCTTTACTCAAATACCAGGTGTTAAACCCTGGGTGAAAGGGATTGCTAACGTTCGGGGGCGTTTATTGCCCGTTATGGATTTTGCTTCGTATCTGGGGACTTCCTCAAATAAATTGATGCGGGCAAGAAAGGTTTTGGTTGTCGAATACAAAAGTGTATTGGCGGGGCTAATCGTTGATGAAGTCATGGGGATGCAACATTTCCCTGCGGATGACTTTCAGAAATCAACGGCGAATGTTATTCCCGAAATGGAATCTTATGTTCTGGGCGAATTCCCTCGGGATGATCGTCTGTGGACAGTAGTGAGTTTATTTAAATTGGCCCAAGACCAGGAATTCGTTCAGGTCGCCAGCTGAATTTAAATGAATATCAATTGAACTAGAAGAATTAAAAGAAGTGCGGCTGGGAGTCCGAAGCATGAAACCAACAGGTGGTATTAATACCAATAAGCTGTTCGAAAACCCTTTAATGGGGGGTTCTCTGGTACTGATGGTCTTAGCGATCATTGGATTGTTTGTAACCTCATGGATCCAAACAGTTGAGGGTGCTCGAGATAAAGAATACCTTGCTAACGCTGGTGAGTTGAGAGTTTTGTCGCAAGCGATTGCAAAAAACTCCACCGAAGCGGCGGGTGGTAAAGAAGAAGCATTTAAGCAGCTTCAAATTTCTCGTGAGGCGTTTGAGCTTCACTGGGATAACCTGTTGAATGGCAACCCGGATGTGGATCTGCCTTCAAGCCCGGAGTCAGTAAAGGCTGAGATGGACGGCCTGCAGGACGTTTGGGGGCGTGTTCGTGATAACGCTGACCAGATTCTTGAGTCTCAGGAAGTTGTACTGACACTTCATGAAGTAGCGGCGACCCTGAGTGAAACGATTCCTCAGCTGCAGATTGAATATGAAGAAGTTGTTGAGATTCTACTGGAAGTAGAAGCACCGGCGGAACAGGTTGTGATCGCTCAGAAGCAGTCGCTACTTGCAGAGCGTATTGTTCGAAGCGTTAACAAGGTACTTGCCGGTGGTGATGATGCGGTATTGGCTGCGGATAACTTTGGCCGTGACGCCAGCTTGTTTGGTCGTGTAATGAACGGCATGTTGGAAGGCAACGTGGCGATGAATATTTCACAGGTGGAAGACGAAGAGGCTGTGTTCAGCCTTGAAGAAATTTCAGACCTGTTTGAGTTCGTAAGCGGCAGTGTTGATGAAATTCTGGATAACTCTCCTGACTTGTTCCATGTTCGTGAATCTGCAAACTCTATTTTCTTGGACTCTCAAGCCCTGTTGGATCGTTCAAGTGCGTTGTCTGTACGCTTCCAGAAACTATCTGATGATCGTCCTTTCTATAAGACGGCCGTAGGCGTTTACTTATGTTTGATCCTGCTGTTTGTGGGTGGCGCTGGTTATGGTTACGTTGTATTTAAAGAATCTGAAAAAGAACGTATGGAAGAAGCGGAAAGTAACGAGCAGAACCAAACTGCGATTCTTCGACTTCTTGATGAAATTGCTGACCTTGCAGACGGTGATCTTACTACTCAGGCAACGGTAACCGAAGACTTTACGGGCGCGATTGCGGACTCCATTAACTTTGCGATCGATCAGATGCGCGGCTTGGTATCGGCGATTAACGAAACGGCGGTACAGGTTTCCGCTGCAGCCCAGGAAACTCAGGCGACAGCGATGCATCTTGCTGAGGCTTCTGAGCATCAGGCGCAAGAAATTGCCGGTGCATCTGCGGCGATTAACGAAATGGCGGTGTCGATTGACCAGGTATCTGCAAACGCGGCGGAATCGTCAGCGGTAGCGGAGCGATCGGTTGCGATCGCGAACAAAGGTGCTGAAGTGGTACAGAATACCATCAACGGCATGGACACCATTCGTGAGCAGATTCAGGAAACGTCCAAGCGTATTAAACGCCTGGGTGAGTCCTCACAGGAAATTGGTGATATCGTATCCCTGATTAACGACATTGCCGACCAGACCAACATTCTTTCTTTGAACGCTGCTATTCAGGCGTCCATGGCGGGTGAAGCCGGTCGAGGCTTTGCGGTGGTTGCGGATGAGGTTCAGCGACTGGCGGAACGTTCAGCTGCGGCAACCAAACAGATTGAATCTCTGGTGAAAGCAATTCAGAGTGATACCAACGAAGCGGTTATTTCAATGGAACAAACCACTTCTGAAGTGGTTACCGGTGCCCGCCTTGCACAGGATGCGGGTGTTGCCCTGGAAGAAATTGAGACGGTATCCAAAAACCTTGCTGACTTGATTCAGAATATTTCGAACGCTGCTCGTCAGCAGGCATCTTCTGCAGGTCACATTTCAAATACGATGAACGTGATTCAGGAAATTACTTCTCAGACTTCTTCTGGTACAACAGCCACTGCGAAGTCTATTGGTAACCTGGCTGAATTGGCGAACCACCTTCGTGAGTCTGTGGCCGGCTTTAAGCTGCCTGATTCCGAATTGGCAGCAATCGTTGAAGAAGAACATGCTTAGGTGTGATTACTAACAACGTTATCCAGTAAAGAGGAATGGCTGTAACGCATGTCTAAAAAGTACGAAGCCTTTTCAGGTAGTCGGCTTCAAAACTATTCGCTCGGAGAGTTCGATGATCAGGACTACGAGCAGTGGCGTGCGTTAATTGAGCAAAGGACAGGGCTGCAACTCGCAGACCACCTGAGAACTTATCTTCAGAGTGGTCTGAACCGGCGAATGCAAAAACACAAGATAACGGATTATGAAGAGTATCTTGAGTTTGTAACGGATGAGAGAAACGGGTTAAGGGAATGGTCTGAGTTGGTTGACTCATTGACGGTTCAGGAGACTCAGTTTTTCAGACATCCGGCGTCGTATCAGTTTCTTGAGGATTACCTTAGGAATTCGATTGAACAAACTGAGTTAATGCGCTCCATTGAAATTTGGAGCGTGGGTTGTTCTTCCGGGGAAGAGAGTTACAGTCTGGCGATGCTGGCGGATAAAATATTATCTGAAGTGGATTGTCTTACTAGCTATGGTGTTATTGGAACCGATATCAGCACTTCAGCACTTGCCAAAGCAAAATCAGGAATTTTTAATGCCCGCAAAGCAGAACTGATTCCTGAGCCTTTCCTAGATAATATAGAAACACTGGATAATAAAATTAAAATCAAACAGCGCATTGCAGATCGTGTTTGTTTTGCGCGGGTTAATATTCTGGATCTGGATCGCGTACCGATACGCGATATGGATGTTATTTTCTGTCAGAACTTGTTGATATATTTAAGAAAATGGCGCCGAAAAGAAGTGGTTAACCGTTTGGCAGAACGGTTAAAGGTTGGCGGTGTTTTGGTATTAGGTTTGGGGGAAGTCACTGATTGGACACACCCCAAACTACGACAGGTGAACTGCAGAGAAGTGCTTGCATTTGAGCGCTACAGAACATAATAGGTGAGATTGGAGTCGTTATGGCTGAGCACCACGACTACGTTGCCCTGGAGTGGGTAAAAGGTGAAATTGAGGATACGCTGAAGCAGGCTGAACAGTCTCTTGAGGCATTTGTGGAGTCGCCGGATGACGGGACTCGGATGCGCTTCTGTTTGACCTATATCCATCAAGTGCATGGTACATTGCAGATGGTGGAGTTTTATGGTGCAGCATTACTTGCAGAAGAAATGGAAACGGTTGCCCAGGCCATCATCAATGGCAAGGTGCCGCATGTAAAAGACGCTCAAGAAGTGTTGATGCAAGCCATTCTCCAGTTACCAGGGTATTTGGAACACCTGCAGGCTGGTAAAGATGATATACCGGTTACGTTATTGCCTTTGCTGAACGATTTGCGTTCTGCTCGTGGTGACAGCTTGTTGACAGAAACGTCTCTGTTCAGCCCGAATTTATTGCCTTTGCGTTCTGATGAGCATTTTACGTTTCATGCGCCGGGGGCTTTCGAAAAGATTCCCCGCCTTCGTGAAGCGTATCGGCTTGGTCTGATCGGAGTCATTCGTAACGTTGACCTGGATAAAAGTTTCAGCACTTTGGCAAAAGTCTGTATGCACTTGGAGCAGCTTTGCGGTGAAGCCCCTATTGCAAGATTGTGGTGGATTGCTGGTGCCGTCGTTGAGGGCATGTCGAGCAATACTATTGATAGCGGTTTGGCGGTAAAAACCTTGCTAAGGCAGGTTGAAAAAGAAATTGGCCGTCTTCAAACGGACGGCGAAACGGCGTTGAATGAGCCGGTGCCGGAAGAGCTGGCTAAGAATCTACTGTATTACATTGCTAAGTCCTCTTCGGATGCTTCTTCCGTACGCAGTATTAAACAAGTATTTGGCTTAATTTCAGCGTTACCTACCGAGCAAGAGAGCGCTAAGGCCTTGCAAGGTTCTTATAAGTCCGCAATGGACTCGGTGGTTTCGGCTCTGACTGAAGAATTAGTGAACCTAAAAGAGCGTTTTGATTTGTTCACGCGTTCGGATAACTACGACTTTGATAAGTTGGCCGAGTTAGGTTCTACGTTCAAGCAAATTTCAGATACGTTGGCGGTTTTGGGTCTTGGGCCTGAGCGTAAATCACTGCTTGATCAAAACGATAAAATTGAAAGTTGGATAGAGACAAAACAAAAGCCTGAGCAGCAAGAGTTAATGGCCATTGCCAGTGAGCTGCTCATGGTGGAAGTGGGCTTAAATGCCGCTGCTAATAAAACCTCCAGCGGTGGTGCGTCTACTTCGACTTCTGATATTCCGGTCGATGCATTGAATACAGCCCAGGCGGCAGTAGTAAAAGAATGTCGCAACGGCCTGGAGCAAGTTAAAGACTCGATCATCAGCTTCATCGCATCTCAATGGGAGACTTCAGAAGTTGAAGCCGTGCCTGAGTTGCTGAAAAGTGTGGAAGGCGCCTTGTTTATGGTGCCTCAGCTGGCAAGAGCGGCTGAGATTCTAGCGCAAACCCGAGACGTGGTTGAAACCAGAATTCTGGCGCCTGGCAGCGAAAATCCGTCCTGGGAAATGATGGATGGATTGGCAGACGCTGTAGCTGGCGTTGATTATTATCTTGAGCGGGTAACGGAAAGTGCCCAGGAAGAAGGCGGTTCAGTATTGGATGTGGCAGCAGAAAGTATTTCTGCAATCACAGGCCAGCAGATTGTTACTCAAGAGTTGATGGCAGATCACAGTGCGGATATTAGCACTGAACACGAAGACGACAGCGACGAACTGTCTCTTGAATTGATGCCTGAGCCGGATTCAGAGTTTACCGTCGATTTAGCTGACGAAGAAACATCAGAGTTTACTGACACGGTTAGTCTGGAACCTGATCCCATGACGTCCGTTGAACTTGATAGCACACCTGAAACTGCCCAAGAGCCGGAGCCAGAAGTGCCTGAATTGAGCGTTGATCTGGACTTGGCCGATGGGTCAGCAGAAGCGGACGCGCTACCGGATCTTGATTTTGAATTGCCGGATGAAAGTGATCAAACTTCTTCCGAAGACGATTTGGGCTACAGTATTAGTGGTTTTGACTCCTCTGACATTCAACACGCAGTTTCCGATGCAATTGACCATGCCGATGATGGGCTTGAATTAGACTTCACGTTGGATGAAGAAACGCAGGTTACGTCTGAAACGGAGGTTGATTCAGCCGATGAAGAGCCGCTGATTTCGCCTATAGAATTACCTGAAGAAACTGAAATTAAATTAGGTGATGAGCTTTCTGTAAGTGAAGGCAGCCGGGTTGAAGATTCTTTTGTCAGTGAAAGTTCAGCGGAAGATGCCGAAACAGAAAGTGATGACGTAGCGTTGGACGTGGGATTAGCGACGGATGATGTGTTATCTGAGCTGATTCTTGAAGAAAATACTCCACAAATTACAACTGACGCGCCTGTCGAGCCTGAAGAACCAGAGGCATCGGGTAATGATATGATCGATGAGGAAATCATCGAGATATTTACCGAGGAAGCCGAAGAAGTTCAGGAAACCATTGCAGAATTTTTGCCTGCTTATAAAGCCGATTACACTAATACTGAAGCGCAAACAGAAGTGCGCAGAGCTTTCCATACATTGAAAGGCAGTGGTCGCCTGGTAGGGGCTGAGGACGTTGGTGAGCTGGCCTGGAAAGTGGAAAACCTGCTTAACCGGGTGATTGACCAAACGATCGAAGCCTCACCGGTTATGTTCGATCTTATTGATCGTGTATGCGAAGTATTGCCTTCGTTGGTAGACGACTTCTCAAAGCACCAGAAATCTGGCGCCGATGTGACGCCTCTGATGAACGCAGCCGATGAAGTTCTGGAAGGCAAGACTCCGGCCATTCTGTCTGCCAGTGCAGATAAACCAAAAGATGCTCCGGAATTAATCGTCGAAGCCGAAGAAGCGAGTGGTGTTTCTGAGGATGCTTCAGGTCAGAACGATTCCGAACCTAGCTTAGACGTTGAGCATCGTGCAGATGAAGAACACGATGTAGATGAAGAAATCACCATAGAACTTGATGAAGCGTCGGATCTGCTCAATATCTTTAAGAGCGAAGCAGAAACTCATCTGGCGGTGATTCACGAGTTTTATACGGACAACCAAAACGTTGATCAGGTCAGTTTGAATGACGACGTGCAAAGAGCACTTCATACCCTCAAGGGCAGTGCTCATATGGCGGGTGTGACGGCCGTTGCCGATCTGGCCAGTGAATGTGAACGCATTGTCAAAGAAGCTCGCTCTGCGCACTTGATGGCCGATAGCATCTTGCTAGGCCAATTGAATGATGCGGCTGAGTGGATTGCAGCAGCGATTAAAGATATGTCGAAAGAAACAAAGGTTTCTTTCGACATGGATGATGAATGGTTAACCACATTGTCGGAGACTTTGTCTCGCTTGCCGAGTGAAGTCAGACATACCGAAAATTCAGAGAAGGCGTCTCAGGTGGATGCGTCGCCTGATCATCAAATGATGAATATCTTCCTGATGGAAGGCATGGACATTCTGGGTGATATTGAATTGCTTTCGGGCCAATGGCGAAAAGATGCGCTGAATACTCAACTTTCCGGTGACCTGGAAGGTGAGTACATTACGCTGGCTCGAGCTGCGAAGATGTCGCGTGTGGACCATTTCTCTGATGTGTCAGAAGCCTTGTCTAAGCTGATTGGAGAGGTCAGTTCACTTGCCGGTGAGCCTAACGCGGCGTTTTTTGATGAACTGGAAAAAGGTTATGAATATTTAGTGTCCTTGATGGATCTGTTGGCTGCGGGTCAGTCGATACCGTCCAATGATGCTTTGATTGGGGCCATTCATGGGTTGGATCGGGACGCTATGGTTGCGTCTTTATCTCCGGAAGCAGAAGCGCCACTTACCGACGACTTTGGTGGTGAAGTATCGCTGGAAGGCGATTTCGAATTTGACGAAGCAGACGATCTTAATTCGTTAGGTGAACTGGAAGAACCGACAGGGTTTGCACAGCCTACCGATACGGCAGAACAGGACGATTTAGCCAGCGATGACGATTTAGCGGCATTGGTTGATGAGTTTGATGAGTTTGGTGAAAGCGTTGATGCCTATGCCGAGCCAGAGGTTTTACCTGAAACGTCTGACATGACCGATGAAGATGAAAGCGAGTTGGTCAGCATTTTCCTTGAAGAAGCCGATGATATTGTCTCCCACCTGGATGAGAACCTTCAGGGGTGGCAAAGGCAGCCGGATTCGCTGACGCCTGTGCATGAACTTCAGCGCTCGATTCATACCTTAAAAGGTGGCGCGAGACTGGCCGAATTTGAAGCGGTTGGTGACTTGTGTCACGAGCTTGAAAATCTGTATGAAGGTCTGTCTGAAGGCCGATTCCAGTACAGCCAACCGTTGGCCAATTTACTTCAGGATTGTCATGATGCTATTGCCAGTCAAATCGGGGACATTCATGATCACAAAACACCGGGCTCTTTTCCTGAACTAGAACAACGCATTCTGGGCTACATGAAAGGTGGCGCAGTGGCTGAAGTTGTTGCTGAAACAGAAGAATTCAGTGAGCTGAGTTCTGTGGCTGATCGAGAGTTATCTCAGGCCGCGCCTGTACCGTTAAGCAGTAACGTTGATCCGGAGCTGGTTGAAATCTTCCTTGAAGAAGCGGAAGAAATTCTCGAAAGTATTACTGAGCAGCTTGAGAGCTGGGCGGATAATCAACAAGATTTAACACCTGTGGCAGAGTTGCAACGTGAATTGCACACGCTCAAAGGTGGCGCGCGAATGGCCGAGTTGGCGCCGATTGGTGACTTGGGTCATGAGCTTGAAAACCTCTATGAGGGATTGGTTCAGGGCGTATTTAAGAGTTCAGAGCCTTTATTGGAGTTGTTGCGCTCGTGCCATGATCGCTTAGCGGACATGATAGATGCCGTCAATTCAGGTGTGATGCCGACTGCAGCCGGTGACCTGGTGCAGGCTGTCACCAGTTATTGCAAGACAGGCAGTTATGATTTATCACCAGCGGACACGGAAGATGGTGCGCTGGCAGAGAGCGATCTGGAAGAAAGCGCTGTGGAAGACGCAGCCGAAGCTGGTTTTGAAGAGAGCGTTGAACCAGACTTGGTTGATGACTCGATTCTTGAAGAAGAGACAGAGCTATCTGTTGGGTTTGATGATGTAGAATCCTTGGACGTTCCGACGCTGGACGAAAGCTATGGCTTGTCTACAGATACGGCTGAGGAAGACATTGCATCAGAGACTGATTCTGAAATCATCGAACTGACGGCTCAGGATGGTGTTGAAGAGTTTGACCTGGCAGTGACACCGGACGTTTCTGAAGATTCGTCTTTTGCTTCTGAAGACTCGCAACCTCAAATCACAGCGTCTGAACTTGAAGAGGATACCGTCGTTGAAGCAGGTGTTGATCTGCCTGCAGTGGATGGCACTGCTGACGTCGCGTTGGATGACATTTCAGAGTTGTCGCTGGATGATGTAGAGGTTACAGAAACGCACTCCGAAACAGACGCATTGGATATTCCTGTTCTTACCGATGAACAACCGGTGACTGAACCGGAAGTGGAGTTGCCTGCCGATCTTTCCGTATCGCCGGACTTAACTGATATTCCACTGTCTGGCATTCAAGAGCTTACTGATACTCCTGATCTATCTGATACTCCAGAGCTGGCTGACATTCCTGAATTAACTGACATTCCAGAATTAACTGACATTCCAGAATTAACTGACATTCCTGAATTAAGCGAAACTCTGGAAGTGGATGATTCATTGGATGCTGAGATTCCGGAAGCGCTAACCTTTGAGGAGGTTGCTTCGGAAGAGGTTTCTGCTGATGAAACTGGTTTTGATGAAACGCTGCCTGTTGCCGAAGATGACTTCGAACTTCCCGAGATAGAAGACGAAATTGATCTGGCAGCGCTTGGTTTGTCGGAAGAGGACCTCTCTGGCGATCTGGACATTGATCTGAGTGATTTGGGTCTGTCAGCACTGGACGCGGCAGAACTGGAAATTTCAGGCATGTTCCATGAAGAAGCAAAGGAGCTTTTTGAGTCTCTGGATAACGTGGCTCATTCATGGCGGACAGATCCAGCCAACCAAAAGCTGAAGTCTGAAGTATTACGTTTACTTCATACCATCAAAGGCGGCGCGCGTGTGGCCAAGATGGATGAGTTAGCAGGCAGTACCCACGACCTTGAAAGTTATGTGGAAAGAGCATCGGACACGCTGGATGAAGAATATTTCTCCGGTTTAGAGAAACGCATTGATGTGTTGCAGTCTAAGATTTCCGGGCTGTCTTTGTCGTCGCAAGCACCTGCAGTTGCCGAGGGTGATGCTGAGCTTTCGTTACCGACGATTGCGAATGATGATGCCTTGTCAGCGGGTTCGGCGGAGCTACAGATTGAAGAAGTTAAGCCTCTGGACGCTGAGCTCAACGTTGTTGATGAAGATAAGTTGCTCGATGAGCTTTCTCACCTGGACGAAATGGAAGACGCGCCAGAAGAGCTGATTCTTGGTAATGAAGTTGAAATTGAATTGATTCCGGCGCCGGAATTTGGTCCTGTGGTTCGGGAAGGCATTGCAGACCAAACTAAGGTGGGCTCGGGTCAGGAGCAAGTGAAAGTTTCTTCCGAGTTGCTGGAAAATCTGGTGAACCTTGCCGGTGAAACCTCGATCTCTCGCGGACGTCTGGAAACGGAAGTGTCTGATATCGGCTTCACACTGGAAGATATGGATATTACGGTCGGTCGTCTGCAGGAGCAGTTGAAGCGTTTGGATTTGGAAACGCAGGCTCAAATCTCGTACCGTACCGAGATGCAACAGTCTCATGACTATGATGACTTCGATCCGTTAGAAATGGATCGATACACCAACATGCAGCAGTTGTCTCGTTCTCTGCTTGAGTCCGTGACCGATATTCTGGACTTGCGCGCGACACTTGAAAACAAAGTGCGTGATTCAGAGACCTTATTGCTACAGCAGTCGCGCATTAATACCGAACTGCAGGAAGGCCTGATGCGAACCCGAATGGTTCCATTCAGTCGTCTGGTTCCTCGTTTGCGCCGTATTGTTCGCCAGGTCAGTCAGGAGCTGGGCAAACAAGTGGACTTTAAGGTCCATAATGCGGAAGGTGAAATGGACAGAACCGTGCTGGAACGCATGGTTGCACCGCTTGAGCACATGCTTCGAAATGCGGTGGATCATGGTATTGAGATGCCGGATGTTCGTAAGAAAGCAGGCAAGAAACCTAAAGGCACCGTTGATTTATTTGTAGGCCGTGAAGGCGGTGAAGTTGTCCTGAAGCTGAAAGACGATGGTGCTGGTGTTAATTTTGAAGCGGTTCGTAACAAAGCGATCGAACGTCAATTAATGAAACCTGAGTCTGATTTAACGGATCATGAAGTAATTCAGTTTATTTTCAGCCCAGGTTTCTCAACGGCCAAAAAAGTCACTCAAATATCCGGTCGTGGCGTAGGTATGGACGTTGTGAACAGTGAAATTAAGCAACTCGGTGGTAATGTTGCTATTGACTCTGTTTACGGCAAAGGCTCTGAATTTGATGTTCGCTTGCCATTCACGGTATCGGTAAACCGGGCATTGATGGTGAAAATCGGTGATGACCTTTACGCCATTCCATTGAATACCATTGAGGGTATTGTTCGTGTCAGCCCTTATGAGCTGGAAGAGTTCTACCGTGAAGGATCGACTCTCCCTTACGTTTATGCCGGTAAAGAATACCGCATGGAGTACATGGGGGACTTGCTGAAATCAGGACACACACCAAAACTGCAGGGACAGGTGTTGCCTCTGCCTGTGTTGCTGGTTCGTGGTGCTGAGCACCCGATTGCCTTGCAAGTCGATAGCCTGATGGGAAGCCGTGAGGTGGTGGTGAAATCCTTGGGTGCTCAGTTCAGTACGGTTGAAGGCGTATCAGGCGCTACCATTCTTGGTGATGGTAGTGTGGTGATCATTCTTGATCTGGCTGCATTGATCCGTTCCGAACATGCGCATCTGGAAGAGTTGGCTAACAACGCAGCGCTTGCTGAACCACCTGAGGTTGTTGACGAGGAACGGCCGTTACGAGTCATGGTGGTGGATGATTCTGTCACTGTGCGTAAGGTAACTTCACGTGTACTCCAGCGCCAGGGTTATGATGTATCAACGGCCAAAGATGGAGTGGATGCCATCGCTAAGCTGCAGGATGAGCGTCCTGACATCATGTTGCTGGATATTGAAATGCCGCGTATGGACGGTTTTGAAGTCGCCTCTTTTGTTCGTCACAATGAACAACTGGCCGATCTTCCTATTATTATGATTACTTCACGAACGGGCGAAAAGCATCGTGAAAGAGCAATGTCGATTGGCGTGAACCATTATATGGGCAAACCTTTCCAAGAGACGACGTTGTTAGAAACCATTGAGTTGTTGGTTGGAAAACAGTAGGTATCAGGTTGACAGTTACAGGCATGAAAATAGGTATTGTTTCAGACAAGCCGCTTCACACGAACACACTGGGCAAAGCAGTGGAAGAGATCGGCTTGGTTGTTGCTGTGAATACATCACCGGATCGAGTATCGGACGATGAAATCACAGATGAAACAATAGCTGCATGGATCATTGATCTTGCGGATGAAGATAAATGGTCTGATTTTCTTGACCAGGTATTGGATACCACCACGGTGCCCATTTTGTTTGGTGAAGGTGAGGTGCCGCCGTTTAACAGCGATGAGTTTGTGCGCTGGCAGAAGCGTTTTAATAAAAAGGTACGCTCGTTACTGACAACCAGTGAAACGATTGTGATTCCTGAGTTGAAAGTGCCTTTGCTTTCTTCGTCAGTGAAGGAAGAGCAGGCTGAGTCGAACGTCTCTCAAAAAACGCCGGAGTTGATGTCAACGGAAAGCCAGGCCCAGAAAATTTCATTGCCAGCGAACATCACTAAGCCTTTGCCTAAAGGAACGCCCGCGCCCTATGTATGGGTGCTGGGTGCATCTTTGGGTGGGCCGGGTGCGGTTAAGCGGTTTTTGGATGTTTTGCCGGAAGGTTTGCCAGTGGGGTTTGTGTACGCACAGCACATTGATAACAACTTTTTACCGGTGCTCAATCAGGTATTGGGCCGACACTCTGCATTCGATATGAAGCACTGCGGTCATAAAAAGAAAGTGGCCGTTGGCGAAGTCCATATTGTACCGGTCAACCACCAAATTCAGTGCACCAAAGAAGAGGGGGTTATTTTTGTTCATAATCGCCCTTGGCAGGGGTTGTATAGCCCGTCGATTTCTCATGTGATGAAAGAGTTCGCACTGTGTTATGGGCCTGATACCGGCTCCATTATATTCAGTGGGATGGGCGATGATGCCTCAGATGGTGCCAATGCGATGACGGATTCAGGTGCGCAAGTTTGGGTGCAGACGCTCTCAACGTGCGCCAGTGCGTCTATGCCGGAATCGGTATTAGGCACCGGACGCAGCTCTTTTCAGGGGACGCCAGAGGAGCTTGCAGAGAAGCTGGTTCAGGTAATTGCTTCCCGATATCAAGATGCCGTTATTGTTGATGAACACACGGGAGATGTGTCCATTGATGATCCAATTTATCCTTTTTAATTGATAGGTAAGAGTTCATGGCTGAACAATTAAGTCAGGTTGCTTGTTTGCGCTTTCCGAAGGAACCTAAAAACATCGTGCTTCCTAACGTTTCGGTGGCTGAAGTTATTCCTTACCAAGCTCCGAAGAAGGAAACCGGGCCGGAGTGGCTGTTGGGCTATTTTTCCTGGCGAAACATCCAGGTTCCAATTGTTTCTATCGAGCTGCTGAATGAAGAAAAGCCGTTTGAGGTGAATGAACGAACTCGCTTAGCGGTTATTAATCGTTTGTCCGGCAAATCCAAGTTTGAGTTCTTTGCGGTTCCGTTTGCGGATCTACCGACATTGGTGCGTGTTCACGCCGATGAAATGAAGTCGTCCGATGCGTTTTTATTGCCGGTTGAGCGAGCGGCGGCGGAATTGGAGGACCAGACGGTGGTCATCCCGGATCTGGAAAAAATTGAACTGATGCTAACCCAGCTGGGCTAGTTGCGGTTCGAGGGCGTTGCTCTCGTTTATTCACTTTTTTGGCCGTATTTTTGAATTAAGTACGTCGCCAATGACTACAGATCGCCCCACTGGTATTGCATTAACGATAAAACCGTCAAGCTGGCGGTTTCGGTTCTTAATACTCTGGGCCCAATGGTAATGGATTTAAATCCACTTTCTTCACTGATTTTAATTTCAGTTTCAGACAAACCGCCTTCCGGCCCGATCAGAAGTGCCGCAGTGAGTGGCTTTTCCAGTGTTCTTAAGTCAGCTGTTGCCCTATGGTGTAACGTGATGCGAACCGGTTCCTGACGAAGCCTTAGCCACTGTTCAAGGGATACAGGAGGGTTGACCTTAGGCACAACACTTCGGCCACACTGTTCACAGGCAGACGCTGCGATACTTTGCCAGTGGTCGACTTTCTTCTGCAACCGTTCACCTTTTAATTTGACTTCACTGCGTTCAGCAAAAATGGGGGTGATTTCTGAAATGCCCAGCTCAACCGATTTTTGAATGGTGAACTCCATTCGATCCCCTTTGGAAATGCTTTGCCCCAGGTGGATGTAGATCGGTGATTCTTTATCGTTCTCAACGACATCCACAACTGCGACTCGTACACAGCTTTTTGTTTCGAATTCTTCAATTTCGGCTAACACTTCATAACCCTGGCCATCGAACATGTAGAGCTGTTGACCGGCCTTCATTCTTAATACCCGACCCAGATAATGGCTGAGTTCAGCGTCGAGCATCAGGTTGTTTTTTTCGTGACTAAGTGCTTTGTTATATATTCGAGGGATGCGCATTTTGTGTGTTTGAAAAATCGTAACGAGTGAGGCGTATGATTTTAAGATCTCTTCAGTCTTTTTGCCAACGTCAATTACTGCCTGTTTTTGTTTTGGCTTTCGTTTGTCTGCCTTTTATTGTTGTTGCTGCCCCTTCGTTACCCTCTGAACCTTCTTCGTTAAACGGCTCAGCCAGCTGGTTGGGTATGTTAATCAGTCTTTTCGGGGGAATAGCGCTGTTTTTATATGGCATTGAACTCATGAGTGGTGCCTTGCAAACTGTGGCCGGCAAGCGATTGAAGGGATGGCTGGCCAGTGTTACCCGAAATCGGGTCATGGGGGCTTTGTCCGGGGCGGCGGTGACTTCGGTCATTCAATCCTCTTCGGTGACAACGGTCTTAGTGGTGGGGTTTGTATCTGCCGGTTTGATGACCATGACGCAATCCATCGGGGTGATTATGGGCGCTAATGTCGGAACCACCATTACCGCGCAAATAGTCGCGTTTAAGGTTTCTAAAGCGGCCTTGTTTTTTATTGCAACGGGTTTTGGGTTTTGGTTTTTTGGACGGCAAGAAAAAATAAAAGCTTACGGCCTGGTTGTAATGGGATTGGGCTTGATTTTTTTTGGGATGGAGATCATGAGTGACTCTATGTCTCCGTTGCGCAGTTATGACCCTTTTCTGGCGTTTATGCGGGATATGAACTCACCTGTGTTGGGTATTTTTGCCGGCGCCTTGTTCACTGCCGTGATTCAGTCATCTTCGGCCACAACAGGTATTGTGATCGTGATGGCCAGCCAGGGCTTTCTTAATTTGGAAGCGGGTATTGCGCTGGCCCTCGGTGCCAACATTGGTACCTGTGTCAAAGTGGTTCTGGTTTCCATTGGTAAAAGCGTTGAAGCGAAAAGAGCTGCGATGGTGCATATTTTATTTAATGTGATCGGGGTGATCATTTGGTTGCCACTTATTCCGCTATTGGCTGCGCTCAGTCGTATGATTTCTCCCGAGACCGTTGAGTTGGATGTCATCAGCCGAATGGCGGTGGATTCGCCCCGGCAAATCGCCAACGCCAATACCTTGTTCAATGTGATTAATACCTTATTATTTTTGCCGTTTGCAATGTATTTCGGCAAGCTTACCTGTTGGCTGTTGCCTAAGAAAAAAGTCGAACAGAAAGAAATTGTGGTTGCTAAATACCTGGACAGAGAGCTGTTAAATTCACCTGCACTGGCTCTGGCGAGAGTACGACTGGAAGTCTCGCATATGGGGCAGATAGTGGTTGGGATGATTGAACATTTCAGCCGAGTGGTGGGCAACAGGAATAAAGCTGAAATCAAAGAGGTCAGCAAAATTGATGATCAGGTGGATGTGCTGCAAGAGAAGATTCTGCGTTTTTTAGGAAGAATACGGAAAACGCAATTATCAGAGAACCAAACTCGGGAATTCATGCAGCTGATGGCGGCCATTGATCATATCGAGCATGTTGGAGATGGGGTTTCTGTCGGGCTGGCTGGCACTTCGAAAAAATTCATTAAGTATAATGTTCTGGCCAGTCCAGAAACTCGTGCCGATTTCATGCATTTGCTTACCGAAATGGAAAAGGCTTTTGTGTATGCTCTGAAAGCAGTGAGTTCTGAAGACCAAAAAGCGGCCCAGCAAGTATTAGTGATGGCCGATGATATTGAAAATGCGATCACCACGATCCTCAATCGATTGGCCAATAAGTTGGTTGATGAGGGGAACCGGCCCATGGTGTTTCGGTTAGAAATGGCTTTTTGCGAGCAAGTTCGTCATATTTATTCTTTGTCCAGGCGATTGGCCATTTTAACTTTGCCGGACTCCATCAGCCCGGACACTTAGCATGTGGCTGGATGAATGATTGGCAGCCTGCAGGGATTATTCCGTGGGTTGCCAGTGAAAAATATGATACTGGCTGTGTGGGCCTTTGGTTTGGGTTTCGACGTGAATGTCTGCGTGGTGATTCAGCCACATGATGGCACGTTTGATCTCGGAGTCTTCCAGTCCGAGATCGGCGAGATGATCAATTAACTGATACTGAGAGACTTTAATCTGTTTTTTGATGAAATCGAGAGATTCGGCCAGCTCCGACGTTTTTGCTTCGGGCCTGCTTCGCACCAATGGTGAGACCGTCGCTTCAGAGGGTTTGATGGATAGCTGACTGAAGAATTGTTGAAGTGCTTCTTCGGGCAGGTCTACGTCTAAGTTGACGTCATGTTCGCCTACATTACCTGTTATTTTTATTTTCATGGTTTGCTCCGTAAAGCGAATGACAGCGACGTGGACGTCAACATTGATTCGCTTTACGGTAACAATGGAACCGGAGAAAAGCAAAGCCTGAGTGAGGGCTTGGCTTTCCCTGAATGAAGTTAGGCTTCACTGCCTTCATCAAGTTCCAGATTGCGCCAAATGGCCAGGTTAGGCGCTGCTTGGTTCAGTGTATAGAAGTGCAGGCCAGGCACGCCTTGATCCACCAGTTCCTGACACATAGCTGTGACCACTTCCTCACCGAATTTCTGAATGCTTTCAATGTCATCGCCATAAGCTTCCAATTGCTTGCGTATCCAGCGTGGGATTTCTGCACCGCAAGCGTCTGAAAAGCGTGCCAGTTTGCTGTAATTAGTGATTGGCATGATGCCCGGAACAATCGGAATGTTCACGCCTTTGGCTTGAACACGGTCGACGAAGTAATAAAACGCATCAATGTTATAGAAATATTGAGTAATGGCGCTGTTGGCTCCGGCGTCCACTTTGCGCACGAAGTTGTCCAGGTCGGCCTCGTAGGAAGCAGCCTGAGGGTGCATTTCCGGATAGGCAGCCACTTCCAGCTGGAAATGGTCTCCGGTTTCCTTGCGAATAAATTCTACCAGTTCATTGGCGTAACGAAGTTCGCCTGAGGAAGCCTTCATGCCAGAAGGTAAGTCTCCACGTAAGGCCACGATACGATTAACACCGTTTTCTTTATAGATGTTCAGCAGGTCGCGAAGCTCGGCAATGGAATCTCCGACACACGATAAATGAGGCGCTGCAGGTACGCCCAGCTCGTTCAATTCAGAAACAATGCTGAGGGTTCGGTCTCGGGTCGAGCCGCCTGCGCCGTAAGTGACAGAGAAAAAGTCCGGAGCTTCAGTGGCCAACATGTCCCGGGTAGCTAACAGTTTTTTGTGACCCTCTTCGGTTTTGGTTGGGAAAAACTCGAAACTTAATCTGAAATTGTTCATAACTGTTCTCGGTGGTATAGCGTCTTTGAGTATGTGTAATTAAAAGGAAGGTGCCGTGATTTCGGGCAAAATACAGAAAGTAGCTGGGGTAAAGATACAACAGAGGCGGGGAAGAAGGCATCATTGGATGCCTGCTTCCGGCCGGGTCTAACGTTTAATCACTCACCTGGTGATTAGTACTTGTAAGACTCTGGCTTGTATGGGCCTTCAACCGGTACATTGATGTAATCCGCTTGCTCTTGCGTTAACTGAGTCAACACGCCACCAAAGCCGGCAACCATGTCGGCTGCTACTTCTTCGTCCAGCTTCTTAGGCAGAACTTTCACGTAAATGTTTTCTGCTTTTTCTGCTTCTGGCAGGTCAGCAAATTTGGCATCCCACAGATACATCTGAGCCAATACCTGGTTCGCAAAGGAGCCATCCATGATACGGCTTGGGTGGCCGGTTGCGTTACCCAGATTCACCAAACGGCCTTCTGAAAGCAGGATCAGGTGATCGTTGTTGTCCGCGTTACGAATCACTTTGTGAACCTGTGGTTTAACTTCTTGCCATTCCCAGTTTTCGCGCATGAACGCGGTATCAATTTCATTATCGAAATGCCCGATGTTACACACCACAGCGCCGGACTTCAGCGCTTGAAGCATGTTCTTATCACAAACGTTTGCGTTGCCTGTGGTGGTTACGATCAGGTCGGTTTTTGCCAACAAATCTTTGTTAATGCCTTCCAAGGTGCCGGTGTTGATACCGTCGATGTAAGGAGAAACCACTTCAAAGCCGTCCATGCATGCTTGCATTGCACAGATAGGGTCAATTTCAGTAACTTTTACAATCATGCCTTCCTGAGAAAGCGACTGCGCAGAACCTTTACCTACGTCACCGTAACCGATAACCAACGCTTTTTTACCTGCCAACAGGTGGTCTGTACCGCGCTTGATCGCATCGTTCAACGAGTGACGGCAGCCGTATTTGTTGTCGTTCTTAGATTTAGTGACCGCATCGTTTACGTTGATCGCCGGTACTTTCAGTTCGCCTTTTTCCAGCATTTCCAACAAACGATGTACGCCTGTGGTGGTTTCTTCTGAGATGCCGTTAATTGTGCTCAGCATTTGTGGGTACTTGTTGTGTACCATTTCAGTCAGGTCGCCGCCATCATCAAGAATGATGTTTGCGTCCCAAACGTCGCGGCCATCTTTTTCAGCAAGAATGGTTTGCTCAATACACCATAGGAATTCTTCTTCGGTTTCGCCTTTCCATGCGAACACAGGAATACCGGCTGCGGCGATCGCTGCAGCGGCGTGGTCTTGAGTGGAGAAAATGTTGCATGATGACCAGCGAACTTCTGCGCCCAGATCAACCAGTGTTTCGATCAATACCGCAGTTTGAATGGTCATGTGGATACATCCCATGATCTTTGCACCGGCCAATGGCTGGTCGGCTTTATACTTGCGGCGAAGCGCCATCAATGCCGGCATTTCGCCTTCTGCGATATCAATTTCTTTACGGCCCCATTCTGCATCTGCTTTGAATGCTTCCGGTGTTTGCGCTGCAACTTTGTAGTCTGTAAATGCTGTCATGATCTTATCTCGTTGTGGCGGTTAAACAGCGGACTGTTCAACCTGCCTTGTTATTTAAGGTGTTTGGGATTAAACGTTAGCGGCTGCTTTCAGTGCGTCAATTTTGTCCGTTCTTTCCCATGTGAAAGCGGTGAAGGTTTTGGACTTCTCTTCGCCGTTTTCTGTGTAAGTGTAAGTGTGCTCGAATGGCTCGCGACCAAAGTGACCGTATGCAGCTGTCAGTTGATACATAGGGTTAAGCAATTCAAGTTGGTTTTGAATCGCATAAGGGCGCAGATCAAACACTTCGCGAATGACTTTTGCCAACTCGATGTCAGAAATTTTGCCGGTGCCGAATGTATTGACCGAAATGGAGGTTGGCTCAGCCACACCAATGGCGTAAGACACCTGGATTTCACAACGTTCTGCCAATTCAGCAGCAACAATGTTCTTTGCCACATAACGGCCGATGTAAGCGGCTGAACGGTCTACTTTTGATGGATCTTTGCCTGAGAAAGCGCCGCCGCCGTGACGGGCCATACCGCCATAAGTATCAACAATGATTTTACGGCCTGTCAGACCTGCATCTCCCACCGGGCCGCCAATCACAAAGTTGCCGGTTGGGTTGATGTGATAAAGCGTGTCGGAAGTCAGCCACTCCGCAGGTATGACTGGCTTGATGATGTTTTCAAGCACAGCTTCGCGTAGGTCTTCCAAAGAAATGCTTGGATCGTGCTGAGTCGAAAGTACAACAGCATCCACTTTCGGCGTGCCGCCTTCGTAGTTGATGGTTACCTGAGACTTAGCGTCCGGACGTAACCAAGGCAAAGTGCCATTGCGGCGCAATTCTGATTGGCGTTCAACGAGCAAGTGCGCGTAATACACAGGTGCAGGCATCAGGCTTGGTGTTTCATTGGTGGCATAACCGAACATCAGTCCTTGGTCGCCAGCGCCCTGATCTTCCGGCTTAGCACGGTCAACGCCTTGGTTGATGTCTACCGACTGCTTTCCGATGCCGTTTAATACAGCACAGGTTGCGCCATCGAAACCGACGTCTGAACTGTTGTAGCCAATGCCGGTGATTACATCACGAACGATGTCTTCCAGGTCAACGTAGCAAGAGGTGGTTACTTCACCTGCAACAATCGCCATACCTGTTTTAACTAATGTTTCTACTGCCACTCGTGCATAAGGGTCACGAGCAATGATGGCATCAAGTACTGCGTCAGAAATCTGATCAGCAACTTTATCCGGATGTCCTTCTGATACGGACTCAGAAGTAAAAATACTGTATTCGCTCATTCCGCTTTCCTTTTTATTTTAAGGATCAAAGATCCATGTGTTGCAGTTGGTTGACTGAATTTAGACGCAAGATATTTACTGAGTATCTTTCCGGTAAATCAGTACTTGTATTTGAAAACCATTTCTTAATGCCAAGTATTGAGTGCTGGCGGGCACTAATTTAAAACTGTGGGCCCAGCGATCAATGTCGTCTTGCTCGAAGCCCATCCATAAATCACCGCAGTGCTCCCGAGCCCACTTTTGATCGTGTGCACACAGCTCGGTAATTAATAACAAGCCTTGCGGTGCAAGAATGTTCGCAGCGGATTCGATCAGTTTTTCAGGCGCAGGGACATGATGAAGCACCATGTTGCACGTGACCAAGTTGGCTTTGGGCTGATGGGGATCAGCAACAGAGACCGGTTGATGAAACAGTTCGCTGGCGTCGCCATGTCGAAGTTCAACATTATCTAACCCTTGAATACTCTGTTGAGCCTGAGCCAGCATTTCTTCAGAGGTATCGATGCCGACTACCGACTGATAGCGGTTGGCCAGTTCAATCAACATTTCACCGGTGCCAGGCCCAAATTCGACCGCCAATGTTTTGGTGGGTTGTTCGATATCGCCGAGTAAGTTGGCGGCGTTGGTGCCGTAGTCTTTCCAGCTGGCAATCAAGTCCTGCTGTGCTCTGAAGCGTGCTGCATTTTTTTCAAAGAACTGATGCGAAACCTGCGCCCGTTCCTGATAAGTTTCAGTTAATCGGGTTTGGATGCTTTCCGGTAACACGGTTTGATCAACGGACTGAAACAAGGTGTCGATTAATGGTTTTAGTGCATGTTGCTCCAGGTTGACCGTGCGACGGTAAAAAATGGAGTTGCCTTCTTTGCGTGTTTCCAGCAAACCGGAGGTGGCCATGACTTTTAAGTGGTGGCTCATTCCCGACTGTTTCACATTAAAAATTTTACACAGTTCCATTACCCCAAATGAGCCATCTCGCAATACTCGTAAAATATCGAGACGCAACGGGTCTGCGCTGGCTTTGCAAAGCTGCGCCAGTTTAGCGGTGTCGATGGATGCTTCGGTTGGCATCGTTGGTAATGGTGTTGAGTTTGTCATGGCTAATTAGACTAACACCAAATTTTTTTTGGTCAATACCTATATCAAAATAAATTGATATAGGTCTTAGTGGTCGGGTGTTTCAGGAAAGGTCATTGCTATTTTTCCCCACGTTTCTTCTTGTGCGTCAAAGAACGCTTCTTCGTGCTCAGGGTTGTAGTGTGGATGCTCAGCGTCCCAAAAGGGGAAATTTAACTCTGCTTTAAGTCGCCAAAACTTGGCAATGTTAAGTAGGATTTTGCACTCCCAGGGTTCGAGAAAAATTGTTCCGTTGGTATGCTTATTGGTAACGTTTAAAACTTCGATAAGACCTTCTTTTTTAGCAAAAACTTCTATTTCATTGAAAAAGGCGGGAGGCAAGAAATATTCTTTAGTCATAAACTATACTCGGACGTTGGTGCATGTCATCAATTTACTAAGCTCATTAAGCTTCGCCAGAAGCTCTGTGGCTGGCATTTTTCGAGATACATTTAAGAGAGGGTGGTATTTATCCCGATAGTTAAATAATAACCCTTCCGGGAGTATTTTATACTTAGGAAGTATCCAGGCGACACCGCTAACGGGTTGTTTTTTCAAGGTTGCTATTGAATCGCCAAAACTAATGCCCATTTTTGGGTGAGGCAGAATTAATTCCTCATTAACGAACGGGTCTAATGCAAAGTGTATATCCTTGCCCAGCCTTAACTTTTTCAATGCTGGATGGGTGGGCCGACCACATCGATATAAACCATCCTGAAGGCTGTATTCCTTCCAAAGGTTGTTTGGGGTAACAACTGTAAAAACATCATTCCTTAGTACCATGCTTGGATCTCCTTGTGTAGCAGATCCAAATTACCAGTGATGTTCAAACCCCAACTTTTTATTTCGGAAAAGTTAGAACTCTTTCTCAAATAATGCTTTAGAAGCTTCTGGTGTATTTTTAATTGGTTCTATTTTATGAGTTTCAAATATGAGTTTCAAAATAGGGGGTAAAAACATTGCGGACTTCGAGATTTAAAGCCATACGGCGCTGATCGACTACAAGTGATTGATGTCTTGCTTTAAAAAGGCGAAAATACGCCCATTTTTTGGTTCTCAAACTAATCTTGTGTGAACATACACTGTTCAGGAGTCTATTTAATGGCAACTCGTACCGAACGCGCTAATGCAATTCGCGCATTGAGCATGGACGCGGTTCAAAAAGCTAAATCAGGTCATCCAGGTGCCCCGATGGGGATGGCGGATATTGCAGAGGTTTTATGGAATGATTTTATGTCCCATAACCCGGCAAACCCGGACTGGATGAACCGTGACCGATTTGTATTATCCAACGGTCATGGGTCCATGTTGATTTATTCACTGTTGCATTTGTCCGGTTATGACGTTTCCATCGACGACCTGAAAAATTTCCGTCAGATTCATTCCAAAACACCGGGCCACCCTGAATATGGGTACACGCCGGGTGTAGAAACAACCACCGGCCCGTTGGGTCAGGGCATTGCCAACGCCGTTGGTATGGCGCTGGGTGAAAAGATTCTTGCTGACCAATTCAACCGCGAAGGTCATGACATCGTCGATCATGCGACATACGCATTCCTGGGTGATGGCTGCATGATGGAAGGCATTTCCCATGAAGTTTGTTCACTGGCGGGTACACTGGGTCTGGGTAAGCTGATTGCGTTTTATGACGACAACGGCATTTCCATTGATGGTGAAGTTGAAGGTTGGTTCACTGACGATACAGTAAAACGTTTTGAGTCTTACGGCTGGCAGGTAATTCCTAAGGTGAATGGTCATGATCCTGAAGAGATCAAAATGGCCATTGAAACCGCCAAAGCCAATCCGGATCAACCGACTTTGATTTGTTGTAAAACCATCATTGGTTTTGGTTCGCCAAACAAAGAAGGCAAAGAAGATTGTCACGGTGCACCATTGGGTGACGATGAAATTAAGCTGACGCGTGAGCGTTTGGGCTGGAACTACGGTCCGTTCGAAATTCCTGCTGAAATTTCAGAGGAGTGGAACGCTCGCGAAAAAGGCACAGCGGCTGAGTTTGCCTGGAATGAAAAATTCAAAGCCTACCAAACGGCTTACCCTGAGCTTGCTGCTGAGCTAGAGCGTCGTATGGCGGGTGAGTTGCCTGAAGACTTCTCTGAAAAAGCCGAAGCTTACGTTAAAGAAGTGAATGAAAAAGCTGAGAAAGTGGCTTCACGTAAAGCGTCTCAGAACAGCATTGAAGCTTATGCGGCAATGCTTCCAGAACTGTTGGGCGGTTCAGCGGATTTAGCGGGTTCTAACCTGACACTTTGGAGCGGCTCCAAAGGCATCGAAGCTAATGATGCCTCTGGTAACTATGTGTTCTATGGTGTGCGTGAATTTGGTATGACTGCGATCATGAACGGTTTGAGCCTGCACGGTGGTTTCCGCCCGTACGGTGCAACCTTCCTGATCTTCATGGAATACGCGCGTAATGCCGTTCGTATGTCGGCATTGATGAAGCAGCCTGTGATTCATGTTTACACGCACGACTCCATTGGTCTGGGCGAAGACGGCCCGACTCACCAACCGGTCGAGCAAATTCCAAGCCTGCGTGGCACCCCGAACATGCACGCATGGCGACCATGTGATGCAGTGGAATCGGCTGTGGCCTGGAAGAGCGCAATTGAGCGTTTGGATGGTCCGACGGCCATGGCTTTCTCTCGTCAGGGTTTACCGCATCAGACTCGCAATGACGAGCAATTAGCGAACATCGAGAAAGGTGGTTATACCTTAGTAGATTGCGCTGGCACACCTGATTTGATCTTGATCGCAACAGGCTCTGAAGTTGAGCTGGCTCGACTGGCTGCAGAAGCGTTAACGGCCAAAGGCAAAGCGGTACGTGTGGTTTCTATGCCTTGTGCAGAGATCTTTGAGGCGCAATCCGCTGAATATCGTGAAAGTGTACTGCCTGCGGCAGTGGCTGCCCGCGTTGCGGTTGAAGCAGCACACCGAGATTACTGGTACAAGTGGGTTGGCCTGAACGGTGACATCGTTGGTATGTCCACGTTTGGTGAATCAGCTCCGATTGATGAGTTAATGAAAGAGTTCGGCTTTACGGTTGAAAACGTAGTGGCTGTGGCTGAGCGTGTTTCAGCATAAAGCAGGAAACGGAAGGGCTTTTTTAAAGCCCTTTGTTTGATGCTTGAAATGCGGTTGGTGATTGTCTCATATTGAATTAGAAACTGTCTGGAATGGATTGAATGCTAAGAATTGCGGTAAATGGTTATGGTCGAATCGGGCGGGGCATTGTCCGGGCGTTATTCGAAAATAATTATCGTGATCGCATTCAGGTCGTAGCGATAAATGAGTTGGCAGACTTAGCAACCGTCTCCTATTTGACGCGCTACGACAGCACCCACGGACGTTTTCCGTTCGAAGTGACTACTCACTCAGATTCCGGGAAGGACTACTTGCAGATTGATGGTGAAACGATTCGGGTGTTCAATCAACCTGATGTGCAGGCATTGAACTGGCATGACCTTGATGTGGATGTGGTGTTGGAATGCACCGGTGCATTTCAGGATCGCTCCACGGCGGAATTACACATTCGTAACGGTGCCAGCAAGGTGCTGTTTTCGCAACCTGCGTCTTCTGATGTGGATGCAACCGTGGTTTACGGGGTGAATCACCACTCGCTGACCGGTGAGGAAGTGATTGTTTCGAATGCGTCGTGTACCACCAACTGTATTATTCCGGTGTTGAAGGTACTGGATGACAGCTATGGCATCGTGTGTGGCACCATCACCACCATACATTCGGCGATGAATGATCAACCGGTCATTGATGCTTATCACAGTGATTTACGTCGCACCCGAAGTGCCGGCCAATCGATCATTCCGGTGGACACTGGTTTGGCGGCGGGGATTGAGCGGGTGTTGCCTGAATTTAAGGATGCGTTCGTCGCTTTGCATATGCGAGTGCCGACTCAGAACGTATCGCTGATGGACTTAACCGTTGAACTCAGTTCGGAAGTCGATGTTGAGCGGTTAAATCAAACGCTGAGCCAGGCGTCTAAGAATGGCTTGGCGGGAGTATTGGGGTATACCGAAGAACCTCATGCTTCGATCGATTTTAATCATGACAGTCGTTCGGGCATCGTAGACGGAACTCAAACCCGAGTCGTGAATGGCAAAATGGCAAAGCTGGTTGTCTGGTTTGATAATGAGTGGGCCTTTGCCAACCGAATGTTGGATACCGCGCTGACGATGGGCGCTTAATGGCGTCAGTAAGTGTGGATTTAACCACTAATAATTAGTTTAAATTTAAAGAGATGAGATAAAGACATGTCTGTAATTCGTATGACTGATTTGGACTTGGCGGGAAAACGAGTCCTGATTCGTGAAGACCTTAATGTTCCTGTAAAAGACGGTAAAGTCACGTCAGATGCTCGTATTCGAGCATCGTTGCCGACCATTGAGCACGCATTGAATGCAGGCGCTAAAGTGATTGTAATGTCTCATTTGGGACGGCCGACCGAAGGCGAATACGCTGAAGAATTCTCCATGCAGCCGGTTGCCACCTATTTGGCGGAAAAACTGGGCAAAAGCGTCCCCGTGATTAAAGACTTCAACCAAGGTGTTGAGGTTGCTGCCGGTGAATTGGTGTTGTTGGAAAACGTCCGTTTTAATAAAGGCGAAAAGAAAGACGAAGATGCACTGGCGAAAGCCTATGCCGCTTTGTGTGATGTATTCGTAATGGATGCATTTGGTACGGCTCACCGTGCTCAGGCATCGACGCACGGTGTGGCTAAATTTGCACCAGTAGCGTGCGCAGGCCCATTATTATCTGCTGAGCTGGATGCATTAGGCAAAGCGCTGGACAACCCGGCCCGGCCATTGATTGCGATTGTGGGTGGCTCGAAAGTTTCGACTAAACTTGAAGTATTGGAAAGCCTGTCTGATCTTTGTGATCAGATCATTGTGGGTGGCGGTATCGCCAATACCTTCCTGGCCGCAGATGGCAAGCCGGTAGGTAAGTCATTGTATGAAGCTGACTTGGTGTCGAATGCCAAGGCGTTGATGGAAAAAGTGACCATTCCTGTGCCTACGGATGTTGTGTGTGGTAAGGAATTTTCTGAAACGGCTGAGGCGACGCTAAAAGCGGCTGCAGACGTTCAGGATGATGACATGATCTTTGATATTGGCCCGGACTCAGCGAAGGCATTGGCGGAAGCATTGAAAGCGGCCAAGACCATCATCTGGAATGGCCCTGTGGGTGTTTTTGAATTTGATCAGTTCGGCGAAGGCACCAAAGAATTGTCTTTGGCGATTGCTGAATCTGAAGGTTTCTCGATTGCGGGAGGCGGTGATACGTTAGCGGCAGTGGATAAATATAACATTGCCGACAAAGTATCCTATATCTCGACGGGTGGTGGTGCGTTCCTTGAATTCGTTGAAGGAAAAACATTACCGGCGGTTGCTGTCCTAGAAGAACGCGCAAAATAATCATTATTTATAAGGAATTGTATTATGGCTCTTATTTCTATGCGCCAAATGTTGGATCACGCCGCTGAAATCGGTTATGGCGTACCGGCATTCAACGTAAATAACCTGGAACAAATGCGCGCAATCATGATCGCGGCAGACCAGACTGACTCTCCGGTAATCGTTCAGGCCTCTGCTGGCGCACGTAAGTACGCAGGCGCGCCGTTTTTACGTCATTTGATTCTGGCTGCGATTGAAGAATTTCCACACATTCCTGTGTGTATGCACCAGGATCACGGTACTTCACCGGCGATCTGTCAGCGATCTATTCAATTGGGCTTTTCATCAGTAATGATGGACGGTTCATTGGGCGAAGACGGTAAAACCCCTGCCAGCTACGAGTACAATGTAGACGTGACTCGCCGTACCGTAGAAATGGCGCACGCGTGCGGTGTTTCTGTCGAGGGTGAATTAGGCTGTCTTGGTTCGCTGGAAACGGGCGAAGCGGGTGAAGAAGACGGTATCGGTGCTGTGGGCAAGTTGACCCACGATCAAATGCTGACTGACCCTGAAGAAGCCGCAGACTTTGTTAAGAAGACGGGTGTGGATGCCCTTGCCATCGCATGTGGTACATCACACGGCGCTTACAAGTTTACGCGTCCGCCTACCGGCGATATTCTTGCGATTGACCGTATTAAAGAAATTCACAAGCGCATTCCTGGTACGCACTTGGTAATGCATGGCTCTTCCTCTGTTCCTCAGGAGTGGTTGGCGGTTATTAATGAGTTCGGTGGTGAAATCCCAGAAACTTATGGTGTACCGGTTGAACAAATTTGTGAAGGCATCAAACACGGTGTTCGTAAAGTGAATATTGATACCGATTTGCGCTTGGCATCCACAGGTGCGATTCGTCGCTTTATGGCCGAGAACCCGTCTGAGTTTGATCCTCGTAAGTTCCTTGCTGTTGCAACGAAAGCGATGACAGAAATCTGCGTGGCTCGCTACGAAGCATTCGGCACGGCGGGCAATGCATCCAAAATGACGGCTTTGTCATTGGATGACATGTTTGAGCGTTACGAGTCAGGTTCGCTTGATCCTAAGATCGGCTAAGTTGTTGTATTGTTCTAAAAACGCGACTATATGGTCGCGTTTTTTATGATTAACCCTTTATTAAATAAGGGTTTTTTTGTCTGAAATAATTGAAAATCCCCACCCGGCGCTTGCCAGTTTCTTCCCTCCCAAAAAACATTATTTATTCGTTTGATGTATATCAATAGAACCCGAATAGGGGTGTGACAATTTGTCGCACTGCTCGGATACTGATCTCAAAGATTGAGTTAGACAATTATTTTGAAGTGATGTCTGAGGTTGGAAATGGATACAACAATTACGAATGGTAAAGGATTTGTCCACGCTGTGTGGCTGTTTTTCTCCTTGCTGTTAGTTTCGGAGTTATTGTTTGCTGGTGGACTAACCGTCAGTCCGGCAAAAGACCCTATGCCATTCATTGAGGCGACCTTTCCTAATGCCACCTCTATTGAAGATAAATCCGGAGATCCCGCTTCCTGGACGATTAAAAAACAAGATCAAATATTGGGTTATGCCTTTGAAACCAATGATGTAGCGCGGATTCCCGCTTATTCTGGTGAGCCTGTGAATGTCTTGGTGGTCATTGACCCGGAAGGAAAAATTCTGACCGCCAAGGTATTGGAGCACCACGAGCCGATTTTATTGGTAGGGATACCAGAAAAAAAGCTGCAGATTTTCACCGATCAATATGAAGGGTTGATGGCGTCCGATAAGGTAAAAATTGGCGGTTTGCAGGAAGAAGGCGTGGTTCATGTCGACGGCTTGTCCGGCGCGACGGTGACCGTCATGGTTGAAAATTTAGCCATTATGCGTGCAGCTAAAAAAGTAGCCAGTTCAAAAGGTATTCTTGAATTTGACGAAGTGGCAGCGACGGCGATGGCGACCATTAAGCAGGACGTTTACCAGCAAAGCTCATGGACTGCATTGACCGGCGATGGCTCGATCCGTCGTTTGACGCTGAATAATCAGCAAGTTGAAGCATCTTTTAAAGGTACTGAGGCGGAGTCTGCATCGCCTCTAACCAAAGAGGAGGCGGAATCCTCTTTTATTGATTTGTATTACACCTTATTGGATGTGCCTACCATTGGCCGGTCTTTGCTCGGTGATAGCGAATTTCAGTGGTTAACGGAAACCTTGAAGCCTGGCGAGCATGCCATTGCTTTATTGGGTAATGGCTTCTCTTTCAAAGGATCAGGTTATGTTCGTGGCGGTATTTTTGATCGCATTCAGATTCACCAGGGCGACAATGTTTTCAGTTTCAGGGATCTTGATCACTATCGGGTGAATGATCTCTATGCGGAAGGCACTCCGTATTTCCGTGAAATGTCGATTTTTATTGTGCGTGAACACCATCAATTTAATCCGGGGCAGGATTGGCAGGTTGAGCTGTTGGTTCGCCGTCAGACCGGCCCGGTTGACAGCTTGTTCAGCAGTTTCAAAGCCGACTACCAACCGTTAGATAAATATGTGGATCGCCCAGAGCCTGTCATCGAAGAAGTGGATGAAGATTTGCCGCTTTGGAAGCAGGTTTGGGATGAAAAACAAACGTCTGTGGTGATTTTGATCATCAGCATGGTCATTCTGTTGGTGGTGATTTTCTTACAAGACTGGCTGGTTCGTTTTCCAAAATTCTTACATAACTTCCGTCGGGTCTTTTTGCTCTACACCATTGTCTTCATTGGCTGGTATTCGTTGGGGCAAATCTCGGTGGTCAATGTATTCACCTTTACCCAAAACCTGATGAGCGAATTTCATTGGGAAACCTTCTTGCTTGATCCGGTGATCTTCTGCTTATGGGTGTTTGTGGCCGTGAGTATTTTATTGTGGGGCCGGGGGATATTTTGTGGTTGGTTGTGTCCGTTTGGCGCTTTGCAGGAGCTGTTGGGCGAACTTGCGGTGAAATTAAAAATACCTCAGTACGTCGTGCCTTTTGCCATTCATGAACGTCTGTGGGCGGTGAAGTATCTGATTTTGTTGGCACTGTTTGGTTTGTCTCTGGAGTCGTTGCAGACGGCGGAACAATACGCGGAAGTGGAACCGTTCAAAACTGTATTTTTACTTCGCTTTGATCGCGACTGGCCATTCATTATTTATGCGGTTGCCTTGTTAGTGATCTCTTTGTTCAGCCGGAAAGTTTACTGTCGCTACATTTGCCCACTGGGCGCGGCTTTGGCTATTCCGTCTGGGGTTCGTTTATTTGATTGGCTGAAACGCCGTAAAGAATGTGGTCAGCCATGCCAGTTGTGTGCGGTGGAGTGTGAAATCGGCGCCATTGAAAAGAACGGTGAAATTAATTTACGTGAGTGTCATCACTGCCTGGATTGTCAGGTGACTTACTGGAACGAAAATAAATGTCCGCCGCTGGTAAACAAGCAGAAAAAACGTAACAAAAAGGTTCAGAACACCGTAGAGGCAGAGCCAATCAAGATTGTGGGCTAGGCCTGTACGAGAGGAAATTAAGACAGTGGAAATTTTAAAGAAACGAGAGAAAGCCGGGAGCTAATTATGACTAACAACGATAAAGATAAAACAGTAACAACCGAAGAAACAGGTGGTTTGAGTCGCCGTAGCTTTTTAGGTGCCGGCGCGTTAGCAGGGGCTGGCGCAGCGGCAGTGCCAATGACGGCAGCTATGTTTGCTTCAGCAGCGAAAGCTCAAGCAGCAGAGGCCGGTAATAATAAAGCCTTTATTCATCCCGGTGATCTGGATGAGTATTATGGTTTTTGGAGTGGCGGACACTCAGGTGAGGTGCGTATTCTGGGCATTCCGTCCATGCGTGAGCTGATGCGTATTCCTGTATTTAACGTAGACAGTGCTACGGGCTGGGGTTTGACGAATGAAAGTAAGCGTATTAAAGGTGACAGTGCTCATTTATTAGCGGGCGACTCTCATCACCCGCATATGTCGATGCAGGACGGCCGTTACGACGGTAAATATGTATTCATTAACGATAAAGCAAACACGCGTGTTGCCCGTATTCGTTGTGATGTAATGAAAACGGATAAGATGTTAACGGTTCCGAATGTTCAGGCGATTCATGGTCTGCGTGTTCAGAAAGTACCGTATACAAAGTATGTGATTTGTAATGGTGAATTTGAGGTACCCATTGTGAACGATGGTAAGGCGTCCTTGGAAGACGTAAGCACTTACCGTTCGTTATTTAATGTCATTGACGCTGAAACGATGGAAGTAGCATTCCAGGTAATGGTGGATGGTAACCTGGATAACACCGATGCCGATTATGACGGTAAGTATTTCGCTTCTACCTGTTATAACTCTGAAATGGGAATGACATTAGGAGAAATGATCGCGGCAGAGCGTGATCACGTGGTGGTCTTCAGTCTAGAGCGATGTGAAGCGGCAGTGAAAGCCGGAAAGTTCAAAACGTATAATGGCAATAATGTTCCTGTATTGGACGGTACTAAAGGCTCGGATCTGACTCGTTACATCCCTGTACCTAAGTCACCGCATGGCATGAACACTTCTCCAAGCGGGAAATACTTTGTTGCAAACGGTAAGTTGTCCCCAACCGTTTCTGTAATTGCGATCGACAAACTGGATGACTTGTTTGCTGATAAAATCAAGCCAAGAGATGCCATCGTTGCAGAGCCTGAATTAGGCTTAGGGCCTTTGCATACGGCGTTTGATAACAAGGGTAACGCTTATACCACCTTGTTCCTGGACAGCCAGATTGCTAAGTGGAACGTGGAAGATGCGATCGCTGCTTATCAAGGTAAGAAAGTAAATTACATTCGTCAAAAACTGGATGTGCATTATCAGCCGGGGCATAACCACACGTCTGCCGGTGAAACCCGTGATGCGGACGGCAAGTGGTTGATTTCTCTTTGTAAGTTCTCGAAAGACCGTTTCTTGCCAGTGGGTCCGCTGCGTCCTGAGAACGATCAGCTGATCGACATTTCCGGTGATGAAATGAAGTTGGTTCACGATGGTCCGACTTATGCGGAACCACACGATTGTATGATCGTTCACCGCAGTAAAATGAAGCCGAATAAACTGTGGACCCGAGATGATCCGATTTTCGCAGAAACCGTTGCTATGGCCAAGAAGGACGGCGTTGATCTTGAGTATGACAACAAAGTCATTCGTGAAGGTAAGAAAGTGCGTGTTTATATGACTTCCGTTGCACCAAATTTCGGTTTGACTGAGTTCAAAGTGAAGTTAGGTGACGAAGTTACGGTTATCGTAACAAACCTTGATGAGGTTGAAGATGTAACTCATGGTTTCTGTATGACCAATCATGGAGTGCAGATGGAAATTGGTCCGAAGGCCACGTCATCCATTACATTTGTTGCAAATCAGCCGGGTGTTCAGTGGTACTACTGTAACTGGTTCTGTCATGCACTGCACATGGAAATGCGTGGACGTATGCTGGTGGAAGCGTAAGAAGCAAGCAATAAGTCAATTCAATTGTTCTGTTTTTGACAGTTAAATTGTTTGATTTATTAATCTAGCTCAAGAAGCATAACGTCAAATGGCGTTATGCTTTTTTTATTCTCGGGGTTTGTCTTTTGGTTTTGAGAGTCAAGATCAAGGGCTATCAAGAAGCGTCATTAAGTGCGTTTATGAGTGGTTGGCAGGCATGACAAAAAGATTTCGTGGTTTCATTACTGTTCTGGTGCTGTTCTGGTGGGTGAGTTTCAGTGCCAGTGCACAAGAGTGGCAGGTCTCTCCTGATCAGGATTTGCAGATGGTACTGAATCGTGCTTCCTCGGGTGATGAAGTCATTCTTTCTGCAGGCCGCTATTTGGGGAGCTTCGTTATTGCTCAATCGATGTCGTTAAAAGGAGATGCGGGTGCTGTGATTGATGCGCAAGGTGAAGGCCATGCTTTATACATCACCGCTTCTGAGGTCACCATTGATGGCATTCGCATTGTAAACTGGGGCGATGATTTGACCGAGCAAAACGCCGGTATTTACGCCGATAAAAAGCCCGAAAATGTCATCATTCAGAATACGTACCTGGAGGGCGATGGCTTTGGTATCTGGTTGCAAGGCGGTAAAGATTGCCAAGTGATTAATAACCAAGTGGTTGGTAACACCGCACTGAGGTCAGCGGATCGGGGCAATGGAATTCAATTGTCAAACATGAAGAACTCTCTGGTTCGGGGGAATGAAATCAGTAAAACCCGTGATGGTCTTTATGTGATTGCCAGTAAGGATAATGTATTGGAAAACAACACCATGCATGATCTCAGATATGGCATTCACTACATGTATTCGTACAGTAATAAAATTTTGAATAATTATGCCTATTCGACCCGGGCAGGCTACGCCATGATGAACTCCCGGTATCTAGAGATTCGAGGCAACGTCAGTGAAAATACGGAAGACTACGGCTTCCTGCTCAATTACATCATCTACTCAGAAATCGACAGTAATATCATAAAAAATGTCTGGACCAAACCGGAAAACAAAGTGCCGGGTCGCGATGGCAAAGCCCTGTTTGTTTATAATTCGGGTTACAACACCATCAGTAACAATTACGTTGAACACGCCGAAATAGGCATTCATCTGACTGCTGGTTCTGAGAAGGTCAAAGTGTTTGGTAATTCTTTTATTGATAACCCCATTCAGGTGAAATACGTGTCCAATCGGTTTCAGGAGTGGAGTCAGGAAGGAAAAGGCAATTATTGGAGTAATTATCACGGCTGGGATATGGATGGCGACGGTCATGGCGATGTACCGTTCGAGCCCAACGACGGGGTTGATAAGCTGTTTTGGAAATACCCGGAAGCGAAGATGTTAATGGATAGCCCCGCAGTGTTGTTATTGCGATGGGTGCAAGGCCAGTTTCCGGTCTTAAAAGCGCCCGGTGTGAAAGACTCTTTTCCTTTGATGAAACCGAATCGCCCTGTGGCTGAGAAAACGCTCCTAGGAGGGCTTTGATGTCAGAATATGCTGTAGAACTCACCGATTTAAGTAAGTATTACCGTTCGGTAGAAGCGTTACATCCGCTTTCGTTGAACATTTCGTTTGGCGAGGTGCTTGGGTTGTTCGGTCATAATGGCGCCGGAAAAAGTACTTTGATGAAATTAATACTGGGTGTGTTGAAACCCTCTTCAGGCCAGTTAAAAGTGCTGGGTTATTGTCCGCGAACGAATTCGGATCATGATTACCGCAGTCAGTTCGGATATTTACCGGAAAATGTCAGCTTTTATGAACACCTGTCTGGCCGTGAGGTGTTACGTTATTTTGCCCGGTTGAAAGGTCATTCTTTAGCGCATGCGGATGCATTGCTGGAAGAAGTAAATCTGGCGCATGCCGCTGACCGACCCGTGAAGACTTATTCAAAAGGCATGCGCCAGCGTTTGGGCTTGGCTCAGGCGTTTTTAGGTGAGCCTAAAATTTTAATTCTGGACGAACCGACCGTGGGGCTTGATCCGGTTGCGACGCGGGATTTTTATCAAATGGTTGATCGGTTAAAGACCAGTGGCTGTGCGGTGATTTTATGTTCGCATGTCTTGCCCGATGTTGAGAATCATATTGATCGGGCCATGATTTTAAGCGCTGGTCGAAAGCTGGCGTTAGGGTCTCTGGATGAGCTGAGACTTCAGGCGAAGTTGCCGACTGAGTTTAATGTATCTGGCTTGAGTTCTTCAGAACTCAGTACAGCGTTGAATGGCTATCAATCCATATCAACCGTTCTGGAAACGACGTCTAACGCCAGTCGTTTTACGGTTCCGACGCCGGAAAAGATGATCGTGATGAAGCATTTACTGGCAAATCAGAATGTAACAGACCTGCAGGTTACGCCGCCGTCATTGGAGGCTTTGTACCGATATTACATCTCTGATTTCCACAGCCAGAGCGCTGAATCACAGGGGGTGGGTCATGAGTAAAGTTTGGATTGTGGCTCAGAAAGAATTTCGTGATGGCTTAAGGAATCGTTGGACAGGCGCTATTTCGCTGATTTTTATTTTGTTGTCCTTGGGTTTGGCCTATTTTGGCTCCGCGACTGCGGGTGTTTTGGGCTTTGCATCGCTGGAGTCAACCCTGGTCAGTTTGGCCAGCCTTTCGGTGATGTTGATTCCCTTGATTGCTCTGATGTTGTCGTATCACTGTTTTGTGGGGGAACAGGAGCAAGGTACTTTGCTCCTGTTGTTTACCTATCCGCTTTCTCAGGGGCAGTTGTTGCTTGGTAAGTTTTTAGGGCAGGCATTGATTTTAACGGTGGCGTCCCTGATAGGATTTGGTTTGCCTGCGCTGGTGATTTCGGCGGTCAGTGAGGTGGATACTTTCGAAGTACTGAAGGCATTTGGATTGTTTATTATGGCGGCCAGTGTTTTGGGTTGGGTGTTCATTGCGTTGGCGTATGTGATCAGTCTGGCGGTGTCCGAGAAGTCTAAGGCGGCGGGTTTGGCGTTGGTGGTTTGGTTCTTTTTTGTATTGGTATTTGACTTGGTTCTGATGGCCATTCTGGTGGCCAGTGAAGGCGACATTAATCAAACCTTAGTGCCTTACTTGTTATGGTTGAACCCTACAGACGTGTTTCGTATTTTTATTTATCAGGTGGTGGACGCCCAAAGTTATACCGGCGTGTTGGATCTGGCGGACAAAGGTGCGGACGGTTTGGCTGCGCTTGTTATGGCTATGGGGCTTTGGGTTGCAGTGCCATTGCTTGGATGTTGGTTGATGCTGAAAAGAAAGGAGTTGTCATGAAACAGGTTGCCATAAAACAAACTGTGAAAGTTACCTTGGTTGGCGTGCTGGTGGCGCTGGGTCTTCTGATTCAAGGTTGCAGCAAAAACGTTGAAGTTACTGAAGTGCATGAGGCTGTCATTATTCACAACGGTGAAGAATGCGATTTGTGCGGTATGTTGATTAATCAGTTTCCCGGCCCGAAAGGTCAGTTGTTTGAAAGGGGAGGGAGTGACCCCAAGCGCTTTTGTTCAACCCGAGATTTATTTGCTTACGCGCTGCAGCCGGAGCATCAGCACCGGGTGAAACAAATTTATGTGCATGATGTTGCTTCTGCGCCCTGGGATAAACAAGGCGATGCGAAATACATAGATGCTGCGTCCGCGTATTTTGTGGTAGGGCATAACTTAAATGGAGCAATGGGGCCGACTTTGGCTTCATTTGCCACCAAGGACGCTGCGGAGTCATTTTCCCGGAAACACAATGGCGAGGTGATGACGTTTGATGAAATTGATCTCGCTGTTTTGACAAAACTGAACGATCAGGCAATGGATTTAGGTGAGCCTATGCACCACTCGCAGCATTCGGCGCATTCTGCTCACCATTAAAACAGTAAGGACGGATATCTGCTTAAAAATGCAGGAAATTTCGTAAAATGCTTTTCATTTTGCGGGCATCAATCTAATCTTGTCAGTTGGTTCATTGATAAAGATTTGAGACATGGATTGGTCTGAGGAAAATATACGACATCGCCTTGCTTCGAAAGAAGAAACGTCCAATGCCGTGATGGAACCCTATTGGCAGTTTTATGGCTTGGACTTCCATCGTTTGGGGTTGGCTAAACAGTCGGCCCGGTTACTCAAATCTAATGCGTTTGATCTTTGTGTCCAGCACTTTCAAGCCAAGAACGAACGTGGCAATGTGCTCGTGCTGCATGGTTATTATGATCATGTGGGTCTTTATAAGTATCTCATTCGGGAATGTCTGGAGTTGGGGTTATCCGTTACGGCATTTGACCTGCCTGGTCATGGCTTGTCCAGTGGCGACCGGGCTAACATAGACTCATTTGACAGCTATCAGGATGCCTTGGTATCGATCATTACCGATCTGGATATCAATGCTTCGGAGCGTTGGAGTATTGTTGGTCAGAGTACCGGAGGTGCGGTGATCATCGATTACCTTTCCCGTCAACATTACGACCGCTCTAATACCCCGTTTTCAAATGTGGTGCTTTTAGCGCCATTGGTTCGGCCTGAAGGTTGGTTGAAAGGCCGTATTCTGCTTAAGATACTTCGCCCGTTTGTGGACAGTATCGAACGGGGCTTTTCCAATAATAGCCATGATCAGGCCTTCTTGAATTTTATTCGATACACAGATCCGCTTCAGCATAACCGTCTTGAGGTGGATTGGGTTGCGGCGCTGGAGCAATGGACTCCCAAGGTGGAGCGCAGACCAGCTTCGGATTTGTCGGTGTCGGTCATCCAGGGAACCGATGATGAAACGGTGGATTGGCGACATAACATCGGCGTGATTAAGAAACTCTTTAAAGATGTGTCGGTCTTTAAAGTGGAGGATGCTCGCCATCATTTGGTGTGTGAAAGCCAGGAATTCAGAAATAAAGTCTTCACCCACTTAAAGCGGGTACTTAGTGCGCTTGATTAATTCTGGATGAATTCAGTTGCTTAAAACGCACCCTGAAATGGGGTGAATTGAAGATGATCAACTATCGTAAGAAAGTAGAGAAACCAAGACGTTTAATATTTTTGGTAAGGAACGGGTAAGAGATGCCACGTAATTTTCTGATTTTAATTGTATTTGCTTTTTTATCGGGCTGTGCCACTTACGGCAATGACATTCAAACGGCGCTGGACTACACCCAGGCCGGAGAGCCTTCCAAGGCGGCGGATGCCTTTAAAAAAGTCATTCAGCCTGACAGCTCGGACAGAATTCTTTATTACATGGAGCTGGGGGTTCTGAAACATCTCAGTGGTGACTATGAGCGCAGTAACCAATTGTTGGAGCAAGCCGAACGCATTTATGAGGAGCTTTATACCCAAAGCGTGAGTGAAGCCTTGCTGGTGGCAATGACCAACCCTACTTTGGCGGACTATAAAGGTCAGGTGTTTGAAGATGTATATATTAATTATTACAAGTCTCTGAATTATTTCTTTTTAGCCAGTCAGGCCAGCGGCCGAATCGCCCGTGCGGATTTATTTGACAGCGCCTTGGTTGAGGCTCGGCGTCTGGATAATAAACTCACCAAACTTCGTAGTGAACAAGGTTCCTTTGATGATGCCAAAGAAAAGGAAGAAGAAACCTTTACTCAGATATTGTCTTTGTTTGAAAAGTTCTTAGGCAACTACATTGACCAGGAAAAGCTCGTTTTTCGTGAAAATGCTTACGCGCATTACCTATCAGGCTTGTTGTATGAACAGCAAAAAGAGTGGGATGACGCCCGTATCTCGTATCAAAAAGCCGCCGAGCTTTATGAAAAGGGGTATGCGGATCAGGTGGGTGTCGGCGATGATATGATTGGTCAGGCCTGGCTGGACACCATTCGAATGATGCAAAAAGCCGGTGGTTGGGGCTCAAGCATTAAGAAATTGAAGTGGGAAAAACTGGACGATGATCTTCGCGACAAATTAAGAGACTACCGAAACTCAGACGCTGAGTTGGTGATTCTCAATCATTTGGACTTTATTCCTCAGAAACGAGAACTGGATTTTGTGATGTACGTGGAACCGTCTCGTAAAGAAATGGTATTAACACCGTTATTAACCGGTTCTGCGCAACAAAGCCAGGATAAGTACGCTTGGTTTTGGATGATGTACGCCGATAAAGGCATTTTTGATGTGGTGGAGCGCTATTCCAACGGTGGCTTGGATAATGTGGTTCGTACCATCATTAACAAACGAGTGATTTTGGGACCGGCCTGGGACGTGGTGGAAAGTCTTGGCATTGACAGTGCTTTAAAAGATGGCGGTGTGCGGGTGGCGGTGCCCTATTATCCGCCGATTCGTGAAATCAGTTCGTCCAATTCAGTTTCTGTTAATGGTTCAGAATATACACTGGTGAAAGCGGAATCCTTGGCACGTCATGCGATCAACGAGCAGGTTTTGAATGCTCGTACCGATTTGTACATGGCGTTGGCGAGAGAGACGTTAAAAAATACCTTGTTGGTTGAAACGTCCCAGAGTGCGTTAGGCGAAAGTAATAAGTTACTGGAGTTCGGGCTGAAGGCTTTGACGGCGACCACTGCCAGGGCGGATACCCGAACTTGGTTGACGTTGCCGGCGGAGATTTTGGTTCAGCGTATTCCTCTGGAAGAAGGGGAGTACGATTTAAGACTGACCAATACATTTGTGAAGAGCGGTGGTTTGGTGTCAGCGGATAAACAGGTGGTTTTAAAGAAAGGTGATATTCATGTTTGGCGTCATCGTTCTTTTCCGCAATTGTCTGCAGCGAAGCAGCAAACACTGGTGAAAGCTGCTGCCGAAGGTCAGAAGGAAAGTACAGGTTTTAGTAGCTGGTTAAAATAAATTCGTTACAATTCATTTAATCAATGATTTTTCAAGGAGCCCTTTATGACAGGTGCAGTTAAGAAATTTGCAGTTTCAATGATGGCGGTGGCGGCGCTTACGGCGGCCGGTTGTGGTTCAACCAGCGTTTCTCGGGTGGATACCAATACCGAAGTTGCATTGACCGATCGCTGGAATGCGACGGATTCACGTTTGGTGTCGGAAGAAATGATTACTGATATGTTGTCCTTCCCTTGGGCGTCGGACTACGAGCGGAATAACCCGGGCAAGCGTCCTACCGTGATTATTCAGCGTATTCGTAATAAATCTCATGAACATATTGCGGTGGACACCTTCACCAACGACTTGAAGCGTGCCGTGATTCGCAGTGGTCGTGCCGACTTCGTGGTGGGCGGTGATGAGCGTGAAGATATTCGTGGTGAGCGTAAAGAGCAGGAATTTAACGCCCGTGCTGATACTCAGGTCGCGATGGGTGAAGAAACCGGTGCTCGTTTTGCGATGTCGGGTTCTATCAACTCGTTTGTGGATTCTTTGAAAGGCGATCGTGTTACGTCTTATCAGATTGATTTGAAGTTAATCGACATGCTGACCAATCGTGAAGTGTGGAACGGCACGAAGAAGATACAGAAATTCCAGGAAAAGAGCAGTTTCGGTTTCTAAATAGAAACGAGTGATTAATTTTGAGCGGACAGGACGTCCGCTCTGTCGATACAAGGGGTCTCTATGGTTATTCTAAGAGCCGCGCTGGCCGGTTTAATGCTGGTGGGTTTGGTAGCCTGTAAATCTTCTCATATTGTGGAACCGGCACCGTCCGATCAACGAGTCAGCCAAGGGGCACCATCTTGGGTGGTCTCGCCTCCGGTGGATGCTCAGTACCTTTATGGTATCGGTAGTTCAGAAGTGTATGGCGATCGTGTGCGGGCCATTCAAAAAGCGGATGACGTTGCGCGCAGTGATTTAATCAAGCAGTTGAAAGTCAGTGTTTCTCAAAGCTTAACTGCCACCACTCAGACTGAAAATGACAGTGCCTTTCTTAAAACGGAAGTGATCGTCAGCAGCAAAGTGCCTGAGACGGAGATGGTGGGCATCGAACGCCTTGAAACCTATGTGGATCAACAGCGACAGATCGCCTATGTCTTGGTGCGTTTGGATCGTCCTCAGGCGATTCGTAGCCTGAAGTCAGGGCTTGCACAGACAGAGCTTGAGCTTGCTGTGTATGAACGATATCCGGTCGGCTCTGATTTGATGCGTGACATTCGGGCCTTAATGCCTGCGCTGCCCTTGATTCGCAAATATGAGCTGAACCTGGAGAAACTGGAGTTACTGTCTGCAAACGATAAGGACAAGTTGGCCGGGATTTATAAACCTACGGATTTAAAACTTCGTATTTATGAATTGATTTCTAAAGTCAGTGTTCGTTTGGAGCCGCAAAATCAAAAGGCACAACGGCTTGAAGCGATGTTAACTCATCAGTTGACCAAGCTGGAAATGGATGTGGTGACGGATCAAAGTTCTGAGTTGGTCATCAAGTACTCGCTGGATATCATTGAGAAAGAGCAACAAAACACCCACTTTATTTTAATGAATGCCGATGTGAAGGTGGTTGATGCTGGCAACCATGTGATTACTGCTGGCGTGCTGTCTGCCAAAGGCGGTGCTTACGATAAAGACATTGCCTACAAACGGGCTTTAGCAAAAATTTCGGATAAGCTCGAAACCGAAGTGGTGAAAGGCATACTGGAGGCAATCTAGGCCGTCTTTGTTATTACTTCATTTTTTGATGTTATAAAAAAGCCCCGAAAGCGAATAGCTTCGGGGCTTTTTTTCGTTCTGCTTTTAACTTACTGGCAGAGCGTTAGTTTGCTTCGCGGTACTTAGCGATTTCTTCCGCCAGCTCATCGTGACCTTTTTGAGCTTTGAACTGCTGCCATAATGCGCGTTCATTGTTCATAGACGTTTTAAGCGCTGCCTTAGCGGCTTCTTCTGTCTTCATGTCATCCAGGCCAATCAATACGTAAAGCGTGCCAGAAGGACTGGTGCGTGTTTTATAGATGCGGCTACCAACCAAAGACTCATCAGTGATCTGCTTGGTCACGGACGTCATTACACGGTCAACTGTTTCAGTGTCGCCAGCGCCTGTGGTTTCAACGTACTGTTTAACCATGTTCTGAACATGGACTTTCATGCGTTGCGCCAGCTGAACTCGAGCGTCTGTGGCTGCCATTTGTTTCATGTGCGAATGACCAGCTGCGGATTTCTGTGAAGAACCTACCGCTGACACTTCAACCCCTTCAACGGGCTCATCACAAACCCAGCCAGGGGCTGGAGTGGTTGGTGAATCCGGGAAAACACAATCATACACAGGTGCAGCAACGGCAACTTGCTGTTGTTGCGTTTCACAACCAGTCAATGTTGCAGCAATAGCGATGGCTGCTCCAAGCGGTAGTAGTTTCTTCATTTATAATTCTCCGTTGAGGGAATGCCCTGCTGAACTTACCGATGAAAAAGGTAAGGCCAACATCCATATTTCTATATAAGTGTTATATAAGTCTAATACAAAAAAGCCTGTGGGGTACAGAAAGTATCCACAGGCTTAGTCGCTTTTTTCGGTGATTGTGTGCCGAAAATTAGAACAGACGACGTATACGGATTGTTCCGTTGACTTGCTGCAGTTTTTCCAGCGCTAATTGGCTGACGTCTGCGGCAACATCAATCACAACATAACCCACTTTTTCATTGGTCTGCAGGTACTGCGCGCAGATGTTGATGTTGTTATTAGAGAACACCTGGTTGATTTCTGAAAGTACGCCAGGAACATTCTCATGAATGTGCAACAAACGGTGCTGACCCGGGTGAGCAGGCAAAGCAACTTCAGGGAAGTTGACTGAAGAAATGGAAGTCCCTGTGTCTGAGTACTGAGCCAGCTTTTCTGCAACTTCCAAGCCGATGTTTTCCTGAGCTTCTTGGGTGCTGCCGCCGACGTGTGGTGTCAGGATAGCGTTATCGAAGCCTCGAAGCGGTGAAACAAACTCGTCATTATTGCCACGAGGTTCAACCGGGAATACGTCAATAGCCGTGCCAAGCAATTTCTTGCTGGAAAGCGCTTCTGCAAGTGCATCAATATCAACAACGGTACCGCGAGAAGCATTCAGTAGGATGCTCTTGTCTTTCATGTTGTCGAACTGTTCTTTGCCGAACATGTACTTGGTTGCCGGTGTTTCAGGCACGTGCAATGTGACAATATCAGACATTGCCAGCAGTTCGTTTAAATCACGAATCTGAGTTGCGTTGCCTAATGGCAATTTGGTTACCACGTCATAGAAGAACACTTTCATACCCAGTGATTCTGCAAGTACGCTGACTTGAGCACCGATGCTGCCGTAACCTACGATACCTAAGTTCTTTCCTCGGATTTCGAAAGAGTCAACGGCACTCTTCATCCAGCCGCCGCGATGACAAACGGCGCTCTTTTCAGGGACGCCACGAAGCAGCATGATCGCTTCTGCAATCACAAGTTCGGCAACAGAGCGGGTATTAGAGAATGGTGCGTTGAAAACAACGATGCCGCGCTCAGTAGCTGCTTGCAGGTTAACCTGGTTTGTACCGATACAGAAACAACCGACAGCAATCAACTTTTCTGCGGCGTTGAAGATTTCTTCAGTTAACTGGGTTCTTGAGCGGATGCCAACGAAATGGGCGTCTTTGATCTTTTCTTTCAGCTCTTCTTCTGGGAGAGCAGTCTTGATGTATTCGATGTTGGTGTAACCCGCATCGTTTAAGGTATTCAGCGCGGATTGGTGAACGCCTTCCAGAAGTAGAAATTTGATCTTGCTCTTGTCGAGTGATGTCTTAGACATATTTCGTTGACCTTACTTAAATTGCCAATCTATCGAGTGATTTCCCTGTTGCACACAGGGCGCTCAAATTTGAGGGCACTTATGTTACCATAGGCACCCGTCAATGGTAGTGGCTTGTAGCGATTTGCTGCATTATTTTGGATGAGATGAGCATGAGTACGTTTAGTTCGGAACAAATTATTGAACAATTGGAAGGTTTGGTCGGAGCAGAGAAGGTTAAAACCGATAAAGACTCCCTGGAACAGTTTGGTAAAGATTGGACCAAAATATATGAGCCAGCCCCATTGGCCATCGTGTTCCCAAAAACAACAGAACAGGTTCAGGGTATTGTAAAACTGGCCAATGAGCATCAGGTTGCGCTTGTTCCGTCGGGTGGTCGCACCGGGTTGAGTGCGGGCGCGGTAGCAGCCAATGGTGAAATTGTGGTTGCGTTTGATCACATGAATGAAATACGTGATTTTAATGCGGTAGACCGGACGGTGGTTTGTGGGTCAGGTGTGATTACCGAGCAATTGCAGCAATACGCGGAAGATAACGGTTTGTTTTATCCTGTGGATTTTGCGTCTGCGGGTTCAAGTCAGATCGGCGGGAATATTTCGACCAACGCCGGTGGCATTAAAGTGATTCGCTATGGTATGACCCGGGATTGGGTGGCTGGCCTGAAAGTAGTCACTGGTAAAGGCGATGTGCTTGATCTGAACAAAGACTTGGTAAAAAACAACACCGGTTACGATATGCGCCATTTGTTCATTGGTGGCGAAGGCACATTGGGCTTCATTACAGAAGCAACCATGCGTCTGGCGCGTCAGCCTTTGCCTTTGACGGTTTTGGTGTTGGGTGTGCCTGAGTTTGAAGCCATCATGAGTGTGCTGAATACTTTTCAGTCAAAGATGGATTTAACCGCTTTTGAATTTTTCTCTGAAAAAGCAATGCAAAAAGTCATTGCCCGTGGCGATGTGCCGCGCCCGTTCGATACGGAAGCGGAATATTATGCGTTGCTTGAGTTTGAAAACCTTTCCGACGAAACCGCTGAGTTGGCCATGGCGCTGTTCGAAACCTGTGTTGAGCAAGGATGGGTGCTTGATGGGGTGATGAGTCAAAGTGAAACGCAGGCGAAGAACTTGTGGCGTTTACGTGAAGATATTTCAGAAACCATTTCAGAGTGGACTCCATATAAAAACGATATTTCGGTGGTGGTATCAAAAGTACCTCCGTTCTTAAATGAAATTGAAACCATTGTGAATGATCAGTATCCGGACTTTGAAATTATTTGGTTCGGTCATATTGGCGATGGTAATCTGCATTTGAATATTCTGAAACCAGAAAACCTCCCTAAAGAAGATTTCTTTGCTAAGTGTAAAGACGTCAGTCGCTGGGTGTTTGAAATCGTTGAAAAATACAATGGTTCCGTTTCTGCAGAACATGGTGTGGGTATGACCAAAAAGCATGCACTTTCCTACACCCGCAGCGAGGCGGAAATTGGCTACATGAAAGCCATGAAACTGGCGTTTGATCCGAACAATGTAATGAATCCGGGGAAAATTTTAGATGTCTGATTCTGGCATTTATCAACATCAGTGGTTTGACGGAACTGATATTTCGCTGCCTGTTGGTAAGGTGGTTTGTATTGGACGGAACTATGCGGAGCATGCGAAGGAGTTAAACAATCCTATTCCTTCCGAGCCGCTTCTGTTTATGAAACCTGCAACCTCTTTGGTTGCGCTTTCCAATGAGTTGACGCTCCCCAAAGCGTTTGGTGAAGTGCATTACGAAGCTGAGATCTCTGTGTTGATCGGAGAGAAAGTACAAAATGTCACGGATCTGAACGTCGCTGAAGCGGCTTTGGCTGGTATCGGTACGGCGTTGGATTTAACGCTACGGGATTTGCAATCAACCCTGAAGTCAAAAGGGCAGCCCTGGGAAAAAGCGAAAGCGTTTGATGGTGCTTGTCCTGTTTCAACATTTGTTCCCAGAGAGCGTCTTGGCGCATTGGATCAACTGGAAATTCGCCTCGACCTTGACCAGGTTACGGTTCAGGCGGGTAACTCCAGTGATATGTTGACCGGTGTACTGGAATTGATTTGTTATTGCAGTCAGTTCTTTACGTTAATGCCGGGCGATGTGGTTCTAACCGGCACGCCGAAAGGGGTCGGGGTGCTCCGTCCGGATCAAGATATTACGCTTACTCTGGCGAATCAGTTTGGCTGGTCAGCCCGCACTTGCTAATTGCTTGGTCTCAAATAACGCCAAATTGGGTTATTTGAGGCTGCAATGAGTTGTTGATTTCTTCGTTTTGAATTCATCCCCTTTTTTCTGACATGGCATATACTCAAGGAGTGTCTTCAGGGAAAAGTATATGATTTCAGATTCTTCTTTTTGGTGCTCACCTCCCGACGGCTACGGCAAGGATATGGACCTTGAACAGCCGTCTGTGTCTTATTTTCGTTGTGATCAGAAAGGGGGGAATGCCACCCTTCTTAATATTGATATTAAAGAGGGCACGATATCGCTGTTTGAGCATGGGCACAAACGTACTGATTATTTATCCGAGTATCGTGCCATTGTCTTATCAGACCCTTTGTTGGACGTAGAAGAGGATCTGGAGTCCGATGTTCGTTGTTACGAGTTTGTATTTAATGATCACGAAGTGTTTATCAGTCGGGCAGTCGATGTTCAAGAAGTTGAGGGAGTGGTTCATGTTTTTCGGGTGCATGACGGGAACGTGTATCGGGTTTTAGTTCCAAAGGCCAAATTGGAGGAGTATCACGAAAAAATTTCTGTAAAGACGGTCAATGAAGACCGTCAGCAGGCTTTAGATAAGCTAATTACTTCCAGAGCCCAGCTTTCAGATATCTTGAAACGTGGGTTATTGCCGACCAGAAATACTATTTTGAAACAGCTTCATCATAACGGTTGTATATCAGACAAAGAGCTGAGCAGCCTGCTAAGGGAGTTGGGAGAGAAGCACAAAGAACCAGAAGTAATTAAGTATTTGTTATCCACAGGGTTTTATAAAGAGAAAGACATTCAAATGGCGCGTGCCCAATGCCTGGGTTTGCCCTACGTTGAAGCCGATAAAATAGAACCGGACAAAAAAGCCATTGCTTTGTTTGATGAGGCAACAGCCCGGGAGCTTAATATCTTTCCTGTGATGTTTTTCCAGGATCGGGTGGTGGTGGCCATGGTTAATCCTGCGGACTACTCCGTGATGACTCAATTACGGTTTCGGGTTGGCAAAGATATAGAACCTGTAGTAACCAATTCCCGTGCCATGATGCATGCGATTGACCGCTTATACAGTCCGCTGTCTTCCGATGCAATGTTTTTTCAGGCGGAAGCTTCCGTTGAAGTCAGTGTTGATTTTGAACAGGAGGTTCATGACTCAAACGATGGATCAGATCGACCCACAGTTAAGTTGGTGTCTTCTATTTTATCTGATGCAATTAACAAAAAAGTATCTGATATCCACATTCGTCCACAAGAAAAACACGTGGATTTAATCTTTAGAATAAATGGGACCTTGGTTCCTATAAAGCGTTTTTCAAAGTCGATGTTGTCGTCCATTGTCAGCCGTATCAAAATTATTGGTCGGATGAATGTGGCTGAGCACCGGCTGCCGCAGGACGGGCGAACTCATTTGATGCACGCGGGTAAATCGGTGGATTTACGAACCTCTATTTTACCCAGTGTTTATGGCGAAAGTGTGGTTATGCGTGTGCTTGATACCAGCGCAGGCATGAAAGGGTTAGATGAAATCGGGTTTTCTGAAACGGATAAAGTTAAGTTTGCTCATTTGATTAATCGCTCGGCGGGTATGATTTTAGTAACAGGACCAACAGGGTCTGGAAAAAGCACGACGTTATACGCCGCCTTGCAGGAGGTCACTAAGCGAAATGTGAATGTGATTACGGTAGAAGACCCAGTTGAATACCATATGAATGACGTATTGCAGGTTCAGGTTCAGCACAAAATCGGGATGAATTTTGCGAAAGTTCTCAGACAAATGCTGCGGCATGACCCGGACGTCATTATGGTGGGGGAAATTCGGGATCAAGAAACTGCACTCATTGCAGCAGAAAGCGCCTTAACGGGCCATATTGTGCTTTCTACTCTGCATACCAACAGTGCGAGCCTGACGATCAGCCGACTATTAGAAATGGGCATTGAGCCTTATATGATTAATTCCAGTTTGGCGGCGGTCTTGGCTCAACGCTTGGTGAGAACCAATTGTCCTCACTGCACTGAAGAATATGTGCCTGACCCTGAAATCAGGGCTTTGCTGGGAGTGACGGACGAGCATGTTTTTTATAAAGGAAAAGGCTGTGTGGATTGTATGCAGTCTGGCGTTTTAGGCAGAAAAGCGGTTTATGAGTTATTGCAGGTCGGGCCGGAAATGCGACGCTTGATTGTCAATGACCCCAACCCCACCGATATAGAAGAGCAAGCAAGAAAAGATGGCATGAAGCCGTTGACAGAGCATGCATTGGCTTTGGCAAAGGATGGATTGATTTCTTTGGAAGAAGCCTATCGAATCCGGTTGGAGTGATGATATGGTAGTGTTTTCATTGCTTACATTTCAGGATAGGAGTGGGATTAATGGCCAAGACATGTCTGATCACGGGTGCGAGTCGCGGAATTGGTAAGGCGCTGGCCTTGGCGATGGCGAAAAAAGGCTATTTGTTGGCGCTGACAGGCAGGGATCAGGCTCAACTGCACAGCGTTCGAGATGAGATCATTGCGCAGCTGCCCAGTGCGCATGTCGAAACAAGGATGTTGGATATTACCGATTACGATCAGGTTGGCGCTGTGGTTGATGGTTTTGAAACGTCTTTGGGTGGTTTGGATGTCGTCGTTGCGAATGCCGGAATCAGCGTCAGTAAACCTATTGGTGTGGGTGGTTTTAAAGAGCACCAGGCGGTAATTGAAACCAATGTACTGGGTTTGATGGCCACGGCAGAGGCTGTGCTCCCGTATTTCAAGGAACGTAACGCAGGTCAATTTGTGGCGGTATCTTCGGTTGCAGCTTTCAGAGGGCTGCCTAAGCACTCATCGTACTGTGCTTCCAAAGTTGCGGTGAAATCCTATATGGAGTCTTTATCTGCTGAACTGCTTGGGTCAGGGATTTTAACGACAACTTTGTTTCCGGGTTACATAGATACTGACATCAACCGGCATATGGTCAATCGTCCGTTTTTAATTTCGGCAGAAGAAGGGGCAAAGCAAATGCTGGTCTTGATTGAAAAAGGAGTTAAGACCTCAACCGTACCTAAAAAGCCCTGGAGTGTTGTTTCTCAAATGATGAAAGCGGTGCCTGAATCGGTCATTGCTAAAATGTCGTAGGTTTTGAGTCGTATTCAGTAAATACTAAAAAAGGCACCCGAAGGTGCCTTTTTCATTCTAGGTAGATAGAAGGGCTTCGATTAGAAAGAAGCGCCCGCTACTAGCCATAGAGAGTTGTCATCGTCATCGCTGTAAGCACTGTCGAAGTCAAGTTCTGCTTGTACCCATAGGATATCAGTGATGTCCTTGATTACAGTCAGAGCAATACGATCTTCTGTGCTGTTTAGTGCTTCAGCTTCATCAGATGTCATGTAAGCTGCGCCGAAGGTGTAGCCTTTCATTTCGTAGTTTGCTTCAAGCTGAAGGAACGTAGGATCTTCGTTGTTCACTTCGTCTGAAAGGAATACGTACTCAGCAATCAACGTGATGTTGTTGATAGTTGCATCTGCTCCGAAAGAAAATGCGCCAACTGGGCTGCCAACGTTCGCGATAGCGTCACTTACGTAACCGAAGTGTGCGTTGAACATGTCGTGGCTGTAGTCTACAGATGTACCGAACTCTTGTAGATCGTCGTCACCGCTGCGACCTTGAGCTAGGTAGATGGTAGAAGAGATTGGGCCACCAGCGATTTTTACACCCGTCATTGTATCGGTGTAGTCATACACAGCATCTTTGTGCATGGAGTCGTTCCACATGATTGACTTACCTTGCAGGCCAATCTGAGTGTCGTCGTACTCTGCAAACGCAGTGTAGTTGTCGTTGATTTTGTACTCTAGGAAAGCGTTGTCGATACCAAATTCATCGCCGCCGCCTTTAGAGTTTCCGCGTGCGTTATCGGCACCGCTTTTTGTACCAAATTCAGCTGTAAATCCAGCAGTTGTTTTTCCGTCGGTTGCTTCAACGGAAAATTCAGCTGTATCAAGGTAAACATCTGAACTGCTGTTAGTGTTATCGTTATCGTGGTATTCGAATGCGAAGTCAACTTCACCGCCGAATGTTACTTCTACATCACCAGTCTTCATAGTACCAGCTTGTACTGCACCTGCTAGAGAAGCCGCTGCAATCGCTGCTGCAAGACGAGTAAATTGTGCCATAGTGTTTTCCTTTTTACTTACGTTAAAAATCCAAGTTAACCTTGTTTTGGTTAATGCTTTTATTCTTTTAGGTAATGAGCATTTTGGTTTTTCGACTCATTCCGTGAGACTAGAAAGCATCCTGAATATTATTATTTAGATAACCACACCCGCCATTAATACAAACTCATAAGCTCAGTGTCAATGACTGGCGCACCAGTTATATCTTTATATGACCGTAGTGTAGCCATAGTTTTCCATTTGTCGAGTTAGAATGCAAAAAAAATAAGTTACTTTACATTATGCTGATAAGTGGTTGTTTCCTATCTGGTTTGTTTTTACTGAGGAGTCAACCTAAATCGATCATGCAGAATTCGTAATTTCTTGTGGTTTTTTGGTAGAATTACGTGCTTATTGAGGGAAGAGAGTATGTCGAAAAGGGTTACCGCACGAATCAATTTGGCCGCACTGGTGAATAACTGTCAGCAAATTCAGACAATCGCCCCTCACAGTAATATTTTGGCTATGGTTAAAGCCGATGCTTACGGTCATGGCGAAAGCGAGGTCGCGAATGTCCTTGAGTCATATGTGGCTGGTTTTGGCGTAGCAACGCTGGAAGAGGCTGAAGCGCTGAGAGATGCCGGCATTAATTCGTCAATCGTGTTGTTGGAAGGGTTTAACTTCCCACATGAGTTAGCCATTGCTGATGAACTCGGGCTGGACTTGGTTATTCATCACTGGGATCAGTTAGAGCTGCTACTGTCTTCTTCATTTAACGGGGTTCCCAAAGTGTGGTTGAAGCTTGATTCGGGGATGCATCGTCTGGGATTCCCTATTGAGTCGTGGCCAGCGGCTTTGGAGAGACTGAAAGAAACTCGATTTTCAGCGTCCGCGATTTGTATGAGCCATTTGGCGTGTGCGGATGAGCCTGACCACGCACTCAATGAACAACAGGTGTCGGCATTTCAGAGCGTGGTAGAAGAGTTGCCAAACGCCAAGTCGATTGCTAACTCGGCCGCCATTCTTTCCCGGCCTGATTTACATTTTCAATGGATTCGCCCTGGCATCATGCTGTATGGGGTATCTCCGTTTGGTGTTCAGCGTGTTCTCAGTGAATATGAGCCTGTTATGACACTTCTCGCCTCTGTGATTGCCATTCGAAAGGTAGAGGTTGGCGATGCTATTGGTTACGGTGCCAGTTATGTCTGTTCCCAAGCGAAGCGAATCGCCACAGTATCCATTGGGTATGGTGATGGTTATCCACGAGCTGCGGTATCGGGCACGCCTTGTTTTATTAATGGGCAGCGTTGTGAAATTGTCGGTCGTGTTTCTATGGATATGATTACTGTCGACGTATCTGAAGTCGCTGACGTGCAGCTTGGCGACCAAGTGGAGTTGTGGGGGCAGAACATTCGGGTGGAAGAGGTAGCAGAGTTTTGTGGCACCATTGCTTATGAGCTGCTTACCGGCTTAACCGGCAGAGTAAATTACCAATATTTGCGACCGCCCCAGTAGGGCAGGCTGCGGTGGGAACTAGAACGGATTCATGGTATTCGATCCTCAGTAATGTTTATCGGCCAAAGCGTCGAGGTCTTCTGGGTGTGTAATTTTTTAGGTCGAGGTATTAAATAAGCTTTTTGTCAATTCTGTGAAGTTTGACGATTTTTGCTCAGGCGAAAGTTTGAGTTTTTTGGGCGGTAATTGTGCTTTTTGCCTGAAAGCCGTTGAACTTGTCTTTAGATGATACTTCTCGTTTGTATCGTGACTCTCTTTTTATTTTTCCAGCTATCCTTAGTTAATTCAGTCGTTTTTCTTAAATGAATATGTTTTGCGTTGTTGCAAGTCGACTCATGGCAGCTCAAAGGGATATTAAGGTCATATGTGCTTGTTTATTCAAAAGTTGCTTTTGCGTGGTTTGATGAGCGTGCTGCTGTTATGGTCGGCTTGGTGTTGCGCTGAACCGAATTCCTTACGTATTTTAAACTGGAATAATTACATTGCGCCGAATGTCATTGCAGACTTCGAATCAGTAACGGGTGTTGAGGTTGTTTATGAAACCTTTGATCAGAGTGAGACTTTGGAGCAGAAACTGTTATCGGCGGATCAGGCGTATGACTTAGTTGTTCCTTCTGCGGATTTTTTATCTCGGCATATTGAGTCCGATTTGTTGCAAAAGCTGGATCATTCTAAGCTTCCAAATCACTCGAATCTGGATCGAGGTATTTTAAAGTCAATGCAACACATCGATCCTGGCAATCAATACGGTGTGCCTTACTTATGGGGGACGACCGGCATCGGTTTTAATCAGCGAAGAATACGTCAGGTATTGGGCGACAGTTATGAGATTGATAGTTGGTCGGTGATTTTTACTCCTTCCATTATGAGTAAGCTCTCAGAGTGTGGTGTCGCTTTTCTTGATTCTCCAACGGAAATTTATCCGATTGCTTTGAACTACCTGGGTAAGCCACCAGGCGTTTATAACTTGTCTGATTTAAAAGGCGCGGTCAATAACATGCTCCAGGTTGTCAGGCCATTTATTCGATATTTTCATTCGAGCCGATACATTGAAGACTTGGCTTCCGGCGAGTTGTGTCTTGTGGTGGGCTGGTCGGGTGACATTCTTCAGGCCGCGAAGATGGCTGAGAGTGCTGAGATTAAGTATGTCATTCCGAAAGAGGGCGCCGCACTCTGGGTCGACTTGTTTGCAATCCCGGCAAATGCTGAGCAGGTTGATAATGCACATCAATTCATTAACTACCTATTGAAGCCGAATGTAATTGCAGATATTACCAATTATGTAACCTATGCCAACGCGAATATGGCTGCCACTCCATTGGTGGCCTCCGAAGTGTTGGCCAATCCCGTTGTTTATCCCACCGAAAAAATGAAGTCGCGTTTGTACGTTGTTGATCCCATGCCGAGTGCTTTGTTACCACGGGTGAATAAATTATGGCGGCAATATAAAGCGGCGGGGTATTGATTTGGTTGGAAATAAATACTGTTCAGCCTCTTGTGATGCTTGAGATTAGGGAGTCAAACATCTAAGGTAAGTCAGTTTTTAATGAGATCGTTTGTATTGATGGTAATATAGGTTCTCTTGTACATTTTCAACGTGTGGTTGTTGTCTTTTGAATTTTGCTTTTATTGTTAAACGCTTAATTATATGTTGTGTATTTACTTGTCTTGCGATTGCTTCTGCCAATGCGGAGATGGTTCATAAGCGCCTCGATTTGGCTGGCATAGAGTCGATTTCTGATCAAAAAGTTGCAGAGCATTTATTCTATCTTGAAGATCAGGATGGCCAGGCAACTTTGGAGGAGGTGCTGTTATCTTCTATGGAATGGCAAAGCTCGGAGTCTGTACCGTTAATTGAAGCGCTATGGAAACCGGTGGAACACAATCCCCCGAATTTTGGCTACTCGTCTTCTGTTTATTGGTTTTATCTTCCTTTATTAAATGCTGCGCACTACAGTTCCGAATGGGTGGTGGAAATCGCTTATCCTGTGCTGGATTACGTGGATTTGTATGTGGTGCGAAAAGGCGAAGTACAGAGCTTTTACAAGCTGGGGGATAAACAGCCTTTCTCGAATCGGGTGTTTGACCATAGAAACTTTCGTATTCCGGTCAGCCTGGAGCCTTTGGATCAGGTTGGGATTTATATCCGGGTGAAAACCAGCAGTGCAGTCCAAGTGCCCGTCAGTTTATGGACGTACGGCGGCTTAATGAAATACGATCAGCTGGATAGTCTGATTATTGGTCTGTATTTTGGACTGTTATTAGTAATGGCACTTTATAACGGGATGATTTATTTGACCGTTCGCCAGAAAAGCAATTTGCACTACGTTTTGTATGTGATCTGTTATGGCTTTTTTCAGGCTGCGTTAATGGGTCTGGCTTACCAGTATATTTGGCCTTCCAGTATTCACTGGAACGACCAAAGTATTCTCTTTTGTTTGGCTTTATCCTTAATGTTCGGGACTTTATTCATTCGTTCGTACTTGAACCTGAATCATAAGTCGCCCCGAATGAATCGTTTGTACAGTGTTGCAACCTGGATTGGTGGGGCCTTTGTAGGGCTCTCTTTTGTGTTGTCTTACGATGTCATGATTCGTCTGATGGTGTCTTTCAGTATTGTTATTTGTCTGGGAGCCATGGCGGGCGGATTGTACTTATGGCGGTCCATCGGTCGCTCTATTCAGTATTTCACCTTGGCATGGCTATTTCTGTTTTTTGGTGGCTTTATTCTGGCGATGAATAAATTCGGGGTGTTGCCTCGAAATCTTTTGACTGAAAATGCTTCTTTATATGGCTCGGCCATTCAAATTATTTTATTGTCGATGGCTTTAGTTGAACAGTTAACCATGGAGCGTAAAAAGCGCTTTGCGGCCCAACAGCGAGCGATTGTTCAGGAGCGATTGGCCAGAGAGGCGCAAGAGCATGCTCTGACTTTGCAGCGTCAGGATAATGAACGCCTTGAGTTACGGGTTCAGGAAAGGACTGCCGAGCTGGAATCTCTGAATGAACGGCTCAAAGAATTAACCATCAAAGACAGCTTGACCGGACTCTATAATCGACGACATTTAGATACTAAGGCCGAAGAAGAATATAAACGGGCGCAGAGAGAGCGAAACCCATTGGCGGTGTTATTGATAGATTTAGATCATTTTAAACAAATTAATGACCAATATGGCCATCAGTTTGGGGATGAGTGTTTGATCGCCGCCGCCAAAGTGCTTGGTGATAATGTCCAGCGAACATCCGATACGGTTGCTCGTTATGGCGGTGAGGAGTTTGTGGCGATTCTTCCTGGGGCTTCAAAAGAAAAGGCGCGTTATCTGGCCGAGATGATTCGCTTAAGCATCATGTCTTTGAACATGAGCTACGAAGGAAAGAAAGTTCCTTTGTCGGTTAGTATCGGCATAGTATCTACGGTACCCAAAGAAGCCGGGCGATACGAAGAATTGATTAAAGCAGCGGACGAAGCGTTATATCAGGCCAAGGCAGAAGGCCGAAATAGGGTGTTAAGTGCTAATTAACTGAGATAAATCTACAGAATTATTCGAAACTGTCAGAAAGCGATTGTAAGCGGTAGGAAATTTACTACAATGCGGGTAGTTGGACTTAGGAGCTCTCAATGAATTGGTACGCTGTTAAAACGTTATACAGAACTTTTACGGATGGCTTTGCTGAAGATCAGGATGAAGCATATCGTGAAGATATAGATATGCTGGAAGAGCGAGTAGTTTTGTTTCGTGCCGAATCTTTTGATGATGCGATTGAACAAGCTGAGCGTGAAGCCCGTGAGTATGCTCGTGTTGAGCAAACGAATGGCTATCAGCAACGCATTTGCATTGACTATCTGGAAGCCTGCGATGCTTATATGTTAGGGGAGTCGCCTGCCGAATCCGTTGAAGTGTTCAGTAGCACATCGCTGATAGACCGCACAGTAACGGATACCGACATTGCAGACATGCGTCTTGGCAAAGTGTCTGACAAGGACGATAAATTCGGTAAGAAGTTTATCAGTCAGGAATTCGAGGCAGAAGAGTCAGACGATGATATCATCGACACCATTGAATGGTAAGGAACTCGATTGACCCAGCCTCAGGCGGGTTGTCGGAGTGAGGCGATGTGTTTTACTTGCCTTTCAATTAAGGTGTTGTAATTATCATCCAGACTGCTGACTTGATAGGTTAGCGGGCATGTGAAACTACTCGTGCTCAAATTGTACGGGCCTTTACAATGTACTTTGTTGGTGAGGTCTGGTTCATTTCTGGCGTTTTCGCTCAGCAGGATCTGACCTGCTTTGGCAAGGTTTGCCAGTTGAGCAGCTTCAAAAATAATATCCCCAAATACTGCCATGGATGCCTGCTCAGGCGTGTCAAAGCAGTACACATCTCCACTATGAATCGCGATTTGGAATTTTAGTAAGGCTTTGGCCTGAACAATTCGTTGGCTGTTGTAATTATTTAATAAACGGTACAAGAAGCTGGCAGCGCAAACGGCGTGAAGGCAGTGCTCATTCATTTTTTGAGGGGCACCGAAGATAACAGCCAAACCATTTGCCTGTACTTCTACGAAACCGTTATAGAGTTTTGCGGCTTGCTGGACGATGGCGACGTATTCAGAAACGAGCTTTGCTGCTTCGTGATTTGGCAAGTTGGATTTTAATTGGTCAAGGCCACTGGCTCTGACATAAAGCACGGACGCATGGAACGGCTGTATCTGAGATTCTCTTGGTGCCGATTCTTTGGAAATCTGACTGGCAATCTGATGGTTCAATAATTGATTCAGACTGTTTTCCAGGTTGTTTTTTTCGGTATTCTTTTGAATGAAGGCTTCTAGTTCGGTTGCAATTGGTTGCAGTTCGATAAAGTTTCTGGTGTCAGGCGCTTGGTGTTTGGTGGCTATCGGGTTTTGGATCTTCTTGGCCATGGCAGCCACTTTTTGTTCGTAAACGTGAAACAGCGAACGTAGGAGAATAAGCCCCAAGACCCAAACCGCCAGGGCGATTAAGACGATCTGGCTGGATGTTTGATTCAGTATTTTTTCAAGTGGTTCGGTAGATAACACCACGCTGACGCTACCCAGTGCTGTGCTGCCTGATGTGATTTCTGCTGAGCTGGTTACTCGTTGTGTGATATGTGCTGCGCCCGCTCGGTTAGCGTAAGCCAATACTTCTTGCGATGGGCTGTAAAACGTAATGCTGTCCAGCTTTCTCTTTTCAATGCTTTCCTTGGCGTAAACCTGGAGGCTTAGGCGATCGTCAGACTGAATCAGAGGTTTTGCCGTTTGGGCTGCCTGTTCCGCAGTGGTTTTAACAATGGAACGGTATTGATGTTGTAAATCCGAACGGACATGAAAATCCAGTTGATTCCAAGTCAGCCATGTGGATGTACAAAGCAAACCAGAAAAAATCAACACAAAAATGACATGTATGGATCGAAATTTAGAAACGACAACGGATAGGAACTGTTTCACTTTGAGTACGCTGCTGATAAGAAAACCGATATTTTAATTGTTGTTTAAAAATGGAGAATTGTATAGCAAAAGTCTGTTCACGCCGATATAAATTATCTGCAGGCTCTCATTTTTCTAAGGACTCTGGTACCATTTGCGCCTTCAAACTTCAGTTTTAATTGAATGGCGGATTGCTTGCAGTGAAAGAGATTATTCTGATTAATTTGTCTGGGCCTGATCAGTCAGGTGTTACTTCATCTGTTACGGCGATTCTGGCCAAGCATGGCGTGAATATTTTAGATATCGGCCAGGCGGTGATTCACAATGCGTTGGCCTTAGGTATTTTGGCTGAGTTTTCGGACAATGATTCATGGCCTGCGTTGAAGGAAGTCCTGTTTCGGGCAAATGAGTTAGGCTTTCAATCCAGGTTTTCTCCGGTCAGTGCGGACAGTTATCAAGAGTGGGTCGCGGATAAAGGCAAAGATCGCCATATTGTGACTTTATTGGCGAGAAAGATCACTGCAGAGCACATCTCTCGCGTCTCGAGCATCATTGCTCAATATAATCTGAACATTGATAACATCAGCCGCTTATCTGGCCGCGTGGGGATAGACTCTGAGGAAAGTAATAAATCCTGTGTGGAGTTGTCTATTCGTGGCGAGTCGACCGATTTAGCTGATCTGAAAGCTAAGTTTTTAGAAATATCTTCCGAGCTTGAACTGGATATTGCAGTTCAGAAAGACGATATGTACCGAAGAACGAGGCGTTTGGTCTGTTTTGATATGGATTCCACCCTGATCGAAGCCGAAGTGATTGATGAGTTGGCTATTGAAGCGGGTATTGGTGATCAGGTGGCTGAAATCACCGAACAGGCCATGCAGGGAAAAATAGATTTTGATGAAAGCTTCAGACGTCGTGTAGCGTTACTGAAAGGGTTGGATGAGTCAGTTCTTGAGCGAGTTGCTGAGCGACTGAAGTTGACTGAAGGTGCGGAGCAATTGCTTCACATGTTGAATACGTTGGGCTATAAAACGGCCATTTTGTCCGGCGGATTTACCTATTTTGCGCGTCATTTGCAGAAGAAGCTGAAGATTGATTATGTGCATGCCAATGAACTTGATATTCAGGATGGCAAAGTCACCGGTGAAGTGAAAGGCGTAATTGTAAACGGCGAACGTAAGGCCGAATTACTTAAAGAAATCGCTCACCATGAAGGCATAAAGCTGGATCAGGTCATTGCGGTGGGGGATGGTGCCAATGATTTGCCGATGTTAAGCATCGCCGGTTTAGGGATTGCTTTCAGGGCAAAACCTTTGGTGCGTGAAAGCGCCAAACATGCAATTTCAAATTTAGGTCTGGATGCCATTCTTTACTTGATTGGAATGAGAGACCGGGACGAAAGCCCGTTTCAGCCCAAGTAAATTTTTATATATTTAATCTTGCCGAAGATTTGTATCTGTCACAGCAAGCACAAAAAAAGCACCTTAAGGTGCTTTTTTTGTGCTTGCTGCTGTGTTGAGTTGATGCCTGTACTAAATATCGCCACCAAAATCATAATTCATGGCGTCGGACGGTGCTTGCAAGAAATACCCCTGAATGTAGTTCACTCCGGTTTGCCAAAGCTGAGCAAGTGTCGAAGCACTTTCAATCATAGGAATGATCGACATTTTCCCCTGACTCTGGATGGTGTTGATCATGTCCGTCAATACTTCAAAACCGTCTTCACTGGACTCCATCTGGCTGGTATAAGATCCATCAATCTTAATGTACTCAAGCGTTAAGTGTTTCAGTGTGTTGTATGGGTTGGTGGCGCCGCCAAAGTGGCAAAGTGATGCTTTACATTTCAGCTCAGCCAGCTTTTGGGTAAAGTCTTTCGCTTGTTTTAAATGAGTGATCGCGTGTTCTTCGGAGATTTGGAAGACAATTGAGTCACTCGGCAAACGAGCGGCTCTTAATGCTTTGCTGATCCAGGCCGGAAGCGTTGGCTCAAGTAAACTGGCTGCCGTGATGTTTATGAATAACACGGTATTATGGCCTTTTGCTAAATGTGCACTTAACAGCTTGATGCTGTTGATGATTACCCACTTGTCCATTGCCAAAGACATGCCATGCAAGTTTGCGGCTTTAAGAAATTCCGAGGGCTCAATTTCTTTGCCGTCCTCGTCAATCATCCGAATCAATGCTTCATAGATTTCCCGAGAGTCTCCACGAAGGCTGATGATCGGTTGGAACATTACTTTTAAACGGTTTTCTTCGATGGCGTTTTTCAGTTCTTCCGCCATGGCGGATTCGCCGGAAAGCTTTGGTTTTTCAGGGACGTAAAGTCGAACAGAGTTGCCTTTGGCATTGTTTGCTTCGCGAGCTTTAATGACCGTCTCTGAGGCGCGAGTAAGAATTTCACTGGCGCTGGTGGTGGTTTCATTGATCGGAACAATACAGATGGTGGCCGTTACCTGAACGGTCCGGCTGCTCACTTCTGACAGGTGGTCTTCAATGGTGTGTCTCAATGCTTCCGCGCTTTTCTGTGCCTGGTCGAGGTCCGATTGATGCAGAAGAACCCCGTAGTCATCGTCACCGATGCGGGTGCAAATTCCCTGCTCTCCCTGATGTTCGAGAATGAGTTGCGCGATGTCGGTCAAAATGATGTCGAGATCGGATACGCTGGCGCCGAGTTCACCGGGTGTAAAATTGTCGAGTTCAATGTACATGAAGGCACTGGGCTTTTCATGCTGAATGGCTCGGCTGCATGCTGCTTCAAGTTGGTCATTCAGGTAGTTACGGTTGTATAGCCCGGTGAGCAAATCCTGATTGCTGATTTCTTTCAGTTTGGCTTCGAGTTGTTCATTATCCTGATCCGGCCTGATCACAATTTGAGTGCAGTGTTCGTTATCGTAGGTGGCATCCGTAAAGTCCATAATGACTTTGATGTCACTTTCATCTGAGCGATTAGCCAAACAAGTAAATTCAGGTTGGGTTGAGTCAACGCGATAATCTTTCAGAAATTGCTTGAAGCGGTCTTGATCGTTGGAGGCGACCAGGTCAATGATCGGAATACAGGCCAACTCGTCCGGGTCATCGTAACCGAATAACGTCATATAAGCGTCGTTGCTGTAAATGTGCATACCTTCGTGCACATACGCAATGGCGTCTTTTGAGTTGGCGAGCAATAAGTTACAACGTTTTTCTGCTTCTTTCAGGTTGATCAGAGTGCTTCTTAATTCACGTCGGTGAGCAAGATTCAGCAGTTCTTTTCTGACGATCGGTAATAGGTGGTCTGCGTCATCACGCTTGGCAATGCCCGCTGCGCCATTGGCGATGCATTCCACGACATGCTCCGCATTGTATTCGTCGCAGGTAACAATGCACGGAATGTCTTTGTCCTGTTTTAAAATCTCATCAATGGCTTGGTTGTAAGGAATGTTCTCTGTTTCGCGTCTTGCGATTAATAAATCCCAGTGGGTAGAGCGGATCAGCTCAGAAAACTTGTCGGGGGTGTCAACGTATTCGGCACGGGTAGCATGCCCAGAGTTTCTGAGGTAGCTGACCATGAGCTCTGCGTCATTTTGAGTATGGTCAATTATAAGTAATTTTATTGTTTGATCGAATTTGATTTCACGCATTGAGAGATATGCTCTGTCCTTAGGATCTTTATGGCAATTCTACACCTTTATACCTAGGCAGGAATGGACATAGTTATAGATTTGGCCATAAAGAATCAAAGTCATCACCCGTAGTGGGTGTTTCTTTGGTTATTTGTTGTTTCTCGATAGTGATATTTGCCGCCGTCGACTTTAATTGGAACTGGTTGAAGCTTGCCGTGGCGGTTAATCGTTTGTTTAACTGGTACTGGGATGTTTTACCCGCCAGGTTGACCATAACTTTTTGACCAACCCGGAAAGGCAATCTTGGCGCAATGATCGACATGGGCTTGCCGATGGCGGCCAATTCCGGCAACAACAGAGCGTGCAAGTATTCAGACATGGTGCCGTTTTTCTGAATCAGGCGAATTGCACACGGCGAGGCTGACGGGGCTAATAACTCAACGCCCATCATCGTGCCTTTGTGGTTGATGTGACGAATCCAGCGCACCACTGCAATGCTCCAGCCTTGGTGTTGGTTTTCCCTAAGCGCTATGATCTCTCCGGATTGTGCTTTCAGAGGGACATCCGATGACCAGCGCAGGCAATAGCCGCCGGGGCTGGTGTCCAGAGTATCTATGATATGTACAGGAGCCTGATGCGTTTTAACGTGCTCACGCTCTACCTCGGACATCTTGTTTGGCATGAAGTTGATTGTGCCCGCGTCCATGCCTTCGATTTCAGGCATCTTGCTGCCTCCGGCATCAAACGCCGAAGACCAGGCGTCGGTACCGTTGCCAACGCCATTTTGGCCGACTTTTCCTTGAAGAAACGGGTTGTCTGAGCCGCCCAGCAGGACGGTCTCGATGTCCTGACCCAGTTGTTCCTGAAGCGAGCGTTCACCTGCCAGATGAAAATGGACAGATGCCAGACCAATCAGGAGTTGCATTGCGCCTTGGGACGGAGCTCTTGCGAACCCTCGTTCCGTCATTCTGCCCCAGGAGATCGTGAGGTGTTGCAGCAGGTTTGGCCCAATGTCTTTGGGGATATCAATATAGGATTCTTCGGTGTTTTCAGGCAGATTGCTTTGTTTATTGAGTAAGTCCACCAGCAGCTGGGTTTCAATGCCGCGCTGCATGTCTTTTTGAGTGCCGGATGCCTTTATGCGATAGATCGGAGGCGCGTCGTCCGCCAGCATAATTACGAATAACGCATGCTTTTCTGTCGGAGCACACACTTTTACCTGGTCGACCCAAGACTCCAGGGCATCGTAAGCCCTGACCAGCTCTTGTTGTCGAATTTGGTTCGGCTTCGCGGTTCCAAGCAAACAGATTCGTAAGTAACAATGGTTGATGGTCGATGTTTCACGCTTGCTGTTGGCTTTGTCGATGACCTGATAATTCAGCAGGTTCCGACTTTCAGCGAGTAAATACAACTGATGTATCTCGGCCCAGGTATTCGCAGGGGTCGGTCGGTAAAGCTGGTACGCTCTTACAATGGTTCGGCCCAGATCTGAAATTGCTCTGTGTATACAGAAGGCAAGCAGTTTGCGGTTTTTTTCGTTGTTTGAAAGCTCAAGGCTGTGAGCGATGCCAATTTTGTATCCGGCCGCTAAGTGAGACTGTATGGCTTGAGCTAAGTTTGCAATCTTTAACGGTTTTTCAGCCATGACCACAGGCTGGTGAAGGTAGTGTTTACCTAATGCCTTACAGATAAAGTAAATCGGGGGGCGTAACAATTCGAGAAGTTGGTAACGGACTTGAGGTGTCAGGTGTAAGCGGTTCAATTCAATAATGGCATGATAAAGGCGCTTGGACGTTTCTCCTATGTTGGTCATAGGAAGTGCATCCACCCAGGCCTGTAGGCTTCTTACATTTGCATCACAAAACGTCAGGCGGTTTAAATCCTGCTCTGGAATATTCAGTTTTATCGATTTCGGTGCGTTCATGCCTAAGAACCAATCGTCCATTTCACGTTAAAACATAAGTATAGTTTTATAATTTATATTGGCTTGATTTATTTCGACGAAAAAAATACGTCAAGATACAAATGTAGTTCGATTCGTGAATTTATTGTTATAAATTTATTATTATTACCCTCAAGATCATACCGGAAGAGTTTGGAATATCAAGAAGTTAAATTGACTTGCTTATCGTTTTTGTACTTTATTTGATCGGCATTTTATACGGAATCTCGGCGCTTTCCCGAACCAGTTTGGGCACTAAATAGCCGGAAGTGTTAATCATCATTTGCTCGATTAATTGTAATGCCTCGGCTTCAGTTACCTCGAAGTGAGCACTGCCTTGTACACGATCCAGCACATTTAAGTAATAAGGCATCACTCCTGCTTCAAACAGCTTTTCACTTAACCGGATCAGGGTTTTTGCGTTGTCGTTGATGCCTTTCAGGATGACGGATTGGTTTAAGACCATATTTCCTGTGGCTCTGAGCTTAGCCATCGCATCGGCTAAGGCCGAATCCACTTCGTTGGGGTGATTCACATGAATGACAAACGTGATAGGGAGTCTGCTCTGATTAACCCAGTTGATTAAATCCTGATTGATTCTGGCTGGAATCACCACTGGCAAGCGCGTGTGAATACGCAACCGTTTGAGGTGTTTGATGTTGTTAAGTTGGCTGATGAGCTGGTTTAGGGTTTTGTCGTTGTTTGCCAGCGGGTCGCCTCCGCTGAGAATGACTTCATCCAGTTCGGTGTGTTGTGTAATGTACTGGATGATGGATTCAATGTCCTTGCTGCCGATTCGGTTTTCCTGATAAGGGAAATGGCGGCGAAAGCAGTATCGACAGTTGATGGCACAGGTTTGGGCGCCGATCAACAAGACCCGGTTTTTATACTTATGAATAAGCCCGGGGACGGGGTTTGCGTTGGCTTCTTGTAATGGGTCCAGACTAAAACCGGGAGATTGCTCTTCCTCTGCAAGGACAGGCAAAACCTGCAGTAACAAGGGGTCATTCGGGTCACCTTTTGTCATTTTTTCCACAAAAGGTAGGGGAACTCGTAAAGAAAACTGTTGGTTTGCTTGCTCACTGAGGTTTAATGTTGATGGATTTATCTCTAAAATAGCCAGCAATTTATGCACAGACACGATTGAATTGGATAATTGTTGCTTCCATTGAGGTCGGGTGTCTGAATCCGATAAGATAAGTTTCATTTTTATAACCAAATTGATGTGAGCGAGTAATTATGGCGTCGTATTCTACCAATGAATTTCGTGGCGGTCTTAAAGTAATGTTAGAAGGCGATCCTTGCGCCATTCTTGAGAACGATTATGTGAAGCCAGGAAAAGGTCAGGCATTCAACCGTGTTAAGCTGCGCAATCTTAGATCTGGTCGAGTCTGGGAAAGAACCTTTAAGTCAGGCGAGAGCCTTGAAGGCGCCGATGTTATTGACCTGGATATGGAATATTTATACACCGATGGTGAGTTCTGGCACTTCATGCTGAACGACGGTTCTTTTGAACAGCACGCGGCAGACTCAACGGCGTTGGGCGATACGGTAAAGTGGTTGAAAGAGCAAGACATCTATACAGTGACTTTGTATAACGGTGAGCCGTTGGCGATTTCTCCTCCGAACTTTGTGGAGCTGGAAGTGATAGAGACAGACCCGGGTTTGAAAGGGGATACAGCGCAAGGTGGCAGTAAGCCTGCAACACTGACGACCGGTGCCGTTGTGAAAGTTCCTTTGTTTGTGAACATCGGAGATAAGCTGAAAGTTGATACGCGTACCGGTGACTATGTATCACGTGCTTAATGATTCACTAAGCCAGGTGAGTTAGTGAACCCGGTGAGTGAGTTAGAAAAAGGCGGGAGTTTCCCGCTTTTTTTGTGCCTGTTTGTTGGTGATGGCTATAACTGTTGAAAAGATGAGAGAGAAAAATGAGTGACCAGAATTGGCAAGCTACGACCAGTTGGCATGCATTGGAACGGCGGGCGGCAACGCTAAATGAGATCCGCCGTTTTTTTTCTGAGCGGGATGTACTGGAAGTGGATACCCCTGCGTTAATGCGTGCCGGAGCCACGGATCTTCATTTGGATTCCATTTCTGCCAGTGTTCATGTGGCAGGTCGAAAGCAAACAATGTATTTGCAAACCTCACCTGAGTTTGCTTTAAAACGGTTGCTGGCAACACATGGCAGAAGTATTTTTCAGATCGCAAAGGCGTTTCGGGATGGAGAAGCCGGAAGTCGCCACAACCCCGAGTTCACGATGTTAGAGTGGTATCGGCCTGGGTTATCTTTTGAGCAATTGATGGCGGAAGTAGCGGATTTGGTCAAGGCGCTACTGAAGGTGGATGAAGTGGAGTTTCATTCTTATCGGACGCTGTTTCAGCAAACTCTGGATTTAGACCCGTTTGTGGCGACCGAACAACAGCTGGAGGCCTTGTGCCTGCAAAAAACGGGCTGTGATATGACCGGTGAGCCGGTGAGTCATTGTCTGGACTTGTTGATGAGTCACTGCGTTGAACCTGAACTTGGAGTTAACCGGGTTTCCGGAGAACACAAGCTGACCTTTGTGTATGATTTTCCGGCCAGTCAGGCGGCCTTGTCGAAAGTTCAAGTGGTTGATAGCATCAAAGTGGCCAAGCGCTTTGAGCTGTATGTCGGAGGTTCGGAGCTGGCAAACGGTTACGATGAGTTGATTGATGGAGAGGAACAGCAGCAGCGTTTTCTTCGCGACTTGGACGAACGGGTGGCTCAGGGTAAACCTAAGGTGGCTTGGGATGATAAACTGGTGGCCGCACTCAACCATGGACTTCAGGAATGTACCGGCGTGGCTTTGGGGATCGAACGATTATTGATGTTGCGATACGGTTATCAATCGATTGCTGACGTGATTGCATTTCCGTTTGATCGGGTATAGCAAGCCTTATAATGAAGGCTTGCTGTACTTCAATCGATGACCAGTTTGTAGGGCGTTTTTATCAGTAAGAAGCGATTTCCTGACCCATACGAGTGACGGAGCCTTCTTGCAGATTTTCGTTCCACTCAATGGAGTCTTTAGGGAAACACAGAACCACTGTGGAGCCTAACTTGAAGCGGCCCAATTCATCCCCTTTATTTAGCACGACAGCGCCTTCACCCGTAGCAGGGTAGTCCCAGGTGGTCAGTTTTTGACGGGGAGGCGTGACTAACCCTGCCCAGACCGTTTCAATGCTGGCGACAATCATTGCGCCTACCAATACCACCGCCATTGGCCCGTTGTCCGTGTCGAAAATACAGCTGACGCGTTCATTTCTGGCAAACAGGTTGTCTACGTTGTTGACCGTAGCCGGGTTTACTGAGAACAGTTTGCCCGGAATGTAGGTCATGGATCTCAGGGTGCCGGAAAATGGGATGTGTACTCGGTGATAGTCTTTTGGTGACAGGTAAATAGTGGTGAACTTGCCATCTTGAAATTCGGTTTCCAGTTCTTTGCTGCCACCTAGCAATTCTTTCAGGCCGAAGTCGTGGCCTTTTGCCTGAAAGATGCGCCCTTGTTTTATATCACCTAGTTGGCTAACGGCGCCATCTGCCGGACAAGCCAAATTCTTTTCGCCTTCGGCAATCGTCCGGGCGCCAGGCTTCAGGGCGCGGGTGAAGAAATCATTGAAGTTGGCATAACTGGCCGGATCAGGATTCGCCGCTTCCGACATATCAATACCGTATTGTTTGATGAAGGTATTGATGAAGGTTGTTTTGATGGTTGAGGCTTTGGATTCAGCAACTAATCGAGTCAAACGAGAAATGGCGTGTTGAGGCATGAAATGCTGAGAAAACGCAAATAAACGGTCTTTCATTTAAACGATCACTATGTCCAGAGTAGGTTGTGTTATTAAGCCAAGCCGACATGACAAACCCATGACCTGAGACTTGGCTTTTATGAAATCTGAGGCTGAATGTCAGTCGGTTTCAACTGGCGTATCGGGGTCATTGCCCCATTCAGACCAAGAGCCATCATACGCTTTGTTCACTGGATAGCCTAAGTATTTAGCAACTAAATAAGTCAGGCCGGAGCGGCGATGAGTTTGGCAGTGAGAGATAATTGTTTTGTCTTTGGTCAGGCCTTTGTTTTCCAAAAGCTGAGTCAGTGTCTCAGTGGGATGCAATTTACTGAACTCATTTTTATTCAGTGTGTCAGTCCATTCAAGATGGGTGGCGCCAGGGATGTGACCGCCTCGGGCAGCAAGAACTTTTGCACCTGAGTGCTCGTCAGCGGAGCGGGCATCCCAAATGGCTACGGATTCAGGAATTTGATCCAGTGCGGCGAGAATCTCTTCTTTGCTTGCAAGCACCTCGGGGTTCTTGATTTCAGCCTGATAGCCTGACGGGGTTGCACTTGAAGGTTGGTTACTTAAATCCAGTTTCTCGGCTATCCAGGCGTCGCGGCCGCCATTCAGGAATGAGTATTTGTTGTGTCCCAGCAAATCCAGAGTCCAAATGAAACGACCGGCCCAAGGGCCGCCTTCATGATCGTACACCACGACATGTTTATCGTCCTGCAGCCCAATGCTGGACATAAGGTCTGACAGTTGTTCTAACGAGGGCAGTTTCCCGGGGGCCGGTGGTTGCGCACAGGTCAATCGTTTATGGTTGACGAAGATGGCATCCGGGATGTGGCCAAGTTCAAACAACTCCTGAGTGGATAAGTCCAGGACGATCAGTTGTTTGCGCAGAGCGGGGGTGTTCAGTGCATCTTGAAGCTGTTGTGCCTCGATCACCAATGGCAATGGGTTGTTTTGTTCGGCGGTCATAGGTCGGTTCGCAGTTATTTATTGTGTGGGATAGCAGATTAGTGCTCGGAATAGCAAAATCATACGGTCAGAAAGGTCGAAAAGAAAGCCAAAACGGATGATTATGGGTTGATTTGTTGGCTTTTTTTCAGGGTGGCTTTTCTCTCACTGAAATGTTCCACGCAGTGTCCCAGTGCCCGGCACAGTACTTTAAAATACTTGTAATCCTCCTCGGTGAAGTCATCGCCTCTCGCGCCCGAGTCGGCATAAATGATAACCACCGGTTTGCCCTTGGCGAAAATGGACTGAACAAAGAAGTAGTGAGCTTGAGATGCACTGGTTAATGTACTGGGAATGGAAGTCCGTAATTTTGTCAGATTGGATTTATTAATCCAGGCACCTAAAGGCTTTTGAGACAGCTTTTGGAAAATACTGGGGCGCTTCAGATCAATGACCAGATCGGCCAGTTTTGGGCTGTCCATCATTCCGGCGGTGTAATAAGCAACGAGCTTATGGCCGGAGGCACTGATTAATGACGCAGAGCTGCGTTCAAGGCCCAGGCCGTACTTGATGCACTGTACAGCGGCGTTCATGAGTTCATGGATGTCCTGGAAGCGTTCTGGATGTTTTAACATGTTGTTGGTCAGTTCGCTGAACATTTGCATGTTGCGTTTGTCTTTCAGCTTGACGGTTGGAACATCTCTGTCCAGTGCCGGGTTGTGCTTCTCAGATCGAGGTCTGGCTTCTTTCGGCACAAAGTCCACGTCGCCTTGCTGTGATGTTTTGCTGCGTAGGTCCTCAATGCCGGAAGAACTTGATCTGGCCTTTGATGTCGTTGCCTGAGAAGATGTTGTTTTGTTGTTGGCTTTCCTCTTCTTGGATGAATCGGGGATGTCATCGCCGGCCCAGCTGGGTTTGCTGATCCTTGAAATGTCTGAAGGAATTTGCAGTAAATGTTTGGCTGGCAGCAATATATAAGGAATAGGGTGCTCAGCCGACACTTGAATGGCGGTGTCCCGAATACGCTGATACGCGGTTTGATGATCGATGCCCATGTATGTACCGTAAATGGACAGGGCGCGATCAAAGTTTCTTCCGTGCCAGTTTTTATAACTTTCCATTGCAAGGAAATTGCCGAGAAAGGTTGGAAACGCCAGAGAATTCATCATCAGCTTTAAATTGCGATCTAAACTCGGCGGTATTTCAGACTTTTGCGGGCAAGCTTGGCTGAGCTGCACTAATTGTCGGCTGGTGGGGCGTAATCCTTCCAGCATGCTGGCCTGAGTGAAGGTGGGTAAACGCCACATGGTGCCCAAGTGCTGACTGATATCGAGGACAGTACACCCCAATATTTGTCGTTGCGCTTTTTCCATCGGCATACGTTCTTCAAACGTAAGATACTGAGCAATGCGCATTTCATGAGGTGCGGTAGACCACATTAACCAGTAGCCGGTGCCTGCAAAGAGGGTAGACCAGTACAGCAGTTCTCTTGGCAGGATTGGTTTGGATTCTGCCATGTGGTCCACCTGAGCGGCAGCATGCAGGCTGTTACAGATGGATTGAAGGTATTCCCGGTGGGCGATGTTTCTTGGGTTTAATTTTAATGTCGGAAGTTTCTTCATGATGGTGCGGACTTTGTCCATGCCCAGCATGCTGATCGCCAGATCCGGAGAGTGTATTTCCGTGTCCGGGTTATTGCATTGTTGGTTGGCAAATTTAATCAAATACAAACAAGCGACAGGGTCCCGGTGAATGAGTGCGGCTAATTTACTGAAGGGCAGGTCTGTTTGCTTCAGTGCGGTGATCAGTTGCGCGCTGGTATTTGGCAATAAGGGCAGAGCTTGATCTTTAATCAGATGTGCCCAGCCTTCCGCTGTATTGGGACGTTTATTTGTTTCCATTGAGTCGCTTTATCTGGTTAGAGTTTATTACTATCGGCCTAATGGCTTGAATCTTTGGTACTAAATTGGCTTATCCAACAGAATAAAATGCTTTGATTTACAATGATAGTACAGTCGTGTTCTATAGTGACTTATAAAATTTATCTAATATTCAGTGACGGATGGTCGATATTTAAGAAGAATAAAAAATTTCGTGAAGATATTCAGAGCCTTCTTAGTTTGCATCTTGTCTATCGGTAGGAAGCAGTGTGATGCAGCACTGCTCGTACAAAATTTGTATGTTTTGGGAGATTGAATGCTCATTCTTTTAGGTTGGATCATTGTATTGGGGTCGGTTGGCGGCGGTTTTATCCTGGCGGGTGGTGAGCTTTATGCGCTGTGGCATCCTCATGAACTGTTGATTATCGGCGGTGGTGCTGCAGGGGCTTTTGTGGTTGCCAACACCGGCTATACCGCGAGGGCAGCGGTAATGTGGTTTGGTCGTCTTATGTTGCCGAGTAGAGTGAACCAAAACTACTATATGGATGTCCTGAGCCTGTTATTTGATTTGTTTGCTAAAAGTCGCCGGGAAGGAATGATGGCCATTGAAGCCGACTATGAAGAACCGAACAGCAGTTCTGTGTTTTCAAAGTACCCGTCGGTGTTAATTAACCAGCAAATGACGGTTTTTATTTGTGATTATCTGAGGCTGGTGACGTCCGGGAATATGGCTTCTCATGAACTGGACAACCTGATGGACATTGAGATGGATACGATGCGTCATGAACGGGAAGCGCCGGCGATCGGCCTGGCTAGGGTGGCAGATGCATTGCCTGGCTTCGGTATTGTGGCGGCGGTGATGGGAATTGTCCTCAGTATGGCGTCCATTGCTGAGCCGCCAGAGGTTTTGGGGGGTAAGGTTGCGGCGGCCTTGGTGGGCACATTTACCGGTATTTTATTGGCCTACGGTATTATTGGCCCGGCCAGTAACGCGATTCAAAATCGCATTGATCAGGAAATGGACGTTTATCAGTGCATTAAGGCGTGTGTTGTCGCTTCACAAAACGGAATGCCTCCACAGCTGGCGGTGGAGTTTGGTCGTAAAACGATACCAACGCATTATCGACCAACGTTTGCGCAACTGGATCAGCGCGTTCGTAACCGATGACCCCAGAGAGTATTGTTCAGGCGCGTTTGGCGCGGCATCACTCACCCAATTTATTTATGTGTTCAGGATAGTCCGTGGAAGAATTTCAACCCATCATTGTCAAAAAAGTCATCAAGAAGCATGACCACCACGGTGGTTCATGGAAGGTGGCTTTTGCGGATTTTGCTGTGGCCATGATGGCGTTTTTCTTTTTGATGTGGATTCTGAACAGTACCAACGAGACGCAAAAGAAAGCAATTGAAGGCTATTTCAAAGATCCGGCTGGTGTTAGTCAGAGCGGTGGCAGTCGGTATGTAATTGATTTGGGAGGAAGCCCCCAGGCACTGGATGCCAATAATGAAACACGAGACTATGACAGTGATTATGTTGACCCGGAAGGGGTGTTGAGTGCCGCAGCCATTGAGTCAGCGGCGGATAAGATTGAACGCGAACGTTTGAAAGATTTGATGGCCGAACTGGAGCAACGAATTGAAGAAAGTGAAGCCATGCGGCCGTTCAAAAATCAGCTGCTATTGGATATTACCAAAGAAGGTTTGAGAATTCAGATCATCGATCAAAGCAAGCGACCCATGTTTGATCCGGGCGGTGCTCAGCTCAAGTATTATACTCGGGACATTTTATTGGAGCTGGGCAGCTTTTTGTCCGGCGTTCCAAACAGCATCAAACTCACAGGGCATACCGATGCGGCCAAATACGCCGACGACGATGACTTTGGAAACTGGGAGTTGTCGGCTGATCGAGCCAATGCTGCGCGCAGAACGTTAGTGGAAGGGGGGATGTCGTTGGAGAAAGTAGCGGAAGTGGTTGGTCTGGCGGATCGGGCGCTGTTCGATGAGAAGCGACCATTAGATCCGGTAAACCGGCGTATTGCCTTGATTGTATTAAATAAACGCTCGGCCGCAGAGATCCAACGAAATGCCGCTGGTGGTCAGGAAGAGAAAACAGAGGATGCCCCGCCGGTGCGTCCGAGATCGCAGCCCTTTACTAAGAAAGAGCTGAGAGAGAACACTCAGCGGTTATCGGATGACTTGAAAGGCATAGAGGCGGATAACCTGCCCGCGCCAAACCAGTATCGTGAGGCCGAAGATAACCAGGAAATCTGGAACTTGGACGACTTCTGATTGGGGCGGGTGAACTAGAAACTGCTCTCTTCCAGTGAGTCAATGATTCGCCATAAACTGTTAAAACGCTCGTCGCTGATGTGTCCTTCTTCGTGGGCACCACGAATTGCACAGCCAGGCTCGGACTGGTGATTACAGTTTCGGAATTTACAATTACCAATGTAAGGGTGCAGTTCTTTAAATCCTTCAAGAATGGCTTCTTTGGTGAGGTTCGTCAGAGACAGTTCCCGAATTCCAGGGGAGTCGATCAGGTCTCCGCCGGTTGGAAAATGATAAATTCGGGCGGTGGTCGTGGTGTGCTTGCCCTTGCGGGTGCTTTCGGACAGCTGGCCGGTCAGAATGTCTGATCCGGGCAGTAGGGTGTTGATAAGTGAGGACTTACCTACGCCGGACTGCCCTAGAAACGCGCTTGTTTTGGATTTTAAGGCTTGATGTAACTCATTCATACCTGCATCGGAGTGAGTTGACGCAGTGATCACGTCATAACCTAGTCCGGTATAAAGTGTATGCAATTCATTTAATCGTGATTTATAAGGACTGTCTTCCAGTAAGTCCGCTTTGTTGATGACCAGTGTCGGCGTGATGCCCCAATGCTCCGCAGCGATGAAGTATCGATCCACCAACCCTTGAAACGGTTCGGGCTCTGGCGCGATGACCACCATAATCTGGTCAATGTTGGCGGCGATTAACTTCATCTCACCGCGAAAACCAGGGCGGGACAGTTGATTGTTACGGTCATTGACAGCGACGATAACGCCCGTATCGTCCGTATTTTCACGCCAAACGACGATGTCTCCGGTAACAATGTCGCCGAGGTTGCTGCGTTTGTGGCAGCGAATAATTCTGTGTTCGTCCGGTGTATAGGGGTGGGGTTCTACATCAACCTGTACGCCAAAGTGCGATACAATCCGACCTTGTTGCTCTGGGCCAAGGTCTCCTTCAGAGAGCGCTTGCTCGGCTTTTTGATCTCGTTGTTCGGCGCGTTTGGAACGCTCGTCTTGCACTTTTTTAATCCGCCAAGCCTGTTGACGGGTAAGTTTGCGTTTGGCCATGAATCCGTATTTAACCTTACTGGTTTTCTGCTTTGAACAGAAAAAGATGGACGTATATATCAGAGGTATATATCAATTGTGCCCAGCATTGCGATCTGCCTATGAAAAGTCAAATGAATTTGGTGCTCGTTTATCTGGAGACTACTTGCTAGAATTGATGGATATATTGATTTTATGGGTAATGTAGGAATGGCAGAGCAGAGTAATTTAGTTTGGATCGACATGGAAATGACAGGCCTGAATCCAGAGACGGATTGTGTCCTGGAAATTGCGACCATTGTTACCGATTCTGATTTGAACGTTATTTCTGAAGGTCCTGTGATTGCTGTTCATCAACCCGATGAAGTTCTTGATGCAATGGATGATTGGTGTACCAAAACCCATGGCGACAGTGGTCTGACGGCTCGTGTGAAAGCCAGTACGGTTTCTGTCGAAGAAGCCGAGCAACAAACGCTTGAGTTTTTGGCCCAGCACGTAGCCAAAGGGTCTTCGCCGTTGTGTGGAAACAGTGTGGGTCAGGACCGTCGCTTTATGGATCGCTACATGCCGGCGCTGGATGATTACCTGCACTATCGCATCATTGATGTAAGCACGCTTAAAGAGTTGGCGAAACGTTGGAATGCGAAGGCGTTAAACGGTTTTACTAAAGCGGGCACCCATAAAGCACTGGATGACATTCGTGAGTCTATTGCTGAGTTGAAGCACTACCGGGCCACTTTCCTGAAGATCGATTAAGGTCTTCGTTTTCTGATTTTTGATTTCTGAGCAGTCTTGCGAGTTATGGCACTTGCGCAGCTTTGATCTGGCTGGCTTTACTTTGCTGTTGAGCAATGGCCCAGTCGATGTGTTCTTTGACCATTTCAGAGGCGGTATCGCGTTTATTCATTAAAGCATTTAGCGTTGCGTCACTTTGTGGCGCATTGCCTAGCGCAATAGCAATGTTTCTTTGCCATTTTTGGTAGCCAGCCCGGCGAATAGGCGAGCCTTCGGTGTTTTTAAGAAAAGCCTCTTCCGACCACTCGAACAGCGTCAATAAGTCGCTGTCATCTAACTGGTTTCTTGCTTTAAAGTCCTGTTCCTGGCTGGTTTGGGTGAATTTGTTCCAGGGGCAAACGACTTGGCAGTCATCGCAACCATAGATTCGATTGCCCATGAGTGGCCGCAGGGCTTCATCAATGATGCCATCGTATTCAATGGTCAGGTATGAAATGCATTTTCGGGCATCCAGTTTATGCGGGCCAATAAACGCATTGGTTGGGCACAGATCCAGACAAGCTGTGCAGCTGCCGCAGTGCATTTTCTCCAGGGGTGGGTCAACAGGTAAAGGGAGGTTGGTGAACAGCTCTCCGATGAAGAAATAGGAACCTGCTTTGGCATTGATGAGCATGGTGTTTTTGCCAATCCAGCCGAGGCCCGCGTTTTCGGCAAGTCCTCGTTCCAGCACCGGCGCGCTGTCTACGAATGCCCGGTATCCGTGTTCCTGACCCATGTCGGATATGATTTTGCCCAGTTGGGTGAGTCGCTTTCGGATCAGTTTGTGATAATCCCGGCCCAGAGCGTAGCGTGATATGTAGGCTTTTTCAGGGTTGTTGAGTACGTTTTCTGCCTGTGCCTGATCGTGCATATAGTCCATTCGGACGGAGATGATGCGTAAGGTGCCTTCTTGTAAATGCTCAGGGTGAGCCCGGAGTTCGAGGTTGTTGTTCATCCACGCCATTTCACCGTTGAGTTTTTGCTCCAGCCAATCTTTCAGGTGGCCAAAATGCTTGGATACATCGGTGGAGGTGATGCGAACATCCTGAAAGCCCAGCTTTGCACCTTCTTGTTTGATCCGGTTGGCGAGTTGTTGCATAGAAAAGAACGACGAAATAACAGTTAGCGACCATCTGGGCAGTGAAAAATCATCCCAGCTTGGGTAGACTGTTTATTTTGCCTGAACTGTATTCGGAACAGAAGTGCTAGGGATCAATTAATCATGTTGTTTAGTCGATATCTTGAAAATGAAAAAGAGACACTGCAGGTGGCTCGATCGTTGGCTCAGGCGCTCGAAGGCCGGGGTGTCGTATTTTTGCAAGGGCACTTAGGCGCAGGTAAGACCACGTTTTGTCGTGGCGTGTTGGAAACTTACGGTCATACGGGGGCAGTGAAAAGCCCGACATACACCTTAGTTGAACCTTATACACTGGATAATTTGAACGTTTACCATTTTGATTTATATCGCCTGTCAGATCCTGAAGAACTGGAATACATGGGTATTCGGGACTACTTTGATGAAGGCAATCTGTGTCTGGTTGAGTGGCCTGAACAAGGCGAGGGCATCTTGCCTCAACCGGATTTGTATGTCCGCCTTCAGGCCGACGAAAGTGGTCGCTCAATGACCATCGAGTCGTTCTCTGAGTACGGACGGACAACCTTGAATAAATTTGACCGGATTGTACATCGCAGTGTTGAGGGATAATTTTTTGATCAGGAAGTCATGGCTGTCAGCGCTGATGTTTTTCTTTGGCTTATGTTCGCTGGAATTGGTTGCCGCTGAAAAAGTAAAAAGCCTTCGCGTCTGGAAAGCGCCCGAGTATACCCGTGTGGTTTTGGATTTAACCGGGGCGGTGGAACATCAGGTTTTTATGCTCAAAAATCCGGATCGTTTAGTACTGGATTTAAGCAATACGGTGTCACCAAAATCGCTTTCTTCTCTTGATTTCTCAGGCAGCCCGGTGGCGGGCATTCGACACGCAAAGCGTCAGTCAAATGATGTGCGGTTTGTGCTGGACATGAAAGAACCGGTCAAACCTAAAAGCTTTTTGCTAAAGCCTAACGATCGGTATGGTGACCGGTTGGTGGTGGATATCTACCCGCTTAGTAAAGTGAACCGCACGAAAGAGAGCGTTCATGCTGCACGAACGATTGTTGCTTCCGGTAAACGCGATATTCTGGTCATGATCGATGCGGGCCATGGTGGTGAAGATCCGGGGGCAATTGGCCCAGGACGATTGCGAGAAAAAGACGTTGTTTTGTCCATTGCGAAAGAACTGCAAAAGCAACTGAATGCAACTAAGGGGTTCAAAGCGAAATTAACCCGAACCGGTGATTATTACATCAGCTTACGTGGCCGAACACGAATTGCCCGAAAGGAAAAAGCGGACTTGTTTGTTTCGATTCATGCCGATGCATTTCATAAAAAATCGGCCAGGGGGGCTTCGGTGTGGGCCTTGTCGGATCGAGGCGCAACCAGTGAAATGGGACGCTGGCTGGCCCAGAAAGAAAACGACGCCGATTTAATCGGGGGGGTGGGTAATGTATCCCTTGATGATAAGTCGGATGTCTTGAAGGAAGTGTTGTTGGATTTATCAATGACCAATAGCCTGAAATCCAGTTTGGATGTGGCCAGCATTGTGTTAGGGGAAATGGGCAAAGTGGCGCACCTTCATAAAAAACATGTGGAGCAGGCCGGTTTTGCGGTACTTAAATCACCGGACATACCCTCCATTCTGGTGGAAACCGGTTTTATTTCGAATCCCACCGAAGCCAAGAATCTTGGCAGCCTCAATTATCGCAAAAAAATGGCCGGGCAATTGACCAAAGGGGTGAAGCGGTTCTTTGAAGCTAAGCCGCCGGTAGGCACGTATCTGGCCTGGGTCAAAGCGGGTCGGCCGACGGTAGAGCGGGTTCAGGCCGACTCAACGCCTAGAAAAGCAGAGCAGGTTGTATCGGCCAGTACCACTGCAGCACGTTCTAAGGTGAATAAAAATTCGCTGACCAAGTACAAGGTAAAGCACGGCGACAGCCTGAGCCGTTTGGCTCGAAAATACAATGTCAGTGTTAATGACTTAAAAAAAATCAACGGCTTGAAAAACAGTGTTATTCACGTAGGTCAATCCTTGAAAGTGCCTGTTAAATCTTCTTAGTTTTCGGAATCAACTAGCGTCTGCATCATGAATCGAATCCAATTATTGTCTCCCCGATTGTCGAACCAAATTGCCGCCGGAGAGGTTGTTGAACGCCCTGCGTCAGTGGTGAAAGAGCTGTTGGAAAACAGCATAGATGCCGGCTCTACGCGTGTTGATATCGACGTTGAGCAAGGCGGTGTTAAGTTAATCCGAATTCGGGATGACGGACGAGGCGTGGTCAAAGAGGATTTGGCGTTGGCGTTGTCTCGCCATGCCACCAGTAAAATTTTAGAGCTGGATGATCTGGAAGCGGTAGCGACCTTGGGGTTCCGAGGCGAGGCCTTGGCCAGTATCAGTTCGGTCTCGCGGTTGACCATGTCTTCTCGTCATCAGGACAGTGACGAGGGTTGGCAGGTGTCGGTAGAGGGGCAGGATATGACGCCTCAGGTTAAGCCGACGGCCCATAACGTAGGCACTACCGTAGAGGTCCGTGATTTATTTTTTAATACGCCGGCGCGCCGTAAATTTTTAAGAAAAGAAAAGACCGAGTTTGGTCACTTGGAAGAAGTAGTGAAACGCATCGCGCTGAGTCGGTTTGATGTTGGAATTTCTCTTAAACATAATCAACGTATCATTCACAGCTTAAGGCCTGCGTCCTCGGAACAGGAGAAGGCTCGTCGGGTCGCAGGGGTTTGTGGGCCTGCGTTTATTCAGAATTCAGTGACGGTGAATGTTGAAGTTGGCGAGTTAAAGCTTTGGGGTTGGGTGGGTTTGCCGACGTTTTCCCGAAGCCAGTCGGATCTTCAGTATTTCTTTGTGAATGGTCGGGTGATTCGGGATAAGTTAGTAGCGCACGCCATTCGGCAAGCCTATCGGGATGTTTTATACAGTGGGCGACACCCTGCTTTCGTGCTTTATTTGGAGCTTGATCCGGCCACAGTTGATGTGAATGTGCACCCGACTAAACACGAAGTGCGCTTTCGTGACTCCAGAATGGTTCATGACTTTCTGTTTCGAAGCTTGCACCGAGCTTTGGCGGAAGTGACCCCGGATGACCAAAAGCCCACAGCGAGCAGTGACTCATTGACCGGGTCAGTTGAGAACAGTTATGCGTCTGCAACGCCTCAGGCCAGTGGTTTGTCGGCCGGTGTGTTTGCTGGCCAAAACGCGATGAGTTTTAATGCGCCCTCGCCAGCAGGCCAGGTTCAGGAGCATATGGCCGTTTATGGCGATTTACATCAGGGGGCTTCGTATCAGGGCGGTCAAGGTTTGCCTGGTGGCTCGCTGTCGGACGGCCGTTTGGCGGCCAATCCGGGAGTTGTGTCCTCCTCGGTCGCCAGGCAGGAAATAACCGAGTTAACCGGTTCAGATAAGGATGTGCCGCCGCTGGGTTATGCGGTGGCTCAGTTACACGGTGTTTACATTCTTGCTCAAAACAGTGAGGGCATGGTGGTCGTGGATATGCATGCCGCTCATGAACGAATTACTTATGAGCGTATGAAAGTGGCCTATAACGAACAAGGCATTCAGGCTCAGCCTTTGTTGGTGCCCATATCCATGGCGGTGAGTTCAAAAGAGGCCGATTGTGCAGAACAGAACGAGGAGGTGTTTAAGTCTTTTGGCATCACCTTGGAGCGAATTGGTCCTGAAACCTTGGCGATACGGCAAGTCCCTGTTTTGTTAAGAAATGCAAAAATTGAACAACTGGTTAGTGATGTTCTCTCAGATGTGATTGAATACGGAATTAGTGATAGAATAGCCGCCCAAGCAAATGAAGTGTTGGCTACCATGGCTTGTCATGGCGCCGTTCGGGCGAACAGACAGTTGACGATTCCTGAGATGAACGCATTGTTGCGAGATATGGAAGCCACTGAACGCAGCGGGCAGTGCAATCATGGTCGTCCTACTTGGACAAGTTTATCCATGGGTGATCTTGATAAATTATTTTTACGTGGTCGATGAATAGCATCAGATTATTGATCTGTTTATTAGTATGTTTATTCCATTAAATGCCGTTTTAATCATTGTTAATTAATAAAGGTAATCTTGCCTTGCAGCACCAAAGTAAGTATCCGTCGATTTGGTTAATGGGGCCGACGGCCGCAGGAAAAACCGATTTGGCTGTGGAGTTGGTTCAGCGCTGTAATTGCGAAATTATAAGTGTCGATTCCGCACTGATATATAAAGGGATGGACATAGGTACTGCGAAGCCGGGTAAAGAGGTGTTGGAGAAAGCGCCACATCGATTGATAGACATTTGTGATCCGTCTGAAAGCTATTCTGCCGCTGAGTTTCGCAATGATGCTTTAGATGCTATGGCTGAAATACGTCAAAAAGGCAAAATCCCTTTGTTGGTTGGTGGTACTATGATGTACTACAAAGTGTTAAGGGATGGGATTGCAGACTTGCCCGAAGCGGATGAAACGATTCGTCAGCGCTTATTGAATGAAGCAAATGAACATGGTTGGCAACCGCTTCATGACCGGCTTAGGCAGATAGATCCGGTTTCCGCTGAAAGAATACACCCTAATGACCCCCAGCGTTTGCAGCGGGCATTGGAGGTTCATGAACTGACGGGCAAAACCCTTACTGAGTTATGGGCTGAACAAAAACGAGACGTGCAACAAAATTCACCTTACCGAGAGCTGAATTTGGCTGTTGCACCAGTAGAACGAAAGGTTCTGCATGAGCGAATTGAGCAAAGATTTCGCATCATGCTGGAACAAGGCTTCTTAAATGAGGTCGAACAACTACGAGAACGCAATGATTTGCATCTAGCCATGCCTGCCATTCGTTCAGTGGGTTATCGCCAAGCCTGGCAATATCTTGATGGTGACTTCGATTACGAAGAAATGGTCAATCGGGGGATATTTGCAACCCGGCAGTTGGCGAAAAGGCAAATAACCTGGCTTAGAAGTTGGCAAGAGCTGGAATGGTTGGACTCATTGAATCCTGCTTTAATTCCTGAAACTGTCAGAAAAGTGCAGGAATTTATTGAAATAGCAGACTAATTTTTACGTTGAAGTTGTCAATTTTAAAAAACTAGTCTGAACTTTGTGAATCGGTTGGTAATAGGCAATCAGTACTTTTTGGATTGAATGCAATAATTAAAACAACCTCTTAAGGAGAATTCGTAATGTCAAAAGGGCACTCTTTACAAGACCCTTATTTAAATGTGCTTCGTAAAGAACGCATACCAGTATCTATCTTTTTGGTAAATGGTATTAAATTGCAGGGGCAGATCGAATCATTTGACCAGTTCGTAATTTTATTAAAGAACACGGTCAGTCAAATGGTTTATAAGCACGCGATTTCGACCATTGTTCCAGCTCGAAATGTTCGTTTACCTCAGCAAGATGTCGCTGAGAAAGACGGCGCTGAAGCTTAATCGATTTATTTTTGGTTCTCTGAGTGCTTGGCTTGAAATCCAGTCGGGTACTTTGTCGTGTTCCGAATTTGATCGTAGTTGACTAAAGCACTTGTTGAGAGTGCTTTGTCGTATGTGTGTCGGGAGGCCGATTGTTATTTGAACGTCCCGAAGGTGGTGAGCTGGCCGTATTGGTTCACCTAGACTTCACAAGTGAAAACAACTCTGATGACGTGGATGAATTTCAGGATTTGGTGGATTCCGCCGGTGCTGAAACTGCTTGCCTGATAAGAGGGTCTAGAAAACAGCCTAGTTCCAAATTCTTTGTCGGGGCAGGAAAGTTAGAAGAGATTAAACAAGCAATTCAACTTCATGAAGCTGAGATGGTGATTTTTAATCATGCATTGAGGCCCAGCCAAGAACGTAACCTAGAAGCCGAATTTCAATGTCGGGTGCTTGATCGAACAACCCTTATTCTGGATATTTTTGCTCAACGAGCGCGTACCTATGAAGGTAAACTTCAAGTGGAGCTTGCTCAGTTACAGCATATGTCGACACGCTTGATTCGAGGTTGGACTCACCTTGAACGCCAGAAAGGCGGGATAGGCATGCGAGGCCCTGGGGAAACTCAGCTGGAATCGGATCGCCGATTGTTGAGAGATCGGGTGAAAACCATCCAGAAGCGTCTCGGTAAGGTGCGTCAGCAGCGCGATCAGGGCCGTAAGGCACGAAAAAGATCATCAGTTCCTACCATCTCTATCGTGGGTTATACCAACGCAGGTAAATCGACGTTGTTCAACGCGCTGACTGATTCGGATGTGTATGCAGCGGATCAGTTGTTTGCAACATTGGACCCTACCTTGCGGCGAATTACTTTGCCGAGCGCCGGGCCTGTTGTGCTTGCAGATACGGTGGGTTTTATTAAAGACCTGCCTCACAAGTTAGTGCAGGCATTTCGTGCTACATTGGAAGAAACCTGTGAAGCGGACTTGTTGTTGCATGTCGTGGATGCCAGTGATCAACAGCGGTATGACAACATTGAGCAAGTAGATGCGGTGTTGAAAGAGATTGATGCGCATGAAATCCCATGTTTACAGGTGTTTAATAAGATTGACTGCCTGAGCAATGCAGAGCCCAGGGTCGAGCGAGACGACCAAGGGCGGCCTATTCGTGTTTGGCTGACGGCCAAAGAAGAGCGTGGTTTTGATGGCTTGCTTGAAGCCTTGGGTGAGCTGTTGGCGGACGATGTGTTCAAAGGCACTTGGGTGATTGAGCATGTTAATGCTGGCGTTCGAGCTAAGCTTTATGAGCTTGATTTGTTGCAGCATGAGTCCTTCGATGAGCAAGGCCGCTATGTGCTGGATGTCTTGGGGCCGAAATCAGACTTGTTGAAAGTTTTGAAGCAGTCTGGGGTGGACCCAAAGGGGTATTTGCCTGAAGACGAAAAAGAAGATTGGGAGTAAATTGAAATATTTACTTACATTTATGGTGCGTAATTAGGTACACTTTTGCGCTGTTTTTGGAACTTTAATGGAGTGTCGACATGGCCTGGAACGAGCCGGGTGGCAATAATCAGGACCCTTGGGGTGGCCGTCGTGGAAATGATGGTCCGCCCGATCTGGATCAAGTAATTAAGAAAGCAATGGATAAAATGGGTGGTTTGTTTGGCAGTAAACCGCCAGCGGGCAACTCAGGTGGTGGCTTTGGCCCTATCGTTGTGATTGCTTTGATCATTGGTGTATTGGCTGCGCTTTATGATTCGGTCAATATTATTGATCAGCGTGAGCAAGCGGTCGTACTTAGATTAGGTAAGTATTACGAAACGCTTGGGCCGGGTTTGCAATTTAAGTTGCCATTGATCGATACCTTGATCAAAGAAAACGTGACCCGAGTTCAGTCTAAATCACTGAAAAGTAAAATGTTGACGGAAGACGAGAATATCGTTGATGTGGCAATTTCTGTTCAGTATGTGATCAGTGATGTCAAAGACTATGTGCTGAATGTACGTGATCCGCAAAGCAGTTTGGTTCAGGCGGCAGAAAGTGCGCTTCGTCATGAAGTGGGTTCTTCTGAAATGCACTTTGTGTTGACGGAAGGGCGTGAGTCGTTGGCGTCTGAAGTGCATGCTCGTACTCAGAAGTATCTGGATTCTTACGGCATTGGTTTGACCGTCAGTAAGGTCAACCTGGAAGGCGCGCATGCGCCGGAAGAAGTACAGGATGCCTTTTTGGATGTAACCAAAGCCAGAGAAGATGAGGTTCGCCTTCGTAACGAAGCGGAAACCTATGCTAACGGGATCATTCCTGAAGCCCGTGGTCAGGCGCAGCGTCAATTGGAAGAGGCCAATGCTTATAAAGAGCAAGTGGTGGCTCAGGCAATTGGTGAGGCTTCCCGTTTTGAGCAGCTGTTGGTTGAGTATCAGCGATCTCCAGAGGTTACTCGTGAGCGTATGTACATTGATGCGGTTCAGGGTGTGCTGGCAAAAACGCCTAAAGTGCTGATGGATGTCGAAGGCGGCAATAACATGATGTATCTGCCTTTGGATAAGATCGTTGGCAACCGTGTTAGTGATTCCGTTTCTGAATCTGGCGGTCAACACTTAACGGCTTCTGATCTGGATAAGGTAACTCGCCAGGTTATGGATGAAATTCGTCAGCGTCAACCAAGTATCCGTAGAACAAGGGAGGCTAGATAATGTCGTCAAAAGGTTTATTTGCTTCAATCTTTGTTTTGCTTTTGTTAGTTGTGGCAGCAAACTCGCTGTTTATCATCAAGGAAACGGAACGCGGTGTTTTGCTTAAGTTTGGTGAAGTGGTTGATGAAAACCTGAAGCCTGGACTTCATGCAAAGATTCCTTTGGTTCATAAAGTTCGCAAGTTTGAGGCGCGAGTTCTGACTTTGGACTACAACCCTCAGTCTTACTTAACTCAGGATAAGAAGCCGCTGATTGTGGATTCGTTTGTTAAGTGGCGTATCAAGGATGTATCCAAATATTATACGGCCACATCGGGTGAAGAGATTTCTGCTTCTCGACTGCTTGCGTCTCGCGTGGATGATGGTCTCCGTCGTCAGTTCGCACAACGTACGGTTCACGAGGTGATTTCTGGCCAGCGTGATGAGTTGATGCAGGATCTGACCAAGTCGCTGAACCAAGTTGTACTGGCTGATATCGGTGTCGAATTGCTGGATATTCGTGTGAAGGGTATTGAATTGCCTGAGCGTGTAAACGAAGACGTTTATAAGCGGATGCGAAGTGAGCGTAATCGTGAGGCAAGAGAGTATCGTTCTCGTGGTCGCGAGTTGGCTGAAGGTATCAGAGCAGATGCGGATCGTCGTCAGATAATTATTAAAGCCAATGCCTATCGTGATGCTGAAAAGCTGCGTGGTGAGGGTGATGCTCAGGCGGCTAAAATTTACGCGGAAGCTTTTAATAAGGATCGCGAGTTTTATTCGTTTGTTCGCAGTTTGAAGGCGTATTCGGAAACGTTTAAGTCTGAAGGCGATGTGATGATTCTTGATTCCGACAGTGACTTCTTCAAGTACTTAGGAACTCCGAACGCAAAATAGTCAAATGAAACGCCAATTTATTGGGGTTATTTGAAAAGTTCGTGTTATCATACCGCACCGGGTCTTTAGGACCCGGTTTTTTTGTGTTTGTGAAAGCCTAATTTATGTCGGATCAATTTCTGGAAAGTCTGATTGCTGGTTTTTGTCTTATGCTGGTTTTTGAAGGCGTGCTCCCTTTTTTGGCGCCGCAACAGTGGCGGGAGACGGTGACGCGCATAGCTCAGGCAAACGATGCTACGATCCGTAAGATTGGATTGGGGTCAATGATTGCAGGTGTGGTTCTTCTTTATTTTCTGGTCTGAACACCTGTGGATAATTACTTCTTAGAAAGAAGCGGGAAGTCGATTTATGACGATTGCAGATCGTTGGTTGTTGCCTGAAGGCGTGGAAGATATTCTTCCGCCGGCGGCAGAACGAATAGAAACATTACGATCGAATTTATTGGGGCTGTATCAGACTTGGGGTTTCGACCAAGTGATGCCGCCAATGATGGAATACATAGAATCTCTGTTGACCGGCGCCGGTCATGATCTGGACACTCAAACATTTAAAGTGACGGATCAGTTGAATGGTCGTCTGATGGGGATTCGGGCAGATATTACTCCTCAGGTTGCTCGTATTGATGCACACTCTCTGGCGCGAGAAGGCGTTTCACGCTTTTGTTATGCGGGCCAGGTGTTGCATACCAAAGCAGCCAATATCATGGACACCCGTAACCCGATTCAACTGGGTGCCGAACTCTATGGTCATGCCGGCGTTGAAAGCGACTTTGAAATTATTTCTTTAATGATCGAGTCATTGGGTGCTTCCGGTATTGATAATGTGACCTTGGATCTGGGTCATGTTGGTGTGTTTCGTCAGTTGATGATCAAGGCTGGCTTGGATAAAGATTTAGAAACTCAATTGTTTGATATTCTGGCACGCAAAGCTTTGCCGGAACTCGAACTTTTTGTGCCTGCTCACTTTAAAAATCAGTCGCTTGGTGAAGCGGTTCGTCAGATGGCTTATGTGTGTGGTGGCCCGGAAATCATACCAAGCATTCGGGAGCTGGTAGCGCCCCTTTCTGCGGACGCAGTGGAAGCGGTGGATGAACTGAATCAATTGGTCAGTCGCATTACTGCCCGTTATCCGAAAGTTAAATTGTACATGGATTTAAGTGAGCTGCGTGGTTATAACTACCATACGGGTATGGTGTTTGCAGCGTATAAAACGGGTGGCAGCCAGCCATTGGCATCGGGCGGCCGATACGATGAGACAGGTAAGGTGTTTGGGCGTGCGCGTCCGGCAACGGGTTTTAGCCTGAATTTACTGAAAGTCGCCGACGCGTCGGAACTGACGGTAGAAACTAGAAAGGTAATACTGGCACCGAATTCTGATGGTGAAGGCCTTTACGAATTTATTAAGCAATTACGATCAGATGGCCATCGAGTAATTCGACAGTTAGCTGATTCTGATGTTGAGAATAGCGATGCAGTTATTGACCAGAAAGATGGTCAGTGGTGCGTGGTTGATCGTAACGATTAAATTAATCTTTGTGTTTAGCGTGGTCTAGAGAAAGTAACTATGGGCAAAAATGTCGTGGTTCTAGGCACCCAGTGGGGTGACGAAGGAAAAGGTAAAATTGTTGATCTGTTGACTGAGCAGGCAGCGGCGGTTGTTCGCTTTCAGGGCGGTCATAACGCAGGCCATACCCTGGTGGTAAATGGCGAGAAAACGGTTTTGCACTTGATTCCTTCTGGTATCTTGCGTGAAAGTGTAACCTGCATGATCGGTAACGGGGTTGTTCTTTCGCCTGAGGCTTTGCTTAAGGAAATAGTGAAGTTAGAAGAGCAAGGTGTGCCTGTTCGTGATCGTTTGAAGATAAGCCCGGCGTGCCCGCTTATTCTTCCGTATCACGTTGCTTTGGATCAGGCTCGTGAACTGGCTCGTGGTAGCGAAAAAATCGGTACTACCGGTCGTGGTATCGGCCCGGCTTACGAAGACAAGGTGGCTCGTCGCGGTTTGCGTCTGGGTGATCTGCAAAACGAAGAAAAGTTTGCTGAAAAGTTAAAAGAAGTACTTGAATATCATAACTTTGTTTTAACGAACTACTACAAAGTTGATGCGTTGGACTTTGACACGGTTTTATCAGAAACATTGGAAATGGCGAAGCAGCTTACACCAATGATTGCTGATGTCACATGTTTGTTGCACGGCTTGCGAGAGTCTGGTGCTAAGATTATGTTTGAAGGTGCTCAGGGGTCTTTGCTTGATATCGACCATGGTACTTATCCGTTCGTAACGTCTTCAAATACAACGGCAGGTGGTACGGCAACCGGCAGTGGCTTTGGTCCTTTGTATCTGGATTACATTTTGGGCATTACTAAAGCTTATACCACACGCGTAGGTTCTGGTCCTTTCCCAACGGAATTGTTTGACGATGTAGGTGCTGGCCTGGCCGAACGTGGTCATGAATTTGGTTCAACCACGGGCCGCGCTCGTCGTTGTGGTTGGTTTGATGCCATTGCTTTGAAACACGCCATTCAGGTGAACAGTGTTTCAGGGATTTGTTTGACCAAGCTTGATGTGCTGGATGGCATGGACGAAGTGAAAGTGTGTGTTGGCTATACAAAAGCGGGCGCAGACTGCACTACTCCATTGCATGCGGACGATTATGAAGGTCTGGTGCCTGTGTACGAAACACTGCCTGGCTGGAGCGAATCGACCGTGGGTGTTAAGACACTGGAAGAATTGCCTGAGAATGCAAAAGCGTATATCGCATTTGTTGAGAAGGCCATCGGTGCGCCAATTGACATTATTTCAACGGGCCCAGACCGAAGCGAAACCATTGTTAAGCGAGATCCATTCGACGCTTAATGCGAAAAGGGGCTTCGGCCCCTTTTTTGTTTGTATTCATTTTATTCAATGTCCTTCCCTCAAGCATCCAGTAAACTGTATTAAACTCTAAGAAAAATAGCCTGATCGGGCGTAATAGGAAAATTATCTTGAAAGACCCTAATAGTCAGCGAGAAGCTGATAAATATGAGAATCCGGTACCTAGCCGGGAATTTATTACATCTTACCTGGAGCAAGCTGATAAGGCTTTGACTCATATGCAGCTGTGTTCCTCATTTGATATTTTCGATGATGAGCGCGTTGAGGCCATGCGTCGCCGATTGATTGCGATGACAAGAGATGGCCAATTAATTTGCGATCGGCAACAGCGCTATAAGCCGATTTCCGCGATCCCTACTTTTGATGGCGTTGTGATAGGCCATCGTGATGGTTATGGCTTTGTGAAGCCGGAAGACGGTTCCAGTGATCTGTACCTTCATGCCCGAGAAATGGGTAAGGTGTTTGATGGTGACTCAGTTCGAGTGATGGTCAGTGGTGTTGATCATAAAGGACGACGTGAAGCCCGAATTATTCAAGTGCTGAAGCGTAATACGCTTGAGTTAGTGGGCCGTTACTACGCCGATGGCAATGCCGGTTTTGTGGTGCCGGACAGCCGACGCATGTCTCAGGAAGTGTACATTGCCTCGGGTAATGCCGGTGAAGCATCAACAGGACAGTACGTGGTCGTTCAGATAGAGCGCCATCCTTCCCGCAAAGAAAAAGCGGCAGGCAAGATCATCAAAATTCTGGGCGACCACTTGGCGCCGGGGATGGAAATTGATGTCGCTTTGCATACCCATGACATTCCGAACGAGTGGCCCGCTGACGTGCTGGACGAGATTGCCGGTTTCAGTGAGCAAGTCTCGGATGATGCCAAGCGGCATCGGGTCGATTTGCGTGATTTACCTTTGGTGACGATTGATGGCGAAGACGCCAAAGATTTTGATGATGCGGTGTTCTGTGAGAAGAAAAAGGGCGGTGGCTGGCGGCTTTATGTGGCGATTGCCGATGTTTCGCATTATGTGAAGCTAAAAACCGGGCTGGATAAGGAAGCGCAGAACCGGGCAACGTCCGTGTATTTTCCCGGGCATGTGGTGCCTATGTTGCCAGAGGTGCTGTCGAACGGTTTGTGTTCGTTAAAGCCGTTGGTGGATCGTTTGGCGATGGTGTGTGAAATGACCATCAGTGCCGCAGGGCGCATGAGCGGATATACATTTTATGAGGCGGTGATTCAATCTCATGCTCGTTTAACTTATAACCGTGTTTCGGCCTTGCTTGAAAAACCAAGAACCAAAGAAGCGCAGCACTTTAAGAAAGAAGCGCCGCACTTGGTGCCGCATATTCAAGAGTTGTACGCACTCTATAAGCAATTGGTGGCTTGTCGTGAAGAACGCGGTGCAATGGATTTCGATACTACCGAGACCCGCATTATTTTTTCACCGGACCGAAAGATTGAGACTATTGTTCCTGTGGTTCGTAATGATGCCCACCGGATCATTGAAGAATGCATGCTGAGTGCGAACGTGGCGGCAGCGCGTTTTTTACGAAAACATAAGCTGGAAGGTTTATACCGGGTGCACGAAGGCCCGAAAGAAGAGCGCTTACTGAACCTGAAAGAATTTTTGTTTGAACGTGGTTTGAACTTGGGGGGCGGCGTAAAACCGACTCCGGGGGATTATTTGTTACTGGCCAAACAGATTGAGGAGCGCCCGGATAAACACCTGATTCAAACCATGATGTTGCGATCTCTCAGTCAGGCGGTGTATCAACCGGATAACCAAGGTCATTTTGGCTTGGCGTACCCAGAGTATACCCATTTTACTTCGCCGATTCGTCGTTACCCGGACTTGATGATTCATCGTGCGATTCGAAGCGCGGTTCGATCCGAAACCCCAGACATCGCGGCCAGTAAAAATATTAAGCAAGTTGAGGGGGCCGCATTTCTGAAGCGTGATGCCATTTACCCTTATGACATGCAGGCATTGTTGAATCTCGGTGAGCAGTGCTCGATGGCGGAGCGCCGCGCCGATGATGCCTCCCGCGATGTGATGGCTTTTTTGAAGTGTGAATACATGGAAGGCCATGTAGGGGATGTTTTCCCTGGCGTGGTGTCTGCGGTGACAGGTTTTGGTCTGTTTGTTGAGTTGACCGATGTATTTGTGGAAGGGCTGGTTCATGTCAGTAACTTAACTCGGGATTATTATGAGTTTGACGCTGCTCGGCACATGTTGGTGGGTGAACGCAGCGGTACCGCTTATGCTCTTGGCGACAGTGTTGAGGTTCGAATTGTTCGGGTTGATTTGGATGAGCGCAAAATTGATTTAGAATTAGTGGGTCACAAAGGGTCGGTCAAAGCACGCAGAGCCAAGAAAAAATACGCTTCCAAGGCGGAATCTTTAGGGCCGAAGAAGAAAGGTCGGCGTTCTGGTTCTGGCGTTAAGCGCAGAGCGGCAAGCACAGACTCTGACGCTAAAAAACCAAAGAAGAAGGTAAAGAAAAAATCCAGACGTTCTTCTTCTAAAACGAATGCAAAAAAGAAATAACGGAGTCGGTTTGACTTCGTTTGAACCAAGACGGTTAAGGTAGTAAACGTTCATGAGTGATGCGAATTACGTGTTTGGTATTAATGCAGTTTTTTCTTTGATGAAAAATAATGCAAAGCAAATTGGTACTTTATACGTGTTAACTGGCAAGCGTAATCAGCGTGTAAATGATTTAATGGACATTGCCAAAAACCTGAATATTCGGGTTGAGCGGGTGGGTGCCGAGTTTTTTGATCAGAAACAACTTGAAGGTGCTCATCAGGGGGTTTTGGTTGAAACGCAGCAAAACTACACCCAAGATGAATCTGCGCTGGATGTACTGCTGAATGATCTGGATGTGCCGCCGTTTCTGTTGGTGCTGGATGGTGTCACGGACCCGCACAACATTGGCGCCTGTTTACGAACGGCTGATGCAGCGGGTGTTCATGCGGTGATTGTGCCAAAAGACAAGTCCGGTACATTGAACGGTACGGCAATCAAGGTTGCCTGTGGTGCTGCTGAAAACACGCCTTTTATCGCAGTGACTAATCTGGCTCGATGCTTGCGAAAGTTACAAGAGCGCGGTATTTGGATTACCGGCACGGCAGGTGAAGCTAAAGCGTCCATCTATCAAACCGACTTAACGGGGCCGGTTGCAGTGGTGATGGGGGCTGAAGGCAAAGGCATGCGTCGTTTGACTCGAGAATGCTGTGATCAGCTTGCGTTTATGCCGATGGCTGGTGAAGTGAGCAGTTTGAATGTGTCGGTGGCCAGTGGTGTGATTTTGTTTGAAGCGGTCAGGCAGCGCTCATCGGTCTGATGGCTATGTGAAACTGAGACGTTGTTGGCAAAACGTCGTATGATGGCTTGCAATGTTTACATGATGTAACAGTATGGATATGGATCGTTATTACTAAGTGAGCTGTATGAAATCCGTTCGTAGTTGGTTGATGATAATTTTATTGTTGCCCGGTATTGGGGTTGCGAGTACGCAATTACCGAGCACCGGCGAACATGTTGCAGATGACCGTTTGTTAAGGCAGGCGGTTGCCCGGTATTTTGAGTTGACGGACGCGATCAGTGTTAAGCCCATTAAGAAGCGGGTGGGTTCTCTGATTAACCGTAAACTTAAGCAAAATAACTCGGGCGTGCGGCAATTGCACTATGACACGGTAAAGGCGGTCGTTGACGAGGAAGTCAACTTGCTGTCCGAAGATGCCTATTTCTTTGAAATATATTATCAGGCCTATATCAAGCATTTCTCACTTGAGGATATGCAAGAGATCAATCGTTTCTTTGCATCGGAGGCCGGAAAGAAGTTTATCTCAACACGCAGCGCCCTGCATAAAGACGTCAGCACATCCACCGTAAAAATGATTCATCACCTGGTAGATCGGATTGCACCTAAAGTTCAGCTCTCGCTGGCGAAGTCGGGGGTGCAGGTGAGTTTGGATTAACTGCCGATTACTCATCCCTGAGACCCATAAATATCTTGATTGTTTTCTGTGCAATCTTTAGAATGCCTGCCTCTTTCTGTAAATGTCAGCCAATTATTGGCCGTCATTTAAAAAGAATTATTATTCACTCCTTGCCTCACCTTAAATGTGGGAGGCTATGAACCCATAAGGAGCATTTATATGCGTCATTATGAAGTCGTTTTCCTGGTACACCCAGACCAAAGCGAACAAGTTCCAGCGATGATTGAACGTTACCGTTCAGCGATCGAAACTACTGGCGGTTCTATCCACCGTCTAGAAGACTGGGGTCGTCGTCAGTTAGCTTACCCAATCAACAAGATTCACAAAGCACACTATATTCTTATGAATATCGAGTGTGGTGATGAAGCGTTGGAAGAGCTAAACAACAACTTCCGTTACAACGATGCTGTACTTCGTAACATGGTTATCCGTCAAAAGGGCCCTGTAACTGAAGTATCTCCAATCAAAGCAGCAGACTCAAGAGAACGTCGTTCACGCGATGAGTCTCGTCCTGAAGCTAAGCCAGAAGCGGCTGCTCCAGTTGAAGAAGCTCCGGCTTCTGAAGAATCTGCAGAGTAATTGATTATTTAATAGGAGATTTACAATGGCTCGTTTTTTCCGTCGTAGAAAATTCTGTCGTTTTACAGCTGAAGGCGTAACTGAGATCGATTATAAAGATCTGGATACCCTAAAAGGCTATGTTACTGAAACTGGCAAAATCGTACCTAGCCGTATCACAGGTACAAAAGCTAAGTATCAGCGTCAATTAGCAACCGCTATTAAGCGTGCACGTTACGTGGCTTTATTGCCATACACTGACGCACACGAATAAGTTAGGAGGGACTCATGCTCTGGCTGGCTCGAACAGCTCTGTCTAGCCCGTTGCATGCAATCTCTTTGGCAGTTGGCTTTACCATACTGCCTTTATTGACTTGGCTAGGCGCTGCAATTGCAGCTTTGATTATGCTGGCCAAGGGCCCCAAAGACGGCGTCAGTTGTTTTGTGGCTGCTTTGATACCTTCAATTTATTTTGCAGTTGAAGGTGAAGGGCAGCGCGCGGACTTCATCTATCTTTCGCTCACCTGGCTGATCGCTGTGGTGCTTTGGTGGTCAAGATCATGGATATGGGTTTTAGGGGCTTTGGTGGTGGCAGGTGCGGCTCAGCATTTGTTATTTCCGGTGGTAACCGACCAGCAATTAACCTTATTGGTTAATGAGGTCGGAAAGTTACTGGAAGAGCTTGCAAAGCAGAATCCGGAAGCTGGCGTCTTTCAGGCCCCTGACCCGGTAATGTACTCGGGAATGATTCAGTTTGCCGTTATGTTCGGCGCTTTGATCAGCCTGATGTTTGCTCGCATGTTGCAAGCAGCCATCTATAACCCGGGCGGCTTTCAGAAAGAGTTTCACTCGATCCGATTGCCTTCATCATTTGTGTCTTTGTTGATTCTGGTGACGTTGCTTGTGGGTTTGACCGACGGCTCGTTGAACGGGCTGATCCCGATGATGATGTTACCTTTGGCGATTGCCGGAATATCCTTGGTCCATGGCAGTATTGGAATTAAAAAACTCGGTGGGAACTGGCTGGTACTCTTTTATATAAGTTTAGTACTGGTGGGTTCTCTAACTCTTTTATTGTTGGTGGTATTTGCGGTGTTGGACAGTGCTTTTGATTTTCGAAAGCGTCTGGCGAATAAAATAAATAGCGACTCACAATAATTACTTTTGAGGACAGCGAGATGGAAATTATTCTACTCGAACGTGTTGGTAAACTAGGTGACTTGGGCGATCAGGTTACTGTTAAAGCTGGTTACGGTCGTAACTTCCTTATCCCTTTCGGTAAGGCAGTTCCTGCAACTAAAGCAAACGTAGCAGATTTTGAAGCACGTCGTGCTGAGCTTGAAAAAGCCGCTGCTGAGAAATTGGCGACAGCTGAAGCTCGTGCAGAGAAGATCAGTGGCTTTACTTTGAACATCGAAGCAAAATCCGGTGACGAAGGTAAGTTGTTTGGTTCTATCGGTTTGCGTGATGTTTCTGATGCGCTAACTGAAGCAGGTATTGACGTTGCTAAAAGCGAAGTTCGTATGCCTGAAGGTCCTATTCGCAATATTGGCGAATATGAGATCGTTGCTCAGTTGCACAGCGACGTATCAGCTACTTTCAATGTAGTAGTTGTTGCTGAGTAATTCTTTCCTGTAAAGAATGAAACGCAGGGTGGTTTTCGAACTACCAGGAAAAGGCATCGGTGGTTTATACTGCCGGTGCCTTTTTTGTTGAGCAGTGATTGAAAAAAGACTATGGCTGAGACTGAAGATTTAGATTTTTTGAGAAAACCACCTTTTTCACTGGAAGCTGAGCAGTCTGTGCTGGGCGGCCTGATGCTGGATAATGAAGCATGGGATGGCGTGGCCGAAAAGCTGATGGAGCGCGATTTTTATCAAGGCTCACACAGGCAAATCTTCAGTGTGATGCAGCAGTTGGTGGTGAAGGAAAAGCCCATTGACTGGCTAACGCTCAGCAACGAATTGGAACGATTAGGTGAGTTGGATGAGGTTGGTGGTCAGGCTTATTTAGCCGAGTTGGCCCATAACACTCCAACCACCAGTAACATTCTGGCGTATTCTGACATTGTTCGTGAACGTTCGATTATTCGTCAGCTGTTGGGCGAGGTCTCAGATATTGCAGATCGTGCGTATCGCCCCGAAGGCGCCAGCAGTGATGAAATTTTGGATGATGCTGAAAGGCGTATCCTTCAAATTGCAGAGTCCAGAAACAAAAAAGACGACGGCCCACAACATATTAAGCCCGTTCTGAAAAAAACCCTCGATAATATTGAAGCTTTGGTGAAGCAGGGCGGAGACATCACCGGTGTCACTACTGGATTTACCGAACTGGACAAAATGACGTCCGGTATGCAGCCCTCTGACTTGTTGATTGTTGCAGCAAGACCTTCCATGGGTAAGACCACTTTTGCGATGAACCTGGTTGAAAATGCCTTGCTTAAAAGTAAGGAAGGTTGTCCTTGTCTGGTATTTAGTTTGGAGATGCCGTCCGAGCAGATTGTGATGAGGATGATCGCTTCGTTAGGCGGGATTAACCAAACTGATGTGCGTACCGGTAAGCTGGATGAAGAGGGCTGGAGCAAGCTCAGTGCTGCGGTCACAATGCTGAACGATAAGCCTTTGTTTATCGATGATACGGCGGGGATCACTCCCAATGAAATGAAGGCCAGGGCGCGCCGAATTCACCGTGAATGCCAAGATCAGGGTGGGGTTGGCATGATTATGGTCGATTACTTGCAGTTGATGCGAGTTCCGGGTTTCGAAAATAACCGAACTCAGGAGATTTCTGAGATCTCCCGTTCCCTGAAAGCCTTGGCAAAAGAATTACAGTGTCCTGTTGTTGCGCTTGCTCAGTTAAACCGTAGTTTGGAACAGCGACCGAATAAACGTCCGGTGAACTCGGACTTGCGTGAATCGGGTGCGATTGAGCAGGATGCGGACGTCATTATGTTTCTTTACCGTGACGCGGTCTACAACGAGGAATCTCCTCCGGAACGTGCCGAAGTCATCATTGGTAAGCAGCGTAATGGTCCGATTGGTTCTATGCCAATCCGTTTTGAGGGTGCTTTTTCTCGCTTTGTGGATGCGATGCCAGAAGAATATGACGCGTGGGCAAATGAAGAATAAACGTCTACTGTTCTAAGTGAAAGGTATGTGTTTTTTTGCCTTTTTATTTCCGGCGTACGCTTGTTTTCTCTAAAAAAGAGCAACAATTGATTTATTTGTGTATAATGCGCCCGCCTGTACAGGCCCCGTAGTTATTGGCTTTGCGGCTGATCTATCGTGGTGCGGAGTGTTTATTTATAGTGCACTTTTGACTTTGGAATTGTGATTGCCTGTACAGACGTGAGATTGGAATACGGTTGGAAAACGTATTTTGTGAAGTGTTTATTCTTTGTAGGGCGAAGGTAATGGCTGTAAAAACTGCAGATGTATTGTTAGTCGGTGGCGGAGTGATGAGCACAACGTTGGGTATGATGCTAAAGCAACTCGACCCATCGTTAAAAATTGTCATGGTTGAGCGCTTGGATCATGTTGCTCACGAAAGTACTGATGGTTGGAATAATGCAGGCACAGGCCATGCGGGTTATTGTGAATTAAACTACACGCCTCAAAACGCAGACGGCAGTGTAGAAATCGATCGTGCTTTATCCATCAATGCTGCGTTTGAATCGTCGTTGCAGCTGTGGTCATATCTTGTTAAAAATGATGCCTTACCGGCACCAACGAATTTTATTAACCCTGTGCCGCATTTGAGCTTTGTCTGGGGTGAAGACGATGTGAAGTTCTTGCGTGAGCGTTATAAGAAACTGAGTGCTCACCATTTGTTCGATGCGATGGAATACAGCGAAGATCCTGCGGTGTTAGCGGACTGGATGCCATTAGTGATGGCGGAGCGTGATGCTAGCCAACCGGTGGCTGCGACGCGCGTTAAACACGGTTCAGACGTAGACTTCGGTTCGTTGACTCGCAATATGGTCGAAGATTTACAAAAATCTGAAAACTTTGAATTGATGCTGAATAATTCGGTGACCAAAATCAAACAGCAAGAAGACGGTCGCTGGAGTGTTCGGGTAAAAGAAAAACACACCAAGATTGTAAAAACCATTGATGCCGGTTTTGTGTTCTTGGGCGCAGGCGGTGGTGCGTTGCCTTTGCTTCAGAAGTCCGGGATTCCTGAGCGTAAAGGTTATGGTGGCTTCCCGGTGAGTGGCCAGTGGTTGGTGTGTAAAAACCCTGAAATTGTTAAGAAGCACGGTTCTAAGGTGTATGGTAAGGCAGCAATTGGTGCGCCGCCGATGTCCGTACCTCATCTGGATACACGCATCATTAATGGTGAGCCAGCTCTGTTGTTTGGCCCGTTTGCAGGCTTCACTACTAAGTTCCTGAAAAAAGGTTCTAAGCTGGATCTGTTTGGTTCGGTCAAAGGCAATAACTTAAAGCCTATGATGTCGGTGGGTGCTAATAACATGGACTTGACCAAGTACTTGATTGGTGAAGTGTTCCAGTCTCAGAAGGAGCGTGTGGAAGCACTGCGAAACTTCCACCCGCAAGCGAAGGATGAGAACTGGACGTTGGCAAAAGCCGGTCAGCGCGTTCAGATCATTAAGAAAGATGAAAGCGGCAAGGGTAAGCTGGAATTCGGTACTGAATTGGTTGCTTCTGCGGACGGCAGTTTGGCGGCGTTATTGGGGGCTTCTCCGGGGGCTTCAACAGCCGTACAGGCGATGGTTGATGTGATTGAACGTTGCTTTAAAGATAAGATTGCTCAGCCGGAATGGCAGGCGAAAATGCAGGAAATGATCCCTGCTTACGGCAAGTCATTGATTGAGGATGGAGAACTGTTGAAAACCGTCCGTAAGGAAACGTTAGGCACCCTTGGCTTAGGCTAATTGTTTGCGGGTCTTTAGTTAAAAAAACCAGCGTTGAGCGCTGGTTTTTTTGTTTTTATCAGAAGCGTTAACTGTAGTTGTAAAACCCTTTCCCGCTCTTACGACCTAACCAGCCGCCACGAACGTACTTTCTCAATAGTGGGTGTGGGCGGTATTTGCTGTCGCCAAACTCATCCTGAAGCACTTCCATAATAGCCAGACATACGTCCAGGCCAATCAAGTCCGCTAAAGCCAGTGGCCCCATTGGGTGGTTGGCGCCCATTTTCATCGCAGCATCAATGTCTTCGGCACTGGCAACGCCTTCTGCAAGAATACCGATGCCTTCGTTAATCATAGGGATCAATATGCGGTTAACCACGAAGCCAGGCGCTTCGGCCACTTCAACCGGAGTTTTCTTCAGTTGTTCTGTGATGCCTTTGACGGTGTTAAAGGTCTCATCGGACGTGGCAATGCCTTTGATGATCTCAACCAGCTTCATGATGGGCGCTGGGTTGAAAAAGTGCATGCCGATCACCTGGTCCGGGCGGTTGGTGGCTGCAGCTACTTCGGTGATGGACAATGAAGAGGTGTTGGTTGCAAAGATGGTTGACGGGCCACAGACTTTATCAAGTTCGGCAAAAATGCTCTTTTTGATTTCCATATTCTCAACTGCAGCCTCAACAATCAGCGCTGCATCGGACGCCGCAGACAGTTCGGTAGTGCCTTCGATGTTCGCCATGATCTCGGAAGCTTGCTCAGCACTGATTTTCTCTTTGGCTACCAGGCGGTCAATGTTCTTTTGAATAAAAGAGACGCCGCGTTCTACAAATTCTGGTTTGATGTCTCTGAGTACTACCTGAAATCCGTTGCTTGCAAATGCTTGAGCAATGCTGGCTCCCATTGTGCCTGCACCGATAACGCAAATTTTAGTCATGATTGCCTCTGGAGTTGATAACTGTCGGAAAGCGCGCAGGTTACCAAGTGAGGCAGGTGGCTTCAAGTTATATACATCAGGAAAGCACTCAGATGCCTGAGTGCTTGAGCTGGCGCATCAGAGGCGATTATTGATCTTTTTAAAGAGGTCGATCAGCCCTTTGGTTGAGCTGTCCTGGCCGTTCGGCGTGTTGTCGCCGGTGATGATGTCGTAAATTTCTTGACCCAGTTCTTTGCCCAGTTCTACGCCCCACTGATCGAATGAGTTCACGTTCCAGATGACCCCTTGGGCGAATACTTTATGCTCGTACATCGCGACCAGGGCACCAATGGTTCGAGGCGTCGATTTTTCAAACAAAATGGTGTTGCTCGGTCGGTTGCCGGGAATCACTTTGTGTGGTGCGAGTTCTTCCACCTGCTCCGGTGTTTTTCCTTGGGCGGTCAGCTCTGCTTTGGCTTCTTCTAAGGTCTTGCCCTGCATTAATGCCTGGCTTTGGCTGAGGCAGTTCGACAATAGCAATGCGTGATGATCACCGATGTGGTTATGGGTTCTGAGTGGCATGATGAAATCTGCCGGTAAGAAATGCGTTCCCTGATGAAGCAGTTGGTGATACGCGTGCTGACCGTTAGCGCCGGCGCCGCCCCAGATAACAGGGCCTGTAGACCAGTCCACCGGATCGCCTGAGTGGGTGACGGACTTACCGTTACTTTCCATGTCGAGCTGCTGAATGTGTGCTGGCAGTGCTCTTAAATAGTGGTCATAAGGGAGAATGGCATGGGAATCCGCTTGAAAGAAATTGCTGTACCAAACGCCTAATAACGCCAATATGACCGGAATGTTCTGAGTGAACGGGGCCGTTCGGAAGTGCTCGTCCATTTCATGTGCACCAGAAAGTAAGGCTTTAAAGTTCTCGATGCCAATGGTCAGAGCGATGGGCAGGCCAATGGTTGACCAGAGCGAATAACGGCCTCCGACCCAATCCCACATCGGAAAAATGTTCTCTCTGGCGATGCCAAATTCAACGGCTTTTTTCTCGTTGGATGAGATGGCTACAAAGTGGCGGTGGATGTCATCTTGGTTGCCGCCATTGCGAAGAAACCAGTCTTTGGCCGAGCGGGCGTTCATGATGGTTTCCTGAGTGCCGAAAGACTTCGAGGCAATGATGAACAGCGTGGTTTCCGGTGACAGGTGCTTCAGTTCTTCGGTGATGTGGGTGCCATCGATGTTGGCCACATAATGCAGGTTCAGTCCGGCTTTCCAATACGGTTTCAGTGCGGCTGAAACCACTTTGGGGCCAAGGTAAGAACCGCCAATGCCTAAGTGCACTATGTCTGTGAAACGTTTGTTGGTGTAACCCCGTGCCTGTGCGCTGTGTATGGACCAAACGAATCGCTCCATTTGGTTCAGTGCTGCTTTGACTTCCGGCATGACATCTTCGCCGTCCACCATGAAGGGCGTGCCAGCCTGGTTCCTGAGGGCGACGTGCAGCGCCGGGCGTTCTTCCGAGTTGTTGATCTTCTCACCGGCGAACATAGATTGAATGGCAGCTGGCAAACCGGCTTGATTGGCCAGCTCTTCCAGTAGCTTAATGGTTTCATCGGTGATGAGGTTTTTGGAGTAGTCGAGGTAAATGTGCTCGCTTTGCAGAAAGAAGCGTTTGGCGCGGTCAGAATCTTTATTAAATTCATCGCGAAGATGCATTTTGCTTTGTTTTACTTGATGATCTTTCAGTTTTTGCCAAATCGGTAACTGACTCGGATAAGCTGATGAATACGGTAATTCTGACATGACATAAATCCCTGACGAAGTCGCTAATGTCGAAAAAGCTTTATTTTATCTGTATATGCTATGCAAAAAAAAGGCCTCAGTAAGAGGCCTTTTTAATTTGTTCGAAAGTTCCGATATTAGGCAACCTGAACAGGAATGGCATTGGCCGTATGGCTGATCTCGTTACCTTCTTTCAGGTACACCATAGATGGCTTGTGATTGGCGATTTCTGCATCGGTGTAGTTACCGTATGCACAAATGATCACGCGATCACCTGGCGAAGCTTTGTGAGCGGCTGCGCCGTTCATTGAAATAATGCCAGAGTTTTCTTCCCCACGGATGATGTACGTTGTGAAACGCTCACCATTGTCCAGATTGTAAATCTGGATTTGTTCGTACTCTCTCAGGCCTGTCAAATCGAGAAACTTGCTGTCGATTGCACAGGAGCCTTCATACTCTAATACTGCGTGGGTCACGCGGGCCTGATGAAGCTTAGCCTTTAACATTATGGATTGCATGGATTTAACTCCCCTCTACAGTATGTACCAGTTGTTCTGCGCCTCGCGCAACGAGCGAGGCAGTATGCCCGAAACCGATCTGCTGATCAATCTTTAAGCATGGCGGATTTGTCATATAAATCGCCTGATCGGATTAAGCGTTAATATCTGCATTGACGACAATGTTGTCAATTAATCTGGCTTTTCCTAAATAGGCCGCCGCCAGGATCACCAGTTGTTGATCCGATTTCAGTGCCGGTTCCAGAGTTTTGCCGTTGCAGATGTCAAAGTAGTCCGGTTGCAGGCCCGCTTGTTCCAGGAACTGATTGGCTCTGGCTTCAATGCCTTTGATGTCGGCCTGGCCCTCAAGAATGGCCTCTTTGGCCTGAGACAGCGCTTTGTACAGGTTTGGCGCAATCTTGAGCTCTTCTGGCGTTAGGTAGCCGTTGCGGGAACTCAATGCCAAGCCTGATTTGGCCCGGGCGGTATCGGCACCAATGATTTTAACTGGCAAGCATAAGTCTTCGACCATTTTTCGGATGACCATCAGTTGCTGGTAATCTTTGTTGCCAAATACGGCGAAGTCCGGCTGTACGATGTTCAACAGTTTGCAAACAATGGTCGCCACTCCACGGAAATGGCCTGGGCGACTGGCACCACAGTAAACGTCCGAAATATTGGGCACTTCGACAATGGTGTGATTTTCCTGCCCGACCGGGTAGATTTCTTCCACTCTTGGGCGGAACAGGAAATCGACGGAACCGGTTTCTATTAATTGGGCTTCATCTTCTGCGGGGGTGCTTGGGTAAGACTCAAGGTCTTCATGTGCTCCGAATTGCAGAGGGTTCACAAAGATGCTTGCGACCACACAGTCAGCTTTTTCTGCGGCTTTATGAATCAGGCTGATGTGGCCTTCGTGAAGGTTGCCCATAGTAGGAACAAAGCTGATTCGCTCTTTGTCAAAGCGACGCATGTGGAGTTCTTTACGAAGTTCTTGAATGCTATGAATGATTTTCATACAAAAATATCTTGGTTACACGAAAAGAGTTTAAGGCAGATTGAAGAGCGGCACTGTGACCGCTCGGTCAAGTTATTTGAAGGTATGTTCTTCTGAAGGAAAGGCGCCGGACTTTACATCTGTAATGTAGTTCTCAATGGCGGCAGAGATGCTGCTGTTGCCTTCCAGGAAGTTTTTCACGAATTTAGGGCGATGACCGCTGGTAACGCCAAGCATGTCATGAATCACCAATACCTGGCCGTCCGTTTTGTTGCCAGCACCAATGCCGATGACCGGAATATCGACGGACTGAGTGATTTTCTCAGCGAGGTGAGCCGGGACGCATTCCAGTAAAATAACGTCTGCGCCTGCGATTGCCAGAGCAATGGCGTCACTTACCATCTTGTTGGCTTGATCATCAAGGCGACCTTGTACTTTATAACCGCCCATTTTGTTGACGGTTTGTGGGGTCAAACCCAAATGTGCACAGGTTGGTATGCCTCGTTCGCTCAACAAACGAATGGTTTCACACAGCCAGTCGCCACCTTCCAGCTTCACCATGTGTGCACCGGACTGCATGAGTGCAGCAGCACTTTCCATGGCCTGAGCAGGTGTCGCGTAAGACATGAACGGCATATCTGCCATTAGCAACGCGCCTTGATTGCCGTTGCTCACACATTGAGTGTGGTACGTCATGTCTTCCAGTGTGACGGGTAGTGTACTGTCATTGCCCTGAAGCACCATGCCGAGAGAGTCACCTATTAGGATAACCTCTACACCAGTACTGCTGACTACCTGTGCAAATGTGGCATCGTAAGAAGTTAAGCAAGTAAACTTCTCGCCCGATTGTTTCATCTCTTTCAGTGTGTTGACTGTCACTGCCATGACATCTAAGACCCTGCTGTTTAAGAAGTGCGCATGTTATCACACCAAAAAAGATAGTTAAGTGTTAATAGAGCCTTTTTTGTGGTTTTTCTGCTTCGGATTCGTTTGATGAAGGGGGAAGTACTTATACTAAAGTTTGATCTTTCAGTCGTTGAATCGGGTTTTCAGGGCATTGCTCAATGGCTTGAGAAAGTGTTAAACCGTTAGGGAATACCAGCGTCGAAGTGATGTCTGCCAGCGGAATAAGGACAAAATTCCGGTTCAGCATTTCGCGATGAGGGACGGTCAGTCTCGGGTGGTCAATGACTTCATCATTAAATAATAAAATGTCGAGATCGAGGGTGCGGGCACCCCAACGAAGGGTTCTGACCCGGCCGTGGGCGTTTTCAATGGCCTGAAGTGTATCTAAAAGCTCAATGGCCGTGAGGCTGGTGCTGATTTTCAGCGCTGCGTTGGTGTAGTCCGGCTGATCCTGTGGCCCGACAGGGGTCGTATTGTAGACGCAGGATGATTCAACCGAATGAATCTGAGGGAGCGCTTGAATCGCGGCCACCGCTGAGCGGAGTTGTGTGATTGGCGATTCAAGGTTGCTGCCTAAACCGATGTACGCTGAGTTCATAGGTTGCTCGGAACTTAATCAGGTGACTGGGGCTTACGCGGTTTTCTGCTTTTGGGGCCGTTGCGTCGATTGCCTGAACTTCGTTTAGTCCGGCTTGGGTGGCCGGTTTTGCTGACCATTTTCTGTTTGAGCTGATCATCGCTGTTCTGAAAATCGGTCCACCAGCGTCCTAATCCGCTCAGGTCTTCACCGGCTTGCTCTCGCAGAAGTACAAAATCGTAAGCGGCTCTGAATCTTGGGTGTTCTGCCAGTTGGAATGCCTTCCGGCCATTACGGCGCTCAAGGCGAAGTTGTAAATCCCAGATTTCTTTGATGGCAGTAGAAAAGCGGCGTGGAATTGCGGTGGCTTTAACCTGGGCGTCCAGTGTTAAGTGCGCTGACTTGGTTAAGGCCGGCACAGGTGGCATATACTGTTTTTGTTCGGCCCAATGTTCCATGACTTTTGGCCATAAGAACGCTGCAAACAGGAAGATCGGAGTCACAGGTTTGTTGCTGCGAATCCGTGCGTCTGTGTTTTTGCAGGTCGCCTGAATGAGAGCTTCGATATAGCCGGAATCATCTCGGTTCAGCAGTTCGTCGGTTTCAGGGAATAAGAACTTAAATAAACCGTGTTCACGTAATAAGCGGAACGAATCTTCAGCATGACCGGACTGGAATAACTTAAGTACTTCATCAAACAGACGCGCAGACGGAATATTGGCTAACAGCACCCCCATGTCTGCGATCGGCTCCTGAGTTGCTGCTTCAATGGTAAAGCCAAGCTTGGCGGCAAAACGCACCGCACGTAACATGCGGACCGGGTCTTCCTGATAGCGAACTCTTGGTTCACCAATCATTCTCAGTGTTTTGGACAGGATGTCATCCATTCCCTGGCCGTAATCAAGAATGCTGAAGTCGGATACTGAATAATAGAGGGCATTGGCAGTGAAGTCGCGGCGAGAGGCGTCTTCTTCCACGGTGCCGTAAACGTTGTCCCGAACCAGCATGCCGCTGTCATTGGTGGCTGACTTCGCAGACGACTTGGTCTCTTCGTGACCAGCGCGGAAGGTAGCGACTTCAATGATTTCCCGACCAAAATGGACGTGAACCAGTTTAAACCGGCGACCAATCAGACGAGAATTTCGAAATAACTTATGAATTTGTTCTGGGTGCGCATTGGTTGCGATGTCGAAATCTTTTGGCGTGTGATTCAATAACACATCTCGAATGCAGCCACCGACCAGATACGACTGAAAACCCGCACTTTCAAGGCGATAAAGTACCTTCAGCGCGTTATTGCTGATCAGTTTTCGCGAAACGGGGTGGTTGTCACGGGGTATAATTGAAGGTCGGATGTCTTCCGAGACTTGAGATGCAGATCGACTTAGCAGACTCTTAACGCGAGTCTTGATGCCCTTGAACACCATAAAATTGGTTACTTCTATTGGTTATTTTCAGTGCTTGAAGTGTACATGAGCGGATTGGGTAACTCAAAGTAAAAGATAAAATAAAGCAGGCTGTTGTTATTGTTTTTAATGCCTACTGCTATTCCTTGATTTTAACCAACTTAACAAATAAGCCGGTAGGGCATCCTGCCCTTGCCAAATCTCTGCAGTTCACAGAATTTTGTCTGCTTCGGTTTTTATTTTTATTGTTGAAGCGTTTGTTCGCTGTTTTTATTTTTATTGGTAGCGATTTATATACTGATTAATATTGCAGTTGAGGTGCCAACTTTAATTAATTTATATAAAACAACTGCTTATGGTTTTTGTGTGTAAAATTAGAACGCTGTGTTCCAGATTTGTGTTACTTAGGGTAGGTGTTGAGTGTTAATTAAGGTAACACTTTTTCAAATGGTAACAGGGGTGACCGTATTGAAGGTGAGCAACAAAAGATAAGCCGTGAGGTTGCACTTATCTTTTGGTTGTTGGTTGGGACAGGGACGCTTTGTTCCAATATTCGGGCTTTTCTGGATTAAGACTTTTTACGACGAGGAATGCCCAGTCTTTGGCGGCGCTCCCACAGACTCTTGCGGCTGATGCCCAGGGCTTTGGCGAGCTCGGTTTCGCTCATTTTGTCTTGGTTGGCCAATACAAAGTTCTGGAAGTAATCCTCAAGGGAGAGTCCTTCGGCGGACGGGTCGGTGGATTCGTCAGGGGTTGGTTCTTCTGCCACTGGCGCAGCGACAGAGGCGGTGAGTTGAGACTCACTGTCGAGCGATAAGATTTCTGCGGTGATCTTGTCTTCATCGCACATGATGACGGAGCGTTCGATGGCGTTTTGCAGTTCACGTACATTGCCAGGCCAGCTGTAATGTTCAATGGCCGCAATGGCATCGTCAGTTAAGTGAATGTCGCCACATTCCATTTTTTCACAATGAATTTTTAACAGTTCTGTGGCCAGTTCCACAATGTCACCTTCACGATCTCTCAGAGGCGGTAGCTTTAATGAAACCACGTTCAGGCGATAATAGAGATCTTCCCGGAATTGACCTTCGCTGACCATGCGTTTTAAGTCCCGGTGGGTCGCAGCAATCAGACGAACATCAACCTTTTTCGATTGAACCGAGCCTACCCGGCGAATTTCGCCTTCTTGTAATACCCTGAGTAATCGGGCCTGAGCTTCCAGCGGCAGCTCGCCGATTTCATCTAAAAACATGGTTCCGCCATCAGCGGCTTCAACTAAGCCGTTTCTGGCTGCGGTTGCACCGGTAAAAGCGCCTTTTTCATGACCAAATAACTCGGATTCGATCAGGGTTTCAGGAATTGCGGCACAGTTGACTGAAATCATGGGCGCGTTTGCGCGTTTGCTGTGCTCGTGGATGGAGCGGGCCGCCAGTTCTTTACCGGTGCCTGACTCGCCCAAAATCAAAACCGTGGTGTCCGTGGGCGCTACTTTGCTCAGCCGTTTAAAAAAGGTTTGCATGGCGCTGCAAGAACCAATGATTTGAGTCGGGGATTTATCCGTAGCCGGTTGTGGGGTATGGCCTGGTTTCTGTGAAACGTGGGGCCGGTTAAGAATGTCGGCCACGGACTTGAGCATTTCTTCATGATCGAAAGGCTTGGCAATGTAGTCAACGGCGCCCATCTTCATTGAATCGACCGCTGATCGTAAGCTGGCGTAACTGGTCATGATCAGAACCGGTACACCGGGGGATTGTTTGATCAGGTCGGTGCCGGGCGCGCCAGGCAAACGTAAATCACTGATGATCAGGCTGTAATCAATTAATTCATAGCTGTCTAGCGCTTCTTGTACTGAGCCAGCATCATCAACAGTATAGCCATTACGTTCTAAGAGCCGTTTTAGTGCTGAACGAATAATGCCTTCATCTTCTACAATCAGAATTCGTTTCATTTATTTCCCTTCATGCTGCGTGGGTGCTAGCGTTTCATCATTGTCATTATTATGGCGTGGTATAGTAATCGCAAAACGTGCCCCTTTTCCAGTCTCAGGATAAGCCGGGCTGTCTACATTGATACTGCCATGATGTTCTTCGATGATGCTGTAGACCATGGCCAAGCCCAGGCCTGTTCCTTCACCGGGTTCTTTGGTGGTGAAAAACGGGTCAAAGATTTGATCCAGCTTTTCTTCAGGAATGCCATGCCCTTCATCAATGACTTCAATAACGCAAGATTGTTCCAGTTCCCGTGAGTTTACTACAACGCAGGTGCCATCGGGTGATGCATCTCTCGCATTACCGATTAAATTAACAAAAACCTGTACCAGTCGTTGTGCATCGCCAATCACCATCAGTTCCGGGTCACAATGGTTAATGAATTCGACATAACGCTGGTTCTTTTGACTCAGGGTTAAAAGATTAATGGCTTCATTGATGCATTGGTTGACTTTGACGGGAGACAAGACCCGGTTGGACTTGTGTGTTCCGGCGTGCGCAAAGCTGACCAGTGTCTGGACAATGTTGGACACACGCTTGGTCTGTTCGATGATCTGATCCGACATTTCTTTGATTTCAGGGTTGTCGCTGTCGTACTTGATGTCCTGAGCGAGGCAGTTAATGCCGGTGATCGGGTTGCCGATTTCATGGGCGACGCCTGCAGCAAAACGGCCAATGGAGGCCAGGCGTTCACTGTGAATCAGTTCTTCTTCAAGCAATTGGGTCTCGGTTAAATCTTCAATCAAAATAACCACGGAACCCGTATAAGGTGAGTCTATCTGGCGATCTCGGAAAATCACCGCTTTATGAAGGTTGAGCCAGTGGGTTTTGCCTCTGAACTCAACACTCTTTTTGTGGTGATGAGTGGACTCGTCTTCAATGAAGGTTTGCAGGACATCGCCCCAAGGGTCGGAAACGGTGCTGATGTGGGCACCCACGATGTTGCTTTCATTGACTTCGGTCAGCTCGGAAATGGCCCGGTTCCACATCAGGATTTCACCATCCCCCCCAATGGAGCAGACCCCTAACGGCAGGTTTTGAAGTGTCATCCGGTGGTAACGTCTCAGGCTGTCAAGCTCTGCCGCGAGTCCGGTCATTTGCTGGTTGTAGTTTTCGATTCGACTTTCAATGAAGTGAATGTCATCCAGTGCACCACCGATCGGCGTTTCCTTGTAGGGAATGTTTCGGTCAAGAATGCTTTTGGCCAGCACAGGCCCCATCAGTCCAGAAAGGTTAGCTTCCAGTTGATCACGAAGTCGGCGCAACGCGTAGGGGCGGTCTTCATGAATGGGGAGTTGCAGGTCTTTTAATGCCCGGTCCACTTCGCGAATGGCAGTTTTTGAACCCAGCGGTTTGGCCAGCCGTTCCCGAAATTCTTCGGCGCTCAAAATATCGAGCTGGCGACGTTGCGGCGTAATTAAGGTGTCGACGGCACAGGCTTGTGCGGTGGCTTGTTCATCTTCACTGGTTTCTGTGGTCAGGCTCACCAGAATGTATAAGGTGACGTTCACCAAGGTGGCGCCTAAGGCGATTAAGTAACCGGATTGTTGGCCAACAAAGGTGTAGGTCAGGTCATAAAAATCCAGAACCGAATGGCCGGAAATTAACGGAATGAGAATACCTAAGCTCCAGACCGCAATGCCTCCAATCAGACCCGCTAAAAAGCCTTGGCGGTTGCCGGTAGGCCAGAACAATAATCCCATGACACCCGGTAGAAACTGCAAGGTGGCGACAAACGCAGCTAAGCCTAAATCACTGAGGTTTTGATCCGTCCCGATGGCGAGGTATAAAAAATAGGAGGCCAGAACAATGGCGGCGATCAGACACCTTCTGATCCATAACACATTTTTGTAGATGTTAATGCCCGCTCGAAGCGGAAGGGACGGTAAAATCAAATGATTCAGACACATCGCGGAGAGGGCCAGTGTCACCACAATAATCAAACCGCTGGCTGCGGCCAGACCGCCGATGAAGGTAATTACGGACAACCACTCCGCGCCCTGATGGAGGCCGATGGTTAACGTAAAGTAATCGGGTGAATAGCGAAGCCCCAGTTTCAGCCCGGCCCAAAGAATGATAGGGATCGGAAGGCTCATGATCAGGAGGAAAACAGGCACCCCCCAGCTGGCGGTGTTCAATGCCCGGCGATTCATGTTTTCCGTGAAGGTCATATAAAACATGTGCGGCATCACAATGGCGCTGGCGAAGAACATGAGTAACAAGGCGTGCCATGGGCCTTCGTTCAGCGTGGTGTGCATGGTGGCCAATAGCTCTTGGTTTGAGGCCAGCCAATCTTCCATGTCCCCCGGGCCGTCAAACACATAAAACATGCTGTAGACACCGATCGCAATGATGGCCAGCATCTTGATGATGGACTCAAAGGCAATGGCCACCACAAAGCCTTCGTGCTGATCCCTTGCTGAGGTATGACGGGTGCCAAAAATCACCGCAAAGACGATCATCAAAATACAGAAGCCGAAACCGATGATCTGGGAGGGTTGTTCATTGTTGGTCATGATCAAAACCGTATCCACCACGGTTTTGATTTGCAGTACCAGCAAGGGCAATACGCCGATGGTCATAAAGGCGGTGGTGAGAATACCGGCCCATGAACTGCGGTATCGAAAGGCGAAAAGATCGGCCAAGGAGCTGAGCTGGTGGGATTTGGTCAGTTTTAACAAGGGTTGTAACAATACTGGCGCAAGCATGAATGCGCCCGCAAGCCCCAGATAAAAGGCCAGGAAGCCAAAACCGTACTCGTAGGCCAGGCCGACACTGCCATAAAAGGCGAATGCACTGGTGTAGATGCCAAGCGATAAGACATAAATCAGCGGATGAGAGACCAGCTTGCGCGGGAAGATGCCTTTGTCTGTGACAAACGCAATGCCGAACAGGCAAAGTAAATAGCCAATCGCGATCAGGCTGATCGAGGTAAAATCAAAAGTCATCCGGACCTCTCTGTCTGCTTAACCAGAAGGAGAGAAAAATCACAAATAACCACAGGATGTAAGGTCTGTACCATGACCCGCCAGGTTCCAGCCACCAGTTCATGATCATGGGTGAAAAGACGTAAATGCCCAACACCATCAAAAAAAGCAAACGATAGACATACATAAAGTGCTATCCAATTAGAGTGCGTTGTTATGATTATTAAAACAGCTCAATGCAATAAGCTTAGTATTGGCACATGCTAGGGAGCGCCTGAGGAATTGTAAAGAAACGAATCGTTATTCGCTGGTAATAATTCCAATCTCGGGTTGATTGAGATTCTTAGGGGCGGCCGTTTTCCACGCGAGCGTTGCCCATTGCAATAACGCCTCAATGGATGAGGTATCCGGCGGAGTCATGTTCAGATAACGCATGACCAATTGCAGGTTGGTGAGCGCTTGATCATTATTGATTGCGGGTGCCAGGTTCTGTTTGCTCAGTTTTTGGCCGTTGGCGGCGGTAATCACCGGAAAGTGACCGAACTTTGGGGGTTGATAATTGAGCGCCTGATACAGCAGGAGTTGCTTGGGGGTTGAATCCAGTAGATCGTAGCCCCGAATTACATGGCTGATGTTTTGAGCGTGATCATCCACGGTAGCGGCTAACTGATAGGCAAACAGCTGGTCTCTGCGTTTAATCACAAAGTGGCCGTCGGAGCCTGATTGACTGCCCTGATAGAGGTCGTTGAACTGATAACGGCCTTTTTTTATTCGATACGCGAAAGGCGCATTCGTGTCCAGAGGTTGAATGCATTGTTCGGGGTGTATGCCCTGAGTTGCATTTAGCTGTTTCCGAGAACATTGGCAGGGGTAGATAAGATCGTCACGGAGTAACGCTTCAATTGCTGCCTGATAAGCGTCGAACCTGTCGCTCTGATAAAAAACGTTGCCGTCCCAGTGAAGGCCATGCTGTTCAAGTGTTTTGATGATGGCGTCGGATGCGCCGGCTTGTTCACGGGGAGGATCAATATCGTCGATTCTTAACAGCCATTGACCGTTGTTGGCTTTGGCATCCAGATAACTGATCACTGCAGCAAGCAGCGAGCCTATGTGCAATGGGCCTGTGGGAGATGGCGCGAAGCGTCCTATATACATAGTTTCACATATACATAGTTTCACATACTCATAGTATCAAATATGCATCGTAATAAGGTGAGGGTGTCGTTCAGAAAAAGCGTACATTAGAAATTTAACCGGCAACGGAGCGTTGCCGATTTACTGGAGCACTTGAGCTGCTTAAAGACCGGTGGTCTTTTCTTTCAGTTCTGCAAGTGTTTTACAGTCGATGCACAAGGTAGCCGTTGGACGGGCTTCTAAACGACGAATACCGATCTCAATGCCGCAGGCATCACAGAAGCCGTAATCATCTTTTTCGATAAGCTCTAGTGTCTTGTCGATTTTTTTGATCAGCTTACGCTCTCTGTCGCGAGTACGGAGTTCCAGGCTGAATTCTTCTTCCTGGGTAGCTCGATCACTCGGGTCCGCATAGTTCTCAGCTTCGTTTTGCATATGGTGTACAGTGCGATCCACTTCTTCCATAAGCTGTTGTTTCCAGCTGTTTAGGATATTGGTGAAGTGCTCACGCTGAGCTTCATTCATATATTCTTCGTCGGCCTTAATTTCATAAGGTGTGTATGACGAAAGAAGTTTCTCTGATTGCGTCTCTGGCATAAATGTGCCTCTTTAACTACCCATCCTGACTTATATAGTAAGTAATCTGCTTGGATGTATTCATCTGTTAGAGCCGGTTTAAGACGTATCTTTACCTGACATCCCTATCCAAGCTGCGTGACATTACCAGATATAAACCTTTTATGCCATACTCTTGCATCCATTATATAGCCAAGCCAATACCTGATAATTATAGACTAATGAAATACACATCTGAGCTTTCTTCCGGTCGGTGGATAAAACGATATAAACGGTTCTTTTTGGACGTTGAAACAAACCAAGGGCCTTTAACGGTTCACTGCCCGAATACCGGGTCAATGAAAAACTGTGGTGACCCCGGTGATTTGGTTTGGTATTCCTTGTCGGATAACCCAAAAAGAAAATTGCCGGGCACCGCTGAAGTTATCGAACAGGCCGATGGCCATAAAATCGGCATTAACACACACAGAGCCAATAAGCTGGTGGCGGAAGCACTAACTCAAGGCTTGGTTTCTGAGCTGAATGAATATGGTAACTGGCGTTCGGAAGTCAAAGTAGGCAACAGCCGCTTGGACTTTTGTGGCACATCCGAGGACGGTGCGGTTTGTTTTGTGGAAGTAAAAAGCCTGACCTTGCACGAAGGGGATGGCCTGGGTTGTTTTCCGGATGCGGTGACAGAAAGAGGCCAAAAGCACTTAAAAGAACTCATGGAATTGGTGAATCAGGGTGTTTCTGCCGCGTTATTGTTTTGCGTTCAGCATTCGGCGATCACAGAAGCCCGACCTGCTGATCATATTGACCCGGTTTACGGTCGGCTATTGCGGGAGGCCGTTCAGGCTGGCGTAAAAGTGCTCGCTTATAAAGTGGATTTTAAAACGGACAGTTCTGAATTGGTCAGCCCTGTACCTGTGGTTCTTAGTTAGTGGCTACTGTTCAGAGATAGCTAGTCGTTACTGTTCAGGGATAGTCAGTCATTACTTACCAGGAAAATCTTGTCGTCGCTGTCCTGATGCAATTCAATGGTTTTTAGGTTTTGGCCACGGCAAGGGCCGCTCACGCATAAACCACTCTCAACGCTGAATAAGGCACCGTGCATGGCACATTGAATGAGGGTGTCTGTGCTGTCTAAAAACTGGTCTTCTTTCCATTCCAGATTCACCCCTAAGTGCGGGCAGTGATTTTGGTAGCCGTATATTTGATCAGACTTTTTTACCAAGAACACGGCCTCGGAATTCTCGATTTCAAAGCCTTTGCTTTGATTGTTGTCTAAGTCTGATGCTAAACAGAGAAATTTCATACTTACATCGAATTTCCATTCGTGAATTTTGCGCCAGTATAACAAATTTAAAGACGGCGATTGAGTGGAAGCATGGACATTTTATGGAAACTGTTAAGCGTGTGTTTTGTTTGCAGCGTAACTATGCTGGCGGATGCCCAGATCTACAGCTGGGTGGATGAACAAGGCGTCAGGCATTATTCGAACCGAACCGTAGATGCGGATAAAAGTCATCAACTTCACTCGGTATCGAAAACCAACGCGATGGTCAGTCATGCACCGGTAAAAACCAAGGCTCAAACCAATAAACCAGACCAGAACACCACAAAAGCACGGGATGACAGGAAACTGAAGCAGGCGCAATGCCTGGCCCTGAAAGAAAAAATGAAGCAGCTGCGGTTGAAGCTCAAGAAAGGGTACCCCCTAAAAAAAGCAAATACACTTAAAGCGAAGAAACGTGAAATGAGTAAGCAGTACAGGGCGATGTGCGCTTGAAACAGTATCTTTTTTTGTGAAATGTGAGCTATTGATTATCGACCGGGCAAAAAAAGGCCCCTTCCAAAGAAAGGGGCTAAACCGTGATTAGCTTGATGAGGAGATAGAAATCAAAGAGTGTGTCGTTGATCTCTGTAGTTAATAATAATGATTATCATTTATATGTCAACAAATAATAATCATTATTATTTAGAAAGTTTTATCAGGCGGTGATCATCTCATTCAGAGACTTAATTTTACGGGCCATACTTTCAATCAAACTGACGCAGGTTTTGGGGTGATATTGGATTAAGTTGACAAACTGATCTTTGGGGACAGCCAGCACCTGACATTCTTCACTGGCTTTGACGGTGGCGCTTCTCGGCGAGTTGGTAAAGGCGGCCATTGCGCCAAAAATCTCTTCGCTGTAAATGTCTCCCACTTGAACGCCGTTGATGAACGCCTGGGCGTGGCCGGTCAATAACGTGTATACGTCATTGGAGCTGTCGCCTTCCTGGATGATGGTATCGCCGCTTTTAAAGGTGAGAAAGCCGGTTTGGGGGATGGCGTGTATTTGAGCAAGGCGCGAATAGGCATCGGTAAAAAAGGCCGACAGAATCAATAAATACTGAGCCCACTGGGGTTTGTTATTCACATGTTCTGCAAATTTGTTTTTATCAATGGCAATCAGTGTGACCGGGTCGGGGCTGGTCAGTCTTGGAGATTGAATGTCTAATGTATTTTGTAATCCGACAATGTCGCCGTCTTCATAGTAATACACAATCCTCTCGTTGGACTCCACCTGAATGGTACCGCTGACCAGATAAAAGAGGGTGTTACTATCACTGTCATGGTAAAGATCTTCGATGTGGTTAAGTTCACGTTTAGGAAGATCATCAATAAAGCCCGAAACCAAGAATTTACTTAATTCTTTCAGTCGGTTCGCCATTTTATCGATATGGTCAGGATGCTCTCCAAGTAACAGCATGAGTTTGTTGTACCTTAAACAGTAATGTTATTTGTTGGTTACGATAGAGTATAGCCAAGCGGCGGCTCTTTCCATCAAGTTATTCGGTGTATTTTTTGTATCTGGTTGATTATTTGTGAAAATATACAAATTTGACGATTTATGCACCAAAAGTTCCAACATGTATCTATAGTTATAGTGTTTAACGTTGGGAAAGATCGTATGGCATCATCTTTTCTGCTTTCATGTTTGATAAGGAGGTTTACATGCCAACAAGTCGTTCATCCTCTTCTAGTGCTAAGTCCTTGTATTATGGAAAGAAAGTGCTTGTGGTTGATGATAGCAACATACCGCGCGCGATATTGAAGGCAATGATCGAGGCCATTTGTGGTTCCATCGAGGTTTATGAGGCCCGAGATGGCAATGAGGCCATTCGTATGATGAAGTTGTATCAGCCTGATTTAGTGACCTTGGATGAGGAAATGCCGAATCGAAACGGGTTGGATGCAGTGCCGGAGATGTTAAAGGAAAGCCCGAATTCCAGAATTGTGTTAATTACCTGCCATCAGGAGGATGCAGTGAAAGTTCGGGTCAAAGAACTGGGGATTGAGTATTTGTCTAAACCCATTACCGAAGCAAAAGTCATTGGCATGTTGCGTTAAGGAGTTTTCTGGAATCTAATCAGTCTGCTTTATTCTTTCTTATTGCATTAAGAGGCTTACGCTGTAATTTTTATGAGCTATGAAGTGGAACTGAAACTGGACATCCAAGAAGCGGACATTGAACGCTTCTTAACCTTGGCGTGGCTTCATTCGAGCCAAAATCTTGAACAACAACCCGACCGATACCTGGAAAATACTTACTATGACTCACCATCGTTTGCCTTGTTGGAGAACAAAGCGGCGTTGAGGACCCGTAAAGCCGGTGAGCGTTATTATCAGACACTTAAAACCAAAGGCTCTTCGGTAGGGGGGCTGCATCAGCGTGGAGAGTGGGAATACCCTATTTCAGCGCCAGAAGGTGATAATCCGCCCGCATTGCAACCTGACTTATTTCCTGCGGATGCCTGGCCTTCAGGCGTGGAGGTGGCTGATGTGGTGCCTATCTTTACCACCAACTTCGCTCGCAAAACCTGGATCTGGACATCGGTGCGGGCTTCAAAAGTTGAGATCGTACTGGATAAAGGCCATGTTTCGGCACGGAAGGGGCAAGCGGCCATTTGTGAGATTGAATTAGAACTGTTGTCGGGCAACCCTGAATGTTTGTTCGATTTGGCTGAAGCCATCAATCTTAATATTCCTTTATTGATATCCGATGTGACCAAGGCTCAACGAGGATTTGATTTATTGAGTCCCGGTCGGTGGACAGTGTTCAGAGAATCTTTAGAATCCCAGGGTACGTTAAATCAATTAACCGCCATCATTCAACACTTAATGGATTCAGAGCTGCTGCCGGATGCGTTGCCTGATGTGGCCCTTTCGTTGGTGAATGAAGGGGGATTGCCAGCCATGGATGTTCTGCCTTGGTTGCTGCTGACTCAGTCGGGGAAAATTGATTTTTCATTGCGAACTCAATGGCTGCTACGATTAGCCCGACATGCTTGGTTGCTTGGTAATAAGGATAAGTAAGTGGAAATAAACACGCTTCAGGGAAAAAAATTAACCGTCCATGATGTGGTCAGTATTCTGCTGACTCAAAAGCGGATATCAGAGGATTGCGCGGATAAAATTCTGAATAATATGGATGCCACCAAAACCGCATCCGTCATAGAGCGTGTGGCGCAGGCCGGGGTTCCTGATCTGATGTACCCTGAAAAAACATTGGATTCGGTTGCGATTGCAGAAGTGTTGGGCAAGTTGGCTGGCCAGAAGTATTACCACATTGACCCATTAAAAGTGGATGTGACTGCCATTACTTCAGTGATGTCTTATGAGTTTGCACAACAGCATCAAATTCTGGCTTTGGAAGTAAGCCCGACCGAAGTGATTTTTGGCTCATGTGAGCCATTTCTGGATGCCTGGGAAGACGGTCTTCGGCACGTGTTGCGAAAAGAAATTCGCCGAGCGGTCATTACCCCTGAAGACCTAAGACGCTATACCGTTGAGTTCTATAACCTGGCCCGCTCTGTCAGTGGTGCAGCGGTGGATCATCAAGGGCAGGGCGAAAGCAAAGTTTCCAACATGGAACAACTGCTGGAGCTGGGTCGCAAAGGCAGCAGCCACGATGCGAACGATCAGCACATTGTGAATATCGTAGATTGGTTGTTGCAGTACGCATTCGACCAAAGAGCCAGTGATATTCATCTTGAGCCAAGGCGAGACCAGGGGGTATTGAGATTTCGAATAGATGGGGTGCTGCATGCGGTTTATCAATTTCCTGTTCAGGTCACCACGGCAGTGCTCAGCCGGATTAAGATTCTTGGCCGCATGAACGTGGCGGAAAAAAGAAAACCGCAGGACGGCCGTTTAAAAACCAAAACCCCGGAAGGAAGTGAAGTGGAATTGCGCCTCTCAACCATGCCAACGGCGTTTGGTGAAAAGTTGGTAATGCGAATTTTTGACCCCGACGTGCTGTTGAAACCGTTCAGTGAACTGGGGCTGATTCAGGAGGATTACAAACGTTGGCACCACATGACATCGCAGAACAGCGGTATTGTGTTCGTGACCGGGCCGACAGGATCAGGTAAGACCACCACCTTGTATTCTACCTTGAAAGTACTGGCCACACCGGAAGTGAACCTCTGTACCATTGAAGACCCGATCGAAATGGTGGAGCCGGCGTTTAACCAGATGCAGGTACAACACAACATTGACCTGACCTTTGCCAGCGGAGTTCGGGCGCTGTTAAGACAAGATCCGGACATCATTATGGTGGGTGAGATTCGGGATCTGGAAACGGCTGAAAACGCCATTGAAGCAGCGTTGACGGGCCATTTAGTGTTATCCACGTTGCATACCAATGATGCCCCAAGTGCCATTTCACGATTGCAGGAGCTGGGTATTCCACCGTATTTGATTAAGGCGACTGTACTTGGGGTGATGGCGCAACGGTTGGTTCGCCGCTTGTGTCCACACTGTAAAGTGGCGCAGCCTTTGGATGAAAAAGCCTGGGATCGCCTGACCACGCCTTGGCGAGCAGGAGTCCCCACAGAAACCTTTGGCCCGGTTGGGTGCTTGGAGTGTCGTGATACCGGTTACTTAGGACGTGAAGGCATCTATGAAGTGTTGCCGATGAGCGAAACCGTAAAAGAACATATTGATGAACAAACAGACGTAGCTAAGCTTAGGGCGCAGGCGTACAAAGAAGGAATGCGGTCATTACGCATCAGTGGTGCGCAAAAAGTGGCCAGAGGCATTACGACCATCGAAGAGGTTATGCGGGTCGCGCCTTTAAATTAGCGCACCTGATGACCTTCGCTGAACTCGTTATGGCGTAGGCCAGATTGAAATGCTGGCCTTCAAGCCGTGCGTCTATACGTATTCCTGTTGTCAGCTTAAAAGAACAATCGGGATGGCGGTTCACCTATTGCGCCGACAGTTATACGCAAAAGCTCAATAAGTTCCTTGAATCATCCACTAAAGAAATACTTCACACATCCCTCTGTACTGCTTTTAAAGCAGTCAAAGCTCTCTGGCGTTGCCGTAAATACGAAAGATCTCTGACATGTGTCGGTTTTTGATTGTGATGATTTTGCAACTTATTGAATTTAATAGATAAATTTCTGGTATGTCGCTTTTGGGGATGAGTTCGTGCTAATCCAGCTGTCGCACTTTGGGATGATGCTCTCTAGTAATTTATATTAAGTTGTTGTTTTATAAGTGTTTAAGAATGATGGTGTGTCGCAAAATAGGAAACCCTGATCTGCGACACCTGTCGGAGAATTAAGCTGTTAACAGCTCCAAAAGGAAGAGATTGAGTAAAATGAGGAAGTTATTAGTACTATTTTTAGTTTTCACTGCCCAAGTATTTGCTGAAAGCACAGGCAACAATATTGAAAGCGAAAAATTTATAAAAAATTGTAAGCATGCTCTAGAAATCTTACAAACTACCAGGCCAAAACTTATAGACCTTGAAGCATCACGTTGTATTGATAAAGTATTTCAATATAGTGCTGCTTCATACCTCGCCAAGCAAGAAGGCGCGGTCTCTGATTTTTGCATAAGCAAAGAGCATGCATTTCCAACTAATGATATGAAAACTATTTCTGTTCCAGTTAAGGCAGTGACAGACTTCGTCGAAAAATATCCCGAGTCACTTCAGTACGAATCAAAATTTATTATTGTCGCTGCGTACTCTGAGGCTTTTCCCTGTGAGTCATAGCTGGTTAACTTACACTGCTAACAAGGCCAGCCATGCTTGCTACGCTGGACTCGTTCGCTTCGCTCCTCGCCCATGCAGGCGGCGTTAGGTATCAATATGGAAATGTTCTCACATCCAAAATATTTCGTTTCGGCCGGAGACCAAGAGTTGATGTTTAATAGCTTTTCCGAGGCTCTTGAGACTATAGATAACGCACTGTCACAACAGAAAGGAAAGCTATCATTATCGGCTGACGATGGTTTAAGGCCTTGGTGGCAAAGGTTTGTATTCGGTGCAAGCAATTACATTCGAATGTACTTGGCCCTTGAGTGGGATAGCAATTTTAGTGGGCTTATCTTTTACGATGAAAACTCAAGTGAATATAGGGCTTTATCCAACGGACCAAATTCAGAAGTTGCAGAGTCCATAAGAAACCAAATTAGCTTCGGTGAACCCGAGCCATTGGAAGCAAAATATTGCTTGGCAAGTGAGGTTGCGTTTAAGGCAATCAGAGAATTTATGGATAGCGGGGCAAAGCCAGAATGGCTAAATTACGAGTTTGTTCAGTAGAGCCTAGCATCTATATGACCGGGGGTTATAAGCTATGAATATTGAATCACTTACAAAACTGGAAAGCCGTATAGAAGATCGTATGCCGAAAAGTGGTACTTTTGAGGAGAGACATAAGTTCTTGGAAGGGAACGGAATATATCAAGAGTGGCGAGGCCTATTCGAAAAATATTCTGAACTCGCATTTAGTGGTGATATCGAAGCTCTGAAACGTACATTATTCTTTATATGGTATCAATGCTCCGAACCAAACCAATTATCTGGTTTAAATAAACTCGATGAAAAAATTACAGAAAAAGTTCTGAGAGAAATTGATAGCTTGGTTGAGTTAAATAAACTTGATAACGAACTGGAGTTTATGTTGCCATATTACTTTCAAGTCTGTGAGTGGTATTTCGAGCGGTTTAACAAACTTAATGCTCTATCCAAAGCTAGTAAAATAAAAAGTGAGTTGTGGCAAGTTGAAGCTCCTAAATGCAAATGGCTTAGCCGAGGAAGAATGGGTGAGTACTGGTCATCAAAAGGCTTATAACCAACACCTGCACCGGACTCCAAAATGTGTCGCATTTTGTGCAAAAACCGGACAAAAATAGCCAGTTCGCTACGCAGTTGAGCCCGGCGTTGGTATGACTCCCCACGTCAAGTGGTACAGAGCTAACCGAGTTTTTTTAAGAGCCTAAATCATTTCACGAATTCGGGCGTCTAAAACAATACTTCAAACTCCACGTATGCAAACCCGTCGAACCAGGGAAAGAGTAAAAACTCGGCGCCAAGGTGTTGATTGCCGATATACATCATAGGAGCGATGGCCGGAAAGATTTTGGACTCATCGTCTTTGTAGGACGTTCTCTTTTTGGTGATCATACCGGCCAGCTTGGGTACAACTCGCACCTGATTAAAATGAAACGCTTTGCCCCAGGTGCGCCGGACGGCCCACGCAGATTCATCGTATGAGTCGGTGAAAATGGTGGCCGCCCAATCGATTTCGTAGTCGTTTTCCTCATAGAAACGAACCAGGCCGCCAATGGTATTGTGGACTTCGTTGAACGCTCGTGTTTCGCCGGAGTTGTCTTTGGGTTCTTCACTCCAGTGGTAAGAAAATCCGCCTATGATGGCTCCGTATTGCTTCTGGTTTTCTATTTCTGCGAATACTGGTTGGAAAGGGAGGATGAGGCTGATAAGAAAAACGAGTAGTGATTTCATTCATGTTCCGTGTTCATTATTTTTATAGGGTGCCAACCGTTCATAGGATGTCGGCTGAAAGGCTAATGCTGTTTTACTCTAAAGCGTCATTGGAAAATTCGCAAGATTGGACGCTGGCCTCGCTTTGGTTCTTAATACCTTGAGTAACGATAACATGGTGTCGTGGACGGTGAGCTTAATGTCATCGCTTGTTTAACTTCAAAATGATTGTGTTAGAGTTCTTTAAATGATTGATGAACAGATTTAGCGTGGAATAGTTTTATTAATGAATGACCTTACTCGTTCTCGTCCTTCGTTGCGTAACCGATGGTATGAATACCTCAACGAACCCAGTGTAGAAAATAAAGCGTCCTTGGTGGTGGCTTTATTCATCGCCTCCGCCATTACTTTGAATATTATTGAAATTGTCATTGGGTCGATGCCTCGTTTCAGCCTTCACATCAAACATTGGTATGTGTATACCAGTCAAATACTGATTTTTATTTTTGCCTTCGAATACTTTATGCGGGTGTGGGTGGCCTCTGAAGGGCCTGCAACAACGAAAACGAACTGGGAAAAGCGCAGAGCCTATATTTTTTCCCCGATGGGGTTTGTGGATTTATTCTCCTTTTTGCCCTTTCTTTTCTTTCTGTTTATTCCGGATCATCAACTTGAAGATCTCAGAATTCTGAAGCTGGTGGCGATGGCGCGTTTATTTAAGCTTACCCGGTATTCTGCTTCTTTGGGGTTGTTGATTCGGGTTTATCAGGAAAATAAACGGATTTTGCTGGCGGCTTTTTTGGTGATGATTGCCTTGATGTTTATGGCTTCGGCGGGAATTTACATTTTTGAGCGCCAGGCCCAGCCTGTGGATTTTGGCAGTATTCCGGCGGCAATGTGGTGGGCGTTCGCCACTTTGACCACCGTTGGCTACGGTGATGTCACGCCTATTACAGTGGGAGGGAAAGTCTTTGGCTCCATGGTGACGGTATGTGGCGTTGGCGTTGCAGCGATGCCTGCGGGCATTTTTGCCTCTTCTTTTGTGCAGCTGATGAAAGAGCAGGAGCGACAGGAGCGCCGCAATCGAAAACTGGCAAAGTCTCAGAAAGAGACCCAACAGCACAGTGAAGCAATCACGCATTTGGAGTTGAGTGGGTCGGAGCGGTTGGATGTGGATTACTTGATGAAGGAGTTCGATCTGACTTTGGAGCAGGCCATCGGGGTGGTGGTGCATTTCAGGCATTAACCAAATACAAATAAGGCTGCTTGATGACGCAGCCTTAAACAGAGAACGTTGAGTCTATTTTATTTCCCGGTAGTAGGAAAATATTTCATCAAGGCTCCTTCCTGGTTTCCATTTGAAGGTTTCCCGAAACAAAGAGCCGTCAATGATGACCGGATACTTGAAGTAATTCACCAGGTATTCCGGGAATGAGCGCGTTTTCATCAGCTTGGAAATCAGCTTTGGTAGCGCAGGAGGTAACGACAGCATTGGGATTCGATTGCAGCCACACTTGGTTGCTGCGTCCTGATAGGCGACCCAGTCGTCCGGCGCTACATTGTAGATGCCTGAGTGGTTTTCTCTGAAAGCAACCGAAATGGCTTCGGCCATGTCTTCCACATGAATGAACTGCATAAGTGGTGAAAAGCCAAATAAAACCGGTGCATACTTTTGCGACAACAGCATGGAAATGGTGTTTCGTACACCAGGCCCGACAATGTTGCACGGTCGCAGGATAGTGATGTGCAGGTCCGGGTGTTTCCACTTGTAGATTGTGGATAAGTTTTCCAGTTCCACAGAATCAACCAGATCCTGGGTCAGTTCAGACGCTTTCAGCGGGAAGGTTTCATCCAACAGTGCCGGGTTGTAAGCGTCTGCGCCGTAGACATGGTGGGTAGACAGTACGAGTACCTGATGAACATTGTATTTTAGGCACAAATTAAACAGTTTTTGTGTGCCGAGAACGTTCATGTTGTAGCGACGGGTTCGGTTCGCTTCGTGCAGACCCATACGGCCCAAGTGAAGCACGCCATCAAACTCATAGGTTCGGAAGATGTCTTCAAAGCCCCGTTTGTTGAAATCCACTTTGTAACTGGGGATGTCTTCACCCAATTCAACACGTCGACGGAAATCCACGGCGACGATTCGATAGTCGTTCTTCAGTCGGGTAATGACGTGTTGAGCAAGTGCGCCACCGGCACCCGTGATTAGAATCTGTTTGGACTGATCAATGTTTGGCGACTTTTTAATGTCGAGTTCTTTTTTGCTTTTAGTGGTCATTAGAAGATCCGTTTCCTTTCCGCTAAGCCTTTATTGATCAGGCCGCGAATGGCTGTTTTTACCTGTTCAACTTGCTTAGTTACTTGCTGCTCTGAGGTATTGCAATCGCCTGTAAACGTCAATGGTTCACCAAAGTTCAGGTGCACTTTGGCGGGGAAAATAAAGGGCAGGGCAATTGGAATATAAGGCACATGTAACATTTTGGCCAAAGGTTTTAAATTTGCAATGGCGGGAATCGTTTCTTCGCATCCGACGACACCCACAGGAATGATTGGGGCGTTGTACTTCATGGCCAGGTGCATGAAGCCATTTCCAAAGCGTTGCAGCTGGTAGCGCTTACTGTACAGCTTTCCTGAGCCTCGAATGCCCTCGGGAAAAACGATTACGGCTTCGCCTCGTTCTAACATTTTGGCGCAATTGAGTGGGTCACCAATGACGGCACCAACTGAATTCAAAAAGTTGCCAAGGAAAGGAATGGTCGGGAAGAAACGCTCAATCATGGCTCTGGGAGCACGAGGTGCGTACTGATTCATTTCCATAGCAATGCCGATCAGGGTGCCGTCCAAAGGAAGTTGCCCGCTGTGGTTGGCAATGATTAAGCATGGACCGTCTTTAGGAATGTTTTCCAGACCGGACGTTTCTACACGAAAATAGCGGTCGTACAATTGTTTGAAGAGGGCGACACCTATCTTGTTGATGTCGCTGTTGAATCCCCAGGCGTCATAGCCTAACGAGCCTACTTCCTTCGGCATTTTATCGATATGTGATTCCAGATCCTTAGAAACCACAAGACTCTTAATGAGTTTTCGCATCATCCTGATCTACCATTACAACTGTTATTGAGTACTGCTTGGCTACTAAGACGAGCATTTGCGTGATTGCATTTAATAAGTGATTCCAGCACTTAACTTAGACTGATACACTCATTGCTCTTATCTCTCCATCTCTGAGGGTTTAAGCTACTTATAATTAATGTGATATTCAAGAGAATTTTCGATAGAATGTTACAAAATGTTTCAGAATGTTATTTTGTGCACAATTGTCACTTTATGCGGCTTAAAGTTGATGTTCCCTGGCGTTAATTTGCCATTGGTTTGTTAGTATTAATGCACATTATTGCTGTTTTATTATTCATGGACGGTATCTATGCAGCAGCTTTCATCGTTAGACGCTTCTTTTTATTTTTTGGAAACCGAGCATACACCTATGCACGTAGGTGGTTTGTATCTCTTCGACAACAGTCAGTTTGACGAGGATTTTACATTTGCTCAGTTTCGGAGCCATATTCTGTCCCGGCTTCACATAGCCCGCTTCTTTCGTCAACGAATCATTGAGGTTCCGTTAAAGCTGGACAACCCATATTGGGTGGATGATCCGGACTTTCACGTAGATAACCACTTACTGCATGTGCCTTTAGGGAAGCCGTCGAATCGCAAAAAACTGCTCAACATGGCAGCAGCTGAATTTGCTAAGCCGTTGGAACGGGATAAACCGCTTTGGGAGGCCTTATTTGTTGACGGTCTGGATGAGCACGAATTCGGCGAACATCGCTTTGCCGTGATTTTTAAGCTGCACCATTGCGCGATAGACAGTATTTCCGGCGAAGAGATGATCAGCGCTTTACTGGATGTAGAACCTAATAAGTCCCGTTCTGAAATAGCCAGAGAATGGAAACCGGAGGAGTTGCCTTCGGAAGCGGATTTATTATTAAAGGCTTATAAGAAGAAAACAAATCAAGTCATTCAGTTGGGTCAAATTGCCCGAGAGTTATTATCAAATCTGACCAACAGTATGTTGAAGCGGCGTCTGATTGAATCTTCTTCCAGCGGCGACCGGTCTGGCTTTTTCAGTGCGCCTCATACTTCATTTAATGGCTCAATTTCCTGTCGCCGTGTGTTTGGCCATAAAGCGTTGGATATGGCCAGAATTAAGGCCGTCAGAGATCAAGTCCAGGGCGCAACGGTGAATGATGTTATTTTAACTATTTGCGCCGGTGCCATGCGTCATTACCTGAATTTTAAGCGTAACTTGCCTCGTAAGTCGTTGATTGCTTTTTCTCCGCTGTCGGTGCGATCCAGATCCGTCCACTCTTCGTTCGGTAATCAGATGTCGGCGACATTGGTGCGATTGGGAACGGACATTGAAGACCCGGTCGAGAGGTTACTGTCGATTCATAAGAGCGTGACCAGCTCGAAAGTTTATAATCACGCGATCAGTGCAGACAGCCTGACCGAAATCATCCCGACCACCACCTTGGCATTGGCCGCTCGATTGTATTCGGGTTTGCATTTGGCAGATCGTCATTCGCCCATTTATAACTTATCGATTACCAATGTGCCTGGGCCTCAGCGAACTCTGTATTTGTCTTCGGCGAGGCTGGAAGCGCAAAGCAATTCCGCCCCTCTGTTTGATGGGTTGGGGTTGGTCATGGTGGCATTGAGTTACAACGGCGTGGTGGATATTGCGGTGACTTCCACGCCAGAAGTGATGCCGGACATGCAAGTCATGACGGATGCCATTGGTATAGCTTTGAATGATTTAGAGGTGGCAGTGGAGCGTTCTGGTGTCTGCTCGATTGAGTCGGACCTTCCTATGAAGAACAGCGAGCTGCCTATGGTGCTGACGAAAAGCATCTGGGATGAAGTGCTGGAAAAAGCCAAAGGTGTTGTTGGTCTGAATGACTCTTGAGAGTCATTCAGTGTTTTGCTATCCGGCTAAGTTCAGAGGTTTGATTTAATGTGCCGCTAAGAGCGATTGAACTTTGTCTATGTAGGCCCGTTCGGCGTCTGATTCACTTAACCCTTTTTTGCGACTCCAAGCATCGAACTTGAAACGTTCTGCCACTTTAGTGATGCCTGGGCGTTTGCCTGAAGCGTCGCCTTCGGTTGCCTGCTTGTACAGTGCGTATAATTCACCGAGTGTTGAATTGTCTGGCTTTTTAGACAGCGACTTGATGTCCACGGAGGCTTGTTCAAACAGTTCTTTTTGAGTTGGGCCAACAGGCTTGGCTTCCTCAACCGGTGTTTCTATTGTTTCAGGCGCAGTTGCTTCTGGAGTGGCGGTTTCTTTACCAAGAGCCTGTTCGCCAGCGGCAACGAGGTCGTTAAATGTGGTCAGTGCGTAATTTCGGGTCTTAACCGCAAGCCCGATTCCGGCGTAACCGGCAAGTTTGCTCATTTCCGTTACTTGTAAGGCAATTTGATCAATCGGTGGCGGTACATCTTTATTGAGTAAAGGCGGAAGAAAATCGGTAATTTTTTCAGGCATTAACTCGAACAGTTTCATGGTTTCACTCTCGATTAGTTTTACGCTTAAGGTTATCACTTCAAGGCGCAGTCAGAAATGATCAGATTTCCCAAGAGTGCAAAAGAAAATTAGAAATAGCTACCTAAAACCGGTTATCTAAAAGCTGTTATCTGAAACCAGAGTGGTTGATGGTGTGCTTCGCAGTGGGTAGGTAATTAGGAAAGTTATCCACAAAGCTTTGGATAATGAATTTGCACTTCATTTCCATGGTTTCTGAAATCGGCAGGAAGGGTTGTACTGCGTTTTCAATGGTGAGCCGAGGGCATTTTTTACCGCTTAATTCGGTGTAATTTAATAAGGCATAAATGGTGATTTTTTCCAAAAGGCTATTCTGATTCTGATCTTCAGCGAGGTGCGCTTGCAGTGAAGTTCGGGTCAGTAAGTTACTGATATGAACGTGACCAAACCGGCCCTTTAATATGGTGGCCCGGGCTGCCAGTAAATCCATGACTTCCGGCGTCCATTGGTCCTGAGTAAAAATGCGGTCTAAATCGCTGGATAGCGTTTTTTCTTTGTGAAGGTCTGTGCTCGATAAAAAATGAATCAAGGCCGGAATGAAGTGCTGATTTTTAGTGGCTAGCGGGATGGCAATGTTGATTCCGAAGAATGAGGACTTGTCGCCCCAAAGTGGTTTATGCCTCCGGTTGTATTCGGTAATCGCTTCAATCAGTTCTGACATCAGATTGAAAAACTCCTGATGTTGGCTGATGACTTCAAAAAACAGCAATTCCGACGTTAATTGTTTGCCCCTTGGGTATTTGCTTTTAAAGCTCTTAGGGCATTTTAGTTCTAGAAACTGACCGTTGGCTTCGATTTCCCCAATGCGTAAGTGCAATCGTTGATTATTCTCCAGGTGGTTTTGCAGTGCTGATTTGTGTTGTTGAAACATATCAAGCAGGTGTTCGAGTGTTTTTTTAATGGAATAGTGATCGTTGATATAAGTAATAAGTTTCATAAGTCAGCGCTTGGTGGTTAAAGTAAGATATATAAGAATAGTGATTGGGCGATTATCTCAATCTAGTTCTGGATTGATCCTTTTCAAATCTTTTCTCGTTCGTCTGTCGGCTTTTCCTGTTAAGAAATGTAATTTTCTGGGTGTTTCGTACGTATTCTTGACTTGGGTTGAGGGATTTGAGGATGGGATTTTGTTGTTTGAAAAATTATTGTTAACAGGCTGTCATTATTTGGTAAGCGTTGGTCGGTTTGTTCTGCGTCTAAAAGTGATAGGGTTTATACTAAGCAAAAGGATGCTCTTGGAAGGGAAGGTTTTGCACCTCAATTTAAGACTTATGCGAATGAAAAAACTCCTGATTTCTGTATTTACTTTGCTGTTTTCTATGGTTGTATTATCTCAAGAGCAGGTGGTGTCTACTCGTGGTAAAGCCAAGTCCGGGGCTGTGAATGTCTCGATTGAGCAGCTTAAAGAACAGAAGTTGGATGTTAAAACCAAGTTTAATTTAGCGCAAAAACTGTATCGGTCTCGTATTGCCAATGTGTGGCCGAAAATATTAACGTCGAGCAGCACTCGTTGGGTGAGTTATTCTGAAGACTGGCTGATTCGCAGGCAAGTGGATTACAAAAAGTCCAAAATTGAATTATCAATACAGCATGCCAAATTGGATGACCTGGATGTTGAAGGTTTGGGGATGCACACCGCGTTGCGTGCTCACGCAGAAAAACAGCTGGATCAAATTTTACGAATGACCGTGGTCGAAGCGTTTGCTCAGGACCCGGCATTGGCAGAACTTATAGGTTCGGATGCGTCCGGAGAGGCTTTGCTGATGGGGGCTTTGTTTGACTCGGTGAAGCCTTCAGATCGCATGATTGAACGGGTTAAGTCGAGTTTATTATCAAAAGCGTATGTTCAGTATCCGACCGTTGCTTCTTCAGTACCTTCGGTAAACCTCGGTACATTATCCACTGACTTTATTATTCCGTTGCCCAGAAAGTTTCGCGGGCTGCCCAGTTGGCTGATTAAGGAATTTAAGGCCAGTGGTTTGTCCAGCAAGGGCGATCAGCAGGTAATGCAGGCCATTTCTTACGCGTCTACCAGAAACAATATGGCGTCGGCGGATGGCGAGCGGTTTGGCTTGTTGGGGTTGTCATTGGACAGCGTCATGGCGGTTCAGCCTGAACTGTTGCTGGAAGACAATGTATTTTCCTATTTATTGGACCCCAGAGATAATATGAGCATCGGGGTGCGTTACTATTTATGGCTGTTAAATGAATTTGGCGGTGTTCGAAAAAGCTCAAAGCGTCGTTTCATTGTTGCCATGGCATTTTATTTGGGGAAAGACCGCTTGCTAAATACACTGGATGCGCAGGATATCGGGTCACTCAATAAATATTCTATTAAATCGTTGTATTCAGAGTTGATGGGCAGTGGCCAGCTCACCGGAAAAGAACAAGCGTATCTTGCAGACTTAGTCGATTATCGTAAGAAACAGGTAATGGGGGCTTGATTGAGTCCCTGATCAGGTTTGTCTGTTATTAATTTCAATGAAATATGAAGAAATAATCTGGCGATGATGATCATCAGGTGCTTGAAGATGTGCTGTATTTTTAGAAAATAATAACTTGGATTGTTTGTTCGATGTAAATACGAGGGAGAGAAACTAGAAAAGAGATGGCAGGGGTAGCTGGATTCGAACCAACGCATGACGAGATCAAAACCCGTTGCCTTACCGCTTGGCGATACCCCTGTAATGGTGCGGAAGGAGAGACTCGAACTCTCACGCCGTGAAGCACTGGAACCTAAATCCAGCGTGTCTACCAATTTCACCACTTCCGCATCTAGCTTGCTGTTGACTTGTTGTCTTAAGCAAGTGGCGCCCATTATACGAATTAAAAAAACGTTGTAAACCCCTTGGATAAAAAAAATTAAAATAATTATAGTATTGTCTAAATAACACACGTTGAGACACTTTATATGTTGGTTAGAAGTTTGATTCTGTTGGTTTTAAATGGGTTATGCCTGTCGGCTGTATCTCAGGCGAGTACGGCTCAAAACAGTGATTCTTTGGTTTCCTGGCAGGGAATGTTCAGTCAGGGCGGTTTGGTGATCGGTACTTTGGTGAATGACCGGATTAAAGAGGTAAAAGCTGTCAAGCGAACGCTGGAGGTTACGCCTTCTGGAAAATTTGCCATTGGTTTAGGCCGGGACTTTCCTGAAACTTTGAGCGTGACCTTTGTTTTACTGGATGAGTCAACGGTTGTAAAAACCTACCCGATCAAAAAACGGGACTATAACATTCAGAAAGTGGAAGGGGTGCCTAAACGAACAGTGACGCCAGACCCGGAACATATAAAGCGAATTCAAAAAGAAGCCGCATTGGTGAAAAAATCCAGAAGTAATACCACCAACGAGACGCATTATCTGAATGACTTCAGTTGGCCGGCTAAAGGGTTGATCAGCGGTGTTTATGGCAGTCAGCGTTTTTATAACGGAAAACCAGGACGACCTCATTATGGGTTGGACATTGCGGCTCCTGAAGGTTCGCCGGTAACGGCACCAAATGGCGGAGTTGTTGTATTGGCGGAGCCGGATTTATTTTATTCAGGGGGAACTGTGATTGTTGATCATGGCGATGGTGTATCTTCCAGTTTTTTACATATGTCAAAAGTACTGGTGTCTGTGGGGGATCGGGTTGAATCAGGTACCCTTATTGGTGAGGTAGGCTCTACAGGGCGTGCGACAGGTGCGCATTTGGATTGGAGAATGAATTGGTTTGATCAGAGAATTGATCCTAGGCTGCTGATGAAAGAATCAGTGCCCCCTAAAAAGTAACTGTTTCACGTCAGCTGTTTTATTCACAGGCATAAAAAAAGCCCAATCAATGATTGGGCTTTTTGAATTCTTGGTGCCGACACCAAGAGTCGAACTCGGGACCTACTGATTACAAGTCAGTTGCTCTACCAGCTGAGCTATGTCGGCAACGGGGCGAGATAATAGCGATGGTTTTTTGAAGCGTCAACAGTTAATTTCCCAAAAAGTTATTTTTTTTTGAGATGGGTGATCTTTTGATCAATATTCTGCGACCTGAGTCTTCAAGGCTATATTTTAGATTGAAAAACGATCAATTTGTTGTGTGAGCAAAAGTACACATTTATTAATGAACTGGCTCACAAATTAAACATTTAGTTACATTCAGTTCTTAGAAAAAAAGTATGGTAGTTGCTATAGTCCCAAACGTAATAATTATAAAAACAAAAATTGGAACAGGCTAAAGCCTGTCGGAGGATGGTTATGAACCAGCCTGGCACTAAAGAAATAGGGGTTTCAAGTACATCAGATACTTGCTTCAAAACGCCTGGTTCGACGGATTCAAACGTTGCACAGCTTACTGAGCGTGTCTTTCCGCGTTTGAGAATGCGAGCCGAATACCAGATTTGCCTTGGCTTCGATGCACTTTTTTCTTGTTTACCCACGATGGAAGATGGGTGGTGTGAGTCTGACGAAGAATCATCGGCAGCAGATACTGATTCCGCTAAACAGGAGAATCACGGCGCTGGCTTTTTACGCTTTTCTACCTACGAAGAAGTGATGGCGGATGTAGAAACAGACTCGACAGAAGTTGCCTCTGTGGAAGTTCTGGACATGAGTGCCGGTGGCTTTTGCTTGGAAATTGATCCTGGCAGTTCAGGCTACCCCAAACTTGGGGATGTGATTGGGGTCAGAGAACATTCAAGAACCAACTGGAAATTGTGTGTGATTCGTTGGTCCAGACCTTCTCCCGAGGGATTGCAGTTGGGCGTAGAACTCATTGCACCAGTCGCTTTTCGTACCATATTACGTAACCGTCACACCGAGGCCGTACTTTCTCCTGCAGTGTATATTCCCGGAATTTCCTTAGTGGGGTTGCCTGAATCTGTTTTGATTCCGATGACCCGAACCGTTTTGAATGGCGATCGTGTGTTAGTTCGTTGCTCAGGAGAGGACCTGGCTTACTCTATGGATAAAACCGGGTTATTAACCGGTTCCGTTAAGCGCATGTTTATATCGCCAGCGGAAGGGGGAGAGCAGGGCGAGCGTGTGGATGTTGCTTCTTCAGACATCTGGGCCACGTTTTAATGCTAATAATTTCGTAAGTAATACCAATAATAAAGAAACACCTTGGGTTGTTAGCCTGTTTTAGTTTGAGTCATTGGCTCTTTCAGGCACACATCTTTCGTAAAGATGGCTATCTTTAATTAAAAGATGTTTCAGATAACTATAAAAGAACGTCAGTTCGGAGATAATATCATGAGTCGTATCGCTCAAGCCCAGTTTAAATCCCGTCTGGGTAGCTTACTTGTATCAAAAGGTTTAATTAACGAAGACCAATTAACTCAGGCGATCAGTCATCAGAGAAGTTCTGGGCTGCGTTTGGGTGAGGCGTTAGTTCATTTAGGCTTTTTGACTGAGCGCCAAATAAATAAATCATTAAGACGTCAGACCAGCATTCGTTTTGCTGCGACCATGGTAACCGCAATGATGATGCCTTTTCAGGTGGTCAAGGCGGATGCTTCCCGTATTGAAAATGACCAACCTCCGGCAGAAGAATTGCAAAGCAAGTTGGGTGTGGGCGGCATGCAACCGCTTGATGAAATAGAAATGGATAGCGTGACGGCTCAGGGCTTGAGAGAAGATCTTCTGGGGCTGATTGCTAACCCGGAAGACGCCGACGGTGTTGAAACGATGGAAACCGTTGCCAAAATAGCCTTGCCGGTGTTTGCGCTAATGGAAGCTGATACTTATGTGGAAGGCGTTGAATACGCGAATGAGCCTCAGGCAACCATCAATGCTGATGGCTCGATTGAGTTGGCTATTCCGACCTCCATCGGTGAAATTCGCTACGAAAACCTGAGGGTAGCAGGAGCGCCAAAGTCCCAGAGTTTTGGTGACCTGACGTTGAAAAACATTGATTTTTCAGGGTCTCGATTAGTGATCAGGCCTAAAACCTAATAAGACTTCAAGCAAACAAAGACTGTAAAGAAAAAGGCAACCAATCATGGGTTGCCTTTTTTGTTTACGAAGGGAAAGTCTTTTGTTCGACCTTTGCGATGGCTTCGAGCACCAAGTCACAGGCGTAGTCGTTCGATAGTAGTATGGCTTCAGCCACGTCGGCGGACGTTTCCGCCAAACAACGTGTCTGACTGCCTTTGTTGCGAAAGAATGCGATGGAAGAGTTTTCCATCGCACACGCAATCGAGTCTATGTGATGAGGCAACTGAAGTTCCAGGCGCTTAAGCAACCGGTTGCTGTGATTCTGATAGCGGTCGATCGACTCTCTGAGGAACGTAAACTTTTTTATAGACATTTAGAATCTATAATCTCCGGATTGAATTTTTTGATACAAATTATTGTTAATCTGAGTATAGGCTTTTTCGCCTGGCAGCAAAGCCCATAACTTATCGGTGACTTTCTCTGGGTTAAATGCTTCGTCTTTCAGGGTGTGTTTTTGATACTTGAAGGTGCCAGTGGTTTGCAGTTGCTGCTGTTCGCGCACAAACACGGGAATCGCGTAACTGGGTAATTCACTCTGGAGGTGACTGAGAATTTTGTTTGGATCGAAATTAACGGACGCCTTCGGTGTAATGGCGACCATGCCTGCCCGGCCGTTGGTGTCTTGAATTTCAACGCCATAACAGACACTTTCTGCCACATCGCCATGTTCACTGACGATGTGCTCTACTTCGGTGGTCGAGACATTTTCACCTTTCCAGCGGAAGGTGTCGCCAACCCGGTCAACAAACTGGGCATGGCGGAAACCCATGTTTCTCATCAGGTCGCCGGTATTAAAGTAGCGATCTCCTTTTTTAAACGCATTTTCAATGATGCAGGCTTTGCTTTTTTCTGGGTCGTTATAGCCATCGAATGGGGCTTTAGGGCAGATTTCTCCGATGAGAAGGCCAATTTCACCTTTGTTCACGGCTTGTAAATACCCTTGCTCATCACGAATGGGCTGATCGGCTTCCTTATCATATTTCACAATGGCGTAAGGCATTGGGGAAAAGCCGACGGTGCAATCAAAATTGAATATGTTGGAAAATCCGACGTTACCTTCACTGGAGGCATAAAGCTCGTGGACTCCTGTGATGCCATAACGTTGCTTGAACCCCTTCCAGATGCCAGGACGGAGACCATTCCCGATCATTTTAGTGACATTGTGTTGTTTGTCTTGGGGAGACTCAGGCAAATTGATTAAATAACGGCATAGCTCGCCCACATAGCCAATGCAGGTGGCATCATATTTTCGGCAGTCGTCCCAAAACTGGCTGGCACTGAACTTTCTGCGAATGGCAAAGGCTGAACTTCCGGCGAGCGCAGAGCCCCAAAGTACGACTAAGCCCGTTGCATGATAGAGGGGTAAAGTGGAATAAAGGGTATCTTGCTTACCCAGTCGGGCGACAATGAAACCAAAGGTGCCAAATGCTTTCATCCAGCGGCCGTTTTTGAAGATGGCGGCCTTGGGTAAACCGGTTGTTCCCGATGTGTAGATATAGAACAGCGGGTCGTCACGGCGGACTTTTTTAGACTCATCCGGGTTGTGTCTAGGGCTGTTGCTGGCCTCGGCCAGCAGGTTTCGGTAGCCCTCAACGCTTGGGATGTCTCCTTCTGGTACAACAAAGAAGTGGTCTTGTTCTATGTTAATCTGATCTCGAATGTCATCAATCGACTGATGAAGCTCTGAGCCTACGATCACGCCTTTGGGTTTCACTATGTTGATGCTGTGTGCCAGGACTTTTTGAGTTTGTGCCGTATTGACCATGGCCGCAGCAACCCCGATTTTGGCCAGGGCGGCAACACAAATTAATAGCTCCGCGCGGTTGTCAATCATAACCGCAGCCGTATCACCAATTTGGTAACCTTGACTCAAAAGAAAGTGTGCTACCTGATTTGCCTGCTGATTGAATTCCCGATAAGTCATTGCTCCCTGATCACTTTTTATCGCAATTCCGTCCGGGTTGCGCTTAACTGCACGCTCGATACACCAGGCCAGTCCATGGTTTTTATCTGGATTGGTCTGGTTCGCTAAAACCAGACCTTTGATGACATTATGGAGGTTGGTGACCAGTGAGGGTATTTTAGGCGCAATGTGTTTAAACTGAATGGTGTTGTTCTGAACGTCCGTCATAGCTGTGTTCCGTTGATTAACTTATTGTTTTTATTATCTCTGTTTGATTGATCTTGATGACTAAGAATCCTAGCATAAGATCCCGAAAAAGAGCTGTTTATCCAGGACAACAATAACGCTCTATCTTTATGGTGTAAAGATATTGAAGTCGGCGTTAACTGGGTTTTTCCGGCACTTAATTTTCATTGTGCATAGTTAGGGCATTTGATTCAAACGTGGGTACGGCGAAACCTCTTGACATAATAATGTATATGCATGTTTAATGATTGAACTTGATTTATAAGGAGTGGGTGATGGTTGAGTTGTGCTTGAACCTGGCGTTACGTAAAGCTAATCGGGTTATGAGTCAGGTGTATGACGATTACCTCTCGGTTGTTGGTTTAAAGTGTGGTCAGTTTTCAATCCTGAGGGCCGTGCATTACACCCAACCCACGACCAACAGGGCGTTGCAGGATGTGTTGGTGCTGGATCAAACGACATTAACGCGAAACTTAAAACCCATCATCAGAGATGGCTTGATTACGGTCGGATCTGGCGACGATAAACGGGTAAAAATTCTGTCGTTGTCCAAAGAAGGGGAAGCCTTATATCAGGAGGCCTTGCCACATTGGAAACAGGCGCAAACACGGGTCAAAGAAATATTAGGTGAGAAAATGGTCGGTCAGATGGTTGATCTCACCAACCACATTATTGATATTAAATAGCCTGAACACTCAGGCTTTCTTTGGGTAAGATGCATGTATATGCATCTTTATAAAATTAAAACATGTATATACATTGGTGTTGATATGAAACATACACTGAACGATTCAAGAGTGCGGTACTTTTTTGAAGTAATCACTAGGTATCCAAAGTTAATGGTTTTATTGAGCCTGGCTGCTTTGGGGCTGTCATTAACTCAGTTACCTGCTTTATATAAGGACACCCGATCCGATGCATTTTTGGCAGAAGACAATCCTGCGCTCGTGTATCGAAATAAGGTGAAAGAGCAATTTGGTCTGGCCGACCCGATTGTTGTGGCTGTGATTAATACTCAAAAACACGGTGTGTTTAACCCTCAAACCTTGGCCTTGGTGGAGTCGCTGACGGATGGGATCAGTGCGCTGCCTAATATTGATGCAGATCGGGTGATGAGCCTTTCCACAGAGAATAACATCACAGGCACAGAGGAAGGCATGGCGGTTGAGCCGTTTTTTGATGACTACCCGGACAGTCAGGAAGTCGCGGATCGAATGCGGGCAGCGATCAATGAATTCCCCTTGTATCAAGGCAGTTTGGTTGCTGAAAACGGCAAGGCGACTTTAGTCGTTGCAGAGGTGCTGGATGAACATTTGGTGGAGGAAACCTATCAAAACATCGTAGCAATAGTAAACGCAGCGAACACCTCAAATGGCGAAGTCATCCACGTCGCTGGTGAAGGCGCGATTGCCGGTTTTCTGGGGGCATACATTGATGCGGATGCCAGCCGGTTAAACCCAATGGCAGGGTTGGTGATTACCATCATGATTTGGCTGGCGTTCAGGCGCTTCAGTCCACCTTTGTTTGGTAATGTGATTGTTGCTGCTTCGGTATTGATGACCTTATCTGCGATGGCTTTTAACTCCGTTGCGTTCTTTGTGATTACCAATGCGTTACCGGTGATTTTAATCGGAATATCGGTTGCCGATGCGATCCACATTTACAGCCATTATTTTGAATTGCAGGTGAAGCGGCCTGAGGAGGATCGCCGATTGCTGGTGGTGGATACCATGTTGGAGATTTGGCGTCCGATTACGTTAACGTCTTTAACCACAATGGCGGGCTTCCTGGGGTTGTATTTTGCGGCCTATATGCCGCCGTTTAAGTATTTCGGCCTGTTTACTGCGGTGGGTGTCGGAATTGCATGGCTGTATTCGTTGGTGTTTTTGCCTGCGGCTATTGCCTGGGTAAAGCCGGCGGCCAGTCACCATTTTGTACGACTTCATAACGCAGGAAAAAAAGATGTATTTGCCCGGGCCATGGTGCTGATCGGTCGCATCAGTCTTGCCCGTCCTGCGATAACTGTGGCGATAGGCGTGGTGATCATATTCAGCGGCTTGATTGCGACTACACAATTGAAGGTGAATGAAGATCGTATTAAAACTTTTGATCCGAGCGAACCCATTTATCAGGCGGATCAGGCAATCAATCAATTCTTTGATGGCACCAATAATATCGATGTGGTGATCGAAGCGAAGGAAGTGGAGGGATTATTCAAACCAGAGAGTTTAAAAGCCATTGAGTCTTTTCAGGAATTCGCGCTTACGTTGCCAAACGTGCAGGGCGCTGTGTCTATTGTTGATTATCTGAAGCAGATGAACCGGTCTTTGAATGAGGGCCGGGCCAGCGAGTATCGCTTACCGGAAACCCGGGAACTTGCCGCTCAGTATTTTCTGTTGTATTCGGCGTCCTCTGAGCCCACCGATTTTGAAGAAGAGGTCGATTACGATTATCGCGTCGCCAATGTCCGTTTAACTTTAAATAAAGGCGCTTTTAAAGATACCGAAGGTGTGGTCGAGCGTTTGCAATGGTACATCGATCAGCATCTCTCAAGCGACGAGTTAAAAGCCACCTTAAGCGGGCGGGTCACAGTTAATTATTATTGGATTCGGGATTTAGGTGAGTCGCATTTTGCCGGCCTTGGGATCTCTTTGTTGTTGGTTTGGTTGGTGTCTTCGGCACTATTTCGCTCGGCCACTGCCGGTGTTTATACGCTGATACCTGTTGGCGGTGCCATCTTACTGGTGTACAGCACTATGGTGGCTTGGGACATAAGCCTGGGGGTTGGTACTTCAATGTTTGCGTCGGTGGCCATTGGCCTGGGGGTCGATTTTGCGATCCATACCTTGGATCGTTTAAGAACGTTATACCAAGCTCATAACCAGAATCTGGACGATGCGTTAGTGGCCTTGTATCCGTCCACAGGCCGGGCTTTATTCTTTAATTTCCTGGCGATTGCCTGTGGGTTTGGTGTGTTGATCTCCAGTAAAGTGGTGCCGCTGAATAATTTCGGCAGCATTGTAGTGATCGCGGTTACCACAAGCTTTATTGCCAGCGTTACCTTGCTTCCTGCACTGATTAAAGTCATTCGACCGTCGTTCATTACCGGCAAAACCTCTGCGCGAGAATCGACCGCCAGGGTGGGTGTCACTCGTATGATTACAATGATGACGGTGGCCAGTGGTTTAACCTGTGCTGTGTTGTGGAATCCGGTGGAAGCCAGTGAACAAACAACGGTTTCTGCCTCAATCCTGAATGCAGAGACGATTGTTGACCGGGTTAACGGTGTTGATGAGGGCGAGCATGTCGCCCGTAAGCTGCATATGAAACTGATGGACCGTAAGGGCAAAGTTCGTGAGCGGTATACGGATTCCTTCCGGAAATATTATGGCAACGAGAAGCGTACCATTCTGTTTTATCGCAGCCCAACGAACGTCAAAGGCACCGCCTTTATGACCTTCGATTACCCCGACTCTGAGGTGGATGATGATCAGTGGTTGTATTTGCCAGCGCTTCGAAAAGTACGCCGTATTTCGGCGGCGGATCGTGGTGATTACTTCTTGGGAACGGACTTTACTTATGAGGACATCAAACAGGATGGGAAGCTGGAAAAAGCCGACTATGACTATCGCTACCTGGGTGAGGAGACGGTAAACGGTATTCCAAGTTATCGCATGGAAGGCGTGGCGAAGAACAAAAATATCGCCAAAGAACTGGGCTACAGCAAAACGGAATTCTGGGTGGATGCAGAACAATGGATCATCATTAAAGCCATTTATTGGGATACCAAAGGGCGCTTACTGAAGACCTTAGTCGCCGAAGATATTCGCAAAGTTGATGGCATTCTTACTCGCCATAAGCTGGCAATAGATAACCATAAAACTGGCCATAGAACCGAATTTACGTTCAGTGATGTTGATTATAAAAAGCGGGTGAAAGATGGCTTGTTCAGTCAGCGTGCGATGAAGCGAGGTAAATAAGATGGTTCTTCGTAATCAGGTAAAGAGCCTTTGGATGTTTGGGGCCTTAATGACCGGGGCCATCAATTATGCACATGCGGAATCGCCCTTTTCGGCGATCAGTAGCGAAGGGTTCCGTAATGGAGAATTTACCGCTTTATTCAGTCAAGAGTTGGCTGTGGACACCAAAGGGCATCGTCAAAAAATGGAAACGCTGGTGGAACCTCAATGGCAAGGGGATATTTCAGAGGCTGCTTCTCTCATCGCCATTGGTCGACTGAGATTGGATTGGTTTGATCGCGTTGGGCCTGACGCGCACAAAGCGGATAATTATGGTGATTTATCGGCGCCTCTTTATAACTCGGCTCATGGAGAACTCTCATTACGAGAGTTCTTTCTGGACACGGAATTGTTCGGAGGTTATTTACGGTTGGGTAAGCAGCAGGTGGTTTGGGGGCAGGCGGATGGCTTAAAAGTGTTGGACGTAGTGAATCCTCAGAGTTATCGCGAATTTATTCTGGACGATTTTGATGACTCCCGCATTCCCTTATGGATGGTCAATTATGAAATGGAGGTGGCAGACGAAGCCAGTATTCAACTGCTCTGGATACCGGACTTAACCTTTCATGAGTTAGCAGAAAGAGACAAACTGTTTGCGCTGTCGACGCCTGAAATCATTCCTCAGTCACCGTCCGGTGTGCCAGTGTTTATTGATGACCCGCAAAAACCCAATGATCCGTGGGGGGACAGTGAATTCGGTTTTAAGTATGGCGTTTTCTATCAGGGTTGGGACTTTACGCTGAATTATTTCTATCATTTTCAGGATACGCCGGTGCTGTATCAGACGGTTTCTGAGTCGGGTGTTCGAGTGACGCCGGGTTATGAAAGGAATCACTTAATGGGGGCAACCGCCAGTAATGCTTTTGGGGCGTTTACGTTGCGGGCGGAGGTGGGGTTTAATTCGGACAGCTACCAGTTGTCTGACGATTTATCTGAAAACGGGGTGATCTCCTCTCGGGAGTTGGCTTCTGTTTTTGGGGTGGATTGGCAAGGCATTGAGAATGTGTTTTTAAGCGCTCAATGGCTTCAAAGCCACTTGCTGGACTATGATCAATCCATAGTTCGCAGACAATCAAAGAACACGTTTACTCTGTTGTATCGTCATCATTTTGAAAATGAAACATGGGAGTTGGAAGTGTTGGAACTTCACACTCTTGAGAGAAAAGATGGTGTAGTACAAACCAAATTAAGCCACTTGGTAGAGAGCAATTTAGAAGCTTGGGTTGGGTTGGATGTGTTTTATGGTTCAGAAGAGGGGGTGTTTGGGCAATACGATCAAAATGATCGCTGGACATTCGGTATTGAATGGGGCATTTAATTTGCCGTGATTCGTTGGTGTGCTCGAATGAATCCATACTAAAGCGCTATTTGTTTTACCTTGTTTTTTGAAATAATGGATACAGTTATGAATGATCAAAAACCTGTGGTGGTGATTCGGTATTGCTGCCAATGTCAGTGGTTGCTAAGAGCGGCGTGGATGGCTCAAGAGCTGTTGTCGACTTTCTCGGACGATTTAGCTCAGGTGGCATTAGAGCCCGCCACCGGCGGCGAATATAAAATTCTGATTGATGGTCATTTAATTTGGGACAGAACACAGGACGGTGGTTTCCCAGATGCTAAACTCATTAAGCAAAAGGTGCGGAACTACGCTTGGCCAGATCGGGATTTAGGGCATAACGACAAGCCTTAAAGGCTCTTCTCTTTCTAGTGAAGTTCTGCGGAAGTTGAATTATGTTTTCAAGGAGGAAGGCATGTCTTCCCTGCAGTCTAAAGCAACATTGGTTAAAGAAACGCAGTCGGTACGCATCGGCTCAAGGTATCGGCCTGAGCGCGTTGCAGAGCTGATTAAAGATTCAGATATTGACCATCTGGTGATCGGTTCTGGTGTTGGCGGGTTAATCTGTGCCGCTGCGTTAGCCAAAGTCGGCCGAAAAGTATTAGTGCTTGAACAACACTATACGGCGGGTGGCTTTACCCACAGCTACCTACGAAAGGGCTACGAATGGGACGTCGGGGTTCACTACGTTGGTCAGGTTGGCAATAAAAAGACATTGCCTGGCGCTTTGTTTCATTGGCTGAGTGAAGGTCGGTTAGAGTGGGACAGTTTAGGTGCCTGTTACGATGCCTTTGACATTGCGGGCAAGCGTTATCAGTTGCCGGTGGGGAAAAGCGCATTCAAACGGTATTTGTTGAAGCAGTTTCCGGATGATGCTGGCGCGATCGTAGAATATTGTCAGCTTCTGTTTCATGTTGAACGGTGGCTGCCGTTCTTCTTCTCTTCAAAGATCAGTAGTCTTTCTTGGCTCAATGGTGATTGGTTAAACGCGGGCTGGTTAAACGGTAAGTGGTTTGATTCATCGTTATTCAACAAAATCAGAATCAAATCATCTGCCGATTTGATCAAACGCAATATTCCTCAGGCATTCTATCAAACCACCGCAGAAGTGCTGGACGACTTAACCGATAATAAAACCTTAAAAGCCGTACTGACTGCCCAATGGGGCGATGCCGGCCTGCCGCCGGGGCAGTCTTCTTTCTTTTTGCATTGTTTAATTGCAAATCACTACCTGGCCGGAGCCTGGTACCCCAAAGGCGGGTCATCCCAAATTGCCGAATCTTTATTGCCTACCATTGAAGGCGCCGGAGGTAAGGTTATGACGTACGCCGAAGTTGAAGGCATCGTGCTGGATGACACTGAACAGGCTTCGGTGGCCGGAGTTAAAATGGCCGATGGCCACATCATTAAATGCGACTCTGTGATCAGTGGTTGTGGTTGGTATAACACCCAAAAGCTGTTACCTGAAAATGCATTACCTGCTATTAATAAAGAGGTTGCTCCGCAACAGATCGAACCTTCGGCCTGCCATATTTGTTTGTACGTTGGCTTTGAAGAATCTCCTCAGGCGTTAAAGATTCCAACCAATAACCTGTGGGTTCATCGATCAGAGAATTACGATGCCGATTGCGCACAGTTGACTGAGGGGGCCACTACTGACTTGCCGTTTGTGTACATTTCGAGTTCTGCTGCGCGTGACTCCACCTGGAACCAACGTTACCCGGACAAAGCGGTCATGGAATTGGTTGCGGTGATTCCTTATCGTGAGTTTGAGCCTTGGTCAGGCACCGACTGGGGCAAGCGAGGCGACGACTATGAAGCGAAGAAAGAATACTGGAGTGAAAAGCTACTGCTGACTTTGTATCAGCACTTCCCTCAGCTGAAAGGAAAAGTGACTTATTATGAGTTGTCTACGCCACTTTCTACTGAACACTTCATGAACTACCCGCGTGGTGAAATTTACGGTTTGGCTCATACTCCGAGACGATATCAACAAGAAGGGTTGAAACCGACCACCAATATTCATGGGCTTACTTTGGTCGGACAGGATGCGCTGACATCGGGGGTGGTGGGTGCCGCTATCTCGGGAGCAATTGGTGCCGGTGAAATTCTTGGCGCTGATACCAAACGGACACTGATGCGGCCGGTTAAGTGGCTTACATCCTGGGTCAAAACGGTATGAAGCCAGCTTTTGGTTGTCGATTAGCCGGTTAGGTTTTAGAGTAGGAGGCGACGGAGCACTTTTATACGGAATACTTTTATCTCGGGTTGAGGTTGTAATATGACAATGAAATGGGAGTCCTTGCTTTCCAGAGAGCGTTTGGGGAAATTAGCCATCACTGAGGCTGAACTGGCCCGGTCCCCGTTTCATAAAGACCATGATCGTATTGTGTTTTCGGGGGCGTTTCGCCGCTTGGGTAAAAAAACACAGGTGCACCCTGTGGATGAAAACGATCACGTCCATACTCGGTTAACCCACAGTCTGGAAGTGGGTTGTGTGGGACGCAGCTTAGGGACCCGGGTGGGAGAATATTTAAGTGAAGCTACGCCGGAATGGGTCCAACCGGATGACATCGGGGTGATTGTTCAGGCGGCGTGTCTTGCTCATGACATCGGTAACCCTCCGTTTGGCCACAGTGGTGAAGACGCCATTCGTCACTGGTTTCATGAGGCGGATGAGAAAGGCATGTTGACTGAGCTGTCGGAGGCAGAGAAAAATGATCTGCTGAATTTTGAAGGCAATGCTCAAGGGCTAAGAATTCTGACTCAATTAGAGTATCACCTGTTTGACGGAGGGATGCGGTTAACGTATGCGACGTTGGGGGCTTATTTAAAGTACCCCTGGACGTCGCTTTGTTTAGAGAATAACCCGGCCAATAAGGGAAAATACGGTTGTAATCAGTCTGAACTGGAGATCATGAAAGCGATCGCCGATAAGCTTGGCTTGATTCAACTGAGTGATGACACCTGGTGTCGTCATCCGTTGGTGTATCTCATGGAGGCGGCCGACGATATTTGTTATGCCTTGCTGGATCTGGAAGACGGTTTAGAAATGAACATTCTTCCATATGATGAAATCGAGCAGCTGATGTTTGATCTGTTGCAAGGAGATATTCCGGAAACCTATCGTAAAATTAATGACACAGGCACCGGTCGTCGTAAGTTATCTATGCTTAGGGGAAAAGCCATCGACCATTTGGTGTCGGCAACGGCAAAAACCTTCATTGAGAAGCAAGATGATATTTTGAATGGTCGATTGCAGGGCGACTTGGTGGATCACTTGCCGGAACGAGCAAAAACCTGCGTGTTGGCTGCAAAAAATATGGCCAAAGAACGAATTTTTAACAGTCGAAATAAAACCTTGTTGGAAGTGGGTGCTTATTCTGTGCTGGAGGAGTTGATGTCTGCGTTTTGTGGGGCTGTGCATCAATTTAATCAGGGTCAGGGATTAAGCTATAAAAATAAGAGAATCATTGACTTAATGGAGTATCGCGCTCCTCAGGAAGATTGGAGTTTGTACCAGTGTTACATGCGTGTGATTGATTTCATTGCCGGAATGACCGATCGATATGCAATTACAATGGCACAACAAATTTCAGGTCGACCGTTGGGGTAATTTCAAATACATTGTCGCATCATAAATTGATATGACCATTCAGTCAGGGTGTTGAAAGGAAGCGAAGGAATGCCAAGATCTTTAAAAGTGGCTGTCATTGGGGCAGGTGCGTCCGGAGTAGCGACCGCTTATTATCTTAAACAAGCCGGGTACAGTCGGGTGACCTTGTTTGAGCGGGATGAGCGCATTGGTGGCAAGTGTCTGACCTTTAAAGCAGGCGAACATGAGTTCGATTTAGGCGCAAACTACATCACGCCTTATTACAAAGAAGTGCTTAAAATTGCTGAGCAATTAAGCCTGAAAACTAAGCCTGCTCCTCAACGTAAATCTTTCGACCTTTCGACCGGAAATTACCTGAATACGCTTCGAACAACGCTGATGGGTAAATCCAAAATAGAGTTTGGTTTAGCGTCCGCTAAATATCTTTATCTAATGTTCAAGTATCGAAAAAAAATCGACACCCCCGGATTTGCTGAATTAGAAAAGTGCCCTGAATTGTGCCACCCGTTTGGAAAATGGTTGGACATTAACGGCATGTCCATTTTGCGTCAACTGTTTTTAATTCCGGTGACTATCTTTGGTTACGGCTCGCTGGATGACGTGCCCACGCCTTACGTCATGAAATACATGGATGCCAAGAACTTTATATTACTGGCTAAAGTAGGCGCCGGGTTATCCAAAGAATGGCCAAGGCATTTTGAAGATGGTTATCAGGGCTTTTTGGATGCCATCATTCGGTCCGAACAGCTGGATGTTCGTTTAAACGCTCATATTGTGTCTATTAAACGCACCCCTTCGGTGGTGGTTGGCCTGGCAGACGGCTCTTTGCATGAATTTGACCGGATTGTACTGGCTTGCCCTTTTGAGCAAGTCCTGCCTGTGTTGTCCGATGCCACCAAACACGAACGGGATTTGTTCAGCCGTATTAAGTATCGTGATTATTATGTGACGGCGTGCGATGTCGAGGGCATGTTGGACATTACCACGGATGAACTTCAGTTACCTCCGGCCAAGCCCTTACCTGGCATCGGCCACCCTTGGGGCGTCGTCAAATTCTGGAAAGAGTCGGACATCAACCTGTTTTTTACGGTCGCGGATAAAGATGGCTTAAAAGATGCCTTTAATGCCACCTCCCGTACTAATTCGGTTGAGATATCTCCGAATGTAGTGGAGGCGAATATCCGTGCTGATGTGAAGAAAATGGGAGGAAAGTTTAACGGTGTTGTCCGACAACAACTTTGGACGACTTTTTTCCCCCATGTTGAAGCGGCTGATTTATTGGATGGGTATTATAAAAAGCTGGAAGCTCAACAGGGAACGCTGAATACTTATTATGTGGGTGCACTGGTCGCACTAGAGCTGGTGGAACCCATCTTTAATTACAGTAAATCTCTGGTAAGTACTCACTTTAGTAAAGTAAACGACTGACGGCTCAGGGAAGAAAAATGTCAAAATTAAGAAGAATACTCGTCGTGGGTGCCGGTTCTGCCGGTTTGTCTGCTGCCTGGTATTTGAAGCAAAAAGGCTATCAGTACGTGGATGTGGTTGAAGCGTCTGATCGTGTCGGCGGTAAGTGTAAGTCGGTCAAACACGAGGGATTGCCATACGAGGTGGGCGCTTTTACGGTCACGCCCGGTTACCGAAATGTCAGGAAAATCGCCAGAACGTTCGGCGTTGAGCTGGAAGCGCAACCGCCGCGCCACGCATTCTCTATGCGGCGAAAACAGGTGATGAATATTAAAGATGCAATGTTGAAGGATTTCACCTTCTTCACTTTGTTCGTGTCTGTGGTGCGTTATTATTGGAAGTTGCTTCGTTATCGAAGTGCGCTCACCAAACCGGGGTTGTCTTCTACCGGTTCGAAACAGTCCTATCAGGAATTGAGCCAACCGTTTCAGGCGTGGCTGGTTGAGAACAAAATGTTAGGTTTGCAGGGATTATTCCGGATTACGATTACGGATATGGGTTATGGCCGCTTTTCTGAAATCCCGACGCTGTACGTATTGAAGTATCTGAACTTCTGGAACTTTACTACGCTGTTAATATACGGCAGTGGTTTTGGTAAGAAAATGCCCAAACGTTTTCGTCATGGATTTGAATCTTTGTGGCAGGCGGTGGCTACCTCTCTGAATGTCAGCCTAAAAACGGAAATTACATCCATTCAGCGAGGTGAAAAAATCACCGTTGAAATGTTAAAGAAAGGCGCAAACCCAGCCCATGATAAACTGGAAACCCGGTTGTATGATGCCTTAATTATTGCCTGCCCGCCTGATCGGCTGGCTGACGTGATGGACTTTGATCAGCAAGAAAAAAGCCTGGTGACTCGCTTTAAATACAGCCCGTATGTTGTGAATATCTTTAAAGTTTCGGGTATGCCTAATGAAGTTATTGGTGCCATTAATGAAGAAAAGATCGGTGACCCTAAAGAAATTATGAAACCCTGGGCGCAAGGCGAAGGGGCCGTTGCTTACAGTGTTCAGAAGGGGGATTTGAAAGACGAAGAGATTATTGAGAAGGCTCGTCAATCAATCACTACCTTATATCGCCATTATCCTGTTAAAGTGGGCGAGCATTTTCATACGGAAAAATGGCAATATTTTCCTCACGTTTCATCGCAAGACATAGGCAAAGACGACTTCTACGGAAAGTTTGAAGAAATGCAGGGGCAAAAAGGTACATACTATACTGGCAGTTACTTATCATTTGAAACGGTTGAGTTGGCGGTCAGTTATTCCAAGCAGCTTATTAAACGGTACTTTTGAGTTATGGACTTAACAGAAAGTGCATTAGAACACGAGACAGATTCGGATGAGGCAAGACAAAAAGGGCTAAAATCCCTGAAACGTCATGCCATCACCCGGCTTATTGGCATGTCTTTATGCACAGGGTTGTGCGTTGCGGTTTTGTATCTCCAGATGAACCAGTCTCTCTGGGGGTGGGCCATTTGGGCTTACGCTACTTTTCTTCATACTCCTTTATGGTATTTCGCTTGTCGTCAGAGCAATGACATTCTAAAAGCAGAGCGTTTAATCATGCGTTTTGACTTTTTTATCTTTGGCCATTTCATGGCCATGGCCCACTTTCAACCCTGGATTGTGTTTTCTCTGTTGATGGTGACCACGATTAATTCCCTGGTCGGGGCCGGTCTGAAATTCTATCTTTTGGCATTGCCTTGTCTGGCTTTAGGTGCGGCGGCTACGATCCCGTTCGAAGGCTTTATGTTTGAGCCCGAATCTTCCGTCGCCATTATGTTCATTTGTATGACGGGCGTGACCTTGTATATGGGGTACACCGCGTATGTGGCTGGCCGTTCGTTGCACGATTTAAGACGCAGCCGGCGCCAGATTACTGAACAAGCCACTGCACTTCAGCTTTCGAATGAATGCCTGGAGCAGAGTATTCAGGATTTGAAGCAAACCAGTTTTGCTTTGGCTCAATCAGAACAAGAGCGTATTGCGGCCGAAATTCGCGAAAAAACCAAGGCTGCATTCCTGGCCAATATGAGCCATGAACTCAGAACACCGATGAACGGAGTCATGGGGATGCTCAGTTTATTAAAGGGAACCAAGCTGGACGATGAACAAAATAACTACGTTCGGACAGCAGATAACTCAGCCAATTCATTGTTGTTATTGTTGGACGACATTTTAGATTATTCCAAACTGGAAGCCAGCAATATTGGGCTGGATAATGATCTGTTTGAGATCGAAACTTTGGTGGAAGAAGTGCTTCAGATTTTTGGAGAAGAAGCGTTGGCCAAAGATGTTGATCTTGTTTATTGGCACGATTACGGAATTCATTACGCCTTACGCGGTGACCCTCATCGCCTGAAGCAAGTGTTTACGAATCTACTGGGTAATGCCATTAAATATACGCCGAAAGGGCACATTATTGTTCGTTCCAGAATAGTAGGGGAAGACCCGGAAAGTTACCGCATACGCTTTGAAGTGGAAGACACAGGTATCGGTATTTCCGAGTCCAAGCAAAGCCAGGTATTTGATGCTTTTTATCAGGTGGATCAGTCCGAGTCGAGAAGCTACGGCGGTGCCGGTCTTGGTTTGGCTTTGTGCCGACAGATATTACGCCACATGGACGGCATCATAGGTTTGGAATCCGAGCTGGGTAATGGCAGTACCTTCTGGTTTGAAGTGGCGCTTGAGAAGCACCCTGAGCGGCTGTATTCACTGAAACCGAATTACGATGGTGTCATGCTGGTGGCTGATAGTAATGTTATCAGCCGGGATAACTTAAGGCACCGAGCCAAGGCGCTGGGTTGTGATGTCATTGCTGTATCACAGTGGCAGGAAGCCGAAGCATTATTGGAGCGAGAGCATAATGATGTGATCTTGCTGGTGGATCTTGATATTACCGAGTCCGATGAATTCAGACTTTGGCGCACGGCAGGCGGGCGCAAAGAGCTGAGCTGGGCGCTGATGGGGTGTGCCAGCCGTCGTTATAACTTACCGGATTGGCTGAAAGGCTTATCGCCTCAGTTCATCAGTAAGCCAATACGACAGAATGAACTGGCTCAGTATCTGGTTATGCAAAAACCAATGAAGGTGCAGGTTTCAGGTTTGTCTGCGGGTCAGCTGGACGAACACGTTCATCCGGCTCAAAGTGTGAATCAATTTTTAGCCAGTCACTTATTTAATAGTGGCATTGTTGATAGTTCATTTGGGCAAGGTCAACACATACTGGTGGTGGAAGATAACAAAGTAAATCAACGAGTGGCTGTTGCCAGGCTCCAGAAGATGGGCTTTCTGGTGGACGTTGCCGACCACGGTGAGCAAGCGGTGTCCATGGTGACTTCCTGCTGTTACGATCTTGTGTTTATGGATTGTCAAATGCCGATCATGGACGGCTTTGAAGCCACTCGAGAAATTCGCTCTTTGGAATCGACGGGTCGAATCTCTAATATGCCGATCATTGCAATGACCGCGCATGTTATGACTGAAGATAAAACCAAATGTCTTGAAGCCGGTATGGATGACTTTTTAAGAAAGCCGGTGACCCAAGAGCAATTGGTTAAAACCATGAGAAAGTGGCTCGCGGTTACCGCTCAGGATGGCAGTTTACAAGCCTGAGTTGTTAAACTGGAAGCCTTAACTTCAGCGATTTGAAAGCCTCCTTGGGAGGCTTTTTATTGGCTGGGTGTTTCTGGCTGATGCTGGGATACTCGTTGTTGCCAATGCTCTATCATCGCCTGTTGTGCTTGTAGCAGAGGGTTGTAGTCGGTTTTTTGGATGATATTGTGTTTGTCTTCCAGTTGTTGCAGCCCGTAACAGATGGCCTCCAGTGTGGATAAGTGTTGATCCGACGGTGACTTTCGGTGTGTGTATTGGTTGATGTAACGATCAAGGTGGCACCGGGGTAAGCCGTGCAACATGGGATGCGTGTGGTAAATCTTATTGGCCTTTTTCCAGGTGCCGTCTAAAACAATCAAAGCCGGTTTTTTAGCCTTGCTGCTTGTTTTCTGAGGCACAGGTGTCTTTGGTGAAAGGTTCGAAAGAGGTTGTTGCTCCGCCGGTTCCGGGTACAGTAAAACGGGATCGCATTTCGATAAAATAGTATTCAGGGCCGTTTCAAAGTTTTTGTCGCAAATAAGAGTACTTTCTGCCAGACACAAATGGGCGAGTTGAGCGGTGCCTTTCGGGTGATGGCGTTCTTTGCTGTGCTGAAGAATAAATACATGGAACGGATTATTAATGGGCGTAATCAGGCGGCACAGGCAGCGGGACTGAGGTCGGTGGCAGTGGTTACAATAAGAAGCGTGATTCATGTTTGAAGTGGTTTCGGTTGCGTACGCCGATCGGCAAAAGTTTATTCAATTCTATAAGACTCATCGCGAGAAGATCAAAGTTCATCGTTCGGATTTGTGTTATTTATTGTTGAACGAGAAAGAGGCTGTGGCGGCTGTGAAATTTGTGCGTCTTCAGAACGACCTTTGGTTGTTGAGAAACATGTTGGTCGGAGCGGATCGCAGAAATGGTGGCATTGGGCACCGGTTTTTGACGGAGCTTGAGGTGATTATGTCGGATTTGAAAGAAGGCTCCAGCGGCTTGTATTGTTTTCCCTGGTCGCATTTGACCGATTTTTATTGTGCTCATGGGTTTTCATGTTTTTCCGATGTTGACGGGAATGTGATTGAAAACAGATCTCATCAGCCACTCCATTCTGCCATCACCAGCAGGTATCAAACTTACCTGAAAAGGGGTCTCAAAATATCCCTTTGTCGGAGGGATGCAAAAATCTTAAAGCTTGTTGATGAAACCGTTAATAATTAGGTTGTAGGTTCTAGAAATTAAAATTACTGTTCGATCAATACGGAATTCGAAAAGTGAGATATGCGAGATGAAAATGAATTCAAAAGTACTTGCTGATACTGCATTGAACCAAGTTGATAACGTAGGCTACTACCTGTCTGTTTACGGTGTAACGGATAAAGTAACTCGTCATACTTTGATGGCTGGCGTGTTTGAAACCATGCAGCGTTATAACGGTCAGAAAGAAAGTTTACAGGTTCGTGTAAACACAACTCGTGTTCGCGTTGAACAAGGCGTTGAAAGCCTGAAGCAGCTTAATCTTACCAAGCCAGAAGGCATTCAGAATCTGACGTCTTTGGTTTCTAAGCAAGTGGACCAGGCAGGTAAATCTGCTGAGTCGTTAGCGGGTAAGTACATTCCGGCTGCGAAACCACTTGTGTCTAAGTTGAACCAGCTTCGTGCTCGTATCATCTAAACCGCATGAAACCGGGTTGAATTCTTTATATTATTCAATCCGTGTTTTCTGAATAATTTACGCGTTTTAAAAGCTATCTTAGCTTGCTGATTACGACGTAAAATATTCCAAAGGCCTCTGTTCTGGAGGCCTTTTTAGTTTCTGAATTATCTTCCAAATTTTATTACATTCGAGAGTTTTATGCAGTCTCAACGATCCGGGGCATTTCACCTGTCTATGGTGTTATTGGCTTTTTTTTTCTGGGGTATAACGCCGCTCTATTTTAAATGGCTGGCGCACATTTCTGCGGTCGAATTAGTGGTACATCGTGTCATTTGGTCCTCTTTTGTGCTTTGGGGGCTGCTCTACGCTTCGGGATTGTGGTCGGCTTTTCTTGATGTTTGGAAGGAGAAAGGTGCTCGTACCCGGCTGCTGTTCACCAGTGTTCTGATTACCGGCAACTGGCTGGTTTTTGTCTATGCTGTGTTGACTGGTCAAACGGTGGAAGCGAGCTTAGGTTATTACATTAACCCCTTGGTGAGTATCTTTTTGGGGGCGATATTTTTAAAGGAACAGCTAACACGACTCCAGCTTCTGGGTGTTTTGATGGCGTTGTCCGGGGTTGTCGCTGAAATTTGGACGGTCGGCTCGCTTTCCTGGGTGGCTCTGTCTCTGGCCATCAGTTTCGCTGTGTACGGATTATCGCGCAAGAAGCTGACGCTTCACCCTATGGTTGCCCTCTCTGCCGAAACCACCTGGATGCTGCCTGTCGCGCTGTTGGTTATGATTGCAGGCACCGCTACCGGCGACTTTGTATTCTTTGACGGGGTGGTGGATTTCAGCCTGCCGTTGATGCTGGCCGGCATAGTGACGGTTGTGCCTTTATTGTTGTACGTGACCGGGTTGCCTGGCGTCACTTTGATCGTTGCAGGGTTTGCCCAATACATTGCGCCATCGATGGTGTTTATTCTGGCGATCACTTTGTTTGGTGAAGAGGTCCCCACGCAGCGGTATTACACCTTTGGCTTGATATGGCTGGCATTGATTATTATTTCGCTGGAAGGCGTGGTGAAGATGAAACGTTCTAAAACAAAACTGTGAAGTGAAGAGTCATCCGGCAAGGAAACCGGATGACCGTAATTTTAGATTTTAACCATACAACGCATTTAACTCTTCACAAATGATGGCGATGCCCTTTTTAACCTGTTCCGGAGACTGGGAGTAATTAATTCGTATGCACTCCTGTTGATGTTTCCATTCTGGGTCTTCTATGCCGGGAAAGAAGTATTGACCCGGTACGACAATCACTCCACGGGCTTTTAATCGTTCGTACAGCGTTTGGCTGTCCACCGTCAGGTCTTTGCACCACAACCAAAGAAACATAGCGCCTTCGGGTTTGTGAATACGCACCGGCAGGTCTTGTAAACCCGTTTCGAGTTGCTCAACCGCCTGCTTGCAACGCTCTTGGTAGAAGGGTCTGATCACTTCTTGGCTGAGGTGTAAAATGCTGCCAGACTCAATCAACGGCAGGGCCAGTCTTGCTCCGATGCTGTTGGTTGCCAGGTTCATGATGGCATTGATGTTGCTCAGTGCGGTGATGATTTCCGGCTTCGCTATGACTATCCCTGTTCGGGCAGCAGGCAGCCCAAACTTGGACAGGCTCAGGCACAGAATGATGTTGTCGTTCCAGACGGGCGTCGCCTGACTGAAAATAATATCCGGGAACGGGGTGCCATAAGCGCCGTCGATGATTAGCGGAATATCATGCTCTTTTGCCAATTGGTTCAGGTGTTCCACTTCCTCGTCGGTGACCACGTTGCCCGTCGGGTTTGTGGGTCTTGAGACACAGATAGCAGCCGTCTCGTTTGTTATTTCCAGAGCATTGAAATCAACACGGTATTTAAACTGGCGGTCTCCGATCAGTTCTATGTCTGGCTTGAAGGCTTTAAAGAATGACTTAGAGAGTCCTGCGTCTGCGTAACCAATGTACTCCGGTGCCATAGGAAACAGAATGTGTTTGTTTTTTCCGTCGCTCTGTTCGCCAGCCAATAAATTGAACAGCATAAAGAAGGCCGATTGGCTGCCGTTGGTCAGGGCAATATTATCTTCTGTAAGTGACCAGCCAAATTCGCTCTTTAAGAGCTTGGCAAGCGCGTTTCGAAATGTTTTTTCACCTTGTGGCGTGTCATAAACACCGATCAGTTGCTGCAGTTCGTATTGGTCTTCCGCGATATCGACTAAACGTTTCTTAACGATATTTTCAATTTCGGGAATGTGTGCCGGATTGCCGCCCCCCATCATTATGATGTCTTTGGCGTTTGGATCGGCTAAAGCGCTTCCCAAATCATCCATCAAATTAAGAATGCCTGACTCACCGGTAAACTTTTTCCCGAAGGAAGAAAAACTCATATCACTTTCCTGTTACTGCAACAATTTAAAAAGGCCATATTGAGGCGTTAACTATAGACAATCGAAATGGAAACCTGACCACAAATTCATTTTTTTGATGCTATAGCGGGATACTACGATGATTTGTATTTATTCGTCTATTTTTTGCGTAACAGATTGTAAGGGCGCTTGTTTATCATCGCTAAAGGACGGCTTTAAACTCAGATAAAAAGTGCACAAAAAAGGGGCTGTCGAAGCGAATCCCATGTGAAATATACACATATGACCTGTCAACCCCAAATTAGATATTTAATATTAGAAAAAAGTATGTAAAAAATGCTTTTGAATCTATTGACATTTATAAGTTGTTGATAAATAAGGGGTAAATTAACTGGTTAAAAAATGATCAATTTGACCTGTTTGTACCATTTATGACGCTTTGGAGGCATTTTTAATACAAAATCCACAAAGTTATCCACAGAATGTGTGGAAAACAAGCTGAGAGCCGCAGAACTCAACAGCTTTGCGTTTTTTGTGCATTAATTGACTAATAATTTGACGGAAATAGCGATCACCACTGTCATAAAAATGGGCTTAATGAGTTTGGCCCCTTTGGCAATGGCCATGTGCGCGCCAAGCCAGGCGCCGATTAATAAAAACCCTCCCATGGACAGCCCTAATAACCAGTTGACCTGGCCCAATAAAGCGAAGGTGATGAAGGAAGTGATGTTGCTAATGAAGTTCATTGCCCGGGCGTGGCCGGAGGCCTGTAACAGGGATTGGCGATAAAGCAGTAAATTTGAAACGACCCAAAAAGAACCTGTGCCCGGCCCCGCAATGCCATCATAAAAGCCGATGGCGGTGCCCTGGGTGATCTTGACCTGATGGCTTTGCGGTGCTGGAGGTCGGTGTTGATCAAGGCTTGAGTAGTTCTGGAACAACATATAGATGGCAACACTAATAATAAGGACGGGCAATACCTGATTTAAGAATTCTATGCTGATCAGAGTGGCGCAAATGGTGCCAAATACTGCGCCTGTGAGCGTGGCGACTGAGGATAAGTACCACATCTTAGGCTGGAACACGCCCTGGCGAATAAAGACCAGAGTGGCGGTAAAAGAACCAAAGGATGCGCAAAGCTTATTGGTGCCAAGCGCAAGATGAGGCGGTAGCCCGGCCATTAACAATGCAGGTATGGTAATGAGACCGCCGCCGCCAGCAATGGCATCAATCATTCCGGCACTGAAGGCTGCCAGAATTAACAGCAACCACAGTTCCGGGGTGATTAAAGAGGAGGCTGTGATGAACTCAAGAGCGTTTGTCAGTAATGTAATCAGTTCTTCGATGATGGTACGTTCTCCAGGCAAACAGAAGGATCAGAGCGAAAAACAGGGTTTCACCCGGAGCTCTTAGGATTGCCGAGAATAACGAGATTACAGATCGAGTCAAGTTCAGCAGGGCAGGATGGTCTTGCATCCAGACGACCGCTTTTGGGGAGGCTTGATAGTAATAATTGATCAGTTCGCCCCCGCCGGGCAATTTTGCCAATACGTTGTCCCTGAACTGCCTTAGTGTGGACAAATTCTGGTGGCCGTTTGAATAAACGGCAGATGCGATGAAGCAGCGACTGTCACTGCCTGAACTGGAGGAAGTGGTTTCACTGGCACTGACGGAAGCGACCCGTGCAACGATTTCCCCGTTAACTTGGTTGTCCAGGTCAAATTCACTGCCGTCCTCCACCAATATGCTGGCGGTTTCGCTGGCTACCTGGCTGTTTGCAATCTCGGCAGAGCTTAGCCATTGATTGTTGTTATTGGCCAGATACACGTCGGTGAATTGGCCGTTGGCTGAATCGTTAATGGTCAGCGTAATTTCGCTGGTTTCTGAAGCTGATACAGGCAGGTCTGAAATCAATATCTGCTGGACAAGCTGAACGGATAGACCGCTCAACGAGCTGAAATTATTTAATGACAGCGCCTGAACACTGCTCAGTGTTCCTGTCGAGGCGGACATCTGAATGGTCAGACTTTGCTGATCCGTCAGCTGCATAATGCCCGCTGAAGAATTGTTGACGGTCATGGTAAAGGGTTTTTCGTCTTCGTCACTGCTGCCGTTGGGCTGGAAGGTTATGGAGAAATTAAATGTACCGATTGATGTGACTGTTCCGGTAATTAAGCCACTTTCGGAGAGGCTCAGGCCTGTGGGCAATGCGCCGGCAGTCAGCTCATAGTCACCACTGGAACTTGCGGCCAGCTGTATTTTAATGTTGCTGCCAAGGCCGACACTGGGCAGCGTTTCAGTCAGCCAGTAACTGAAGCTGTTGGCGTCTTCAGGTTGGGTAATGATGGTCGAACTGTAAGCCGAAGATTCGGTGGTGACGTTGCTGGTTCTTGGGTGTACATAATCGTAACCCCCCCGGATTCGATAATAATAACTGACACTCTCATCGACGGTGTCCTGGTAGACATTGGCAGGGGCGCTCAAGGTGGCTATCTCTGTAAAGGCACCACCAGGTTCTCCACGCTCGATCCGCACTTGGTCTGCGTTGAGCGGTGTGCTCCAGGAGAGGGTTACCTGAGTTTCATTGCGGGTGAACGCTAAGTTACTCGGAGCGCTGATGGTTCGTTTGATGAATAATTGGTTGGAGCTGCTGCTCGGGCTGTGCAATTGGAAAATGCCGGATTTGGTTTCATCAGGCAAAGTCACGTTTAAACTCTGACTGGTGTGATTATTAAAACTGGTGAATTCTGTCTCTTGCTCTCCGGAGGTAAGAGGCTCAGTAAAGGTGACTCTGTTGACGGTGTTTAAATCGTAACCGAAAAGTTGGTAGCTGCCGTCGTTTGCCGTCGCCCGGAATAAAGCAAGTGGCGCAGTCCCCGAGTTGACTAATGACGCATTTGCATCCAATACCACGGGGGACACCATTTGCCAGTCCAAATCGGCCGACGGCGTTCCTGACGCCAAAAGCCCTGCTTTAATTGAAACATCTGATTGGGTATTTTCAGCTAACATGAGCGCGGCGACTCCACTGACCAAGGGGGCCGACATTGAGGTGCCTGTGGAATTTGCGTACTGACCGTTTTTCCAGGTGCTGAATAAGCTGACGCCCGGTGCTGCAAAATCCACTGATTCTGAGCCAAAGTTACTGTTCGTGTGCAGGGCACCTGAGCCATTTACATTGGCGATGGCCATCAGGTTATCGTAAGAGTTTCGGAAACTGGCGGGATAAACCGGAGTCTGATCATTATTGGAAGCAAAATTACCGGCTGCGGTAACGATTAAAATACCTTGCTGGTTCGCTTGTTCAACAACGGATTTGAGTGTGCTGCTGAAGCTGCTGATGGTGAGGGAGGCGTTAACAATGTCTGCGCCGTTATTTATGGCGTACAGGATGCCTGCCGCGACGTCACTGACACTGCCCGAGCCTGTATCTCCAAGACTTTTAACTATCATCAGCCGGGCGTTCCAGCACGCGCCGGTTACGCCCGTTGCGTTATTGCCTTGTGCGGCAATGAGTCCGGCCACGTGGCTGCCGTGGCCAAAGCCATCGTTAATTTGATTGTTGATGCAGCTGCTTCTGACGCAGGCACCATTGATGTCATCAATGTAGCCATTGTTGTCGTCATCTATGCCGTTGTCGGGAATTTCGTCGGTGTTCTGCCAGAGGTTCGTGATAAGGTCGGGGTGATCCACATCAATGCCGGTATCAACCACAGCGACGACGACATCACTGCAATCGGTTCTGGCGTCCCAGGCGTCGGTTGAGTTGATCTGAGTGTGGTGAGCTTGATTGAAAGCATTGTCGATAAAGCTCTGGTCATCGGGAATCAAACTGACTTGCGCCCGTTGGTTTTGTTCTGCGCTGATGATTTCCGGGTGCTGTCTGGCGGTTAATAAAAGTTTGGTCAAAGAAGCGTTTTCAGGCGCTTCTATGGTTGCTGTCCAGTGATTGCCAATTTGGATGACTTGAGTCAGCGGTATTTGGCTGGATTGAAAATGAAAGCCATGCAGGGCCGGATCACTTCGCCAGGTCGTTATGATGGAGTCGGCATGTACAGTTAGCTGGAAAAAACTCAGGTAAATCAATGTTAAGAGTACAGCTATGAACTTGAAAGGTTGATGCGCCGTTCGGCAGACTGAAGGTCTGAAAGAAAACAAAGAAGAGAGGGCTTTCAATGATGTGTCTGATTGCATAGGGCTTGGTTTCCTTTTGACCCAGTGGCCAATTCACGCTGATAAAGACTGCTTTCAGATAGAGTTTTGACTTTGTTCGAGTTACTAATAACGGTAGTTCAAATACGCGAAGTTGAATGTATGAAAACGTAAACAGAGCCGCCGAACGGTCATTCGATTTGCGTCGGCGGTTCTGGATAAATTTGGCCCTGAACGATTACAGGGCCGGTATTGCATTATTATTCTGACTGAACAACCACTTCAGTATCAGAAAGTAGGTCTTCAAGGGAAAACTCCATTTGAGAAGCGGTCATGGTGAAGTCATGTAAGCAGTATTCACCGTCACCTGTCTCTTCCCAACCAGTCGGGATGATTTCCAGGGTGTCGTCGGTGTCATCAACTACACCATCCAGATCTTCACAAACGTCGGTTTGGTTAACTTCGTCAAAGGTACAGGTCCAGTTTTCAAAGACGCCCACCTCAAACTGTTCAACCACACCATCGCCGTTCAGGTCATCACCAGAGACCGTGTCAGGAATGCCATCCTGGTCGGTATCTTCCAGGAAGTAACTGTGGTTCCAGGTGCCTCCTTCCCAGGAGCCTGCTTCTTCTCCCTCACCTTCTACCCAGACGTATTTAACGAACACGCCAGAGAACATTTCCTCAATAGGGCTACAGTTTTCGCCATTTTCGGTAGCGGATGCCTGTGCGGTTAAGCCTGCGGCAGATGCTGCTTGAGCCGCCATGATGGAAGTGACCGGGTCGATTTCAGGAACGATATCTTCTGGTACTGTTGGGACATCCAAGCCTACTTGTACTTCGCTGAACTCAAACATAAACTCAATGATGGTACCCGTAATGGTCGTACCACCAGTGACCGTAGGCCCATCGACTTGATCTAAGCGATTGCCGTCATCCGGGAAGGTGGTGGTGCCACTGTCGGTTTCGAAGTCCAGGAAGGTAACTTCTTCTTCGCCTTCTAATGTCTGGATGAGCTCGGTATGAACGTCTGCTCTTTCAAAGCCATCGCCCCAGTCCAGAGTTACCGTAGTGCCATCGGTGGTGATTTCAGGGTCTTCAAATTGGAACGGTACGGTTGCCAGTCCACCCTCGATGTCCAGTTCATCGTTGCCCATTTCATCTTCGATGGAAAACTCTGCGAACATTTCACCGAGATTAAACACGTTCATATTACCTGTGTCAGGCGTGTACTCCTGAAGTAATATTGCTGGGCCACTGTGTCGCTCAACGCAATAGTACCCCCCTTCAGGAAGTTCGCCATCCGCCACATTACACTCGTTGTCTGTGGGTTCGTCGAACCAGAAAGCCACCGTTTCTTCTGCCGGATCATTCGCATCTTGTTGTCGAATCATTGGAACGTGTAACGAAGGACCCATGGTTTCAAGCATGACTTCCTGGACAATTTCATCAAAGTCGTCATAAGGGTCAATCTCGAATTCATCAAATGCTGCGGTGGCGCCACTGGCCGGATTTTCAAGGTCAGAGTTGAATTCTTCCTCAAACGTTGGGCCACCGATGATGTGCATACCTATGATGGGTTGATCGGTCAGCTCTAACAAATCCGCCAGGGTTTGGTCGCCGTCTTCATCCGGGTTTAAATCAATGACTTCATCGTTATCATCCGTAATGAGCTGGTTGAGCAGCTGCAAACTGAACGCTGTTTGATTGGTCCAGGTTGCATGCACCAGGTTCAGTTCAATGCTGTGGCTGCCTTCGTCCAGTGTGACAAAGCTGGTGGTGGCCGATATTGGCGGTGTATCAAAATCCGGGTTGAGCGATTCAAACTGCAGTGCTTCGACCCGGTAGGTGCCCGGCACTAAACTGAGGGACACGGACGGGGAGCCTGCGGTGAGTAAGGCCTCATTGACCACAGGTTCTTCTTCAGGGAAACATTCCCACTCAGGGACTTCCTGATCCTGTAAACATTGAGCCGTAAATTCTGCGACCTCTAAGGCTTCATCAATGCTACCTGCATCGGATGCGTGAAACAGGATGCTGATGGATTGAGCGTTACCATCAATCGCTGCCGCTTGAGCCGACTGAGGAAAGGACGCTGAAATATTGACGCTTGAAGACGCCGCCACCGAGTCACTGGATGAACCGCCACCGCCTGCACTGCCTACAGAATCCGAGCCAGAACCGGAACCGCCACAGCCGGTTACAGCCCAAGCTGAAGCGATACATACTGCTAGTAATTTCATTTTCATAACTAATCTCCTTGAAAGAGTTTGCCTGAATGGGTTGGAGGCAAACTCTTGATTTCTCTCGTTATTGGTTTAATTGAGGTTATTGAACGATCACATCTGTATCACTCGGAACACTGATGACATTAATTACAACGGTAGCGGTCGCCGTTTTCGTGGCTTCATTACCTTCAGGGCCATCCCGAACGGTGACTACTGCGTTATAAGTGCCTTTCGGTAATGTATCTGCCGGTATCTCCAGAGCGTTTCCGGTGGCTGTAATTTCCGTTCCGGTCACTGCCCATGAAATATCCAGCTGTTCTGCTAGCGTTAGGTCATCTGTTACTTCTGCAAAAATAAAGATGTCCTCCGCGTTATTGTTGTTTTCGTTGGTCAGCACATTTTTGATGTCAGGCACTATGATGACCGGCGCTTTATGCCCTTTGACCTGATAGGTGGTTGTCCGGGTGGACGTGTTATTCATTTCATCCGTAACTTCCACGCTGACGGTGTAGGTCCCGGCTTCAAGCGTACCGGACTGAACCAACAGTTGTGCGCTGCTACCGGTGATTGGCGTGCCTGAGCCATCGCTGGCGACGAGGTTCCAACTGAAGGTCAGGTTCTCCGGTGCCGTAAAGTCATCATCGACAAAGGCTTTGAAAGTAATGTCTTTGATGTTGCCCGTACCGCCATCAATGGCTTGAGCCGGCGTTGAGAAGATACTGCCAATGAACGGTGGTTCATCTGCCTGTACCAACAACGTCAGGGAAGCCGTTTTGGATTCAGGGTTACCCTCCGTTGGTTGATCCGTCACCGTCACCGATACCACAGTTTCACCAGCGCTGGTGGTTGTAACCACGCATTGATTGGTGGTCGAGGCCGTATCACAACCCGTCCAGGCGTAGCTGAGTGGGTTAGCATCCGGGTCAAAGGCAGAGACTGTGATGGTGGCGATATCACCTTCGCGGAACTCCACAAACTCGTTCCGGCCAACGATGATGCCATTCAGCAAACCTCCAAAAGCGCCGTCCACTTGGAAACTGTTGATGCGTGGCGGCTTGTTGCCCGCAGGATCAACGGTAATCACGATGCTGGTGCTACTGGTGTTGTTGGTGGCCTCGCTGTCGTCGGTGGCAGTGAAGGTTAAGGTGTGTTCGCCTACCGTATCTGGGGTGTAACTGAACTGGCCTCCAGGGGTTGCCGGCGCGGTACAGGTTCCGCCTTCACAGGTGGTTGCGGTTATGCCGGTAACGGTGCCGTCCACATCAAAAGCAAAGACATCAATCAGCGCGGTTCTGCCGTTGATCATGCGCCAAGGTCCAAAGGCCCAGATTTCCGGTGCCGCATTCTCAAGCTGGATGTTGACGGTTTGCTCGCCGTCCACATAATTGTCGGACTCGACTGCGAAGTCCTGCCCGGCTACGTAGATGGTTGCATCCAAATCGCACGGAGTGCCAACACGATAGGCGCCTTGGTTGTTGGAGTTGCCCCAATTAAAGAACTGGTCAGAGGCATTCAATTCAAACCAGAAGAACGGTGCCGGATCGCCATTGGATTTGGTGATCGTTCCACGAACCACACATTGCAATGGGTTTTCGAGCGTTGCATCAAAGGTCAGTTCAATGTCGCAGCCTTCTTCTTGCGGAGGATCAACATCGGTTGGAGTAAGTTGCTCAAATTGCCCAGAACGTTGATTCCAAACCTGATAGGTGAAGCTGTTAATATCTACACCCGAAGCAAGCACGGTGGAGAAGTCCACTTCGCCCTGATCCACGTAAGCCCACTCCCAGCCGGTACTGGACTGAATTTCCAGGTTGCCATTAAATGGCTCTAAGTCGTCTTCGTCCTGGCCGTCGTAATTGATGGTGCCGGTCAGGCATAAGTTTTGAGCTTCACTGATGGGGCGAATTGGCCAGTCCAGATTGACCCACTTCACCCATTCGTTGCCTTCGGTGACGGTGATTTGTACAAACAGATCCGGAGTGGTGATGACATCAGGAGGAATGGTGCCGTCATAAAGGTCATAATCCTCACCACTTAATACGACCAAAGTACCGTTACCCGCAAATTTCCAGCCGTTGCTGTAAATATAAATGGGTACCTGAACACCGGCGGTATTCGGGTCGGTATCTTCGGTGATGGTGTCGTAACTTTCGGTCGGGACATTGAGCGTCATGACCGCTGCGTCACCTTCCGCTGCTGCATTTGCCCCCGAGGTGTTGCCACAGTTGCTGTCAATGGTCAGGTTGTCGCCGTCCTGGTTTTCAAGCTTCACCTGACTGAACACGGATGACACCAAACGGTAGTTTTCATCGTTGGATGTGCCGCTCAGGTTAATGCCTGAACCGCCGGCGGTATCGTCACCGGTGCCTTCAAAGCTGCCAGGGAACGATTGAACGTCGGTTTGGTCGTTGGGGTCAAAATAGGCCACACGCGCGGTAACGGCGGTGGTTTCAACCGGGACACAATCTTCCGGAATCTCCATGTCGAGTAAGGTGTCGCTGTCGGCAGAGGCTCTGGCGTCTGCGAACTGTTGTCCTGCCACAGCAGCCACTTCACCATTTTCGTACTGGATCAAACCCAGACGGAAGCGGCGGTCGCCAGACGCAGTAACCGCCAGTTGATCCCGACTTTGAGTGACCACGGTTTCCTGACCAAGCAAGGAACGTAATGACAAGGCCGCGCCAGACTCAAAGCCTTTTTTGAAGACTTTTTCGCCCACGATGTAGCCGTCTTTTTGCATGGTGACTTCAATGCGGGTTAAAACACTGTCGGTTGAGTTCTGAACGGTGGGAATGTTGATGTTGAATAAACCGTTTGCATCCGTTTTCGTTACAACCCGGAAGATTTCAGTGCCTGCCTGATTCAAGCCAATCACAATGATATCTACGCCGCTTAACTTGACGCCCTGGGCTGCTGTTGCAGCCGTTTGAGTGCTGCCAGAGGAGCCAGAAACGGTACCGCTGACGGTCATGTCTTCAAAGACTTGCAGGGTTGGGTCTGGCTCAGGTTGGTTGTTTTGCACCAAGGTGGTCAGGTCGGCGTCCGGATTGGTGCCTCGCGCCGTGATGGACAGCGCGGTGGTGTCATCCAGGAACGTATTGAGGGTTGTTGCCGTTTGAGTGGCCAATAAATTCTCTGAAATGATTAACAGTGATAAGTCACTGCTGATTCGATCAAGGCTGATGCCATCACCGTCTGAATCATCAATATCAGAAAGCAGGGTGAAGGCGGTGTTAAAGCCTAAAGCGTTCTGAGCCCCGTTAATGCCGGCTAAGCTGGCGCTATTGGTGATGTCGGTCAGGCTGAACGACGAATTGAAGTCGGTGAGCAAAACAGGAAAACTGTCGTTCGCAATGGCGTTCGAAATGGTCGTGGTAAGATCCCCCGCGACCGTAAGCCGATAAAACCCATCATTCAAACCTGTTGTGGAAACAGAGGCCTGGGCAGGTGCCAAATCGGGATCAATGGTGCCATCACTCTTCACATAAAAAAGGAAAAACTGGGTTTGACCGGAGACAGCGGCAGCGTAGGCCGGGCTGAATAATACGTTTTTAATGGCTCGGTCGAACTGTATCGAGGCCGTCTGAGGCGCCTGACTCGGATCGCACGATGCCGTTGCGTTACTGTTATCCACGCAGGCCGTAAAGGATGTGGAAACAGGGTTGGATAAAACTTTCGATGAGGACTTCGAGTCGTTATCGCAACCCTGTATTGCGAGCACAGAGGCTGCAAATAAAAAGGGTAATATAGGTTTTTTGAGCATTCCGGTCACTCCCTAAATATCTTGGAATAGCTTCTTATTTTCTGCCTGTTGCAATCAGAACAGGGGTCGAATTTTCAGTATAGAAACGTAAAGCGAGCCGATATTCGGGAGAGGAAGGTTATTATTTTTATTGATTATTTGGTCAAAAAAATAGTGTTATGTTTTTCAGTGGGTTAATGAGTGATAGGGGATGTTTGTAGGAAATTGACTATATTAAATATAGGTTTTAGGCGTACACAAAAAGTTCTGTTTTGCTGTAGAAATTAGCAGTAAAAATTTTTTGAGAAATTGGCTGCTAATTTCTGTTTTTAAGCTATAAGCAAACGCTATTGTATTTTAAATCGAACAATAACGTTCTTTAAATTGGCCACTACGTTCGTGAGTTCTTTACTGGAATCGGCACTCACTTTGGCTGCGGATGCGACCTGATCGGACAGTTGGCTGATGGTGACTATGCTCTGATCAATGCTGTGGGCTGCCGAGGTTTGCTCTTCGGTGGAATGAGCAATTTGCTGGTTGGTTTCGGTAATGGCGGATACCGCTGAAACGGTCGCCATAATAGTGTCATTGGCTTTTTGAGCGGCCAGTTGGGTTTCATCCACTTGTTGTTGACTGGACTGCATTTGAGCAACGGCGGCCGACACGCCTTTTTGAAGGTTTTCAATCATGGTTTGGATTTCATTGGTGGAGTCGCCGGTTTTTTGTGCCAGAGACCGAACTTCATCGGCAACTACAGCAAACCCCCGTCCTTGCTCACCGGCGCGCGCGGCCTCAATGGCGGCGTTCAGCGCCAGGAGGTTGGTTTGTTCGGCAATGCCCCGGATAACGTCCAGAACACTGCCAATTGCCTGACTGTTTTTTGCCACTTGCTCAATGGATTCAACCCCGAGCTGTACCTGACCGGACAAATCCGCAATGTTATTGGAGGATTGGCTGATGATTGTGCGGCTGGTGTTGCAGTGGGCTTCGGCGTCGTTGGCTTGATGTACGGCTTCTTCGGTGTGGTCATTGATGCCTTGTACCGTGACGGCCATTTCATTGCTGGCGGTGGCGACCATGTCCGTTTGAAGTCGTAGCTGTTGGACGCTGTCGCTGGTTTGGTCACTGATCTGACGGCTTTGTTCTGCGGCGTCCGAAAGCTGATCCGCTTCATGAGCCAACTGCTGAATGATGCCCTGAAAGGTGGTCAGCATACTGTTGATGGCATCGGCAATTTCGGCCACTTCATCCCGGCTGCTAATCTTGATGCGGCCGGTCAGATCCGAGGTTTTTTCGATTTTACCGATGGTGCTGGTGAGTTGGCGGATGGGGCGGGTCACTGAAATGGCCACCAGAATACCCACCACAATGCTGAACAAAGAGGCCGCAATGAGAATAACCAGCATTTGATTTTGCATGGTTTTGCCTTCTTCGATGTTGGCCTGGCTGGCTTCACGAACTTGTTGCACTGCCGATTGTACTTCTTTGCCTGCGTTAAATACGCCATCACTGGATTCTTTCACTGCAATGGCGGATTGCTCAAGAATGGTCTCGAACATGGCGTTCATGGCGGCGCTGTGGGACTGAGATTCACTGACTTTGGATTTGATGAGTCTTGATTCGGCTTCTTGCTTATTTAAATCAATGGCTTCCTGAATGGTGGTGTTGAAATCATCCAGATAGATGGCGACCACATCGGCGGCTTCGCCTAACTCTTCATCGAGGTCGATGATTTTTTGGAGGTCGTCCCGGAGCTTTTGCTCTGCGTTGTCGGCTTCCTGAATGGAACGGCTTTCTGTGGAAATGGCCGATTCCAGTCGCCAGGTCAGGTAGCTTGAATAGTTCGAATAAGCACTCAGCGTAATGGCCTGCAATTCCATTTTGGACTTTTGTAAATCCAGCAGTGCATTTTGCTTTCCTACGGCCTGATCCTGGCTGTCGAGGTACGAGTTATTCGCTTCAATGCGCTCGATAACCAAAGACATGTGATGAATTAACCAGCCAAATGAGCACAGTAAAATGATCAAAAAGCCAACGTTCATGGATAAAGTTTTGAAGAAAATGGACAGTTTCATTGCCGTACTCGTTAATTAATGTCTTTACTGTTATCGACAGTTTGAATATTTTGATTAACCAATACTAAATCATGATTAGTTGATCATGAATTAGTACTACTAAAGATTAGTTGGTTCTGAGGAAGTTTTTCTTGTATTTGATTAAAGGCGCACAAGTATTCAGTCCGGTTTTTTTGGGACAAAAAGATGTTCTCATTGCAGGCTCAAAAATTGTCGCCATGGCCGAGCCGGATTCGATGTCAGTGGACGGTGCGTCGATGTATGAAATAGACGGAAGCGGCAAGATTCTAATGCCCGGTTTGGTGGACTCTTTGGTGCACATCATTGGCGGCGGTGGCGAAGGTGGCTACACCACCCGAACGCCGGAAATGCATTTGTCTGATGCGGTATGTGCCGGTGTGACAACCCTGGTCGGGGTACTGGGAACGGACTCGATCACCCGAACCTTAACCAATCTGTTAGCCAAAGCGAGTGCGTTGCAGGAAGAAGGGGTGACGGTTTACTGCCACACCGGCTCCTATCAGGTGCCAGCCAGAACCTTATTGGATGGCATTGATCAGGATTTACTATTGATCGAGAAATTCATCGGGGTGGGGGAAGTTGCGATCTCCGATCACAGATCCAGTCAACCGACCAGGCAGGAATTGGCTCGTTTAGCATCCCAGGCCCGGGTTGGCGGTATGTTGTCTGGCAAAGCAGGGATAGTTTCCGTGCATGTGGGGGACTCGGAGACTTGTTTACAGCCAATTCTTGACGTGGTCAGTGCTACGGACATTCCAATCCGGCAGTTTTACCCCACTCATATTAATCGCTCGCAACCACTGCTTGATGCCGGTAAAGGCTATGCTCAATTAGGTGGTTATCTCGACTTAACCGCCAGTACGACCCCGGAAATTCTGGCTGCAGGCGAAGTGAAGTGTGCAACGGCGTTATCGGAATTGCTGGCTTCCGGTGTGCCTGCGTCGCAAATTTCCCTCAGTTCAGACGGTTTTGCCAGTTTGCCGGACTTTGATGAGCAGGGAAATCTGCGAGGATTAAAAGTGGGCGATTTAGCCAGTCTGCTCAATGAGATGCGAGATGCGGTTTTCATCGAAGGCGTTGCTTTGGAGGACGCAATTCGGGTGGTGACTCAATCACCGGCGGATATTTTAAAGCTTCATAATAAGGGGCGTGTTTGCGTCGGCAGTGATGCCGATGTGTTGCTTCTGGATGAGTCTACTTTGACACTGGAGACGGTTTTTGCGCGCGGTGCATTGATGATGCGTGATAAGCGCCTTCTAAAGGCCGGTGTCTTTGAACAGGACAAATTAAGCTGATGACCACCGAACTGAAACAATACGTTGTGGTGTTATTGCCGGGTTTCTCCAACCTGGTGCTTGGCTCGGCCACAGCCACCGTCATGGCAACCAACAGCATTCTCGGTGAGGACATGTATGAACTTCGCTTTGCAGGTTTTCAAACCAAACAGGTGATGGCAGAAGCCGGTAATCTAGCGATGGTGGAAGATGTGTTGGACATCGATGAGGGGCATGGCCTGTTGATTTGCGGTGGATCGCCGGTGTCTTACCAAGCCGACTCCGGGTTGGTGCAATGGTTGCGTGAAAATGCCTATCGCTTTGGGCATGTGGCCGGGTTGGCTACCGGTGGCTTGGTGCTTGCTGAAGCGGGGTTGTTAAATAATCATCGCGCCGCCATTCACTGGTGGGATGACGGGTATTTATGGGATAAACACCCTCAGGTGCGCCATGTCTCAGACAGCTTTTCGGTGGATCGGCAACGGGCTACCAGTCGTGGCGGCACGTCGACTATGGATATGATGACATTTTTGTTGGCCAGAGATCATGGCCCGGAGTTAGCAGAATCTTTGGCTCAGCACTTTATTCGAGCCCGAGTAGGCGGAACGCCAAAAACACATCGGCAGCTGTTAACGGCTCAGCAAATCAGTGAGCAACCTAAGTTGCAAAGTGCCGTGGAGTTGATGGAAAGCAATATTGAAGAACCGTTAACGACCGATGACATTTCAGGCCATGTGGGTGTGTCGCGTCGTCAGCTGGAACGGTTATTTCGAAAGCATTTGGAGTCCGTGCCGTCGAAGTATTACCAACAAATTCGTTTGGAGCATGCGCGGAGTTTATTGCATAAGTCTGACCTGAGTATTATGGACATCGCTCAGCAGTGCGGCTATTCCTCCGGTGCTCACCTGAGCACCAGCTATCGAAATACGTTTGGGATGACACCGAGCGAAGAGCGCCGCAGAAAAACCATTTAAGAAGGCATTCTATAATTAGCAGGCAATACTCATAACTAGCGGACTAATGCCCAGTATTAGCAGACCAACTCCCGTTCACTTTCTTGAGCCGGCCTCAGTGTTGGTATTCTTTCAACGAACTGACTCTTCACCTGTTTCTCTAAATGAATCGCCAACGACAGTGCCCGATCCAATTTAGGGTACAGGTTTTTAACCGGCAGTTGTTCGATGTAAATGTCACGAATGTCCAGAAATAACTTTGCAGCGATATTTAGGTAATATCGGTGGTTTTCGCTTTTCAGGATGTTGAGGGACTTCCGGATTTCGTAAAAGGTTAAGCTTTGTTGATTCAGTACCGCATCAATCGCTTCTATTTCACGCAATAGTTCTTGTTCAGTCACGTCCATGCGCATGAGGTGTTTTCCTGTATATTCTCTGGGTCTTTTTAAAACGAATTATTTTTAATAGTTATATGAGGACAGAGCTTCTTCATCGATCACCAGTAAATATGACCATTTGATGACCTCTGTCCAACATTGAGTATGGTTAGAAGCAGAGCAAAGGCAAATTCCGCTAAGGCACTATTTTGTAATCGGTGATAAACGGTCGTTTTGGCGGTGGCTGAGGGGCGCTTTAAGCCTCTGAAGGGGCATTTCCGGCCGCCGGAAGGGCATTGGTTGCGGTTAGATGGGCGCTTTCAGCGGTTAAATAGCGACTTCGCACATTTGTAAGCACAGGTCGCATTTATACAATTGAGACGTGGTTTTTCCCATTAGAATTTCTCCAACGTGAAACAAACAACAATATTGTTCTCAATGGAGACATTACATTATGACTGATCAACCTGTAACTCGAGCCCTGTTCGATGAAGTTATGGTGCCAAACTATGCACCAGGTAAAATGATTCCGGTAAAAGGCGAAGGCTCGCGTGTTTGGGATCAGGAAGGTAATGAATACATTGATTTTGCCGGTGGTATTGCCGTCAGTGCTTTGGGTCATGCGCATCCGAAACTGGTTGAAGCGCTGACCAATCAGGCCCAGAACCTTTGGCACGTGAGTAATGTCCTGGCGAACGAGCCTATGTTGCGTTTGGCGAAAAAACTGACGGATCTGACATTTGCCGACAAAGTATTTTTTGCAAACTCAGGCGCGGAAGCCAATGAAGCGGCGTTTAAATTGGCCCGTCGTTATTGCTGGGAAAACTTCAGCCCTGAAAAAAATGAAATCATTGCATTTAACAGCAGCTTCCATGGCCGTACTTTATTTACGGTGTGCGTGGGTGGCCAGGCGAAATACCGTGAAGGGTTCGAGCCTGCGGTGGATGGCATCAGTCATGTCGATTTCAATGACCTGGCGGCGCTGGAAGCCAAAATCTCAGACAAAACCTGCGCGGTGGTGATGGAACCAATTCAGGGTGAAGGCGGCATCAAACCAGCTACTCAAGCGTTCATCGAAGGTGTCCGGGCTCTTTGTGATAAGCATAAAGCGCTGTTGATTTTTGATGAGGTGCAGACGGGCGTAGGCCGGACCGGTCATCTTTACGCTTATCAAAAATACGGTGTGACGCCAGACATTCTGACCACAGCCAAATCCTTAGGCGGTGGCTTCCCGATTGGTGCGATGTTGACGCGCGGTGATATCGCCAAGAGCTTAACCATTGGAACCCACGGCAGTACTTATGGCGGCAACCCAATGGGTTGTGCGGTCAGTGAGGCTTTGTTGGACATCGTAAGTCAGCAGGATGTGTTGGACGGTGTCTTGGCCAAAGCGGAACGTTTCCGTGGCCACCTCGAAAAGATTAACGAGAAGCATCACATCTTTACCGAAGTCCGTGGTGATGGTCTGTTACTGGGTGCCGAGTTAGTGGACGAGTGGAAAGGCAAAGCCAAAGATTTCTTGAATGCGGCCCTCGCGGAAGGCGTGATGGTGCTGGTGGCCGGGCCAAACGTGGTTCGTTTTGCCCCTTCGTTGGTGGTCGATGATGCTTTGATTGATCAAGGTATGGCGGCTTTTGCCAAGGCGGTGGACGGGTTGGTGGGTGCTTAGTGGCGGGTTAATGTCCGTTAGCTACTCTTAATCCAATACTTATCAATAAACGTGGGTGCCGGGTGCAGAACACAGCATTCGGAGCCCGGTTTGGAGGCGCCATGTTAGTTGTTCGTCCGGCAGATCATCAGGACTTGCCGGGAATCGAAAAGCTGGTCACAACCAGTGAAGCTCGGTTGACCACATTGAGTAATCAAAGAGACCAGTTGAGCCAGCGGATAGAGCTGTCGAAGCAGGCGTTTGCGGGTGAACGGAGTGTGGCTGGTAAGGAGCGCTTTCTGTTTGTGATGGAAGAACTCCCCAATGGCAACGCTCAATCCGAAGACGCAACGCCTGATATTATTGGTGTTGCTGGTATTGATGCTTGCGCAGGCAATGGGGCTCCTTTCTACAATTACCGTAAAGACGAATTGATTCATGCGTCTCACCAGCTGGACATTCACAACCGGGTGCCGGTGCTGTATTTAACCCATGAGCTGACCGGTTCGTCGCAGCTTTGCTCGTTGTCCATTCGCCGTGACTACAAGCAGGGCAATGCGCTTGAGTTATTGTCTCGTACCCGATTACTGTTCATCGGTTTATTCCGGGAGCACTTTTCACGGGAAATCATCTGTGAGATTCAGGGTAAGCATACCGATAACGATACCTCTCCTTTTTGGGACAGTTTAGGCCGTCATTTCTTCGGCATGGATTTCAAGTCTGCGGATTATTTTTCAGCGATCAAAACCAAAACCTTCATTGCCGAACTGATGCCTTCTCACCCGATTTATGTGCCTTTGTTAACGGCGGAAGCGCAAAGTGTGATGGGTAAGCCGAATGATGCGGCGTCACCCGGTTATCAGTTGTTATTGCGGGAAGGTTTCCGTGCCAGTAAACACCTGGATATTTTTGATGGTGGCCCAACTTTGCAAGCCCGCTTGGATGATTTGCATACGTTGAATAATTGCCAGTACAAATTTTATAAGGCGTCTGAATCTTCTTCCGCCGGTTCCAAGTACATGATTTGCAACCCGTCGTTGACCGAGTTCCGATGCGTGCTGGCGTCTCTGGAAGATCACGATGATACCGTTCAATTGAACAGTCGACTGGTGGATGCTTTGCAACTTGAAGAGAATGACCGCCTTGCGGTCGTCGCGTTTTAGGGGTCTTTACTATGATGATCATTCGACCGATCGAAACCAAAGATCTCTCAGATTTATTGATGATGGCTAAAAATGCCGGTTCCGGGCTGACGACCTTACCGGCGAATGAAGAGCTGTTGCTGGCCAAAATTGAATCTTCGGTGAACTCCTTCAATCAGAAAACCGAAGAGAGTCACCGCTTTTACATGTTCGCCCTGGAGGATACGACAGCAGGGCGAATTGCCGGTGTGTGTGGCATTGAAGCCGCCGTTGGACTGAACGACGTCTGGTACAACTACCGGGTCAGCACGACTGTAAATGCGTCTTCCGAGTTGGGGATTCACAAACAAACCCCAACCCTGTATTTGACCAATGATATGACCGGTTGCAGTGAACTTTGTTCGTTGTTTCTGGATGCCGACTACCGCAAAGGTAATAACGGTCGTTTGTTGTCTAAATGTCGCTTTTTATTCTTGGCGCAATTTCCGCATTTGTTTCACCAAAAAGTGTTTGCAGAAATGCGGGGCTATTCAAATGAAGAAGGCATTTCGCCGTTTTGGGAGTCTTTGGGACGTAAGTTCTTCTCGCTGGACTTTACCCATGCTGATTATCTGACGGGCATTGGAAATAAGTCGTTCATTGCCGAACTGATGCCAAAGTACCCGATTTATCTTCCGTTTTTATCGGAAGAAGCGCAAGAAACCGTGGGTAAGACCCACGATAACACTCGACCGGCATTGGCCATGCTGAAAAGTGAAGGCTTTAACTTCAATGGGCTGGTGGATATTTTTGATGCAGGCCCTCTGGTTGAGGCGTTCGTCGGCAATATTCGCGCCGTGCGTCAAAGCCGTTTGGTGACAATAGAAGTGGGGACCGCTGAGGATTTTGATGAAAACGACCGTGACCCGCTGATCATTGCCAATACCCATTACCAGGACTCGCGTGCGGGCTTGGTGTCTAAACAGGCCTTGGTGGGTAAACGTTTGCTCATCAATAAATCTCAAGCCGACAGCCTAAAACTTAAAACGGGTGATCAGGTGCGTATTCTGAGCTTGAGAGAATCCACGCATACTAAAACTTCCACTCATTCTAAAATTTCCAATTAATGTGAACAGGAGCAGTTACATGGAACCGAAACAACTCATTAATGGCCGCTGGGTTGAAGGCCAGGGTGAAACACTCAATTCTATAAACCCTGTTTCACAAAAAGTCGTGTGGCAAGGCAGAACCGCTACCGTTGAACAGGTGGATGCCGCTGTTGATGCGGCGCGTGCCGCTTTTCCGGTTTGGCGAAGAACATCGCACGAAGACAAGCTCTCGGTCGTTCGTCGTTTTGCCGAGCTGTTGGGCGAAAACAAAGAACATTTGGCGGAGTGCATCGGCGTTGAAACCGGTAAACCGCTTTGGGAATCCGCCACTGAAATCGGAGCCATGATCGGCAAGATTGAGATTTCAGTAAAAGCGTATGAAGATCGTACCGGCACGCACGAAAGCGACGTGGCAGCCGGCCATGCGGTGTTGCGTCATCGTCCTCATGGGGTTGTGGCTGTGTTTGGCCCTTACAATTTTCCGGGGCACTTACCTAACGGACACATAGTTCCGGCGCTTTTGGCGGGTAATACCGTGGTATTTAAGCCAAGTGAACAAACGCCAATGGTGGCGGAAGAAGTATTAAAGCTTTGGGTCAAAGCCGGTTTGCCGGAAGGCGTGATTAACCTGGTTCAGGGGGCGAAAGAAACGGGCATTGCTTTGGCCGGGCATCCGGACATTGATGGTTTGTTCTTTACTGGCAGCTCCGCAACGGGCCACATTCTGCACAAACAATTTGCCGGTGAACCGGGCAAAATTCTGGCGTTGGAAATGGGCGGCAACAATCCGTTGATCGTACATAACCCGGAAAACATTGATGCTGCCGTTCATCATACGGTGTTCTCTGCTTTTGTCTCGGCCGGTCAGCGCTGTACTTGTGCCCGCCGTTTGTTTGTCCCGAACACGCCTCAAGGCGATGCGTTTCTGGCGAAACTGGTCGAAGTGACTCAAAAAATCAAAGTGGGTGATTACAACGAAAAAGAGCAGCCGTTTATGGGCGCACTGGTTTCAATGCCTGCCTCGGACGTGATTCTGAACGCCCAACAAAACTTGCAGCAATTGGGTGGACAATCTTTACTCAAAGTAGAGCGTTTGCAAGAAGGCACGGCCTTGTTGTCGCCGGGGATCATTGATGTAACCAACGTAGAAAACCTACCGGATGAAGAATATTTCGGGCCTTTGCTGAGTGTGATTCGATACGATGATTTTGAAGATGCGCTCGAAGGTGCCAACAACACGAGTTACGGTTTGTCGGCAGGTTTGTTGTGTGATGATCCGGATCTTTATGAGCAATTCCTGGATGAGATCCGGGCAGGTATTGTGAACTGGAATAAGCCTCTGACGGGCGCAAGCAGTGCAGCACCGTTCGGTGGGATCGGCGCCAGCGGTAACCACAGAGCCAGTGCGTATTATGCAGCGGATTACTGTGCATACCCGATGGCATCGTTGGAAGATGAAAGCTTATCCGTACCAGCAACATTATCTCCGGGATTAAGCCTGTAAGGCTGATCGGTGGCGGTGAATAAGGATTCAATATGTCAGCGTATGAAGTGAATTTTGATGGGTTGGTGGGGCCAACTCATAATTACAGTGGGTTGTCTTACGGTAATGTTGCCTCTGAAAGCAACATTAAACAGACGTCGAACCCGAGAGAAGCCGCATTGCAAGGTCTTCAGAAAATGAAGGCGCTGCATGATTTAGGTTTTAAACAAGGCTTATTACCACCTCAAGAGCGCCCCAGCATAGAAACGCTTCGGGCGTTGGGCTTCACCGGCTCCGACAGTCAGGTGCTGGCCAGTGCAGCGGTTCAGGAACCGATTGTGCTGGCGGCAGCCAGCTCTGCGTCTTGCATGTGGACAGCGAACGCCGCGACGGTGTCACCCAGTGCTGATACTCAAGATGGAAAAGTGCACTTCACAGCGGCCAACCTGAACGCCAAAGTGCATCGCTCGATTGAGCATGAAACCACGACCCGCATTTTGGAATCAATTTTTAAAGACGATCATTACTTTGCCCACCATCCGGCATTGCCTGCTGTGGCACAATTCGGTGATGAAGGTGCGGCCAATCATACCCGTTTTTGCGGCAGTTACGATCAACCGGGCGTGGAAATGTTCGTTTATGGGCGCGAAGCGTTTCGTGAAAGCGCGCCAGCACCAAAGAAATATCCGGCACGACAAACGTTGGAAGCGTGTCGGGCCATTGCCCGGCTACATGGTTTATCAGCTGACCAAGTGGTGTATGCCCAACAGAAGCCGGAAACCATTGACGCAGGTGTGTTTCATAATGACGTGATTGCGGTCGGTAACGGCAACGTACTTTTCTATCACGAAGAAGCGTTTATGAACTCGCATCAAGTGATGGAAGAAATAGACCGTAAGTTGGTACACGCTAACTTTGTGCCTGTGATGGTAACGAACAAAGACCTGAGTGTTCAGGATGTGGTGCGATCTTATCTGTTCAACAGCCAGCTGCTGAGCCACGATGATGGTTATATGACCTTGGTGGTGCCACATGAATGCCGTGAAGTACCGGCGGTGTCTAATTATTTAGACGCGCTGGTTACGATGAATACCCCGATCAAACAAGTGAAGGTATTTGACCTCAAACAGAGTATGCAGAATGGCGGTGGGCCTGCTTGCCTTCGATTGCGTGTGGCACTGAACCAGACCGAACTGTCGGCAGTTCACCAAAACGTCCTTATGTCGGATGCGCTTTATGACAGCTTGGTGGCTTGGGTAGAGAAGCATTATCGCGATCGTGTGTCGCCGGAAGAACTGGCCGATCCGAACCTTTTGGTGGAATCCCGAACGGCGTTGGATGAGTTAACTCAGCTTTTGAAACTGGGTTCAATTTACCCATTCCAACGAGGCTAACAAATTCTTTTAGGTTTGTGCTCAAACCGTTTGCCCACCTCAGCAATGACGTGGGCTTTTTTGTGTTTGTTTTTTGATCATAATCAAGTGTGTCAAAGTGTAAAAATTGTAAGCTTTTGTAGACTGTACTTTTTAGTTAATTAGTGTGACTTAGTTCAAATTTTGAGCTGAAATCTTTGACCTGCTTAGGCTATCGCGCGGTATTATCGTATGCTCGTCTGATAAATATAATGTCCCGTTTTATAAGATGTTTTTATAAATAAAATCGAACGGGAAGCACTATGCATGCCGTTTTTGGTGGAAGGTTTTGCCGATAATTGGCATAAAGGTAGATAGGCGGTTTGGACATTTCATGGAAGTCACTATATCCTTGCTGCCCGTTTATTGATCAACTTCTCTTTAGCGCCGATTAAAGAAGGTTGCCACTAGAGTCCATATAATTGTACAGGGATCGTTCCATGTCACAAAAAGGTTTTACATTAGTTGAGCTTATGGTCGTTTTGGCCGTAGTTGCTGTTACTTTTACCTTTGCCATTCCTGCAATGAAAACAATCATTCAGAACAACAATGTCAGTGGAGAAACCAATAGGTTGGCTGCGTCGATTCGTTATGCCAGAAGTGAAGCCGTAACGCGTAATCAAATCATCACTCTTTCAAACAAAGGCGGCATTTCACAGTGGCGTGGCGGCTGGGAGATATTTGTTGATGCTTCCGGTGGTAATTCTCACTACAAGGCTTCTGAAGATGTGTTGGTACGAAGGGAAGTTGATGCACACCCGACGGTGAGTCTGAAGAGCACAAAAGATGGCGAAAACTGGTTAAGCTTCAACGCAGATGGCTCGTTGAGAGAAAACAATGATGTGACCTTCTTTGTATGTGATTCCAAGCAATCTGTCCTGGGAAATGCGATCACTATTTCACGAACTGGCCGAGTCATGGTAAGAGGAAACATCGCTCATGTTGATTGTAAAAAGTAAATTGAGTGTGGGAACACGTCAATCAGGGTTCAGTATGACTGAAATACTGATTACCTCCTTAATCCTTGCCGTCGGTTTATTAGGTTTAGCCGCAATGCAGGCAAACGCTTTGAGAGGCAGCCTGGACAGTGGTCAACGTGGTAAAGCCATATGGTTGACACAAGAATTGGCCGAGCGTATGCGAAGTAATCCGGACGGTATATCCCAGAACGATTATATAACCGCATCTGATAATGCGAATTTATGCGCTGCTGCGCCCGCGCGCCTATGCAGTGACTATTACGATCAGGCAACGGGTAAGAAGGTTACTGTTGCTAATACTTGTAATGCGCAACAAATGGCAACGTATGATTTGTGGGAGCTTCGTTGTGGATATACAAACAAGGATGAGAATAAGAGCAGCCTGAGAGATTTTATGGCAGTAGACAACTCTTCTGTTTTAAGTGTCTCCTGCGATGCTGATCCTTGCCAATCCGCTTCAACCTATACCATCAACTCGACTTGGTTGGGTAGAGGTGAGGGTAAAGCGAATGACGCTAAAAATTATAACCAGAGCATCAGTCTTGATTTCAGACCTTAATAACGGAGTAGTGATTAGTGATTAAGAATTTAAAAATCAAAACTCTGTCGCAGAATGGTATGACCTTAGTTGAGTTAATGATTGCTATGCTGCTGGGGCTTATTCTGACTGCCAGCTTGGTTCAGGTGTTTTTAGCCAATAAGCAAACATTTATGATGGCCGACTTTTTGGGCAGAGCTGAAGAAAATGGCCGTTATGCAATGAATATTCTAACAGATGATATTCGAATGGCTGGTTACTCTTCCGGGGACCCGGTTATCGATCTTATGCCGAATGCCATTTTGGGTGAGAACAGAGATTTGATCGCAGATACCGTGAGTGCAAGTTCGGATTGCAACGTAACTGAAGGATGGTGTACGCGCAATGGTGATGAGTCTGTCAACCCTATGACGGATGCAACGGACGCCGCCAGAACCCAATTGATTGCAGGCAGCGATCGGATTGCTTTGCAATTCGACCCAGTTGATGACAGAGATTGTACCGGTGTGGCGACGCCAAGCGCTTCTTCCGTGATTGCGAATGTGTATTGGGTGGCAAAAGACAGTGCAAACGATGATATGCCGACTTTGTATTGCAGAGGTTATGATCCGGACACTAAAACATGGATGGTAAACAGTACTGCCCAACCTTTGGTGGCGGGTATAGATACTTTACAAGTACTGTATGGTGAAATCTCGGGCACGGGCATTGATGGTGATCCTAACCGTTTTCTTTTTCGTTATATTTCGGCGGATCGTGTAACCGACTGGCGAAAGATTAAACGCGTTCGAATCGCCGTATTGGCGCGGGCCAATGGCGAAGGCAGCGGGAATCGATCGCAAAAAAGTTATGCCGTATTGGACGCCGGTTTATTCACATTTACGGATACCAGAACGCGGGTTTTATACGAAACGACCGTCAGTATGAATAACGTTAACGCCGTCAGCGCAATTGTAAACGAGAACATATAACATGATGAACAAGCCTATGAATACCATGAAGAATCAACAAGGCTCTGTGTTGTTATTTTGTCTGGTTATTTTATTTGTACTGACGGTGTTGGCTGTTTCTACCATGAGCACTTCTCTGTTAGATGAAAAAATGGCGAAGAACGTTCAAATTCGTCAGAGTATCTTTCAGGCCACTCAGACTGAGTTGCATAGCCAGGTTGATTACTACGAAAGATTCGATTATCAGTGGCTGTATAATGCGGTGGATTTATGGCTAAAAAGTCCAAATCCAAAAGCTTGGTTGAATGCGCCTGTTGCTGTACAGCCGCCCTTAGAATCAGCTCAAAGCGGGATGACTAAAACAGTGGCGCTGACTTTCACCGGCGAAATGGTTGCTCCGGGTTCCTCATTTGGGAAATTCACTGGATACGGTTACGACTTGAGAAGTTCAACCACGCTGAATAACAGCAATATTACGTCTGATCAATCCCAGGGGATGATTCTGATCGTACCTCAAGAATAAAACGAAAAAATTATAAATAGGCCGGGTTTTATGGATTAAGCCGGGACCTGTAAGACTTTCAACAGAATTATTGAATAGTGATTAAGGGTAGAAACTTATGAACGTAAGGACATTTACACGAGCAATTTCTGCGTGCGTGTTTCTGGTATTGATGGTGCCGGGTTTGGTGAGTGCAGAAAATAACCTAGAGGGCTATGGTGCTCCTCTTGAAGAGGTTTACGAAATCGCAAGTATAAAGGTTGGCCTTTCATCAGGAGGAAAAAGTGGTCTTTTGTATGTGAGTACCTGTCAAAGTTGTCCAGATAAAATTTTATTGTTTGATGAGACATTGGAAATAAAGAAGAACGGAAAGATTAGCAATGATCTTAGAGAATTAGAAAATATAAGTCGTTCTGCAACAGGGGTGATTTTTGATCCTCTTACCAAAACTGCACGAATGATAATGATCTACTAGGTCTCTAAGGGTGAAGTTCATGACTAATCTAAAATATAGTGTAATGCCAAAGTTAGTGGCTTTTTTATTAGTGTTGCTTTCCTCTGGTGGAGTAACTGCGGATGATACAGAGATTTATGTAGCTCCTTCCAATGGCGTGAAATCAAATGTCCTCTTGCTTATTGATACGTCAGGTAGTATGGATGGTAAAGTGCGAATTACCAATCCAGATACTTATGGAAGTGAGTACACGCCGATTCCGTCCTACATCTCTTCGCAGTATCATACCCCGTTTAACCATAAAGACTATAAAGCTTTAACTCGGATGCAGTTGGTTAAAGATGTTGCTACTGATTTGATTTTAAAAACAGACAAAATCAATATTTCTCTCATGGAGTACAATAAAATAGCAGGGGGGAAAGTTTCTTTAGCTTCTGAAGATATTGATCTGGTAGATGCTAATGGAGTGGCAACAACCAAAAAAGAATTTATTGAAAAACTTTATAATTTTGGGACACCTAATTGGACTCCATTGAGTGAAGCCTATCATGAAGCTGCATTATACTATATGGGTAAACCCCCAAAGTATCATAATACAAGTGATGAGACAGGCTATTATAATCGAGATGGTGATTGGGTAAGGGTTATACAGAGTGCAAGTTCATCTAAAAGTGTTCAGTCTTCTCTTAATAATGGTACATATAGGTCTCCAATTATTAATGAATGCCAACTTGATAATAATATAATTGTTTTCACTGATGGAGCTCCTACATTTGATGAGGGCTCTAACTCAGATATTCAAACTTTATATAAGAGTGTTGGATCTACTGGTGATGGGTTGAGTGCAAGCTGCAGTGGTAATGGCGGCTGCATGGATGAACTGGCTTATTACCTTCGTAATACTGATGTAATTGATAACTCAAAGCTTGATAAAACTCAGAGAATAACAACCTATCCAATAGGGTTTGGCTTTAAAGAAGGTAGTAATGAAGAAAAGCTACTTAATTCTGTAGCCAGACATGGTCAAGATGACCCTAATGCTAAGGCATATACGCCATCAGGCGCAGCGGGTTTGAGCGCTGCTTTACAAGACATTTTTAATGAAATCCAAGATAAAGCCGCGACCTTTACTGCACCGGTGGTTTCCATTAATGCTGCAAACCGTCTTGAGCATAGAGAGGAGGTGTATTTCGCGCTATTCAAGCCTCAGAGTGAGGCTCAGTGGGTAGGTAATATTAAGCGTTATAGAATTGATGCTTCTGGCACCATTACGGACGTAAATAAAAATGATGCCGTGGATGAGGATACTGGCTTTTTTAAAGACAATGCTAAATCTTGGTGGTCTTCTGAAACAGATGGCAAGACGGTAAGTAAAGGTGGTGCCGCTGAGAATTTAACTGCTAACAGAACGGTTTATACCAATACTGGATCTTCGTCCGATTTATCCGACTCTTCAAATGCGCTTTCCTACTCGAACAGTGATTTAACCAAAGAAATGCTGCGTATTGCTGACGAGACAGATGCTTATCATAAGAAGCTGTTAGATTGGGCGGGAGGTAAGAATGATTCAGGGGCTGCTTCACATTATTTGGCAGACCCGCTGCACAGTCAGCCAGTCGTAATTGGTAAGACCTTGTATTACGGCGATAACATGGGTTACCTGCACGGTATTAATACTGAAGACGGCACAGAGCGTTTTGCCTTCATACCTCAAGACTTACTGCCAAATCTAAAAAAGTATTATGAGAATCAAGTCGGCCTTGGCAAAGTTTATGGCCTGGATGGTGATATCACACCTATTACAGTTAATAACCGAACTTACCTGATTGTAGGTATGCGCCGTGGTGGTCATAACTATTATGCGGTGGATGTGACGGGCGATACCTCAAAACCTGTGCTTAAGTGGGTTATTAATGGCGAAACAGGTGATTTTGCAGAGCTGGGTCAAACCTGGTCTAAGCCAACGGAAGGCCTGGTGAAAGTGAATGGCACAGAAAAACAAGTACTGATTTTTGCCGGTGGTTACGATCGAAATCAAGACCCTGCCTATACAAATGTTGACCCTTTTGAATTGGCAAAAAGGCAGCAAGCCGTTAAAGATGCCCAAGAAGCTGTGAACGCTAAAATTTCTGCGATTGGTTCTGCTGCAGCGTCCGCTGATGCTGTTATAGCAAATAAACAATCTGCTTTAGATCAAGCAGAGCAGGATGTTATTGACCGAAAGGCCGATTTTGATTTAGCCGTTCAGTTAGTGGCTGATAAACAAAAAGCATTGGATCAAGCTAAAGGGGCTGATCCTGAACTTCAAGAGAAGTTAAATCAAGCGAATAATGAGTTACAGATTGCTAAGGATAATGTTGCTGAAAAACAAATAGAAATAGACATAATTAATCAATGGTTTGATGATAATCCTTGGGCATGGCTCTTTGAACGGGATAAGTACACAAAAAAGCGCAATGAACTCAACCAGCTTCGCCAAGAGTTAGAAACATTAGAAAATATAGAGCAAGAGAAGCAATATATTGTTTATGATCTGGAAGATCAAATTTCTGGAGGTGGGGATGTTTCAGAGGAAGAAGAGGCTCTTAAGAGAGCTAAAGAAGCGCAGGAACGAGCTGATCAGGCCCATAAAGATGCAATTGATTTAGCTAGAGAAGCTAAAGGTGACCTTGAAGAGGCTATTCAGGATAAGGAAGATCATCTAAAAATATTAGATGAAGAGCTAGTCGTTTTACGTGATAGATTAGCGGATAGTGAGGACGCTCTGGATGAAATATCTGGCGGGGTAAAAACTGAAAAAGATACCATTGGCCGAGCAGTGTTCGTGGTCGATGCTGCGACAGGTCAGAGACTATGGTCTGCCGGACCGGATGCATCGCACGATTTAAGAATGACGGGGATGGATTACAGCTTCCCGGCTGATTTAACATTGGGTGACTTGGATAACAATGGCTTAACCGATTTTGTAGTGGCCGCTGATGTTCGCGGTGGCGTATGGCGTTTTGATTTTGTTGAAGATGACTTGTCAAAAGCGCGCGGCGGCAAAATTGCAGACTTAGGCAATGGCAGCTCAACTAACCCAGCGCGATTCTACAATCGCCCGGATGTGGCATTATTCAACCCAAGAGGTGGCGCTTCATTCAGAGTGAACTTTGCCCCATCCACCAGAGATGACTTACCGTCCGATGCGAGTGATGAGGAAAGAGAAGCGCCTCCTAAGGGCTCTGCGTTCCTGACTATTTCACTGGGTTCAGGTTATCGGGCACACCCTCTGACCACCGATGATTCAGATAAGTTCTTCTCGATTTGGGACCCGTATGTGACTGAGCTACCGCCAAAGAACTATGAGTATGTGGCTGTAAGAGAAGATGATTTAGAATTGAAAAGTACGCACTTGCTAACCAGAACGGATTTATACGATGCGTCCAGCAACTTACTTCAGACAGGCACAGGGGATACAGCTACAACGAAAGGGACCAAGTCCATCGCACGAGACAATTTAAAGTCTAAAAACGGTTGGTACTTTGCGATGCAGGCCAATGAAAAGGTGTTGTCTGACTCGCTCACCTTTAATGGTACTTTGTTCTTTACCGCCTTTACGCCAAAAAATGCGACGGAAACCTGTGGTACCGACTTAGGCAGTAACCGGGCTTATGCTGTCAATGTGATCGATGCAACGGCTGTATTTGCCTTGGATGATGAGGGTGAATTCATTACTAACAATAGTTCCGGTACGGTTGATCGTATGATGACTTTGAAGCAGCAAGGCATTGCGGCTGATCCGAGTGTCATCTTTACACCGAAGGAGTCAGAAGTTTCTAAGGGTGAAGACGGTACAACGGAAAAGGTTAAGACAACCAGCCCGATTCTGTGCTTTGGCCCTTACTGTACGGATATTGTGAACAACACACCTTTGATGACAACGTATTGGTTAGAATATGAATAAATCAATGATGAAAGGTTTTACCTTAATTGAGCTGTTAATTGTGGTTGCGCTTCTGGGGATTATCGCAGCGGTTGCCTTGCCTTCATATAATGAGCAAGTGACGGTGAATAAGCGAACGGAAGCGCGCCAGTTACTGACGAGTGTGATGCAGGCTCAGGAGCGTTATTACACAGAGGGGTTTCACTTAACGTATGTGACGGACTTAACTAAATTAGGTTATAACGTTGCAACGAACTTACCGTCTGAAAATGGTGTGTATAAGTTAAAAGCCAGTAAGTGTAATGAAGTAGCACCGAACAATGAACTAACCGGGTGTGTTTTATTGACTGCCGTACCGCAAGGAAGTCAAAGTGGCGACGGGAATTTAACCTTGGATAGTTTAGGTAATCGGAACTGGTAAATACCTTTGCTAGTAAGATAATTAGCTAAGACATAAATAGCCCACCTCTGCAATGACGTGGGCTTTTTTGTGTTTGGCGATCAGGCTCTTGTCTTCAACTTACTTTTCGTCAAATTTAAAACTTGGCAAGTTGGTGGTCGCCATAATTCTTAATACGGCACTGACCATGAAAAAGAACAGGGTTGAAGCCAGCATACTGGCCTTGTAGACCTTTGAGGCATCTTCACCGGCAAAGGCGAGCAACACCCCGCACACGATCATAGCGATGAAACAAAGGACGGCAGCAACGCCTGAGATTTTTTGGAGTATGTGTTTCTTCGCTTGCTTGGGAGGCATAAGGTCTACCAATTTCATCTTGAATGGCTGTTTAGTGTACAGCGTTCAATGACGAGGAAATTGATAGGCATCAAGGAAAAGGTCGATGCTTGATTTGAAATACCTCGACGGGCGGTTAAACTTTACGGCCGTTCCAAACCACTTTTCCTGCTATGCGGTGTTGCTCTGCATTCTGCGGGTCAATGGTCCATGAAGGGTATTCCGGGTTGTCGCTGATGACGTTTAATGCGTTTTTGTCAGCTTTCAAACGCTTGGTCATCAAGCCATCTTCGGTATGAATCAGGTAAATGCCTTCGCGATTGACCTGTTGTTGGGACATGTCCACCAGAATCATGTCGCCGTCTTCAAGTGTGGGTAACATGCTGTCGCCGTTGACGGTGACAAACGCAAGGTCATCAGAAGACACTCGTAAATGGGAAGATAACCAGCTTTTGTTGAAGCCGAAGTTCTCGACGGCTTCCTCACTCTGCACCAGAGTACCCGAACCCGCACTGGCTTCGACATCAAACATAGGCGCAAATACCAGGTCTTTACTGGACATTGTCCCTGCCTTTTGCGCAGAGCTTTCTTCCCCAGTCAGTAGCCAGTTCAGGTCCACTTTGAACTCGTCGTATAGCGCTTGCAGATAAGCCATCGAAGGACGACTCATCCCACGGCAAATCTTATAAATATGGGACGCGGACTTGCCGGTTAACTCCGCAAACTGCTTTTTATTTCCTTGGCACAGTTGATCGACCACTAATTGAAAACGACGAGAAAAGGGCGTGCTCATACAGCTAGACACTCATTAGATAACAATGGACGGGCGCGTAGTATACGGATATCTGAGAGAGGGTAAATCTTTGTTTGGATGAAGAGACTTATTAGTATTTTTATTTTGGCTCGGCCTGTACAATTGCCCGCTTTTTAAACGGTTGGAAAAGTAGTTCGAATGAAACAATTAGTAATGTTAGGGCTGTTGGTATTTTTGGTTGGGTGCAGCAGCTCAGGTGGCGAGTCTGGCAGTGAGCCAGAATCGGCAGGCGAAACGTATCCGTTTCGTTTAGCTATGGAAACTGTGAATATATGTGATCAAAGAACAGCTTTTAGTGAATATGAAGTTCTAGTTTACAACAGTCTTGGAGAATTAATTTCTCGTCATAAGCCAAATGAGGAGGGGATATTAGATACAAGTTTAAAAGAGTCTAGAGCAAATTTAATGATTGTTAAGAAGAATTCTGATAATAGCAATTTGAATATTACCGTATTAGCAGACTATCCCATTGGGAATTTAGGAACCTTTCTTTTTTATGACTTTGATAAGACAGGCTGCAACTGTGATAGATACAATGCTGTTGTTTCGGTTTCAGAAACAACGGACTTTAGGGCAAATCGACCATATTCATTCAAAGGAAGTGATATTGATCAGGTGACTTATACTGATCTAGAAATTTGTGATTTGCCTGATGGAAAAGAACAAACATTACTTTTTAGTCAATTAAATGAGTTCACTGGCGGTGTTCAGTATTTAGATATTCCAGAAACCAGTTTAGAAGCACAAGGAAATGATCTATCGATAGATTTTCAAAATTTCTCGAAGTTAGGCCGACCAATTACATTTAATAACCCATATCAGACTGGTAATTCGATTTCTTATCAATTAGACCAGAAATATATTTCTTATTTCTCTTTTTTTGAATTAGCTATAAACAATCAAATATCTTTAATTGAAGAACCTAGTATAACGCCGGTTCTATTTGAAGCTGTCAACTATGAATCAATACCAGGTGGAGGCCAGAATGATTATTCCTTTTGGGGTGTTACTCATCCTTTATCAGTTGGTATTACCGAGATTGAAGTTGTTAAACCAATAGAAGACCCTTTTATTTTAGAAGGATTAATTACAGACTATAGTGAACCGTACGATGTGAGTGGTCAGGAATTTCGTTTTGTTGCAGGAAGAGATACCTATAAACTTCCAAACAATAGATACGACGCTTGGGATTTTATAATGCCAGATAAACGAGACTATAGGCTGAGTTTAGAACTGCCCTCTGATTATCAGCCTGAAGGTTTGGGAAACTTACATTACAGTGATTTCAAGTATCATGGTAGTTGGGCTATTAAAATTGTGGATAGTGAAGGAACTTATGATGATGTATACACATCAGGTTGGTTGAGAGTTTCACTACCGATAGTTCCTACTCATCATTCAGTGATACCTCCTTCAAGTTTTTCTCGGATTGCATTATTAAAAGGATTCGAAGCAGTTATTACTGACTAATTTTAATGATCCGATATTTATGATCTATATGCTTCAGAACTAAAGCATGGTTCACGTTTAACCATCATTCCTTAAAACCAACCAAGCCGCTTCAGCAAACGTTTCTCTATGCTCTTTAAGCGGCACTGGGTTTCTTCCGGCCAGCCAATGTCTTGCGTAGTCGTGGGTTGGCCCGGAGATCAATGATGAGATCACATCAATGGGTAATTGTTTGATCTCGTCCTTCAAAATAAACGGTTTGAACCATTCGATTAAGTCACTGAAAAAGACGTTGATGTCGTTTCTGAGTTTACCGTCGGAATCGCCTTTGGCCACCGTTGTTCTGTGGTGGAATACAAACTTAGCCCAGTCCGGGTTATCTGAAATCCAATCTACATTGGCGTAAACGATCGCTTTGATGCCATCTTTGGCCGAACCGTGATTGTCTTTTACTTTGGCCAGGTACGCTCTGGTTAATTGGCCAAAGTTGTACATGCCTTGAATAAATACCGCTGCTGCGATTTTGTCCTTATTACCGAAGTGATGATAAAGACTGCCCACGCTCATGCCCGATGCGTCTTTAATCATTTCGATGGTGGTGGCCTCAACGCCGTGTTTGACAAAGCAATCCAGAGCGATACCTAAAATTTTCTGTTTCTTTTCGAGTGTTTTGGCTCTGGGTTTCTCTGGCGTTGGCACTGTGGTTTCCGTTGGTCTGTGATGCTCAAAGGCGATGTTGATGACGTAGGGGCATTATACAAGCTTTATCTGACTAAATTGTAGAATATTATTCTAGAATTTAATTCTAGTTTGTGTGATTATTGATCCGTCGTGCGATGTATGACCAACATTCAATTGATTTTAATATGAGCAGGTAAGAGAGAAGCTGTTATGGATGCACTGAAATTATTTAATAAGTTTAAGTCTGTACCTCAAGGGACGAAATTGTTCTCTAAAGCCGTGTGCGTGATTGCGCCTTATTTTGGCTCGATTAAGCCTCATATGACGGAACTCAGACCGGGCTACTGTGAAGTGAAAATGAAAAACCGGCGCTCCGTTCAGAACCACTTAAAAACGGTGCATGCCATTGCCATGTGCAATATGGCTGAGTTGGCCGGCGGCACCATGACGGATGTGTCGATTCCGAAAGGCAGTCGTTGGATTCCTGCCGAGATGACGGTCAAATACGTTAAAAAAGCTAAAACAGATTTGGTTGCGATTGCAGACGGTTCGAACGTGGATTGGCACACACAAGGCAACGTTGTGGTGCCTGTGGTTATCAAAGATACGCACGGCGAAGTGGTATTTACTGCGGACATCTCTATGAATCTAAAGCATTAATTTAGTTGATGGTATCTTACGTCCCCCAGTCCGAGTGTGAGAGGCGGGCGTTTCTCGCACCGCCTATCCGAAAGGCCTCAACACCCAGAATAATCCAGCTAAATTTATAACTACTTAACCGGGGTTTTAGTTTGGTTGTAGACAGCGGTTGTAGGCAGTGGTTTTAGGTGTCGGTTATGAATGAGTCAGTTTGGATTAATGAATCGGAAGATCATCAGACAATGCTGAAACATTGGCAAGAAGTTGTGGATGTGATGGCAGAGGTTTGTCGTGCGCCTGCAGGTTTCATTGTTCAGTATACGGACAAGGGGTTTATGGCGATCGTTGCTTCAAGTAATGTTCAGAACCCTTATCAAGCGGGGATGGTCATTGAAGAGGATGTAAATATATTTTGCCGAAAGGTGATTCACTCGAATCGATCTCTGTACGTTCCTGACGCGTCTCAGGACCCTGTTTGGGCCGATAACCCGGAGGTGCTTGACGGTTTCGTTTCCTATTTGGGGTATCCCATTTTTTGGCCAAACGGCAAACCCTTCGGCAGTATTTGTGTGATGGATTATAAGGTCACCCATTACGACTCCATGTACCGGAGACTGGTGACTCAATTTCGCAATATGGTGGAAGCGAACCTGGCTTTGGTCGAGCAGAATGAGTCGTTAAGAGAAATTGCCATTACCGATGAATTGACTGGCCTTTATAATCGCAGAGGGTTTAATTTCCTGGCTCAGCGGCAGCTTAAGATGGCAACCCGAATGCATCAGCGGTTGGGCTTGTTGTATTTGGATGTGGACGATTTAAAAACGATTAATGATAACATCGGCCATGACGCCGGGGATGAGGCCATCATCCGTTTGGCAGAGTGCCTGAGTCACTGCCTTCGCGAAAGCGATACCTCCGCGCGACTGGGCGGGGATGAGTTTTCGGCGTTGGTGCTGTTAGGGGAAGATAATACGCTGAAACCTTTGATTCATCGCCTGGAAGATTACATCAGCAAACAGCAGTTGTCCTTTGGTCGCCAACTCAGCGTCAGCATTGGCGGTGTGGTGGTGGATGAAGAAGGTCTGGATGTTAAAAACCTGGTGGAAAAAGCGGATCAAGAAATGTATCGGGTGAAGCGTCAAAGAAAGAATCATGTTACTCACTGAATAAAAAAGCCTGCTCAAGCTGAACAGGCGTGTGGCAAGCTTTCAATGATCTTTAGTGCCACAGTCGAACAAGGTTCGGGAATTAGGTGTGGGCTATTGAGCTCGAATTATTATGCCATCGTCGTTGTCTGCGTTTGCTGAATGAACTGGCTGATCTGACCAATGATTTCCGGGTTTCGAACACTTCGGTTGTGCCCCAGCTTTTCTGTCATCACTAATTTGCTGCCTTGGTGAAGCGCAGCCAAGTAGTGACCTACGCTGGGTGGTACTTGGTCGTCTTGTTGGTCGTAACAATAAAAAGTCGGCGTTCGGGTGGTGGAAACCCGGAGGTCGTATTCCTGCCAAAACCCCACGTTGAACTTATTCTCCATTAACTTTCGGTGTTGATCGACCACCTCTGACGCCAGCCCTAGTTGGTGTTTGAATGCCTGAACGATATGATCCAAACACATGGGGGTATTTAAGAACACGGTGCACTTGGCTTGCACGCCGTTATTGATGGCATTATTGGCCGCCAGGCCCCCGATGGAGTGGCCAATGATGGCTTCAAACTCGCCATATTGCTGAGCAAGTATGGAGATCAATTGACTTGTTTCTTCCAGGTTGGATGTTTTACCTTCCGCAAAACCGTGTCCCGGTGTATCAAAGCTGATGACTGAATAACCTTGTTCAACCAATGAATTTGCCTGCTGTCTGAACTGGCCCGAATGACCACCCCAACCGTGCACGCATAACACCAAAGGGCCTGTGCCCCAGCGGTAAACCGGTACTTGCGAGCCGTTCATTGTCAGGTGTTCCGCTATGGACTTCTTTAACCAGGTTTTGTCTGTCTCGCTCATAGGGCGGTTTTGAGGTGTAAACCAGATTTTATGAGCGAGGGAGCCTGCAACTTTTGTTGAAATCAGGTTCGTTGTGTTTAATGTTTTACTGATCCAGCGATAAATACCGGGCTGTTTCTGAGCGCCGATGTGTTGATGAATTTGCTCATACCACTGAGGTTCGGTGGTGGGTAATGGCTGTACACTTTGTGGTGTAAGACGGGTTTCGGAATGTAAAGCTTGGCTGTTCATAGTATTTCTCCGGCAAACTTAGCTCAATTACTTTGCTTTGAAAGAAGGTTTGAACACAGCATATCGAACAAGGGCTGTTATCCTGGTTGTCATTTAAGGCATTTTTATGGTCATATTGGACTTATTGGGGGATTTGAGATGTCTTATTCAGCCTGCCTGTTGTCATTAATGACGCTTTGATTGAGATTCATAAACGCTAAACTGTTTTCAAGTAAATGCCGGAGTGAAGTTATGCAATTGATAAAAGACGTAAAACCCGAAGCGCTAAAGCCCGTTTCAATTCAGGTTTTGGTGGCAGATCGCTGTCAGGCGTCCGGAATTTTTTCGTTGGTGGACACATTAATTGCGGCTAACTACTGCCTACGAAAAAAAACCAACCTCAAGCAAGATGCTTTTCCGTTTAAGCTGATCGGAACTAAGCGAGAACACACGGCGTATAACGGCTTTCAGATTTCAAACATTCAGCCCATCGATGTGAACGATCGACCTGATATCCTGGTGATTCCCGGTATGATTGAGGCTACGGCGAACCCGGACAAACTGGCCGCATTACTGACCGCCTCACAAGACCGGATAGACTTAATTAAACGTTGGCACAGACAAGGCACTGTGATCGTTGCCAGTTGCAGTGGCAACTTCTTAATTGCGGCATCCAACATTGCTCAAGAACGGACGTTAACCACCCATTGGATGATGGATGGCGGTGTTCGCCAGTTGTTTTCACAACAGCCATTCGATATGAACCAGATGATGATTGATCATGGCGACATCATCAGTTTTGGTGGGGCCACTGCCGTGAATCAGATGACTTTGTATCTGGTGGAGCGGTTTCATAGCCGTGAATTGGCGTTGCAAACAGGGCGGATGATGTTGATCGAACCCACTCAAAATCAGCAAACACCGTTTTCCATGTTTATGCCAAGCCGAACGCACGAAGACGCTCATGTGGAACAGCTGCAGTCTTTATTGGAAAACAACTTTCAGGAGCCCGTTGCACTTCCTGAACTCATGAAACAAATATCCATCAGTGAGCGGCAGCTCAGTCGCCGGTTTAAATCGATTACCGGAGAAACACCGATCAGTTATTTGCAGCGTTTAAGAATAGAGTTTGTTCGGCGAGGGCTGGAATCCACCAATAAACAAGCCAATTCGTTGATTTGGGATGCGGGATACGAAGACGTCAGCTCCTTTCGGCGGTTGTTTAAGAAAACGCTGGGCATGACCATGAGCGAGTACCGTCAACGCTATGGTGTAATGCACCGTAATACGCCAGTGAATTTTTAGGAATCCATGCAACTGCACATATAAACCACAGACAAACCTGCCTAGCCACAGGCTTGTCTGTTCAGCGCCGAATCAGTCGATGCTGTTAAATACCAAGGAGGACATAGCCTGGTTTTTAGAGTTGGAGATCGTGGTGTATTTATCACCGCTGCCCCAAAGCTGCCACCAAGCCTTTTCTTCTTTGGTTTGAAGCGACACATTCATCGTCAAACCGCCAGCGGAGAAACTGCTGGTGGATGCGGTCATTACATTGCCCGTGTCGTTGTTGATGGTCGCACTGTGATTTGCGCCTTCCGCCATCACCAGAGGGTAATGATTGGTGTAGAAACCGCTCGGTGCGCTTTGGCCTGTCACCTCTCCGTCCATTGCCAGGTTGCTCAGGCAACTGTCGTAGGCACCCGCAGAACTTGCGCCACAGGCTGAATGCAAAGGCACTACCGCATCGTCCGAACCGGTAATGAATGGCTTGGTTAAGCCGCCGTAAGCCGAACCGGCACCAACCATACGAAGGCGAGGTACGTCCGTTGCCGACGTCGCTGTGTTACGAGCTACGTTGGGCTGCAGGTTATACAATACGCCCATGTTACTGGCTTTGACTTCAAAGCCCATGAAGGCTTCAACGGCTTCTTTTAACGGCCACATGTACCAGGAATTGTTATTAGCGACCTGATAAGCAGTGTCCGCCAGCTCAGTACCACCACCGGCACCTGCAAAGTCGAGCACCGTTAAGATATTTAACGGCTCTAAGCCTTGAGATTGCAGCCAGTGATCTTGATTTTCCAGCATATAGCGCGTCACCAAATCACCGGTGGAGTGCGTTACGATGACACAACCTTGGTCACAAAGTCCTGAGCGTGAAAACTCAGAGATTTTGTCATAAATGCGTTGTGCCGTTTCCCCTTCTATTTTGTCGTTCGAGTCCCAGTCGATACGAGCTTCAGCGTGCTGAAGCCAGAAATCCGACCAATAACTTTCACCGTTCTGATCAACCTGTTGTTGTGAAAGATTTCCACTTGTCAGGTTGCCCGGCTGAAAGCCATGAACTGCGATTACGTTCTTACCTGCCAGTTGTGCATTTGCAGGCAAAGCCGCAAGCATCCCCGCAGATGCAATGCAGACTGATAAAGCAATTTTTTTGTACATTTTTTACTCTCTTATTTTTATTGTTGAAACCCTGAGGTTTCGTGCTTGTGGTAAAGCAATGTCCTTCCGTGAACTGTTTTCCTTACATATCCATCGCCGTTGTTTAACCCTGGGCGTTGGATAATGTTCTTAAAAACTCGACTCGGGCCTCGGCTTGAGGATTGGAGTAGGGCGTTTGATCAAACTCTTTGAACGGGAAACCGTTCACTGAAAACGTTGAATCCGGTACTTTGCCAAAGCCGGTTGAATCGCCGGGTTTGGAAGGCAATTTCTTTAACTCGAAATTTCCCAGCTTGTATGGGCCTTCGTTACCGCTGGCAGATAAAGCGCTGTAATGGGCTTTGAGGGTGATTTGGTCGTCGTATTTGGATAACTTGCCTTTATGGCTAAGATTCAGCAGTGGTTCGCCCTGCTCGGAATACAAGTTAGCGCTGATCAAGTAGTAACCTTCGTCCTCCAGACTGAGTTCCACTGGAATCAGTAAGTGTGAACCTTCCAGGTCACTTTTCTCGACTCCGGTTATTTCTCCTACCATGTGTCCGATCCGGAGTGATGTTCGTACTTCGTATCGATCGCCTGAATGAGCCGAAGAGACGTCGGCAATCAGGAAGTAGTCTTGCTCGTCGCTGGTGCCCACCGTAGAAAGCGGGATTTCAGCTATCACTTGCGTTTGTTTTATTGTTGGTTGCTCCACGGTGGCCATGGTCTTGCCGCTTTCGGAAATGAGTGTAAACCGAGCGCTGGTAATTTGCGGGTCGTTCTCGCCTAACACCAGAGCGGCGACCGGTACGATGGTGTCGCCCCAGAAGTAGTTAAATTTATCAAGATTCAAGGTCAGCGAGGCATTTTCACCTAAGCCGGTACCGACAAGCGGCAGGGCAGACGCTATGTGTTGATTTGGAATGAACTGGTCTAGGTTGCCTGTGTTGATGGGATAGGAGTATTTAGGATAGTGCATTTGAGACTCATACAGATCCGCCACACGCATGACTTGTGCTTGCATGGAATTGGTGGCGAACGGAAAATCGGCTGACGCTGGTTTAGGTTTGTTGGCTGATTTTACTTCTGTTGACGAGCTGCTGTTCCAATCCGTTGGCGAAGTTTCTTGCAGGCATTGGTGACCCTCACAAACATCGTCGATTTGTGACACGAAACTTTGGTTGTTTTCCGGTGCACTCAGGTTGAGCGCCGTGAACCCCATCAGCAATAAACTGCCAACAGCGATACCTAGAAATAAGATGAAGCGAGGCGATTTCTTTTCTGCCATCGCGGGTAACCCCCCATTGATTCAATGCATCAATGCTGTGTGGGCTGAATAGATCTCTATTGACGTAAAACGATAGAGAACTCTATGGCCGTCGCTTCCTGCGAAAGTATTAGTATTGTTTGTTTTTTGATCTTTATAGCACTGGTTCAGGTGAGGGAATACCCAACTTTTGTAATGAAATTTTAACACTGGTCTTTTTGGACAAGTTTTGGGTATTTACGACATTGGTGTCGTTTTAGTATGGTTGTTGACCGGTTTTGACAGTGGTTGTGGGGTACTTATTCACAACATACAGACGCAAAAAATGGCAAAAATGCGTCTGAATTTAAGTGTTTAAATAGGTATCGTGGGGCGTAATCTTGGTTCTGTTAGTTATGTGGACATTCGGTATTTCTCTAAGCAGAAGTTGAAGCAGGTGCCTTTGCCCAGTTCACTCTCGACGGTAATCTGGCTACCGTGCAGGTCAAGTACCCGGCGGGTAATGGCCAAGCCCAAACCACTGCCGGAGCGTTTTCCGGCCACCGAGTTGGTGGCGCGGTAGTGGGTATCAAAAATAAACTCTAAATCGTCTTTCGGAATACCAACGCCGGTGTCTTTGACGTTGATCAGAACGCGCCCGGATTTAGGTGCCTGGACCTCTTGCAACGCACACGCATTGTGGGGCTTGGCATCAATTTCAATGGTCACTGAATCGCCTTCTTGGCAGTGTCGAATGGCATTGTCGACCAGGTTGGTAAACACCCGTTCAAGACGTTCAATGTTGGCCATGACTTTCAACGATGCGTCCTCCACTTCCACGTACAGTTCAACGCCCTTGTTGTTGGCATCAAGCGTCATTTTTTGAAACACGTCGTAGGCAATTTCTGCAATCGGAACCGGTTCTTTTTCCAGCTCAATGGTGTTGCTGTCGAGGTGAGCAAGCTCGAACAATTGTTCCACTAACCGGCTGACTTGTTTGGCGTTTTTCTCGGCGACATCAATTAAAAACTTAGCGTCTTTCGGTGTCAGACTTTCGTGATTAAGTTGCCAGGTTTCAAGGTAGCCCTGAAGGGATGCCAGCGGCGTTCTTAAATCGTGGGAGACGTAGGAGATCAGTTCTCTGCGGACTTGGTCGGTGGTTTTGATTTTTTCGTATTGGTCGCTCAGCGTGTTGGCCATTTGATGGAAGGTGGCGCCCAAACGCTCAACCTCATCGGATGAATTGGCATTCCAGCGCGCTAAAGGTTGGGTTGTACTGCTTGGGCCATGAGGCTCAAAACCTTCTTTGCTGAATAACTGCATTTCCTGGCTCAGTTTGCGCAAAGGACGGGTTAAAAATCCGAACAACAATAATGTGACCAACATGCTGAATAGGATTGCGGCACTGACTAACCACAAACCTATGGTGGCGATGTGGCTGTTTTGCATCAGGTCAACCACCCCGTCATAGAGCTCTCCGCCGATGATGATGTACAGATAACCTTGTACACCCTGCTCGTTTTTGATTTCCGCAACCGAGAAGATCTTCTTGCGGCCTTGGTTGCGTGGGTCGTCGCCCCAGATTGGCAGGTTTTCACTTTTATCCAGAAACGCCCGGATTGGCGCGAGATCTATGTACTCCCGTTTTACCTTGCCGGGTTCTGCATCGTAAGTGATGATTTCACCTTCAGGGCTGAGTAAATAAAACTCGAAACTCGGGCCGAGTATCATCATGGTGTGAAAGGTGTCTTTCAGGGATGAGTGGTCAATTTCTCCACCGTTCATTTGGGGGTTGTCATACACCAGATGGTTGGCTAAATCGAGGTGCAGTTTTTGTTCGACTTCACTCTGGTAGTTTTGACTGAGTTGGTTGATGAAAATAACCAGTAAAATACCAATGGCAATGAAACTGCCGATCAAGGCCATGGCCAGTTTGCTGTAAAACGAACGAAACACGGTTTTACTGACCGGGCTCTCAATTTTGGACGACGCAGCAGAAGGCCCGGCTGGCACGTTTTCAGCACGAGAAGCACTGGCTGTGGATGAATCAGTCACTGTGATTACCTTTTACAGGGGCAGAAGCGGTCAGGCTTCAACAAATTTATAACCAACGCCCCATACTGTTTTGATGCGTTGTGGTTGATCCAAATCGGTTTCCAGCTTATTACGCAGACGGTTGATATGGCTGTTGACGGTGTGTTCATATCCCGAATGTTGATAACCCCAGACGCCGTCCAGTAATTGTGCCCGGCTGAAGGCGTGGCCAGGGCGGCGGGCCATGTAGGTTAATAAATCGAATTCAGTGGTGGTCAGTTCAATGGCGTTATTAGCTAAGGTGACTATCCGTTGGCCAACGTTAATTTCGAGGTCATGGAACGACAGGGTTTCTTCGCTGGGAGATTCCTTGAGCAGGGCGACTCTGCGTAGCATGGCTTTTACCCTTGCTTGCAGTTCTCGTATGCTGAAAGGTTTGGTCAGGTAGTCGTCTGCGCCCATTTCGAGGCCAATCACCCGGTCGGCTTCGGAATCCCGTGCAGTTAACATCAGAATGGGCGTGTATACGTCGCTGGCGCGTAATCGTCGACAAATTTCCAGGCCATCCATGTTGGGTAACATGAGATCAAGTACGATCAAATCGTGCGAGGCGCTGAGGGCTTTCTCCAAACCTTCCAAGCCATCATGGCAACTGGTGACGGATTGGTGCATTGCATTAAGATTCATAGTGACCAGGTTGTTGATGTCCTGATCGTCTTCAATCACTAATATTTTCGTGGTCATGATGTTGCCCTGAGGCCGGTAGTTATTATCATTTAATAAACGGGGGAACGATGACAAACCACCTAAAGCGTCAGGGCAAGTTTTCATCAGTTCACTCGTGTGACAACAATTTTTGCAATTGGTGCATCAAAACGATGTGATTCGTCCAGAACTGAGTCCGGGTTCTCATCAAAACCGCCATCAACGCCCTGAGAGACTACACCTGGATGACGAGTAACAATGTTGCTGACTTCCCGTTCAGGATTGAAACCTCTGTCTTCAATGCCGGATGAATCGGCCGGGCCAGGAATTGTGCCAGCTTCTTCGGAATTGAACTCTGTGCCTGCATCGTAGATTGGAGCCAAACGCGTTAATGACTCTCCGACTTGTAATTCACCGATGTGCCAACCGGAAAGCCCGGTAAAGGCATCATTGGTATTTACCAGCATGGTGGCGAAGGTGAGTTCGATGTCTGCGTCATCGTTTGCGAACGAAGCAGAAATGGTATGGGTTTGACCTGGACCAATAAACTCATCGTCTCCGATGGCTGCCAAATGAGCGTCATGGTTTTCCGCTTCCGTAACGAACGCTTCGTTCATGCCGCTTTCAGCAAGTTCTTCCAGACCGCTTGATGCCTCGTCTCCAATACTCCAGGCGGAATAGCCGTCCTTATGGTAAATAACCGCAATGGGAGAAAAAGGCTGATTTGCACTCAGGTTAGTGACTGACACTTCAAATTCTATGTTGTTATTGCCTGGGGCTGAATTGCTTGAACTGTCGTTGTCACTGCACCCTGAGAGACCAACAATTAATGCTGGAAACAGGGTGACCAGAAGGGATTTCTTTAATGTGTGATTCATCGGTTTCTTCCCTTATTATTCAGCGTCTTCAGCAACGGTGATAACCACTTTTGCAACCGGGTTTAACCAGCGATGTACACGGCTGTCCAGATCACTTGCGCCGCCGTTTGCATCAATGTCGCCGATATTACCGCGATGAATATGAACGGTTTCGTTATTGTCTGTGCTGGCAACGCCGCTGGCGTTTTGAGCTGTTAACCCTAGTGGTGGTGGGTTAGGGATGGTTTCCTGGCCGCTGTTGCTGGACAGTAATTCGGTATTGGCCTCAGAACCCGCATCGTAACCGTTCAGATAAACGGTGTAAGTCCCTGCTTCTTCCGGGATCGCCCAGCTGTCTAGACCAATGAAGCCATCGTTGGTCGGCAGCATCATGGCAACGATGGATAAATGATCCAGCTCGTTGGTGGACAGTGTCGTCGCTATGCTCATGGATGGCGCCAAAAGTCCACCTGCCGGATTTTCACGATGCACCGCATTCGGTCCTGGATTTTCTGTCATTAAATCGTCAATTACACCACCTTCGGCCATACTGATAAGCGCTGGTGAAGCAGCTACTCCGGTTGTAAAGAAGTCAACGCTGTCATCGTGTGCTGTAATAAGAAGCGGGGTAAAGTGAATGCCGTTGGTAAGATTGGTTACCTCGATATTCAATTCAGCAGCGGATACTGGTGCCGCCACAAGCGGTAAAGCCAATAGTAATGGGGATGCGATCTTGGTAAGCGTGTTCATGTTGTCTCCTAGAGTTTTTTTGTTTTTCTTTCCATTAAATAAGTGATGCCTGGACACTTAAATTCGGGTTAACTGCTTATTGGATGAACATTGAATTTGATAAACAGTTTGATGATGGAAATAACAATACGTAGGAGATATCGCGAAGGCTTCACGTGAAGATCACAAAAGTATCACAAGGTATGACGTTTCTGTGGTTAATGGTTTTTTCCGAGACAATGGTTTTTGTGAGACTTGATGTTGCTAGAACTTATTTAGCGTGAATGCCTACAATTAATTAATCGCTTGATTAATTGCGGTGAATTTAATTGCTTAACCGAACGAAAAAGTAAGACTAAGGTATTGCGTCTGCCGGTGTCATACCCGGTTGCGCAAAATAACAAAAACAATCGCTATAAAAACAATCATTCTAAAATCAGAGTCACTCAGTTAAGGCATTTCTATGAGCATGTTCTCGAAGTTGATCAAAAGTAAACTTGGCTTTTTTGTCGCGTTTTTGGCGGGCTTTCTGGTTTTGATGGTAGTTGCAAAAAACAAAAAGCCATTACCGATGGAAGAGGTTTCTGAACGGGCTATTTTAGTCGAAACAGTCACGTTAAAAGAACGGATGATCGGCTCACAAATCGTCGCTTTTGGTCATGTTCGTCCTCAAAAAGAGTGGCAGGCGATTTCTGAGATTGAAGGGCGTGTTACTTACAAAAATCCGATGCTGGAACGAGGTAAGTTCATCGAGCAAGGGACAATATTGCTTAAAGTGGACCCGTTGCAGTATGAGCTGCAAGTGGCTCAAGCCACTGCCGACTTGGCCTCAGTCAAGTCTGAGCTGGACAGTCTGGTGATCGAAAAGAACAACCTGCAGATGTCGTTGGAGATTGAAAAGAATCAGCTCAAGATTGTGGATAATGAAGTGAAGCGTCAAGAGCGTTTGCTGAAAAAGAAACTGACCTCGCAATCCAGTTACGACTCAGAGCGCAGAAACCTGTTGAGCCAGCGTCAACGGGTACTGGATCTTGAAAACACATTGCGTTTGGTGCCTTCCCGTAAATTGGTGTTGGAAGCCAGCCACCGAGTGCAGACCGCTCGCTTAGCCGATGCTCAGCGCTTACTCGAAAAAACCGTGGTTACAATGCCTTTTCGGGGGCTGATTGTGGAAGAAAACATCAATGTTGACGAAGTGGTGTCTGTCTCCAAAATCATGGTGGTTGCTCACGCCTGGGAGCAGATGGAAGTGGAATCTCAGGTGGGCATTCATGACATGCGCAAAGCCATGCGCACTTTGCCAAAAGAAGTGCTGGTGTCGTTAGAGAAAGTTGAGCCTTCTTACATTTTTCCAAGTGCAGAAGTGGTGGTGCGCGCTGCCGGGGAAGAAATTCGGTGGCCTGCCAGTTTAAACCGCATCAGTGGTGAAGTGGATCAGTCGCGAGGTACTGTGGGTTTGATTGTGGAAGTCAGACAAGACCCGAACGCCATCAAAATTCGGCAACGACCTCCGTTGGTGGCCGGTATGTTTGTGGAAGTACGAGTGACCGGGCGAGAGGACCGCTTACTGGCCTTGCCGGCGCGCGCCATTCATCAGGGCAATGTGTATATTGTTGATCAGGACAGCCGCTTGAGAATCAAGCCGGTCAAAGAACTGTTCAGCTCGGATGGTTGGGTTGCCATTGAGAAAACGGAAGAGCTTTCGGGGGGCGAACAAATCATCTTAACCGATCTGGTGCCCGTCATCGCGGGTGCGTTAGTGAAAACTCAACCGGTTGATGAAGGCTCAATGGAGGCATCGCCAAGCTCGACTATTCAGCCTGCTGTTGAAAAGACCTCCGCGACTGAGGAGGGCTGATCATGTTGAAATATTTAGCCGCACACCCGACGGCCGCCAATTTAATTATGTTGATGTTGATGGCCTTGGGCATTACTGCTTTGCCAAACATCAAACGGGAAACCTTTCCTGACAGTCGCCCGGTGAAAGTCGAGACACGAGTCATCTGGCCTGGTGCCTCACCCGTGGATGTGGAAGAGTCCATTTGTCAGCGGCTTGAAGAAGCCGTCGCCGGTGTTGCTTACCTGAAAGAAAAACAGTGCGAAGCCATTGAGGGCTTGGGTCGGTTAATTGTTGAAATGGATGACAAAGGCGATGAAAACCGCTTCATCAATGACATCAAAACCGAAGTGGATGCCATTGATGATTTTCCGGATCAAGCCGAACAACCCATTGTCAGCCAGTTTAACCGTTTTGATGATGTGGTCAGTATTGCGGTAACCGCTGAAACCTATCAAACCCATTTAAAAAGCTACGCCGAAGATTTGAAGCATAGGTTACAGCGCTTAAACGGGGTGGCCGACGTAGAAATGCAAGGCTTTTCCGAGCGCCAGCTGAGAGTTGAATTGTCAGTGCCTCTGGTTCGCCAATACAACCTGAGTCTGACGGACATATCGACTGCGGTGGAGCGTCAAAATGTCAAAATGCCTTTGGGTCAGATAGAGACGGATGATAAAACCCTGCTCATTCGCTACGACGAACAACGTACCACCGCTGAAGAGTTGATGTCTCTAGTGATTGCTTCGAATGCCGAAGGCGCTGAAATTCGCTTGGGTGATATTGCCACTGTGGTGGATCAGTTTGAGCTGGATGAAGAGAAAATTTACTTCGATGGTAAACCTGCGACCATTTTAAAAATAAGTAAGAGCAAAGCGGATGACTCTCTGACGGTACTCGAAGACCTGAAGACGTTTTTGGCGAAAGAAGAGCAAACCAAGCCGTTCGGCGTGAGCTTGACGTTAACGCAGGATAAGACCTCGATTGTGGTGGATCGCCTGAACATGCTGGTGGACAACGGCTGGCAAGGCTTTGTGCTGGTGGCGCTGACTTTGGCGCTGTTCTTTCGCCTTCGTTTTGCTTTTTGGGTGGCGATGGGCTTACCCGTTTCGTTTTTGGCGACTTTGTATGTCATGTCTTTATTTGGCATCAGCATCAACATGATCACTATGGTGGCGCTGTTGATGGCCATTGGTATTTTAATGGACGACGCCATTGTAATCGCCGAAAGCATTGCGGCGTATGTGTATAAAAAACGACAAGGTATTTCCAGTCAGGGCAATTCCGAGGCCGCTGAAAGCAAGCAGACTTTAAGCAAAGCGGACAATCACGCTGCCGTGGTGGATGGCGCTATGGAGGGGCTGGGCAAAGTCTCGATGGGGGTGCTTTCATCCTTTCTGACCACGGTAAGTGTGTTTATTGGTTTGGCCTTCATTGAAGGTGAAATTGGCAAGGTGCTGAAATTCATTCCGATCGTTCTGTTGGTTACTTTGGCGGTCAGTTTGATTGAAGCATTTTTGGTGTTACCCGGACACTTGGTTCACTCCTTGGAGAAGAACCCGTCAGAAGACAAAGAGTTCAAATTTAAAAAGGACTTCAATGCCGCCTTTGAACGATTCCGCGAAACGACCTTAATCAAGGCAGTGGAGTTTTTAGTGCAGTGGCGCTACTTCTTTGTGGGTGGGGTGATTGGTTTGTTGTTTATTACCTTTGCCTTACCGGCGGGCGGTTTGCTGCGCTTTTCTCCGTTTCCTGAATTGGACGGTGATCTGATTGAAGCCCGAATTTTGATGCCGCAGGGAACGCCACTCAGTCATACCGAAGAGGTGGTGGACTGGATTGTGAAACAATCGGAAGCGATCAACCGGGAGAAGACACCGGAGCAGCCAGCCCAACAGCCGCTCATTCAACATACCACGATTCAATACAACTACAACCCGGATTCCTTTGAGCAAGGTGCCCACATTGCGACGGTTAAGCTGGATTTGTTGTCGGCGGAAATTCGTACTTCCAACATTAACGAGCTGACTTCTTTGTGGCGTGAAAAGGTCGGCGAAGTGCCGGGTGTGATTGCGCTCCAGTTTAAGCAGCCTACGCTTGGCCCGGCGGGGCGCGCCATTGAAATTCGCCTTCAACACGACGACCTGGAGGTTTTGAGTAAAGCCTCCTGGCAACTTCAGAACTACCTCGATCAATTTGAAGGCGCCAATGACTTAATGGATGACCTTCGCCCAGGAAAAGAAGAAATCAATGTTCGCATTCGCCCCGGTGCGAGCAGCTATGGCGTCGACAGTTTCACCATTGCTTCGCAGCTGCGTTCGGCCTTCCAGGGCTCGACCGCAGACGAAGTTCAGGTGGGTTATGAAACGCTGGAAGTGGACGTGCGCCTTTCTAAGATAGACCGCAGTTTATTGTCCCGGTTTGATAACTTCCCGATCGTCATGGCCGATGGCAGTCAGATCCCCTTGGCTAATGTTGCGGAGATCACTTACGAGCGGAACTTTGCCCGAGTGAATCGCTACGATGGTTTGAGAACCGTCACTGTGTTGGGCGATGTGAATGCCCATGTTACCAACGCCGCTGCCATCATCAATCAGGCAAAAGAGGAATATTTTGATCAGTTGGAAGCCGACTACCCTGGCTTGCAGGTGGTGCTGGACGGTCAGGCGGCGAACAGCCAAGAGACGGCTCAATCCATGGTTCGGGCCTTCATTTTGGGCTTGTTTTCGGTGTACGTCATTCTCAGTTTTCAGTTCAAAAGTTATACCGAACCTGTGATTGTGATGTTGGCGATTCCTTTGGCGCTGATCGGTGTGTTCTGGAGTCACCTGATTATGGGGTATGACTTAACCATGCCCAGTATGGTGGGATTTATTTCGCTGGCGGGGATTGTGGTGAATAACTCCATCTTGCTGGTGCAATACGTCAAATGGCATGTGGAAGAAGGCTACGATGTGCATCAGGCCGCAGTGTTGGCCAGTAAAGAACGCTTTCGTGCGGTGTTTTTAACCTCGGCAACCACCATGGCGGGCCTGCTGCCGCTGATGTTTGAGACCAGCTTGCAGGCGCAGATTCTTATTCCGCTGGTGCTGAGTATTGTGGGTGGTATTTTCGCGACTACCTTGTTGGTGTTGTTCGTGATTCCGTGTTTGTACTGCATTATGGATGACATGGGGTTGATCGCATCAGGCACCAAACGTATAGAGAACGATGGGTCTCAGACCGTTTAAACGAAAATACCGGTGGGGCTAGAGAGACGTTGTTTACTAAGAATCAGGCTCGAAATCATAATAAGAGTGAGCTAATAGCCTGATTCTTTTCCGTTTATAGGTTTTATCTAAGCCAGCCTTCGACTGTGCTGTCGTTTTCTTTTAAAGTGACTGCTTCTAAAAATTATAAGAATTCGGAAGCATCCCCTTGAGTAAAACACATTTGTTCTGGTGCAGCGCCATTGCCAACCTGATTTTGGGTGGCTTGGTGGTGTTTGCCTTATTTAATCCTTTGTTTTTTTTAAACTTCAACATAAAGCTGAATAAGCCCATTGATGTTTCTCTGGATCAGGAAATTCCGATCAAGGCGAACATCAAGCAGGACTTGAACGTGGCGGTGAAGCGTCACATTCAGGGGGAAGTGGTGCTTGATAAGAACATAGACGTTGCTCTCAATGACGTCATCAAAGTTCCGCTGAATTTTGAAATGGATGTCCCGGTGAAAAGTCAGCTTGAATTCGCCACCACGGCCGCAGTGGATATTGATGTGCCTGTTGACCTTCCTTTGAGTAAAGAACAACTCAAATTCAATGGCATCAAAGTTTCTTTGGCGGAAGGTGTTCTCATTGATGATGTGATTGAAGTGAATACGGTGCTGCCGGTGGACACCAAAGTCACCACGCTTGCGGGGCTTACTTTGCCCATTAAAGCGAACATTCCGGTGAATGCGCTGGTTCCGATTAAACAACGAGTGAAAGTATCCGAGAGTGTTTTTGCTGAAATAGATGAGCTGGATGCCAGGCTCATTACTTCCGTTCCTTTCAAAGCGGACATTCCGATTAAGGGGCTGGTGGATGTGAACGGTGTGGTGACGGTGCCCATCAAGCGGGTTGTTGAAGTGCCTTTGTCACAGGTACTGAGTATACCGGTGACGTCATCGGTGCCTGTTCGGGTTGAGTTGAAAGAGAGTATTCCTGTCACCCTGGACTTTGATCTCAACAGCAAAGTGAAGCTCGATGAAACCGTCCCTATCAGTATTAAGGGTGACTTTTCAATCTTGGCCAACGATGTGAAAGTCCAGGTACTGAAGCGTTGAGTTGAGGCCGGAACGGTTTTTATAGTGTTGGAGTGGTATTTAAATTACGTGTTTTGATTTCTGCATGTGGTTGCCTTAATGCATGGCTCCGTCGTGAGTGACTTCTTGAATCGCATGGTTTAATGCTTCGAGTGCTGACGGGCTGGTGGCTTTTGTGCACAAGAAGTAATGTTTCTCGCCGGGTGGCAGATCCTTTGGTTTTATTTTTCTGAATTGCTCAATGGGTCGCTTGGCTTGATGGGCTAGATAAGCGCCTTCGTTTTCTGAAAGAAAGACATAATCTCCCCGACCTTCCTCTAATGCATGAAAAGCAAATGCCGCTTGCGCGCCAATATTGATTGTCGGAGGGAGGTATTTTTCAATCAGTTCAAGTAAGTTTTCATGATAGGGGTACTTCTTGACTCGAATGAGCTTTTTATCCTGACTGGACAAAACGGTTTTGAGCGTGGTGTCTGCATTAAAAAACGGGTCGTCAGCGCGGGCGAACAGGTAGAAGTTTTTTTCCTGATAAATGGGATGAGTATAAACGCCCAGATCTTTCCAGCGTTCAGTTTTAGTGGCCCCCAGTACGCAGGTGTTGGCCGGATTCTCTTTAAGGGTGTGCTCCTGTCGTAGCAAGGAGGTTTTTTCCCATGTGAATTCAAGGGGTGTTTTGATGGATACGTTACGTCCGACATCGCCTATGAAACCATAAGGTCCCCAGCTCCCGTGGATGATGTAAGGCGATTGTTCGTTATAAATGATTGTGATTTTTTCAGACGCATAGGCTGAGTCCAACAGAGACGTCAGAGCGAACAGAATAATAGATGTGAGGCGTCGGTTAATCATAGGCACCAAAGGTTGTGTAGTAATCGTCGTAATGGGCTTTATAGCGCATTTTACTTTCGTAAATTTCGTTAAACGCCTCGCTTTCATCGCGATAGCGTTTATAAATCTTATCGGAGGCCAATTTCCATGCATTAAGGTCTTCTTTGCTCCAGGTGGATATATCGTGGCCTTCCTGAACAAAGTTTCGAAACGCGGAGATGTCTATGTTTTTGCTTTTTAAGGTGGTGGTTAAGGTGTAGTCCTTCATGGCGGATTCCAGGATGGCCTGAAGGTCAGGAGGGAGCGCATCGTAAGCGGTTTTGTTGATCAGGAAGTCAGCAAGAACAGAAGGCTGCCACACAGCAGGCGCAATTAAATAAGGGTAGGCTTTGGCAAACCCCATTTTTAAGGTGGCTCCGGGTACCGTCCACTCGACGCCATCCAGCAAGCCACTGCCCGCCAATGGTATGATTTCCTCCGGGGTTACCGGGGTTGCAAAAGCCCCGGATGCTTCGATCAGGGTGTCTGCCGGAATGCCGGGGCCAATACGAATCTTTTTGCCGTGAAGGTCTTTCAGCCCCTCAATTTTGGTGTTGGAGAGGATACCGAACTCCATACCTGCCCACCACGCCGGTCGCCAGATAATGCCTTCAGGTTGGGATAACTTATTGGCGAGTTCCATGCCTTCGCCTTCGAAAAAATAGAGCATGGAAGCGTCGATGTTCATGAAGTCGTAAGGGCCGGATTGAATGGCGGCCCAACCGGTGTTTTCTTTAAGCCACCAATTAGGCCAGCCAAGAGCCATCTCCGTGGTACCGTCTTTGACGCCTCTGTAGATGGCGGCGCCCTTAGTGATAACGCCTTCAGGGTATGGAGTAATGATGAGACGTCCCTGGCTCATCACTTTTACTTTTTCAGTAAACGTAATCAAGGTTTGATAATCGGGTGTTTGCTCGGGAGCTTGAGACTGCACTTTCCATTCAAAAGTGATGATTTCTACAGGTTTTTTTTGATATTCGGAGACAAAATAACCGAATAGCATGGAGCCAAGAAAGAGTATGGCTATCATGTAGTTTTTCATGCAATCTTCCTACACGTAACGAACTTTGTGGTCGTGCTAATAAGTGTAGCGTGAACTCAAGTTAAGCACGGAGATTCAAACAGGCGAGACGCACCCTGCAATTCAGTATAGGTTAATATTTGGTCAGTATCTGCGGGCAGACTTTTGAGTTAGCAAAGGTTGTACCTGACGGGGGCATTCTCTGGGAAAAAGAGGCGGGTATTCCTGTCTCGAAAAGGAAGGCTTAAAGGGCGTATTGAGTGGCTGCTAATAGGCCGCCAACCTCAATTTATTCACGGGCAGTAAAGCAACCACAGAGAACATAAGCGCAGTGATCAACATTCCCCAATAATCATCAATCGAGGTGATCAGTTCATAGTGATACAAGACGCTTTCAATTGCGCTGATACTGATACCTAATGCAAGCAGGGCGTATTTATTTTGGCATCCTTCGGTGTCTGTTGTCTTTACTCTTATGGCCTTGGCGACGGCGTAGCCTATGACCGGAAAAAATGACCAGATTAAAAACACGATGACAGAAAATACGATCGTCAAAAACGGGATGTTGGCGGTATAGATGACTTTAATAACGGAATAACTTTGACCCAATAAAAATCCTAAATACAGATACAACATGCGCTTCTCTCTGACAGGTTAATCATCGGCGTTATTTTAAGCCCTCTCAGCGGGCTGAATATGAATCTATGTCAATAAAATCCTATGAAATAAGCACTTACGATGAGTTATAACTGGCTGAACTTCTGTTTCATAAAATCACAAAACGCCTGAACGCGCGCCGTCCGGTGCATCATCAAATGTGTGACCAGCCAATAGTCTGTTTGCCAATCTGTCCATGGCCCTAACACCGGTGTCAGATCGGGCGTTAACTTTGCGACCGGGTGATTGACTCCGCCAATACCTATCCCGGCAGACACGGCTTCAATTCCGTTGACCACATCATAGGCACGGTAGACGATGTTCTCTGGTGGGACGTTTTTTTCAATCCACTGAATGAAAGGAATTGGCTTTTTCGGATCGCCGGAGATAAATCGGTGGTGTGTCACCATTTCATCGACGCTGGCCGGCAGCCCATACCGGGTAATGTATTGGTCACTGGCGTATAGACCAGATGGCATGGACATTAACTTCTGAGCAATGTAGTCGGGTTCAGAGGGCTGAGCGCCTGGACGAATGGCAATGTGCGCTTCACCGTAATCGAGTCTGAGTCTTCGGCTATCCAGGGAAACTTCCAGACGAATACTGGGATAGAGTTGCTGAAATTCGGCAAACCATGGGGTGAATAACGCCATGACACTGTTGACGGTGGTGATCATCAGTGCCCCTTCTACTTGCTGGTCGCTGCCTACCAATCGTCCGGATAAGGTATCCAGTTGTTGATGAATGTTGGTCGCAACCTGCAAGAGAGCATTGCCCGCTTCTGTGGGTTCATAGCCTCGGGCATGTCGGAAGAACAGCCGGGTATTGAGTTTGGCTTCAAGCCCGTTAATACGGCGAAGGACGGTGGAGTGGTGGATGTCCAATGCTTCTGCTGCAGCGGATAAGGTGCCCAGCTTGGCTACGGTGTAGGCGATCCGAATGTCGTCCCATTGTTCTATCTGTGCGTTCATGCACATTAGTTTTGCTTATATTCCGTATAAGTGCAAATTTGCTTTGGTTAATATGTTTTTAACGAAACAAAACGAACTCAACACAGCAGAACAAATTAAAGGAATTCGATCATGACTAAAGCAACTAAAATCATCGCTTTCGCTGGCAGCTTACGTAAAGATTCATTCAATGCCGTTTTGGTGAAGCAAGCGGCAGAAGCGGCCTTGTATGCAGGCTCAGAAGTTGAAGTGGTTAACCTGGCCGATTTTGACATTCCTTTGTTTAATGAAGAGCTGGAGAGCAACACCCCAGAAGGTGTGCAGCAGTTGAAGGATAAAATCCGTGATGCGGATGGTTTATTGGTTGCCAGCCCGGAGTACAACGGTTCCATCAGTGGCGTGTTGAAAAATGCTTTGGATTGGGTGTCTCGCACCGAACCGGATCAAAAACCGGCATTTCGTGATACTACGGTTGCTTTGCTATCAACCTCTCCGGGCGGTTTGGGCGGCATTCGGGGTCTGAATCATGTTCGGGATATTTTTGTGGGCATGGGCAGCTTGGTGCTAAGCAATCAAATAGTCGTGGGCAGTTCTTATCAGGCGTTTGATCAAAGCGGTAAATTGACGGATGAAAGCATGGCATCCAGAGTTGAACAGTTGTCTCAGGAGTTGGTGTCCACCATTCAAAAACTAAAAGACTGATGATTGAGGATATCTGCTCATGATTTAAGCTAAACCAAAACACGGTGGTTCGTGTTTTGGTTTTTGTTTTTTTGTGACATTGATTTGTAAATCGCGACGTTTTCAGTAAACCTATTTTTTGTGTCCATATCGAACCTGTTGTCTGTCTTAAAACTGACATAGGGTTTTCATAATCTCCCGGCAATATCGTCTCTTTGTGGTGTCTGAGCCGTGAGTAACCAATACAAACTCTCTGTTCAGAATAAAAATAAATCAGGAACAAAAATGAATAAACTACTGACTACGTTAGCATCAGGTGTGATGGCCGTTTCGGCGTCCATGGCATCGGTTTCATCTCATGCGGCTGTGCAATGCACTGACTTTGACTCAGTGAATAACGCGCCTTACTTTCATGCACCGGACAAGCAAGGCTTTCGTTTCTTCTGGAATAAATGGTTATCTGAAGATATTCCGTTTCATATGGGGCATGACACCATCATTGGCGAAGGGCAAACAGCAACTGTGACCGGTAAATTTGATTACGGGGCGGTTGCGCATAAAGACCTGGAATACGAATACGTCAAAGCCTACGTGTATGGTTCCGGTATGGACGATTGGCAGTACGTTGGTCGGTATAAGACCAACTCGGATGGCAAAATTTTCGTGGAAGTGGATGACCTGACAGAAGGGCACTACCAAGTGAAAATGGTGGTGGTTGGTGATCTGTCGGAAGCCAATTCCTACATAACGGTGGTGAAACAAGGCGCCAAGGCAGTGGTGTTTGATATCGATGAAACCTTAACCACCGATGACCTGGAGCAGATTCTGGATTACACCGGCATTGAAGCGGCCGACGCACGCGGTGGCGCGGCGGAATTGGTGAACAGTTACGTGGCCAAAGGTTATCATCCCTTGTTTGTCACAGCTCGTACCTACTGGTATGCGAAAGGTTCTCGTCATTGGTTGTCGGATCACTTGGGCGTGCCGGAAGCAACGTTAAGAACCACGCTGAGTAATGAAACCGGCTTGTTTAAAACCGCAGAATATAAGACCGCAGTTCTGCAGGAAGTGCAGGAAGCGGGCATGGAAATCGTTCGTGCTTATGGCAACGCTACCACGGACATTGAAGGGTTCGCCAATGCGGGAGTGCCTTTGAGTGAAATTTATGTGGTGGGTGATAAGGCCGGTGAGATGGGATCTCAGCCCATCGAAGGCGGCGAGTATTGGAGCCACTTATCCGAGGTGGTTGAAGATACTCCGCACAGTGGTTGTTCTCAGTAATAACGTTCGATTTTGAGCTTATTAGATGCCTGCTTTATGCAGGCATTTTTGTGTTGATTAGGTGAATGACTGCTACGTTTATTAAAGGACTCACTGTAAGTGAATATCTGATCATTAACTGAATTAAGGGGGTGTGCTTTGAAGTTATTTCTCGGCATTTCAATTCCCCATTCCGTGCAGTCTTATTTGGCTGACTTACAACCTGAGCAATCCAATTCCATTCGGCTTGTTTTGCCGAAGCTAATGCACATCACGCTGCACTACATTGGCGAAGCGGAACCTAAGCAGATTATTGAATCCGTTGAACACTCACTAAAATCCTTTGAAATTACAACATTTAAACTGCACCTGACTGAGCTGGGTTACTTTGGCGCGAAATCCAAACCCGCTGTATTATGGGCATCCCCAAACCTGTCGGAATCTCTGAAACTGTTACACAGTCAACTAACCGGTGTGTTAAACGAATTAAACATGGCGATCGATGATCGACATTATCAACCGCACATTACGCTTGCCCGAGGCCGATGGCGTAAGAAACCAGATCAAGCAGAACGCGATTTGCTTCAACGTTTCTATGTTCAAACTATTGAGCCGATTGAATTTGAGGTGTTGGATTTTGTGTTGTTCGAAAGTAAAGCGTCTGAATGTGGAAGGGAGTATCGGGTTGTTGAAAGGTTTTCTTTGATCAAAGAATAAAGGTTAACACCGAAAGGCGGGGCAGGCCGCTAACAAAAACTCCATCCTTAGGTGGATTTACCTCTCTGAAGAATAAATAGAATGAGGTAAGCATTCTATCTGGGAGAGGAAAGTGAAGAAAAATTACAAAAGGCTGCTGGGTTCGTGTGTCTTCATGTTATCTGTGGTTGGTTTAGCTCATGCCGACGAGATGAAAACCCCTTATGGCGCGGAGTATTCAGGGAGTGCGGATGGCTTCATTCCAGCGTGGCAGGGCGGACAGGATAACAAGCACACCTTCGGCCCAGAGCTGCTGAACAAACAACCGCTTTATACGGTTGATGCTTCAAACCTGGATGAGCATCGTTCGTCAATACCGGACGGGCTTCAATCGTTATTGGAAAAGTACCCGGCCTCCATGAAAGTGCCTGTGTATCAAAGCCATCGACCGGCTTATTACCCGGACTGGGTGTACCAAGCGATAGAGAAGAATAAAGCCTCGGCCACTTTGGCGAATGACGGCAACAGTGTGGTTCAGGCGTTTCCCGGCATTCCTTTTCCAGACCCGAAAAATGGCCATCAGGCCGTATGGAACCACTTGCTGGCGTTTAAGGGCGTTCAGCTTGAGTCCAATACCTGGGAGGTCGTGGTTCGCAAAGACCGGCAGTCGGGGGTAATCACCAGCAACATCAAATATTCAGTGGGCTATTACCAGAAAACACGAGGCCCGTCGGATGAAGATCAAATGCTGATGTACTTGTTGTCTACGGTGACGTCGCCTTCAAGGTTGTCCGGCAGTGCGTTACTGGTTCATGAACCGGTCAATACGTCTGTCGTTTCGCGAGAAGCCTGGTCGTATGTGGCTGGTCAGCGCCGGGTAATGCGGGCGCCCAGTATAAAATACGATTCGCCTTTGCCCAGTGCCGAGGGCATCCGCCTTGCGGATGAATTTGATTTGTACAGCGGTTCGGTGGATCACTACCAGTGGCGGCTGGTGGGTAAGCAAGCGTTGATTGTTCCTTACAATAATGAGCGTTTGTATCAGTCGCTTGCTGAGTTCGAAAGCAGTCAAGATACCTTGCTGACGCCTTATCATCCAAACCCAGACATGCTTCGCTATGAAAAACATCGGGTCTGGGTGGTCGAGGGTGTATTAAACGAGGGCAAATCGCATCCGTATCAGAGGCGGGTGTTGTATCTGGACGAAGACAGCTGGTTGGCTTTAATGGCTGAAAACTACGATCAGGAGGGGCGTTTATGGCGAGTCAGCACTTCTTATTCCAAGTTCTATCATGAGTTACCCGGGGTGTATAAAGTGGCAGACGTTTTTCACGATTTAACAGAAGAGGCGTATTACGTCCAAGGGCTGTTAATAAAAGAGGGACGCGCCATTAAAACCCAGGATTCGGTGGCTAAAAAGTCCAAGTTTAAGCCCAGTGTGTTAAGGCGATTAGGCCGGAAATAACCTTCTTGTTCCGGCTGGGTTGCGATCCCATTATAGATACATTCTGTAATAATCGAGTTAACAAAAACTAAGCTATTATGCTTAGTTTTGTGACGGCGTACCGCCTTTTTAGTGAAAGGCGTTGTGTGCCGATAAAGCGCTCTTTAGTCTGCTTGTCTTTTTAACTTACGAGACAAGCGAACGATATGCACTACTCATTGGTTTTATTTCTCAGCTTTTTTCTTGTTGCCTGTGGAGGCGGCGGTGGCGGTTCCAGCAGTGGCGATGTGACCGTGATTCAGCCGTCCAACCCCGGCGGCGAAGGTGGCGGAGAAACCATCAATCCGATGGCGGCTGCGCTGGCCAGTGGCAATGTAGCGGACATGCCTGCTGATACCAACCTTGCTTACAATGAAGTCATTCGTATCGCCGATGAATATGAGACAAGTTATAAGACCGATTTAGAAACCTTTTATGGTAATTTGTCGATCAATTATCCAATTACCAACTGGTCTCAGTTTGTCTCCATTGAAGGGTGGGCGAGCGAGTTTAATAACCCATTGGTGATTGGTAACGGAGGACGGATTCACGCAACGTATGGTGAGATAAGTGACCAGCGTAATGCGGCCTTTGGCACTAATATTTTCGATAGAGCGCGCACAGGTGAAGAGCTGGAAAGCTACAGCCCAACCTTGGTTAATTTGGTTTCATGGCTGATCAGGTCGGACTTGTCTGATGCCAATAACCGCGTGAGTATCAAGGTCGCGAACGTGACGACGGGTCAGTTCAATGGAATACGGGACTGGTTTGCTGCACAAACTGCAGACGTTACGATTACGCATTGTAATGACGAAACTGCGATTAATAGCTGTGTGGATGCGTCCACCGACTTGTTGGTGGTAGCCTCCAATGCCAGCCCTTCTGAAGCCGATGCCTTGGTGAATACGGCATTACCTGCGGCGGCAGCGCAGGATGTGGCAGTGATTTATACCCACGTACATACCTGGAATACATCGGCTTATACTGATCCGATTCTTGAGTTCCTGGGTTATTACATGCAATCGCCTGGCAGCCCAGGTAACTTTTTTGTCGGTGATCAGGATCGACACGCCGTGTGGACCAATTACACGGAAATGTTTGATGAGCAAGTGGCGATCAGTAGCCTGAACTTGGTGGCTCGTGATTTAGTCGCTCGCCTGCGTGATGGCAGTTTCAGTTACGACCTGCCAAATTGTTCTGAAAGCGATTGTGATAATGATGCACGTTATGCCGCTGAGTTGGCTGAGCCTTTAGCGCTGATCCGTAATCAGTTCAACTTACTGGATTCGACCAATACCAACATTTTTAGCAGTGACAACAACACCATGCTCAAATTGATGGCTTTGTTAGGCGATCGACTTCGTGCGGGTGTCTCTTTGCCAATGGCCAAAGAAACCGCCAACATTAATGATTGGTCGCGAGCGATGGTGGCAGATTTTACGGTGTATAACTCTCGGTTGGTGAATCCGGTTCAGGCCGATCTGGGTAACTTCAGCCGAACGGATTTCAGCCACATCACACCTGGCAATGTGAATATTAGCCTCACCAGTAAGCCGTATTTCAGAGCAACTGGTGTGTATGCCCTTCCGGGTCAGACCGTTCGGGTGACTCGTACCGATAACAACAATGCACTGGCTACCGAAGTGTTTGTGAATGCCATTCGTTCAGGTTCCAGTAAACCATTTACCGACAGGGAGTTTGAACGCCCTAAGTATTTGCAAAGCACGTCTATGCCGATCGGAACGCGAGAAACCGTCACCTTTACTTCACCTTACGGCGGCCCGGTGTATATTCGTTTTGACGCGCTTGATGTTGAGGCTCAGTTCAGTTTTGAAAACGTTGGCCAGCACCCGTATTGGAATGGCGTTGAAGATAACACCCGCTTTGCTCAGGCGATGAACGACAACGACTACGACTGGGTGGTGGTGGCTTCTGAACACGTGGAAGTGCACTCCCGTTTTGACCTCATGCAAACGACTTTGTCTGATCCTTTAATGTCGAACGCTGAAGACCTGACGCGCTTAATGCAAACTTTCACGCATGGCGATGTGTTTGCGTTGGCAGGCTTTACCGGCCCGGACATTCAAGTGACGGCGGAAGTTCAGAATTTCTCTACCGCACGCGGCATTCCCTTAACGAATCGTGATCGCGTACAGCATGGAATTATGGATCAATCGACCTGTGGTTACGGCTGTTCAGGTAACCCGTACGATGCGTACTGGAATTTCTCACCGCTCGGTCACGGTGACTTGCACGAAATTGGTCACACCATCGAAGACGGCAAGTTCAAATTCGATGGCCGAGCAGGGCATGCCACCACCAACCCGTATTCTTATTACACCAAGCATCGTGCCTGGGTGGAAGAAGCCATAGAACCAAACTGCCAGAGCGTTAGTTTTGATGAAATCCATACCCTGTTGCAAACCGCGCAAGGCGAGGCCGACCCGGATGCCTTCATGGCCGCTCAGGATATGAACGACTGGAACAAAGGCATAGCGTTAATGATTCAGGTGTTGATGTCCGCTCAGAACGAAGGTGCGCTGACCGACGGTTGGCAGCTATACCCTATGCTGCACATTCTTGAACGTGAGTACGATCGTCTTCGTAGCAATGACGCAGATTGGAATGCGGGCCGAGCGACTGTAGGGTTCAGCACTTATGATCGTGCCGAGTTGGATGGAATCAGTAACAACGATTTTCTGTTGGTCACCATGAGCTTCATCCTGGGTTATAACTTGCAGGATTACCTTGAAATGTTTGGCCTGACTTTCACGGCCAAAGCCAGTGCCCAAGTGACAGCGGGCGGTTTCCCTGCCATGCCTCGTAATTATTTCCTACCGGCGAACAACGCGGATTTCTGTAAAACGCTGGCCCAACCGGTCGTTGCTTTTTAATAGACTGATGCGTTCACCACAAGAGCAAAACAATCAGTCGTTTTGCTCTTGTGGTTTTTTGGTTTGAGCGTTAGTGAATGTTGGTGGGTTGAAATGGTCTGATTAAATTGAGGCAGTGTATAACAGGAGCAACATTTGTTATGTCTGCTCTGCTGACAATCAGTTTTCTGTAATGCATATCCACTGAGAAAAACTAACATCCCCTTCATTCACATCATGCTCTTGGACCACTTTAAATCCAGCGCTTAGTAGACCAGACAAAAACTCCTTTTTTGCTCCAGCGAGATTTGGCAAACCACCATCCTTTACAACTACAAATAAGCCCGTAGGCTTGAGCACCCTTCTTACCTCTTTCAGACCTTTGGCCTGATCTTGCCAGTGATCATATGAATCGAAGGCAAGAACCACATCAGCAAAAGCATCATTAATGGGCAGCTTTTCAGCACTTCCTTCGTAATAGGTAATTCTGTCTTCTGCCAAATGGCCACATGTTTTTTCACGCGCAATTTCAACCATACGAGGAACTGGGTCAATCCCGATCAGAGTTCCCTTGGTAATTGTCTCAGACGCATGCCTCAACGCACATCCAGTACCACAGCCAATGTCAACGACTGAGAAATCAACTTCCAACTTTAATGACTCTAAGCCGAGTTTGTTGGTAGCGTACTCACCATATTTTTCTGCATACCACTCGGCTGTTTCTGTATCCCATTTATTCACTCAACTTCTCCCTAAGGCATAGATATACTAACTTCTCCGCGAAAGAGTGCTGATCTCCGGTTCGTGGGTTAGAACGCTCATAGCCATAATATAGTCTTTGAGACTATAAACAGAGGTCAGTTTAGGAACAATCTACGCTGACCTCATTAGATTCCGGCAGTGAGATATCTCCGGTTACCCGCTCATGTGCGTTTTACCGCGACCACTGAATAAGTGTGCCAGTCCGTAACAACCGTTAATAGTCATCAACCTCAAACGCTCTTGGATGAGAAAGTCCCTTTGGCTTGCCTGGCGTATGTGGGTTTGATGGGCGTCAGCAGTTCCTGTTGTCATGCTGGGGAATGAGAGCTATATTCATAATTAGCAAATATGAATATTGGAGGTGCATCATGGCGACTACCAGCTTAAGTCTTGGTGAACACTGGGAGGTGTTCATCAAAAATGAAATATCCAGTGGCCGTTACGGCTCAGCCAGTGAGGTGGTCCGGGATGCTTTACGCGCCATGGAGGAACGAAAAAGCAAACTGGAAGCCCTGCGTTCACATCTTGCTGAAGGGGCGACCCAAGCAAAAAACGGTGAATTTGTGGATGATTTTTCTATGGATTCGCTTATCAACGACCTAGACGCTGAGTCCTGATGACGCAAAAGCCTATCAGGAAGGTCAGAGTTACCCCTCGCGCCCGAGATGATCTAAAAAATATCGGCCGTTACACGGAGCGCATATGGGGCAAGACCCAACGAAACAGTTATTTAAGCCGCATTGATGCAAGACTCCATTGGCTTGCTGAAAACCCTCAACTAGGCAAACACCGAACGGATCTCTGCGAAGGTTACTACCGTTTTCCCGAAGGGCAGCATGTGATTTTCTATCTGATTGGTAGCAGTGCCATTGATATCATCGGCGTTCTCCACAAGGAGATGGACGTTATCAGTTACTTCATGGAAGGTTGAATCGCGAACGACTTTTAGTATTGTAGCCGTAGGCTTGTCATGGGGATTTTTTGTAAATGCCCAAGCACATGCTTTTATGATTCTTCTGGTTGCAATACGGATAACCGGCACTAAGGAAACAGGTTTCCCTTCTGTGCCACCATAGTTGTCACGTTACTTACAATAAACAAGACAAATCAACGGAGTAGGGCAGTCGGCTGTTATTGCTTCCCGCTTTCACGAATCATTTTGTTAGCAAACACAGGTTGGCCATTATAATCTGTTAAAAACTCATCTGATACTTCAAAGCCGTAAGTCTTGTAGAGTTCTTTTGCCGGATAATTTGTCTTAGCCACAAATAAAGTGGCCCGGCCGTTTATCTGAGACAGGAGGAATTCCAGAATGGCTTTGCCAATTCCCTTTCCTCTTGCGCTAGGGCAAACAAATAGCGCTCTGATTTCTGCTTCAAATATTGCGCCATAACCGAGGACGTTGCCGTCTTCATAGACGAATATCTCTGATTCCTTTAAAGCAGATAACCGCTTTTCATCGCTTTCGAGAGGAAGAAGCTCAAACGTCTTCTTCTCAAATCGGAGTTCATCCAATTTGGAACCGGAATAAATTTCTAAAACGTTTTGATAGTCTGTTTCGCAAAAGGCTCGAATTTTCATGTATTGCCAGGTTCAATAGCTTCTATCATCAGGGAGTACTGCCTTTTGGTCGAGAGTACTGTCTTTCAGTCGATGAGTGAGTGTGGATCAGTGAGTAAAGTCAAAGCCATAATACAGTTTTACGGGCCATCAATGGAACTCTGAACAGTGAAAAACGATAGTACAGTTTTTGACGGATTTGGTACTCATAAAGTACACATAAAAATCATCTGAGTTTTGAATGTAACCTGGTCGCTCTTTCTTTAACAGTTGAAAATGCTCCCCAACCTCACATGAGGTCGGGGAGGTGCTGGATCTTTGTTGGCAATTATTTGTCCGCCCACTGAGTGAATGATAAGAATGCTGGGTGGTCGGTGTTCCATAAGATTCTCCGTTGTGACTTCAGGCTTTAAGGGTTAGGACATAGTTCAGAAATTTCCAAGTAAATTGATGGCCCATGCGGTGAAGTACAAGCCCGCTCCAAAGACGCTGTGGGTAAGTAAGCTTTTACTTCGGGCGATCATCGGCTTGGGTGTTTTGGACGCGGCAATCCCAAAGCCAAAACAGGGCTGCATGACGAAAAACGGAAAAACGACGGTTGCCATACCAAACAGAAGCGCGGGTAAAAAGGTGGGAGAGACCAGCCAGTCCAAGCCGACGACAGAGACCAAACCTGCGGCAAAGATGATGCCTGTCAGATAATGGCTCAGCCAACCTAAAAAGCCTTCGAAACGAACGGGCGAGGTGTTTAAAATATTTTGGTGGAATAAGATTCCTTTAGGCATATGGGCCAGCCAGCGCCCAACTAAGGCATAATCTAGAGAAGGAATATTCCACAACCTTTTCAGTGCAAACGCCCATATATCCATCACCAACGTTGCGCCAATCCCCAGTAATAAAACCAGAAAAAAAGTGGTTGAAGTGTCAGTCAGTGCCAGCATAAATTATCTCCTTTATACGTCGTAATCATTCTGTAAATGATGTTTAAGAAAGCGACTGGAGATAAGATACAACTTCAAGTTAACTTTAAGTCAAGAGGGAGTTTGCTTCTTTTTTTAATCACTCTGGATGGATAGAGTGTTGGGTATTTATTCTAAAAAAGCTGATCGTGATTTTTTATGTCGTTTTTTTGAATTCAAACCACGAAGGTTCAATCTCATATCAAAGCCACGGGTGGTACAGGATTCGATGGAAATACCTGAGGGTCACTAGCTTTGTTGGGAGGTGAGTGTATGCGAGTGGATCAATGGGTTCTATCTTGAGTGGCATACCTTGTGCGGCCCAGTGTGAAAGTGAGGCTGGTGGCTTGATGCCTTGGGTTACCCGATTATATTTCATTGTTTTCGCAGAACTCCACAATTTCATTGACTAGAGATTCAGTCTGCTCATTTTTTGCCACAAATATTAGCCCTGACCATACATCCCATTCGATGCCGATACGCTTAGAACCTTTAAGACACGTTTGGAAAGCTTCATCCGGACCATTGATAGTAAAGCCAAAGGGAAACAAGCTAAATTGTTTAACAATTTTTTTCTTAGCCGGTTTATATTGTTCATACAAATAATTAGGTATTTCGTACGTAAGTTGGCCTGAGTAGTTCCTTAGCAGAACTCCCTTTTTATACTTCTTGATAACTTCCGATTTATCTTCTGAATTCATGGTTAAAAAATCCACGTCAGGCTCTGCTGTTGGTAAAAGTGGAAGCGAGACAGGCGTTTTTCGGTCCTGTTGTAACTGCTTGTGTAGGCACGGTATGGGTACTAACTAATGAGGTGAAAGTCCTTTGTAGGAAGGACACCACCTGTAGTGATTATCCGGCTATTAGATGTTAACTTTAAGAGATTGGCAAGTGCTTGACTGTGGGGGCAGGACTAGAAAAGCCGTAAGTAAAAATGAGTGTTAATGATCGGGCTGATCGTCCGAAACATTATATGAGGCGTACTCAGGTAAAACCTGCCTTACGAAATGTTTTGGGTATAAGACGAAACTATCTTGTATTTTGTTTGCAAGCCATTTCGTACCACTGATATATAGTCACTGCCAATATCAATCTCTCTCCATTCAATACTAAAATCAGGAGCCTTTAATGTTACTGAAGTTGGAGTATTAATCACTAGAGATAAGATTGGTGCACAAATCGCCCCACCTTTTACGCCGATAGTAGCTATTACATTAGTACCTGAAAACTTAAGATCTTCAATGTAATTTTCATCGACTAGTGATACCTTGAGACCTTCTAGTTTATTCACAAAAATAATTTCCCTTAGGTTCGTTGACTCTTAATTCCATAAATCCGTTCGTACATTTATTTTCATGTTTTATGAACTATTTATTCATACTAACGGATACAAATCAATTGGATGTAGAGTGGGTGAATGAAGACATTTCAGGTTTATATCTGAACTGGAGGCGCTGACCATCACAGGCCAGCGTTCTGATAATGTTTGATAGGATTCCGGATCAGCGATTCTCTAATCGGTTGTAATCCAGCAAACCGGCCGTATCCGGTTGGTCTTCTAAATACTGTTGATGAATTCGGTCGCTGTGCGCCCAGAAATCCGGGTTGGTGCGGCGAATACCAAATTCATCCATCAGTTGGTCGTAATCGCTTTCTGTTTGTAATGTCGATACGGCATGGATGAACTGATCGAGCTTGTCTGCAGAAACATGCCAATAAGCCGCAGGGTAACTGCCGGTGATGCCTTTGTTGATGGTCAGGTAATCTTCTTCCGGCAGGCGGTTGCTGTCTTCAAATAACAGGCTATCAATGTTGCTGTGACCGCTGTTTCTGAGGATGGTGTATAGCGCAAGTTTGCCTTCGTTTTCGATGGATAAGATGCCCATCTCCGGCATCAGGGTGGGTGCGCCTATCGGCAGTTGTTTTAGTTTAGCAAGACGACGATCCAGCGCAGAATCGGTCAGGTTGTGGGGGCTGGTTTGTAAGGTGCCCAGCTTGGCTTGTACCATGTTTAGCAATTCGGTTTTCGGCGATTCGGTTGTGAATTCAATGTTGGTTTTTACATCGAAGTTAACGCGCGGGCCAAATACGAATTCTTTCACTTCTTGTTGTGAGTTCCGATACCAGTGACGCCACAGCTTTTTACGTTCTTCGGCAGGCAGCAGAGAAAGAAAGTTGCCTTCGCCTTCCATGCGCAGGAAGTCCATATACAATCGGGTATTCACCTGGTGGCCAACGTTACCAAACACATCGTATTCTGCCACCAATAAATAGTGGATGCGTTCAAGTAATGGATAGTCGATCAGCCAAGCGGTTTTGGGTTCTTGTCCGACCAGCCCTTTCAAAACGGTGGAGCTGTCGAAATGGCGGAAGATGGTCAGCGTCGCATTGTCGTTGGTGCGATCGCCATCCCAAATGAGGTCGAGATTGAGCTTTTCCTGCTCACTCAGGTATTTGATTAACTGCAGTTTGTTTTTCAGGTATTTGTTTTGGGCCGCCGAAAATGCCACCCAGTTTTTAATGACGCCTGCATTGCTTTGTTTTTCGCCGGGCAGGATCAAATTCTCACGCTGGGTATTGATCAGCTTATCGAGGTTTTCCGGGTTAATGTCCGGGTCAATAAACAGCACCCAAAAGTGATCATCGATCACGTTTAATGCAATTTGACCACGGCACACCGGGCCTTTGATAAAGCCCATGATGGTGAATTGGGATTCTTCCAGCATGAAGCGATATCGAGACTGGCTCGGAATGTCTTTAAAGGCTTCGAACGGGTTGGCGGCTACTTTGGGTTCGTACCCTGGTAATGAGGCCACAGTGTAATTTGGCTCAATAAACAGAGATTTGATCCAGTTCATTCGCTCAGCGTCTAAGGTGTACGGCATGTGCGTCTTGGCCAGGATGCTTTCATCTTCTCTTTGCAAACGATAGTAAACGCGCTGGACGCCAGGGTCGTCATAAGGGCGGCGAGTTTTAATCCTGTTGATGGGCGAGCCTGGCGGTGTGGCTGAGCGCACCAGCTTGAAGTAGGTGCGTTGTTTCGAATTGTTGTTGCTGTCCAGCTCGGTGAAATACAAGTGGGCCAGATAAATGTGTTCGTACACGTAACGGGCCATTAACTGATGTTTCAAATCGTCTTGATTCAGAAAGGTTTCCCATTCCGCTACTTTATCCAGATAAGGGGATGTCAGCTTGGGCTGGTTGGCCATGTTGGCGCCGTTGGCTAACCATTGGGTCAGGACAGTGTATTCTTCGTTGGCTAAGGCGGGTAAGCCGTAAGGCATCCCGTGTTTTGGATTTTCGGTTAAGTAATCTTGTGATTCGACAGGCGACGGGCATTGCGCCGGGTGATTTAAACCCAGAGGGATGTCATTGCTCAAACGCTCGGCGGTGGTGGCCGGTTGTTGCTGTTTTTGGCTGATAAACTGATACATCAAGCTTGCCTGAAGGTTTACCGCCGGGGTTTGTGTACGCTCATTCAGGATCGGATGGAAGCCCATTCGACGCCATTCAAAGGTGTTCTCAGCATCAATGCCAAGGCGGGTGGGGTCACTGGCCAGTATTCGGGTGCCATCGTAGACCACGTCTTTGCTGGCGCCACGATCAATCCCCTCCGGTGAGGATAACTTTAATTGGCAAGGAGCATCGTAACAGCCATGGCAGACCACACACCGCTGTTCAATGATGGGCTCTACTTCACTTAAATAGTGCTGACCAGCGGAGGACTCCGGTTCCACCATCCGGTTTTTGGGGGCAGCCTGACCGTAAAGTTCGCTCAATGGGTCATATTGGGTGATGCCCACGCCAGCACAACCTGCTAATAAAAATAATAACCAAGGCCAGTGCAAACTTAATTTAAATGAACGCATAATTTTTTATCTGTCGTGATCTGTAAGTGCGCGTATTCTGGCATATAAAACAGAAATTAAAAGGGAAGGTGACCGCTTATTTGGGGAGATAAACTACGGCAGAAATTTGAGAAAAAACCAGTCAACAGATGAACTGCCTGTAAGCCTAACTTTACTTGATTTGACGTGAATTGATTTGAAATTATGGTACAGGTGTTTTCTTAAGGAATTTTTAAGGTAAGGCGTTTTTTGTGATGGGATTCCGTTCGTCGAAGGTTGGCTTTAAAGCTTGCCCTGCATCTCAGGCTTTCTTGCTGATTTCAGTTCAGCCTGAATGCAGGGCGTTGATGTTAGTTAAAAGGAAATATCACTGAAATCGTCGGGCCATAATTGCCGATTGGGTGCCTTCGCCTTGTTCCCAAAGCAGCATCGTTCGGCCTTTGCTGTCGGTCGCCATGTTGGTATCACGAATCAGCGGTGGATTTTGGCTCAGCTGAGTTGGTTCTCCCCATGTTTCAGTGAAGGCGTTGTAGCGGCTGACAAAGAGATTATCGACTTCGTTTGTTCGCTGAACCCAAAACGATAAGACGTGATTCTGGTCGTCCATGATGGCGTCGGCGGAGCCAAATTTGTAGTCGTTGGTGGGCATGGTTTTGGTGGCTTGCCACTGCTTGGTTGTTACATCGAACGATCGGCTGTAGAGGGTGTGAGTATCATTCGTTTGTTGAGACCAGGTGATCATGGCACTGCCGTTGTCATTGGAGATTAATTGGCTGTTCGTCAAATCTTTACTGCGAATGTCGGAAACGGCGCCCAGCTCCACCGGAGTTGTCAGCCAGCTGTTGGTGGCGGCGTTAAAACGGTTGGCGAAAACATGGGTGGCAGCGGCGTCTTCGATATTACTTTCCTGTTGCCAGGTGACAATGGCGTCACCGACTTCGTTCAGTGTGGTGTAGACACGACCAATGCTTCCCGTGCCGTTTTTAAGTAGGGCAATGTCTGACCATTCGCCATAAGTGCTTTCGTCCTGGTTAATGACCCGGTCAAAGTGGCGGGCAAATAAGCTGTTGGATGTTTGACCTCCGAAAGCACGCCAAGTCACCAACACCTGTCCCTGCTCATTCATTATCAGGGTGTGGCTGGTGTTGTCAGAAACATCGACATCGAATGCCGTCGTGGGCTGCCATCCGCCATTGACGTCTTCATTGTTGACGAACAAACGGGTATGAATGTCGGCCTGAGTTGGCGTCTCGGGTGAAATGTTCAGCCACAGTAAGGTGAGGTAATTATTTTCATCGACGGCAATGCGCGGGGCATAGTCGTCTTCGTTGGAGTTTAGATTAATTTCTGCGGCCTGCCAGCCTGTTTCAGGTTGGTAGCGAGAGACATACAGGTCGTAATCATTATTTAAGTTAGTTTGTGACCAAGTCACATAACCGACACCGTCCTGGCCTATGGCTGCATCAAATCGGCCATCGACCTGACCATTACTTTCGGCAAGCTGCTGATTCGCACTCCATTGGCCCGTACTTGCGCGGTAGTAACGGCCAAGGAGGTGGTAAGTATTTTGCGTTTGTGCCCGCCAGACAACCAACACATCCCCTTGATCATTGGTGGCGACTTTGCCGCCGTTTAAGTCTGTACCTGGGGTGTTGATTTGGAACGGTGCCTGCCACTGATTATTCTCGTGGTCGTAATGACTGGCGTACACGCTTCCCTGTAAAAGGCCTACTTCATTGGACCACAAGGAAAGGGCGTTGCCGTTTTCATAGGTTTCTACGTGGTTCAGATAGACTTGGAAGACATTATTATCATTAACGATGGTTTGAGCGTTTTGCCATTGGCCATCGCGGGTGGTGAATCGCCAGGAGTAATCGTTGCCTAAGGTGTTACCTTGCTGGTCACTGATGTTGCCACTGAGGGTTGCGGTGTATTGGCACAATAAGCCCATTTCTGATGCGACTTCAGCCTGAACTGTTTTTCCGGTTTGATCCAGCGTGGCATTGGTATCAAGCGGCTCATTATTTAACCTGACCGTCAGGCTTTGCTCGCCAACGGAGCTGGCCAGCAGGTTTTTGGAAAACGTGCCCGCGACGTTGGTGTCCAATTCAATGCCTGTGGCATTGCCGGTGGGGGTTAACGATGACAGGAAGGTCTCTGGCGCAGGTGGTGCGGGATCACTGGAGGAACCGCCGCCTCCGCTACAGCCGGTCAGAATTAAGGTGCTTAAAAGTATTGGTGAAAAGCAGGCAGCAGTAGGCAAGTGCTTCATAATATCTATGTCCTTATAAATCAAAAAAGCATGAGCGCACTATTGTTGTGCAATTGGTTATCAATTGCAATACCGTTGCGAACGCTGTGTTCCAGCTGTTTACTTTTCGAGAGTTTGGCTCCCGGTCTTAACACAGCTTGAGGCGGAGGTTGTTCCAGAAAAGGCGAGGTCAGGAACATCGGCGTTTTGTTGTTGATTGACATAATGCCTTCCTTGGCGAATTTCTTTTAAAGTTTGTTGATGGAGGGGGGCTGAGTTTGAACGTTCAGCCATTTAATCAAAGTTGGCAGGAAGTCGGGGGCTAACGCGTCTTCCTCCAGAAACATCATTTTTAACCACATGCCGATGCCGTAACCGGATTCGTTAAACAAGTCTGCCCTGAGCATTTCATGGGTTGCATTGGCAATCATCCGGGTTTCCACATGGTTGTTTGGATTGGGTCTGTGTTGCCAAAGGTTCAGCTCATGGCTGGCGTCGACGTTGAGGTCTGAATCCCCCCATAACAGCAGCACCGGTAATTGAATGTTGTTGAAATCCTGAGAGGCGTCCGCTTGATAATTCTTCAGCACAAACTGAAAACGGTTTTCGCTCATGGGGTTATTGCCCGCTTGTTGCAAATATTCCTGATAACTGGGCGAACGATCAAAGAAAGCGATTTGCTCCCGGTGTGCGTGGATGGCTTGTTTGATTTCGGATGGGCTGGCGTTGGCCTGCATCATTCGTGTGAGGGTTAAATATTCTCCCTGTTGAACCCAATTGGTGGCAAAGCCGATCCCGACCGCAAAACCTATGTTTGTGGAGGCGTTGGCCAAAGCGGGAACCACCCAGCCGGCTTGGCTGAAGCCGAGTAACCCGGTGTTGTGCGCTGAAAAAGGGTATCGGCTTTGAATGGCTTCGATTGCGGCAGCCACTTCTTCCTGACGATCTTTCATGGATTGATTTAACCACTTGCCGGATGAGCCGCCGACACCGGCTTTGTCCCAGCTGAAAATGGCGTAACCTTGTTCGCGTAACGGGTGCCAGATGAGTTCATAGAAGCCTTTGGCGTCGTAAGGCATTTCGCCATCACCATGAACGAATAACAGTACCGCTTTGGTTGGCAGGTTGTCTGTTGCGGCCAGATAATGGCCTTGAAGCTGATTATCACCATGAGCAAAAGTGATGATTTGCGCCTGGACTGGAACAGATAAAATCAAAGTGAAAAGTAGCCAAAAAAAACGTTTCATTGAATTCGCTCCCATAGGGTGATGTTGTTCAAATGGTTGCTTTAAAGCGATTGATCAAAATGAATAGGCGATACCGACCATGGCCATGGTCGAATCTGAATCATAAAAAGCGATGTTGGAATCGCGCTCGGAATAGCTGACCATGGCATCCAGCCGTATGTTTTGCCAGTTAAACGGTTCAATAAACCCTATTCCGGCAAGGGCTGAGACTCGATCATCTTCCCGTGTTCGGTTAAATACCGGGTGGCGGGTGTCGTATTTGGACGATGCGTAGCTCACACCTGCAGTGAGTTCCAGTGCGTTTGTGGTGTAGAGCGTGTGAAGTTCTAAACCCCAGCGGTCAAAATCGAACGCAGCACCGTCGGCTTCGGCGGTTGTGTATAGTAAAGAAGGGACAACAAATAAGCGGTAGTGCATCAGAGGTAAAGTAAAATCCAGCTGTACCTGATGAATATCGGCGTCTCTTTGAAGTTGTTTGCTTTCCTCAGCAGTAATGCCACTGGGCTGGTTGATCAGAGATTGTCCTGACCGCTCTTTGTCCACGTCCAGTTGGGCGAAGGCGTACCTGAGTGAGACAGGTCCGCCTAAGATGTAATCAGAGGCGAAGTAAAATCCTTCCATTTGCGCGTCTGTTTCTTTCCGTTTGGCGCCGGTTTGATAGGGGTCTTGCCAAACCTCATCGAATCCCGGCATTTTGGGTAGCAGCGCTGCCGTTAATAAGGTGCCATCCTTCAGTTGATGTCGAATGCCTATTTCAAACAAGGGGTTGCCTTCCGTGATGTTGTCTTCCGGCGTGCCGACATAGAGCTGGGTTTGTTGATTTTCAAACCCGTAATTCAGCTCGAATAAGAGAATTGGCAACGCTCTTGTTACGGAGTCGGCGCGTTGGTTGAGAGAGTCAATGGTTTCATTGTCATCGCTCACGCCAGATAACGATTTTGACTCAGAAATCAGTGCACTTGCCTGAACATAGCCGCTGAAACCCGGTTCAATGGGTTCAGTGAGTTCGGTCGCGAAGGAGGCCGATAACGGGGTTGTTATCAGGCTGATCAGTAAGAGACGTTGTTGAATTGCTATTCTTGGAATTGCAAAATTTGTAACTGAGGATGTTACTGGTTGGTTAGCGCCCATGGTTCCATTCCTGTTCAATGGGGTTGAATACAATTTGTATTCACGCTATCGCAACCAAGATTAAGGAAAACTTAAGAAGCGGGTCGCTGTTTATTCCGCAGGTTGGTCGTCCAGCAGCATATCAATGTGCGGAATATCATCTTCCAGATACATGTCTGAGATGGTTCTGAACCCCACTTTGGCGTAGTAATTTTCCAAATGCTGTTGTGCGCCGATCTTAATGGCAACGGTCGGGTATTGTGCTCTGAGTGCCGCAATGGAACGTTCCATTAATTCATAGCCTAACTTTCTGCCTCGTGCTTTTTGAGAGATAATCACGCGGCCAATGGCTGAATAGTCTTGGTGTACGATGCCTTTAGGGATCAGTCTGGTGTAAGCAATCAGCTGGTCGTCTTCGAACGCCATCAGGTGTTCGCACTGTTGGTCCAGGTTGTCCAGATCATGGTATGGACAGTTTTGTTCGACCACAAAGATGTCTTGGCGTAACTTCATCACGTCATAAAGTTGATTCAAAGTTAACTGCTCAAAGGGTACTATTTGCCAATCTATCATGGTGTGATCTCAAACCTGTTCTGACCTGTGAATTCTGACCTGTGATTAGAGAACCTAAAAAGTGGCCGAATCGTTGGGGCAGGCACTTTATTGCACTATGGGCCGGAAAACAAACGATAAAATGCATCTTTTTGTGTTAACGAGTTAATGTGAGTGACCCCCTTTGAAGCTCAGTCGACGCCTTCAGGCAATTCAAAACATGGTACAGAAACCCTACGACCACCTCTGGGATTGTTGCTGTGATCACGGTTATTTGGGGCAATCTTTTTTAACCGAAAGGGATAAGTATTCGCTTGGTATCGTGCATTTGGTGGACATTGTTCCGGCCTTAATGAACGAGGTTTCTGCCCGCTTAAATGTTGAGTTGTCTGCAAGTGAGACTCACGGTAAGTGGCAAGTGCATTGTTTGGACGTTGCAAAACTCCCCATAACCTCAACAGAATATGCCAAAGATGCGTCTCACTTGGTGATCATTGCCGGGGTGGGGGGCGATCTTTTGGTGGAGCTGATTCAGGCCATTGAACAGAATAACCGGGGCTGTCTGATTGAGTTTTTGCTGTGCCCCGTGCATCACAATTACAAAGTACGACAAGCGCTGGTGGCGCGGGGTTTTGGTTTAGTGAATGAGCAGCTTGTCGAAGAAAATAAGCGGTTCTATGAAATAATCCATGTGGCAAAAAACTCTCATGAACCTTTGTCGTTGGTGGGCTCTGACATGTGGGATTTATCCAGACCAGCAGATCAACGGTATTTGAAAGAAACCCTCGCCCATTATCATCGTATGAAGCAGAACCCGGCTCAACAGGTGAATGATGTGATCGACGCTTACACTGAACTGTTGTCGGCGGAACCTTCCAAATTTTGATTTTCTGTGCGATTGAAAGCTCAGTTATAGGATGCCTGAAATGAATCCATGATTATTGATGTGGGTTAATTCATGCTCTGTTGAGGCAAACTATATTGAAGAGAATGAAGATTAACTTATGACCTCAAGGATATAAATTTTTCAGAATGACAGAGAACAACCGGTTGGAAGCGATTCGCCTGGGCGTTGATAGCCATCAGGAGCGGATCGTATACCTTAACGCCCACTGCCATATTGTGGGTTCGGAAGGTTTTACGGCTTTGTCCCGGGTGGAAGTGACGTCGGCTCGGGGCACCATCATTGCGACGGTTAATCTGGCGCATGATTCGTTGTTGCACCGCAATCAGGCGGCGTTTTCAGAGTCTGCCTGGTTGGCTTTGGGGCTAAAGGAGGGCGAGCAGGTAGACATCAATCATGCGCAACCCGTCAGTTCCATGTCGTATGTTCGCAGTAAACTGTATGGCGGCGATCTGGAATATTCGATGTTTCTTGAGATTGTCAGAGACATTCAGGCGGGGCGATATTCTGATATTCAACTTTCTTCTTTTGTGGCGGCCTGTGCATCAGATAATTTATCCAATCAGGAAACCGCCTGTTTAACCCGCGCCATGATTGACGTGGGTGAACGATTAGATTGGGATCTGCCCATAGTGATGGACAAACATTGTGTGGGTGGGTTGCCTGGCAACCGGACGACTCCGATTGTGGTGGCAATTGTTGCTGCCAACGGTTTAACCATGCCGAAAACGTCTTCCAGGGCCATCACTTCGCCAGCAGGGACGGCGGATACCATGGAGGTACTGACCAACGTTGAATTAAGTCGGCAGCAAATGAAAGCGGTGGTGGATGAGCATGGCGGTTGTTTAGCGTGGGGAGGCTCCGTCAGCCTGAGCCCTGCGGACGATAAGATCATTCGAATCGAACGGGCGCTCAATCTGGACAGCGAGGGCCAATTAGTGGCTTCGGTGTTATCCAAAAAACTGGCGGCGGGATCAACTCATGTGCTGATTGATATTCCGGTCGGCCCCACAGCCAAAGTGCGCTCGTTTGAGCAAGCTAAGTGCCTGGAAGCTAAGCTTATATATACTGCAAAAGCATTAGGAATGACGGTCTTAGTACACCGCTCAGATGGAAATCAGCCCGTTGGCAAAGGAATTGGCCCTGCTTTAGAGGCAAAAGATATTTTATCGGTCTTAAATAACAGTGAGGAGGCGCCTCAGGATTTAAGGGACAGGTCTTTGTTTTTAGCAGGAAAAATTTTAGAAATGGCGAATGTGGCCCAACCGGGTGAGGGTGTGGCAACAGCCAGAGCTACTTTGGCGTCGGGGGCCGCACATCGCAAGTTTTTGGCCATTTGTGAAGCGCAAGGTGGCATAAAAGAGATCCCAGAGGCTAAATTTAAATCTGAGTACTTATCAAGAGAGGCGGGTATCGTCACGCACTTTAATAATCGTTGCCTCTCTCAGTTAGCGTGCCTTGCCGGTGCGCCAAACTCTAAAGCGGCCGGCTTAGAAATGCTGGTGCGCTTGGGTGATCGTGTCGAAAAAGGACAGCCTTTGTTTCGGTTACACGCAGACGCACAAGGTGAAATGGCTTATGCGTTGGATTTTTTGAGTCAACATACAGAATGCTGTCAGGTTTCAGGAGAATCAGTATGACATTTATGGTTTTTAATATGGGTATGGATACCGCTACAGCGAATCAGTTTATTGAGCGGCTAGAGTTTAATCAGAAAAACGGTAAAAGCAGTATTAAGGATGAAGTTCAGTTTGGTGAAACAGAAATACGCAGGTTTCCGGATGGTGAAAGTTACCTGAATGTGCTCAGTGATGTGGCGGGTTTGCATTGCGTGTTATTGATTGATGCTTCTGTTCCTGACGAGCAATTTTTGCAATGGATTTTTATGGCGGAAAACCTCAAAGAGCTGGGGGCGGAAAGTGTCGGCTGTTTAATTCCTTACTTACCGTATATGCGGCAGGACATTCGTTTTAAGCCGGGGGAATGTGTGACTTCTCGCCATTTTGCGAAGTTGATGAGCCAAAGTTTTGATTGGTTGATGACGTCAGACCCACACCTACATCGATACGATTGTTTGTCTGAGATTTATTCCATCCCAACTCATATTGTGCCGGCGGCGCCTGCGATTGCGCACTGGATTAAAGCGAACGTTAAAAACCCGTTGATTGTTGGCCCGGACATGGAGAGTGAACAATGGGTGTCTGACGTGGCTGGTATGGTTGGCTGTGATTATGAAGTATTACTGAAAGAGCGCTCGGGTGATCGTGATGTGGAGGTGAGTTTGCCAAAATATCAAAGTCATAGAAATCAGACGCCAGTATTGGTGGACGACATTATTTCAACGGGCCAGACGATGGCGAAAGCCGTGGGCAGTTTGATTGCTTCAGGTATGAATCCTCCCGTGTGCATTGGCGTGCATCCGTTGTTTTCTGATGCCTGTGTGGGGTTATTAACAGAGTCGGGGGCTGCACAAGTGGTGAGTTGTAACACGTTAATGCACCCTACCGCTCAAATTAATATGGTGAAGTTGTGGGCGGATGCCTTTGGCCGATGGGTGAGAACATTGGAATTGGTTCAGGACACCAGCCTTGAGCCATATCCTATGGCACTGGCTCAGTAAGCCGATAACGCTTGCTGATCTGGGTGAGCTTTTCGTTTTTTGGACAAAGCACTAAAAACGCTTGGTTGTCCGTGGAGGGCTCTGTGTTACAGAGTCTTCGCAGATTTTATAGCGGTAAACCGGAGAGCGATAAAAGTCGGTCAGAGTCAGGGTTTGTTCCGGCGATTGACCGGGAAGCGCAAAGTTATTGCTGACTAAGTATTCCGTTTGGTATGCACCCGTTGAGATCTTGTCCTGTATGGCCTTCATTGCTTTGGGGTGGAGGTAACAGACAATGACGTTCACTTGATTGAGTCGAATATTCAGAAAGTTCTTACGGTGTACTTTTAGGTTCTTTAAGCCCAGCAGTTTGATCATCACCAGAGTGAATAACCAAGGTGCAAACGATAGCTCAAAACCTACGATCTGGCGCTGGGGATACGTTCTGGCGAGCCGAATCACCAGGTTTCCCCAACCACTGCCCAAATCCACTATTGGCCCTGTACCGGTATTTTCAATAAGTTCCAGCACCCCTTGATAGGCCTTTTTAGAACTCGGCATCGGTGAGATTCCCAATACAAGCGTTGTCCAGACAATCGAAGAAATCACGACTAAAACGATTGTAACGAACAGGGATTCGATGAGCATTCAGGTGTGTCCTTTTTGTGGAGCGTGGATTGTAAACTAGATTGGCCTTTTGGTCTGGTTTTGCTGCAACTTTCTTTCAGTTTGAAATCGGGTAATTTGTGATGTGCTTTGGTAATGGGTCGCTGCAATTCTGAGATCAGCTGGTATGATGCGTTCTATTATTTTTAGACCAGAGTTGATCTATGAAACAGGGAAATTGTTGTTATTCATCCGTTTTAAAGTTAATTACGTTCTTAATTTTGCCGGTTCTGTTCAGTGGCTGCCAAAGTGTGTATTACGACGCGATGGAAAAAGTGGGCATCCATAAACGGGATATTTTGGTGGATCGGGTGGAAGAGGCGAAAGACGCTCAATCCGAAGCCAAAGAGCAATTTGCTTCCGCACTGGCCCAGTATCAATCGGTCGTTACCATCGAAAACCAGGCCTTGGTGGATAAGTACGAGTTACTGAACGATGAATACGAAGACAGTAAGACGTCCGCCGCTGCCGTTTCTGATCGCATTGATGCCGTTGAAGAGGTGTCTGAAGCGTTGTTTGACGAGTGGGAAGACGAGCTGTCTTTGTATTCGAATGCGAAACTCCGCCAACAAAGTGCTCAGAAGTTGTCTGCAACGAAGCGTAAATACAAAACTCTGATCAAGGCGATGAGACGCTCCGAGCAGAAAATGGCACCGGTGTTGGCTGCGTTTCAGGATCAGGTACTGTTTTTAAAGCATAACCTGAATGCTCAGGCGATTAACGCTCTGAAAGGGGAACTGAAAAGTATTCAGGGCGATGTGGCCCGATTAGTGAAAGAGATGGAAAATTCCATTAAAGAATCGGAGTCGTTCATTAAATCGCTGTCGGAAGGCTAATAAAGGTTGTTGTGCTTGGTTGAGGGCTGAATATGTACATTGGTGAGGTTGCGGATAAGACCGGGTTATCCATCAAAGCCATTCGGCTCTATGAAGAAAAAGGCTTGATTCCTGTACCCTCCCGGGTTGGCCGCTATCGGGTGTACAATGAAAGCTATGTGGATATTTTAACGCTGATCAAAGAGGCGAAAGCGCTGGGTTTTACCTTAAACCAGTTAAATTCCATGCTGGTGTACGAGCAAGGTCAGGTGAACTGGCAAAAAGTTCAGGGCTATTTGATGGAGCATAAGAACCGTTTGCTGGAACAGCAGGCCATTCTGGCTGCCCAATTAAGTCAGATTGATGCCTGTATTCAGGGCATTGATTCTTGTCCCGAATTGACTTGAGTCTGCATTAAAAGAGGCTTGACTCTGCCCTTAGGGGCAGACGTTACACTCATCATTTTCAACATGGTGAGTCCGTTATGTCTAAAAGAATCCTGGTTGTTTGTGGCAACCCGAAAGCGAACAGTTTCTGCGAAAGTCTGGCCAATAGCTACGTTCAACAAGCCTCTCAAAAGAACGAAGTGGCGCTCGTGTCATTGTCTCAATTGCAGTTTAATCCAGATTTGAACCAAGGGTATGACCAGGTTCATACGATGGAGCAGGACTTAATTGACTTTCAGGCTTCACTGACTTGGGCCGAACACGTGGTGATTTTCACACCGATTTGGTGGGGCAGCATTCCTGCCAAATTCAAAGGGTTGATTGATCGTAGTTTATTGCCTGGATTTGCGTTTCAGTATCAGGAAGGCAAAACCATGCCTGATCAGTTGTTGGTGGGTAAAACCGCTCGCGTCATTATTACCCTCGATACCCCGCCTTGGTTCTATAAATGGGTGCAAGGTGCACCGGCGGTCAAGGAGCTGAAAATAGCAACGTTGAAGTTCTGCGGCTTTCAGCCGGTAAAAACCAAGCTGATTGGCCCGATCATTTCATCCACTGACACTCAACGAGCTGCCTGGACCAAAGAGGTTGAGCGATTAGGTGGATTAGGCGCCTGATATATCTGATCGTGTAAAAGTGCTTGTTATGCAACATACCCTCAAGTGATCTGGCTTGAGGGTTCTTATGCCGACGGTTCGCTTTATTTATTGATCATTTATTCATCACGATATTCGGGGTGTTTAGTCACAAATTTCTTCAGGTTGCTCATTGCCATCGAACTGACTTTGTTCTGAAGAAACGAGGACCAGCCCAAGGCAACTCCGGGCAAACCAAGCGCTTGTCGGCTCCATCGCCAGAAATTGAACTGATCTATGTGCCTGATGATTTTGCCGTCCTTAAATTCAAACTCGGCATCTATGATGTTGTGCACGAAGCGACCGGTTTGGCTAAAGCTGTATTTCGGCTCCCAGTGGGCGGTAATTTTGCCGGATTGGTCCTGCACTGAAAACGCCATTGTCATGTCTTTGCCGCGTTCACATAACATGTGCCACATGGCGCCGATTTCCTTGCCTGTTAATTCAAAGGCTTCGTCTTTGAAGTAAGCCTCCGGGTGATAGCATTCGGCCATGGTTTTGTAGTCTTTTTGTTGAAATGCCCGGTAGAAGCTTTCTATCAATGTTTTATGGTTGTTCATGGTTCATAGCCTTCGGAGTGATTATTAATGATCATCTTAGACCTTACCGGCGATTAGTCGTAGTGGCGTATATGACAACTATGGGTTGTGTTTGGGTCGTTGTTGTGCGACCTTGAGTCTCTCGTCAGTTGAGGTGAAAAACGATGCGCGTTACTTTGTTGGCTCTTCAGGGTTGTCCTTTGTCATCGGTTTCCGGGCCGCTGGAAATTCTTGCTTATGCGAACGGTGTGCTTTCGAAAACAAACACGAAAACAAAAACGAAAGAGAAAGCGGAGGCGATGACGGTTGAAGTCGTAACGGAGCAGGACATTCAAATTGATTGTTTGGGCGGCCTCAAGCTGACCGCACACCGTACGATGAATGAGGTGCTGACGACCGACGTGCTCATTGTTGCGGCGATTGGTCATCCGGCGCTTCGTCAAAAGCCGTTTGATGAAAATACTTTGGCTTGGATTCGTGCCCAGTATCAAGCCGGTGCCCAAATTGTCAGTTTATGTACCGGCGCGTTTTTATTGGCTGCTACCGGTTTGTTAGATGGTAAGAAAGCTACGACCCACTGGGCGTGTGAACGATTGTTTCGGGATCGTTTTCCTAATGTGCAATTACAACATGAACAAATGATCACACAGGATGGGGCGCTCATGTGTTCCGGCGGTGCCAGTGCCTATCAGGATATGACGTTGTTTTTAATACGTAAGTATTATGGCGATGCCGTGGCACACCAGTGTGCCAAAGCGGTGCTGGTGGATTTGGATCGACATACTCAATTGCAATATGCGCATTTTAACCCCTCCAGGCAGCACCAAGATAAGGCTGTCCATCATGCTCAGGACTGGTTGCAACAACATGCGTCAGAGCATTTTACGGTGGCGGATTTAGCCTGTCAGGCCAACTTGAGTGAGCGACAGTTTAAACGCAGATTTAAGCAGGCCACGGGCGAATCCACGCTGGCTTACATTCAAGCGGTTCGGGTTGAAATGGCGAAAGTGGTTTTGGAAACCACAAACACAACGATTGAGCGGGTGGCTGTGTCATCCGGTTATGAAGACGTTCGTTTTTTCCGACAAATCTTTAAGCGCCACACGGGCGTATCTCCTACTGAATACCGAGCCAAGTTTGGTGGGCGTTGAATATCATTGAAAGAATTTCCGCTTGTTATCGTTGATGGTGGTTAAAAAATCATTAGAGGGCTAAAGTAGTTAATCAGTTGATTACTTTTTCTCTTATTGAGTTTCGGGTTTATGTGTCGTGCCTTAATTGCACTGTTATTGATGGTTGTTGCGGCGTTCAGCGTTCATGCTGAGACCATTAAATTAACCAATGGCGACTGGCCACCGTATTTGTCTAAAAGTTATAAGCATCAAGGCGTTGTATCCCATATTGTTCAAGAGGCGTTTAAGCGCGCCGGGGTGGATGTTGAATATGGCTTTTTTCCTTGGGCGAGGGCCTATAAAAATGCTCAGCTTGGTGTGGACTGGCAAGGTTCAGTGGTTTGGTCGTCTTCGGAGGAGCGTGTTAAGAATTTTATCTTTTCTGATCCTGTTATTTTTGATGAGACGGTGTTTTTTCATCTGGCATCAAAGGAAATAAGATGGGGCACCCTGAATGATCTTAGTAAATATCGAATTGGTTACACTCGCTCGTATTATCATGGCGATGAGTTTGCCCGTCTGGAAAAAGAAGGGGTGTTCAATGTTGAAGTTGCCACTTACGATGAGAATAATTTCAGGAAACTGTTAGCCAAACGCATAGACTTATTTCCATTACAACAAGTGGTGGGCATGGAAACGCTCAGAACTCACTTTAGTTCAGAAGATATCATGAAACTGACTTACACTCGGCCTTTTCGGCGAACACCGTACTTTTTGATCATCTCTAAAAATGTCGACGGCGCGCAGCGCTACATAGATTTATTTAATCAAGGTTTGTCTGCATTAAGAGCAACAGGCCAATATCAGAAATTTCTGGAAGACAATCAAGCGGGGCTGTATCGCCCGGATGAACCGACTCAAGCTGGCTTGCCATAGACGCAGTTGATTACCTTATGACTATGTTTCAGCTGACAGGGCTCTCTCGGAATGACTTTTGTACTCTAAATCAATAAAAGCTGGTATCGTTTATGTTTGTTGACTTTCCGAACGTAAGAGAGATCTAATTGATTACCGCACAGCTGTCCAAACTTTCTGACATTGCCACCGAAGCCCATACCCGAATTCAACAGAATTTCTCAGACCTTGATCCTGTGGTCGGCGTCAGCCAAAACATGCGAAAAAGTGGCATACCTGCGGATGTCATGACCATCGACTGTTTAAAAACCAATAAACGCATTATTTTGATTTTACACGACCAACAACCTGAACTGGTGCGCTATCAGTTTGCTTACCGGGATAAAGATCCTGAAGGGCAGTTTGAAGAAATCCCGTTTAACGACTTAACATCAGACAGTCTGTATGAGTGGATTCATCGCTATTTCTCAGTGGTACTCAATTAGCAGCTGTCGTTTTATTTTTGCAAACGTTTTATCCATGCAAACGTGTTTTTCACGCAAAACGTCTCTTAAATTCACTTGGGGTTAACCCGGTGATCTTTCTGAATGTTTTCCGAAACGCTGAATTGTCTTCATAACCCACATCCATCGCAATGGTTTCAAAGGTAGCGGCCGAAGACTCAATGAGATCACAGGCTTTCTGAATGCGTAAACGCTGTAAATAATCGTTGGGTTTGTGACGGGTTGCCTGCACAAAATGCCTCAGAAACGTCCGTTCGGTTAAGCATGACAGAGCCGCAAGCTGACTGACGGAGACAGGCTGAGCGTAATGGGTTTGTAAATAATGCTGAGCTTTTAAAATGGCTTTGTCACCGTGATCGAGTTTAGGCGAAAAGCTTTGATAGTATTTTTGTTCTCTGGAACCCGTATCTACGATCAGTAATTTGCCTAATTGTCGCATGATGCAAGGTTGTGTGAGCTGAGCAACCAACTCCAATCCGAGATCCAACCAAGACATTAAACCGCCTGCGGTGATGATGTCGCCATCATTGATCAGAATTTTCTCCACATCCAGTTGTGTCTCCGGGTACAGGTCATTGAATTTGTCGGCCAGGTTCCAGTGGGTAGTCGCCCGACGATTTTTTAATAAACCCATTTCCGCAAGGACCAAAGTACCCGCGCAAGAAGAGCAAATAATTGCCCCTTGTTGATGTTGTACATGAATCCAGTTCGTTAACGTGCCCGAAGGTTTCGAATGAAAGCAGCCTCCCAAGTCAGGAGGAATGATGACCACTTGATAGATGGTTTGATCTTGCGAGGCTTCTTGCCGCGAAGTTTCGTTCACGATCGTGGTGTGAAATCGGGCATTGTGGCTGTTTTTATCACACAAGCCGTTGGTAAGAGTGAACATTTCCTGTAGCCCCATCAGAGCAGATTGCATTGCTCCAGGGTAATCAATGATGGCTATTTGAATATCGGAATGGGTCATGATTAATAGTTTGTCAGTTTTGACTCGGTATATGTTGTTTTTGACTTTAATGCCCTTTTAAAGAAACCGCAATAATAAACCTCATGAAATTTAAGGCATAAAACCGAACAACCCAAACAGCAGATAAGAGAGTACTAAAGATGAAGACGGCATTGTTATTGATTGATTTTCAGAATGATTATTTTCCTGGTTTTGAAGGTGCCAAGTGGCCACTGAATAAAACCGAAGAAGCGGCCCAACAAGCAGTAAAGCTGCTAACCGAGTTCAGACGACAGGGACTTCCTGTGATACATGTCCGTCATCAGGGCGCAGAAGATGCCCCGTTTTTTGTTGCTGGCACCGCAGGTATGGAGATTCATGAATGGCTTGCGCCTACCTCGGGGGAAACAGTGATCACCAAACAGCAAATCAACAGTTTTCTTGATACAGAGTTGCACCAAACCTTGAAAGCGTTGGATGTTTCGAGCTTGGTAATTGTCGGAGCCATGAGTCACATGTGCATTGATGCAGTAGTGAGAGCGGCAGCGGATATGGGTTATCAATGCTCTGTGGCGCACGATGCCTGCACCACCCGAGATCAGGAATTTAATGGGCTGACGGTGACCGCTGAGCAAGTACACGCGGTATTCATGGCTTCTTTGGCCTTTGCCTACGCAACCGTGAACTCAACGGATTCGCTGGTGGAAGAGTTGAAACAGGAACGGCTGGTGGCGGCAGCGAAAGCAGCCAGTCAACAATGGCAAAAGGCATTTAATGCAGGTGACGCCGAGGGTTGTGCTGATCAATACCAAGCGGATGCTGTGATGAATGCAATACCGTTCGGACGCTATGAAGGGCGTGAGGATATTCTGAGTTTTTGGCGAAACCTGATAAAGGACGGTTTTAAAGACGTTGAATACATTTCACCCTCGTTCGAAGTGTTGGATACGAAGCGCGTTTTGCTAAAGTCGCAGTGGAAAATGAACAACGCCGGTGGCGTGATTCATAAAGAGCTGTGGGTGTTACAAGAAGACGGAAGCTGCAAATTGGCGGAAGACGACTTCGAAGTCATCAGTTAAATAGCGAAGCGGAGAGCGCAATTCAACGGGGATTGAATTGCGCTCAAGTGATCACAGGATTCATTGTCGATTACATAGAGCCTGATTCTGTTGTAACGCATGCAGCACATCTTGACGAGTGATTAAGCCAACCAGCTCACTGTTCTCGGTGACAGGATAAATCTCTGGTTTTTTATCGAGCATGGCGATGGCCAGGTCAACCACGCTGTCGTTCGGACGCACAGTCACAACCGCTTTGCTCATCACGTCTTTGGCAATTGCTGGCTCGTCGCAATGGTAACTGCTTTTTAATATGGCTTTCAGGCAGTCGTATTCCGAAATAAAACCAATTACCTGGTTGTTTTGATTAACCACCGGAGCACCGCTCAGTTGGTACTCATCCAAGGCTTTGATGACATCGGCCAACGATGTATCGCAGTGAATGCTAATGGCTGACTGGCGGCTTACTTGCCTCATGTGATGTTCGACTCTGTTATTAATCATCTGCTTGCCTCTTAATTTGAAACATTGGGGTTGGGATGGTTAAAAACAGACTACGTGATGAGTTAAGATAGTGAAAATTAATTAATATTATTGAAGTGATAGTTTTGGTGATGTCGAATCCGGGCAAAAAATAATGTTTTTCTCCCCGGGGATGATTCGTTAGATACTAAGGTACTTAGTCTAAGGTTGACTGAGTTAGTATTCTTTTTTTATTCATTAAATCAAATAATTTAGATTCTAAATCTAGCTCTTGTTCGGGTCTGGTACTGACGTGTGAGTAATAAGATTGTTGGTCTGGCCCCCAATCAAAATATATTCCAGTGTTTTGTTTAGATAATTGGCTCTCTTGGTTTTCAGAAATGCTTAAGTTTACTGATGAAAGTTGTTGTATGGAGCTATTGCCAACAATTTTTGCGTACACAACCAAACTATATGTACCTGATAAAAATTTAAAGTTAGCCCCGTCCTCAGGTAATAAAAAGTGATGGTCAAAAGTGACTCCTTCTTGGGGGATAAAAAGGCCGCTACCTCGTTTTAAATCACCTTTTTCTCCATAAACCCAAATATTAAAGTTTTGCTTCGACTCATTTCGTTGCAGAGAGATATGAAGACTTTCAATTACCTGGCCTTTTTTTGCAGTGCTATACAGTAATGTTCGTAAGTAAACCTTGTTGTTTTGGCTTTCGAATGCTGAACCATCGGGGCCGAAGAAAACTACAGTTGGCATTGTCATAACTAACTTGCCTTTTCGAAATAACGTAAGCCATGCTGTCGCAGCGGAAACAATTAATGCTAGGCATGAAATAATAAGACTTATTGTATAAAGATCTTGAGACAATTTGCTTCTTCCTTAAGTTTAGAGGGTAAAGGGGTCAAAGGTTTTACCTAACTAGGTTAGCACTTTTTATCTGGGTTCAATTCTAAATAATCTGGTTTTGGAAAAGGTTAAAACATCCATTCTGTTCTGGTTAATTTCTGTGTGCTAACATTTGTGTGTACGCATAAGCTAAGGTCTGTATATGGATACTAGAATTCAATTTCGAGTTAATGAGGAAACAAAGCGCTTAGCTCAACAAATGGCTGAAAGTCAGGGGCGAACATTAAGCGATGCTTGCCGTGAACTTACCGAAACGCTGGCTGACCAGCAGCGTAAGGTTTTGTCTCATGACGCTTGGCTGACGGAGCAAGTAAATTTGGCTTTTGAAAAGCTTGAATCAGGAGAGTCTGTTTTTGTTGAACATGAGCAGGCTAAATTAAGCATGAGAGAGCGTAAAGAAAAAATCCGTAATCGAGGATAGCGAGTGATTTACTGGGAAGAGGAATCTCTAAACGATCGCGAAAAAATATTTGAGTTTCTATATGGTCATAACCCTGTTGCGGCTGATAAAACGGATAGCATCATTGAACAGAAGGTTGAAAATTTACTTCAACAGCCGTTGATGGGTGTAGAGCGTGATGGTGTAAGAGGCCGATTACTCATCATTCCCGAAGTATCTATAGTTGTTTCGTATTGGATTGATAATTCAGTCATTCGCATCATGAGGGTGCTTCACCAGAAACAACAGTTTCCTGACGGGTAATGACCGTTGAAACAACAAAATTAAGTGGTGTTTATCAATTAATTTTCTTTACTTTGTACATCTCTGACTGGGTACAAGCGGTGAAGCCACTGGTGCCCTGATGAAATTTCTTGTTCTCGCCACAGTTGACTGCAACGGTGGCAATAAAAGAATCGATCTTCTGAATTTTCTCTGGGAAACTTCTCAATCAGGCCAACGCCATTTGCTTTTAAATCGTTTGCTGTGATTGGGCTTTTAGAGATCGCTATGAAGAGACAGGGACACTTCCCTTCAGGTAATACAACGTTTGAAATGTTAATTTCACAGAATTGCTCCCAGGTGATTTTATCCAGAAACAAGTCGTTGATATGTTTTGCTTTTTGATCTGTCGCAGACTCAAGGTTTGAAATCCATAGCTCTTTCCATTTAGTGAGTTCCATCTGCGTTCCTTTTTGTAAATGCATACCGTAAAGCTTAGAGAGTGCTTTCGGCGAGTCTTATGCCCAGAATGGACAAGAGAAAAAAGTTTCTGTCCATGGCCTTTAGTTATTATTAGATGTTATGTCCGGTAGAATGGCAACGGCTTTGCCGAAAGTTGATGGCTATGTACAACCCTCTCACAAAAGCTCCTAATTTGGGAGTGAGAGTTCGAATTTTAATAACTTAATCGAACTTCGTGTTGAAGATCACTGGCTAGACTGAAAGTAACGTAATGTTACTTCGGTCGGTGAGTCAGTGAAAAATCTCTTACGTTTCTTTTTTCTTTTTTCTATCGGTTCTCAGGTTCATGCGACGGTGACTTACGATGGCACCGATGGCGTGTTTTCGGATGTGTTCAGCAGTAATTCTGAAAATGCCTGCATCAATTGTCACAGCAGCTCTTTGGTTGGCGGTGTTGCCCGAAGTTTTGCGCCTGACGGGGTGGATTTTGATACGTACGCCAATGCCACTTCTTCCGATAATGCTGAACGTGCCAGCATCCGAGTCAATGCGGGTACTATGCCGCCTTCGGGTTCATTGAACGCTTCTGAAATGAGCTTGATTGCGCAGTGGATCACAGATGGCAAAGCAGAAAATGCGGCACCGGAGGTGACATCAAGTGCGGCGTCTTCGGTTTCAAAATATCAGGCGACCTTCAACGGCACAGTCAGCGAAGGCGGTGCCAATACCACGGTTGAATTTAAATACGGTACGGCGTCAAACAGTTTAACGAATACTAAGTCGGCAACATCGCCTTCAGGCACCGGCGGTGGAGAGTCTGCCCCTTCGGTGGCGGCTACCCAAACCAGCTTGAGTTGTGGCACCACATATTTTTTTCGTCTGGAAGGCACAAATTCGGTCGGTTCAGATAATGGTTCAACATTAAATTTTGCGACTGACGCCTGTAATGTCGCACCAACCATCACGTCTACGGCGGGAACCGCTGCGACCGAAGACATCCAGTACAGTTATCAGGTGACGGTTTCTGACAGCGATGATTCTAATAACGGTACGGATTTAACCTTTTCGTTAAGCAATGAACCCACCGGAATGACGGTGACTTCGACTGGGCTGATTCGATGGACACCCACCGAGGGCGTTACCACTTCCGGTGCTGTGACGGTTCAGGTTCAGGACGGCGGTGAAGATGGTGCCAGTCCGGATACTGAGAACTTTACTGTGACGGTAACGGCGGTGAATGATCCTCCGAGTATCACTTCCACGGCGGGCACAGCGGCCACCGAAGATCAGCAGTATTCCTATCAGGTCACCGTGTCGGATGTGGATGACAGCAACAACGGGACGGACATTACCTTTGCATTATCGAATGAGCCGTCTGGCATGGTGGTGTCTACAACCGGTCTGATCACCTGGACGCCAACGGAAGGGGTGACAACTTCTGGTACGGTTACGCTGACGGTGTCCGATGGCGGTGAAGATGGCGCGGCAGCGGATACGGAAAACTTTACTGTGACGGTGGATACCGTCAACGATGCGCCTGTGATTTCTTCGACGGCAGGCACCACCGCAACCGAAGATATTCAATACAGTTATCAAGTATCTGTGACTGATCCGGATGACAGCAATAATGGCACGGATTTGTCTTTTTCGCTGTCCGGTGAACCCAGTGATATGGCTGTTTCTGCTACCGGACTCATTACCTGGACGGCTACGGAGGGAGTCACCACCTCGGGTGTGGTAACGGTGACCGTCACCGATGGCGGTGAAGATGGTGCTGCGGCCGATACCGAGAATTTTACCGTAACGGTGACGGCGGTGAACGATGCGCCAACGATTACGTCTACGGCGTCCACTTCGGCAACGGAAGACATTCAATACAGCTATCAGGTGACGGTCAGTGATCCGGACGATTCCAATAACGGCACGGACATTACCTTTGCGTTGAGTAATGAACCGACGGGGATGGTGGTGTCCAGCACCGGGCTCATTACCTGGACGCCAACCAACGGGGTGAGCACTTCGGGTAATGTTACATTAACCGTCAGTGACGGCGGCGAAGATGGCGCTGCGGCCGATACAGAAAACTTCACGATCACGGTGGACGCAGAAAATGACCCACCCACCATTACCTCAACAGCAGGCACCACCGCCACCGAAGACATTCAATACAGCTATCAGGTGACGGTCAATGACCCGGATGACAGTAATAACGGTACGGATTTGACGTTTTCGCTGTCGGGTGAACCGAGTGGGATGACGGTTTCGAACACTGGCTTAATTACCTGGACGGCCACGGAAGGGGTGTCTACCTCCGGTTCTGTGACGGTGACAGTCGCGGACGGTGGGGAGAACGGTGCAGCGGCGGATACCGAGAACTTTACCGTCACGGTGACGGCGGTGAATGATGCGCCAACGATTACGTCTACGGCGTCCACTTCGGCAACGGAAGACATTCAATACAGCTATCAGGTGACGGTCAGTGATCCGGACGATTCCAATAACG
>NZ_BAABBN010000007.1:781915-1202757 GCF_039537985.1 Litoribacillus peritrichatus
AGACATTACCTTTGCGTTGAGTAATGAACCGGCGGGTATGGCGGTGTCGAGTACCGGGCTTATTACTTGGACGCCGACCAACGGGGTGAGCACTTCGGGCAACGTAACATTAACCGTCAGTGACGGCGGTGAAGATGGTGCTGCGGCCGATACGGAAAACTTCACGGTCACGGTGGACGCAGAAAATGATCCGCCAACCATTACCTCAACAGCGGGCACTACTGCGACAGAAGACATTCAATACAGTTATCAGGTGACGGTCAGTGACCCGGATGATACCAATAATGGCTCAGACATTAGCTTCTCGTTATCGAATGCGCCTACGGGCATGTCGGTGTCCAATACAGGGTTAGTGACCTGGACGCCGCTGGAGGGTGTGCTGACATCCGGTGCGGTGACTTTGACGGTCGCCGACGGCGGCGAAAACGGATCAGTACCGGACACTGAAAATTTCACGGTGACGGTGACCTCGGTGAACGACTCGCCGGTCATTTCTTCCAGTGCGTCTACTTCCGCCATTGAAGACAGTCTGTACAGTTATCAGCTGGTGGTGACAGATCCGGACGACAGCAATAATGGCACCGACCTGACCTTTGCGTTATCGAATGAACCCACAGGCATGACGATCTCAACCACAGGTTTGGTTCAGTGGACGCCCGCCAATGGCGTATTAACGTCTGGCGAAGTGACGGTTACTGTCACTGATGGGGGGGAAAACAGTTCTGTGGCGGCCACTCAAAGCTGGACTATCACTGTGGATGATGTCAATGACCCTCCAGTAATTAGTTCCACCGCAGGCACGGCGGCGACGGAGGATGTTGAGTACCAGTATCAGGTGAGTGTGACTGATCCGGACGACAATAATAACGGAACGGACATCAGCTTTACTTTGACAAATGCGCCTACCGGGATGTCGGTTTCCGCTACTGGGTTAGTGAGCTGGACCCCGCTGGAGGGGGTTCTCACTTCCGGTTCAGTGACCTTGACCGTCGCCGATGGCGGTGAAAGCGGTGCCGTTCCGGATACCGAAAACTTCACCATTACGGTGACGTCAGTGAACGATTCTCCGGTCATCAGTTCAGCGGCGTCTACCTCCGGAATCGAAGATGACTTGTACAGTTACCAGGTGACGGTCACAGACCCGGACGACACTAATAATGGCACCGACCTGACGTTTGCTCTGTCCAATGAACCTACGGGGATGACGGTATCTTCCACAGGACTGATCCAGTGGACGCCTGCCAATGGTGTGTTAACGTCGGGGGAGATCACCATTACCGTCAGTGACGGTGGGGAAGACAGCTCCGTGCCGGGCACGCAAAGCTGGACGATTGCGGTGGATGCAGTGAATGATCCGCCGGTGATTACCTCAACGGCAGGCACGGCAGCCATTGAAGATACTGAATATCAATATCAGGTTGAGGTTGCAGATCCGGACGATACCAACAATGGCACGGACATTACTTTTGCTCTGACGAACGCGCCTACGGGCATGTCGGTTTCAAGCACAGGGTTAATCACCTGGACGCCCTTGGAAGGCGTGCTTACCTCTGACTCAGTCACTGTGTCGGCGGCGGATGGCGGAGAAAGTGGTTCCGTACCGAGTACCGAAGATTTTACCGTGACGGTGACGCCGGTGAATGACGAACCCACCATCAGTTCCAGCCCATCCACCTCGGCGGTAGAAGATGAAGTTTACTCTTACCAAGTGACGGTCAGTGATCCGGATGATAGCAATAACGGCACTGACCTCACTTTTGCGTTATCGAATGAACCCGCAGGGATGACAGTGTCATCCACAGGCTTGATTGCCTGGACGCCTACCAATGGAGTGACAACCTCCAATGAAGTGACACTAACCGTGACGGACGGAGGAGAAGACAGTGCAACGTCTGCCAGTCAGAGTTGGACGGTTTCGGTGGACGCTGTCAATGACGCACCAACCATTACGTCAACGGCAGTCACAACCGCTACCGAAGACGTTGAATACCAATATCAGGTGACGGTGTCCGACCCGGACGACACCAACAATGGCACCGACATTACGTTTGCCCTGACGAACGCGCCGGAAGGCATGACGGTTTCAAATACCGGGCTGGTGCGCTGGACGCCCGTTGAAGGCGTATTGACGTCCGGTCAAGTGACGCTGACGGTGGCCGATGGCGGCGAAAGCGATGCTGTGGCAGCCACTGAATTGTTTACTGTGTCGGTAACGCCGGTGGACAATGCGCCGGTCATTACTTCAACGGCCGTCACTTCAGCGACGGAAGATGTGCTGTATCAATACGAGGTGGCAGCCACAGATGAAGAAGGCACCAGTTTGACGTTCAGTTTAACCACGTCTCCTGCCGGTATGACCATAGGTGCTACGTCGGGTGTGATTGGCTGGACACCAACGGAGGGGGTTACGTCCGAAGCTGTGGTGGTCAGTGTGACGGACGGGACCCACACCGTGACTCAAAGTTATTCAATCACAGTCACGGCGGTGAACGATCAACCTGTGTTCACCAGTACGCCTGTCGCAGTTGCTACGGAGGATGTACTCTATCAATACCCGTTAGCGGCCAGCGATCCGGAGGGCACTGCGCTTGTTTATTCGTTGACCTCTGCACCGGACGGTATGACGGTGGATGCCAGCTCCGGTTTGATCGGCTGGACACCGACGGAAGGCGTGTTGTCGGGCAGCGTGACCGCCAGTGTGACGGACGGAGAGTTAACCGACAGCCAAAGTTTTACGATCTCCGTGACTCCGGTGAATGACGGCGTTTCAGTCTCAGCGGTGGCGGATCAGTCCGTGACGGAACTCAGCATTTTAAGCGTTGCCTTGACGGTGGCCGACGTGGATGACTCCAACAATGGTACGGACATTGGCTTTGAACTGCTCAATGCGCCTAGCGGCATGACCGTCTCCAATCTGGGCGTGATCAGCTGGACGCCGGGTCAATCCACTTCGGGAGCGTATTCGGTGGTGGTTCGGGTGTTTGATGGTTTGGAAGACAACGCCCAAGCGGCAGAGACGTCGATGAATGTGACGGTCATTAAACTGGATACCGACACGGATACGGTGGCGGATTATCTGGATAACTGCCCAGACGCAGCCAATACCGATCAGCTGGACACCGATGCGGATGGCTTGGGCAATGTTTGTGATTCGGACGACGATGGTGATGGGATCAGTGATGTGGCTGAGCTGGCGAATGGCCTTGATCCGCTGGACAGCTCAGATGCTGCGCTGGATCTGGATCAGGACGGCCTGAATAATCTGGCAGAATTTGAATTATGCAGTGCTTCTCAAGATGGGGAATGTACCGCCATTAATCAAGATACTGTCGCGCCGGTCATCACGTTAACGACGCCGGTGACCTTTGACGCCACCGATTACCTGACGCCTATTAAGGTCACTGTGACTGCGAACGATGTGCTGGATGGTGCGGTGGATGTGACGCTGGCGGAAGGCAGTAAAAATCTGAGGCCTGGCGTGCATACTCTGGTTTGGGCCGCCACGGATGCCGCCGGCAATCGAGGCACTCAAAGTCAGACAGTGAACATTCGGCCTTTGGTTAACCTTGGCGGCTCGACCGTGATCGGTGAGGGACGTGAAGTTTCGGTTCAGGTCAAGTTAAGTGGTGAGGGCATTTCCTATCCGGTCACGGCTTCGGTGTCCACCTCGGGGGATGTGAGTGCCTCCGATTTCATGCTCAATACCACGTCTGTCGAGATTGGTGAGTCTGGGGAAACCAACCTGTTGGTGTCGGTGGTGTCGGACGGAGTGATCGAAAGTGATGAAACCTTAATTTTGACGCTGGAGGAGGTCAGTTCAAATGCGGTACTGCCTGCGTCGGCGAACTATCAGATTTTAATTGTGGACAGAAACGTCGCGCCGGAAGCCGCTTTGTCTTTGACACAAAATGATCAGACCGTCAGTACTGTCTATCAGGATGGCGGGGCCGTGCTGGTGTCGTTGTCAGTTACAGATGCCAATATGGATGCCACCACCTCGGATTGGCAGACTTCTACCGTTAACGGAACCCTTTCGGATGATCTGTCTTCGTTCAGCTTTGACCCTTCAGGTTTGGAGGCGGGTAAGTCCTATCAATTATCGGTGGATGTGTCGGATGGCGTTGCCATTACCCGCACGTTTGTTGCTTTTTCGGTTGCTGCCAATCAACCGGTGCTGGATGCCGCCAATGACTCGGATGGTGACGGCATCGATGATGTAACAGAAGGCCTGGGTGACAGTGATGGTGACGGTGTGGCTGATTATCAGGACGCAGTGAATGACCCAACCCGGTTGTCGGCCGGAAACAGCGCTGCGGAAACTTCGAACCTGATGGCCGTTGGAACCGGCTTGCAGATGAGCTTGGGATCTACGGCGTTAGGGCAAGGTCAGGGAGGCGCTTTCATCGGCAGTGATGCGGTCACCGATGATGACGGTAACGTGATCAAAGACGGGGACTTTAATGTGATCGGCGGCCTGTACGATTTTGTTGTGAAAGGGCTCAGCGAAGCGAAACGTACTGCACAAGTGGTGATTCCTTTGGCGCAGAGTGTGCCTGCGGATGCGAGCTATCGTAAGTTCTCCGATGGCCAGTGGTTTGAATTCATTGAAAACGGCACGGATTTCATCCAGTCGGCCAATAAAGTGGATGGAGTGTGTCCATTGCCTGGCAGTGCTTTGTATCAAACCGGTTTGCTCAGGTTTGCTGACTGCCTGCAATTGAATATATCCGACGGTGGTCCGAACGACGCCGATGGCGAAGTCAACGGGGTGATTGTTGACCCAAGCGGCGTGGCGGAGGTGTCTTCAGCCAGTGACTCTGAAAGTGTCTCTGCTCCTACGGATCAACCTTCCGGTTCGGGCAGTTTGGGTTGGTGGAGTTTCTTGGTTTTATTGACTTTACTGGTTAGAAAGCAATTCCGTTTTTTTCTTACCCTATTATTAAAACGCACAGCATAGGAGCGCACCTTTAATGATCAAGGACGACTCGTCTCAGTGGTTATATTGTTCGCTGATAGTGATCTTCACCTGTGTTGTGAATACGGCCTGGGCAGGAGGTAAATCTGTCTTCTATGATGGTGAAATCACCTTTGGTTTTGATGACAATCTCAGTAAAGCCCAGCGTGAGCGGGACATTGTTGAAGATCACTTTGGGGAAGCTTCATTGGCTGTGGCTTATCATACGGTCTTCAGTGGCAAAGCGGCCATGACGGTCAAAGGGTTTTTGTCCGGAGAAGCGTTTGAGACTGTGGACAGTCTGAATCGGGCATCAGCGGGCGCCGAAGTTTCTTTCCGTTGGCAACCTTCGTTGGGGTTTTTGGACCCCATTTATAAATTGTCACTGACGGCACAAGTGGATGAATACGACGTTGATCAAAGAGACAGCGATGTAGCCAAGGTTCAGTTGGCGACGACCAAGCGCATAACGGATCGGCTGACCGCCACTTTAGGCGGTGAATATCGTTATCGTGACTCCGATGGTTCCGTGTTTGATACAGAGGATTATCGGTTTTTTCTGAACGGCGACTTGATGGTGACCAAAACCTTAGCGCTATACAGCACTTACAGTTACCTTTATGGCGACGTCACTTCGACGGCGCAGGTGCAATTTTGTAATGGTCTGGTGGCGGATGACATTTATAGCTTACTGAAGGCATCGACGGCGATTGAAGTGGATGAAGCCTTTAATGAACACTTTTGTGGCAGCTGGGTTTCTTATCGGCTGGATGGTCAAACCAACGCCGTCACTGTGGGGCTCAATCAAGGATTCGGTCAAAACTACGCATTGGATGTTTCTGCATTGTGGGCGTCTGTTCGGGGCGATCTCAACAATGATTATTATCGCCGGATATATCGTGCGACATTCTTGGTGAGGTTTTAATTATGAGGCCTTTTCAATCTTTCCCGCTGTTTGTTGTTTTGTGTTCGTCGCTGATATTGAGTGGTTGTGGCGGACGGGATGACACCGAAGTTGAACCGATCACGGTGGATGGTTCCATGACCCCGGACAGCTTTTTAACGCCGATTAATACTCAGTCCAGCATCACTGCAGGTCAGTATCAGGTGGTGGTGTCGCCGGAAACGGACGGCCAAACCGGGAGCTATCAATTAACCGTTTCTTTACCTGACGGCACTGCTCAAACTTTTACCGGCAGCTGGCCAAATACGGCCGCGACCCGAGCCAACAACCCCAGCCATGAGTTGACTTTTACCACCGGTGGCGCGTTGAATTTTCAGTTAACTTCGACAGTGCCAGGGCATTTGTATTTGGTTAAAAATGATCGGCTGGTGGCGGAGCAAGCAGGCACTGAAAACAGTTTGAGTTGGCGCTTCAACGCTTCAGGCGTTAGCTCGGAGCAGTATGCTCAGGCTTATTACCGGGCGGTTGATCCAAGCGACGAACGAACTACGTTGGCGGACTGGAAAAACGTCAACGGATTTGGCCAAGGCGGAATCACTCATGTCACCTTTCGGGACACCAAAGATTTAGGCTATGGCCGGGACATGTACGCTCGTCAGACGAGTGAGGGCGGGCTTGCATTTTATGTGGATAACTACGTGGTGATCTTAAGGGAAGGGAGCAGTGCCAACTACGGCCCTTTAAACCTGGATGCGGCGCTGGCTCAGGATTCCGAACGTCATATTGGCAGTAACGCCATAGAGTTCAGTCGACTTGATCCGGATGATCCGGATTCTCCCCGAATTTTAAAATTCTTCACCTTTGCGCCAGAAGACCGCGACGGTGTGCAACAGCGGATTACTGCTGCCAATTTAGACGGTCGGGGTATTAAATACATGCCGACCATGTGTTTGGTGTGTCACGGTGGAACCATGTTGCCCTTGGAGGACGACGGCACGTTTCCGGTTCAAACCCTGTTGTCGGCCAAGTTTAATCGCCTGGAACCCGAGTCGTTCGAATACGGCGACGAGGTTGGTCAAACCCGTAATGACTTAGAAGATGAACTCAAACTGATCAATAGCTGGATTCATCAAAGCTACGTCAGTTTTAATGAACGTGACTCAGACACCCAAGGCAAGTGGGATGCGGACTTCGCCATTGAAATCATGGAAGGCCATTATGGTGGCGAAGGCTTACCGAACGCCCGGTATGACTCAGACAGCGTACCCAGCGGCTGGCGGGCATCTTTTGCCAGGCCGGAAGGTGTTGAGCTACTTTACAGTGAAGTGGTGGAACCGCACTGCATCAGTTGCCACTCTTTAAGAGGCACAGAAGCCGGACAGCGTGAGCAGGTCTTGGTGGATGGAGAACTGGTCAGCTTGGCTAATGCCATCAATTTTGCATCCTATGAGCAATTCATCAGTTACAGCGACAGAATCATCGAATATGTTTTTCGTCGGGGGGTGATGCCTCTGTCGTTGAGAAACTATGAGAAGTTTTGGCAGGACCCGGAAGGGCCGCCATCTCGTTTGGCCGCTTTTCTACCTGGGTTTAATGTGTTTAATGCCAACCGGGAAGTGGAAGAACCCGGTAAACCTTTTGCGCGTCCGGGTGAAAACAGGACGGTGCAAAGCCCGGTTCAGCTGAATGCATCTGAAAGTTTGTTTGCCACTGGCTTTGAATGGTCGGTGACGAACGCGCCTGTAGGAGCTTCTTACAATTTCAACAGTGCCACTTCGGTCAGCCCTGTGTTCAGTGCTGATACAGACGGTGATTACACATTGTCACTTACGGTGAACAACGGCAGTGCCTCAGCAACGGCCACGACGGTGTTGACCATTGATAGTTCGGTGACGGATCAGACGGCGCTTACATTTGTGGACCACATTCGGCCGATCATGGGCTCAGACAGCCTGACTAACTGCAGTTCATGCCATAACCCGACCACTGGCAGGCAGGGAATCCCTGTCTATTATGATGACTCCAATCCGAATCAGTATCGGGATGTGTTGGCGCGGGTGAACCTAGCCGTGCCGGAGGACAGCCTGTTATTAATCAAGCCTACTAATCAACAGCATGGCGGTGACATTCAGATAAACCGCAACACTTTGGTCGGGGAAGCGAATTACCAGACATTACTTAACTGGATTCGGGAGGGGGCTGTGTGTGGCACTGATGTCAATATTTGCCCTGAATGAATGGTTAACTGATCACAAACACAAGGAGGTTTTATGGCCGGTAAATACCCAGACCGGATTCGGTCTCTGCCCTTATACGATGGTCGCTTTGATGCGCATAAATTAGCGGCCCAAGGCAGTGATGTGCTGTTTGCTTCTTATCCGGCAGGTACGAGCATTCCGCCGCATACGCATGATACGGATAATTACGGTGTAATTATTCGTGGTCAATTAACGCTCCATATAAAGGACACCACTGAAACTTATGGGGTAGGAGATTGGTATCATGTCCCGGCGTTTGTTGAGCATTCAGCAGACTTTTCAGAGGAGACGGATGAGATTGAATTTTGGTTTCAACCTGAGCCATCCAATTGATTGTGGTTGATAGATTCTCTGAAAGTCAGTTATGCACAGGTTTTGTGGATAACTCTGTTATTAACTTATTAAAATCGCCTTCAAACGCCCGTTTTAATGGCTTTTTTGATAATAGTATTATTTATGAACAAAAAATAATAAGTTCATATAAATCAATTGGTTATGTTTTTCATTGAATTCGCACTATTAAGTGTTGGTCGCTATTAGGGGTTCATTGGTTTATTTTATTCGAGTGTTAATAAATCGCGAAAAACCGTTGACAAAGCTATTTGTTCGTTGGTGGAACTTCTTTTCGGGTTGGGTGATGACTCCGGTATTTTCGAAGGGCAGACAGGCTTTGTTCCGTCGGGCGATTGGTTGTTTTGTTGTCAGGTTTCCGATGGAAAGCAAGGTGCCGTAGTCTCACTTAACTATAATTTAGGACTAGAAATACATAAGAGTTTGTTTATGGAATAAAATTGGTATCAGAGTCCAATTTTACTTTCGTTCATTCGTTGTACCTTCTTTCGTTGGAAAGAGGAGGTTGTTGTGATGAAAGTACTTCATGCCCGTGTTTCGAGCTTGCTGCTCATCTTTGTTTTCGGTGTTTCTTCTGTTTTATTGAGTGAACAGGTTTCTGCCAGTTCCCGCATTTCTTCTTATTCGAATGAAAATAGTACACTGGTCGGGTTGTCCGAACGCACCAACTTTAAATTGCTGCATCAGCTAAGAGGGGGGATTGACTTAGTGGCTCCCAATGGAGCGGTCTCTCCGAATCAGGATGGTATGAAATACGTTGCAGCCCAGCGGGAGGCTCTGTGGTTGATTCGTAATGGCATTATTCACGCCAGTGCTGATTTGGTTTCCAAAGGGGTGTTAGCATTTGATTATGCGTTTAAGTTTCAAACCAAAGACGGGTATTTTGAGAATGGCATGGGAGCAAGCCCGGAGGCTGCCGTCGGCGCGGATGCTTTCTTTTTATATTCGTTTTGTTATGCCTATTTGTTGCTTGAGAAAGAGTCTGCTTACTCTCAACAGTTCAATAAAATGAAGTACTACAAAAAGAACGTTGAGAACTCGGTAGCCTGGATTGCCAAGAATCAGGATGAGTTATTCCGCCAGGACAGACACACGCCGAATCGCTTATTGTTTGATGCGATGGCATTTTATTTTGCCGGAAAAATATTGCGGTCTTCGGAATACCAGGACCTCGGAAAGACGTTCATTAATCACGCTCTGGAAGCGCAAAGGGCGGACGGTGCGTTTCTGGAAAAAGGTGGTCATGACAGCAGCTATCAGGGGGTGTGTATTCTTAATCTGAGTATGTTGTCGTTTCATGTGAAAGGGTATTTATTAAAGCGGGACATTGCCAAAGCAATAAAAAGTTCCGCCGCATGGATGGTGTCCCGTATCAATGCTGATGGTGAGATTTCTGCTGAGGGCAATACCCGCACAGGTCTTGGTCAGGAAGAGCAGTCGGGCAAGCTGAAAGACATCAATTACCCGGAAGTGGCGCTGAGTTTGTATTATGCTGCGTCCATTCTGGAAAAAACCGAATACGCAGACAAGGCTGATGCGGTGGTGCAATACGCGATCAGCCGATAGTTGGTCAGGTAGGGCCAGAGCGTTTAATCCGTTTCTTCGGCTATTCGGATACGCTCTTTTCGGTCCTGCTCTTCTTCAAAGGCCGCTTTGATTTCCAATAACACGCTGTCGACATCGGCAGATTCGCCGCTTTCCTCAAACTCGCCTGTCAGTGGATGATCCGGGTGCAATTCTCCATCTTCGTAGAGCGCCCAGATCTCTTGTGCGTATTTCGTGTTTTTAAGTTCGGGCGCGAATTGAGCGTAATACAATGTCATGTTGCGAATGTCGCGTTCTAACATGCTTTGTGCGTTGTTGTTGCCTGCGGCGTCCACCGCCTGAGGGAGGTCGATGATGACCGGGCCGTAGTCATCCACCAGAACGTTAAACTCAGACAAATCGCCGTGTACAATGCCTGCGCATAGCATACGCATGACATACACCATAACAATGGCGTGGTCTTCTATGGCTTGTTCTTCAGACATTGCCACGTCGTTCAGTCGTGGTGCCACAGCGCCGTCTTCGGTGGTGACCAGCTCCATTAACAGCACCCCATCAAAACAGCCGTATGGCTCAGGGACTCTTACGCCTGCTTTTGCCAAGCGAAACAAGGCGTCAACTTCTGCATTGTGCCAGGTGTCTTCTTGCTGTTTACGACCGTATTTAGAGCCTTTTTCCATGGCTCTGGCTCGTCGGCTGTTTCGGACTTTACGGCCTTCCTGATATTTGGAGGCTTGCTTGAAGCTGCGTTTGTTGGCTTCTTTGTAGACTTTGGCGCAACGTACTTCAGTGCCGCATTGAACTGTGTAGACAGTGGCTTCTTTGCCGCTCATTAATTGGCTTAAAACATCGTCGATCAAGCCGTCTTCAACTAAAGGTTGTAATCTTTTCGGAATTTTCATGGCAATTTTATACATTAGTTGAGCGATAGATGGAATATAGTTGAACCTTAACAGGTGGATTTATTATGGTTCTAACCAGAATTTCGACCAAATGCGAGTCAGGAGACCGAGAATGGCGATCACAGGCGGGTGTTTTTGCGGACAAATTGGTTATCAAGTTCAGGGAAAATTAAAGGATGCGAGGTCTTGTCATTGTTCTAAATGCCGAAAAGTTTTCAGTGCTCAGGCTTCTGCATATGCGGTGGTTGATGCCTCTGAATTCCAGTGGTTAAAAGGGGAGTCGTTGTTAACCTCTTATACCAGTCAGGAAGGGTTTGGTTTGCAGTTTTGTAAAGTGTGCGGGTCAACGCTGTGTGGCACGTATCAAGGGGAAGTGCACGGTGTGACGTTAGGGTGTGTGGATGGTGACCCTGGCATAGAGTTGGGAATGCATATTTATGTCGGTTCTAAAGCTTCGTGGGAAACCATCGGAGGGGACGTTCCTCAATATCAGGAAGGCCCTCAAGATCAGGGCGGCACTCAAGATCAGGAAGGTTAGAGCAACGGGTGCAGGGCAATTAATTTATTACCTAACGTAAAACCTCAAAGATTGCTAAAAGCCGGTTTGAGGTGAATAAGAGCAACTAATAAGGGAGTTGAATATGGAAAGTAGTGGGATACACAAAGGATCGTGTCATTGCGGTGCAGTGGAGTTTACCGTGAATTTGCCAAATGGCATTGAGGGGCCGTACCGTTGTAACTGTTCATTATGCGACCGGCGTGGTGCGATTGCTGCTCCCGTTCAGATGGAAGAATTTAAGGTGACCAAAGGAGAAGAATTCTTAACATTGTATCAGTTTAATACCCAGGTTGCTAAACACTACTTCTGTGCTCAATGTGGTATCTATACTCATCATCAGCGCCGTTCCAATCCCAGCCAGTTCTCCTATAATGTGGCTTGTCTGGAAGGTATAAATTCTCAAGACATTGAATGTGTGGGTTTTATTGATGGCGTAAATCATGCGATGGATCAATAATGCTCCAACACTAAACTGAGGTATGTGAGTACAGTTATGGAAATGGATGAGTCGTTAAATGTATTTGGTGAACCCTTAATTGCTTGTGGAATGGACCCGCTGACGGGCTTTTTCCGAGATGGTAAGTGCAATACGTGTGCAGAGGATTTCGGCTCTCATACCGTTTGTATTCAGGTTTCAAGAAGTTTTCTGGAATACTCCCGGTTTAAAGGGAATGACTTGTCAACGCCGGTACCGGAACACGGCTTTGAGGGCTTAAAGCCGGGGGACCGCTGGTGTTTATGCGCTCAGAGATGGCTGGAGGCGTACGACAGTGATATGGCTCCGAAAGTTTATCTGACCAGCACTCACCAAAAAGCATTGGAGATAGTGCCTATTGAGTTACTGAAGAAGTTTGCGGTGGATCTTAATTGAGCCGTGAGTTAACACTCAGAACTTTGGCTGTATTCCCAGTGTGCGTCCGCATTTTGAGTATAAATGTAGCGGTCGTTTGATTCTTTGGACTTGCGCTGCCAAAACTCAAAACTCACGGGTTTGATCAGATACCCTCCCCATACTTCGGGCACACTGACGTCGCCTTTTGAGAACCTGGATTTGATCTCATCCAGTTTCAGTTCCATCAGCTTTCTGGAGATGACGATGGAGCGTTGCTGGTTGATCCAGCTGCCTTTGCCTCTGCCTCTGGGGCGCGAGAGATAATGCGAAAGGGATTCTTTTCGCGATATGCGGGAAGCGATGCCGGTTATTTTGACTTGCCGTTCGAGCTTCAACCAAGGAAACAGCAAAGCAACGTGCGGGTTTTCATCGATGGCTTTGGCTTTGGTGCTTTGATAATCCGAAAAAAACACAAACCCGTTTTCATCAAACATTTTCAGTAGTACGGTGCGTATCGAGCAGTCGCCTGATTTTGACGACGTGGCCAGGCTCATGGCATTCGGTTCTATGATGTTGGCGCGGAAGGCGTCTTCCAGCCAGACAGAGAAGTGGCGGTAGGGGTCTGGAGGCAAATCGGTTGTTTCTAAGCTAACCAAGCTGTTTTTATTGTTATTGTCTTTTTTTTTATTGCCGCGAGATAACATTTTAGTGCTCCGTGTTGAACGTACAGCAATGAATGGGTTTGTGTTTGAGGCGCAGGGGCCTGTTCGCTGAAAGATCATGAGTACAAACGGGGTGAAGAGAGTAATGATGAAACATTGCTGAAATAGTTTCAGGCAATTGGGTAAAGTCGTTGTCATGTCCGGGATGTTGTGTACATGTTGTACGCATCATCAAGGCAAATGCAGAGTTCCTTTTCACATCACTACTCCTTCCATTTGGAGTTTCTTTCGCTCGGAGCTACATCATTCGTTACCGTAATCAGGGTAACTAAGCCGTTAACACGTCCTGATCACATTCGATCCAACAGGCGATTAATGGGTAACCGTCAATGATCTTAGGAGGGCCGGCACGATGTGCTTTGATGCCTGCTTTGCGAAGCAAGCGCTCAATACCGATCGGCGAGACACTGATGATTCGCTTGGCTCCATATTGTTGGGCGCACCGAATGGAGTGCTTGAGCAAATCCAGTGTGACTTCGGTGGAGAACTGAGCGTTCTTGACCAAAGGCCCGTTGGCGATGTCCATCGATGTGAAGCGTGACAGCTCCCAAACGTCCGAAGACTTTGGAATTGGCAAGCCATTCAGTAACTCAGGAAACACTTCTTCCAGCAAATACGGCGATGTGGTTGGCAGCAATCTCGCACAACCAATGACGTCTTTTCTGTCATTTCGTGCAATCACATAGAGCGTTTCGTCGTGATCAAATTGATCGATCTCTCTGCCGTGCGGAGTGTCTAACTCCCAGCCAAGTTGTTCTACAAACACGTTGTAACGGTATTTAAATAAGTCGGAACGTAGATGTTCCGGTAGGTTTGGCGATATTCCTTCAATAAACTCCATGATAACCTCCCAATAGACTGAAGCTGAGAGGTATTAACTGAAATTTAATGTTGCCTTAGTAGTTGCTAATGTTGCCAGTTGCTAGGAGTATTTTTTTGTGATAAGCGTCGAAATTTGACTGCTCCATTCGATCTTATTGATCAAATCGGACAGAAAATTGAGGCTATCGTATTGATCTAAGTCGCTGAAGTTATTATCTTGTACGATGACGTTAGAGTATGGATTTCCTGTCATTACATACGCAAGTGATTGTTTTTTGTAATCCAGCTTCCAATCCCAACCTATTGAAAGTAAAGGTATTGTCTCGCTGATCCATTCTGTATAACCCGTAACTTCGCACGTTATGTTCTGGTTATGGTGAATGGCTACCGGATCATCATAAATACCGGAATCCAGGTGTTTTAGTGCTATGGTCTTCAGGACACTTTGAGTTACTCGTATGTAGCCGTCCTGAGACAGCGTTAAAAGAGGATTGCTTGATTGATGAGTATTTATATTCACAAGTTCGTCTCGTTTTTATTATGTCTCAGACAATTACTTTATACGGTTCAGTGGTGTGAGTTAATTGTCAGAATTGACAGGTTGTGCACATTTCCAGGTGGGAGAGACATTGAATTCATGGATTGAAGAGCAGCTTCAAATGCTGCTGACCACGAAGAATAAAGAAGACCTTCTTACCGGATTATTCAAATCGGCAAAGCTGTTGGGGTTTGATTATTTTGCTTATGGTCTGCAGTTGGCGGTGCCTTTGACGGCCCCCAAAGTCGAATTGATCAACAACTACCCGGATCAATGGCAAAAGCTGTATCAGGAAAACAATTACCTGTTGATTGATCCCACCGTCATGCACGGAACCCAGACCACCCGACCGGTGGTGTGGAGTGAAAGCCTGTTTTCTGACTCGCGTTCGTTGTGGGAAGATGCCAACTCTAATGGCTTGAAGTACGGCTGGGCTCAGTCCACCTATGGCAAAAAAGGCGTATCTGGCCTGTTAACCCTGGCGCGATCAGATGACCCTATCTCAGAAGCAGAACTGATTAAAAAAACGCCTCTGCTGGTTTGGTTCACTCAGTTAGCGCATCAGGGGTTGCAAGATGTGTTTTTGCCGGAAATGATGCCCCAGATAAAAACAACTCTGACCAGCAGGGAGACGGAAATCATTCGCTGGACGGCAGATGGCAAAACGTCTTATGAAATATCGGTCATCATTGGCATTGGTGAACGGACAGTGAATTTTCACCTTAATAACGTAATGAAAAAATTGAACGTCACCAATAAGACGGCTGCAGCTGTACAGGCGGTTATTTTAGGGATCATATAGAGATTATCTTCTGGATTTAGGCTGGCTTCTTTTGGGTATCTTTGCATGGCGGTTGTCATCTTAATGTCACTCAAATGATTTAAGGAACCTCTGTCAAGTCCCTCTCTGCTCAGGCCTATAAGAGAAATGTCTATTTGAGGCGCGGTTTTGAAGGCATAACGGGTTACGTCAAAAAGCCGCAACAAAAAAGAGGCATTTCTCTTAAGGCCCCGAAGGGCGGGGCTTTAAAAACGTTATAACTGTGTTGAACTTCTTGAAAAGGTCTAGACATTCTCTACGAAGCTCGCCTTGTTCTAACGTTTTTCTAGCGCCCGCTGAACTAGAGTGGACTTGTACAGAGGTTCCTTAGGTACGATAGAGCGCATTTTTAACAATGCTTTTAATAAACCAAGCTAATTCCTCAAAAAATAATGCAATTTTTGGGTTATTCACAGATTTTGTGGAAAACTCTGTTAGTAAGTTAGTTAAAAGCCCTTCAAACGCCCGTTTCATTTGAGTTCTTATAAATTGATCTAAAAATAACCATTTATAATAAATTCAATTAAATCAATTGCTTATGTGTTTTTGGTGTTGCTGGCTATTTCATTTGAAGATCACACCGATTAAGAAATATCGGTGAAGAAATAATGTGTACAATCCCTAAAAAACGATTGACTTATGATGTTTTATAGCAAGCAGAATGGTTTTTTACGCTTTGATAGACGTCCTCTTATCCCCATTACCTGTGAATAAGTACCTGCATAAGTGTCTGATAACTTGCCAGGAGACCGATGAATAAAGGCTTATACAAAAGTGCTGGTTTTTTGAGCTTTGTGGAAAAACCAGAAAGCGCTGGCGTATATGTTGGTTTTATGGTCCGAAATGTTCGATCTGGAGGATTCGGTCTGAAGGATTCGATCTGAAGGATTCGGTCTGAGCGTTTTCACTTAAAGGAAGTACTTATTGATATTCGTAACAATAATCACCACTATGAGGCCACTAATAACTATAACGATCTATACAAAAGGACATTGAAGTGGAAACTAACCTGTATCTGATGCCGTTGGCGGCTTCGTTGTGTTTGTTAACGGCCTTGGTTCAAGCCTGGATATTAACAGCATATCGCTACCTAAAACTGAAGGTAATCAAACGTATCTTCCCAAACTATCGTGATTTAATACGTTCGCACGTGGATTACTTAATCATGTCGTCCATTATTTTTGCGATGTTTTTGATCGTAGAGCGGCTGCAAATAAACTTGCCGGGTATGATTCTGTGGTTAATTTTTATTGGTGCTTTATATAATCCATTCGGCTTTATTTTGCAGGCCATTAAGCCAGACATTGCCGAAGGTGGTTTCTTTAAAAAATTGGGTGTCAGCATTGGTTTCTTACCAACCACCATCGGCTTGGGGTACGCGACGGTGGCAGTGATGCTGGAAGCCTGGGGTCGAGTCGCGGCATAGCGGTTTGCGTGGTATTACCACCCGGTAATATAGTTAAGCTAGCCAATAAAGCGGGTATCGGCGGGAACGTCTTTGGTCACTACCGTGTTGGCGCCAATGATCGCATTCTTACCGATGGTGACGCCGGGTAAAATCTTTGCGCCACCGCCAATCCATACTCCATCGTTAATGAATACCGCCTTAGAGAAGCACTCTCCTGATTTTCTTCGGGCTGCGTCTCTGGGGTGATCTACAGTGTAAATGTGTACACCGGGGCCAAGCATGACGTCATCACCAATGGTGATGACGTTACTGTCCAATAATACACAGTTAAAGTTGGCGTAAAAATTTTCTCCAACACTGATATGCAGGCCATAATCGCATTGGAAGCCCGGTTCTATGGCGGTGCGACCGAAGGATCTAAATAATCGGGTAATGTGTTTCAGGTTGCCTTTACTTGGATGAGCATTGTATTTAGCGCAGGCTAAGCGTGCTTGTTCTCTGAGCTGTCGCAGTTCAGAATCCAGGCTATTGTAAGGCTGCCCGGCGAGCATTTTTTCATGTTCTGTCATCGTTCATCCTCACTGATGTATTCTGGCTGCGGCGTTATGAGACTCCTCAAGCTGAGGTGGTTTGCATACTAAGGTTCCGGTTCTGATAAATCCATTGTTTTTGGCCCGAAGGACTGGCTTATGGGACTAAAAACAGCTGTTTATTTTTTGACCTGTGAACTATAGTTTCACTGTGTGTGTCTTCTCTTTCGCATGGTCTATGAGGTTGTTGGTTGTGCGCATTTTAATCATTTGTTTGATGTTTCTTTCGATGAACCTGTTTGCCGAGCAACAGCCGTTGCCTCTCGATGGCAAAGCATATATTGGTTCAATCGGTTACAAAGGCTCCGATTTAATTTCAGAAAAAGACGACGTTTTGACCTTCAAAGATGGCAAGTTTTATTCGGCTACCTGCAAAGTTTGGGGCTTTGATGGCGGGCAATACTCGGTGGAGCAATCCGGCGATACCATTAAGTTTAAAGCACTGACAAGCAGCGAAGATCATGGCCAGATTGAGTGGGAAGGCACCATTTCCGGCGATGAAATCAATGCCACGCTGACCTGGACGAAAGAACGTTGGTGGTGGACCGATGCCCGGGAAGAGAAATGGTTTCGGGGCAATGTAAAATAGGCGCTTCTTTAGTTTAAGATTGTTAATCGGTTGATGTATTTATTCAAAGAAAAACCGGCTAATTTGGATAGACTTTTTTCTTTGGCTTCATCAATAATCGGTTTGCTAACATCTACCTCATTGCCGGCAAATATGACCCAGTTCCCGCCTCCGGCATTGCATAAATAGACATGATTAAAATGATCGAGCAAGGCTTGGACCAGGTGCTCTTCCAACTTGTGTTTGAGCCAGTAATTGAGTACCAGCCAGCCGCCTTGGTTCAGTTTTTGTTGACTGGTTTTGAGGAAGTTGATTGACAGTTGTTGGTGGTCGATGCCGTCTGCCGTATACATGTCAGCAATGATTAAATCGGACTTTTGTTGTTTGGTGTTGGATAAAAACTGAAACCCATCTTCAATGTGAACGGTAAGACGGTCGGTTTTAGGCATCTGGAAATAATCGTGGGCCACTTCTGCAACGCTTTTTCTGAGTTCTATTGCTTCGATGGTTGCCTTTGGTAACAGGTGTAATAAAGTGGTGATCAAACAACCTCCGCCCAATCCTACCACCGTAATTTTTGAGGGTTGATGCATCAGCAGCACCAGTAAAATAGCGCGGGTGTATTCGTGTTGGAGTAAGTGAGGTTGATGAGTGAGTTGGCAACTTTGTTCTACGTCGTTGCCGAACGTCATGTACCTGAGTTTACCTTCTTCCATGACCTGAATCGGGCCATACTCATCGTAAATACGATGGATTTCTTTTTTATAAAAGCTCATGGTACGAGTTCTTTTGGTCGGAGGGCGAAATTGGAAGTGAGACGTCAGTATAACAGTTCGTTGAAGTTTCTCGTTATATTTGACGTTTGGTGTCAAACTTAAGAGCAATTAAAAGGATTAACGTGAACTTTTTAAAATTAATACCATGGGCATCGCTCTTTTTGGCTTTTTCAGTGCAGTCAGCGCCGATATCCGCAACAACCGAGCAAGAAATTGCGCATTTACTTTTGTTTGTAACGTCCACCCCGTGCCAATATGAACGCAATGGTACATTGCATAACGGGGTTGAGGCGGTTGCTCATATTCAAAAGAAATACGATTACTTTAAAGATGACATCGAATCGGCTGAAGACTTCATTGAATATTCGGCGACAGAAAGCAAGATGAGCGGCAGAAAATACCAGGTGCATTGTGACGGTGCTGCAACGCAACTCAGTAGTGAATGGTTGTTGACTGAGTTACGACGTTACCGTCAAACAAGTGAATAAAGATTATTGGAAACGGATTAGATGATTACCATTACGGACGTGGTTTTCCCTGAGGACCTTGGCGCACTGCAAGAATTGATTCTTGAATACGTGGCTTGGTTGGCGATTGATCTTTCATATCAAAATTTTGACGAAGAAATGGCATCTTTAGAGGCCTTGTTTACACTCCCCAGTGGTTGTTACTTTTTTGCAAAACAAGGTGCAGACATTGCTGGAGGCGTCGGGTTTCGCACGATAGATACTGATACCGCTGAGGTAAAGCGGCTCTATGTGCGCCCCGAGTATCAGGGGTTGAAGATTGGTCGAGCTTTAATGGAGCACTTGTTGTTGCGCTTAGCCAAACTTGGCTATCGCAGGGTTGTACTTGATGCTGTACCTCCGACTCAGCGTGCTCAGGCTTTGTATTTGGGTATGGGATTTCAGGAAATAGCACCTTACTTTAATAATCCGACCCCAAATACCAGGTTTTATGGGTTGGATCTTTCCTCAATGGCTACTATTCCACTTCATTGAGGTCTTCTTCCATGTTTTTGTATTCGTCTTCATTGATGCCCAGGAAGGTGTAAATATCGTCTTTCACGAAGGCCCAATCTCGGGTATCGACGCCGTTTCTGGCATTTTCGGAAATATTCTCGGCTATTTTTAACACAGCAAACATCCAGCACAAACGGTTATCAGCATCCAGAGATGAGGCTTTATGAAGCAAGCTGGTTTCATGGTGGCGTAACACCAGATTACACAACTCTTTCGGGAGGCCCCAGGAGGTGGCGATGTAATAACCGACGACGGTGTGATTGGTTCGGTAGCTGTTTTCTTCCAAGTCAACTAAGGAAATCTCGTGGCGTTCATTGGCGGTTTTTAAAACCTCAACGTAATCATCAAACTTCATTGCCATGGCAGGTAAGCCACAATCATGAAATAAGCCGGCGATGTGTAAATCCTCAAGGGGAATGGTGGGGTTAACTCTCTTTCCAATAAACACCATGGCATTGGCGATGTTGGCGGAATGATCCCAAAAGCGCTCGAAGGAAATGCAGGCTTTGCCGTCCATGGATTTTCGTATTTCGTAAGCTGCAACGAGGTTCATTACACTGTTGATACCGAGCATGACGGTGGCTTGTTTGACGTCTGAAATGGAGCGTGCCATGCCATAAAACGGTGAGTTCAGGGTTTTAAGAATGGCGGCAGACAGGCCAACGTCCGAAGCTACGCAGCATGCAATTTCGGAAGGGTCGGCATTTTGGGATTTTGCCAGCAGTTGAATTTCTTCCAGTACGGCGGGTTTAGGAGGAATATGAAAGCCCTGTATTACGTGCTCAATAACGTTTTCGTTAATTTGCATTTGATAAAGTCCTTGATGTCCAGAGAATTTCAAATCAACTCTTAGACTTTAGATCTTTTTCTGCTTTTTGGTAGTTTCTTTCTGTGAGTGTGTGGATATTGTTTTTGGCAGTTTTTTTGGTTCGTATGAATGCTTTTTGAGTTTTGTGCTCTAGACTCAGCTATAGATTGTTTAGAAAATGCGCTTCGGCCAAAAGGATACAACAGTGGCACAAAAAACGATTCTCTTAGCCCGGCAACCTATCTGTAATGTGGATAAAGAAATTGTTGCTTACGAATTGCTGTTTCGTTACGAAGATGGCAGCGCACCCAGTAATTTGGACGGTGATCAGGCCACTTCTCAAGTGTTATTGAATGCATTTTGTGAGGGAGGAGTGACCAGTGTCACTGGCGGGAAACCTGCGTTTGTCAATTTTACAGAAAACCTACTGGAACAACTGCCTCCGTTTGACCCTGAGCGACTTTATATTGAGATACTGGAAGACATAAAAATCACCGATGATCTTGTTGAGAAGATCAAAGTCTTAAAAGAAAATCATTTTAAAATTGCCATCGATGATTTTGTCTGGGATGACAGTTACCGGCCTGTATTAGAGTATACCGATATTGTGAAGCTTGAGGTTCCGGCCATGAACCGACAACAGCTTCAAACCACCGTGAGAAACCTGAAACTGTACGATGTGTCTTTGCTGGCCGAAAAAGTCGAAACGCATGAGGAATTTGAGCAGTGTAAGGAACTGGGGTGTACTCTGTTTCAGGGGTATTTTTTGTTCAAACCTCAGATAGTCGAAGGTAAAAAGCTCTCCAGTGCCAAGTTGGCGGTGCTGAAGCTCATTGCGGATTTACAGGACCCGGAGGCTTCTGTAGCGGAAATCACAACTGCCATTAACCGAGATCCGGTGTTGAGCTTTAAGTTGTTAGCTTTGGTTAATTCAGCGGCGTTTCGACGACCTTGTGAAGTGAATAATATTTCAACGGCTGTTTCTCTGTTGGGCGTTAACCGCTTGAGAAGCTGGGCCAGTATGCTGGCGATGGGAAGTCTGGATGATAAACCCGAATCACTCCAATTGATTGCGTTGCAGCGTGCGGAGTTTTGTGACTTGATTGCTGAGGTCATTGCTCCGGCGAAACGAGATCAGTTTTATATGATCGGGTTGTTATCCAGTTTGGATTTGTTTTTTGATATTGAGTTGCCGACGCTGGTGAAAGAGTTACCGTTAGATGCAGACAGCAAACTGGCTTTGATTGAATACGCCGGAGACGCCGGTTTAGCGCTAAAAACAGCCAGGTTTTATGAAAGTTTTCGGTTGTCGGACGTGAACTGGAGTACGTTTCATGAGTTGGGAATGCGGCAGCAGGACCTGCACACCATGTATTTAAAAAGTAATGTGCAGGCCAATGCATTGTTGTCTCAGACGAACGAATAGCTCAGATGAACGAATAGCTCAGGCGAATGAATAGCTGAGGAGCATGCGTAACTCAGTCCAGAGAAACCCGGATGTCTTTCTCTCCGTCGTCCATCATCTGAAGGTGGGTGATTTCCTGTAGGTCATCGCAGTTTTTAATTTTGATGTAACGCAGTTTACTTTCAGGGTGCAACGTGATGGACTTGAGCGCATCGTAATCTTCTATGATCAGGTCACTAAGTTGGTTGTGTATTTCAAGATTGAGTGATTCTATGGTTTCACTGAACACCAGTTCCAGTCGCGATAACTTGGGGCACTCCGTTAGATTAAGAGACTCTGCATGATAAGCGCTGAGGCTTAACTCCAATAAACTTTGACACGAAAAATTCAGCTCGGTATCCAGTTCCTCTATTGATACACACAGGGATTGAAGTGTCTTGCTGTGTTGAAGATTAAAGCCTTCGATTTTCTCGACCACTTCATCAATGATGCTTAAACCGGTGAGTTTGGGCGTGAGCTTTAAATCCAGCCAGGGCAGGGACATCATGTTGCGGCGAGTGAAGTTTTTAACGGGAGAATCTTCACCGAACTCTATGCTGGAAAGCTGTTCGCACTCTTCGAGTTCCAGCACTCTTAGCTCAGACAGTGATGCTATGTCTAACCTGCTTAAATTTTCACACCAGCGTATGGTCAGGCTTCTCAGTGGGCATTGATCCCCAAATGAAATACCGTCCAACTCATTGCAGTCTGTGAGTTCCAGTTGGGTTAACCTTGTATTTTGAGAGAGGTCGAGCTGCTGGAAAGGGCTACAGGACAGCTCTAGCCGAGTGATATTAGGAAACAAGTCAGGTGTGGCTTCGCAACCGTTCAAGATTAATTTACGAACTTCAGACGCATAAGTCAGGCCTTCCGAAGTTATCAGCCGGTTTTTTTCCTGTTCGTTTAACAGCGTAATGTCCGATATCTTTAATTCACTCATGCTTCCATTAATATCCTTTTAATTCATATTGTTAGGCACTTTAGCAGATTGTTGGTTTCCTATCTATGTTGCCCTCACAGCGTTAAAATCAGGCTCAAAATGCTCATTTATAAACATAATACCCAAGGGGCACACTGATTCAGCGTTTTCGCCTGATTTTGCCTTGTTAGTCCTGCCTCGATTAAGAAACTCCAACAACCTGCTAGCGACATGATTTTGAGATTTAAAGGGATATTTTGTAATCCTTATTCGGCGCTGCTGTATGGGAGTTACTGTATGGGCGTTACTGTATCGCCAAGGCCATTAACCAAATGACACACACAATGCCGATTAACCACGCTAAACTGCGGAGCGCGTCGATGTTTTTCCAATAACAAACGGCGTGAGCAATACGCGCAGAAAGGTAAATCAGGCAAAGGGTATTGACTGTTTCTATCGGCGCTTCGGCCCATAAGGCGGTGAGCAGGCCCGCTGCAAAAAAAGGAAACGCTTCGATGCTGTTAATATGCGCCCCTAAGGCGCGTTTTCCGAAACCTTCAAGCGAAGACTGTTGATCGCGTGGATATTTGTTATCGTAGCCACCGTTGGACTTTGCCATTGCCCAGGCAACGGGTATTTTAGTCAAAATGGTTAAAAGTAAGGCAAATATAAGAGAACCTATAGCAATGGTCATGAGACCTCCTTTGCGTTTGAGGTAGGACTTTCGTTTAGTCGGTATTCCAAAGAGTGACGCCAGAAAGTGTAACCTTTGGCGTGACCGCCGTCTTTGTGAATTCGTGGCAATATCAGACGTAGAGAGTGCGATATTTTTTTGTAGTGTTAAATGGGATGTTTAGAATCATGTTAAAACGGATTTTTAAAACCAATGAACTTCAAATTGGTGAAGGCGTTATAAGTGGCTACATAGCTTGCTTTCTGGCTGTGTTGTGTTTTCTTGGCGTCATTGCTTTTCATTTTCCCGAATATCTGACGACGCCCGAACTTAGGCAAAGCTACGATGTGGCGACGCTCAGGGTGGTTATGTTCTACGCGTTGGTGGTGGCTGGCAGTCTGGGGCTTTTAAACTTTGTTCGTAATAAAAACAAACGCCTGGGTACTTTTGCCTGGGTGTTTGTGTTTCTCTCTATTGCCCTTGGCGGTCATAGAGTCGAGGTGGGCGACTTCCCGGATAATACCCCTTATATTGGTCTGGATTGGTTTATTCTGGATCTGTTAGGTTCCACTCTGATTTTTATTTTTATTGAGAAATTAATTCCTCATCGGGATCAGGCGATTTTCAGGCCGCACTGGAAGACCGATTTTAATCACTTTTTTGTGAATCATTTGTTGATTGGTTTTGCACTTTTGGTCGCGAACCAGTTTGTGAATAAAGGCTTTGGCTGGGCCGTCAATGAAGATACTCAGGCGTGGATTGCTTCTCTGCCCTTTGTTGTGCAGTTGTTTCTGATTTTATTAGCCGCTGATTTGGTGCAGTACGCTTGTCATCGTGTTTATCATGAAGTGCCTCTTTTCTGGCGTTTGCATGCAGTACATCATAGCGTCAAACACATGGATTGGTTGGCCGGATCACGCCAGCATATCATTGAGTTATTATTAACCCGCTCCCTGGTGCTGACTCCGATTTTTTTACTCGGCTTCGAGAAGTCGGTGATGGACGCTTATGTGGTGATTGTCGGCTTTCAGGCGGTGTTTAATCACGCCAATGTCAGAATTAACATCGGTTGGTTGCGGTATATCTTTGTGACCCCGCAATTTCATCATTGGCATCATGCGTCTGATGATGCTGCCATTGATAAAAACTACGCGGCCCATTTTTCGTTCATAGATTACATTTTTGGTACGGCGGTCAGAGGCCAAAAAGAGTGGCCTGAAGAATACGGTGTAAAAGGTGACTATGTCCCTGACGGCATGCTCAAACAACAATTATTCCCGTTTACTTATAAAGGCTGAGTTGGCCTGAATGGAATCAGCGGGCGATTCTAAGCCCTTTAACTGATTACCGTGAGCGGAATATTAGAAAATTAACTAAATGATTATGTTTACACAAAATAACTGGTTCCGCTTATCCAGCTTTGGTATCTTGGCTGCTCTTCAAAATGGATGATAATAGCAAGAGGTTATTATGTATAAGGAATACAAAGTAATTAACGTCATGGAAGGCGGTCTGGGTGCAATCTTTTTAGGTGCTTCAAGCATCCCGGTTAAGAAAATGGAAACCATGCTGAACAAAGAAGTTGCTGAAGGTTGGCAGGTTGTTTTTCAAATTGTAGAGCAAAAGCGTCTTCTTTTGTTCTGGAAGCGTGAAGCTGTGATCATCACGTTAGGTCGATAACCGATTAAGCGAAGCTCTTATTATGCTGAAAAAAGACATTGTCGAAGAGCAAGAAGAGCAGTTAAGGCGTCAGGTACGAGAGTTGTCCGACGAAGATCGGGCAACGTATTTTCGACTGTCGGAGAAATCCATTAAAGACCCTGACACCTACGCAACTCTGAACTACATTTTCATTGCCGGTTTGCACCACTTTTATTTAGGAAAGTGGGGTTTGGGGCTGATGAATATTTTAGTGTTTTGGGGTGGTGTTGCCTTGATTTGGTTTGGCCAAATTGAAATAGGCGTTGCGTTGCTGATCGGTATTTTTGCTTTTGAGCTGTATGAACTTTTTCGATCCCAAGTATTGGTTGCAGATTTCAACAATAAAGCGGGGCAAAAAGTTTTAAAAACGGTTCTCTCGGAACGAGAAAATCAATGAGCCTTTAGCAAAGGTTTCGAAGCATCTGCCCCGAAACATTTGTCTCGATACATTTGTCTCGATACATTTGTCTCAAAACATAGTTCTGTGAAACGTCGCCTTTTGGCGACGTTTTTATTTGTATTTTTTCTCTGTGCGCCGGGCACTATCCTTCCGGGTTCCTCTGTTGTTTCATTTCCTGGCTGGCCTGCTCGAATTTAGCGATTCTGTTTTCGGTCGGCGGATGGCTGGACCAATATCCCGAGCCACTGGCTTCAGGCTTATCTTCAGCGAGTTTGGTCATGATGGTGGCAAAGTTCTGAGGATCAATGCCCATGGCTTTCATCTGCTCTAATGAATAGTCATCGGCTTCGGCTTCCATGTTACGTGAATAGCCGGTATTTAAGAGCAAAGCAGGAATGGCAAAGACCAGCGCATTGAGGCTGGTCAAATCACCGGTCAGCACGACGACGCCGAGAATCATGGTCGATGTTCTTACGACCGACTGAAAGCTGTGACGAAGCTCTACGTGGGCAATTTCGTGAAGCATAATGGAAGTGATTTCATCATCACTTTCAGCCAGTTCAACCAATTCATCGGTAATCACCACATCCCCGGAAGGCAGCGCAAAAGCATTGGCCCCAATGTGCTCAGAGGCTCTGAAGTGAAGTTTATAAGCAAACTTGTCGCTGTCTTCAGGCAAAATGCTTTGAAACTTGTCTGTTAATTCTTGTTGTCTTTCTTCGGATAACTCACTGGGCTCAAAGTGATCTTCATCAAATTGTTTGAACGCTTGTTGACCATGTTCAATCAAAACTTCGGTCGGCACCATCATCGCCACTTTGTAGGATGCAGATGGAATGGCAAAACGAATCAGTAACCAGCTCAGTAAAAGAACGAGTATGAGCAAACCGATGCGGAGCAGGGGCAATTGCTGCAAGAAGCCGGGCGGGCCAGCCTGGCCGAATTCAGTAATTAACTGATCGACTTGGTCGTTGTTGTCGGTTTCAAACAAATCGCCATTAGGAAAGGTCAAAAATCGCGTGGAGTTGCCAATTCGATCCGAAATTTCCAGCTTCTGAAACAACACCGTTTTACCGGCTGGCTGTAATTCGAGTCTGGCATTCCCTTCGCTATCGACCTCTAGGTGGGTTGCTCGTTTTTTGGCCTTTTTTGCATCGAAATGCAATCCTTGAATACGTTCCATCGTAACCTTCTGTTTCGAAATTTAAGCCCTGGATGAATCTCAGGGCTAATAATATCAGAAGCCTGTTAGGGCCTTCTGTGCTTTTTCTAAATCCACAGCGTCAATTGCTTTTTCTTTGTCCACGGACTCGTTGGCTTTTTGAAGATCCACACCGTCTAAAGATACCGCTTCAACCAGTTTTTCACCGTCTACCGAGTCTTTCGCTTTCACTGTGTCTACTGAATTCGCAAGTTCTTCAAAGTCAACAGCGTATAAAGGTGTGGAAAGTGAAGCAAGGATGGCACTGATGGTAATGGTTTTCTTTATGTTGAGATTCATGTTGAGCTTCCTGTTTGAGAGTCTGATGACAGCGCTTTCATTATTTTGAGGTTGTAATGGAGTTCTTGCTGCCTGTATGTTTGGCGTTCAGGCGGAGTGATACTATCTTTGAGCTGCGAGCTAGTAAAGAACAGGAGTACTAAATGCCACGCTTTTATCGGTTTTTTTGCGCACTTTCTCTGGTCATATTGTTTGGTTGTTCAGAATCTGAGAACAGTTATGAGAAGAAGGCGCCGCCCATCTCGGACGAAACGGTAACCGGTGGTGAGGTTATTCACGGAGGAAAACTTGCTTCTCAACCTTTGAACCGTGCTGGGCAGGCTTTTGTGAATCAAACTGCCACTTATGGTTTCATGACGAAGAACTCAGTCACTCTGCCTTTTAAGGATAAGCTGACCGTTTGGGATAATGAACATAAAAAGCTGAAAGTATTTTTAAGTCCTGAGTCACTTTCTCAAGAGGAAATTGATCGGCTAACTAAAGGCGATGTGCCTTTTTTCGTATTCAGTGATAAAGCGTCTCCGAATCAACAAATTTGGCAATGGTTTCCCTTTGTGGTGATGGAGTTTCGGTTTAAGAACGATGAAGTAAATACCGATAACCTGACCAGCATTTACGTCATGGGGTATGGTTTGGAAGAACAGAATCATACCGATAACATCAACACCTATCAGGATGATCAAAATAGATTTGAAGTGCTGAGTTTTAAACAAAACGAGCTGAAAATCAGTTATCAGGGGGCAGGTGATATTATGGACAGTCAATACTCATGGAAGTTGGAGATTTAAGACGTTGAAGGCAAAGCACATATTGTTAATTGAAGATGAAGCCGGGATTGCAGATAACATCACCTACTCGTTGAAGGCGGAAGGCTTTCAAGTGACGTGGAAGGGGCTTGGTGCCGATGGGGTCAACGCCTGTGCGGATGACGTCATTGACTTGGTTATTTTGGATGTGGGATTGCCGGACATCAGTGGCTTTGAGGTGTGCAAGGAAATACGCAAAAACTCGGACGTACCCATTGTCTTTTTGACGGCCCGAGGTGATGAAATTGATCGGGTTGTGGGGCTGGAAATCGGTGGTGATGATTATGTGGTTAAGCCGTTTAGCCCGAGAGAGTTGGTTGCCCGTGTTAAAGTGATTCTTCGTCGCCAGCGTGACGATTTGGTTTCAGTAGCGCCCGCGAAATCTGCGTTTGTGATGGATGAACCCAAGCGACAAATACGTTATTGCAATCAATTGTTGGATTTGACCGGGTATGAGTTCGGCATTCTGAGTGTGTTATTGAAGCAACCTGAGCGTGTTTTTTCCCGAGAGCAATTAATGGATGCGGTGTGGTCTGCGCCGGAAGAAAGTTTTGACCGGGCGGTGGACACCCACATTAAAACACTGAGAGCCAAACTGAAAGCTGTGAATCCGGACGATAACTCCGTGGTGACTCATCGTGGCGTAGGCTACAGTTTGAAGGTTTCATCATGAGCCTGAACCTGAGGATCTTTTTTGCCTATTTCCTGATTGTCGGTATGGCATCGTATTTGTTATTGAACGTGTTTATGTCGGAGCTGCGTCCCGGCGTTCGCCAGTCCACAGAGGATACACTGGTGGACATGTCTAACGTCTTGGCGGAGTTAGTAGCAGACGAGCTTTTGTCGGGACAAATTCAACAACAGAACTTTTCTCAAAGCATTGATCGGTTTTTGGAGCGCTCTTATCGCGCTAAGATTTTCTCTGTGGATAAACCCACCAGTGCCATTCGAATTTACATTACTGACGTCAAAGGCATTGTTCAATACGACTCCGATCAAGTTGCTGTGGGCCAGGACTATTCTCGCTGGAATGATGTGTACTTAACGTTACGAGGCCAATATGGCGCGCGAAGCACCAAACTTGACCCGACGGATGAGTTGAGTACCGTGATGCATGTGGCAGCACCGATTAAAAACGGCAATGAAATTGTTGGGGTGCTTACGGTCGCGAAACCCAATCACTCGGTTCAGCCATTCATTGATTTGGCCAAAGATAAAATGAAACAACGTGGACTTTGGTTGTTGGTTCTTTCTCTGTTGCTGGGTGGTGCCTTATCTTTCTGGCTTACTCGATCGATCCGTAAACTGGCACGATACTCGGATCAAGTGGCCAGCGGACAACGGGCAACGGTTCCTAATGTGCGGGAGAGCGAGTTGGCCAAACTGGCGCAATCCATTGACAACATGCGTCGTCAGCTCGAAGGTAAAGATTACGTGGAAAAATACGTTCATGCTTTGACCCATGAGCTAAAGAGTCCGGTGTCCGTGATTCGTGGCGCCGCAGAGATTGTTCAGCCGAACATGCCCGCAGCTGATCTCACCCGGTTTATGAGTAACATTCAGCAGGAAGCAGAACGGATAGATGAAGTCATTAATCGTCTGTTGGAATTGGCGTCCGTGGAAAATAAAACCGAGTTGGAGAATATAGAAACGATAGCGCTTGGCCCATTAATGCAATCGTTATTAGAGAGTAAACAGATATTAATGAAAGGTAAGGCGCTGGCGCTTTGCTCTAAGCTTCCTGAGGATATCGTTGTTTCGGGGGATCGGTTTTTGTTGGCTCAAGCCTTGGATAATCTTTTACAAAATGCCATCGAATTCAGCCCGGAATCAGGCACAGTTCATGTGGCTGTGAGTCAAAAGGGCGATGTGGTTTCCATCACCATTACCGATCAAGGGCCTGGGATTCCTGAATACGCAACGGATAAAATTTTTGATCGGTTTTATTCGTTGGCCCGGCCAGGAACCCAAAAGAAAAGCTCCGGTTTAGGGTTATGTTTTGTGAAGCAAATTGCCGAGCTTCATCAGGGCGATGTTCAACTTGTCAACGACTCGAAAGGTGGCGCGGTAGCAACTTTCCGAATCCCCTAAAGCTTTTATATTCAGAAAGTCCTCACACAACCCACATATTCAGCCCATATAAGGTGTTTATTCTGATGTGAAATGCACATCTAAATAAACACCTTGGAGCTGAATTATGCAAAAAGTACTGGCCATTAAAGTTGCGGTAATCGGGTTGATTGCCCTTATCTTACTTATTCCGTTGGCGATGATTTCGGATAAGATCTTCGAACGTTCGAATTACTTATATGAAGCGAAAAACAGCGTCGCACGCAGCTGGACGGGCAGCCAACATGTGATGGGGCCATTGATTGTCATACCTTACCAAATCGAAAAAACTAAAGAAGTCTGGAACAAAGAAAAAACCGAAAAAACGACTAAGGTGACGCGCACGAACCGGAAAAAATATCTGTTGCCAGAACAGGTTCGAATGGATGCCAATATCGTTAATGACGTACGGTTCAAAGGCATCTACAAAGTGCCTGTTTATACCTCAAGGCTGAATGTTCAGGGGGAAGTGGATCGTGATGTTCTGAATAAACTGTTAAAAGAAATTGAAACCGAGGGCGAGAAAATTAATTACTTTAAGCCTTACCTGACGGCCACAGTATCAGACCCTAGAGGCATCAATAGCATTCCTAAACTGGATTGGATGGGGCAAGAACTGGCGTTTGAACCAGGCAGTAAACTGAACGCCAATAACAACGGTATTCATGCTTATTTACCTGAATTTCCATTACCGTCTGCAGATAAGAAAATTCAGACAAACATCCCGTTTCAATTTGAGCTGGAGCTTCGTGGCATGGAAGAAATCTCTTTTGTGCCTGTTGGTCAAGAGGCGATAGTATCAATGGATTCAGACTGGCCTCATCCAGAGTTTACCGGCTTGTTTTTACCTGCAAACCGCACCATCAGTGACTCCGGTTATCAGGCTGAATGGAAAATCACTTCCTTTGCCAGCAACATTGCCGACAAAGTGGAAGCTTGTCAGGACGGCAACTGTAATGACTTATTCTCCAGTGGCTTTGGGGTCAAACACATAGAAACTGTGGATGTTTACCTTCAGTCCGAGCGCTCGGTGAAATACGGTATTTTATTCATTGGTTTGAGTTTCATTGCTTTCTTTATTTTTGAGGTCATCCGTAAACTGCCCATTCATGCCATTCAATATACTCTGGTAGGCTTTGCCATTGCGGTGTTTTATTTGCTGTTGGTGTCTTTGTCGGAGCACTTGGATTTCGCGCTTTCGTATTTAATTGCCACCTTGTGTTGCGCAGGTTTGTTGTTGTTTTATCTGCGCTACGTGTTGCGAGGCTTCACTCAAGCGTTAATGTTCAGTGGGCTGTTGTTACTTTTGTACGGGGTATTGTATGTGATCATCAGTGCTGAAGACTTTGCGTTGTTGATGGGCGCGTTCTTAACGTTTGTTACCTTGACCATTGTGATGATCAGTACCCGAAACATTGATTGGTACGATGTGGGCGGGCGAGTGAATCCTTCAGTGCTTGTTGATCCTGTTACTGCTAATTCAAAGCCAACATCAGAGGCGCAAGATTAATGAAGTGGAAGTTGTTCGCAACGGCTTTCTTTGGCTTTATCTGCTGGGTAATCTACCTGGCAGATTCGGGAAAAGAGAATATTTTCTTAGTCATAGTTCATGCGATTCCCTACGGTGATAAAGTGGGCCATGCGGTGTTGTACGGGCTGTTGGCATTCTTGATGAATATGGCGTTCAACATGAAATCAATGCCTCCATTAAAAGTTAAGCCATTTCGAAATGTTATCTTGCCGATGGGCGCTGTTTTGGTCTTTTTGTTTGCTTTCTTGGAAGAATTGACCCAGATGTATTTTCCGAACCGTACCTTTGATGGTGGTGATTTAATTGCAGATTTTGTTGGTATAACACTTTTCAGTTGGTTTTCCGTAAAAGTCCACACGGCCCAGCCCTGACTTGTTGATGCATGAATCATTAATAGATGATGACTGAATATAAGTCGGAAAGAGCGATAAATTATCGTAAGGTAGTTTGTCGCTTTTTATATCGAATACCGTCAAGGAAAGACAAATGAATCCAATACTGAATGAACTCTTTTTAAACGATTCTCTTTTGAAATACTGGGTGATCAGTGCAGTAGTATTATTTTTAAAAATGAGTGCCAATTCCGTAATTCAAGGTTTCTACCGCATGAAGTACCAACGCTTTGTGAACCCTGAAGATGCCAAAGCCTTTGGTGCCTTGATCGGTAAATCGGTTGAAAATTATTCGGAAGATCATCCCATGGCCGTTCGCGCTGCCGGTTGCTGGCGAAACGACCTGGAAAACATTCCCATGTTTTTAATCTTAGGTTTGGGCTTTGTTTTGATGGGCGGCAATACGGCATGGGGGTTAATTTACTTTTCTGTATTCACTGTCAGTCGTGTGTTTCATACCGTATGTTTTATGTTGGCGTTACAGCCCTGGCGGAACATTGCTTATGACCTGGGCCTGATAACAGGGTTAGTGATGGCCCTGCACCTGTTAATAATGGTCTTTTAGATTCATCTGATTTATCCGATACCAGATGAACCTTCTTTTGAAACCAAGTAACATGCGCGCTTTTTTGAAGACGCCTATGGCGAATTTAATGACGTGCATTCGAGTAACTCATGGTTGAAGTGTTATTTATCTCAAAAATTTTGGTTTCCATTCTGGTGGTGGTCGGACTTTCGGCTATTGCTGAGCGAGTTAGCCCAAAGGTGGCGGGGATTTTGTCCGGCTATCCGTTAGGCACGGCGATTTCATTGTTTTTTATCGGCATTGAAAACGGTGTCGATTTCGCCACTCATGCCTCTGTGTTTACGTTATCCGGTTTGACGGCATCACTGACTTTAGTTTTTGGTTATTATCATGCGTCGCGGGTAACCGCTCATTTATCGCTGCCAGTCAGTGTATTTATATCGGTTCTTGCTTCCGTTTCTGTGTTTCTTTCCATCGGGTTTGGGCTAAGCAAATTGCCATTGGGGCTAATCTCGGGGTTTGTTTTGTGTGCGGTGGCCATTGTGGTATTTACCTTGTTATTCCGGCCCATTCAAAACACCTTAGTGACGGCCAAAGTTCGGTTTACCCGCTGGGTGTTGCTGGTTCGTTCTCTGGCTGCAGCGGGGATGGTATTGCTGATTACCGGCGTGGCTGAGTGGGCGGGTTCCAGTTTGGCGGGTATTTTGGCGGCGTTTCCAATCACTTTATTTCCGTTTTTGGTGATTATGCACCTGACTTATGGGGCTGCTCAGGCCCATACCGTTATTAAGAATTATCCATTAGGAATCGGTGCATTAATCACTTATGTGATTTCAGTTTCGTTTGCTTATCCTGCTTTGGGCATTGGCTTGGGAACGCTCGTTTCTTTTGGTTTTGCGACTTTGTATTTAATGGTGTTTTACTTCATTAATCAGCGCCTAAGAGATGTAAAATCGCTGAAAGTGAAGCGTTCTTAAAGCCCTAATTAGAATTATTAACTATGCGAAAGACCGACAAAAAAATCGATAATCAAATACGTAAAGCACTGACGGTTGTCTGTGAAATTGCTCTGGTGGAGGTCGAAGGCTTTCAATGGTTGACGCACTTGGTGAACTACGATCAGTTCCCCAAGAGCTTACGTGTGGTTTGCGTGTTTGATACCAAGGCGTCACTGCAACACGCGTTGGAGGCTGGTCGGGACCATTATTTGATAGAACTGATTCAGGAAGAATTAACCGCGCTGAATTTAGGCATTAAACCGGAGAATTTAGTGAGTTTTGATTCTGAAGAGGCATGTAAGCTGGAGCATGATGGTAAGTGGCAACACCGGCTTTAATCATTCAATCTCAATAGGCAAATCATGGAATCCAAACGCATTCGTTTAGACCGCTATTTAAGCGTTCAGTTGGGTATTAACAAGAAAGACGTTCGTCTGCTGTTGGCCCAACAACGCGTGCTGGTGAACGGTGAGATCGCTAATGATATTCAGTTGGTGATTGATGATTTTACTCATGTGACTTGTGATGACCAAGTATTGCAAAACAAACTCCCCTGCTATGTGATGATGAACAAGCCTGTAGGAGTTGTCAGTGCCACCAAAGACGACCAGCACAAAACCGTGATTGACCTTTTGGATCGTGCAGATAAACACGACTTGCACATCGTAGGCCGGTTGGACTTAAATTCATCGGGTTTATTGCTGCTCACCAACGATGGCCGCTGGTCTCGTACATTGATGTCGCCGGAACATAAAGTCCCTAAGTTGTATCGGGTAACCTTGGAAAACCCCATTTCTGAAGATTACATAGCTACCTTTGCCGAAGGCATGTACTTCCCCTTTGAAGACATCACGACTCGACCTGCCGGACTGAAGATCATCTCAGATCATGTTGCTGAAGTCAGTTTGGTAGAGGGTCGTTATCACCAGATCAAGCGTATGTTTGGCCGATTCAGAAACCCTGTCATTGGATTGCACCGAGTATCCATTGGTGGCTTGGCGTTGGATGAAGGTTTAGTGCCGGGAGAGAGTAGGGATTTGAGTGAGGATGAACTGCAACTGATCAACTGATGAGCAGACAACTGACAATTGAGTTGCTCTATATTTTAGGGTATCAAAAAATAATACTTCTGGTTCTTTTGCTCTCCACTTCTTCATGATTTGTTACTAATAATACTGCTTAGGTCTAATGTCACGTCTGTTCAATTAATTCTCTCAAACCTCTTAGGAAGAGAAAGGAGACAGGCATGAAAACCTTAATTCGGATGCTAAGTTCTGTAAGTGTTTATCTAGTAGCATCTTTCGTTACCGTTCAAACTGTATCGGCCGCCGGGCTGATGACCCCAAAATCTTCAAATTTAAATGCATTGAGCATCAAAGAGCATCACGTGAATGTGGTGATCGAAGATGGTTATGCGATCACCCGTGTGGATCAGGTGTTTTATAACTCGCACGACACCCATTTAGAGGCTGTTTATTCGTTCCCGGTACCCGAAAAAGCTTCGGTGGGTGAGTTCACCTATTGGATTGATGGCAAGCCCGTCACGGGTGAAGTGTTGGAGAAAAAGAAAGCCCGTGAAGTCTACGAGCAGGAAAAGGCGCAAGGTCGTGAAACCGCGCTGACTGAACAAGATGACTACAAAGCGTTTGAAAGCTCGGTCTATCCGGTTCGACCGAAACAGGATGTAAAGATACGTTTGGTTTATATCCAACCCGTTCATGTGGATCTTGGCATTGGCAGTTATGTTTATCCGCTGGAAGAAGGCGGAGTGGATGAAGAGAAATTGGCGTTTTGGAGTTATAACGACGCTGTGACCGAGGCTTTCAGTTTTAATGTTGATCTTCGTTCGTCTTATCCGGTGGATGGTGTGCGATTACCGAAGCATCCGCAAGCAGTGGTTACTCCTAAGCAAGGTCAAACCACAACGGTTCAGGAGTGGTCTATTGCTTTGGCAAATGGACAGTCCAATGTGGCAGAAGAGGGCGCAGCAACGGCGACCCAATCCGCTCAAAAGACTCAGGCAGTACAGAACTTGAATCAAGACATCGTGGTGTATTGGCGTCATCAACAAGGGTTACCGGGCACGATTGACATGATCACTCATAAAGAATCCAAAAATGGCCGGGGTACTTTTATGATGACAGTGACGCCGGGTGATGATTTATCGGCAATCAATCAAGGCAGAGACTGGGTGTTTGTGTTGGATCTATCCGGCTCCATGCAGGGCAAATATCAAAGCCTGATTGAGGGCGTTAAAAAAGGCTTGGCTAAGTTAAATCCGAATGATCGTTTTCGGGTGATCTTGTTTAATAATGCTTCTCGTGAGTTGACGCCTGGCTACATCAATGCCACGCCAGAGCATGTACTGAAATACACCCAACAACTGGAAAATACCCAACCTACGGGTGGTACGAATTTATACGCAGGGCTTGAGAATGGTATCCGGGGGTTAGATTCAGATCGTGCCAGTGCCATTATTCTGGTGACGGACGGTGTCGCTAATGTGGGGATTACCGAGAAGAAGCAATTCTTAAAATTATTGGAAAGATACGATGTTCGTTTGTTTACTTTTGTGATGGGCAACAGTGCGAACCGACCTTTGCTCGATGGCATGACCAAGGTTTCCAATGGCTTTGCCATGAGTGTTTCAAACAGCGACGACATCGTCGGTAAGTTGTTATTAGCGACGGATAAGCTGACGCACGAAGCCTTCCACGATATTGATGTAAAGGTAGATGGCGTGAAGGTGAAAGACATGACGCCGGATCGTATCGGTTCTCTGTATCGTGGTCAGCAGTTGATCGTGTTTGGTCACTACTGGGGGGATGGCGAAGCGGAGGTTACGATCAGTGGTAAGGTATCGGGACAAAAGAAAAGCTATCAAACCACATTTGATTTTCCCGAGACCAGTACGTTGAATCCGGAAGTGGAGCGCTTGTGGGCCTTTGCAACCATTGAAGACCTTCAGAATAAGATTGATTACTTGGGTGAAGACGCAGACAGCAAACAAGCCATTGTCGATTTGGCCAAGGAATATGGTTTGGTAACACCTTATACCTCAATGGTGATTGTTCGTGAGGAAGTTTTTGCACAACATAATATTGAGCGTAATAACGCGAAACGAGTGGCTCAAGAGCATCAGGCTCAGCAACAACGTGCCGCAAGTGGTGTGAGAAGTAACCGCGTGGATACAGCCAAACCTGCTTTTCAAACGACTCGTTCTTATCCCGGTTCGAGTGGAGGTTCAGGTGGCGGTGCATTTGGGCCTGTGTTGATCTTGATTCTTGGCGTCTTATTCTTGGTCAGAAGAAAAACAAAAGTTGAATGATTTAAGTTATAAGCAAGTGAACGGGGGCTTCTAATGAAGCCCCCGTTTTTATCGATGCAGTGATTGATTCAATTGAATTGAGGCAACTGAATTGAGATAACTGAACTGTATTTAATCTACGAAGTGGTCGAGGTCGCGAACTAAGTTGGTTTCAAGGGCGGCCATGCCTTGGGCTATATCCACTTCGAAACCGTTTTTCTTAAACGACATTCCCAGTGCATAAAGCACTTTAAATAAATTGTGAGAACGGCATTGTTCGCCCATCTGGCCAATACGAATGATGTTCAGGCCGAATGCGCCAGAGATTTCGACATTGAACCTCTCGACCATGTAATTTCGGATGGCTGCGGAATCGGCTCCTTCCGGCAGATTAATGGCCACTACGGAGTTAAGCCGGTGTTCTTCTTTCACAAACAAACTCAAGCCCATGGCTTCGATACCGGCTTGCAATGCTTTGGAGCTTAGTTCATGTCGTTCGAATCGGTTTTCCAGTGTCTCGGTACAAATCAAGCGTAAGGCTTCGTGCAAAGCAAGAATGCCCGGTACGGGGGCGGTGTAATGGTATTGCTGGTGGCCCCAGAACTTTTGAGCGCGAGTCGCATCGAGACACCAGTGCGGGCATTTGTTTTCTCGGGTTTCGATGATGTTCCAGGCGGTTTCTGAAAAAGCCAAAACCGAAACACCCGGAATGGAGGATAAACCTTTCTGGCCACCTGTCACCACAATATCAAGATTCCAGGCATCCATTTTGAGTGGCATTGTGCTTAAGGTGCAGACGGCATCAACGATCACCAGTGCTCCGTGCTCTTTGGCGGTTGCCGCGATCTCCGGCAAAATGCTGTTGAACATCCCGCAAGAGGTTTCGCCTTGTGCCATTGTTACGACGTCGTATTGCTTTTCAGCCAATGCTCGTTGAACGCCTTCCAGAGTAATGGCGTGGGGTGGCTTAGTGGCGCTTTCATGATCGGGTCTGGATTTGGCAGACAAGTAATCGACTTCCGCGCCTATGCCTTCGGCCATTTCACCAAACCGATTACTGAATGTGCCCATGTCGATAACAAGCACTCGCTTGCCTGGCCACAATACGTTGGTGATGGCCATTTCCATAGCGGCAGAAGAAGGGCCAGCAACGCCGATGATTTTGTCGCTCCGGGTTTGAAAGGCGTACTGTGACATCAGCTTCACCCGCTGAATCACCTGATCCATGGTATCCCCCAAGTGATTAATCACCACCCCATTGGCTTGGGCAACTGCGTGAGGAATCGGAACCGGACCGGCCCCCATTAACAGCAAAGGCTCACTGGGTAATAAGTTGCTTAAGGCAATTTCTTTGGGAGGCAATATTTCAGAGCTCATGATCGTTTCCATCTATACAGTCAATTAACCATGTTAACCGCATTGTTTTTAAAGCGATAGGTACAGAATGGCTGAAGGTTTGGCGGGAACTGTTATGGCAATAGGTTTACAGAGATTGAGTCCGTCTGTTTTTGATGAAGACATAGAAACGTAAAAGTGGTCTTTGTTTGTTTAAAAATTGACATTTAGGTCAAAGAAATCAATCATATTTCAACTGGTTATATTGATATAATTATCCGTTATCAAAGCAGCTTGTTTTGATAATCCAAGGAGGGATTTGTGCTTAAATTTAAACCGGGCGTTAATCAACTGCTCACTGTTGTGGCCGTTTCTGCTTCCCTTAGTGCTTGTGGTGGTGGAGGCGGAGGTGGTTCATCTGATGGAGGTGATCAACCGGCTGCAGTTCAGACCGGTCAGCTGATTGATTCAGCCATTGAGGGGGTTGCTTACCAAACGGGCTCTTTGTCTGGCTTTACTAATACCGAAGGTCAATTTCAATATCGTGCAGGAGAACGGATTACGTTCAGTATCGGTGGTATTCAACTGAATGCGGGTGTTGAGCCAGTTGCAGGTGGAATATTAACGCCTGTGGAGCTAACAAGCAGCGATGCCCCCGGTGAAGCCAAGGCCATTAATCTAATGCAGTTGTTACAGAGCCTTGACGACGACGGTAACCCGGACAACGGCATTAAAATTACTGAATCTGTCAGAAACAATGCTCAAAATACCACTTTGGATTTCAATTCGCCTGCTTTTGCCAATGAGGTGATCAACGCCGTCGCCGAGTTGACCGAAGGCACGGGTGTGGTGGTTGATCCTGATGATGCGCTTAGCCATTTTTATGAGACAGTGATGCAACTCAGAGAGGACGGAAACACTAACCTTCCAGATACGAAAGGGTTGGTACTTCCTGAGTTTACTCAGGTGGCCTATATTCAGCCTGTCTCCGATGAAGAAACGGGAGCCATTCAAACGGTATTAACGCTTCCTCCCGGTTCCGCCAAAGTCACCATTCAGTTGGATGAGGGTGAAGAAGTTAATATGGACTTCTCGGAGGACCGAAAAACCTGGTTACATCAATATCACTTGGCGGCAGGCGCGGATGTGGATGTCGTTGTCAGGTTGAAAAGTAAAAATGGAATGTTATTGGGTCATCATACGCAGCCCTTAACAGGAGCGGTTTTAGACACGGATAACGATGGCGTTCCAGACAATCAGGATGCATTTCCAGAAGACCCGAACGAAACTCAAGATTCGGATCAGGATGGTATTGGCAATAATGCTGATACGGACGATGATAATGATGATATAGCAGACACCAGTGATCGTTACCCGCTGGATTCGAATATTGTTATTTGGCCAGTGAATGATGACGGTTTGAGTGGCGCTTTACGAGATACACACGGTGATAAGTTAAAAGTTGCAGGCACTCTTGAAATTAAAGCCCCAAAAGAGGCTTCTGACATTCACTCTTATGAAATTTTTTGGGCCGATCCAGATAGTGAAGTGATTCAAGGTGGTGTTCTTAAAACCTTACTTGTAGAGAATGCCTCAGATAAGTTTCTGCTAATGGACTTAACAGAGCCTCTGACCATGCCAGACGCCGATAGCCAACTCAAGCTGGTCGCAAACAATACGCAAGGCGCTGACTTGATGAGTACCATGATTCGTTTCCATGATTTTACTGGTAACGTTAATGTAAGTGGTAAAGGTGGTAACTTAATTACTAACTGGGAATACGGTGTAGATCGCGATCATTTATCGGCTTACAGAGAAAACATCGCGGGAACCGATTACTGTTACTTTGATAACGGTTTGGTCATGGTTGTTGATATGAAGAATGAATTCGACAACCGTTCAGAACATACAAAAGATGACGTACTTTACCCTGCGTTTAATTTTGATTGCAGTGAGAGCCTCGTCAATAACCAGTATACAGTTTACAAACAAGATCAGGATACAGGTGAAGATATTGTTTCTACGTATTCCGCACTGAATGACGCTTTCTTTTATGGCAAAGTTACTTTCGATGCATTCTTTAAATATCTGGGGCGTCCACCGGTGGATGATAAGTGGCGTTTAAGAGTTCATTACGGTGATGAATTCGGAGGTGTAGGAGCTTTTTGGAATGGAAGTTACGCTAACTTTGGCGATAATAAGTTGTTTTCTTATGGCAATGCCAGTTTAGACATAGTGGCTCATGAATTGGGGCACGGGTTTCTGTTTCATAATTCTCAGTTAAGTCCGGATACCGCAGATTTCACAAAGGATGCACTTACAATGCACGAAGCCTTTTCAGACATGACGGGCGTAGCGGTTAAACATTTTTATACCGGCCAGCTGGATTGGCTGCACGGGAAAGAAGTCGACACCCCACTTTTAAGAGACGGCAGTAAAATCATTACCCATGAAGGTGCTATACCAAGTTATTTCGATTATGAACAAGCAGGTGTGAATCAATATCTAAGAATTGGAATGTTAAGTTATCCCTTTTACCTGCTCACCAATCAGTGGGGCATTGAGCGCAGTTATCCATTATTTCTGGAAGCGGCTCAGACATGCTGGCAACCTAATATGAGCCTACCTGATGGGGCGCAATGTGTTCTGGACGCTGCGACTCAGCTTGATGAACCTCAAGCGGATGTAATCGAAGCTTTTAGAGCCGTTAAGATTAAATTGTACGATGAAGGCTCGATGGCACACTTTAGGTTCACGCCTAAAAAAGAAACCATCAGTTTTAATGCTGACAGCTCTGTGACTACTCGTGAGATTACTCAATGGCATTGGGATTTTGACGATGGCTCGACATCCAATGAACAGCATCCGGTGTATGAATATGCACAAGGTGGAATATATAACCCGACGCTAACGATTACGGATAATCAAGGACAAACAGACACTTTTACCCGACCGATAGATGTATTCAGTGGTTATTGTCCTCCTGTTGGGATCAGTAATGCAGATCGTGTTATGAGTCGTGTAACCATAAATAATCAGCATGTGATTAATTCCGGTGATGATCCTGAACGGTATGACTATACGCAGTTAATAATTCCTATTGAAGATGCCAATAACATCTCTATTAAGGTGGAAGGAGAAAACGGTAATGATAATTCAATAGACTGGCGGATGTGGCTAGATGCCAACGATGACGGAATTTTTGATAATTCACCTGGTTCGTCAGAAATTGTGCATGACAGCGGCTCCCCTCAAGGCAGTGCTTATGAGTTGGAAACCGATATACAAATACCAGTAGGCAGTGATCCTGGGCCTTTGAGACTGAGATTAGCGGGGCAGTTAAGTGTAACCTCTTCTTGTAACCTTCAGTTAAAAACAACAGTTGATGTCTTAATACAGGCAGAGTGATTTTTAAAAGTCGCAAGTACTTGAACAGGGATCACCCGGTGGTGATCCTGTGTTACTTACTAGGGTTCAAAGCTAATTGAATTAGGTTGAAGGCAGGGCTTTTTCATTGCTCGGAAAAGTCAGTTTCACCGACTCCATGATGCGGTTTTCTGCCGCTTCTGCGTGGTCTTTCCAGAGTTTGAATTTGTCGTTGATGTCGACGCGATATCGAAATTGAAGGCAAAGATAAAACTCATTACTCAAAGGAAAGCAGTACATATTGTCTTTAGATAATGAGTTTACTTGCGGTTCGCTGTAGTACACCCATTGTCTGTTCTTGATAGATACGACTTTATAAGGTGATAAAGGGGGGAAACCCATAGCCTCCATTCTCAGTCTGAGTTCTCTGTCATATTCTGATTTCGAAAAAGGGCTACCCAAGCTTTCTGATAAAAGATCGACTTTTTGTCTGATTTCAGTGTTGAGGCCCTGGCCGTGATCTTCGGGTCCTCCGATAACTGGAGAGTTATAGTGTTGATCATATTCTTCAAGTAAATGCGTTCCTAATGCATCTAGGTTAAATGCATCAATCTCTTTGTCTTTAGGAACCTTTTTTATCTGAGAAGAACAAAAAAGTACACCAAGTTCACCATTTAACGTGTATTTGACTGAGGGGACGTACATCCACATTTGTGTACTAATGGGAACATAATGGTGTTGTCTGCTTTGTGTACAATTACTTTCAAACCAGTTTTGTTTAGAAATAGGAAATTGAATATTTCTAGGCTTCTCCTGAGTATCCACATTGGTATATGGCAAAGATATACTGAAATTAATGTCATCAAAAGAAGTGTTTATTGTGTGTGTTTCGGTAAAGTCGGGGCCTCCACGAAAGCCTCGTAAGAGGCTTTTAATTACTTTCATCAACAAGTCCTTTTGCTTTGATGACTGTCTTATGAAGAAGGTAAAGCTCTTTCATCGTTTGGAAACGTTAACTTCACTGATTCCATGATGCGCTTTTCTGCCGCTTCTGCGTGGTCTTTCCACAGATGGAATTTGTCGCTGCAATCAACTCTGTATCCAAAGCTCATGCAGAGATAATATTTGTCACTTAGTGGTGTGCAATAGACACGATCTTTAGTCGGACGAGCTTTTGCTTTTTGTTCTATGTAAAATACCCAAGGGCGGTTTTTAATGGTTTTTATCTGATGAGGAGATAAAGGAGCGTAGCCTATATCGGTTAATCTAAGTTGTGTTTCTCTGTCTATTTGTTCTTGCGACCAAGGTTCGTTTCGGCTGTTTGAGTAGTCTATTACTTCTTGACGTATTCTTGTATTCCATCCTTTAAATGAATCTTCCTGATCCTTGTTAATTGGAGCATTATGATACTCTTCATACTCCGTAACTATGTGTTTTCCGAGTTCATTTAAATTAAAAGCGCTAATGCTACTATGTGGTACTTTTCTTAATTGGGTTGTTAATGATAGAACGCCTAGTTCGGCATTGGGCAAGCCAACCAACGGAACGTAGTACCAAAGCTGAGTATCAACGTGTACGTAATTATTTTGATTGATTTTTTTAGAATTTTCTTCAAACCAATCTTCTTTTAAAAATGAAAAATGGATCGGACGAGGAGGTTCCTTGGTATTGACGTTTGAATATGGGAGCCTCACGCTGAACTGAATGTTTTCAAAAGAAGCATTGAAATTATTTGTTTCAGAGAAGTTTGGCCCCCCACGAAATCCTCGCAAGAGATTTTTTACCACACCCATAAAGAGTCCTTACTGCTGGTTTTGTTATTCAGGGCTATACATTGGCATTTTCATTAATGTATTGCTGAACTTGGGCTGCTTTTTTGTCATAGCCTAACATTTGAAGCTGAGTTTTGTAGGTTTCGACGCCTAAATAAGGCAAGGTATGTGGGCTGGCAAGCGGCTCATCTCCTATAATTAACCCAAAGAATCTAAGGCTTCGTTTTAAACTACTACCGGAAAGGTCGTTAGAACCTGCAATGTTGGGAACGGCATCGAAGGGGTTATTTTTTTCTTTGTGGATTTTCATTCCCAGCGCATGAGCGATGGAGTTGATTCTTGGCATGTAGGCGCCAGATCCGTGAATAGTAATTTCCTGGTTTGTCAGGAGTCCAGTATAATGACTGCTGTAGTGCTCAAGAGCAGCACAAAAGATTATGGCTCCTTGGCTATGAACTAACCACTTTGTTGGCTTTCCTTGCATTTGGCGCTGCTTTAAGACGGCTGCTAAGTGCTGGGCGTTGTGTGACTTTTTTCCTCTACGTTTGTCAAAACCAGATTCAATTAGATCAATCATCGTTTGATCTGTGGGGTTGTGGAATAAGGTATAACTCTTGATGTCATCATCAGGGTAAGCCACCTGAGAGTGAACTCCCATTAACCAGGCGGCTTTATTCAATTCATTTAACATGCCATTAACGGCAGCGTGTTCGGTGTGTATTTGGCTAACGGCATTACCCAATCTCCACTCTCTTTGAAGTACTCCTAACTTTTCTTTGCTTATTGCCCCATCGTAAACGCTATTTGTTCCTGGGGCTCTACTAACACTCCATAAGGCAGTACGTTCATTGGAATGATTTCCATCATTAGCTCTGACCAATGAACGATCAAAATAAATATCATTGATAACAACTTGGTTATTAGAGTTGATTTTATACTCGATCAAATAATGATAATGTTCAAATGGGTATTGGGTTCGGTAGAGTCGTTTTCTTAAAGAGGGTTTACTGCTAGGGTCACATGCTGTGTGAGGGTTTTTTACGACAAAATGAATTTCTTTGAGTACTTGCTGCTGGTCATAATAATTTAAGCTGGCAAGCATTAGCAGCGCTTGGTGAGATATCTGAATGTTTTGGTTTTGAATAAAGGCAATGTTTATACCGTGCTCATGCGCTAAATTGTGGTTCAGCGGTGTGTAATCAAAGCCTTGTGTTTTTCCTGCATGCATCCATGTCATTTTTCTAATCCGTCCCTAAAAGAGTGTTGAATTGCTGTGTGAATGGATTGTTATGCTACTAAAGCGGCTTCCGAAATCTGTACGATCGGTGATCAAATTTTTCAGAAATGAGAATCGGTAGATACTCTTGGCGTAAAAGATATGTCGATTTTATTACTTTTGAATTGATACTGGATTTGTTCAGATTGGAGGGGTGAGAAGAAGGCTAAGACATACGAAAAGGTCGCTTATCTTAGCCTTTGAAAGCAGGGTTATTTATCCGGAATTGCTTTGTCTATGGTTCTGAGCGATCTAAGGAACATCCCCAGCCCGCCTACGGATAGCACCAGAATCACAATCAGGTCAAAAGCACTCATGGATCTGAAACTGAACTGAATGGAGGCGATGACGCCAAACACCAGGGCGACAATTGAGCCGATGGCAAGCAACCAGCCGAAGATGTTTTTTGCGTTATAAAAAATAATGCCGACACCAAACATGAAAGGGATCATGATCATCCCGGTTGTAATGCCGTAAGTACCCCCAAACGCGGACACTGCATACATTCTTGCGCCTAGGCCGAAACTTGTTGTGATGGAGATTGAGTTCAGCAGCAAGTAAAACCCACCACACATCATTACTAGGCTAAGAAAAAATTGGCCGACGCCACCGGCCGTACCTCCAGCTCCTTTCATATTTATCCCTCTATGAACTGATAATTTATGGGATAAATCATACCGATGAAGCGTGATAAAAACTAATTTTTCACTTTGTTTTGCTTTTAAAGTCTTTATTCGGAGCTTGCCAGTAAGAAGGGTTCCGTGGTCGTAGAGTGAGTAACTTTAAAGTGATAAAGGCAATTCTAAAAACTCTGAATAAATGAAGTCTCTGTGTTCCAACAGTATGGGGTCTAAGGCTTCTGCGATTTGATCATCCATGGTTTCAAAGACTGTTCGGATGACATCATACATAGGGCATTGTGCGGCGGGCAATGGTTTGAAATACGCCATAAAGGTGGCGCTGTAAATATCGACCATAGAAACGCTGGAACCTATATAAAATCGGCTGCCGTTTTCTTTCTGGGATTTAAGCTGCTCAGAAAGCATTGTCAGAATAGTTACAATTCGCTGTTGGTATTCAGGGGCTTGTTCTGGTTGATAGCCGTACTTGTGGGCTAAATACTGCGCGATTTCTTTTGGGAAGCCTCCTGAATTATTGAGTCCTTTGTGAACACCTTCTAAACGCCGAGTCCAGCCTAAGCCCATTTCTCCGCAGATTTCATGGCTTAAGCCCATGGCCAGAGCACGTTCTTTAGGGTCTGAAGGAAGTAAAGGCGGAGATGACGAAAGGCGTTCCGCCAGAAACAAAATATCGGCCCAACCGGAACGTGCGGGTTCATTGTTATAGATGGCCACCGGAGCGTTTCGTGATCCTGTCCATTGGGCTAATTCGTTATCTTTTGGGTTTAAGTATACGGCGGACCAAGGCAACTTTTTGAGGTGAAAAATGCCTTTAGCGGCTTCACTCCAGGGGCTGGGCAAGCCAGCAACGACAACCATGCGAAGGCCTTTTTGTTCTTTTGCGGTTGGCAGGTCAATGTAGTTGAAAGGCACGTGAATCTCTCCGTTGAATATGGGCTGTTTTGTGAGCTTCATCTTGATGTGTAATGCTTCAGGATTCAAACGATCATATCTTAAGCTTAAGTTAGAAAATCTAATCTTGGCTTGTTAGTATCAAACCCGTAATTGACTTCTTTGATTGGCTCATAGCATGAGCGTTACGAATGGACACCTTAGTTTTATGCCAACAGCGCATCGGTCACCTCCAATTCAATATCTGAATACCTTTGTTGTTGCTGCAAGGTTCAGCAGCTTTAAGCGGGCAGCGGAGCAGTTGAATGTCACGCCGTCGGCAGTGAGCCAGCAGATGAAATCTCTTGAGCAGCATTTAGGGTTGTTTTTGTTCAGCCGAAGGCAGCGTGAGTTGGCTCTGACTCAAGCGGGTCAGGATTTCTTCCGCTATGCGAAAGGGGTGATGGATCTTTACGAAAGCGGATATGCATCGTTTTCAGAGAAACATCATTCGTCTAAGTTAATTGTCAGCATGATTCCTTTTGTGGCGAATCAGCTGGTGATCCCTTCTTTGGAAGATTTGTACGCTCAGTTTCCTGACATGGATTTGGTGATTGAAACCAATATGGCCATCGAAGATTTGGCGTCTTCTGAACTGGATGCCGCAGTTCGCTTTGGCATCCCGCCTTGGCAAGACTGTCAGGCAGAATTGATTGCCAGTGCTCAACTCAATCTGATGGCCTCACCTGAATATCTACGACAGCACCCTTTGAGTGGCGCGAGGGACTGGCAGCACCAGACTCTCATTCATATTCGCAGCCGAGTGAATGATTGGCAGCGTTTTTTAATGAGCAACAAGTTAACAGTTCAACCGAAGAAAGAATTGTATTTCGATTCGTATGAGGCGGGAATGAATGCGGCTGAAGCTGGGTTGGGTATTGTTATGGGAGTGTTCCCAATCTCCCGTCAAATAGTAGAAGACGGGAGATTGGTTTCAATTCTGGATCAACCTTACGAGATGGAAGAAGCATTTTATTTAGTTACAAAACCAAATTTGGTAAAACAGGCAAATTATCGGCAATTACTGAACTGGTTGCGGAACGTGTTTAATAAGCATTAAGAGGCTTCTTTACCGTCTTACTTTATTCAGATTTATCCGATTACGCTTTTTTGCTCATATCTTCTTGTGATTTTTTCTGATTAGGATAGGGTGGCCTTTGAAGAAAACCGGTCAATTAACAGCAGAGGTTTATCAATGAGATGGAACCCATTTAATACATCCATCGGCGTTGCTTTAGGCGGCGGTGCAGCAAAGGGTATTGCGCACATTGGGGTATTAAAAGCCTTTGAGAAAGAAGGTGTAAAAATTTCGTATTTATCCGGCACCAGTATTGGTTCACTGGTGGCGGCTTATTACGCATTTGGGAAAAGTATTGATGAAATCCTGGAGGTCGGTGAGCAGCTCAGTTTTAAACGAATTTCCAGCTTTTCGTTCCGTAAAGATGGTTTATTTACAACTGACTCAATCCGGGAAATGATTATCCGGGATTTGGGCGATGTGAATATTGAAGATGCACATATTCCTTTGGCCATTTGCACCACAGACATTATCACGGGTGAACAGGTTGCCTTTGAAAAGGGTAACCTGGCCAGCGCTATTTGTGCATCGGTGGCCGTTCCAGGTTTATTTGCGCCCGTTGAAATAGACGGTCGTAAACTGGTGGATGGCGGCATTGTTGAAAACGTACCGGTTTCGTTATTGGATGACATGGGCGCAGGGATCATCGTGGCGGTGGACTTAAACGGCGTGAAGACTTACCCGGAGCCCACGGGAATGCTTGATGTCGCGAGTAACGCGATCAACATTTGTATGGATCTCAGAACAAGAGATCAGTTGAAACAAGCCGATGTGGTTTTATCGCTGGACTTGTCGGACTACAGCCTGACGGATAACTCCGACCGGGCAGAGCAGTTGTTGTTTGAAGCGTATCAACCGATGAGGGCGAAAATTCGTCAGGTGTTGTGGTTCAAGCGAACCAGCTATTTGCACTACCTGATTCGACTGGTGAAGAATATAGTACCGTTGAAAATACCGGAGCTGTTCAAACGGTTTGGTAAACCGAGTTTTCCAAGCATAAAAATCAAGTAACACTTATAAAAAAGCTGAACCTTGTGGCTCAGCTTTTTGGTGGTTTCAACCTACTTAATATTAGGCGTGCTTGTGTTTAAATTGGGCTGGTTTTACGCCACTTCCGCCTGTGCCTTTTTTGCTTTTTGCTTAGCTTGATAAGCGCGAAGCTTTTCTTCGAATTGATAACTCAGATTCATGATTCGGGTTGCAGACGTTGGAGATACGTCATAAACCACCTCGGCAAGAGAACCCAGCGGTGTGGTGACTTTCTTTTGTTTGGTTACCAGAGATTTCAACACCAATTGTGCTGCGCGCTCTGGCGACATAACCGGCAGGTAATCGTAAGTTTTGGTTGGTGCAATCATAGGTGTACGAACCAAAGGCATGTAAACCGTCGTAATGTTGATATTGTCTTGAGCCACTTCATTGGTCAGGCATCGGCTGAATGCATCCAGTGCAGATTTACTTGCTATGTACGCCGAGAAACGCGGCACGTTGGACTGGCATCCCGCAGAAGAGATGTTGATGATGTGGCCTTTCTTGCGCTCTCTCATTGATGGCAGGAAGCCAAGAATCATTTGTAAGCAACCAAAGTAGTTAAGATCCATAGTGCGCTCAAAATCGTGGATGCGATCATAAGCGTCATCAACAGAACGACGAATGGAGCGGCCAGCATTATTGATCAGCACATCTATTGGGCCGTGGTCTTCCAGTACTTTTTCAACCAAGGCTTTACACGAGTCGGTATCACTCAGGTTACAGGTATAAATGTGCGCTGTACCACCCAGCTCTTCCACTTCTTTTTTTGCAATTTCTAAATTCTCAAGACCGCGTGCGACTAGAATCACCGTGCCGCCGGCTTCACCAATTTGACGGGCAACGGCTAATCCAATACCACTGCTGCCGCCTGTGATTAATGTCAGTTTCTTATTTAAAACTTTAGGTAGAATGGGTTTTCTTACGATGCCAAGAGTTTCGGAAAGAAGTGTTTCTAGAGCCATTTTAATAATCCTTATTTAAAATTTGTGAATCAGGCGACTTCCGGGCTGCCTTCAGTTTTATATAATTATGTTACCGACTGGTCACATAATTTAGCGGTGAACTTTTGGGCTGTCAACGAAATGTAAAGACAATGTTACTTATGGGTAACATCTTTGCGATCTGTTTGGTGTTTAGAGTTAAAACTCAGTATTAGTTTAGAGTTAATACTCAATAATTGTGCGGGCTGTAGGGGTTTGAAGTGTCTGAAAAACAGGTTAAAAACAAAGAGCAAACCATGGCTCGAATACTGGTCGCCGTTGAAGAAATATTGGCAGAGGAAGGTTTTGGCGCGTTAGGGATCAATCGTATTGCTAAGCAGGCGGATGTCGGTAAGGCGCTTATCTATCGGTATTTTGGTGGTTTGGAAGGCGTGATTGACGCCTATGGTGAAACGGACAGTTTTTGGCCAACCGTTCATGAAATCCGGGGCATGTCGAAAGGAGACTTTGTGGCGTTGTCTTTGAAAGACCGCTGTAAAACCATTTTCAGAAACTTCAGGCGTGCACTTAAGAAGCGCCCGCACACCGTTGCTATCTATGCCTGGGAAATGGTTGAAAAAAATGACATCACCAAAAACCTGATTGCAAACCGGACACAAACCTCGATCAATGTTGTTCAGGAAATGCTAAGCGAAAGTAAGCAAGTTTATTCAAAATACGATCATGAAATGACAGCATTATTAGGGGCGGCATTACTCCAGCTGACCATACGTGAACACATGAAGTCTCCGTTCGCGGGGATGGACTTAGACAGTGAAAAAACCTGGGATCGAATTGAAGGGGCGTTGGATACCATTTTCAGTGGCTTGGAAGCGTTGCACAAACCTCAAACTAGTTAAAAAATTATTTTTAATTCTTTAATATGAACTTGGTTCATTTTTGAACCAGAAAAAATCCGTATAATGCCGTTCTCTTTAGTAGGGTGTTATAGGGTTATGGAATTTTTAGGCAGAGACAATCTCCATCGGCTGTCTCATCAAATGCGCAGTTATTTAGGCGGTTTGACGCTCAAGCAGCTGGACGTTGGTACTCAACGTTACCGCTATTTAGACAGCGGCCCTGCGCATCACAAAGAAACCATTCTTTTTCTGCATGGTCTTTCAGGCAATAAGACGCAATGGCGGAGCCTGATGAATATATTTTCAGGCAAGTACCGTGTGATTGCCTTTGATGTCCCTGGTTTATGCACATCCCTGAAGACTGCCTCTGATCAGTACGATTTTAAAACGCTGGCAAACGAGGTGGATGCCTTTGTTAATGCGCTGGCGCTGGAGGACTTTCACTTGTTCGGACACTCTCTGGGAGCGAGTGTTGGCGTTGTTTATGCGGGTCGGAACGGCCATAAGTTGTCTTCATTAACCTTGTGCTCTGTGGTGGCGATTGATAACTCGGTGACCGAAGATGGTCTGGGCCTGACGCCGTTTGCAGAGTTTAAAAAGCTGATGATGTTCAACACCGTGGAAGACTTTTCCCGGCTGTCTGACCGGCTTTTCTATGCACCGCCAAAAGCACCGGATGCCGTACTGAAGTATTCCATGAAGGAGGTGCTTAAACAGCGCCAGTTTTACGTGCAGTTATTGTCTGATTTAAACGACAGCGCACAACTGGTTCAGAGGGCATTACCTTTCATTGACTGTCCTTGTCTGGTGTTGAAAGGCTCGGATGACTATTTCTTTTCGCCACGAAGTGAAGCCTTGCTGAATCGGCGAGTCAAAAACTTAACTTTCCGAACGCTTGACTGCTGCGGGCATATCCCTCACCTGGAAAAGCCGAGGGATTTGAGTGCGCTTTATGGTTTATTTTTGAATTCTGTAAATGTGGATTAACTTTCTATCTTAATGGGAGCCCCCCATGTCTTTTTCAGTGGTATTTCCCCTGTCCAAGCGGGATAAATCATATCCTGTTCGTCATCGTTCGGGCCGCCGGTACGTATTTTTACAGCCCCTTCGCAAATATTCATTTTCAGTAATGTGGTTGCCTTAAGTTCATGTTCATCGGGCGTTTTAATTTGGCTCCAACGCCCCTCCTCAAGTTGATCCACAAAAAGTTTGTAGGCATGTAACTGATCTTGTTCATTGGTGACCTCTTCAAATTGCCCAAATAAAACGGCCGAACGATAATTAGCACTGTGATGAAAAGCTGTCTTAGACATAACCCAACCGTTCATCTCAGCGAATGAAAGACAAACATCCTTTCCTTTGGCCAGTTGTTTCATCAGCCTGCTTCCCCGGCTACCATGGATATAAACCGAATCCTCTATGCGCCAGATAAGCATAGGAATCGAAAAGGGCGAGCCTTCCTGAATAAAACAGACGTGAGCCATTTTTAAATCATCAATGAGAGGATAAAGGTCTTTGGTGTCGTAGGACGCTCTTTTTGCGGTTCTTTTAACCGTTGATTTGGCTGTTTTTTCTAGCATATCTACTCTCCTATTAATTAACCTGAGTCAGGTGGTGCTTGCTGAAGTCTGATAAGCTGGATTGTGAGGAAATATTGGTGCTAGAGTTAGTGCCAAATTAAAAAATAAAATGGTACCAATTTGTGACGGAACTTGATCCTCTAAGAGACTTTTCTTTCGATTCGGCCAGTCAGCGCTCTCTTCAATCTCAGATTTATCAAGGGTTAAAGTCGAGAATCTTGAAGGGGCGGCTGCAACCAGGGACTCGGCTTCCAGCAACCAGAAAGCTAGCGGAGTTCATGTCGGTCAGCCGTAACACAGTGAATGCCGCATTAGATCAACTAAAAAGTGAAGGTTATCTGGAAAGCAAACCGGGCTCTGGTTGTTTTATTTCAGAGCATTTACCAGAGACCTATTTGACGGCACAAAAAGTGAGCCGCTCCTCAGCAGGCGAGCACTCTCTTGAACGCGTTAATAAACAGCATCGGCGTTTACAGCTTTCTGCTTTTAGTCAGGCTTTGGGCGCTGTACCGATAAAGCAACAGGTTGAAAATGGCAGCTTTGAGGCCGGGGTACCAGATTTAAAAGCGTTTCCAACTAAGAGGTGGGCGCAAATTATTCATCATCAAAGCCAGCGCTCTTCATTGATGGGTTACGATAACCCTCAAGGTTATTTGCCTCTCAGAGAGGTTCTTGCGGATTATTTAAGAACTTCGAGAGGGGTGGACTGCAATGCCTGCGAGATAGTGATTACTGCCGGAGCTCAGCAGGCCAGTAATCTGGCTCTGCAAGTATTGCTAGATCAAGGTGATAGTGTTTATGTGGAAGACCCTGGGTATATAGGGTTTCGCAAAGCGGTTCAGGCAAATGGGGGACAGGTCATTGGCTTGCCAGTGTCCAGTCAAGGCCTGGATCTAGATTTTCTTCCTAAAGCGCCTTCTGGAAAAGTGATGTACATCACCCCCACGCATCAATACCCAATGGGTGGGATTATGCCGTTAGGCAATCGCATGAAGCTACTGCAATGGGCTGCCGACCATGGTGTTTGGGTATTGGAAGACGATTACGACAGCGAGTATCACTATGAGCACAAACCCATCGCAGCCATTCAAGGTTTGGGGCTGAAAGAACAGGTGCTTTACATTGGTTCTTTTAGCAAGGTGATGTTTCCTGGGCTTCGTCTGGGTTATCTGGTGGTGCCTGAAAGGTTAGTAGATGCTTGTGTGAAGGCAAAAAACTTTATGTCCGGGCATTCGCCCATTTTGGAGCAAGCGGCCACCGCAGAGTTTATACAGTCCGGATTATTCATTCGTCACCTGCGTCAGATGAGGGTTTTATATCAGGACAAGCATAATGAAATGCTCCGTGCGTGTAAGACGCACTTGGCTGACTTCATGACGGCGATCTACACCGGAGCAGGTATGCATTTGGTGCTTGTTTTTAAGGGCGCGTTACAAGATAACCATACCTCAGATGTCAAAGTTGTTGAGGCGATGGCGCTAAGAGGCATTCAAGGTGGTGCACTCTCTTCTTATTACGTAGAAAAGCACAGGGAAAATGGTTTAGTGCTTGGTTTCTCAAATACAAATGTAGCTGACATTGAACGAGGGGTATTGCGCATCAGGCAAGCCGTCGAAGCCTGCCTTGATCACTAAGATACTCATGTAAGATGAGATTCCAGCTAATATTGAGGCAGTTCATCCAGTTCCAGCTCAAACGGGTTAATCAGTTCATTCACCCCCCAGGTAGTCAGATAACTTTGCCAGGTTTTATTGTTTTTTAGGCTGTCGATAAAGGCATTTAATTTAGGAATGAGAGGTTGGTTGCGCTTGCTGACCAAGATACTTCGGGTATATGCATCGTGTGGCGAAATCGCAGAGAACAGGTTTTTTTTGGATGGGTCTGTGTATTGCCAATAAAGAAAGCTGGATCGGCTCATAATGAAGGCATCAATTTTATGGCTGGTTAATTGATAAAAATTATCCTGGTCGGTTAGCCGGTCTATGCGTGTGATTTTTTTCTGTTTTACAAAGTTATTGATGCCCTTATAAAAGTAGCCGGTTCTTCCTCCTATCGTCAGGCCAATTAAGTCTTCAGGCTCAGAGTAATTGATGGGTTTATTTGAAAGGCTAATCAGAATGTCTGCGTCCCAAAAAATGTTGTTAGTGGCTGAGACGTTCGGATCTCGGGATTTAAACCAAAGTGCGTTTGCCCACAGTATTAAATAAGGCTGGCCGCTGGCTACGATTTCATTGAGGACAGGACGGGATACCTGCATTAATTCAAGCTGTGTTTCTGGATGTTCAGCGTTGAATAAATCCACCCAGGCTCTGGTTAAATCCAAGGGTTGTCTGGGCAAATAAAAAGGGGCATCGGGGTGGTACGAATAGATCGTATAGGATTCTGGTTTGATTTCAGCAAATACCAGACTGTTCCATAAAGATAGCAACAGGATCAGAAAGCATTTTTTCACTGCAGGCTCCCAATAGTTAATGCCAGTTGAGTTGAGTATAGATCAATATGGCGTGCTACCGAGTGCATGAATTTTGAGTGGCCGAGAATACTCAGAAGGGTCGTGCAGACTTATTTAGAGTAAATCTCTGGTTTGTGGACGGCTCTTGATTATTTGTAATACCTTTTCACTAGACTAAACTCATTGTCAAAATCAATGAATTTTGAATGTAATTAATTGCTTAGAGGTTTGATGTTGGTATGAGTCGTATTCTTGTTGCAGTGCTAGGTTTTTGTTTGGCTTTTTCGGTTTCTGCGGGTGAAAAGGTTTTTCTCACTTCTCTGGAGTGGCCACCTTACGCGGGGCGCTCTTTGCCTGAAGGTGGGGCGTCGGTGGCTGTTGCCAAGGCGGCGTTTGCAGCTGAGGGTTATGACTTGGTGGTGGATTTTCTACCCTGGTCACGAGCTGTGAATGAAGCAAAGGACCCTTCCAGTAAATATTCCGGGTATTTTCCAGAGTACTATTCTAAAGGCGTTGAGGCTGAGTTTGTGTTTAGTCAGGAAATGGGGTCCGGGCCTTTGGGGTTTATTCAAAATACGTCTAATCCGGTGACGTGGAACTCTTTGGATGATTTGTCTAACCAAATCATTGGGGTGGTTCAGGATTATGTAAATACAGACGATTTCGATGCCAGAGTGGCGTCAGGGCAACAGAAAACTCAGGCCGTGACCAGCGATGCGATTAATGTCCGAAAAGTGGCGGGTGGACGTATTCCGTTGGCGGTTATTGATCAGAATGTCTTCCAGTATTTGTTGAAAACGGATAAATCACTGAAAGGCGCAAGCGCTAAAGTAGAGATGAACGCTAAGCTGCTTGAAGATAAGAAATTATTCGTTTGCTTCAAAAAAACTTCAGATGGCAAGAACATGGCCGATATCTTCAATCGGGGATTAAGCAAAATTAACGTAGATGAAATTATGAAAAAGTATTTATAACTTTTCATGACTTTATTTTCGTTGGTGGCTTGTATTTGAGGATAAGGTAAAGGGTGATGATGTGGCTAGGAAGATAGGTTTTAAACTGATAGTGCTGCTTGTTGTGACCTTGACGTTCTTCCTGATAGCGTTTGGATACTACGACTATAACCAGGTCCGTGACAACTTGATTTCACAAACTGAAAAGCAGTCTGAAATGGCCATTCAGCGTTTATCCAAAAGTCTCCCGGGGTTGGTTTGGAACTTTGAAACCGACCAGGTGGATCAGGTGTTGCTGTCGGAAGTAAAGGCCGGTTTTGTGTACGGCATCATCATCCGAGATGCAAAAGGTGAGGTAACGAAAGGGCTGATCAATGAGGATTTTGAAGGCATTAAGAAAACGGTGCCTTATAAAAATCACAAGTGGGACGGCCCCACCCTGAAAGAAAAACTGGAATTTGATGATTACGGTACGAAGAAGAAAATAGGCTCGGTTTCTATTTGGATTGACGAGTCTGAGATGAACGCTCAGTTGGCGGACGTAGTTGAGCAAACCATTTTCAAAACCCTGGTACTGGATATTATTCTGGCGGTGGTGATTAGCCTTGCTGCAAGAACCCTGGTCGATCGGCCACTCACTCAAGTGATTAATGCGTTGCACGATATTGCCGAAGGTGAAGGCGACTTGACCCGTCGACTGGACTCCAAGCGCAATGATCAGATTGGTGATCTGGCGAATGAATTTAATACCTTCGTAGAAAAGATTTTTACCTTGGTGATTGAAACCCGAAATTCCATGCGGGAAATGGAAGGCTGGGTGAATAAGGTGGCTGCCAGCGCTGTCGACATTAAAGGTGATTTACACGAGCAACACGAAGAAATTGATCAGGTTACAGCGGCGACCCATGAACTGGGAATCGCTTCGCAAAACGTTGCAGAAAACGCGCAACAGGCTGCTGAGTCTGTACACAGTGCTGATGCCGCCGCAGCTCAGGCCAATACCATTGTGATGCAAGGAATAGAGGCAATCAAAGAACTGGCCGAAGAAATCGATTCCGGTGCCCAGGCTGTGGATTTGTTGCAGAACGATGTGGCGAACATTACCAGTGTTTTGGCGGTCATTCGGGGCATTGCTGAACAAACTAACTTATTGGCATTGAATGCCGCCATTGAAGCTGCGCGTGCGGGTGAGATGGGGCGTGGGTTTGCGGTGGTTGCGGATGAAGTTCGCGCTTTAGCCAGCCGAACTCAGGAAGCCACCGAGGAGATTCAATCCATGATTGAGAAACTCCAGGGCGGCGCTCAAAAAGCCGTTGAGGCAATGCGTTCCTCGAAAGGACGCAGTGAAGACAGCGTTGAGATGAGTTCTAAAACGGGCGATGCGCTCAGTGATATATCGAACGCGATGTCTGTAATCAATGACATGAGCATCCAAATTGCGAGTGCCACGGAAGAGCAGAATGCGGTTTGTGATGACGTTACCCGGAACCTGACCAAAATAACCAGTATTGCTGGCAACATCACTGAGGTGTCTCAGACATCGGTAGAAACGGCGTCTTCCCTTCAGGATTTAAATAAGCAGGTTTTACAGTCTTTCGATCGATTTAAAGTGGATTAGCCCCCGGAGCAGTTCTACACTGATAGTTATCTGAATAGATAACTGTCCGTGGGGGATTATGTCTGGGTTTGAAGATTTCGAAGCACTCATCGGAAATGCCAATGTGGGCATCCACTGTGTTGATAAAGATGGCTATGTGATCTACGCCAATCAATGGGAATTAGAAACCTTAGGTTATCAACGTGATGAATATGTCGGCCATCATGTTTCGGAATTCGAAGTGGAAAAGGGTGAGCTGGCAAAGCTGATGAAGGTCTTAGCGGAACGTCAGGAAATCGAAAACTACCCTTATCGTGTTCAAGGCAAAAATTGCGTTCGTAACATCATATTTAATTCAACGGTTTATAAAAAAAACGGAAGCTTTCAGCATACCCGTTGTTTTGGATTAAATGTTGAAGAGGAAGTGTTCGCTGTTTATAAAAAAATGGCCGGTCAGGTCTGATCTTAATTATTCCACGATCTGAATGACAATCAAATCTGACTGAGATGATCGGAATTTGTTTTCTTTCCTTGGTCCGGTTTCTATCGTGGAACTAACTACTTATCGGTATGCACAAAGACCCCGTCCCAGTTTACCTCCGGTGGTGACTTTTGATACTGCCGGATTCTGTTGACGTATAATTTGTACAACTTTGCCCGGCCATCTTTGCGAATGATCAACTGGTGCAGGATTTTCAGACAATGATTCCAGTCCTGTGCCCGGTAACAGAGCAGCATTTCATTAAACGCGTTTACTTCTTCAACTTCCTTCTCAGAAAGAAGGTCGTGATGGCCGATGGGTTCATAAATACTGACAGGGCGATCTTTGCCTTTCACTTTGACCCGGTCCAGCTCTCGGCATAATATTTCAGGAATCAGGGCACGTGTTTCTTCACCGATGATGATGTCGACGCCGTATGACTTGGTTAAACCTTCCAGCCGTGAGCCGAGGTTTACGGAATCTCCCAGTACGGTATACGCCATTCGGAATTCAGACCCCATATTGCCAACGTCCATGGTACCGGTATTGATGCCTATGCCGATTTCGATGCGCGGCCATTTCTTTTGCTTAAAGTGTTGGTTGAGCTTGGTCAGCTCTTCAATCATTTCTTCGGCGGCATGAATGGCGTTGTAGTGATGCCGCTCATCCGTGATCGGAGCCCCCCAAAAGGCCATAATGGCATCGCCCATATATTTATCGATGGTGCCATTGTGTTTATGAATGATGCGTGTCATGGGTGTCAGGTATTCACTCATCAATTTAGCCAGTTCTTTTGGCTCCAGTCCTTCTGAGATATTGGTGAACCCTCTGATGTCGGTAAACAGAACCGTCATTTCCCGACTTTCGCCATCCAAAGCAAAGCTTTCCGGTGATTTGGCCATTTCAGAGACGATTTCTTTAGGAATGTACTGGCTGAACAGTTTGGCAAGATGACGCTTGGCTCTGGACTCCACCAAATAGCCCCAGGCTGTCTGGAATGCGATGAGGCAGAATACCAGCATTAAAGGGTTGGCCAGTTGTAAGATGATGCCCTGATTCCAGGCGAACATATTGAACGCGGTGTAACCGGCAACGAGCACGGTTGCCAGAATCAGGTGTTTTATCGGGCTGTTCAGTGCCGGTGAGAAAATGAGAATCAAACCCATGATTAATATCGTAATGAATTCCTGAGCAATGGAATAACTGGGCTGAAAGCGGGTGGTGCCGTCCAGTATGCCGGAGATGAGGTTGGCATGAACCTCAACACCCGGGTAGTTTTTTTGTAACGGGGTGGATCGCAGATCCAGCAAACCGGGGGCTGTTGTGCCAATCAGTACGATTTTATCTTTAATGCGGGGAATTGGGTGTTTGGCTGTTAATACTTCTTCAGCGGACAGATAAGGATAGCTGTTTTGTCGGCCTCGATACGGCACGTACACTTCCGTTTTGCCATTGGTTGGGATGTACTGTTTGTCAATGATGATGCCTTCGATGGCCAGATATTCGTCTTGTCGCTGGATGTCTAGTTTGAGGTTTGTGCTGTTCGTGGCAACCTGATAAGTGGCGAGTGCCAGAGAAGGGTATATGCCACCGTTATACATTTGAATCAGAGGAACTTTGCGATAGATGCCATCCGGGTCTACCGATGGATTATCAAAAAAGCCTGAATGGGCAGCGGCTTGTTGAAGTTGTTGCAAGTTGCCTGTGTAGCTTGAAGGGGTAATCAGGCTGACTTTATCCCGGATGGAGGGGGATAAACGTGTCTCCGGAGCAGGTAGTGCATTAATTGGGTTGGTGGTTCTGTTCTGGTTAAACACATAACCAAGAATGACCGGACGGTTCACGATGTCTTTGGTGAACTGTTGATCGTAATTCAGTTTGGCTTGCCAGTCCTGAACCAGCTTAAAGGGGAGGTAGTCCTTGATTTCCTGAAGGAGTTGAATCCCGTCCGAGGTGTCTTTTTCTGCAAAGACCATATCAAACGACACGGTTTTGGCTTGGTGGGTGTCAGTCAGTTTGCGGGTTAACTTTCCGATGATGTCTCTGTTCCAGGGCCATTGGCCGATGGCCTGAAGACTTTTTTCATCAATGTCGACGATGACGATTCGGTTATCCGTTGAATTGGGGGCGGTGGCTTTGAGCCGAACGTCATAAGAAAAACGTTCCAAGGCATCAAATAAGGTTATGTTCAGTGTCCCTGTGACATGCATTAAAAACACGAGAAGGATCAGCAGGCTTAACGCAAGACGAACCAATTTTTTAATGCTTTTAAAATTCATTCACTTTCACCCGCTAGGCATTACATGAGTCTGGAGAGCAGATTGATCAGGAATTGAGGATCTTCGCGTTAGTATCCTCGTCTCGGAGAGCTGTAGCCCATAGATGAAGAAAAGGGCGGAGTGCGACCGGTAATGGCTTCGATGAGACTGAGTTCTTCGTCTGTGTGGTTTTTAAAAGGTGCGGCCGTGATTAACTTACCTTCAGAGCCGTCAGCCAGAATGTACCTTGGGGCATCGTGGTGTTTCGACTCAATGGTTTCTGTGCTTTGTTGATCATTATTCGCGACAATATCGACCAGTCCGTAGCAGGTGCAAACGTAGCTGACATCCGGTGCTGATTCGGTGTATATGCCTGTGCCTCGAATGCCGATGGTCGCAGTGGTGGTTTCAAGTTGATGACTTTCGCCTGATTTACGCTTGCCTAACACGGAGAGCAGCTTTCCGGAAATCAAACGTAAGCCGGATTCAAGTGTTTTAGACGCTCCCTTGAGTTGTAAGCTGCTGTTTTCTCTAAGAATGTGGGCATCTTTCCCAACCACAAAAATGATATGGCTGTTGCTGCCGGTTTCTACCAGGGATTGGGCAGTGATAAAGGTGGACTGGGTCGCAAGTTGGCCGTCTACGTACACTTCCCCGGACATTTCATAAATGGATTGGTCTGGGGGTAACTCTTCCGGGATATTGCCGAAAGCGTGCACCAGTGGTGCTAAAATCCCACTCGCGCCCAGCCCAATGTAGCCACCGCTGATGAGCGATGCTCGAATGAAATCCCGACGTAGAAAACGATTGGTCATAATCCCTCACTTTTTGGTTGCCCTTAAAAGATTTATAGCACAGGGATAATTTTTTGCCGGGTAAAGCGATCGCTGACTTGTTTCAATTGCGGGCAAGACCGTTTTACGATCTTGCCTGAGTCACGTTGCAGATTTATTGTTTTTTGAGCATGAGGCCCGCTCGCTGACCTTTCGGCACCTTGCTGTTTGGGAATACGATGTATTGGGTGGCTTCTCCGACCCGATATTCCTGCTGAGTATCGTTCCAGATCAGTTCGCCCTTATTAAAGGGAGCGAAGTTCCAGACGTCCTCTTTGATGTGGAGTTCGAAACCGTCACCGGTATTCAGGATTTCATGGCAGACCTCGAACACATCCACTTCCTCGGCCAGTTGGTCGGGGATGCTCGCCTCTTTGGCTTCGATCAGTTGGCACAAGAGTGTTTTAACGGCCTGATACTTTGATAAGTCATTTTGACCAAAAGGTCTCACGCTGCCCAGTTCAATGGTGAAGCTTTCGGCGTGGTGTTTCACCGAAGTATACGCAGAGAAAGTCCCGGCGGGAGTGGCTTGCAGTAACACCGTTTTTACATCGGCGGCCTGCATTATTGCCAATTGTTGCTTGGGGGGCGTTCGGTTTGGCACATAAGGGTAGAGCGAAAACTTTTCACGATGAGAACCCCGAATGGCGGTATGGAGGTCATAATGCCAAAGTTCCGAAGCGTCTTGATTCGTTTCTTCAATAAAAGCATCGACCCAGGCTTCTAACTGTTTGGCTCGTTCGGTCTCAAGGTTGGGCGACTTTCCGGGGGCCGAATGTTTGCCTAAAAACAGCCGATTCAGGTTTTCTTCCACGAAGCGTTCCGCAATTCTCATCGAATTAGGGTTGCCAAGCAAGAAAAGAACCGGCCTTTTGGGCGTCAGCTGGCCGCTTAATATTTCGTTCACCAATTGGTTGCAGACTTCAATGGGCGCGGTTTCATTGCCGTGTATGGCCGATGAAAAAATTAATTGTTTGTTGTCCGCCGAATTGTCTGGAATAACCTGAATGCCACCTAAGCCAATGCGCGTTACCCGACAGCCGTTGTCGAGCTGGATTTCATTGGTGGGGGGCGTCGGCGTTAAGTCATTGAGTGTTTCTGAAAGAAAGTCTTGGTTTTCGGCGAAAAAAGGAGAGGAAACCGTCATACAACACCTCAACAAGGGTCAGAAGATGCGTTGCTGCTTAGAGGTGGGTGTAGGCTCTGAACAGCAATGCAGGAACGTGGCGTTTCGGGAAATGATTAAGAAAGTGGGCGCAGATGTGCCAGCATTTTCTTTTCAAGGTACTTAAACAGATAAATCAGGCCAAACGTCAGGCACAGATAGATAGCGGCAACAAAGGTATAAGCTTCGAACGGCGCATAATGTTGAGCGTAAATGTCTCTGGCTGCGCCGGTTAAGTCCACAATCGTGACAACGCTGGCAATCGCACTGGCATGCAGCATGAAGATGACTTCGTTGCCATAGGCGGGTAATGCACGTCGGAAAGCGCTTGGTAAGACAATGCGACGAATCATTTTACCCCAGGACATGCCGTAGGCTTTTGCTGCTTCGATTTCACCTTTCGGAGTGGTCGCAATGGCACCACGTAAAATTTCGGTGGTATAGGCTGCGGTATTCAGCACAAAGGCCAGCAGACAAGGGTAAAACGCATCTTTTACCACAGGCCAGAACATGGAGTCCTGAATGCCTTCAATATAGACCACACCGTAGTAAATGATGTAAAGCTGGATCAGTAGCGGAGTTCCACGGAAAATGTAGGTATAAACCCAGATTGGTTTGGAAATCCAGGGATTATCGGATGAGCGCAACACGGCCAAAGGCACAGATATTAAAGCGCCCACCACCAATGATAAAAAGACCAGCTGGACGGTCATCACTAAACCGTCCCAATAGTGCAGCAAGGTCTGAGGATTAAAAATTTCGTTCTGTTCAAGTAGTGCGATTAAACTTTCCATAGTCCCCTCCTTAACCTTTTACAACGCCGGCGCTGTAACGAATTTCAAGTTTTTTCATAACCAGTTCTGATAACGCGGTTAACAGCAGATAAACGGCTGCAACCGGAATAAAGAAGGTAAATGGTTCATGAACGGCTTTGGCGGCTTCAGACGCCAGGCGAACCATGTCTGCCAGGCCGATGATGGATACCAACGCGGTGGTTTTCAAAAGCACCATCCAATTGTTACCTAGACCGGGTAAGGCGTGGCGCATCATTTGAGGGAACATAATGCGTTTAAATATTTGGGTTTGGCTCATGCCGTAGGCTTTGCCTGCTTCAATCTGGCCGTTGTCGACGGATTGAAAGGCACCCCGGAAAGTCTCAGCCATGTAGGCGCCAAAGATAAAACCAATGGTGATGACCCCGGCAATAAATTCATTGATGTTAATGAAGATATCAATTTCAAATTTGTCATAAAGCATGTCGGTGAAACTGTTCATTAACATTTGACCACCGAAGAAGATCAACAGCATCAAAACCAAATCGGGAACACCACGAATCAGGGTGGTGTACAGGGTTGCGATTCCGTTTGCGATTCTATTCTTCGAAATTTTGGCGATCGCGCCAAGAAGACCAAGAGTCACTGCCAAAAATAGAGACAAAAACGCAATCTCTATAGTGAGAATGGCACCTTGAAAAATGGAGGGGCCGTAGCCGTGAAAATCAATCATAATGACTCGCCATCTATCGTTTATTTAATTGCTGCATTACAAAATTAAAGAGCCTCCTGGGAGGCTCTCTGTCGTTCAATTACATCTTGATGTTGTAAGAGAAGTATTTCTTCATGATTTTGTCGTAAGTACCGTTGGCTTTTACTTTTGCCAAGGCTGCGTTGAACTTAGCGGCTAAGTCCTTATCGCGCTTACGAAGCGCAACTGCCACGCCGTCACCTAACTGAATGGTGTCGCTGATGGAGTCGAACTTGTCGTCTTTCATGATGGTGCTTTCACCCACAGGGTAGTCCAGGAATACCAGGTCAAGACGACCACCTTTCAGGTCAATGACCAAATCGTCGGCCGTGGTGTAGCGCTTAACATCAACCACTGAACCAAAGGTCTTAGTGATGTACTTGTCCTGGATGGTGCCTCGTTGAACCCCAACGCTTTTACCTTTCAGTACGTCTTTACTTGAGACGTCCATGCTCTTTGATTCGTTCGGGCCAAACCAAGAAGAAGGTGTGTTGTAGTATGGGTCAGAGAAAAGCACTTTCTTTTTGCGGTCTTCGTTGATCGACATCGAAGAGAAAATCGCGTCGTATTTACGTGCCAACAAGCCAGGAATAATGCCATCCCACGCTTGAACCACCCATTCACACTTCACTTTCATTTCAGCACATACGGCGTTACCCAGATCAATTTCGAAACCTGTCAAAGAACCGTCCGGTGCTTTATATTCAAATGGCTCATAAGGAACGTCCACCGCAAGGCGCACTTCCTTATAGTCTTTTGCCATCGCAATACTGCTTGTTACGGCCAGGCCGCATGCCAATGCTGCTGCAACGATTTTTTTCATAATTAACTCTCCGTTGTGGATTCCTCGTTGAAGGATCTGTTTTTTTGTTTTTAATATCTCTTGGTGTTAATACTTCGGAGCTAAGAATTGCTTCATTCGCTCTGAATCTGGGTTTTCAAAGACTTTGGATGGATGGCCCTGTTCTTCGATCTTGCCTTGATGCAGGAAAATCACCTTGTTGGACACATCACGAGCAAACGCCATTTCATGGGTTACTACGATCATTGTCCGGCCTTCTTCAGCCAAGCTGCGCATTACCTTCAGCACCTCGCCCACCAATTCGGGGTCCAGCGCGGAGGTCGGTTCGTCAAACAACATCACTTCCGGTTCCATTGCCAAAGCCCGGGCAATGGCCGCACGTTGCTGTTGTCCGCCTGACATTTGAGACGGGTAGTAGTCGCGACGCTCGTAGATGCCTACTTTATTGAGCAGCTCTTTGGCGTGTTCCATGGCTTCTTTTTTGGATTTACCAAGGACATGCACCGGCGCTTCAATGATGTTTTCCATGACGGTCATGTGCGACCACATGTTGAATCCCTGAAAAACCATAGACAAACGGGAGCGCATGTCTTCAACTTGTTTGTTATTCGCCGGTACCCGTTCGCCGCGCTTGTCGATTTTAAAGTCGATGTTTTCGCCGTGAACAATAATGTCTCCAGACGTAGGCGTTTCCAGCAGGTTGATGCATCTCAGAAAAGTACTCTTGCCTGAGCCAGAAGAACCAATCATCGAAATAACATCACCTTTGTGGGCTTCTAAGGAAATGCCCTTGAGAACTTCCAGATCGTTAAAAGTCTTATGAATATCTTTCACGATCAGGGGAGTAGCTTCTCCCATATCTTTCTCCCAATTAATTAGGGTTTGATTAGAAAAGTTAAGAACTGTTTGATCGAGTCGTCAACGTTATGCGGCCTAAAAACCAGAGGAAACCGACAGATACAAGCGTACTGCGTTCCAAGGACGTTAACGGATCTTTTAAGGAGGTAATCTACTCGTCGTGTACTTCTGCAAGAACGAGTTTGGCAACAGGGGATGGCTGGGATAACAAAAGCGGAGGCGGCTGCTTGAAGATAGATGCAGCGCCTTGATCAGCGGATTGTTCTTTTGTCATTTTCAGCATAAATGTTTGTACTTACAGTATTTGGAGTTTTAACCAAGACGTATGATTTATAACCACTTGGCCAACCTGTAACATGTCCTAATAATGTAGTTGTTAATTCTGAAAATCAATACTTTTTACGTAAATGTTAGTGAGATAGATTGTTGATGATAAAGTTCGGTTTTATCTATCTTGTTGATAGTTAAGGATAAACTCTTTTTGTCGCAAAATGATAATGGGTATTTTTATATGGATAAATGGCTGTTTTTAATTGAATAGGTGATTAAGAATATCGGGGTGTTACTGATCGGTTAACAATTTGATTTTGTTTGGTTGCTGCAACATCAGGGACGGTTTCATGCCGAACATTGAGCGAAATGTGTGCGATAAATGAGAAGAATCGGTAAAGCCTGCGGTCATTGCTGCTGTCGTCATGGACTCCCCTTTGGCCATTTGAGTGGCTGCCACAAATAACCTATGCCAAAGCCGGTATCGGCGAATGGGAACGCCGGTTTGTTGTTTGAATAACTGAACTAACCTGGGGACGGATAAATTTACTGATTGGGCAAGGTCTTCCACGGATAGGTTATCGTCTACGGTGGCTTTTATAACGTCAATGACATTGCTGATTCTTTGATCCGGTATGAAAGGTCGCTCAGGATGGTGAATGTGTTCTTCGAAGATTTGATTGACCGCTTTTAATGCCGAATCCGAGGTCAGCTGGTTGGAATAAATGCGGTGAAATTGGCTGATGAAGTCGGCTTCGTGCTGGATTTGATATAACGCGTCGTCTTGCTGATGCGTCATGTTTCCGGACAGCCTGAAGAAGTCTTCCCCCAGAGCATCCAGATTGCAATTGACGACTAAAGCGTCGCCAGTGTCGATGGTGACGGCAAACCCGGCCGGCAGCAATAAACTTCGGCATTCGATGGCTTCAATCATGGTTTCCGTTTTAAATCTCACGGGCTTATTCAGGCTCAGTATCAGCGTGGCGGCACCCTGAGAAAGTGATAAAGGCTCAAACAGCGGACCAATGTAGACGGTTCTTTTATCCCATAGGTACAACAAGGACGGCAGGTTTTGGTCGCTCATAAGGACATCTCGAAGTGTGTGATATTGTTATTTTTGTAGTCACTTTAGACTGTGTTTCTTGTTATTTGGACACCCTAGAGGAATTACCTGCACATTGCATGGGGATATTTTTGAATCGGTGACTTAGTCAGCTTTTTTTGAGGTTTTTTTACCGGAATAAAAACCGCAAAGCCCGGATTAATTACTTAATCCGGGCGGTTATTTATCAACGTTCTGCGATCAACCTTACTTTGCTGGCCGAACGCTTATCTGTGATTAACGGTCTTCGTAGCGCTGGTGCTTAAAGAAGACGCCATTGTCGCCAAACTCAGAGGAGGTGAACGCGGAAGTCAGTTTAATTTCACCGATCTTCTGTGCGCTGTCACGACGATCTTTCGCATAGCGGTTGTTGAAGAAAGGAATGATGGAGTACTTAATGTCCTTCGAGGTTGCATACACATCATAAACCTTGGTGCCTTCCGGTAGGGTAATTAAGTCCTGACGGAAATCATGAGCGCTGCTTGAGAACTGATTTTTTAAGTCCGCATTAGGCACGAAATAGATTTGCGTTGGTGCATTGCTGGAAGTGGTGGCTGAACCGTCCTGGTTAACATCGGCAAAGGCATCGACCATCAAACGGGTAGGTTTGGAGGTTACCGCTGAGAAAATCGTGCTGGTGGCGATGGTTTCATTCACTTCCGGTGAAACGTATTGTGATAACTCGTTTTCGAAGAAGTTGTAGTTGTCTCCTTGACCGGAAAGCGTGTAAAGCGCTGACACGTTTTCAGATGGTTTGCCGTCGACGAAGTTTTTCCACGCTAAGCCAGGTGCGAAACCTTTATCGGCTGGATCGCCTGTTACTGATAAACGAAGCAGGCCACAGTCCGCGCCCTGGAATAAACCCGTGTATGGGGAGTTTGCTTCCGCTTCAAACGCCACTTTGGCCATCACGCCATGGGCATGAAGCGGTTTTTCGTAGCCAGGAGGGGCAACGTCAACTTGGTTGTTTACCTTATCCCAAAGGATACGGTTGATCAGGCCCAGTACGTCGATTTTCTCAAGCGCCGGCATTTCGTTGGCTGCGTACTCGGTACGCATTGCACCGTTTGTCCACAGGTGGTTTTGCTTTTCACACGCGCCCCAGGACTCATAGTCATCAGGAATGTTCAGGCCCCAAGGTTTAAAGGCGTTATCTACGCCAACCAGGCTGCTGACCAACTGAGGATAATGACGGCGTAATACATCCACCATTGTGTTATTTTCTACCCAGTCGATCCCTTCCGCTGTGTAGACTTCCGGCGTGTAATCTTTGGTGTAGAAACGGTCAGTGATCAAACGACGAGACGCGTTCATGATGAAGATCTGGAAGGCGGTTTCACCGAAGGCAAAACCTTCTGGGCGAACGGTTTCAGCCAACTGACCCACCAAGGCGTCGATTTTCTCAACGTCGTTGTCGTACAGACGCTTCAACTCGGCCAATGTTTCCGGGTCAGAAGTTAAGTCTTCAAAGGTATTGATTGGGTTCAGGCCAATCTGACGGCGGAATTCGTTGTAACGCGGAACACCACGCTCACGATCACGCAGAATGTCGGTCATCGCCAGGTCAATGTCACCCACCATAGGAATGGACAGGTTACGCAGGAACTGAGGGTAGTTATTCAGTGTTAATGAACCTGGGTGTGTAATACCGAATGAATACCAAAGACGGTCAGCACCTTGATTGGACATGATGTCTTCTGCATCGCCGTTACGGGTATCTTCAATGGCAATAGAATCAGCCACTACGTTAGAGCCAATGTTATAGACATCGATGTTGTCTCGTAGCAATGGGTGCATACGATACACAGCAACGAATTCTTCCGTTAGGGTGTAAGGTGTACCGGCGTTGTCGGATTCACGCGACCCCACCAAACCACCAATGGCGTGCTCGATGAAAGAAGCGTCGTTCAGACGTTCACTCAGTTCAGGGTCGAAGCCCAGAATGGTTCTGACGAATGAATCTTTTTTAGCCAAATCTTCCGCTAATTTTTCAACTTCGCCCTGGAACTGATCACGACCTTCCCGGTTACCAAACAAGCCCCACCAGTTGGCGTACATGGCGCGTTCTGTGACCGGATTGGCAATGATGGCCGGTGTCCATTCCACGGTGTGGATTTTTGCCATCAACGCAGCGGTAATTAAACGGGCTTTGTCGTATAACCACTGATCTGATTTGCCCGGGTTATTGATTTTAAGCATGTCAGCCACAGCGTTATGCTCAGAGACGAACAATTGGTGCATCATGCTAAGGCCGACCCACCAGTTGTCGTTGAAACCGGTGACCGGAATACCGGTGAAGAAGTCGGTTGGCAGGGTGTTGTCGGCGTTCACGGTTAATTTACCATCAACAAACGAACGGACAGAATCTGACGTTGCCTTGTTGCTGCCGTAAAGCTGTGAGCCATCCCACCAGTGGGTGTTGATGTTTCGGTAGCTGGCAGGGTAACCGGCTTCGTCCGCTGTGCGTGTTGGGTCCGGCATGGTGCGCTGAACTTCCATAACCCCGGAACCGAGAACGTCACCGGCCGGGATAGGCACTTCAATTGGGTCATCAACGGCATTTGGGCCATGGCTTACCCAGTCATGAACCATGAACTGAATCCAGGACGCTGCGATGAAGTTAACGCTGGTGGCTGGCTTAAATTCATCACGGGCCATGACCGAGTTACTGACGTCTCTTGGGTTGGGCGTTAATAGCGTATCGGCCTCCGTTTCACCGTGCGCTGCAGACAACTCTACGTTGCGCCCGAAGCGGCGAAGTACAGAACCTTCCGCCGGGTTTTCCAGAATGTTACAGGTACCGTCTTCCGTACGAGCGGTTAAGCTGCGCTCATCACAGACAATGTCGGCGTTGTATTCATCGTATTTCTCGAAATCGAATAAATTATTATCGAACAGTTTTTCTCGTTCCAAACCAATGGTGAGAAGACCTGCCAATACCCCTAACGAGCCAAACTTGGTTAACGCTGGCCACGTTACCCAAACGGAATTAGACATAATTGCTTCCTTCTTTTTATTTTAATGGATGCTTAATGGTGAATGCTTGATCAGCTCTCGAAGAATAGAGGGGGGATTGCTGAAAAAATACCCTCCCAAGGGAGGGGTGGGGGGAGATGAATCTATTGATAAAATCTGACGAAGCGATAGCAACTCAGGACATGAATTATTCTTTCTGAAGAAATAATTTGATTCAGTTCACAAATTGTTACGTCTTTGGTGTCGGTTTCACCGTGAAGGGTTATCTTTTTAGAATACGGTTCAGGTCTTTTTATGACATGAATTTGGGTGTTTTAGACAAGATGCGAATTTCAATCGTAAACAACATCCGACGGTTCAAAAAGCAAGAATTACAAAATAAGTAGCGATTATAAAAATAACAAAAAGCTTGGGTGTTTAAGACGGACGTCGTTGCAGACTGCCGGACTGAATGCCTGGAGGTCAATATGTTTAACCCCATCACTCGGAGTCATCTGCTGAAAAAGCTGGATGGTTGCCGAAAGGTGCCTCTAACCATCATTTTGGCACCGGCTGGGTCAGGGAAGACAACGCTTTTAAATCAGTGGCAGGATGCCAATGAAACATTAAATGTTGCGCGACTGGATCTTGAAATCCGGGACAAAGCGCCTATGGCTTTTTTTCGTCGTTTTGTGGATGAAGTAAAGAAGCACTCACCCATGCTGGATATTTCAACGTTTAATGTCTTCAGTAATGATCTCAGCTGTCCGGCCAGTATGCTGTGTGATGCATTAATGCTGGCGCTGGATTCTGTGGACGATGAGTTGTTCATTGTGCTGGATGACTTTCAGTGTGCCGACTCGCCGCTGGTTCAGCAGGTGATGGCGTCGCTGATTAATCAGCTGCCATCGAATATTCATCTTGTGCTTGCCTCCCGAAATTATCCTGGGTTTTCTTTGAGCCGCTTAAAACTGTCCGATGCGCTATTGCAGATAGAAGGGGAAGACCTGCGCATTAACGATCAGCAATTGAATTTATTGAATGAGAGCCATGGAGGGAAGACGTTATCGAAGCCTTGTTTGACACGCATTCTTGAGTTAACGGAAGGCTGGGCTGTGGGGGTAAGAATAGCCTTACTTGCTTGCAAGCACTCTGGCGAATCTGCACTGGACTCTTTTACTGGCACTTTGCCGGAGCTGGTGGACTATTTCGGTTATGTGGTGCTCAATGGTTTGCCTGCTTCTGTCCGTAGCTTGTTGGTTCAAAGCGCTGTTTTTGAATATTTTGATGTTGATTTATGGGAAGCGGTGTTGGGCAGTAACGCGTCCGGGCCGGTTATGAATAAGTTACTGGCGCAGGGCGTGTTCATTGTAAGAACCGAGCCATGTAATCAATCGAGTCGTGAGTTTTATCGTTATCATGGCTTATTGCATGATTTTTTGGCGGTGCGGCTTGCCTCGGAACAGACGGTGACAGACATTCAGAAGCTGCACCGAAAAGCGGCCGATGCCTGGTTGGTTAAAAACCAAATGACCCAAGTGATCTATCACGCCAGCCGGGCGGGAGATAACGATTTTTATCTTGCTTTGTTGAAAGACGTTTGTCGAAGCTGTCTGGCCAAAGGGCGGTTATCGGAAGTCATACATTTTCTTTCAGAAATGTCCGACGAAGCACTGTCATCAGAGCAAGAGCTGTTTGAAGCCATGGTGTTTGCGTTGATTTTTTCACGTCGGTTTAATCAGGCCCAATACTATCTGGATTACTGGCAGAACCTTCGTGCGGGGAATAAAAGCAACCACGCCAAGAATCGCTTCTCTGCGGTTCTTGAATTTCTCTCATTAAGTCTGAATGTGTTTTTGAACGATGAAGATTACGTTTCCGCTGATCGCTTGGGGCAAATAGCCCGGTCTACCACACAGAAGGACGTTCGGGCTTTTTCGTTGGTGATTGTGGCGTATTACCAATTGCAGCGAGGACGTCTGGAAGACGCGCTTAATACGGCTACAAAAGCAAAAGTGATTCTTTCCCATTTGGGGGTGCCTTATCTGGCCAGTTATGCTGACCTGATCATTGCGCTGTGTGACCGGTACATGGGGCGTGGGATGATGGCGGTGAACTATATTTCCGCGCTCTATCAGGGTATTGAAGCGCAAACGGAACAGCCCAGCTGGGTGAATATCGCCACAGGCATGATTGTGGTGTATTACGAAAGGAATCAGCTGGACGCGTCTCAAGCGATGTGTGAACGGCTGCTGCCAAAGGTGAATTACGCCTGCGCTACCGAAGTGGTTGCGACGGTTTACCTGAGTTTGGCGCGTTTACTGTTTATTAAAGGTGATGTCCAGAAATCCGTTCGGCTGCTGGACCGTCTTGACCGGATTTTGATTCTGGGCAAGTACCCGAGATTTAAAGGTCAGGTCGCTCAGGAGTTGATGCGTCAGGCTTTGGTGCAAGGGTCGTTAGACGGGGCTGAACGTATTGCTGAAAGCTATGACCTGCATAACTTTTATCAACAAACGGCTTGGTCGGAGGTTCAGGATTACTCAGAAGGCCGTGAACGGTTTGGCTTGGCCATCAGTTATTTGTTTCAGCTTCAGGGAAAACACACTCAGGCCAATGCGTTATTAAACGATATTCATCGCGTGGCCGATACTCAGCAAGTGAAGGCAAGGGCTTTGATCGCTGAGTGCAATCGTATTGTGGTTTTGTATAAAAACAATGCCAAAGAAGTGGCCGTGAATTTATTAAAACGTCAGTTGGATCTGCTCGGGCTGGAGGTATTTTCCCGATGCATCTTTGATGAAGCACCGGGCTTAGGAGAGGTGTTTGCGTGCGCAGAGCGGTTAAATATTGTTCATCTGCCGGGTTTTTACAAAGAATACTTTAACGATGTGTTTCCGTCTCAGGTTGAGGTTAATAATGACATCAGCCTGAGCTTGCTTACCAAGAAAGAGCGCGAAATTTACGAGCTGTTGGTTGCAGGGTTATCGAATTCCAAGATCAGTGATCAGTTGAGTATTGCTTTGTCGACCACTAAGTGGCACCTGAAAAATATCTATGCAAAACTGGGGGTGGATAATCGAACCAGTGCGATTGTTATAGCAAGGAAGGTGGTTTAGAAGCCGACGCTGTTCAGCCTAGAGGTCCACTTTTAAGTGGGGGCCAATCCAGCCATTGATACGCTTTAGATCCAAAGCGGTGGAGTCTGGGCTGGAAATGACGTCGAGAATGATTTCAATCTCAAACGCACGGATGGAGCCTTGATCTGAAAGGTGAATGAGCTGCAGCTCCAGTTCTTCACGGGAGGTGATGTACTGCTGATGAAATTCATCAAAAACCGGGCGAATCTGCTCTGGGAGAACCAATTCAGATAATGTTGATTCGGCTTTTTCCATGGTTAACTCGTTGCGCTCAGATACCAGTGTAAAATACGTCATATATAGATACTTAAAGTATAGGTATTTGGTAATCTAATTCTGCTAAGTATGCCACAAATCCGATGAAGTAATAGCTTTATTGGATGAAATGTAACCAGTTTGAGTGATAAATAGCCATTAGACATAGATACTCAGGTATATGGTTATGTTTTGGTGTAAGTCATTGTCGTAAGACTTTGTTTCTTTTAAATACCTTGTGACATGGCTTTTTTCTTACGTTAAAAAACCATGCCGAGTTCAATATCAAACTGTTCAGACAGGTTGTCGTGATCGTCTTTCACCCGTTGATCCGAGCGCCAATAGGTGACTCCGATGTAGGCCAGGCTGAGTTGATAACGAATGCCGAAATACCCGTTGTGAATGTCGACCGTTTTTCTGCCATCTTCTAATCGCCCGTCATCACCTAATTTTTCGTAGCCTAATGTAGCGCCCCAAGTATCTTGGTACAGACTGTCGATGCCGATATTCAGTTCGTAGCTCTTTATGTGCTTGTTCCGTGTTTCTTCATCGTTCAGTGAGGCGCGGCCTAAATTCAGAAAAGGCATAAACAGATCGTGATAGTGATAGCTCACGCCCAAACCGAATGCGTACTCCGAATTCAGGGCGTGATTGGGTTCACCGTCTTCATTGAGGTTTTGCTTGTTATCGTCGTAGTGAATGTATTCGTATTCTGCGGCTAAGATCCATGTGTCTTGCCATTGGTACTCAATGACCAGGTTGATGTTACTGATATCACCGTTGTTGTTTTCCTCTTCGAAAGAAATATCACCGTCCCAAACCCCGTAACCCAAGGTAAAAACAGTGTCATCCCAAGGTTCGGCACTGAGCACCAGATAGGATTGTTCAGCTGAAGGGTTGCCGTATTCGCCCATGGTGTCTTCGCCAAGCTCAGACATGAACTCATTGCCTTGATCGATGCCTCCCACTTCTATTTTTCCTGCAGTGAGTGACCAGATGCCGTGATTGAGGGTCAGGTAGGCTTCTGAGGTTTCAGAGCCGATTTCATCAAAATCTATTTGCGCAAAACCCGTGATGTTAACGCCTCTGATTTCAGGTAATGCCGCTCTTATCAGCGGGCTGAATTGGTAATCGGTGTCGGATTGATCGCGGCCTTCGTTTCTGTCATCAACCCATCTGCGATGAAGTGCGCCATAGATTTCTGCGCCTACACAGACATCCGGTTGGCCGATTGGGTTGAGTTCCCGTTCATCACAAGCCTCATACTCTTCTTCGCTTTCATTATCTTCTGAACCAAAGGCATTTTCAGGATCAAAATCGTCTTCTGAATCAAAGTCATCTTCTGAACCAATAGGCTCGTCTGAATCAAAGTGCTCTGAGCCTGAGCCATTGTTTATTCGTTCATCGTTTGGTGTCAGGTCGTTTTTTCCCGCAACACCGACGGTGCTGTAACTTAGGATCACCAAAGTGAAGAGTGCCTGAAAGGCAGAAGTTGTGATGTCCATCGTATATTCCTATCAAATGATGCTGGGTTGAACCGGTTGGTTGTTCAGGCGAACTTTAAAAATGCTGCTTAATTGAGGTGCCTGTTCGAGCGTGAGGTCTCCGCCATGGGCACGGGCCACAGCGCGCGAAAAGCTCAGGCCCAAACCGCAGCCTTCTTTGGAGCGGCTTTGATCGCATCGGTAAAAGCGGTCAAAAATCCGGGGTCTTTCTTCTTCGGGGATACCAATGCCGGTGTCTGCGACCGTGATAATGGTTTGGGGGAATTGGTTTTCAAGCTTCACTGAAATTTTTCCCTGCTCCGGGGTGTATTTCAGTGCGTTGTCGATTAGGTTGGTAAGCATTCGCTGAATGTTGTGTTTGTTGCCTTCGATGTGACAACCTTCTTCCAGTTCGGTCGTCAGTTGGATTTGTTTTTCATCGGCGAGAGGTTCAAACAGCTCGCAGGCGTCTTCGGTGAGTTTCGATAAATTGATGCGATCATTTTTATAGGTGCTGACATTGGCTTCCGCTTCGGCTACGTCCAGTGTCATGTTGATCATTTGCAATAAGCGATCACACTCTTCCAGCGTATCGGATGCGGCTTTTTGGCAGACTTCACCAGAGGCCTGGCCGGACAGGGTGACTTCGGAAATCGCCCGGATTCTGCCCAGTGGGCTTCTTAAATCGTGAGCGATGTTGTCGGTCATTTCCCGCATTTCGGTGATGAGTTTTCGAATGCGTTCGGCCATGGCGTTAAACGTATTCGCCAGTTCATCAATTTCATCCCCTTGAGAAGGAATGTCCACTCTGGAGTCCAGTGCCCCATTTTTGATGTTCATTGCCGCTTTACTGACTTCCTTAATGCCTTTCACGGCTTTTTTGGCCATGAACCAGCCAATGAGCGACGCGACGGGAATAATAAGGCAAAAGATAATGGCTGAGACCCAGAACAAAATGGCCATGATTTCATCTTTTTCTTCCATGGACTCGCCGAGTTGCAGGATGATGTCGGAACCGATCATGCCTGCAGCGGTTCTTGATTCATGTTCATGATCTTCAAAGTGAATAATGTCGAGCTGCGGCGGCTCTGTTTGATCTGAGAGTTGCTGAAAGAGTTCATCGGCGGTCGCCAGTTCAGACCAGTGATTCAGGTCGGAAGTCAGTATCGGGTTGCCTTCTTTGGTCATCAGGCGAATAAAAAAGTGTTCAGGGTCTTCGTATTTTATCTCTTGTTGTATTTCCCATAGCACTTTTTCCAGACCGTCATCTTCAAATATTTCCTGAAACTCTTCGATGTCTTCAAGCAAGTCATCATTCATCCGGCTGTTGAATGTGGTGTTGATGGCGGTATAGGTGGCTAAAAGCGCGAGAAATAAAAAAACGATAAAGGCGCCGGTGTACCACAGGGTTAATTTGGTGGCCAAGGTGTTGGGTAAGTTAATCCTGAAGTTTGAGAACATAACCAAGACCTCTTACGGTATGAATGAGCGGGGCTTCAAACCCTTTGTCTACTTTTTCTCGTAACTTGCTGACTCGCGCTTCCACCACGTTGGTGCCTGGGTCAAAGTGGTAATCCCAGACCCGCTCCATGATCATGGTTTTCGATACAACGTGCCCCTGATTGCGGATGAGGTACTCAAGCAGAGCAAATTCTTTTGGCTGCAGATCGATTTTTCGGTTTTCCCGGGTGACGGTTCTTGCTAACAAATCCAGGCTAAGGTTTTGGTAGCTGATGGTGGTGGGCTCGACGACATTGCTTGATCGGCGGATGAGCGCCTTGACGCGAGCGAGCAATTCGCTGAAAGAAAAGGGCTTGGTCAGGTAATCATCCCCACCGTGCTGAAGGCCTGTGACGCGTTCATCCACCGAACGCTTGGCGCTTAAAATGAGTATGGGTAAAGTGACTTTCTTATCCCGAACCACATCAATAATGGCAAGGCCATCGAGCTTGGGGAGCATTAAATCCACAATGGCAAGGTCGTAATTGCCGGAAAGGGCAAGACCCAAACCACTTACTCCGTCTTCTGCGTGATCGATGGTATAGCCCGCTTCTTTGATTCCTTTCTTGATCAGGCCTGCTATTACATTGTCGTCTTCGATAAGAAGTACTTTCATAGATAACTCCTGCCAGTGCTTTCAATGTTCCTGTTGGGTTCGGTAAGTTGTATTACCGAACCCGCTTTGGTCTGCCTTGCAGTCACAGGCTGCAGGGTGAGTGCTTTTAGTCTTCGATGGACATCACTCCATGGCAAAGCAACTTTCGACGGCTGTTTGATTACCACTGGCTTCCCTGACCAGAATTTCATATTTGAATTCTTCGCCCAAATCAGTGAACGCCTCAGGCACACTGAAGGAGGTAACGTCGGACGGTAAATCCACACTATAGACCAGCAGTTCCGGTTCTTCTCTTTCCACAACCAATTGGTATTTGGTTACTTCAATCACGCCGTATTCGCCTACGTCCGGGTGTGAACGCACGACGGGCGCCCATTCTATGGTTACCGGAGCTGAAACTTCCGGTACGTCGTCATCGCAATCGTCACTGGCGGCTACCCCTGAAACATAGATGTCTTCTGCTGGGGCAGGCATTACGTGAGATAACCAGGCGCTGCTTTCCAGCTCTTCACCTTCTAAAGTGATGCCTTCGATTTCGTATTCCCCTTCAGGAAAACGAGCGAAAAAGTCTTCCGGTGCCAGCTCATCAAAAGGGGGTTCTGCGCTTTCAAAGAAGAGTTCGGTCAGTCCTTGTTGTTTGAGCTTTCCTTTTACTTTGATGACCATCATTTTCCGGTCGGTTGGATCTTCTATGGTCAGCTTTTTCCAAGGGTCGCCATCGATAAGGGCGTGGATGCCTAAATCACCGTCGGTGTGATTCATTTCAAAATAAAGGTCGGCCTCATCAAAGGGGAATTCATCGTCATCCGCTTGCGCGAAGAGGCTGGTCATGCATAGCGCGGCAGCCAGGCCTGCGGTTAATTTTGGAGCGTTCATAATGTATCTCCTGTATTGCGTCTTATTGTCCTTCGTTGTTGAGAGCGTAAAGCAGGGTTCCGTTGCTTTGGATTCTTCAAATTTATGATAAGAGACAGAGATGATCAGAGGCTTATCCCTACATTATCAAATGGCAATATTCCAGTTTTACAAGGCTTGGGCAGATGCATTAATCGCAGAACTGGCGGGGGTGGCGGTAGATAAATAGTGCTCGATGGCTTGCGGTTTGGAGAATAAATAGCCCTGAACCCAATCGGCGTTCATTGACCGAATTAGCTGCAACTGTTGATGATTTTCAACGCCTTCAATAATGGACTTGATACCCAGTGCCTTGGTGACGGCAATCAGATTCTGGACAATCAGGTAATCTTTTTTGCTTTCGGCAATATGGGTGATGAAGCTTCGGTCTATTTTGATGTAATCAATGTCCAATGCTCTTAGGTGACTCAGGCAAGAGCAGCCGGTGCAAAAGTCGTCGAGGGCAAAGGAGATTCCTGTTTCGCGTAGACGCTGTATGGTTTCGTTGAGGCTGGTGAGGTCCTGAACTTTGTCGGACTCAGTCAGCTCAAGGGTTAACAATGTAGGGTCGATTTGAAAGTGTTGGATAAGAGACAACAGATGCTGAACAAAACGCTCGTTGGAAATTTCCTGATAACTTAAATTGATGGCCACCTTAGTGATGCCAAGCCGTTGCAACTTCTGATGAGCAATGTCCTGGAACACAAGATTGAGTACATTCATCCCGACTAATGGCATCAGCCCAGAGTTTTCCACATCTTTTAAAAACGACTCAGGAGATAACAAACCTTCTTTTTTTTGCCAACGAATTAACGCTTCAAAGCCAGCCACTTTATTGCTTTTAATGTCAAATTGAGCCTGGTAATGCACTTTAAATTCATTACGTAAAAAAGCTTTTTTCAGTTGGTTTTGAATTTCGTTGTGGCTTGTCATTGTTTGATCCTCATTCGTTCTTGTTCACAAGAATTGGTAGGTTGTTATGAATGAGGATATGAAAACTAAATCACCAAAAGTTTATGGCAACATTATCAGTTGGTAATCCAATGGCATTTATTCCGGAAAAACTGGCGGTCATTGCGCATGAAAGAGTAGGAGTTCAGGAAAGCTGAAGAATAAATCAGGCATAAAAAAGCCCCGAACTTGCAGAAGCAATATTTCGAGGCTTTTAAATAATGGTGCCCGGAGACAGAATCGAACTGCCGACACGAGGATTTTCAATCCTCTGCTCTACCGACTGAGCTATCCGGGCGAAAAAACAAAGCCCCGCACATGGAAGATACACAATAAGCGAGGCTTTTAAATAATGGTGCCCGGAGACAGAATCGAACTGCCGACACGAGGATTTTCAATCCTCTGCTCTACCGACTGAGCTATCCGGGCTAAGTGGTGCGCATTAAACCGAGAATTTGGTTTGCTGTCAACAAAAAATAGCTAAATTCATCAAAAAAACTGCTTTCTGTTCAAAGGTTAAACAGCTATTAATGTTCGTGTTTATTTGGCTTCCACCGGAACGTAACCTTCCACTTGTTCGAAGGATTCGTTGTTCAGGAATTTCTCCATTTCATCTTGTAAGAATTTGCGATGTTCGGGGTTTAACAAATTCAGATGTTTTTCATTGATCAGCATGGTTTGGTGCATTTTCCATTCTTGCCAGGCTCGGTCTGAAACGGTGTCGTAGAGCTCTTGTCCTTGAGCGCCCGGCATAGGAGGGAAAGCCAAACCAGGTAACTCTTGATTGTATTTTCTGCAATGAACGGTACGTGACATAGTAATTACTCATTTACATTAAGATCCTCATGAGAGGGATCTATCGTTGAATTTTGACTCTTCCCCGGAACCGAAGGCTTATTGTTGAAAATACCGCTTCAGTTGATCGATCAGGGTGACCATGGGAGCGGCTGTGCCCACTTCCAATGGCTTTTGTAAGTTGTGCCAGAGTTGATTTGCTGGCTCCATTATACCGACCGCCTTATTTGTATCTACCAATTCACACAAAACAGGCACAATATCTAAATGATAATGGCTGAATGTATGTCTGAATAACGGCCACTCTTCTCTAATAATATAGTCGGGTATCACGCTTTGAGATTGGTTGGTAGTCGGTGTTTCTTCCGGCAAACAATACAAACTGCCCCAGATGCCAGATGCTGGCCTTTGTTCCAGAAGTAACTGGCCCTTTGTGTCTGTAATCATTAAGAAACGAACTTTTTTTACCGGTTTTTCTTTTTTCGGCTTGGAGTGCGGGAAATCGGTTGGCTTGCCTGACTTATAACCTTGGCATTCAGGCTGAAGCGGACAAATTCCACACGCAGGTTTCGATCTTGAGCATAAGGTGGCACCTAAGTCCATCATGGACTGGGTGTAGTGGCCTGTGCGGGTGCTCGGAGTATTTTGTTCTGCGATTTGCCAAAGCGCTTTCTCAACATGACTTGTACCTGGCCAGCCCTCGACCGCATAAAAGCGGGTTAAAACGCGTTTGACGTTTCCATCCAGAATCGGCGCAGAAATGCCCATGGATATTGAAGCTATCGCCCCGGCCGTAGAGCGACCAATGCCAGGTAAATCATTAAGTGCCTCGACGGACTGCGGAAAATCCCCTTGATACTTCTCAGCGACTATTTTGGCCGCTTTATGAAGGTTTCTGGCTCGGGCGTAATAGCCTAATCCGGTCCAGAGATTCAGCACTAAGTCCTGTTCGGCATTAGCCAGATCAAACACTGTGGGGAACTCAGCCATAAACTTTTCGAAATAGGGAATGACCGTTTTTACCTGTGTTTGTTGCAGCATCACTTCAGATACCCAAACGCGGTAAGGCGTGATTGGGTTTTGCCAGGGCAGATCTTTACGACCGTGGTCATCAAACCAGTGTAAAACCGTTTGGCTGAAGTTGGCGTCTTTTTTAGTCATAGAAATACAAATACAGAGGGTCAGAAAATCGAAACGGCATTATAGGGGAAGGGCAAAAGGAATGGAGCATTTCTTTTTTAGTTTTTTGGGGCCTGGGGTTTTGATCCAGTTGTCGCTCTTCTGGACAATAGCCTCTGGTAATGATTATTAAATTGTTGTTTTATAAAGGCTTAATAAAACGTGTGTGTCGCAAAGTAGAAAGTCCTGATCTGCGACCATGTTGGAGAGTTTAGCTGTTACATGTATTTGAGTATCTATATTTATGAAATATTTCAATGCCATTGATAACACTGATTTTATGGTGGTTAATAACCTAAAGGTTTTTAAAGGATATTTATTCTCAGCATCCTTAATGAGGAGCGTTGAAGGTTTGAGTGGTGCGGTTTCCGAGTATCAGGTTTTGAACACTGACTACCTGCTTGAGTGTTTGGTAATGGCTAAATAAGCAAGTGTGATTGATCGGTGTATTTTTTGATGAGACGTATCCTGAGTGTAGGGTGTGATGTAAAGCTCATTTTAAAACATCCAATATACGTGTTGGATTAAAATTATACTAAACATGGTAGCCTATTCAAAATACTGAATTTCCTATTTAAAAGGAATTGATAATTGGTACTGATTGACTGTATACCGACTTATCTAGTCGATCACACACCTAAACTTTTTTCTCTAATTTCAAGCACTTCAAACAGTAATTAATCTATACGTTGACAAGGAGTCACTAATGAGCGTAGGTATAAAAACACGCGACGATGTAAAATCCGCATTACAGCAATTAGAAGTACAAGCTCTCTATTTTAGTCATGAATCGATTAAAAATAGCCAGGCTCGAATGTGGTACCTACGTGAAATTAAGCTTATGTCAGCAGATACGCTTAAAGCGTATGAAAGAGGTCTGATGAGCGCCAATGAAGCTGCAGTCTTAGCAAATGGAATGCGAAATGACATTCTTAACAAAAGTCGATCAATGCAAACCAAAATGGGATTAAAATACTCTGAATCTCTTAAAAAACAGGGAAAAGTATTAGCTGATTTACTAGATCAGTACTCTATTGAACGATACAAAAAGCCTTTCAATAGCTTAACTTCAGAACTAGATAAAGAAGCCGTATTTGTTGATGTCATCAAAGCTGCGGGGAGGGATCGAGGGGCCGCAACACGTGTCGCCTATCGGTTGAAATGGTCTGCGAGAATATGCTGGGTGCTGACCGCTGGAGTAGCTTTTTACAATATTTTTACCTCAGAAAATAAAACGTGGGCAACTGGTCGTGAGGTAACAACGTTAGGCGTTGGTGTTGGTGGATCTTTCGCAGGTGGAGCAGTTGCAGGTATTTGGTTGGGACCAATAGGTATGGCTATTGGAGCTGCAATTGGTGGCGTTTTTGGTGCGGTAGTCGGTAACGAGGCATACTTAGAATTTACAGGGCCAGAACGTCAAGCTTCAGCCAACATCGTCGCACCTAACACAAAAATGTTTTATACCGATGAAAAAAGAATTGCTTCGGATTTAGTTAAAAAATCCGGCATTGTTATGGATGAGGTATATAAAGTATTTCTAGAACTTGATAGTAACTACAACAGCGATGCGGATGATGTGGCACTGTTGTATGTTAATACAATAAAACAACAACGTGGCTCCATTGAACAAGGTCTTCGTATTCACAAGCCGCTTAATAACCTCTTGATTAGAATTCTTGAAGATGGCTGGACCAGCAACAAAGAAAAGCAAACAATTAATTATTTAAGAAGCCTACAAACATCTTAGGTGGCCTGGCAGATTAATTTGTACTAAATGAATAAGATGAACAATGTCATTTTTTGATTTTTATCATTAATTTTTAAGCAGGTTACTATGCAATCTTGTGAAAAATTTGCAACTAAACTACTTCGTGAATCTGATCCTGACTCTGTAACAGACCCGCTAGTACAATTAACCTTCGGTGGGAATGACGTTGGGTCTCCTGTTAAAGGCGCATGTTTGGCACAACAATATCATCTATCTGAATTGGGGTATTTGTTGTTTCTGACTGACAATGTTCCTTATGAAGAAACACTTCGAATTTACTTAGTGACCGAAGAAGCCAAAGTAATTGATGAACTGGAATTTGGTGGCAATATGGTGACTGGAACCCTTGATATTATTGACTTAAATGGCAAAGATACTATCGTGTTTTCGTTTATTCATGAAGCCAACTGTCGATTACAAGTACTTTCTACGCCTAAGTGGAGTAAACCATTAGTGTTTACTCCTGGTGTTCGGCGTAATGGGTCATTAAGAAAACATTATCTAAAGCTGGATTTTCAGCAGTAACAGCCTTCCCAAAACCTACTGTTGTTTGGGTTGTAGACTGATAATTAGTACAGGACAAACACATGATCAAACATCAATTATAGAACAATCTTTTCTTGCATGGTTAGAGCTCATTCGGTATTAAACCAGGACCTAACCTAACAACTATTGATTAATTGCCATGACAAAACGCCCCTTGATTGATTACCTTGAAAACCTCCCTGACTCTCGTCATCAAGAAGAATGCTCTTACGTTTTATCTGAAGTGGTGTTTATGGCAATTTGTGCCATCTCACGACACCTTTAAACGGATTTTTTCATTCTTGTTCGTTCATAAGAACTGCATACAAACATCCATGGCGGGAATGCCCGTCTCTTCGTTATTACAAACCTTGAAGGCTTTCGTATGGTAATTTGAGCCTGTTTAAATATTAATCACAGTGTTTTATAATTTCGGTTTGATTAATCACTTCTCTATGAGGCGTTGGACGTTTCGTTCTAACCGTTAGGTCATGTAATTCTCTTTTCGTTCTATACAGTCAGCTTTCGTTTAATACGGACAACCAGATATTTGTAAGAGTTTTCTTCACTTGAAATCTCTACAAAGGGTTGTTGCTGCTTTTTTATTTTTTGTCATTATAAAACTGACATCACTCACCTGGTTGTGTTTGATGTTAGGACGTTAAGGAGAATTGGTGATGAACTCTCAACGGTTCAAATACCCTCGAACGCCTCACTTACCTTGGTCGCCCGGATTTACTCCTGATGATATCAGGCAGAGGGACATACAGGGTTTTGAGGATAAAGAAATTGTTATTACTGAAAAAATGGATGGTGAGTGCACCACTATTTATCGGGATTATATTCATGCGCGCTCGATAGACAGCCGACATCATAGTTCGAGAGCCTGGGTAAAAGGGTTGCAGGCCCGGCTTGCATTGGATATTCCCGAAGGTTGGCGAGTGTGTGGTGAAAACTTATACGCGAAGCATTCTCTTCATTATTCTGAATTGGAAAGCTACTTTTACGTTTTTGCTATCTGGGATGAAAACAACTGCTGCCTGAGTTGGGATGAAGTGCTTGAGTGGGCGGATCTTTATCAGCTTCCTACCGTTCCTGAGCTGTTTCGCGGCCAATGGGATGAATCATTCGTCCGGGGTATCAAAGTGGATACCGATAAAATGGAAGGGTACGTTGTACGTACGGCAGAGGGTTTTCATTATTCAGACTTTGGGCGCCATTTTGCTAAATGGGTGCGTACTGGCCATGTTCAAACGGATAAACACTGGATGTCTCAGGAAGTCATACCTAACGACCTGAAAGTTGAGGTGGGCGCTGATGAATAGGAAAGACTGGCTTGCGTCTTTGGCTGTGGATGCCACCCCAACGATTGAAGATTGCATTGAACAGTTAGGGGCGACATTTCCTCTTCTGTATCAATACAAGGAAACGGAACAAGACCCTCAGTGGCATGCCGAAGGTGATGTTTATATTCATACAGGCATGGTGCTTTCTGAGCTTTATGTTCTGTTGAGTAATGAAGCATCTCATATAACGGGCGAATCAAGACAAGCTCTTATCCTTGGGGCGTTATTGCATGACATTGCAAAACCGATGACAACAAGACGCAAAGAGGTGAAAGGCGTCGAGCGTGTTGTTGCTACCGGGCATGAGGCAATGGGGCGCTCTTATGTTGCCCATCGTTTACTGAATCTGGAATTGAGTTACTCCGTTGTTGATTCAGTGATGGGGCTGGTTGGTGAACATCACATGCCTAAGCTTCTGGTCATTAAGCAAATGGGGGCTGGTGAATACTGGAAGCTGGCCAGAAAAGCGTCCATGGAATTGTTGTATTGGTTGGAAGTTGCAGATATGAAAGGTCGTATCTGTGAAGACTTAAATGAACAATTGGATTTATTGGCTCAGTTTCGACTGTTCTGTGAGGAGTATCAGCTTTGGAAGGAACATAAACCTTTGTTGCAATTGGCAGCGGATATGGCTCCCCATTTGGTTGGCTTGGATGAGACAACCAAAGACATGGTATTTGCCCGTACCATGAGGGACTTTGAAGAGGGGGATATTTCAACCTTTGAGGAAGGCATTGCCCGCACTTATTCCTATCGACAAGGGTTCAGTGAAGTCTATGTGCTTTATGGGCCGAGTGGCTCGGGTAAATCCACCTGGATAGAACGGTTTGGGCCGGAATGTGAAGTTATTTCCTTGGATGAACTGCGGGCAGAAATCAACGGGGACAGAAGCAATCAGGCAAATATTGGGAAAATCCTGAATACAGCCCGTGAACGTTTAAAAACGTATTTAAGAGCGAAGAAAAGAGTCATATGGGATGCGACCAATTTACGGGAAGACTTCAGAAGTCTTATCTGCAGAATCGCTTTCGACTATCACGCTTTTGTGACAATGGTGGTGTTTCATAAGTCAGAAAATCAGCTGTTTGTGGACAATAAAAACCGCTCGTACCCGGTGCCTGAAATGGTGCTGCGCAGCCAGCTGGATCAACTGGAGTGGCCAGTACCAGAAGAGGCTCATCGATATTGGGTGATAGATCATCAAGGAAATACCATAAAGCAATCAGGTAGTTTTAAACGGAATAACTGTGATAAAACAACAGGTTCAATAAATAATTAGGAGAAACCGTTCATGGAAGAGTTAGCCTCGGTTCTATTGAAGGAAAAGGACATAGAAGAAAGTAGCAATACTTCGAGCCGATGGTCATTCGGAATGCTAGTTTTACATTGTTTGGTATTAGTTTATTTGCTATTAACTAATGGCCAAGTTGCTGCCATAACGTTTGTGTCGGTTTGGTTAGTTATATGGATCGGTATTTTTATCAATGAACGAGGCTGGTTTCCTGAACGGGTGAAAAAAGCCTCCAAACCAGATTTAATTACTATTGAACTGGTAGATGATTTTGTTTTGGTAAAACAACTAAATTCCGTTCTCTGGAGTGCCCGTAAGTCCGAAATAAGTCATGTGGATTTGAATCTTAAAAAGGCCAAGTCTAAATGGCTTGGCTCGAAAACGGATTTAACCATTTTCACCAATAATGGGGATTCCTACCTGCTTAGCGGCCATCGGTTTGATGAATCTCAATTGCTTGAGTTTTCCGCGTTATTTGAAGCTAAAACCAGCTGATTACTTAGCTGGCCTTTCCTTGCGGGTAGTCTTCTTTCAATATCTCTGAGGTTTCCTGAATCAGTTGACCGCCCAGCTTTACAGATCGATAGACTGAGCCTGCGATGGTGGCTTGAGTGACTTCAACAACCTTGGCGACGGGTTTAATGACCGGCAATTTCTGAAGGACTTGATGAGGTTCTCTGGCGATGGATTGGTGCATGTTTTCAATGGCAGAGACGGTTTTATCGAAGCCGGCTGAAAGGAGGTCGAGTGTGCCTGTCAGCATTTCTTTGGATGAGTCTGTCTGATCGCTTTCGGTTATCAAAGCTTCATTGGCTTCAGGTTTGTAGCATATCGCTTTTATCTTTGGTTGGTTGGCTGCCGCCCACTTTCTGATCTGATCATAGACTGGTTGGGAGTGAGCAAGCGGAAGGTGTGGTATGCCATCAAAGTGTGCCGTTAAACTGCCATTGGGCAGTACCGCAGGCAAGGCACTGTTTTTTCGAACCAGGCTGTCGCCAAACATTTGATTCACAAAACTGTTGTTACGTGGCGAGATGGAGCCACTGATGAAGTGGTGTGTTGCATTCGGGTGGAAGCTCTTACAGGGGATTAATTGGCTATATGATGTTGCGCTTTGATCGGTACTGAAGCCATCTTTTAAATCCTGAATGCCCTTGCTGCGAACGTCAATCCAGTCGGCCCATTGGCTGACATAGTCTTTTGGAATGGCGCGCACCAACGAACTTGCCAGATTGCCAAATTTTTCCAAGGGTGAGCCATGATGTGGCGTTCCCAGGTAATAGCATTGGGAGAGGCTGTTCAGCCAGCTTGATCCTGCGTCGGCCGTTTTTTGAGCGTGGCGCATGACCAATCCACCCATACTGAACCCCACCAGAACCAGTTCGTCAATGTTGATCGGGTAATTTTGGATCAATTCATCCAACAGCTTGCTGAAGTTCTGGCCATTTTGCTCAATGGCTAAGCCTGTGTTGTAACGCAGGTAAAACGGCGTAAATCCGAGATCTTGCTGAAGCTTGGAACCGTAACTTTGCTGGTGGCCCGATTTAAAGTGCCAGATGGTTTCCAGGTTGGTTAAGCCATGCAGAAAGACCACCACTTTGTTGGTCAGGGGAGTAGGTGGATTTGTTGCCAATTCGCGCAACTTCACCAATTTATACCGATAGTAAAACCCCATAGTGATGGCCAATGGGTTGTTTTCCTGCACCAGATAATCACCAATGACACCATTCAGAATGGCCCTGCCAACTTTGCCAAGGTGTTGGTAATCCAGCTTTTCTGAAATCGCTGAAATTGAATTCTGCGTGTCTGTATTCAAGGTATCTGTATTTAAGGAGTCTGAATTGGCAGTATCTGAAATTTCAGACTCTGGAGCTGTTTGGCTTGGCGCGTTTAATGACTGAAGTTCTGTCATGGTTGATCCTCCCGTCGGTGATGTAGCGATGATCACACAGCTTTATGACGTTTTATTTGCGATAAAACGTCAATTCACTGGGCTGATTGGCAGGCTCTTGCAGCTGAATCCTAATGGGCGGATTGAAGAAAATCGCCAACTTCATTGAAAACCTCTTTGGCGACCTCACCACGAATGATGCCGTGGAGGTGAAAATTAATTTCTTTGTGCACCTTAATTTGAGACGTTAATGCCTGATAGATATCTCGGCTGCTTTGCACATCGACTTTAGGGTCTTCCGTTCCATGAACGATCAACGAAGGAATGCGGATGCTAGGTAAACCCTTAACCACGCCTCGCATCAGTCGTTTGATTTGTACGATGCCATTGACCGGACACTTTAAGTAATTGATGTGGGGGTTATCTGCATGGTTGGTGACAAACTCTTTTTTGCCCTTGTTGGTTCCGAGTTTTGTTAATACTCGGTTCCAGTGGTTCACGGGTTCTGCAAAGTGAGCACTGAACTTTTTAAACTTGAGTGGCGCGCTGATGCTGATCAGTGCTTTGAACTGGTCTGGTTTACTGATGGCCTGTTGTAGCGCTATTGCGCCTCCTGTGGAGAAGCCGGCAACGGTAATTTGGTCACAGCAGTGTTTCAGGATTTCATGGGCCCGGTTGACTGACCCGACCCATTCTTCCATTGTCCTGTTTGATAAGTCCTGAGCGGTGGTGCCGTGGCCTGCCATTCTTGGCGCGTACACTGTGTAACCTTGATCAAACAGATACTCAGCCCATTCACGCACTTCTTCTGGGGCGGCCATTAAGCCGTGGATTAACAGTACGCCTCGTTTGGACTCAGGCCGATGCAATAAGTAGGGTTGGCCTATGTTCTCTGGCTTGGTTTCTTCGGCTTGGTAATGAAGCTCAAACTCGCGCTTGAAGAGTTGAAGTTCATTGTCGATCAGCATTTGGCACTGGGCTGAAATGGTCATGGTTTATGCCATCGAAGCAGATGAAAATGCACTGTAGATCAGGGCATAGTGGAAACCGCCACCGATCAACACCATGACATGGAATAACTCATGAAAGCTGAAGATACCAGGCATCATTAACGGCTTTTTGGTGGCGTAAAAAATAGCGCCCATCGTAAATGCGATGCCGCCTGCGAACAGCAACCAAGCCTGATCTTCCGTCATGATTTCCAGTACTTGTTGCATCGGGAACACCAGCATCCAGCCCATGGTTAAAAAGATCAGGGCGTAAATCATGCGGGGTGCCCGGGGGAAGAATATTTGAGAAATGGCTCCGAAGCCGACTAAGCCCCACTGGATGGCGATCATAGGTAAGCGCCAGTCATCGTCCATAAAAAAGTAACATATAGGGGTGTAGGAACCGGCAATCATAAAGAAAATGGCAAGGCGATCCATTTTTCGCCAGAACGACAGCTCGTTCTCTTTCTTTTTAAACATGTGGTAGAGGGAGCTGGCAGAAAATAAAAACACAACGGACAAACCGTAAACCAATGCGGTGATCAGCATGGAAGCAGATCCGGCAGCTTCGCGAACGAGAAAGATAGTACCCACAACAGCGGCAATGGCACCGGCAAGATGAGAGTAAAAATTAAAGGCTTCGTGAGATTTGACCACAGGGGTTTCCTCTTCCGTTTAAATATACGGCAATGCTGAACATTGCTCTGTTTATCATTCTGTTGATGTTCCACTTGTTGGGCGGGCCGCGATTGCGTTTTGCCTTTTACTTGTGGAGCACTCCCTTGAGCCGTTACACTCGTTTTCCGGTTTTTATTGAAAAGAGTGTGTTTCGGTTAGTGGCCATTCTATATAAATCTGAACGTCACAAAATGACGGAAGCCCTTGTTGGCCGTGCTTTTACAAAACTTTTACATTGCAGTGACAATTCGCTCTTAACAGGGAACCAAACCTTATGAATCGAAATAAGCTGATGCCCAATGCGATGTTTATTTTTATCTTCTCCATCGTTGCATTGGTGTCTTCATTTGTTCTCTATATTTATTGGTACATTGAAATCAGCAGTGGTTTGGATGAGGTCATTAATAAATTTAATATCGACCCGAGGCAAGTGTTTGAATCCCAAACCGGGTTGGTGATTTTTGTCTTGGCGGTGTTGGTAGGGTTGATCCTGACAGGGCTGTCGATGACCTTTGTGTATAATCAGAAAATGCAGCAACTGTATCGTCTGCAAAATAACTTTATTAACAATTTTACGCACGAGCTTAAAACGCCGGTAACTTCACTGAAGCTGTATTTGGAGACGTTTCAAAAGCACGAAATATCCAAAGAAGATCAACGTAAATACATTGATTACATGCTTCAGGACGTAAATCGCTTATCAGACAATATCAGCAATATTCTGGATTTAGGGCGTATTGAAAGCCGTAATTTTCAAGATGAATTCGAATCCATTGATTTATTCACCTTTATTGATGGTTTTTATGCTGAGAATAAACACTTATTTCCAGGCTTGAATATCCGGGTGTCGGCCCCTGAAGGTGAACACCAACGGCTGGATTTCAGTCGGCCTTTGTTTGAAATGTTGTTAATTAACATGGCATCCAACGCCTTTAAATACAATGATTCATCAGAACCTTGTTTGGACGTTCGAATGGATCGGCAGGGCAGTTCGGTGATTGTGAAGTTTACCGATAACGGCATCGGCATAGATCGCTCTCAATCGAAGAAAATATTTAAGAAATTTTATCAGGTGGGCCACTCAAGTATACGCTCGGCACAGGGCAGTGGCCTGGGGTTGTATTTCGTGCAGAATATTGTGTTGGCGCATGGCGGAAAAATTAAAGTGGTACGCAATGAGAGCGATCCGCTTGTTGAACACAATAAAGGCGCTACTTTTATTTTGACGTTGCCTTTGAACACAAAAAAATCAGCCGCCAAGCGCAAATTTAAACTGCAGAGTTTTGATCGATGAGTTTCGACCAATGAGTTTAATGAATGAGTTTTTAAGAATGAGCTTAAAAAATGACGAATAATAAACGTATTTTGGTGGTTGAGGATGAAACTCATATCGCAGAAGGGATTCGGCTGAATTTACAGCTGCAAGGCTATGAAGTGCAGATCGCTGAAACGGGTACCGCAGGGTTGGTTGCCTGGAAGCAGTGGCAACCCGACTTGGTCGTGCTGGATATTATGCTGCCGGGAGTGGATGGCATCTCCGTATTAAAAAGCATTCGCCTGGAAGATGAACGGCTGCCGGTTTTGATCTTGTCTGCCAAAAGTACTCCCGAAGATAGAATAAAAGGCTTGGAATCCGGGGTGGATGATTACCTATCCAAACCGTTCAATCTGGATGAATTTTTACTTCGGGTGGATCGGCTACTCAAGCGGGATGGCTGGAATAAAAAAGAAACATCCTCAGATGATGTCAGTTCCACGGATGTCTATGATTTTGGTGAAAACCGAATTGACTTTGCCCAAGCACATGCGGTGTGCAAAGGGCAGGAGATCACCCTGACGGAACAAGAGCTGCGGTTATTAAGGTTGTTCATTGCCAATCGAGGCAAAGCCTTAACCCGTGGTGAGATTCTGGAACTGGCCTGGGGCTTTTCCAAAAGCCTGACCACCCGAACGGTGGATAATTTTATTGTTCGCTTCCGCAAATATTTTGAAGACGACCCTAAGCACCCGGTGTATTTTAAAAGCCGCCGCTCGGTGGGTTATGTGTTTGATCACGAGTGAGCAGAACTTATGATCTGAATTCAAGGATTGACCTCAACTCTAACTCTTAATGCTATTAGGAAAATAAGAAGATGATTAAAGCAAGCTTTACAGGAGAACTGAACGTTCTTCTCGATCAGAAAAATATATCCATTGAGGAAAAGCGTAGAATTGTAGCAACGAATTTGGCGCTGGGCCTTATTTCAACGGCGATTTCCAAAGAAGGCACGGACCATAAATTGGCAGACGAAATGAAAAACTTACCGGGTTATGTTGATACTATTTATCAGTCGCTGTCTCGGTGACTGAGTAGATGCCGTTTATTTTCTATGCTTCCCCTGTATAACTGTGCATTAATTCTCAACACCTTATGAAGAAAACCAATACACTGATGCTCTGAAAATTTTCAGGTGCTACAAGAAAAATTCAGTGATGGAGTTACTGGGTTTGGTTTAGCTGTTTACCTGAAAATATGTGGTAAGAGAATACCAAGGAAATAATTAAACATGGATGTAAGCAATACAAGTTCAGTTGTTACGGAGAGTCAGGGCAATCTGTGCCTATTCCGTGTGGGTAATGTCATGGGAGGGATCGTATGATTACTCCTGGCGAGCAAGGATTTCATGTCTCTGACTTAATGGGGAATCAATACCTGTTTTGTCATTCGTTCGATGCTGGCATAGAAGTGTTTCCGACGCACCTAACCAACATCCAAGACCCGTTTTATGGTCGGCCCTTCCTGATGCATCTCTGTGAGCTTGGCTCTTTGGATGGGGCGTTACGAGATTTATATCTGTATGCCAGGCCTCATACTTATTTACTGCATAAGAAAAATGATTGGGATGTGTTGGCTGAGCTTCTTCAAATGCTGGAAACGGAAGAGCTGAAGGTTTGGCAGACCAGGGATGTCCTGATGGAGCATATGGCTGCACTTCAAGCTAAGACTTCATCGGTTGAATCGGATAATGCAACCAGCAGTCCTCCAACTAAGCCGGCGATCAGGCGTAGACAGGCTGAACTTACAACTTCTGAAAGTCAGGCTTCGGTTGAATCAACTGCGTCAATTCATGAGTCATCCGCTCCTGCGCCTACGGCCTCCAAACCCCGAGATTTAAATGATCCCTTGCAGAGAAAGGCTCTGTTTGATCAGCATGGGGTTATTGTTGGCCCTTATAAGGAGCTTCAACAAATCAGTAAACCTGGTTATCAACGAGAGCACTTTATTCCTCATTCCTGTTATATGGCTCGTTCAAGTTTACCTAACGAAAAGCGTGCAAATGTGCCAATTGGTCCGGAATTTGGCGCTTATAACGAAGGTGATGCCATTACTTATTTTGTGTATGACGACCAGAGTAAAGGAACGGAACACCGTTATTTAACGGATGTTGAAAAGAAGTATGCAAGGGATCTTCAGTGCCAAGATGAGTTTGCCAGTAGCACTGAATGGCTGGATCATATGGAAAGCGAGACCGCAAAGTCGTTTTCATTGGATATGATTGAACGAAGTCCAGGTGTGTATGAACCTAGAATTCCACCAGAAGATGCAGCAGATGTGGCGAAAGGTATTCGTATTGAGTATGAAAATTCACTTGATGCAATGGGCGTTAATAAAGAAGCCAAGTTATCTAACTTAGTTGGTGGTGGTAAGGTTCCAACTGGTCCTATTGAAGATGCAGGCTCTGATTTCTAATTTAATAAACAATGAAGAAGGCTTTTGATAAATGAATGCAGACTATGAAATCGTTCATGTAATTGATGTGGCGTTCTCGAAATTAGGCAACCACAAAATATTAACTTATTACAATGAGTCAAACCCTTTAGGTGCTGTAGGGGCTGTTTTTTCTGGAGATATGCCGTACGGTGGTGTGTCTAACGTTTGTCTTGGAGCGAACTGTCAGTTAAATGCTATGTGGACATCCAATGAAGGTCACTTATGGGTTGTGGATGATCATGGTGATGTCTTCACGAATGCAGATGTTCATTTTACCTCTTCCCCATACAAGCACTTAGAGTTCTCAAGTGGCGATTTTGATATTGATTGGAATGTTGGTGAGGTCTTTCAAGGGCAGCTAAACGGTATATGGGGAACGTCTGATTCCGACGTATGGGTCACATCTTTTAGTGGTCCTGCCTTGCATTGGGATGGTGAAAGCTGGACTCAATATGAATTGCCTCAAGCGCCAAATCAAATTGATGGTTCGGCATCGGATGATGTTTATATTGTGGGCTATCACGGCAATATTCATCATTGGGACGGTAGTCGTTGGACGAAAGTTAATTTGCCTGAAGGTATTTTGTCCACAGATACCTTTACCGATGTGAAGGCCGTAAACAAAGAACTTGTTTATATCACCGGGCGTAGCGGTTGCTTATTAGTGGGTAATGCAAAGGACGGTTTTAGGGACATAGGTTCGCCAAAGTTTGCTTGGTATGGTGTGGGCAGTCTTGATGGTCGTATATTTCTTGCGGGTGGTGAATTAGGTATATTCGAATTGGTTGATGAGCAGTTTCTCTGCTTAAAAGACAAAGGTAATCCTGTTGGCGTATTTGAAACCCCTGAAGCGATTAACTTCATTCCTGCAGAACAGCAGCCTAGCTCTTGGTATGTTCGATACTCTCCTAACGAAGACCGAGCTTGGACAAAAATTTCCTCATAGAGTTATTCATTCTTTGATGTAAACAGAGGCGTTTATTGGAGCGCCTCATCTATGTTTTAAATAGGGTATATATGAGTGATTACGAAATATCACACGTTATCGATATAACAAACTCTAAACTTGGTGAACACAGTATTTATACTCACTATGATGAATCAAACCCCATGGGAGCTGTAGGCGAGGTTCGTTTGTCTGAAGGTGATCGTGCAAAGACGTGTTTAGGGGCAAATTGTCAGATAAATGCAATGTGGTCTTCTAGAGAAGGTAACCTATGGGTAGTGGATGATCATGGTGATGTGTTTACGAATGCCGATGTTAGTTTTGAAAATCCACCATTTAAGTCTTTAGAATTTTCTAACGGTCATTTCGATATTGATTGGAATGTTGGTGAGGTTTTTCAAGGGCAGCTAAACGGTATATGGGGAACATCTGATTCTGACGTATGGGTCACTTCTTTTAGTGGTCCTGCCTTGCATTGGGATGGGGAAAACTGGACTCAATACGAATTACCTCAAGCGCCCAATCAAATTGATGGCTCAGCATCGGATGATGTTTATATTGTGGGTTATCACGGCAATATACATCATTGGGATGGTAGTCGTTGGACGAAAGTGAATTTGCCTGAAGGTATTTTGTCCACAGATACCTTTACTGATGTGAAGGCCGTAAGCAAAGAACTTGTTTATATCACCGGGCGCAGCGGTTGTTTATTAGTGGGTAATGCAAAGGTCGGTTTTAGGGACATAGGTTCGCCAAAGTTTGCTTGGTATGGTGTGGGCAGTCTTGATGGTCGTATTTTTCTTGCGGGTGGTGAATTAGGTATATTCGAGCTGGTGGATGAGCAGTTTGTCTGCTTAAAAGACAAGGGGAATCCTGTGGGTGTATTTGAAACTCCTGGCGCGATTAACTTTATTCCTGCTGAACAACAACCAAATCCCTGGTTTGTACGATATGCTCCAAATGAAGAAAGAGCTTGGCTAAAAGTTACGACCTAGAATTTAGTATTGTTATCCTGAGGCGATGTGCAAAATAACCAAAGTTCATTCTTTGGTTTTTTTATTTCTGCTGCCTGGTTACTACAAAAGTACTGCCTTTCTATCCCTCAGGGCTTTCAATTTAAAGCCTTAAAAACAACAAACCAAATAGTTCACTGGCTTCGTTGGTTTATCCACTTTTTCATTCCCAATTGTTCGCTTGACGCTTTATGGCCGATCAGGGCAGACTAACTGCTGGTTACGGTGTGCGCCAACTGGCTTACTCAGTGGGATGCACACGTTGTCGTAACCTGATGCTTTGGGGCGTTGTTATCCCCGAAGCAGAGAAGGTGTCCCCGCGAGTGCGGCAACACTCCGGAGACGTGGCAAGGTCCCAACTGAAACGCGACCTTGCAGGAGGAACATTAACATACTCGTAGTCCCTGCTGGAAGCGTTGGGGCCTTGTCATTCCTATTTTTTAAACAGGATGCAAGGCTATGGAGAATACTGAATTACAGAACCGCATAAAGCTACGTGCGGAGGTTTATTATCAGGATGTTCTGCAACATATTCAGAAGACAGAACACGCTTGGTTAAAGGATCAGTCGACTGACTTTGCGGCGTCGTATTACCGTATGAGTTATCAGTATGCGGTGGTGCAACAATTGAAATCGAATGATCATCGGTTGCTTGAAGTTGAAGCGGCAACCTTGGGTTATGAGCTTGTCCCTGTCGATAAATCAAGTGTTCGTTCACCCAAACAAATCAAAATACCTATTCTTGCTCGTCTCAAAAAACTTCACTCTTTAACGGCGGTCATTGCTCAGGCGGAAGCTTCCGGACATGGTGATGCTGTGCGAGAGGATTTGGCCCATACTGCCAATGCGCTTGTATCTGATTTACAGGTTCTGGTGGGCGATTTGATGTGAGTTAGGTTGATATGCCTCCTCAGTTTAAAACAGGGGAGAGCTCAATTTTTTGTAAATATTTAAAGTTTAATGGTTGGCTTGAGATGAAAAACCATCGTTGAATCAGCGCCAGAAGTTAAGGCGTAGCTTCGGTATAATATGTAGCTTCAGTCGTATTTTAGTGAGGAGGGTGGCGATTCTGCTTTCTAGACATAAATCGATTCTATGTCTAGACTTGTTACTAAACTTAGATACTGACAAGTAATGAGTATGTCTATTATTTACTTAGATAGTAAAAGACGGCTGGTCACTGAGCTGTTAATTGTGGTTTGGCTATTCTGTCAGAGTATGGTGTTGTGTATTAGTACAATTAATAACTTTATAGCTCATGACTTGGGACAAGGTTATGAACTACATCATGGAAAAATTGAACTGAGTTCAACAGAAACTAATAATTTACCCTCTTTGAATTCCATTCTTAATAATAAGTTTGATGGCCTGAAAGAGCATAAGCATATTGAAAATAATTGTTGTGATGAAAAGGACAGTTATTTACCTAATATATACTTCTCTATATTTATACCTATACTTATCTTTTTTATTCAGTATTGGTTTTCGTTCTTATCCGGAAGTTTATTTTCTTATCTTGATTATTACAATCGCCCCCCTCCTGAATTTAATTATCCACAAAAATATGTTGTGAACTGCACTTATTTGAATTAAATCTCTTCTTTTAGGATTTCTTTATTCTTTACTCTTGAATGAAGTCTTGTCCTCGTAGGTTGCCTATTTTTAAATAATACTTTCTTGTTCTATGTAGCTTGATTTTAATTCGCTGGAACAATAGTTATTGCTTGAGTGAGTTGATATTGAATTAAAAAGCTAAGAACTTTTGATGTAAAGGTAATTGATTATGAATTACTTACAGGTGGTTGTTTTTGTTCCTGTTGAATGTGAAGAGATTCTTGAGAATGAACTTAAAAAACAGGATCTCGTTTGTTTATATTTTATTAGAGTTCGTGGTTATGGTTGTCATCCAAATTATTTTTCACGTAACTGGTTTGTACAGTTCGTGAAGTTTGAGTTGATTATAAAAGAAGATCGGTTGGATTCGATAAAATATGCTGTAAAGAGTTCTTGCCAAGTTGGATCAGAGGATGATGGTTTTATTTCAGTTACATCCTTAGGTGATATACAGGCAATTAAAAATCTTTGAATTTTGATATTTAAAAAGGTGAAAGAGATGAAAACTATATTATCAATAATATGTGGTTTTTCGCTGATTATTTCAGGGTGTTCAACTTATAAAAGCGTACATAGTCATGATGGTCATCATCATGGAGCATCTGTGGGTCACCATAGTAAAGTAAGTGAAGAAAGCAGTAACGGTGGCTCAGCAAATCAACTGAGTACTCCACATGCGCACGGCTCTGAAGGTTCTTTGGCTGGTGAGCCAGGAAAGGAGTCACAAGTAGACAGAGTTATTAACGTGATTGCAGACGATACTATGCGTTTTACGCATGAACCTCTAAATATTATCTTGATTACCCACAATATTCAGTCATGAGCTAAACTGTAATTAAACACAGTGTTAAAGCGAGTGCAGATCATGGCTAAGAATCAGGTTCAATTTCAACGGGGTTATAGCTTGTTCGAGTTCATGGATGATTATGGAAGTGAAGAAAAATGTGAGCAAGCTCTGTTTCAGTGGCGATTTCCTGAAGGTTATGTGTGTCGGGAGTGTGGTAACACAACCTATTGCCAACTGAAGTCCCGCAAAATACTTCAGTGCAATCGTTGTAGACACCAGCACTCACTGACCAGTGGAACGCTATTTGAGAGTACCAAGCTCCCGTTAAGTAAGTGGTTTCTTGCTATTCACCTGTTAACGCAATCAAAAACAGGCATTTCTGCAATGTCTTTAAAAAGAGAACTGGATGTCAACTACGACACAGCCTGGAAGCTTAAGCACAAGTTATTGCAGGCAATGAAGGAGTCAGATGATAAGCATTCACTGAGAGGGATCGTTCAAATAGATGATGTTTATTGGGGCGGTAAGCGCAGAGGCGGCAAAAGAGGTCGTGGAGCGGAAGGAAAAACATCATTCGTGGCCGCAGTGTCTGTTAATCCAGATGGGCATCCACAGAAAATGAGGATGACAGTGGTTGATGGTTTTACGAACGATGCTATAGAGCAGTGGTCCAATCGCCACCTGGCTCCAGAGAGCACGGTTATCTCTGATAAATTGGCGTGTTTTAGTTCAACAGAAACGGCAGGTTGCTATCACTTTGGTTTAAAAACTTCAGGTAATTACGAGCTGATGGATAGCCCCTTGTTTAAATGGGTCAATGTCATGATTGGCAATGTAAAGAATTCATTAAAAGGGAGCTGTCACTCGATTAATCCAAAGCACCTGCCGCGCTATCTGGCAGAGTATTGCTTCCGTTTTAATCATCGTTTCAATTTGCGAGAGATGCTGCCAAAGCTGGCTCAGGTCGCTGTCAGAACACCAGCTATGCCGTATCGGCTCTTAAAGATGGCTGAGCTTAGTGGGTAATCAAGAATATTATTGAAGGTGAAACTATTCAATTTAAAATAACCAACAAAGGTGCTATTCCGCATGAATTCTCAATTGGGACTAAGAGCGAACATAAGGCTCACGGTAAAATGATGGTGAATCACCCTAATATGCATCATGGGCCAGGAGGAAACTCTATAACGGTTAACCCTTCTGAAACAGGAATATTAAATTGGAAGTTCCATCAAACTTATCAAATAGAAGCTGCTTGCAATATACCTGGGCATTATGAAGCAGGAATGTTCAGCCCTATTTCTATTATGGAAGGTAATTAATCATAAATATTCATAGTGTTGATAATTTGAGGGATTGTTAATGTTTAAGTCGATTCTAAATTTTGGTGCGTACTCGATTGTTATTTTGATAGCAGCATGCTCTGATCAAAACGATTTTCCTGAAGTTAAAGATTATGAAAAAAATGGTCGTTGGTATAATCATCAGCAAGTAACATGGGGGCGCTCGGTTTATGATAAGTACTGCATTAACTGCCATAATTCAAAGGCCGTGGGTACTTTTAAGTGGAAACAACCGCTCGAAGATGGAAGTTATCCTCCTCCGCCTTTAAACGGAACTGCCCATACATGGCATCATTCTTTACCTGTGTTATTGAGAACGATAAATGATGGTGGTATTCATATGGGAGGAAAAATGCCTCCTTTTAAAGATGTCTTGACTGACGAGGAAAAGCTGGCCGTTATTTCTTATTTTCAAAGTTTTTGGAGTGACGAAGTTTATGGCCGCTGGAGTAAAAGAAATTCTAAATAAAATTTTTATTTAAATAGGTCGTATCCTAGACCCAATATACAGGTCTAGGATGTTGTTGTTTTTAATCGATGTTATTTGAGTTTTGTGTGTTGCTACAAACTAATATTTTGAAAGATGTTATTTTTCAACTCTAAGTTGTCCTTTATACATTTTCATTTGACAGTGAAAATCATAAACTCCCTCTTTAAGCGCAGGGATTTTGATTTTTACAATTTTATTTAAAGGCAGAGTTTCATTAATTTCAAGTTCAGGAAATTGAAGCATTTCAGCGCAAGGAGACTCATCTTCGCGTATAAACGCTAGAGTAATTTCAGTATGTGCTGGTATTTTAATGAATGAAGGCTGGTAAATTCCATTGGCAACCTTTACTGCCTGGCCGTGGTTTTCTAATATCGTTTCATTTGGCTTGTATATCCAAAACCACCAGATAATAAATACGATCAGAGCGATACATATAATATTGATTATTAGCATGGTATATCCTCCTAATGTTCTTTGGCTTTAAAAAAACGTAAGCGATTGGCATTAGTTACAACCGTGACTGATGAAAATGCCATGGCTGCCCCAGCAATGACTGGACTGAGTAATAAGCCAAAAAACGGGTAGAGTAAGCCAGCTGCAACAGGAACCCCAGCTGCATTGTAAATAAAAGCACCGAACAAATTTTGTTTGATATTTTTCAGTGTTGCTTTACTGATGGCAATTGCATCGGCTAAGCCGTGTAATGAACCGCGCATTAAAGTAATGTCGGCACTTTCAATGGCAACGTCTGTACCTGTGCCTATGGCAAAGCCGACGTTGGCAACGGCTAAGGCGGGCGCATCATTGATGCCGTCTCCCGTCATGCCAACAATTTCCCCCTCCATTTGCAGAGCCTGAACCTTTTGAGACTTATCTTCCGGTAAAACTTCAGCGTGGAATTCTTTAATACCGACTTGAGCCGCTACAGCTTTGGCTGTGGCTCGGTTATCTCCTGTGAGCATTACTACTCGGATTCCGTTATCTTGTAATCGTTTGATGGCTTCAATGGAGTCGTCTTTTATTGGATCTGCGACAGCGATAATTGCTGCAAGTTCGCCATTTATCGCAAAGTACATAGGTGTTTTTGCATCCTCAGCCAATGCCTGGGCTTTAGCCACAAAATTGCCAAGCTGAATGTGCTTTGTATGCATTAGTTTTTCGTTACCAAACAGTAGTTTTTTGCCGTCTACTTCGGCTTCTACACCATGACCTGCAATGGCATTAAATGCACTCACCGGAAATAGCGTTAGTTGCTGCTCTTTAGCAGTATCAACAATGGCTTGTGCTAATGGGTGCTCGGAGCCTGATTCCAGACTGGCGGCTAACTGTAAAACGGTTGTTTCATCCGTTTCTCCTGAAACCACAATGTCGGTGACCTTAGGTGCACCCCAGGTAATTGTCCCGGTTTTATCTAAGACCATGGCTGTTATTTTGGATGCCGTTTGTAATGCTTCGCCATTTCGAATTAACACGCCAGCTTCGGCGGCTTTACCCACTCCAACCATGACGGACATCGGGGTAGCTAAGCCTAGTGCACAAGGGCAAGCAATGATAAGAACGGTCGTTGCTGAGATGATAGCGAACGCAACAGCCGGTTCAGGACCGAAGTTCAACCAGGCGAGAGCACTTAATATTGCAATGATCATAATAACTGGTACAAAGTAGGCTGAAATAACATCGGCCATTCTGCCTATTGGTGGTTTTGAGTTTTGTGCGCGTTTGACCATGTTTATGATTTGAGCCAAAGCGGTATCTTTACCTACGCGAGTCGCCAGAAAAAGAATACTTCCGGTTTTATTGATGGTGCCAGCAACGACTTCATCCCCTTCAGATTTTTCAACAGGCATAGGTTCGCCTGTCAGCATGGACTCATCGATCGATGTATGGCCTTCTACAACGAGCCCATCTACGGAAATTTTTTCTCCTGGGCGTACTCGAATTTTATCGTTTAGAATAACTTCTTCGATGGGGATGTCTGTTTCAATACCCTCCCGTATCACTCTGGCAGTTTTCGGTTGTAATCCAATCAGGCGTTTGATGGCTTCAGAGGTTCTGCCTCTGGCTTTGAGTTCAAGGGCAAGCCCTAAGTTGATCAGGCCTATGATCATTGCGGTGGCTTCAAAATATACGTGCCTAGCCATGTCGGGAATCATTTCAGGAAAGAAAACCACGACCATGGAATAAAGCCAGGCAGTGCCAGTTCCCAGTGCAATTAAGGTGTCCATATTAGCGGAATGATTTTTGAATGATTGCCAAGCGCCTGTGTAGAAGTGCTTGCCGGAAAAAATCATCACCCCCAGAGTTAACAGACCAATGATCAACCAGACAATACGTTCTGTTGTTGTATTAACGGACATTTCTCCGGTGATTAGTCCGTAGGCCATCAAAGGAATTCCCAGAGCAAGGGCAATCGTCATTTCTTTAAGAAGGCGTCGATAATATAGTTGGTCTTCTTGTTCTTTTTCGTCAAGTGAGACTGTAGCACTGGTATTGCTGGCTAACTTGGCTTGATAACCTGCGTTTTGTATAGCCTGGATCAATTGGTCGCTGAGTGCGGAACCTTCAACAGAGACGGAGCGGTCAGCGAAATTCATTTCAGCCTTTATAACACCGGGGACTTTTTTTAGTGCAGATTCGATTTTTCCGACACAACTTGCGCAGCCGGCACCTTCTATCAAAAGAAGTTGCTCATTAATGCTATTTGATGGCTCATGTTGTGCGTAATGAGCTTCTGAGTGCTTTATTGGTTTTAATTCTTGGTTCATGTGAGGTGCTCCTTACCAAGATTAATTGTCTTGAATAACTGATTTTTTTCAGCTTAAACCTGTGTGTAGCACATAGGTCAAGAACCTAACTAAACTTGTTGTCTCAATGCTGAGTTTCCTACTTTCGTTTTTTGATATTTCTAAATCAGCCCAACTTTATCTTGTTTACCGTGTTAAAGCGTATTCAGTTTTTGAAGTATACCTTTGAATATCTTATTAATGATCAAAATGACAGGATTGTCATTTTTAAGTCAGACAGCTGAAAGAGTGAGTTGATTAAAGTGAACTTATCAACGTAACAAATGCTGTTCGGAGTGATGCAATGAGTACGTCTTTCAACCCGTCGAAAAGAAAATTTGTAAAAGGCTTAATTGCAGGTGGAGTGATAATGGGATTGACGCCATTAACTTCCAGAGTTTGGGCCGGAAGTAGTGAAGCATCCATAGGTCATGTTCCGGTTTTAAGTGGCACCGAGTTTGACTTAGTGATTGGTGAGTCAGTTGTGAACTTTACCGGTGTTGAGCGCAAAGCGACTACTATCAACGGATCTATACCTGCTCCGACCTTGCGTATGCGAGAAGGGGAGACAGTCACTATCCGGGTGACTAATCACTTGAAAGAATCCACTTCCATCCATTGGCATGGGATTATTCTGCCTTACCAAATGGACGGTGTGCCGGGGATCAGCTTCCCGGGCATTGCGCCAGGTGAAACGTTTACATATACCTATAAAGTTGAGCAAAACGGTACATATTGGTACCACTCTCATTCTGGTATGCAGGAAATTACGGGGATGTATGGTGCCATTATTATTGATCCGGCGGAAGAAGACCCTGTTAAGTTTGATAGTGAACATACCATTTTGTTGTCCGATTGGACCGACGAAAACCCCATGGATGTGTTTAATAAATTAAAAGTTCAGGGAGATTTTTACAATTTTAATCAGCCAACCGTTTTTGACGGGGTTAAGCAAGTTGTTGATCAGGGGCTGGCCGCTACTTTGAACGATAAAGCTATGTGGAATCAGATGCGCATGAGCTCGTTTGATCTGGCGGATCTTTCCTCGGAAACTTTAACGTATTTAATGAACGGAACCACCCCGAATGGCAATTGGACCGGGTTATTTAAACGTGGTGAGAGGGTTCGCTTGCGTTTTATTAATGGTGCCAGTAATTCGTTTTACGATGTTCGGATTCCCGGTTTGAAATTGCAGGTTGTTCAATGCGATGGGGTGAATTTGGAGCCTGTCGATGTAGATGAATTCCGGTTTGGTCCGGGTGAAACCTATGATTGCATTGTCACCCCGACTCATGATGTCTACAGCATTTTTGCTCAATCCATGGATAGAACCGGTTTTGCCAGTGGTACTTTGGCAACCGCTGCAGGATTAGTGGCCGCGATACCTGCGATGGATTCACCGCAGCCTTTAACTATGGCTGACATGATGGGGGATATGGGAGGAATGGATCATGGCCAGATGAGCATGTCAGACCTGTCCGATATGTCAGACATGAATCATAAAGGTATGAATCATAAAGGTATGAACCATAAGAGCATGGAAATGCCAATGATGGATCACACAGGGATGAGTTCTGTTGGTGAAATGGACACGCTTCGAAAAGCGAGTACAGAGGTGCGGCATGCAAGCACTGAGTACGGCCCAAGTGTCGATATGCGGGTGAACACACCACGAACGAACCTGGATGACCCCGGTGTTGGTTTGCGAAACAATGGCCGACGAGTACTGACTTTAGCGGATTTAAAAACGCTGAATGGACCTATGGACCCTCGAACCGCAGACCGAGAAATAGAACTGCATTTAACTGGCAATATGGAGCGCTATACCTGGTCGTTTGATGGACTTGAATTTGGTCAATCGACCCCAGTGCATTTGAGATATGGCGAACGTGTCCGAATCATTTTGCATAATGACACCATGATGACTCACCCGATGCACTTGCATGGCATGTGGAGTGAGCTGGAAAGCCCGGATGGTTCATTTTTGGTACGGCGACATACCATTCCGGTGCAACCTGCACAGCGAATCAGTTTTCTGGTAACTGCGGATGCGGTGGGGCGTTGGGCCTGGCATTGTCATCTTATGTTCCATATGGATGCCGGTATGTTCAGAGAGGTGATAGTGTCATGAGAAGTTTCTTTGCAAAAAAAGATTATAAGCAAACCAAAGGTATACCGGCATTTGCTTTCGTGATTTCAATGAATTTGATCATGCCTTCGTCTGTGTATGCAAATTCAGGCATGGAACACGATATGAACCATGGTGGTAGTGCAACAGCAATGAGCCACACCAAACCCTCCATGCAAGGTGGCGGTGCTCCGGCTAATGCTCGTGATCCTCATGAGTATTCGGGCGGTTACCAACTGGACTCTGGTCCTTATGTTCTGGATGGTCCAAGACAGCTGGTTTTGTCGGACGAACATACGCGCTGGTCGGTACTGTTTGATCGCTTGGAATACACAAGGAGCGATGAAGAAAGTGACTTTTTAACGTTTGATGCCCAAGCGGCCTGGGGCTGGGATTACGATAAGTTTATTGTTCGCAGTGAAGGCGAAATTGAAGAGGGTACTTTGATTGAGCAGTCAACTGAACTGGTCTGGAGTTATGCCGTTGATACCTTTTGGGACAGTCAGGTCGGTCTGCGTTTCGACTCCGGAGTAGAGAAAGATCAAAGCTGGTTAACGGCAGGTGTTCAGGGGTTAGCACCTTATTGGTTTGAAATGAATGTCATGGCGTCGGTCAGTGATGAAGGGCAAATGGCTTTGGATTTGGAAGCCGAGTATGAAGTGTTATTGACTCAGCGCCTGATTTTGCAACCGAGAATTGAGATAACCGTCTTGGGCAAAGATGATGAAGCTCGCGAAGTGGGCAGTGGTTTTTCGTCCATGGCTGCTGGGCTACGTTTACGGTATGAATTTACGCGGCAGTTTGCTCCCTATATTGGGGCTGAGATTCAGGAAACTCTGGGGGATACCCGGGCATTACTTAACGATGAAAATGAAGCTACGGATGACGTCTTACTGGTTACTGGTGTGCGTTTCTGGTTTTAAAAATCGATTATTTTTCAATAAGGTAGGATCAATGAAATTATATAATAAGTCAGCTCTAATCATTTTACTGGGTACTCTTTCAGGTGTGGCGGCGGCTGGGCCAGCCCACCATAGCAGTATGCAAAACCATTCCATGGGACATTCAGGTTCAATGCCTCATTCAATGAGTCATGGCGAACAAACGGATGAAGTTCCTGCTTTTGGGGTTAAGGGAAGGCTGAAAGATGTCACTAGAACCATAGATGTTGGTATGTTTGATACCATGACTTTTTCACCAGAAAAAGTAGCTATAAGGGAAGGAGAAACCGTTCGTTTTTTGATTACCAATGAAGGCAAAATACCCCATGAATTTGTAATTGGCTCAAAAGCGGATCTAAAAGCGCACGCGGAGATGATGAGACAAATGCCTAAAATGAAACATGCAGAAGAAAATATGGTGACATTAAACCCGGGACAGAAATCAGCCATTGTCTGGAAATTTACAACGTCAGGTGTCGTGGACTTTGCCTGTTTGATTCCCGGCCATATGGAAGCAGGAATGACCGGGGTGTTTAATGTAAATTAATGGGTTGTCTTGTTGGCAGTGAAATCAAAAAATGGCTTTTAAGGAGCCATTTTTTTCATGGTTTTTGATAAATAACAAAGCAGAGGGCACTTACTCGATAGGTTTGCGTGTTATTTTAATTGCTTATCAGGCGTTCGTATTTGAATGTTAAGGTTTATTTAGGGAAACTCAAAGTGAAGCTGGTAATACCATTTTCAGATTTTACGTTGACGTGGCCGTTGTATGCTTCAACGATGGATTGAGTGATTGACAGCCCAAGTCCTGCGCCAATACTGTGTTTGTATTGACGTGATTTGTCCACGCGATAAAAGCGGTCGAACAAGTAATTAATGGACTCAGTAGGAATTGTTTGGCCTTCATTGGTCACACTGATTTGGGTATCAGATACCTTGTCTTTGACATTAATATCAATCACTGTATTTTCGGAGGCGTGGCGAACGGCGTTTGACAAGAGGTTATTGATGGCCCTTTCGAACATATTCTTATCAATGTTTAGCTTCGCTTTCCCTGAGTATTGAATTCGAAGGCCTTTTTCTTCACCTATTATGTCGAAGTATTCAACGATTCTTTGTAATTCGTTTTCGACTCGAATGGTCTTATTGTCATGATGAATTAAGGCGTTTTCTGCTTTGGCAATGTAGAGAATATCGTTGATGGTTTTAATAATCCGGTTTAATTCTTCAAGGTTGGAAGCTAGGGCATCCTGATATTCTTCAGTGCTTCTTTTAGACGATAAAATAACTTGGTTTTGAGTGTTGATGTTTGTTAAAGGTGTTCTCAGTTCATGAGCAATATCTGAAGAGAACTCGCTTAGGCGCATGAATCCCTGCTCCAGACGCTCAAGCATTTTATTTTGGGCATGAGAAAGCTCTTGTAATTCAATTGGCAGCTCTTCGGTAGGAATACGTTTATTCAGATTTTTTGGTGAGACCTCTTTTAAGTGCTCCCCTAATATTTTGATAGGCTGTAAACCCCGATTCACAATGAAAATGCTATAAAGAACTGAAATGGCAAGAGCCAAGCCTAATGACCAGAATAAAATCATCTTGAATTCAGAGATGAAATTAACATGGTGATTGATGTTTGCGCCCATGACCAAGGCGTAATCGTTATTGATCGGGAATACAAAAGCCCTTAAAGATAGGGTATTCGCGTGCCATTCTAAGGGTGTTTTGGCACTTTTTAAGTTGAGAATGGTTGTTAATTGCTCTAGGGGGACTGAGATCGTGGAGTTTTGATCCTTCACTTCACCATTCTTGGTAAGCCAAAGAAAGGCAGAGCTGTTGTTCAGGTTATTAATAAGGGATTCAGGCTCACGGAGGGATGCGGAATCTATCGCTTGGAATTTGGTTAAGAGATGATCGTAGTCTTGTTCATAAAAATGTTGGTCAATGGCGTATTGAAGAATGTAAGCAAGGGCATAATAAATGATGAAGGTTGTGCCAAGAAACATCAGGATAAGGTTTCTTTTCATTGAAGGCGGGAAAAATTTCATTAGAATCCTTCATCCTCCATTTTGTAGCCCATGCCCCGGATAGTGTGAATCAAAGGTTTATCAAAAGGTTTATCAATTTTAGATCGAAGTCGTTTCACGGCCACATCTATGACGTTAGTATCGCTGTCAAAATTCATATCCCAGACTAAGGACGCAATGGTAGTTCGAGTTAGGACCTGGCCTTGTTTTCTCATTAAGAGTTCAAGAAGTTGAAACTCTTTGGCTGTTAGAGTAATTGATTGGCCTTTTCTGGAAGCTTTGCGTTTGAGAAGGTCGAGCTTCAGGTCCGATAAAGTCATGATGTTATCATTGTGCTTGACTTGAGTTTGAGGTACATGATGTCGGAGCACATTGTGGATTCGAGCAATCAATTCAGCAAAGGCGTAAGGTTTTACAACATAATCATTTGCACCCAGTTCAAACCCTTTGACCCTGTCATCAACCTGCTCTTTGGCGGTCAGCATGATAACAGGGGTATTGATGCTACTGCTGCGTAAGGTATTCAGTACCTGCCAGCCGTCTAATTTAGGTAACATGATGTCCAGAATAATGAGGTCGTACTCATTGGTGGTGGCATAGTATAAGCCGTCGACCCCATCGTGGCTTAAATCTGTGGTATAACCTGATTCGGTAAGGCCTTTTTGAAGGTATTGGCCTGCTTTGACTTCATCTTCAATGACCAGTATTTTCATATAATCCCTCAAATTTCAGTAAACAGTGTAGCACATGAGTAATAGCGCTTTGTTTATGTTCCAGTGCGGGACTTTACGCTTGGAAATAAGAGTAAACAAAAAGTGATGTTTTATAAGTCGGGACCAGTTTAACTCAGGTGCGCGGCAGCCGAGTTATGAAACGAAGAGTACGATCAATCATAAAGTACTCTTCCGTAACAGTGATTAATTCTTACTGGATTGTTTTAAGTAGTGATAAACAACATTCACTTGCCCAACGTATTCAATAGAGCCATTTTCATTCATTCGTTCCTCCACCGTAATGTAGTTTCCTTTTTTAAGGTGAAGGGACTTGGTTTCTTGGTGATTGAACGTTCGAAGGTGTAACTCGTTACTTAATTCCAACGGTGAACTTACTTGTAAACCTTTTAATTTTGCCATTGCTTGTTGGTAAGCTTGCTGTTTGGAAGGTACCGCTGAGACTTCTACAACTGTTGATTTGCTACGAGATGATGCTTTTCCCGTAGAGGAAAGAGGGTCAGACATAGCGTTCATGTTAAAAAGAACCAGTGAACCAGCGAGCATAAAGACTTTAAGACTTTTCATAATAATACCCCTAATCTCTAAAATTTATTTTTGACATAGACATTATTGAACGAAGTCACTGACATTAACCTTTCATCAAGATGACATTTATGTCATTTCAGGTTGGTGAAATGTTTATCTGGGACTTTGATGCCATCGAGGCCGTAACGGAATATGTATTAATGGGTAGTCTTCAGGGAGGGCTGGCCACTCAGTCGGCCAGCCTGTATGTGGACATCAGAAGTCAGGGAAGCTCGCATCATCCTCAATGTAGAGTTCACGATCAATGGACAGCAAAAACTCGATTAAAGAAGCTTGATCTTCAGTGGATAACGTCACCGAGTGCTGGCCTGTGGATAACACGTCCGAGAGGGTGTCAGCGTTGCCGTTGTGGAAGTAGGGCGCGGAGTCCCACAGTTCGATCAGGCTCGGCGTTCGTATTTCGGTTAACCCGCCTTCGATGCCTAAACGATTGCCGGATGCCGCCGTAATGGTACCCACATCGTGGCTTTGGCCATCTCGGAAAGCCGCGCCCGCATGGCACTGATCACAGCCTTGCTCGGCAAAGACTTGCTGCCCGCGCATAGCCGTTGCGGTCAATTCGCCCGAATAACTGCGATGCGGTGAACGGGCCACGCGATCTTTGCCTAAGCCATTAACGTAAGCCGCCAATGCATCCAGATCGTTCGAAAGGCCATGGGTGGTCAGCGTCAAGGGCGATTGATCCTGGAAGGTCACGCCGTCTACCAAACCGGTGGCGCCGTTTAACCGTTCCAGCTGAATTTCGAAATCTTCCACTTCATCGAAGTTGGCCGACCAATGCAGGTCGCCAAAGCGGGTACCGCTGGCACCGTTCAACGACAGCGTATTTCGCACGCCTTCACCCATGTGGGTCATGTCCCAGGTACGGCCATCGTGTCCGCCACCGGCATGGCAAGAAGCACAGCTGATGTAACCTTCCGGCGCGATGTCTGGCACTCGGGCATGATAGAAAAGTTTCAGGCCTGCCAGTTCTTCATCTGTCAGGGTTTCTTGGGCGACGGTTACTTGTTGGGTGATGTCCGGGTTTTGGCGTCCGTCGTACATCCAGCCGGAGATGTCGATGGCACTGACCGAGCGGTCGGTGAAGTTCTTCACAAACAAGGTATCCACCGTGGTACAGACGCTTTGCGGTGCGAAGCCGGTCGCCAGGTTGGCGGTGGTGTTTAATGACAGATTATTCAGAACCGCCAGATTGTTGCCTTGCAAGGTATGGACTCGGGTCACGCCGTCTGGCAGGAAAGAAACGCCGTAAGGGTCAGCGGCGTTATCGAGATCAAGGGTGCCGTCACGCGTTGTCGGGTTGGTGTTCAGGTCACGGTGATTCTCCAAGTCGAGCGTCACCAGCATCGGCCGCACCGTATTGTCGTCGTCCAGTGCTTGGCCGTTACGATGCAAACCACGATCAATATTAGCCTTCACCGCCGTGATGTAGGCTCGTGTTTGATCCGGGTTAATGACGATGTTATTGAGGTAATTCGGCAGTCCCATGCCGTGGTCAATGTCATCCGGCACGGCCACCTTATTGATGGCTATGGTGCGGGTCAGCGTCATCGAACCTGCAGTGTTGATGTCATACACTTCCCCTCCGTCGTCCGAGGAAATAAACCGTGTGACCAACAAACGTCCATCCGACAGAGCCATGGCTTTGGGGGTTGACCCAACCGACTGGCGGGCTTCGATCACACCGCTCTCAAGGTTGATTTTGACCACCTCTCCGGCACCGTACAAGGCCACATAGAGATGGCTGCCATCACTGACACTGCTGATTGGCTGGGAACCGTGACCGGTATCGACGGCTCGTTGCGGATTGCCTGCCGTATCAAAGAAAACCACCTTATCGTCGTGCTGATAAGTGACTGCATATTGGTTGGCCAAACGCGTTACTGAGGTCGGATGCTGATAGTTCAGTTTGATTTCCCGCTCGACCGACAAACTGCTTACGTCGGCGTCTGGGTTTTCGGCTTGTGCCAGAATGGACACGCTGTCGTTGTCCGGATTCACCACCCAGACATTGCCCAGTTCTTGATCCGGAGCACAAGCCAGTTGGGATGATTGAATTGGGTAAAACGGCGTGCCGCTGAAGTCGGGCACATCATCGCTTGGCGAAGTATCTGGATCTGGCACCGGGTCGCCAATCAATTCAGCGCCCGTGGAAAACTCAAACTGGTACGGCGTCATGGTGTTGCCCATGAAGTCCTGAATGCCTGCCACATCGACCCGATAGGTGGTGTTCAGCGCCAAGTCCTGATCCGGCCAGATCGCCAGTGTTCCGGTATGAGACAGGATATGTCGGTAGCTGACGGTTTCATTGGTTTCTATGTTTGTGACGGTGACTGCGTCCGTCACGGTTTCGGTGCGTAAGGTTTCCGGTATGTGAATGTGGATAAAGCCGTCCACCGGATAATTTACCTGATTGGCCAACGGACGATGCCCCGAAACGTAAGGCGCTGTGGTGTCCGGCTCATCGGAGGTTACCATGAAACACATGCCTTGCTCGTTGATGCGTTCATCAATGATCATTTCGTTGATGGTGAAGCCAGTGTCGTTGGTGGTGACGGTATCGCCCACCTGCAATCCCGTGGTGTTCACCACGCTCAAGCCCGGCTCCAGATGACGAATGACCTCAAAGCCCAAGCCACTCTGGTTTTGTAGATACTGGCTGACCGGTAATTCGCCTCCGCTGTAGCGAATGATCGCCTGGGTGCGCCACCAGTCATAACCACCGAAAATACCCACTTGCCCCAGTGGTCTGAAATATTGACTGCCGTCGCAACTGTTGTTGATGTCGTCAAAACGGTACACCACTTGGGCGAATTCAGTGTCGCTGATGGTCTGATCATTGGCGTAGGCTTGTTCACAACCAGGAATATCGACCCGAAAGTGGTCGACATAGGCGTATTGATCCTGAAAGTTCACGTACATGGGGTCGCTGGATTCATCGCCATCGGCCGGGTCGTCACGATCCTGATCGAAGAACAATGCACAGGTTAGCTGTGGGTCGGTCGGGTCGGTGAAATCCACCACAAACATGCCTGGGTAATGGCGCTCTGGCGTGCCTCCGCGTTGGCGGGCCGCCCACACCATTTTGGTGGTGCCATAAGGTTCTACCCAATATCCGCCAATTCCCACCTGGTTGCCATCCGGCTCGGTGAGGGTCGGCTGGTAAGTACTGAGCAGGCGAGGTAACTGACCTTCTTTGAAGCCGGACACATCGTAAATGGCCATGCCTGTGGATTGTTGATCCGACGACATCACCACCAAGTTACCTAACCAGGCGGCAAAGCCAGTGACCCCGGTGAGTCCGATGTGATCCCACTCCACCAGAATTTCACCCAGCCAGCGCTGGTCTTCGCCCTCCGGCAATAAACGACTCGGATCGCGAATCCACTGATTGCCGGACGGATCGTCGCCATAATCCCACCAGCGTCTCAAGTGATACGGTGAAAACAGCATGGGGTAACTCATTGGATCATAACCCCAGTTGAGGTTCGTGGTCACCGCTTGCTCGTTCGACGTTGCCCCTTGCGGGTTATAGGTCATGTGATCGCCGCCTTCGTTGCCGCCACCGCCACGGGTGTACAAGTAGGCATCGTCGTTGTCGAAACGAATCACTGTGGCATGGGCGAAAATCGGTGAACCGAGATAGCAGGTGTCACACGTCAGTGAACGAATCAACGTCGGGTTGGTCAGGTCGGACAAATCCCACACGGTATCTTCCGCTTGCCAGGGGATGCCGTTGGACGTGCTGCCCGGCGCTTCGGGCAAGTTCACCAACAGTGGGCCGACCAGATTCAAATCGGCAGTGCGGCCATACTCTGTTCCGCGCTTGGCGACAAAATCTCCTTGTGAGCCGTAATCAATGTTAGGCGGGTAATCAGCAGCTAATGCTCCATTTGATAAGCCGGCTAAAGGCAAAAACGCTGCCATCGTCGATGTCAGTAAACGCTGTTTCAGAGGTGTGGAGAACATTGCCATATCAGTTCACCTCCACGGTCATGGGGGTACTGAACAGGCTGTTGCCGAATTCATCATAGGCTTCCACCAGCACCTGATAGCTGCCTGCTGAAAGTGGCGATGAGGCAAAGGTTAAATCGCTTGTGATAAATTCTTGCGGGGCGTCATTACCCTGCCAATAGAGTACCCGGTATTGTTGGGCGTTGCTGTCCGACCAAGAAAGCGTCAGTTGGTCATTTTCTGTTTGGTTAGCCACTTGAGGCGCTTGCAAACCGGTATTCTGATTGGAATCTTGTGATTGCTCATTGGAGGAAGGTTCATTGTCGCTGGAGGGCGAGGAATCGCCGGAAGAACCGCCTCCGCCACCACACCCTTGCAGAACCAGTATTAATACCAACGACAGCACACCCATTCCGTGTTTTAACATCACAGCAACCCCACCCATCTAATCAACCCCTAACTTATAATTTTTCCAGATCTACATCGTTATTAAATTTGTAACTTTTCTGGATGTTTATATGACATGGATTAAAGAGCGCAGATGTATAAGACGCAAAACAGAACCGATGATCGGTTGTTTTTAGAGAATGAAAATTGTCTGAGAAATCAAAGCTGTGATTTGAATCACATTGTGGGTGGTGTTTAGCGCTTAATAATTCTGAACTATGACCGTGAATAAATTAATAGTATTTTTAAGTGAATGTATCAAACTGTACATTTTTATTGGCTTGCAAACCTAACTTGGCTCATCAATGAAGCCCTAATTGATATAGAAAGGAATTTTATGATCCCTTCAGTTTTTAAAGTAACGAAGATTGGGCAAGGAACGCTTTACGTGATGCCAAAGCCATCATCTGAGTGGTTAAAGGATGATGTTGACTACTTATCAAATATGGGGATATCTAAAGTGGTATCTTTGCTGGAAGTGAGTGAAGAATATGAACTTGGATTGGCAGGTGAACGTCAAACTTTAGAAGTCAAAGGAATTGAGTTTCAGAATTTTCAAATAAAGGACAGAGGGATACCAAATCCTGTTGTTTTTAAAGAGCTAATTAACCGTTTGTACAAGGAGCTTTTGGAAGGCCTAAACATTGCCGTACATTGCAGAGCAGGCATTGGACGTACAGGAATAACGGCATCTTGTTTGCTTATTAAAGATAAAATGACCTCTCAAGAGGCCATTGATAGGGTGTCTGCCGCGCGGGGCGTGCCAATACCGGATACACAGCAGCAATACGATTTCATTTGTGATTATGAGGTTATTTAGCTGATGCAGGTTTTCATTTAAGAAAACCGCCCAAACCATTCAACTGCGTTCGGCCATAAGGCTTCTTTATGTTGGCGTTTGAAGAAGCCGAAGTGGCCAACTTCTTTGATGCCAAGCTGTTTCGGGTCAACCACTTCGATTTCTTTTTCTGCTTGCGAGTAGAATTTCTCCAACTCCTTCACGGCTTTTAATGGCGCAAAATCAAGATCATCGCTAATGGCCAGAAAGCGCATTTTTTTGTCGAACTGATGGAAGAATTCACGGAGGGGTTGCCCTTGTTCGTCACTGATGAAGTTTGGATTTTTGCACCAACGCGCCCATTCCAAAGCAATGTTGCCGGGCAGGGGTGTGCCTCCCAACATAAAGCCGGGTACATAACCTAAGGTTTTACTGAATAACGGAATGAGGCCGTACCAGGTCAGCAGTATTTTAGGCGTTTGTGGTAACCCCCAGTTTTTCCAGTAACCGTTCTGAGCTGCAACGCAATAAACACTGGTCAGTTTTGAGTTGTTTGGGGCTAAGCCGACAAGCTGGCCGCCGACACTGTGGCCGATGCAGTGCCAGGCCAACTCTGGATAGCTATTCACAGCGTGATCAATCACCGCAGGTAAGTCTTGTTCCCCCCAGGCGCGCATACTGAGTTTGTCGTCGTTTTGTTTGGTGGCTTTCGATTGACCAATGCCTCGGTAATCGTAAGTGATGACAAGATAACCATGCTCGGCCAGGTGTTGGGCAAAGGCTCGATAATACCCTTGGCTGACGGCCGTTGCTGAGTTGATGATGATTCCGGCACTGGCTGTTTTGTCGGGTGAGTTCAAAGGAGAAAATAAGTGGCCTTTGATGGTGAACCCGTCTTGAGTTTGAATCTGGATGTTATCCATGGTCTCTCCTTAGCGGTGAATATCTACGTGGAGCATAAAGAGAGAAAGGCTTGCGTGACAAACGAGTTTTTTATGGCTTTCAGATAAGTTTTATTTATCTGATATGTCGCTGATCACTTGTTTCAGCCAAATTTGAAACGATTGAATTTGCGGGTTATTCATTTCTGATTTGAGATAAACCAAGTGAAGTTGCCCAAACTCTGTTATTTGATCAGGGAAAGGCAGCATCAGTTTTTCCGTTTGTAACAGCGTTTTTAAAGCGGGTAAATATCCCATTGCCAAGCCTAACCCTTGAACTACGGAGTCCAACACGGCCTGATAGTTATCCAGGCTCAATTCGTCATTGGGTAAGCTATTAATCCCCCATTCCCGCTGCCATAACGACCAGGAGTTGGGATCGACTGAAAGGCGAATAATACGATGGTGGTCAAGTGTTGTACGGTTGTTGGGTTGGTGATTTTGCCAGTAAGCACGGGTGCATATGGGGCTGATGAGAACGGGAGACAATTCTTCGTAGTGCAGTTCCGGTTCGTTGCCTTTGATGTGGCGTATGGCAACGTCGATTTGTTCTTCTTTGAAATTGGCCCTGTGTACCTGGGATTGAATCTCTATTCGTAAATCGGGGTGTTCATCTTTAAAGGACTGGATGTTGGGAATCAACATACTGTTGGTGATGAAGGGAATACTGCTGATCCGAAATACCGAAGGTTGTTGTTTTTCAATTAACCGGTCAGTAGCCAGATGAAGTTGCAATAAAGCACCCTGGACTTCCTGAAAGTACTGTTCTCCATCCGGTGTGAGTTCCAAGGCCCTGTTCAAACGCCTGAACAACACAGCTCCCAATTGCGCTTCCAGTACTTTGATTTGATGACTGACCGCCGGCGGCGAGATGTGTAATTCTTCCGCTGCTTTTTTGAAGCTGAGGTGACGAGCAGCGGCTTCAAACACATTGAGCACATTAAGGGATGGAAGGCGTTTAGCCATGGGTAAGTCCAAATGTTGGTTTCGTTTCTATGCTATCAAGTTTGAGCGCTTAAAACTTCCGCTTAAACCATTGCTCCAAAAACTCAATGCACAGTTTGATTTTCGGCGGCACGAAGTGCCGTGCAGGGTAGATGGCGTATAAGGTTAAGCGCGGTTTTTGTATGTCTTTGAGTATTTCTATGACTTTGCCTTGCTGAACGTCTTCTTCGCATACAAAGTCGGGAATAAAACCAATGCCCAAGCCCTTCTTAATGGCTTCCATCATAAAAGGCGTGCTGTTGACTTTTAAGGTGCCGGATATGCTCACGCCTTCCCCTAACGGCCAGACGTTTTTGCCTGAAAAATAGCTGTACACAAAACAGTTATGCCCTTGCAGGTCGTCGGCGCGTTTAATAACAGGATGCTGATCAAAGTACTGTTTAGCGGCGCAGACCCGGTAACTGAACTGGGTCAGCGGCCGGGCGATGTAGTTGCTGTCGGTCAGCTTGCTGGTGGCCCGAAAGCCCAGGTCAAAGCCTTGCTCAATAAGGTCTATGTGGTCGTCACTGAGGTTAATATCCAGCTCAATTTCTGGATAGGCTTCCATGAAGTCTGCGAATAATAAAGATAAGTCTGTCATCCCCAATGCCATTGGAGCATTGATTTTGAGTTTGCCTTTGGGTTTGTCTTGCAGGTCCTGAACGAAAGATTCAGCGTCACCCATCTTCATTAAAATTTCACGGCAGCGTTCAAGGTAACCTTCGCCCACTTGGGTCAGGGTCAATGTACGAGTGGAGCGGTGGAGCAGCCGGGCGCTTAGGTTATCTTCCAGCCGGCTGATTTCCTTGCTGATCATGGACTTTGAGACATTGAGTTCATCGGCCACTTTGGTGAAGCTGCCCAGATCTGCAAGTCGTACGAACAGTTGAATGGCGCGAAGTTTGTCCATGAGGTGAATCCGTTAAGTATTTTGTTTCTAAATTGAGAACAGGTATTTTTTATTATTAATATATATGGAAATAAAAGCCAGCTCTAAAATGCTTCTATCGACTAACAAACGATCAAGAGATGTTCATGATGAAAACAAGTAAGACTGATTTTGAGACGGTCACGGAGTTAGTAACGGATTACTTCGATGGGTTGTATCAAGCGGATGTTGCAAAATTAAGGCGGATTTTTCACAAAGATGCGTTTTTAAAAGCACCAGGTTTGAGAAGAAGTTTAGAGGAGTGGCTGGCGCTTGTGGCCAGTAGACCAATCCCGAAAGAAGCAGGCGAATCCTATGATTTTAAAATTCTGGCTGTTGATCTGTCAGGTGATCAGGCCATGGTGAAAGTGGAATGTCCGCTGTTAGGTAACTTTTACATTGATTTTCTCGGGCTGTTAAAAGAAGACGGCCGCTGGTTGATCGTGAATAAAATGTACGCCGATAACCCACTTATTGGCAGCGAAGGAGTGATTCAGTGAAAACCATTCAGGTGGAAATGATTCATGACATTACGTGCTCCTGGTGTCCCATCGGTTACCGTAATTTCGTTACGGCGGTGGAGAATGTGAGGGAGAAGCTGGCAGAGCGAGATACTCAGGTATCCATCCGTTTTCTACCTTTTCAGTTAAATCCGGGTATGTCGGACGCAGGTGAAAAAATAGAAACGCATTTGATGGAGCGATATCAGTGGTCGCATCAACAGTTGATGGATTATCGGAAACGCTTAATCGGTGTAGCAGAGGAAACGGGTTTAACTTATGACTTCAGTAAGCGAACCCATTACTACAACACCGAGAAAGCACATCGCCTGATGCACTTCGCAGAAGCTCAAGGCAAACAAGTAGCGTTGCATGAGGCGTTAATTGATGCGTATTTTACCGAAGGCGTAAACGTCAGCGATGCCAATCAATTAGTGACGCTGGCCGAAGCTGTTGGCTTGAATACCGAGGGTTTGATGGATGAATTGAATGCTCAGGCTCGATCAAATGCACTAAAAGCAAAATACCAAAGAGTTGGGCGGCAGTCGGTTAAGAGTGTGCCTGCGTTTATCATCGACGGGAATCAGTTTATTTCTGGGTCGAATTCGGTGGTGTTTTTTGAACGTTATCTTTCGGAGCTTATTGTCATTCAGCAAGTTCCTGAAGTGGTTAATGAAGTTAGCTAAAAATTGGGTCACCCAATCAATCATAAGTGAGGAAAACAAGATGCCATACGTAAATATCAAAGTGACCGATGAAGGTGTAACGGCCGAACAAAAAGAGGCGCTAATCAAAGGCACAACCCAGTTGTTGGTGGATGTGTTGAATAAAGACCCAAAATCCACGTTTGTGGTCATTGATGAAGTAAATACGGATAACTGGGGCATTGGCTACGATGTGGTGACCGTGCTCAGGCAAGCGACAAATAACTCGTGAACTCAATACGCTTTTAAGGCAAGTTGATCAAGGCTTGACTAAAATTTAGTCAGGTAAGGTCGATCCTCTTAGGAGCGCATTATGTTTTTAAAAGATAAGCACAATGGCCATATGATTGAAGTCCTGAGCTTAAATGACTTGTTCAACCTTTATCATGATGAAATTGTTGGCCGGTGTCAGGTAGGCGAGGAATTGCAAGACCCTGAAAAATACTTAAAGAAAGACTTGGTGTTTTTATCCGGGGAGGAACTGCCCCGGTGTTGGGTTGATCCTGACTATCGTCATCAGCAATATCCGAATGGCCAATACCGGGAACTCCACAGTTAGGACACGGCAGGTGGTGGACGCGATGGAAGCGCAAGAACACATTCGGGTGTTTTACGACGGCGCTTGTCCGCGATGCGTGAAAGACAGGGACAACTTTCAACGATTGGCGGGCAAGCAGGCTTCCTGTGTGGAATGGTTTGACATTACCGAGCAAGATCAGGCGCTGGTTACGTTAGGTATTGATCCTGACAAAGCACTTCATGAGTTACACATTTCTGTTCAGGCCAAAAACTCTGAGCCTAAAATTCTGTCGGAGTTAGACGCCTATATCGTTTTAATGTCCAAAGCCCGGTTATTGAAACCCTTGGCCTTGCTTATTGCCTTACCCTTGATCAGACCATTATTGAGTCGCATTTATCACTCGATGGTAGAACGTCGTTTGGCCCGATCCGGCCGGGCCTAAACCATCGATTTCGATGCAATCAAACGGGCTTGCTCGGTTCAATCGACGTTAAGAGGTGTTGTAAGGACTGAGGAAATGTCTCGCTGAGCGTTTGCTCCACGTCTTGCCACTGGTCACCTAATTGGGTTTGCCAGTGTTCTTGCGAGTGAAAACTCAGCTGCTGATTCCAGGTCGATAATCCCCAGGGTGCTTGCTGAATAAGTTCATGAACCCGCACCTGGTTGTAATCCCGTCCTACCAAAAAATCTCCTTGGTCGTTGATGGCAATCAATTTTTGATCCAAGAAAAACTGGCGAATGTCCGACCAGTGACGGCACTGAATGGCCGAAAGGAAACTCCGCAAGGCATCTGCACTGATGGCCTCGCCTTTAACGTGAGCTTTCCATAATAGCGCCAATATTCGTAACGCCTGAAACACGACGGACTCATCCGGTCGTTTTTGAGTTGAGTGCCAGGTGACCAGTGCTTTTACTGTTTCCACGCCCATCAGGGTAATAAGCCAGGAAATATGCACCCACAACAGAAACAGTGGAATGATCGCGAACGCGCCATAAATGAGTTGGTAGCCGGACAAGTTGCTGACAAACCAGGTGAACCCGTACTTCGCCAATTCAAACAAGGCACTGGCAAAGAAAGCGCCAGTGACGCCCGCGCGCCATGGTACATAGCAGTTGGGCACCACTATGTATAACAAACTGAAGGCGGCCCAGTTTAATAACCACGGAATCAGTGAGAATAATTTACCGTCGAGACTGAGCCATTGCAGGGTTTCGGATAAAAAACTGGAGGTTAAAAGCCAGGAGGAGATGACGAATCCGGTCGCCAGCAGCAGAGGGCCCAGACTGATGATGGCCCAGTACATTAAAAAACTGGTCAGGCCGCGCCGGGTGTCTTTGATCCCCCATATTTGATTAATGCCGCGCTCAATGGTTCGAAGCAATAACACGGCTGTGATCAGCAGGATACCAATGCCGATGGCGGTGAGTTGTGAGGTCTTGGCGGCAAATGAGTTCAGGTAACTCATCACTTCGGTACCGGAAGACGGAATGAAGTGGCTGAAGATGAATTCTTGCAATTCCACATCGATGCCCGACAGTGCCGGGATAGAGCGAATCACGGTAAACAGAACCACAGTCAAAGGAACGACAGCGAATAAGGTGGTGTAGGTGAGTGCAGCAGCCACTTGCCTGCCATCGTTGTGGAGGCATTGTTTCAGTAAATATTTAAGAAAGGCGGGTATCTGTTTTTTGGTCATGTGTGCTATTTGGTGTTTTTTAGTTTGTTGATTTTAAAGAAAATATTGACGGTTTTGACCCTTTTTGACCTGAATTTACCTTCTTTGTATTGGGCAATGAGTCATTGTTCTGATTGTATTTACTTAAGGCCATTGTGTTGGTGTTGATGTTTTGCTTCGTCATGAGCACCACCATAGAGCCATTCACTTCTTAAGTAAATTGGAGAAGATCGTGGCACATGATAATAAAAAAAATATCACGACGATGAGCGCATGTCTGATCTTTGGTGCAGGCGTTTACGGTTTACTGAGTCAGGACGATGTTAAGTTAACAAGTTATAAGCAAGAGACCGAACCAGAACAGATTCAAAGATTAGAAGCATTAATACAACAGAACACGATTGAAATTCAAAGGCATAAAACGGCCCTGAATTTACCGGATGACCTGCCCGGTACAGCCACCAAAGCGCAGCTTCGTTACGCGGCTCAGCAATACGCCAATAACATCCAATACCCTAAGTATTCGAAACCCTTGTCTGGTAATGATTGGGCTTTGTTGAACCCCAGGCCTTTCATTGCTCAGGCCATTCCGCTGGACATAGCGGAGGGCGTGACGGCCAGTATTGTGTTACCCCATTTTGTGGTGCACCGGGATCAAGATCTGACTTTTACGGTGGTGGTAGAAAACCAGGGCGGTAGCGATGAGTTTGCCCGTGGTGGCATTGTCTTTGTGGATGCGGGAGGCAAACAAAGCTCAGAAATTGCTTTGGAGCCAGTATCGGTTTCGGTGGTTCGGCAGACGTTTCAGGGGACGCTTTCAAGAGCGCAAATGACAAGTCTCAGTAGTGGTGATGGATTGATTTTTGCCGCGATGGACTTTGACAGCGGTGAACAAACGCTCACCAGTGCAAATTTTAAACTGGTGGGAACCGATGCCATCTTGGTGCGACTGGGAGAGGCCTATGTGGACGGCGCACATTTGATGATACCAATCTTATTTGATGTGGACGTTGATGGCCGGTATCACATTCAAGCCAATTTGTTTGACCAAGCCAGCGGCGAACCTGTCAGCCACCTGAGTGCGCAAATGTCGCTGTCTTCGCTTCAGAATGAAGGGGTCTTTAAAGTGCATGCGGCAACACTACGGAGTCAGGGTTTTGAAGGCCCGTATACCCTGAAGAACTTCAACATTACCCGAAGCCCTGCCAAGCCGGGAGAGTCCACCGGTTATGGCCGGACAGAAGAATCAGAATACGTGGTGCCTGCGTTTGATTTGGACAGTTATTCACAAGAAGCCTACCAAGATCCAATGAATCAGAAGCGCTTGGATTTTTTGAACAACATCGCCAATGAAACCTGAACTCAACGTTTTTCATCGTAACCGGAATTAAGGCTGAGTACTGGGGGTAAGAGGTCACTGGTACTGGCGCTTAAGCAGGAGGAAATTCTTCAACGGATGGTCTCTTAAAATAAAAATAAAAGGAACGCTCGTAATGAAAACAATCAAAAAAATTACTCAGGCAGCGCTAGTTGCAGGCAGTATGTTAGCCAGTTCGGCGTTTGCTCAGGTGGCAGGGCACAATGTGATTCTGGTGCATGGCTTTCAGATGGACGACTTAAGCAGTAAACCATCGGATGAAGAGGTCATTCATCGGCAATTGATTCCAGAATACTGGCAACAAAGAGCGGAAGCCCGGTTGGGTTGGAACTCCGCTGAACGGGTGGAGGGAAAAATATCTGAGTTAATCTTTCAGCAGGCCAAACAACTTTCAATTCAGGGCACCTGTAGTGATGGCTGTGTGATTGTGACGCACAGTACCGGAGATCTGGTGATGCGTTATTTCCTTGCTCATCAGGAAATGTGGTTGCAAGACGCCGGGTTGCAACCTTTAGACATCGTCGCTGTGCTCGATTTTGCGGGCGCTGGTGGCGGAACCGAGTTGGCCAGTCTGGCGGTGAATGTGGCCAGCAATGGCAGTGTACCTGACTGGATTAAACAAGCGGTGGCGGGTGTATTCGGTTTGAGTTTATCCTCGGATGATATCAGTGATCTTGGAGTGCTTCAGGATTTGGATGTTTCGGCGGCCCGTAATCTGGCGATGATGCCTAATGACATTCCCAGATTGCGCTTTAGTGGAAGCGGCGGCAATTTTCTGATTCATCAATTAATTCCGGGCGCTGACGATGCAGTGGTTCCGGCGCACTCATCATGCGGTGCTTCCTCTCCAGAGGGCATCGACAGTTGTTCGAATCAGGTGTCTTACAGCGGTAAACTGACCTCAGTGAACGGCCCGGATGGTCTTTTGTTTAATCATTTCCCCGTGTTGATGAGCAAAAATGCGGATCACGGCCAGGTCATTCGTGATGAAGCTACAGGGGCTGTGACGTATGTGAATAACAATTTCAGTGCAGGTTTGGATGTGGACTTTGAAACCGAAGGTAAGCGCGTGCCTTGGTGGCAGGTTTGGCGTGAAACGGGAAGGTTCCAGTTCATTAAAGGGTCAGATGCCAAGTCTGTATCGGCGTTGGTTTATGATAATCTGAACGAATAAGCGGGGAAGTTAAGAGACTCAGTCATGAGAGGGTTGCAAGACCTTTCATTGGGACTAGGCCTTATTGATGGATTCCATAAGGCCTTTTTCCATAAAAGAAAAGCGGCTATTCAGAGTCAGTGATCTTGCAGTAGACTGCGTCAGCAATGGCCAAGGCCGACGTTAACCCTGGGGATTCAATGCCGAGCAGGTGAATCAATCCATCCAGTTTATGCTCTTTCGGACCTTCGATGAGGAAGTCTTTAGCGGTTTGATTCGCTTGAGTCAGCTTTGGGCGAATGCCGGTGTAAGCCGGTTGGAGCTTGCGTTTGTCTACCTCAGGGAAATACCTTTGAATGGCGGTTAACCAATGTTGCTTGATTCGGTTGAGTTCTTCGCCGACCGGAAACTGATAATTTATCTCTTCGATGTATTCGGTGTCTGGTCCGAATTTCACCTGACCGGCCAAATCCAGTGTGCTGTGAATGCCAAGACCAACGGTATTCTTTTCAGGTACGGGGTAAATCAAATGCCGGAACGGAGCTTTGCCTGCATAACTGAAATACAGACCCCGGCAGTAATACAGGGCGGGCGGTTTGTCGGAATAATGACTTGCCAACTGGTTGGCTTCTAAGCCAGCGGCGTTGATTAACCACTTGCATTCAACGGCAAGAAGTTCCCCTTGGTTCATCACCTGAAGTCGCCAACCGGTGACCGTTTGCTCGATGTGTTTGACTTCGGACTGATAGCTGATGGCATTCCCGGCGTCTTCAATATCCCCCACCATGGCTAACATTAACTGGTGCGCGTCGATGATGCCGGTGGAAGGCGAGATCAGCGCTGCACTTGCTTTGACGTTGGGCTCCAGAGCAGAAACCTGATTTTGGTTTAGGAAGGAAAGGTCGTGCACCTGATTATGGTTGGCTTTGGCCTGTATTGCGTCGAGCTGATCTTCCTCATTGGATGAGGTGGCGACAATGAGTTTCCCACACCGTTGGTGAGGTATCTTTCGTTGTTCACAATACTGGTAAAGTAGTTGTTTTCCTTGCACGCATAACTTTGCTTTCAATGAGCCTTGCGGGTAGTAAATACCGGCATGAATCACTTCGCTGTTGCGGCTGCTGGTGGCTTCACCAAACAGTGCGTTTTTTTCCAGGACGATGCATGAGCGGGCGTGATCCGACAGCGCTTTAGCAATGGCCAAACCCACTACGCCAGCGCCGATGACGATGAAATCTGAATAAAGAGCGTCTTGATTCATTCCGTCATAAAGATCTTGTCAGGATGGATTCTGGATTTGAATATCAGAGCCCGCGTTGTCTTTAGACTTTGGGGCTTTGATGTAAGGGAGTATTCGCTTACACGCTAAGTCACTGGTGCTGTCGTACTCTGTCAGCGCTTGTGGCTCGCCATCTTCCATGATCACCAATGTACACTCTCCTTCAATGTTGGTATCAATGAAGTACTGAAGGGACAGTTTATCCATTTTTTGTTTCAGCTGATCTCTGAATTCATGAGACTTCGATTCCTGAAGATTCATGAGTTCGGGTTTTTGGCTTAGCACCCAAATGCATGCGGCGATCACCAAAAAGATAGTGAAGCGGCCAAACTGATAGTTACGAATGTAGGGATTATTGTTCATGTTCACTAGGGACAATTTTGTAAAGGCTGGTGGATGCAGTATTGGAAACAAATTCTGCCTGATATTGGTTTAACCAGTTTTTCATCAGCACATTCTGATCTCGGGTCAATTCCAAAAGTACCGCTTTGCCCTTGGCTTCCACTAAGGTCAGGTCGAGCAGTCGGTGGCCGACGCCTCGGTCCTGGGTGACTTTTCGAACGGTAAAGTTGCTCAGTTTAAACTGGCCCGTTTGCTCTTCCACGCAAATGGCACCGATGATGCGATCATTAAAAAATGCAGAGGCGATCCATTTGTGGTCGGGCTCATTAAATTGGGAAATCAGTTGCTCTGTGTGGCCGTTGTCGTTCTTAACAACCTGATCGTTAATGATCAGTTCTTGCAGTTCGCCAAAGGTTTTATTTAGATCAATCTGGTCTTGATCCACAGGAGACGTTACTTTTCTAAGGATAACGGGCACGATCAAACTCCCTCTGTTATTTATAATAATCTTAGCCGATCTATCTATGGATGTAGAAGAGCTATGGTGCTGGTCATAAAACCGCTATAATATTCGGCCATTTGATAAATAGCGATTATTTCTTGGGGTTCTTTTGAAGAATTCTGTTTTGGAGGCACACATGTCGGCACGTACGGCCACAGTTGAACGTAATACGTTGGAAACTCAAATCAAGGTTTCGGTGAACCTGGATGGTACCGGTAAAGCAAACTTTGAGACGGGTGTTCCTTTTCTGGATCACATGATGGATCAGATTGCTCGTCATGGTTTGATTGATCTGGACATTGTGGCGAACGGTGATTTGCACATTGATGCCCATCATACGGTTGAGGACATAGGCATCACGCTGGGGCAGGCGTTTGCCAAAGCGGTCGGCGACAAAAAGGGCATGACTCGTTATGGCCATGCGTATGTGCCTTTGGACGAAGCGCTGTCACGCGTAGTGATTGACTTTTCCGGTCGTCCGGGCCTGCAAATGCACGTTGACTTTACCCGTGGTTCTGTGGGCGGTTTTGATGTGGACTTATTCTCAGAATTCTTCCACGGTTTCATCAACCACGCCCAGGTTACGCTGCACATTGATAACTTGCGTGGTAAGAACACCCACCACCAGGCCGAAACGATCTTTAAAGCGTTTGGCCGTGCCTTGCGTATGGCATTGTCTGTGGATGAACGCATGGCAGGCATGATGCCTTCGACCAAAGGCTGTCTGTAGCTGATTTTTTATCCTGACTCGATTCAGGTTGTTTATTGAATGATTGGAGTTTACTGAATGTCGACCATTGCAGTGATTGATTATGGCATGGGCAATTTGCACTCCGTGGCCAGCGCGCTGGAGCATGTGTGTGACAGTAAGATTGTAATTACTTCGGACGTGGCAGAAATCGAAGCGGCCGATCGTGTTGTGTTTCCCGGTGTGGGTGCGATTCGTGACTGTATGGCTGAAATTCGTCGTCTGGGTATGGATCGGGTGGTACAAAAAGCCATTGCTGAAAAGCCGGTCTTGGCCATCTGCGTAGGAATGCAGGCTTTGATGGCGCACAGTGAAGAAAATGGCGGAGTGGATTGCATTAACCTGTTGCCTGGAAATGTACGCTTCTTTGGCGAAGGTCTGACGGACGCAACGGGCGAAAAGCTGAAAGTGCCTCATATGGGCTGGAATCAGGTGAAGCAGATTGATCACCCATTGTGGCAGGGCATTGAAGATAACAGCCGTTTTTATTTCGTGCACAGCTTTTATGTGAAGTCCGATGAGCCTTCTCTGGTCAGAGCGACCTGTGAATACGGCTTGAGCTTTGACGTGGCCTTGGCAAAAGAAAATCTGTTTGCCGTTCAATTCCACCCGGAGAAAAGCCATACCGCTGGTTTGCAACTGTTGAAAAACTTTGCAAACTGGGACGGCAAGGCCTGATCCATCCAATATCTATTTAGTTGAGGAACAACCCATGGCTTTAGCCAAACGCATTATTCCTTGTTTGGATGTTGAAAACGGTCGCGTTGTAAAAGGCGTTCAGTTTGTTGATATCCGAGACGCAGGTGATCCTGTGGAAGTTGCCAAGCGCTATAACGAACAAGGCGCAGATGAGATTACCTTTCTGGATATTACGGCGACTCACGAAGGTCGTGATACTACGGTGCATACTGTGGAAGCCATTGCCAGTGAAGTATTTATTCCGTTGACTGTGGGTGGCGGCATTCGTGAGCTGGACGACATCAGAACCATGCTGAATGCCGGGGCGGATAAAGTCAGCATTAACAGTGCTGCAGTGAAGCGCCCGGAGTTTGTAAAAGAAGCGGCGGAGCGTTTTGGCTCTCAGTGCATTGTGGTTGCGATTGACTGCAAAAAAGTCAGTGAGAACAAATGGGAAATCTTTACCCACGGCGGCCGTAAACCAACGGGCATTGATGCCGTGGAATGGGCCGTTAAAATGGCAGAATACGGTGCAGGTGAAATCTTATTGACCAGCATGGATCAGGACGGTGTGAAGCAAGGATTTGATCTGGGCGTTACCCGTGCAATCAGTGATGCTGTAGCTGTGCCTGTGATCGCATCCGGCGGTGTCGGTAATCTACAGCACCTGGTGGATGGCGTTAAGGAAGGTAAAGCGGACGCTGTGCTAGCGGCCAGCATTTTCCATTTTGGTGAATACTCTGTGCCAGAAGCCAAAGAATACATGGCTGAGCAAGGTGTTGAAGTTCGTATTTAATTGACGACTTTAAAGCCAGATGATTAACTTTCTGGTTCCAAACTAAAAAGCCGATGTTAAATTGCATCGGCTTTTTAGTATTTGGCATATTGTATATAAGAGATTGTTGTCAAAGGTCTTTGAAAGACACTTCCAGTTGGCGAGGCGTTACATTGTCTATGCTCGGTTGTCTCGGGGGATTACGTGCCAGGGTTTCCTGTTCAATCAGTCGGGACAAGGGCTGTTGTTGAAATCCACGTTTGACCAATAACGGCAATGCCTTCTCTAAGTGCGCTAAGGTTTCGGGGTAAGGATGCCCAATCATCAGGCAATTGCCGTTTTTGACTGCAAGGGCTAAGCATTTTTCAAACTGTTTCGCGATGTAATCCGTTTTCCGTTCGTGATCCAGAAATATGTCCCGGGAAACAGTGGGGATGTTGTAAAGCATGGCCACTTCTTTGGCGATGCTTTTGGGATTCGTCCGGCTGTCGACGAACATCAGGTTTTTGTCTTTCAGTATCTTCATGGTCCAGTTCATTTGAAGATGCTTGGTGGTGAGCAGACTGCCCATATGGTTGTTGATGCCCATGAGGTGGGGGATAGATTCGATGTTCTTGAGCAACTGAGATTTAAAGCGCCTGGAGCTCATGTCGGAAGTCAACGCGCCACCGCCCAACGGGGCGTCTCTCAGGTTTTCCATGGGGGCATGGAGGATGATTTCTTTGCCGATGGCGTGGGCTTTATTGGCCAGCTCGGCTGAAAATGGACGCTCTGGTAATATGGCCAAAGTGACCGGGCCATGCAGGTTGACGGTTCGTAAGCCTCTGGATTCGTTGTTGCCGACATCGTCGATGATGATGGTGACTTTGGGCGAATCAATGGCTTTAAGGTTGGTCGCTGAGTTTGCGGAGGCCTGTGAATTCATCAGGCTTGTGAAAGCTAAAACGGAGAATAAAAACCCTGCACGAAGCAGGGTTCTCAGAGGTAAAACAATCATCAGTAACTGTCTTAAATTTACTCGTTAGAAGACAAAATGTTGAAGCCTTTCAGAACGTTCAGTGCTTCAGATAACTGATAATCTTTTTCAGCTAACTTCTCTTCATTATCTTCTTTCTTATCGTCCCCATTTTCATTTTCTAAATGGCCTGCTAAATCGGCTTCTTTGTAGCGGGCACGAGGTTTGATGGTTTCTACTTTAGCGCGTTCGATGTTGATGTCCGGTTCAATGCCCTGAGCCTGAATCGAGCGGCCGTTCGGCGTGTAGTAACGGGCAGTGGTCAGTTTGATGCCGTTTTCTGCATCCACCGGAATGACGGTTTGAACCGAGCCTTTACCGAAGCTTTGAGTGCCCATAATGATTGCGCGGCGATGATCCTGCAGTGCCCCGGCCACAATTTCGGAAGCGGATGCCGAGCCACCGTTGATCAGGACGACGATCGGTGCGCCGTTGATTAAATCTTTCGGTGTGGCATGGAATTGGGATTTCGAGCTGTTGATTCGACCTTCGGTATACACCACAAGGCCATTGGTTAAGAAAGTATCAACCACATCAACCGATGCCTGTAATACGCCGCCTGGGTTGTTTCTTAAATCGAGCACCAGACCTTTCAGTTCCTGACCGTCTTTTTGCAGTTTTACAATAGCTTTGTTGAGGTCTTCGCCGGTTTGTACCTGGAACTGGGAAATTCGAACGTAGGCGTAACCGTCTTCCAGCCAGCGATGGCGAACGCTGGTGACTTTTATCACGTCGCGGGTCACGGTAAATTCAAGAGGTTGCTCTTCGCCTTCACGAAGGACAGTCAGAACAATGTCGGAACCTGGCTCACCACGCATGTGTTTGATGGCATCATCAAGGGACATCCCTTTCACCGGCTTTTCATCCAGCTTCATGATCAGGTCGCCGGACTTTAAACCGGCGCGGAAGGCAGGGGTCTCATCAATCGGCGTCACCACCCGGACAAAACCGTTATCCATTTGAACTTCAATGCCTAATCCGCCAAATTCGCCGGAGGTGTTGATTTGAAGTTCTTCGAAAACTTTGGAATCTAAGTAAGCAGAATGCGGATCTAACCCGGAAAGCATGCCGCGAATCGCATTCTGAAGTAATGTTTTATCATCAACAGTTTCAACGTACGAGGTGCGGATGTTGTTAAATATTTCGGCAAAAAGTCGCAGTTCTTTCAGCGGCAGACGGGCGTCTTCAGGGATCTCTGCAACGTCTTCGGCGGCGGAAATATCTGCATCAGATTCGTTTAAATCCGGCTCCGGCGAAGACTGATCTTCAGCAAGTAAAACAGGTGCAGGAAGTTGAGATGAAGGGGTGACCGGTAGTTCATCTTCCGCAGCGGCGGTATTCCAGTTCAGCATCATTGTCGCTGATAAAACAAATGCCAAGCTGCTTTTCGCAGTCAGGTTCATCTATACACCTTTTTTATAGTAGTAATAAAATTGTTGATAACTGATTAATGCTATAACGATATTAGCGGCCTGTACACCATCTTTTCGGGTTGATTGGTGTTCCTTTGTGCCTGATCTCAAAATATATCCCGTCAATGTCGGTGTCCGAAGTATTGCCGGTATAAGCAATGGTGTCGCCGATATTTACCCATTCGCCTGGCTCGCGGATGACGGACTCCGCTTGTCCGTACAAACTCATATAGCCGTTGCCGTGATCAATAATGGTTAACAACCCAAAGCCGCTGAACCAGTCCGAGAATACGACTCGGCCGTTATGAATGGCTTTGACCGGCTTACCCGCCGGAGCCGACAATAACACGCCGTTGGATTTCAGTTTGCCGCCCGCCAGTGCGCTGCCAAAGGAGCGGACAATACGGCCTTTGACCGGCCAGGGCATCTTGCCTTTGTCGGCTTTGAATGGTCGGCTGCCTGCTAACGCATTGATGTCTTCCAGTGCTTTTTTCATATCGACCAAAAGTTTGTTTAGCCTTTGTTGGTCGGCTTGCTTTTTCTTCAGGCGACCGGCTTCGGTTTTGACCGATTGTTTTAATTTGTTCAGTTCGTGTTGTTGCGCTTGCTTGGATTGCGCCAGAGTGACTTGTTCGAGTTCTTGTTTCTTTTTTAATTCCTGTAAAGAGACTAACTCGGTTGTGAGTTGTTTTTCGTTTTCCCGAAAGTCTTCAAGCGTTTTAAGGTGCTTTTCTATTTTCGAAAGTTGTTCCTGTTGTAGATAGTTATGGTATTTAAGGAGTCGGGTCAGGGTTTGTGGGGAGTCCTGACTTAGTAATAACTTCAGTTGGCTGTTGTCTTGATTTTTGTAAACGGAAACCAGCAGTTGCCGGATTTCCTGCTTACTTTTGTTCAGGGTGCGTTTGATTGTCTGGTTTTGTTCCCGCAAAGAAGCCAGCTTGGATTGGGTCTGAGACAGCTGTTTTTTGGTGTTCAGAATGTTCTTGCGCGCGTTGCTGACTTTTCTGCTGGTGGCTTGCAGTGCTTTATTTTGCTTATCTTGCTGGCGGGTCAGTGCTTTGACTTTGCGTCTGAGCTTTTCAATTTCTTTTTTTTGCTGAGTGATGTTTTGTTCAACTTCCGACACGCTTTCGGCTTGTACGACTGGGAACCCGCTTAATATCAGGAAAAAACAAAGAAAAAGAGTGCTCGGTTTCATGTGAATGAATTATCTGGCATGGAAAGAGAGAACCGTAGTTTTAAGAAACTTCGCTGAAAAATCAAACATTTGTTTGGAAAGGTAATGTCGATAGAGTGTAAAACGAAGGGGAGAATGCCTTCGAAGAACTCTGATGATCCCATCAGTGGTCGTCTTCGAAGGTTTCTGTTGCGAACAAACAGGGTTGGATGAACGCAGCAACTCAATGGCTTATTTTTGACAGTGATTTATTTCTGAACCAGAGATTTTCCCGTCATTTCAGCCGGCGGTTGTTGACCCATCAAAGATAACAGGCTTGGTGCGATGTCACACAGAGCGCCGTCGTCTTTTAGCGTGAGCTCGGCGTTATTGCCTACATACACCAAAGGCACCGGGCCGGTGGTATGTTGGGTGTGCGCCTGACCGCTTTCGTAATCCTGCATTTGTTCGCAGTTGCCGTGGTCGGCTGTGATTAAGCAATGGCCGTTGACTTCGAGAATGGCGTTGGTCACGCGCTCAATGCACACGTCTAAGGCTTCAACTGCTTTGACGGCGGCGTCGTATTTGCCTGTGTGGCCGACCATATCGCCGTTAGCATAGTTACAAATGACCAGGTCGTATTTGCCGCTCTTAATGGCTTCCACCAGTTTGTCGGTAACTTCCGGTGCGTTCATTTCAGGTTGAAGGTCGTAGGTTGCAACGTCAGGGGATTGAACCAGAATTCGGGTCTCGCCTTCAAACTCGGCTTCCTGGCCGCCAGAGAAGAAGAAGGTCACATGAGCGTATTTTTCTGTTTCTGCAATTCGCAGCTGAGTCATGCCTTGTGCTGAAACAAATTCTCCCAATGAATTTTTCAATTCGGCAGGTGGGTAAGCACAGCTTGTTTTGATGTCTGCCGCGAATTCCGTCAGCATGACAAAGTCTGCCAGTTTTGGACGCACTGCACGTTCAAAACCGGAGAAGTCATCTTCGATGAAGGCGCGGGTCAATTCGCGTGCCCGGTCGGCACGGAAATTCATGAAGATAACCGAGTCGCCATCCTGAATGGTGGCTGCCGTTTGTTCGCCGGAGGCACATACGGTGGTTTTTACAAATTCGTCGTTTTCGTCTCGCTTATAGGCCGCAGCCAGGCCTGCCACGCCGTTGTCGCTTTGGAACTCGCCTTTGCCCTCAGTCAGCAACTTATAGGCCGCTTCTACTCGATCCCAGCGGTTATCACGATCCATCGCGTAATAGCGACCCACCAGAGAGGCCACCCGGCCTTTGCCTGTTTCAGCAAGGAGCTTGTCCATGGCTTGAATGGAAGGTTCGGCACTGCGCGGTGGCATGTCGCGACCATCTAGGAAGGCATGAACATAAATTTCCTTGGCGCCGCGCTGGTCTGCTAATTCGACCATGGCTTTAAGTTGATCTTCGTGGCTGTGGATACCCCCAGGGGATAATAAGCCAAGAATATGAACTACCCCGTTGTGCTTGTTGGCTGTATCCACGGCATTGCAAAGCGCGGTGTTGTCAAAAAACGTTTTGGTTTCGATGGCTTTGGTAATCAGGGTAAAGTTTTGGTAAACAATACGGCCTGCGCCCAGGTTCATGTGACCAACTTCGGAGTTCCCCATTTGCCCTTCTGGCAAACCTACCGCCATGCCGGATGTATTAATTAACGTGTTTGGTTGTTCTTTGATTAAGCGATCCCAAACAGGGGTTTTTGCGTTAAGAATGGCGTTGTTGTCTTCTTCGACACGATGGCCAAAACCATCAAGGATAATAAGAGCGGTGGTTTGCTTTGTCATGCTGCCTCGGAACAGGGTTGTTGTTTGCATGTTTTTGAGGTGGCAAATTTTACTCAAAATCGGCTGAGAAGTCATCCTGAGACAGGGGATTGGTTGTTTTGGCGTGGCTGACATCCGATATAAGGCATGGATTTATTGATACAAGTTATCAGTCGGTGCGAACAAGCGTTTTAAATTACCGCCGGGAAACTGTATTATTACGCGCCATACGTTACCCACAAATGAGAAAATTGAATGGAACAGGTACTCGAATTTGCTACAAACAACATTGCTTTGGTAAGTGTTTGGTTTGTGTTGTTGGCTTTATTTATTTTGTCTGAAACACGTAAAGGCGGTAAAACGCTGTCTACTCAGCAGACGGTAATGAAGATGAATAAAGAAGGTGCAGTGATTTTAGACATTCGTGATAAGGCGGATTTCAAGAAAGGTCACATCCTGAATGCCATTAATATTCCTTTTGCTTCTTTGGCGAATAAGCTGGGAGAAATCGAACCTCATAAGGCCAAGCCAATCATCGTTGTCTGTAAAATGGGGCAAACGTCCAACGCGGCCGGAGCGATTTTGCGCAAAAACGGTTTTGAGGATGTTTCTCGCCTGTCTGGTGGTATGGCAGAGTGGACAAGCCTGAATCTGCCGGTTGAGTCTTAATCTTGATCGAACTGTTAACTTGTCTTTGATTTATAAAGTAGAGGTTTAGATGTCAGAAGTTGTTGTGTATAGCAGTAATTATTGCCCGTATTGCACCAGAGCTAAGCATTTGCTGGCGTCTAAATCGGTTGAGTTCAAAGAGCTTATCGTGGATGGTGACCCGGAACTGCGTCGTGAAATGATGGTAAAAAGCCAACAGCGGACGGTGCCTCAGATCTGGATTGGAGAGCAACACATCGGCGGCTGTGATGACCTCTACGCGTTAGAGCGCAGCGACAAACTGGACGAGCTTTTGTCTTCGGTGGTTTCTTAAATACTTCTTTTATAAAAAGCCGTTAATCCATTGGGACTGCGCATTGTTTTTTCAATGGTTGTTTTTGGATTATTCGTTGTGTAGTGTTAAGGCACTTTCGATTGCTGCACGATTTTAAGTTTGGTTATTTATACATCGGTGCAGAGTAAAAAAATAAAGATACAGGTACTGTAAGTTATGGCTGAAGAAAACCAAGGTGCAGCAGAAGGCGCACAAGAACAACAAGGTGCAGGTTTTGCACTGCAACGTATTTTCCTGAAAGACCTTTCTTTTGAGTCTCCAAGAGCTCCACAGGTTTTTCAGAGTCAATGGAAACCACAAGTTCACATGGACTTGAATACAGGCAATACCAAAGTTGGTGAGGACTTGTACGAAGTGGTACTAACCATCACATTGACAGCAAAGCAGGACGATGAAGTTGCTTTGTTGGTTGAAATTAAGCAAGCGGGTATTTTTGCGATTCAAGGGTTAGAAGGCCCTCGTCTGGCGCATGCATTGGGTGCGTTCTGCCCGAATATCTTGTTCCCTTATGCGCGTGAAACCATTGACAGTGTTGTAATGAAGGGCAGCTTACCGCCGTTCATGTTGGCGCCTGTGAATTTTGATGCCATCTTTGCTGATGCCATGAAGCGTAAGCAGCAAGAAGCGGCAGAGGCAGAAGCTACACACTAAAATGTGTTGATCTGTTTCCAAGAGCAGCTCCTAGGGGCTGCTTTTTTGTGCCTGGTGATTCTTGATTCTTATCCAGACGGACTCCGTATTTGCTAATGCTTCATGTACTTTAGGGTTTTTCGGGTACAAAAAGGCAGCGGTTTTCAGTACTTCTAATGCTTGTTCCTGCTGGCCAATGGCCCAATAGGCGTTCGCCAAATTAAAGTAAATATTTACCCTTGGGGTGTGTAATAAAAATCCTTCGGCCCAGCTTATGTAGGGTTTTATTTGTGCCGGATCTTTGGCTTTTAACCCGTGGATAAGTCGGAAAGTCATCACGTCAAAAAAGAACCGCTTCCAAATGCCGGATGGATGAACGACTTCACTCAGATAGCGAAAGTCTGTTTTTTTATTGGCATGAAACTGAGTGACTTTGTGGATGGCCTGGAGGTTGAGCACCATCACTGGTATCGCAATGAAAGGTGTGACCCAGGCAAAACACCGAACAAAGAAATCAAACTTTAATGCCGACGATTTGGTTTGTTGCGTGGACCAAATCAACCATGCGGTGAGAAGACAAAATACCAGCCAGTGCCCAATGGATTGATAGAAGGGGTATTCGGTATTGGCGTGGATTGATAATGGCAGAATTAACGCGAGCACCATTAATCCACGAGGGGCTCCGAGCTGTTTGATGGCTCGAAAGATCAGCCACAGCATTAATGCAATTAATAATGCCGCAGGAATAGTCCCACCTTCGACCGCCCATAACAGTAATTCGTTGTGCGGGTGATCCAGGTTAGGAACGATGGCGTGTTGGTAGTCTCCCTGAGCGTGCTTTTTTGCATAGTAATGAAGGAAATTGTATTCGAAGTTGCCGTAGCCCCAGCCTGTCAAAGGCTTGTCGGAAATCATATCAAAGGCTTGGGTGTAAATATTTTCTCTGTTGTGTGTGGTTTGAATGGACTCCAGGCTGCGTCCGCTCTCTGAAGATAAGAGCAATGTGCTGGTCGCACCTGCAATACCTATTATGAGGCTGCCAAACCACAGGCATACGGTTTTCCGGAAATGGGTGTCGGCTGTTTTGTTTTTGAATGTTTGATATATGAACGGCAGCGTGAACACAATGACCATAAGTGTGGAAAGTACGCCAGTTCGGGAGCCGAGTAAAAGAATGGCAAACCCGCAGAAAAAAGGAATGATCGTGTGAAGCGTTAGTTGCCCGAATGAATAGGTTCTTTTTGATTTTTGTTCGTTGGTTGTTGTTTTTGTTGTTGTTTTTGTTGATGAACCGTTCAGTGTCAGAAACAGTGAACAGGCTAATCCGGTCGCAATAAAACTGGCACTGACGTTGGGTTGTTGGAACGTTCCGAAAGGACGCCCGTATTCGGGTTTATAAACCCCGAGTGAGGCTATCTCAGGCAAAAACTGCTGAACCAGGCAAAGTATTGCTTCTAACAGGCCTGCGTAAGCAATGATGGTTAAGAGGCGGTGCCAGCTGTCCTGGCTTCTAAAACACTGAAAGGCAATTAAAGTAATCAGTAACCCGGTAAAAATTCCTAAAATTCGGGTGCTGGCGAGGGCAGTCGATTGAGGTGTGATCAACGATACCTGGAATAATACCGGGACGCAGATGGCAATCATGATGACTGAAATTAATCGCAGGATGTTATCGGAGTGCCAGACCTTGACGTCAGAAATGTGTTTTAAACCGAGGCCGATGATGAGGCTGATGAAGATCCAGCCAAAGGCATTATAAGGCATCTCCAGACCCGTGCCGCCGGTATTGCTGAAATTGAAATGAACACCAATCAGCAGAAACGCTGCAATGGCCAACAGAGTCAGTTTGCTGTCGTTGGCAGTTAAGCCTGCGCTACTGTCTGTCTGCGCATGAAGAGTATCAACAGACTTGTTCGATGCCGGTGAATGTTTGGTCGATGACTGTTCCGTTGGTGCTGCAGGTTCTTCCATGGGGCCGGGTTCCTAGGCTGAAAGGTCTCAGACTATAAATTATATTGAGAAATAACGTATTATTCAGGTTTCTTTATTATAATGCTCACTTTATCCACTAGTTGTTTTTTCTATGTTTCATATCGCATTATTTGAACCTCGCATTGCCCCTAATACGGGAAATATCATCCGTTTGGCCGCCAATAATGGTTGTTCCCTGCATCTTATCGAACCTCTGGGCTTCGACCTTGAACAAAAAAACCTACGCCGCGCCGGGCTGGATTATCACGATCTTACCAATGTTACCCGTCATGCTAATTATCAGGCATTTGCAGAACACGTAGCAGGTCGGCGCATCATCGCCTGTACCACTAAAGGCACGCGGGATCACACTTCGATCGAATATCAGGAGGGCGATGTGTTGTTGTTTGGTTCAGAAACCAGTGGTCTGGACCCGGACATCATGGACACTATTCCGCCGGAAATGCGAATTAGAATTCCGATGCAGGAGAATAATCGAAGTTTAAACCTTTCTAACTCGGTCGCGATTATCAGCTATGAAGCGTGGCGACAAAGTGGATTTAAAGGCGCTTTGTAAGATCGGCGGTTAAGGCTGGTTGTTAGATGTGTGGTTGTCAGAAGGGAGGTTGGGCTCTGGAATAAATGGGAGGATACGATAGTTCTCAGGTTTGCCTGCTTTTGACCGATAGTTTAGTGAAAATACAGTTTTTCAATAAAATTTAACGATTTAGGCGTAGATCTTACTAATAAGGTTTAGATTTGTTGCTAAACTTACCTGAATAATTCTAAATTTATTTTCTACCCAAGGTTTTTTGATGGTGCAATGGCCACGGCTCAAAAAGAAGAAAATCAACAGCGTTCTAAACGGTATTTCAATTGATGCGGCAGGTGTGTCGTGGGTTTTAATGGACACACTCAGTGGTCTGCATGTTAAAGACGCCCAGTTTCAGGCGTGTTCAGATGGAAACTGGTCAGAAGCGTTGGAGGTATTGGTTGAGTCCACTCGTATGCGTGGCGATGTTTATATTTCGTTGTCTGAAGAAAAATACAACCTGTTGTTAATCGACGCACCGGATGTGCCTGATAATGAACTGTCGGACGCCATTCGTTGGCGTGTCAAAGACCTTATCTCCCAGCCCATTGACTCAGTAGTGATGGATTTCTTTGTTTTGCCCGAAGATGCGTATCGTGGCCGAATGAAGATGATTTACGTTGCGGTGGTGGATAAATCGCTGGTTCAGAGCATTGTTTCGGTGTGCGATGAGCATGACTTAAACATTGAAAACATTTCTATACACGAAGTTTCGTTGAGTAATTTGCTGTTTGCTTCCGGTATGACCGAAGGGGAAGGAACGGGGTTGGTTTCGTTAGGGGCGACTTCCGGTCAAATGAGGTTGGTTGAATCCGGTAATTTATATTTGGCTCGTAACATTGATTCGGGGGTGGATCGTTTAACCGGGTGGAATGAAGAAGAACTGACCGATTATGACTTAGCCCAGTGTGATCAGGTGATGTTTGATATTAAGCGTTCGCTTGATTATTACGAGAGTCAACTGGGTAAAGGTGCCGTCAATAACGTGATTTTAATGCCTGCGGATGTGAATCTACTCCGGTTATCCAGTGTTTTAAATGAAAAAATGCCTGTAAATGTTCAGCCTTGGTTATGGCCGTCCGCTGAGAATATCACTTATGAGGCCGCTTGCCAGGATGTCATGAATCAGTGTACTGCTGCGATAGGTGCGGTTGCGGGAGGCTGGCTTGAGAATTAATCAGAGGATTAACTTTTACAGCGATGATTTCAAACCGCCGGTTATCGTTCTCTCTGCGCTGCAAATGGCACAGTATACGGTTGCGATGCTGGTGCTCTTGTTAATTATTTCTGGTGTTATCTATTACCCGATTATTTCTGCGGATGCTAAATTAGAATCACTGAATCAGACGTTGGCGGCCAAGAAAAATGAACTGGCGGAAGCTAAGCGAAAGTACCCTAAGATATTGAAAAATCAGACTTTGGCTGAACAGCTCAATAGTTTGAGAATGGAGAATGCGAATAAACTGAAGTTGTTGGATTATTTGCAATCGGATTCGCTGAAAGAAGCTCAAAATTTTTCCAAAGTGCTGAATGACTTATCTGATTTTGATCACCAAAACGTTTGGCTGACACGGGTGGATCTTTTGAATGAGGGGCGTTCCATTCGTTTGTCTGGACTGGTTTCAAAAGCGGATGTGTTACCGGGTTACATTGACGGTCTGAAAAAAGCCGACTCATTTAATGGCCGGGCATTTAATATTTTTGATTTGGAAAGTGATGCGGAAAACTCATCCTACCTCCATTTTGTGTTGAGCACGGAACGTGCGAGGGGAAAAGATGAAGGATAAATGGCAAGTTCTTTCCCTAAAGCTGAATGAACTCAGTGTCAGAGAGCGAGGTATTGTCTTTGCGACTGTCCTGATCGTGCTTTATATGTTGTTCCAGCTGTTGGCTTTTGACCCGTTAATTGCTGAACGCAAACGATTGGCCAAGCTGGAAGCCGATATTAAAGCTCAAACGTTAAAGATAAACGCAGACATCGCACAGATCATAGCAGAATCAAAGTTCGACCCGAATAAGAAAACACGGGAGCAGATTGAGCAACAGCGGGCACGATCAAGTGAATACCAGCAACAAATTAAAAGTATTACGGACAAGCTAATAGAACCTGAGCAAATGTCGGACGTTTTGGCCTCTCTTTTGAACAAAGAGTCGGGTTTGAAACTAACATCGGTGAAAACACAGTCCGCAGTACCGATTAAAATCGGCAGTGAGGCCGGGGCCGATTTGTACCAGCATACGATTAAACTCAAGCTGACGGGCAAATACGATCAGGTCCAGCGTTATTTAAGCCGGGTGGAAGCCTTGCCGGAGAAAGTGTTCTGGCAAAATCTGGTGTATCAAATGAAGGATTATCCCGTAGGACAGTTAAGTCTGGAAGTATATACCTTAAGCACAAGTGAGGACTTAATTGGTGTTTATCAATAATCAATCGGTTTCGGGTGGTGTAATGCCGCTCAAAGCTATTTTTATGGGGTCGTGTGTCCTGGTGGGCAGTGTCCTGGCGAGCAGTGCCCTGGCAGACCCGATGAAACCACCAGGGTTTGGTCAGGTGTCAGCCACTAAAACGTATTCAGCGCACAGCTATCGGTTAACGCAGGTATTAACTTCCGAGCAAAGAAACCGTGCAGTCATTAATGAGCAAGTGGTTGCGGTCGGAGACTTTGTGTCGGGGGCCAAAGTTGTTCGTATTGATCAAGATAAAGTCACTCTGAACGTGGCAGGCAAAAGAAAAGTTTTGGTTCTGAATCAGGCCAAGGGCTTTACAATCAAAAGAGAGACTGAGTAACTGACATGAATCATATTAAGTTCACACATCGACTGAGTTTATTGGCCGTGCTGTTTGTGGCTGGTTGTCAGACGACTCAAACTCAGCCGACAGCAAACCTTGAACTATCTTCAGCTAAGACGGGCTTGTCTGCGGAGAGTGATGCCGCTGTCAGTTCTTCAAACAATAAGTCAAAATTTCCGGCTGCCTTGCCTCAGGCATTATCGGATTTGATGTTACCGCCATTGACGCCGACATCAATGGATGCCATTCGGTTCGATGTGGTTGCCAGTGATACGCCGGCCAAACAGTTTTTTATGAGTTTGGTGGATGGCACAGATAAAAATATGGTGGTGCACCCGGACGTAACCGGTGACATTTCAATTCGTCTTAAAAATGTGACTTTGGAAGAAACGCTGAGAGCCGTTCGGGATATTTACAGTTTCGACTTTTTGCCAAAAGCCTACGGTTATCAAATCGTACCAAGAGAAATTCAAACCAAGGTTTTTCCGATCAATTATCCGAATCTGGTTCGTATTGGCCAATCTTCAACGTTAATCAGCAGTGGTCAGGTTTCATTTTCCAGCAGTTCTGAAAGTTCATCGACGTCATCCACGGAATCCAGCTCCGCTGAAACCATGCAAAGTGCCAAGGTGCAGACCAATACCCAAGTGGACTTCTGGCAGAATTTATTACGCAGCGTCACCATGATGGTGGGCGAAGGCAGTGGCAGTAAAGTGATTACCGACCCTCATACCGGGTTGCTGATTGTCAGAGCCTACCCAACCGAGCTTCGTAATATTGAGCAAATGCTGGAACGTGCGGAGTTGAACCTTAAGAAGCAAGTGATTATTGAAGCCAAGCTGTTGGAAGTCAGTTTATCCGATGGTTACCAGGCGGGTATTCAGTGGGACACGTTTGGTAATGGCTTTGGCTCGGACATCACCGATACGTCCAATGAAATTGTGGTGGGTTTTGACCAGGGTAACCTACAAACCTTGGTGGATTCGACCATCGAAGGGGTGTTTCAGTTTGGTCTGAATTTTACCGATTTCAACGCGATTATCAGCCTGATTGAGTCACAGGGCGATGTCAGTGTGTTATCCAGCCCGCGCATCGCCACAGTGAATAACCAGAAAGCGGTGATCAAAGTGGGGACGGACGAGTTTTTTGTCACTGACGTTTCGAGCACCACCACCAGTACTTCGTCTTCCACCAGTGATACGCCGGACATCACTTTGACGCCATTCTTTTCGGGCATCGCGTTGGACGTGACACCGCATATTGGCGAAGATTCGGAAGTGATTCTGCATGTGCATCCGGCCATTTCTAAAGTGGAAGATCAAAGTAAAACCATTACCTTGGGTGATACGGGTGACCTGGTTCTGCCATTGGCGTTTTCTACCATTCGTGAAACGGACAGTATCGTTCGGGCCAAAAGTGGTCAGGTGATTGTGATTGGCGGTTTGATGGAAGAACGCAGCTCCCAGCTGGATGCCGGGGTTCCGTTATTGAAAGACATTCCGGGCATTGGTCGTCTGTTTACCCAGGAAAGAGATGTAACGGAAAAGATTGAGCTGGTGATTTTGTTAAAGCCGCAAATTGTAGAAGACCGCGATTGGGAAAAAGAAATGCAGAGCGTGCGTCAACGATTCCCCGACTTTTTCAAATAACAAATGCAGTTAGTTTAAAGAGTCAGCGAAGCGATGAAATTTAACATGAATGTCTTGAGTCAAGGTGATTAGGTGGCAAAGCATCCCAGGGAAATAATGGACCAAATGTGTACGCATTTTGGGTTCTCCAAGTTGCCATTCACGTTGGCGCCCAATACCCAGTTTTTTGTAAATTTAAAAACCCATAAAGAGTGTTTCAACACCTTGGTGTTTGCCTTAGGCACAGGCGAAGGGTTTGTAAAGGTGACGGGGGAAGTGGGCACCGGAAAAACGGTTCTCTGTCGTAAATTGTTGAATCAATTAGGCAGCTCAGAGTTTATTACGGCTTATATTCCGAACCCGATGATGCCACCGGAAGTGTTAAGACGCTCTCTGGCCCGTGAATTAAAAATCGCAGAAGCGGAGGCGTTGGATCATTACCAGCTTATTGAGAAAATTAGTGATCGCCTGATCGAGATAGCCAAAACCAATAAAAAAACCGTGCTTGTCATTGATGAAGCGCAAGCCTTACCTGAAGACACCCTGGAAGAAGTTCGCTTGTTGAGTAATCTGGAAACGGAGCAACAAAAGCTGATTCAAATCGTTTTATTTGGGCAGCCGGAACTGGATACCCTATTACTCAAAGACAGGTTTCGTCAGCTGAGACAGCGGCTGGCGTTTGCGTCTAATCTGGATACCCTGAACTTTGACGAGCTGGATCAATATATTACTCAGCGAGTGCATGTGGCGGGTTATAACGGTGGTAAGTTATTTGATTATGGGGCACTGAAGGTTCTTAACAAGGGTACTGGCGGTACACCCAGGTTGATCAATGTCATTGCTCAGAAATCACTTTTGGTGGCTTACAGTCAAGGTGAAAAAGTGGTGAACAAATACCACGTCAAGAAGGCGTTGGAGGATTCGGAAAGCGTCTTTAAATCGAAAAAACAAGGCTTCTTTAAGCGTTTATTCAGCAAGGCCAAAGTTGCATGAGCTTGATCAACGATGTGCTGCAGGACTTGGATAAACAACCGAACTCGAATGATCAGAGTATTTTGGGCGTTTTGCAAAGTGCTGAACCCAAGGTTAAGCGGTCTGGCGTTAATAAAGCATTAATACTTCTGCTTGTGCTGTTGGCAGCGATCACGTTGGCGGCTTCTTACTTTGTCTATCAAGATTTGTACGGTCATCAAGCTTCTTCAATCACTTTGTCTCAATCAGAATTGGCATCCACTCAAGCCGAGGTAGCTCAAAGTAAAGAGACACAGCCAACCCTTCAGCATGAAGAGAATAAAAAAGCCAAAGCCGTGGTCTTGGGAAAATCTGAACCTTCAGCTTCCAGCAAGGCATCGGTTGGCTCGATGTCTACGGGCGCTAAGTCTCAGAGCAATGCTTCCGAAGCGGATATTACTCAAGTTGATCAAACTCAAAAGGTTGTTCAACAAACTTCAAAGGATAAGGGTACGGCTGAGCAAGCCGGAATTACCCATTCTAATATTGAGCGCGCTATTTCGCGAGAAAAGGCAATTCAGCGAGAAGAAGTCGCTCATCAAAAAGAACCAGCCCAGCAAAAAGCAACAGTTCATCAAAAGGATACAGCTCCACAGGGCGTGACTGCCACCAATGCGCCGGAGGTGTCTGACACAAGTACTCAAGTGGCTAACGCTCAATCTGCTAAAACTCGATCTGTTAATACTCGATCTGTTAATACTGAAACAGCTGAAAAAGCAACTTTGAACGCTCCGAAGAAGATTGATTCAGCGGTAAATACTTCTTTAACCCATGACCATGGTGGAGCCTCTGCAAAGGTAGAAGCGGGTAAAGTCTCCAGGTTTAAATCTGAAACGGTCAGACAATACGAAGCGGCTTTAACGGCTTTTCAGTCGGAAGACTTTCAACGCAGTGAAGCTCTGGTTGATGGCTTGTTGGTGTCCGGTTTTGATCCAAAATATGCGGCCTTGAAAGCCCGAATATTACTGCAGCGTTCGCCCGAGGCGCTGGTGCAGTACATTGATCAGGAAAAACTGGACATTGCTGCCTCGGATGAACTGCTGGCCATTTGTGCGAATGCGTTTCAACGAAGTGGTGATCATGTCCGGTCGGTGAAGTCTTACGATTTGTTGGTGCAGCGACAGCCCACTGAAGGTCGTTGGTGGTTGGCGATGGCGTATTCGCTGGAAGCGGTACAGTTAAAAGAAAAAGCGCATAAGGCTTATCAATTGGCCCTTCAGGCGGGTAGCTTGCCGGCCAACGCACGGGGCTACGCGGTGGTTCAGGCCAATCGGTTGGATAAAGAGTTGGCTGAGCTGGCGAAAAAGGCAAAGGAACAAGAGTGATATGGCGCAACCAAGAGTAAGAATTGGTGATTTGCTGGTCAATCAGGGGCTGATTAAAGAGAAGCAACTGATGACTGCGCTTGAAGAGCAGAAGCGCAGCGGCAAGAAAATTGGTAAAGCTCTGATTGATCTGGGGTTTGTGACAGAGCAACAGATGCTTGAAGCCATGGCGGGTCACTTTAATTACCCGTACGTGGACTTGGTTCGTTTCCAGCTGAAAAATGATTTGATTATACAACTGCCTGAAACTCAGGCTCGGCGCTTCCGAGCTATTTTGTTGGCCGACCAGCCGGATGGTTATCTGGTCGGGATGCTCGACCCTTTGGATTTGATGGCCATTGATGAATTGCAACGTCACTTGAAGCGGCCTGTGCATCCGGCGTTTGTGAAAGAAAAAGAACTGAATGATGCGCTGGATCGGGCGTATCGCAGAACCGGTGAAATTGCCTCGCTGGCGACCGAACTTGAGGATGAGTTGGGCTCGTCAACCGATTTCGATTTGAATGAATTGGCGACAACGGGTGAATCTTCCGAAGCGCCTGTGGTTCGTATGCTTCAAAGTATTTTTGAAGATGCGGTTCAGGTTCGGGCATCGGATATTCATATTGAACCGGACGAGGGTGTGTTGCGTGTTCGTTTGCGAATCGATGGTGAGCTGCAAGAGCAAGTCATGAAAGAGAAGCGCATTGCCAGTGCCTTGGTGTCTCGTTTGAAGATTATGTCCGGGTTAGACATTTCAGAAAAGCGTTTACCCCAAGACGGTCGCTTTAATATCCGGGTTATGAACAAAAGTATTGATGTGCGTCTTTCTACCTTGCCTACGCCCTACGGTGAAAGCGTGGTGATGCGTTTGCTGGATCAGTCGCAAGGCACTTTATCGATGGATAAGCTGGGTATGCCGGATGATATTCGCCTGCGAATCGAGACTTTGATTCAGCGCCCTCATGGCATGATTCTGGTGACCGGCCCCACCGGTAGTGGTAAGACGACCACCTTGTATTCTGCACTGACGCTGTTAAACAAGCCGGAAAAGAAAATCATCACCGCAGAAGACCCGATTGAATATCGGCTGCCTCGAATTACTCAGGTTCAGGTTAATACTAAGGTGGGGCTGACATTTTCCTCCGTACTGCGAACGGCATTGCGTCAAGACCCGGACATCATTCTGGTGGGCGAAATGCGAGATCAGGAAACCGCAGAAATCGGCTTGCGTGCGGCCATGACAGGGCATCTGGTGTTATCCACATTACACACCAATGATTCAATTTCGACGGCAATGCGTTTAATAGATATGGGGTGTGACGCCTATTTAGTGGCGTCTTCCTTACGTGCCATCGTTGCTCAACGATTGATTCGAAAAATTTGTGAATATTGTGCTGAGCCAGACCAATTGTCCATTCAGGAAAAGGCCTGGGTCAAAAATATCAGCCCAGCCAGTTTGGACGCGCCGTTTATTAAAGGGCGGGGTTGTCACCAGTGTAATAACACCGGCTATTCCGGACGTATTGGTGTCTATGAATTGCTGGAAATGGACGAGGCGATGCTGGATGCACTTCGTCGCAATAATGCCTCTGAATTTGCTAAAGCGGCCAATGCCAATCCGTATTATGTATCGCTGACTGAGTGTGCCATGTCTTATGCCAGAGCGGGTGTGACATCGGTGCATGAAGTTTTCCGTATCAGTGCTTCTTTGGATGAGCGTGTTGCTTTTACTCCGCCACCTCCACCGGCTGAGCCTGATAACACGCCAAGCACTAGACAAGCTGTTCCGGAAGAGGGATCTAAGGTAAAACCAACAGCGGATACCTCGGGCGAGATTTCAATGGATCTGGACTTACCGGATTTTGGTGATCTTTAATGGCAACGTTCAGCTATGTAGGGCGAAACGCTCAGGGAGGAAAAGTTGAAGGGACGTTGGAAGCCGCCAACTCCGATGCGGCGGCAGGCGTTCTGCAGTCGAAACAGCTGATACCTGTTCGCATTGTTGAGGTTGAAGCGCAGGTTTCTAATGACATTGATTTAAAGAAATTTTTGCCAAAGCCGAAAGTTACGCTCGACGATTTAAGTATGTTTTGTCGTCAAATGCATGCGTTAAGTCGTTCGGGTATGCCCATCGTCAGTGCCATTAACGGCTTGGCAGAAACTTCAAAAAATGAACGTTTGGCGGAAGTGTTACGCAGCATTTCAAGTGAACTGGTGACAGGGATGGCTTTGGCGACCGCCATGCAACGCCATAAAGATGTCTTTTCTCATATTTTCATCAGTATGGTGCATGTGGGAGAAAGCACCGGGCGGCTGGATGATGCCTTTAAAAAGCTGGTGGATCACGTTGAACTGGAGAGAAAAACCCGAAGCCGGGTGAAACAGGCAATGCGTTACCCGTTAACCGTGGTTTTAGCGATCACTGCGGCGATGTTTATTATTAATTTGTTTGTGATTCCCCAGTTTTCGAAAGTGTTTACTAAGCTGGGTGCCGACTTACCGGTACCGACTCAGATTTTGATCGCCACTTCGGCATTTACAGTGGATTATTGGTGGTTGATTTTGGGGGCACTGGTGATTGCCTTTGTGGGTTTTCGTTATTACATCAAAACCGACGACGGTGAGCTTTGGTGGGATCGGGTGAAACTGAAGCTGCCCTTGATGGGGAAGATTTTTGAAAAAGTGGCTTTGAGCCGTTTCGCCCGGTCGTTTGCGATGATGTCGGAGTCCGGCGTGCCGATTTTACAGGGGCTGAACATCATTAAATCCAGCATTGGCAATCGCTATATCAGCAATGCCATTGATGGCATGCGAATCGGCATTGAACGGGGTGACTCGCTGGCCAGAACCTCAGCCGCCAGTGGTATGTTTACGCCGTTAATTCTTCAGATGATCGCCGTGGGTGAAGAAACCGGCTCGGTTGATAAACTTCTTCACGATGTGGCCGATTTCTATGAAGAAGAAGTAGATTACGACCTGAATACTTTGTCTCAGGCGGTGGAGCCGATTTTATTGGTGTTCATGGGCATTATGGTGGTCGTGTTGGCGCTGGGTGTTTTCTTGCCAATGTGGGAACTGAGTTCTGCGATGAAACGGTAAATTCACAGCAAGATAGCCGTTAATCAAGAATTATGAATGGATTGTCTGAAAAGTGTTAGAAGTTTGTTTTGTTCTATAATTGAAACATTGTATTTGTAGGATATTAGCTATACTTTGGTATATCTATTATTAATAATGGTTTCTAACCTTTTGATGATAAACGCTTTTGTTAACTTAAGTTGCGGAATGTAACAGAATGATAAATCAAAAAGGTTTTACGCTGATTGAGTTCGTTGTGGTAATTGCTATTATCGCCATTCTGGCGGCTGTGGCGCTTCCCCGAATGATGGACGCACAAGATAACGCCCATGAGTCCTCAGTGGCTGGCGTTGGCGGTGCACTTGCTTCTTCGGTTATTTTGGTGCGATCTCAGTGGGTGGCGAACGGGTTCAGTGGTGCCGTGGATGAAGTCATTGGTTATGGCAATGACGATGTGGCGACCAGCAGTGATGGTTGGCCTACTGATGCAGGCCAGGGGACGGGATCGAATAACTCCGACGTGATGGACAGTGCCGAGCGCTGTAAACGTGTCTGGGATGCCCTGTTAGTGGACAATGCACCATCGGCCGATAATGACTTACTGAACGACCCGGATTATCAGGTGGATACGATCAGTGGCAATTGTCGCTTTACGTATCGCCGAACCGACGACGGTTTTAACATCGAATACAATGCCCGCAATGGCGCGGTTATTACGGACTTGGATGATTAGGTCGCTGAATAAGTGCCGCTGAACGAATGCCTTAGTAGAAAAGCGGTTGAGACAGAACACAAGAATCTATTTCACGGCCAGGATGCTGTGAAGCTATTTGGATAAACTTAAAACGGATAATACGAAAGATTTTCTCAGAGGAACGTTAAATATGAAAAAACAACAAGCTGGCTTTACGTTAATTGAATTGGTCATGGTGATTGTGATCTTGGGTATCTTGTCTGCGTTTGCGCTGCCAAGGTTTGCGGATTTGGGCGGTGATGCTAACGAGGCGGTTCGTGATGCTGGCGTAGGAGCAACAAGATCCGCAGCTTCTATTGTGCATTCTTCATGGTTAGCGGGTGGCAGCTCTGGTGCATCAGTAACTTTGGAAGGAACTACAGTTGCTGTAAATGGTTTTGGCTATCCAACAAATACTGCAGCGGGTATTGGAGCCGCCGCTAGTTTAGCTGATGATTATACTGTTTCTGCATCTGCGGCTACCTCAATTACCTATCATCCTTCAAGCGCAGCCAATACTTGTACCTTTACGTATACTCTGGGCGCATCCGGTGGTGTTACTGTAGCGACTTCCGGTACTGCTGCAGATAACGGTTGCTAATTAAGTAATCCATAATGCCAAAAAAGAGTAAAGGCTTTACTTTAATTGAATTGGTGATGGTGATTATTATCCTGGGGGTGCTTGCTGCAACGGCTATCCCCAGGTTTGCAGATCAAAGCGCTTATGATGAGCGCTTTTTTTATGAAAATGTGATGGCGGGTCTACGTCATGCGCACAAGCTGGCAATGAGTTCCGGTTGTCGTGTTCAGTTTCAACGCTCTGGAACTGGTTTTGAATTACTGCAAGATGATAACTGCTTTAACGCAGTGGCACCTGCCTATGGCACGAAGGTTTTGCGCCCAGGTGGAGACACGGAATACGTGGTGGATGGCAGTACCGGAGACTGGGATTCAGACATCAACCCTTTGATTTTTACGGCCGCAGGTCAGGTGATGAATTCAGGGGGCGCGGTTCAAGCCTCAACAACGCTGACGGTCGGTGACAGAACTATCATCATTGACGGCCATACGGGGTACATTCGATGAGTTCTCGAACCTTGTACTCAAGCCAATTTGGCATGACTCTGGTGGAAATGGTGATTGCCATTGCAATCGCAGGTATTGCCATTGCCGGGTTAACTTCTTCGTTCAGCTCCATTGTTGGCCGTACGGCCGACCCCATGATTTTGACGCAGGCGCAGATTTCAGCTGAATCTTTAATGGAAGAAATTCTTTTAAAGCCCTTTGCAGACCCAAATACCGGACTGGTTTGTACAACGAATGAGGCGGCACGTGCAGATAAAAATGACGTGTGTGATTACCAAGGATATACAAGCTCAGGCATTACCGACCAAAACGATAATCCTGTAGTCGGGCTGGAAAACTATGATGTGTCTGTCACTGTGGTTAGCTCCGCGTTTGGTTCAGCGCCGGTTGTTCCTGCGTCTGCAAGTTTATTGGTGACGGTGACCGTTACCAATCCGTTGGGCAGTGACGTTGTGCTTTCAGCATACCGTACTCAATAGAGAGGTGGTGATGAATAACGCTTCTCAGATCCAGAACTCTTATAGAAACAATAAACCATCCCAGCAAGGTTTCACCCTGATTGAATTGATTATCGTGATTACCATTGCGGGTATAGTGGCGGTGTTAGCTGCGACCATCATGGGCAATCAAATGCAGGCCTTTGTGGATTTAACCCGACGGGCAGAGCTTGTGGATAATGCCGAAACGGCGGTTCGGCAAATCACTCGCGATGTTCGCCATGCGTTACCGAATAGTGTGCGAATCACCACCAACAGCGGTAATCAGTTTTTAGAGTTTGTTCCTATCATTGGCGCAGGTCGATATCGGACAGCAGTAGGGTCTGGTGCAGGGGAAACAGACATACTGGACTTTTCGACGTCGGATTCTACCTTTCAGTTATTAGGTGCGTCTTCCGCTTACCCTACCTTTGATAGTAGTTCACGGATGGTGGTGTATAACATCGGCCAGAAAACGGCATCGGGTGACCCGGTAGACGGAGCGAATGTCTACGGTAATTTTGTCAGTGCTTCGGGCGGTGTCCCTGTGCTTAATAGTCATGTGATTACTGATGCGGGAATGTCGAGAACGGACGATATTGTGACGATCACCGGTGGCCATCAGTTTGCGTTTGAGTCACCACAAAAGCGGTTTTATGTGGTGGAAGACGCGACATCCTATATTTGTGATATCTCGAATCAAGAAATTTTAAAGCACGATGGCTATAGCTTTGGGGCAACTCAGGGCGATGATATCAATAGCCCGCCTTTATCCTTGGCTGCTCAGAAATCCACTTTGGTTGAGAATGTCTCGGCCTGCTCTTTTACTTATGATGCCGGGAATGCGCAGCGCTCCGGCTTGGTAACGTTACGAATTACACTGGAAGATGCCGGTGAACGTGTGACCTTGGTTCACCAGATTCATGTGGATAACGCGCCATGAGGAATACAGCACCCAAACTGGCGCTATCCGGGCAATCCGGCTTTGCTTTGCCTGCGGTTATTTTTCTTATTGTCATTGTCGCGTTAATCATTGCCGCACTTGAACGTATCAGTAACAATCAAACGGCCATATCCACTATGGGTTTGCAAAGTTCTCGTGCTTACATGGCGGCTTATTCCGGGGTGGAGTGGGCGGCTTATCAAGTTCAAATCATAACCTTGCCTACAGATCCTTCTTGTCCTCCTTTAGGAAAAATAACTGGATTGGATTTATACGGTTTTGAGGTGTCGGTATCTTCGTGCACAGAAACTAATTTTGTTGAAGGATCAACTAATATTTCTTCGTTTGAAGTAACTGTTTTAGCGACGTATGGTGGTACAGGCCAATATGGTAAAAGCCCGGACTTTGCCTCGCGAGAACTGACGGTGTCTATGGTAGTGGAAAACTAGCCTGGTGCTTCGCCAGCAGGGGATAAATTGTCGTTAGTCTAAACTCATAAAATCGGAATTATCATAAGGAGTGAGCATGAGCAGGGGTTATGCCTTTATAAAATTATTCACGGGCGTGATCTGGGCTTGTTTCAGTTCGGTATTGTGGGCTGCCAGTTGTATTGATGTTTTTCCTGATTCGGACACGTCAAATACTACTGAACAGTTAAATGTTCCCAGTTGGTCTTCTTCAACGCACCTGACCAAAACGAATGGCAGCGATGATTTTGCGCCTGGCGATCATTTCTTTGCATCAGGGCAGTTGAGTGGTAATTATGACTTAAACAGTACGGGTGTGTCCGCACGGCTGTATTTTACATCCTTAACCGTTTCTGGTTCAGTTCAAATCAATGCGGGGGGGAACCCGGAAGATTTGATCATCGTGGTTGATGGGCCAATTACCATTTCTGGGTCACCAACTGTCAATGCAATTATGTATTCGACAAACACGATATCAGTAAATGGAGGCTTTACGTTTAATGGCTCTGCAACATCCGAGGGGAGTCTGAATTTAAACAGTGGTGCTTCTGTTAGCTACGATAGCGATTACATTACCAATGCAGATTTCGGCACGTTATGTTCAAACATTAATCCGGTAGCGTACTGGTCGTTTAATAATATTGTGGATCAAACGGTGCCCGATGACTCAGGAAATGGTCACGACGGTACACTCGGTAATAACTCTTCTTCGAATAATGACGAACCGCTCTCTCAATGTGGTGCGTACCTTGAATATGACGGCTCTGATGATTTCGTGAATGTGCCTGATCACAATGATTTGGATATTTCTGAAGAGCTGACGGTTGCCGTTTGGATTCGGCCGGAAAAAATTCCTTCATCCGGACTCATGACCATCGTATCCAAAGATGAAAATTTTGAGTTTCATGTGAATTCATCGGGCCAGATAAACTGGTGGTGGAACAACAGTTCAGGCTCAACGAGAGAGTTTAATTCTACGGGAACGGTACCTGTGGATGAGTGGACGCACGTTGCGATCGTTTATTCAAAGAGTGCCGGTAATCAGACCATTTACCTTAATGGCGTTGCCAGCGGTAGCCGAAGCTTCAGCGAAGACCTGAGAAACAACTCAGATCCTCTTCAGATCGGCAACGATCAGTTTTTCAGTGGTCGATACTTTCAGGGCGATCTGGATGAAGTGTATGTTTATGATCAGGCACTTACCCAAGCCGAAGTTCAAGACTTAATGCTGGTGGAGCCGGATTTCTGTGGAACCGATGATGCTTTAGCGTATTACATCTTTGATAATGAAACATGGAATGGGACGGTAGGGGAGGTATCCGATGGGAGTGGCAACGGTGCAGATGCGACCGCAGTTAATGGCACTTTGAATCTGGAAGCTACTCCGGCGATTGATGGTACACCTGGTACTTGTCAATACGGAGGGTTTGATGGTCAGAATGATTACTTAGTGACGGAAGATTCAGCTTCTGAACTTCAATTGGGCGGAGATTATTCAACCGCAGTTTGGGTGCAAGGCTCTGCGGTGGTGGATCAGAACCAATGGGCTGGTATTTATACGCGCACGAACGCCTCTGGGTCCGCGAATCACTGGAATCTTCAGCGGCAGGACAATAATGATGTCCTGGTTGTTTATCATAATAACGCCAGTTGGAATACCGGAATCAGTTTAACGCAGGTAAGTAATGGTTGGCACCATGTGGGCATTACTTATTCCGGAACAACGATCACCTCATATCTGGATGGTGTTCAAGTCAGCTCTTCTACATTTTCTACGGCGACAGTCACAGGGACTGGCCATTTGAATATTGGGGCCGACAGAACGCAAAGTGCTAATTTTGTTTGGAATGGACTCATTGATGAGTTGTTCATTTTTGATCAAGCCATCAGCGCTGAAGACATGGCGGCACTTTATAACCAAACGCGCCCTTGTACGTTTACAGGCTCGTGCACTTCTTCTGATTATCAGGACACCTTCTCTACCGCAAGCTACAACAACTCAGACGGCAGCTCTGATTGGTCTGCAAACAGCTGGGTCGAAATTAATGATGATGACTCCCCTAGTGGCGGGCGAATCCGAATTACAGGTGGCGAACTGGAAATTCGTGGAGGAGGTGGTTCGCAACGACAAATCTATCGTTCAGCGGATATAAGAAATAACGTGAATGCTCAGCTTCAATTTGATATACGGGACTCCAATGCAGAAAGCAATGATGAACTGAGTGTTCATATTTATAACGGCTCCAGTTGGACGCTATTAGAAACATTTGATGGCAACGTGGCCGACTCCACCAAAACATATGATATTACTGCATACGTAAGTACAGACACCCGGGTTCGTTTTACTGAAGATTCAAATAATGGCAATGATCGTTTTTATATCGATAATTTAAGTATCACAGGGGATTGTCTTGCCGGTATTGATCATCTTGAGATCAGTGCTGCTTCTGACGGAAGTACTTGTAATCCACTTGCTGTAACGATACGAGCCTGTGAAGACAGTGCAGTTCCTTGTACTACGCTGGTGGATGATTATGAAGAATCAGTCGACTTGACCATTTCCACGAACCGGGGCGATTGGTCAATTAATGATGGTCAGGGTATTTTGACCGACCCTTCTTCAGATGACGGCGCGGCAACTTATCAGTTTCATACCGATGATAATGGTGATGCAATACTGGATCTGAGTTATATCTACGCCGATCAAATCAAAATAACCGCTTCGGATGCGACCAACAGTTTATCGGTTGTATCACCAACGATTACCTTTTCTGACAATGCTTTTGTATTGAACTGGGATGATACCGGGTCGAGTGATACCGTGGCGATTGCTGGTCGAGATCATGGGTTAACCGCGACTTATGTACGAAGAGACCCCATTTCGGGAGACTGCGGAACCGTTGCTTCTTACGATGGCCCGCAAACGGTGTCTGTAAGTCATACGCATTCTGGTGCCTATTCGCCAGTTCCTTCTGCGCCCGGCTTGACCGATGTGGTGGGAGGTAATTCGGTAACTTCGCCAGATACTGGCTTTTCTGTGGAATTTGATCAGGGTGTTGCTGATCTAGCACTTACTACGTCCGATGTTGGCCAGTACACAATTTCATTGTCTGATTCGAGTGGTTTTGTGAAAGATGATGCTGGGAACCCGATTACTATTACAGGCTCTTCTGCTCAGGTAACTGTAAGGCCGTTTGCTTTTGCAGTGGATGTTGGTGATGACTGTTCTGTTTCGTCACCATACCCAGGTGATAGGCATTCAGGTACTAATACAAGTGTATCAACTGGGCCGTCAAGTACGCCGGGTTTTATATCTGCTGGTGTTGACTTAAATTTATCTCTTAAAGCTGTAGCTTATAGCGCAGGGCAAGATGCTAATAGTGATGGGATACCTGATGACTTTAGTGTACTGCATGATAATGTATGTTTACCTTCTTTTGGTCATGAAGTCTCTCCTATAGCTGTTTCTTTATCTATTAGTGACTCTTTACCGGATACTTCTTCAGGTGGAGTTCAAGGGAGCCTTTCTACAACGTCTGTCACAGGTTTTTCAGGTGGGCTGAAGTCTCAAGCTATCAATTATGATGAAGTAGGCATCATCGATTTGGATGCCTCTTTAACTAACTATTTGGGTGTAAGTGGGGCTAATGCATCTGGACAACTCTATGACTTGGGGCGCTTTTATCCAAGTTATTTCAATGTAACGCATTCACCTTCTCCTGTCTTGGACGATGCCACAGGCTGGATGTGCAACTTTACTTATCAAAGTCAAAACTTCCAGTTTGAAAATGATCTTGTTCTTACGTTGACGGCTTATGAAGCAGGGGGGGATGTTGTTCAAAACTACGGTGGCGAAGGTACAGGTGAAGATTATTTTAAACTGACAGGGCTCGATCCTCAGGACGTCAATAATTTAAGTGTGTCTGATAATGTGACGGGAGTGAACCCTACACTGGCTTTTGATCAAAGTGTATCTACTGCCGTAATTACGGAAGCGGGTGATTATGATGGAGATGCGGTCATAACGTTCAGTGGATTTTTGTTTTCTTATTTAAGGGGGGCTAATAAGGCGAGTGGTGCAGGGGATATCCCTTTCAATGCAGACTTAGATTGGATTTTGGATAAGGGCGAACTGACAGACTCTGATGGTGCGTGTTTGAGCACACAGCTAGATCCCGCGACTTGCCTGGATTACACCATTGCTAATATCACAGGCACTCAAATTCGCTATGGCCGGGCCACGGTTAGCAATAACAATGGTTCGGAATTGTTGAATCTTGAGTTGCCTGTACAGATTGAAGAGTGGATGGAAACAGCCGCTTCAAGTGGGCAGTACTCGTTTCAGGTGAATGATGAAGATAATTGTTCCGGTACTTGGGTTGCTGGTGATGTGACTTTATCTAATTATCAGGGTGATTTGAGTGAATTACCTGCGCCAGGGGAAACAACTGTAAGTTTAGGTTCTTTTAACGATGGTGAAGGTGTGATTATTTTATCTCCACCTGGAGCAGGGAATGACGGCAGTGTGAATGTCACTTTGGATGTTGAAGACTGGTTAAAATACGATTTCTATGGTCGAGGTAATGAAAATCCAACCGGCACAGGTACCTTTGGCATATTCCCTGGTCGGAAACCCATATTCTATTTGCGGGAAAGCTATCAAAACTAATTATCCATTAGTTGAATGAGCGCTGATGTGCATCAGTGCTGACAGCGACCCTTTTGGTTAATAATTCGCCTAAATTGGCTTTTACTGATCGGGAGGCTCGCATGACAGACGCCATTCAGAATACGACGTTGGTGTATGATATTGGTGACAGGCGTTACATCAATCTGACCAATGCCTGTACCTTGAAGTGCAGTTTTTGCCCAAAAAACCAAGGCTCGATGCAGGTGCATGATTTTCAGCTGGATATGAAGAAACAGCCTAAAGCCAGTGAAGTTATTGATGCGTTGGGGGATTTAACCGATATTTCAGAGGTCGTATTTTGTGGTTATGGTGAGTCAACCCTCAGGCTGGGGCCTCTCATTGAAATTGCGGCTTACGTGAAATGGCAGGGCATACCGGTTCGGGTAAATACCGACGGGTTAGCGAATTTGGTGCATGGCAGAAATGTGTTGCCTGAAATGGCGAAGGTCGTGGACGCCCTGTCTATCTCCCTCAATGCTCAAAATGAAACGGTGTACAATCGCCATTGTTTACCCTCCAAAAAAGGCGCGTATCAGGCGCTTCTTGAATTCATCAGGGCGGCACCGCTTTATATTGAGAAAGTGGAAGTTTCTGCAATTGATGGGCTAGAAGGAGTGGATATCGAGGCGTGTCGTCGCATTGTAGAAAACGCCGGCGCTCAATTTAAGCGCCGGGTATTGGATGAAGTTGGTTAAGTTGCTGAGCGATCAATGATCGCCATCTTCATCCGGGTGGTCTTTGGTTTCCAGACCAAGCTCTTTGATCTTACGTGTCAGCGTATTTCGGCCCCAACCCAGTAGGATGGATGCATCGCGTTTGCGGCCAGCCGTGTGCTTTAACGCTGCTTCTATCATGATGCGTTCAAATGCCGGTACGGCATCATCCAAAACGCCCTGTTTGCCTTTGGATAATTCTTGATCTGCCCAGTTACTGAGCGCAGCTTCCCAGTTGCTGGAGGAGGTGTGAACGTTTTGTTCGTCCAGCAATTCAGGAGGTAGGTCTGAGATGTGTACTTCGCGACCCGAGGCCATCACGGTCAGCCAGCGGCAGGTGTTTTCAAGCTGTCGCACGTTGCCCTGCCAAGGCATACTGGACATGTACTCATAGGCTTCTTCCGTTAAAACTTTGGCCTCGACATTTAATTCGCGGGCCGCTTTGGCCAGGAAAAATTCCGCCAGTTTCGGAATGTCTTCACGGCGATCAGAAAGCTTTGGAATATGAATACGAATCACATTTAAGCGGTGGAATAAATCCTCACGGAACATTCCGGCTTCAACCAGCTTTTCAAGGTCTTGGTGCGTTGCTGCGATGATTCGGACGTCTACTTTGACCGGGGTGTGGCCGCCTACGCGATAGAATTCGCCATCGGCCAAAACGCGTAACAGACGGGTTTGCGTTTCTGCTGGCATGTCTCCGATTTCATCAAGAAACAGGGTGCCGCCATCGGCTTGTTCGAAACGGCCCCGACGTTGCCCGGCGGCACCGGTAAAAGCGCCTTTTTCGTGACCGAACAGTTCGGATTCAATCAAGTCTTTTGGAATTGCAGCCATGTTCAACGGGATGAACTCTTTGGTTCGGCGTGGGCTGTGTTTATGCAAGGCGTGGGCGACCAGTTCTTTACCTGTACCGGATTCACCGTTAATCAGTACGGTGATGTTGGATTGGGACAGTCGGCCAATGGCTCGAAACACTTCCTGCATCGCCGGTGCTTCACCAATGATTTCTGTGCCCGGCTCATTGATGGCATTGAAGGTTTCTTCTTTTTGCTCTTGAGCGTGCGTTAAGGCGCGCTTCACCAGAGTAACCGCATCGTCAATATCAAACGGTTTTGGCAGGTATTCGAAGGCTCCGCGCTGATAGGATTTTACTGCGCTGTCGAGGTCTGAGTGTGCCGTCATGATGATGACCGGAATTTCAGGGTGCTCTGTTTGGATTTGATCGAGCATATCCAAACCATCTACGCCAGGCATACGGATATCACTGATGATGACATCGGGCTGACTGTGCTGGAGTTTTTTCAGAATCTCATCACCGGATTCAAAGCTACTGGTGGGTAAGTTGGCTTGTGAAAGGGCTTTTTCGAGTACCCAACGAATTGAACGGTCATCATCCACGATCCATACATTATTCGTTTTGTTCATGACGTTAGCTCCAAAGGTAGATAGATGGTGAAAGCGGTGTTGCCAGGTTCACTCGCGCACTCAATTAATCCTTCATGTTGAGTGACTATGGATTGTGCGATGGAAAGGCCTAAGCCAGTGCCCTCGGCACGTCCGCTGATCATTGGATAGAAAATGTTTTCCAGGATTTCTTTGGGTATGCCAGGGCCGTTATCAATGATATCGAGCTGGCAGACCAGTCTGTGTCGTTCAGAGCCGATCGTAAATTGGCGTAAGGCTCTGGTTTTGAAACAAATTCGGGGGTCTGAAATATTGTTTTCCTGAAGCGCCTGCATGGCGTTTCGGCTGATGTTCAGAATAACCTGAATCAGCTGGGATGGGTCGGCATCAAACTCGGGGATACTTGGGTCATAGTCACGGACTAAGGTGATTGAGCCTTTGGTTTCTGCTTCAATCAGAGCATGAACGCGTTCCAGTATTTCGTGAATGTTGGTTTCAATTCGTTCCGGCAGCTTTCTTGGGCCAAGCATTTGGTCGACCAGGCTTCTTAAGCGGTCGGTTTCTTCAATGATGACATTGGTAAACTCGGCCAGTTGTGGGTCTGCGAGTTCTCGTTCCAGCAGTTGTGCGGCACCACGAATGCCACCCAAAGGATTTTTGACTTCGTGCGCTAAACCCCGGATTAATTCTTGGGTGGTGGCCTGCTTCGCTTTCATGTCTTCTTCACGTGAAATTCGAATCAGGCGATCCCGGGACTGCAGTTCCATCAACAAGTGAATATTGCCATTGGGCTCGGTGATCGGGGTCACGACGTAGTCGATCATGATTGGATCGTTGCCCGGTATAAACAGCGTTGCTTCGCGTTTGCTGAATGGGTGTCCTCGCTTTACGGCAGCCTCAAGCAATTCTGTGTTGTCCTCATCATCAGAAAATAAGGCGCTGATGTGCATGCTAAGTACTCTGCGTGCGCTTGCTTTGAACAGCATTTCCGCTGCTGGATTCATATAATTGATGGTCAGTTGAGGCGAAAGCTCAATGACGGAAGTACTGAGGTTATCAATAATTCGCTTGTGTGAAATTTTATAATCCATAATGGTGCACGCTATAAGTGATTATCAAGATAAAGCAAGAACCAAGCCAGCTTGAAAATGGATTGCTTAGGCGCTTCTGGCGTTGATGTGGTGCGATTTAGGGCGTTGAATCCCCTACCTAGTGATAAAACCTAAGTATATTTTAGGGCAGTTAGAATTTTAATGCACTAAAACGGTGCTTTCTGAATATGGGGTTTATCTGGGTTGTTTGCGTTTAACCTGGGCGCGGTGCACATGGATTGTAATCGCCGGGCTTTGAAGGATGCTTTTACCTTGTTTATTGAGGATCTGCACTGAAAGGCTGTGTGTGCCCCGGTTTACATTTTGAACATTGAACTGGCTGTGACTGGTTGGCGCGCCGGTGGCTGACCCGTCAATTAGGAGCTGGTATTTATCTCCGGATTTTAAGGGAGGGTTGGAGCTGACGTTAACAGAAAAACTGCCTCCGGTGCCGTGGATGTTGGTGTCGTGTTCTGGTGAGTCTATTGTGACGCTGCTGTATTTGGCCGTTGTTTCGACGGAGGTTTGCGGGGCGCTTTCTTCAGCTTCTGGCGCTTGGTATGCGGGTGCTTTGTATGGGTGGAGAGGCTCAATGTTGAGTACTTCTGCGTTCGGGTGAGGTTGGTCTGAATAAACAACGGTTCCGTCTGGTGTTACCCACTTATAAACTTTTGCCTGTGCATGAGGTGCGCTTGCAATGAGGGCAGTAAGCAGAAAGATTGAAAGTTGTTTAGGCATAGAATTGGCCGACTCAAGTTTATAGTTCATTGCTTTAGTTAAGCAGAGATAAAGTGCAAGAAGTCGGGTAGATGGCATTTGGCAGACCAAATGAGGAACTTTCAGGCACTGGATAGTTTCCAGTATAGTAATAAAAAAGCCTCCCGTGTGGGAGGCTTTTTTGTGTTCTAATCAATCAAAATGAGAGATTAAACACTGTAGTACATGTCAAACTCAACTGGGTGAGTTGTCATGTTCAGACGCTCAACTTCTTCAGTCTTAAGCTCGATGTATGCATCGATCATGTCGTCTGTAAATACGCCGCCTTCAGTCAAGAATGCACGGTCTTCGTCAAGAGCTTTAAGCGCTTGGTCGAAAGATTCAGCAACTGTTGGGATTGCTAGTGCTTCTTCAGCTGGTAGATCATACAAATCTTTATCAGCAGGATCGCCAGGGTGGATCTTGTTCTTAACACCGTCGATACCAGCCATAAGCATTGCAGAGAATGCCAAGTATGGGTTAGCGGTTGGATCAGGGAAACGTGCTTCGATACGCTTGCCTTTTGGAGACGCAACGTAAGGAATACGGATAGAAGCAGAACGGTTACGAGCTGAGTAAGCTAGCATAACTGGTGCTTCGAAACCTGGAACAAGACGCTTGTATGAGTTAGTAGAAGCGTTTGCAAAAGCGTTGATCGCGCGAGCGTGCTTGATGATACCACCGATGTAGTATAGAGCAGTTTCGCTTAGACCAGCGTAGCCGTCACCAGCAAACATGTTCTCGCCGTCTTTCCAGAAAGACTGGTGAACGTGCATACCAGAACCGTTGTCACCAACAAGAGGCTTAGGCATGAAAGTAGCAGTCTTGCCGTACATGTGTGCAACGTTATGTACACAGTACTTAAGCTCTTGAACTTCGTCCGCTTTCTTAACTAGCGTGTTGAACTTAACACCGATTTCGTTTTGACCAGCAGTCGCAACTTCGTGGTGATGTACTTCAATAGTCTGACCCATTGCTTCTAGAGCACCACACATTGCTGTACGGATTTCGTGGCAAGAATCGATTGGTGGTACTGGGAAGTAACCGCCTTTAACGCGAGGACGGTGACCCGTGTTGCCGCCTTCGAATGTTTTGTCAGTAGACCAGTCTGCTTCTTCAGCGTGAATCTGATAGCTTGCACCAGAGATGTCTGCTTTCCACTGTACGCTGTCGAAGATAAAGAATTCTGGTTCAGGACCGAAGAATGCAGTATCGCCCAGGCCAGTTGAAGCTAGGTATGCTTCAGCGCGCTTAGCAACAGAACGTGGGTCACGCTCGTAGCCTTGCATTGTTGCTGGCTCGATGATGTCGCAACGCAAGTTAACAGTTACTTCTTCTGTGAATGGGTCTAGAACACAAGTTTCGTCGTCCGGCATAAGAATCATGTCTGATTCGTTGATGCCTTTCCAGCCAGAGATTGAAGATCCATCGAACATCTGACCGTTTTCGAAGAATTCTTCGTCAACTTCAAATGAAGGGATAGTTACGTGCTGTTCTTTACCGCGCGTATCAGTGAAGCGAAGGTCAACCCACTTCGCATTATGTTCTTTAATAAGTGCAATTGTATTGTTAGACATTAGTCTCTCCGCTACACATCAATTAAATCTGACCAAAAGGTATAAGGTCAGCATTAATCCTTTTGATTTCGGGTATTCCGAATCTTGTGCCAGTTAAAGCAAACAGTGTGCCAAGTGCTAAAACGATGGAAAGCCGCAAGATTTCAGGGGTATACCGCAGAGCTAACTATAACTATGCATTTTATTAGTGCAAGCGTTTTTTATTTTGCACTTATTTGGTGCTTGAGGGCTAATTTGGTGCGTTGATAGTGCGATTATAATGATCACCGATTTAAGCTGTGGTGAAGAGGAAAATTGCACTTTTGGGTTTATGTTGGGATTGTAGTGGGGGTGGTGTCAGTATTTTTGTATCGCCTGTTGTGCTCAGGTATAATCCGCCGATTCTTTGGTCTGTTGAGGTTTTGACATAAACTTCAGCCTCTGTATTGGTGTGTTCTGCCATGAAATACGTCGTTAAGTTATTCCCTGAAATTACCATTAAAAGCCGTCCGGTTCGAAAGCAGTTGATCAAACAGCTGAAAGCGAATTTAAGAACGGTCTTGAAAAGAATTGATCCCGAATTAAAAGTCTCGGGTCAGTGGGATAACGTTCAGGTAGAAACCGCTTCAGAAGACAGTGCGGTTGTTCAGCAGGTAACGGCGGCGTTGGCTTCTACGCCGGGCATTGCATATTTTATGAGTGTTCAAAAGTACCCTTATGTCGATTTCGACGACACGCTAGAGAAAGCCAAAGCGTTATTTGCGGATAAGATCAAAGGCAAGACGTTGTGTGTCCGTATTAAACGTGCCGGCAACCATGATTTTAAATCGGTCGATGCAGAACGCTATATTGGTGGTTGTTTGCGTCAGCAGTGCGAAGCCAAAGGCATTGATCTTAAAAACCCTGAAATTCAGATTAATCTTGAGATCCGGGATCAGGATCTTTATCTCGTTCATGAGCGTTATGAAGGGCTGGGTGGTTATCCGATCGGCAGTCAGGATTCAGTCTTGTCCTTAATGTCCGGTGGCTTCGATTCGACGGTTGCCAGCTATTTAATGATGCGTCGTGGTATTCAGACCCATTTCTGCTTCTTTAATCTCGGCGGTCGTGCTCATGAGTTGGGCGTAAAAGAAGTTTCTCACTATATTTGGGAGAAGTTTGGCAGTTCTCATGGCGTTAAGTTTGTCAGTGTGCCATTTGAGGGTGTGGTGGCTGAGATTCTGCAGAATGTGGAGCGCTCTTACATGGGCGTTATTTTAAAGCGGATGATGCTTAGAGCGGCGAGTAAAGTTGCTGAAAAAATGAAGCTCGATACTTTGGTGACGGGCGAAAGTATTGCTCAGGTGTCCAGTCAAACGCTTAAAAATCTGTCTGCTATTGATCAAGTGACGGATACCTTGGTGCTGCGCCCGTTGGTGACCACTCATAAACAAGAAATCGTCGACATCGCTTCTCAAATTGGTACCTATGAGTTTGCGGCTCATATGCCGGAATACTGTGGTGTGATTTCTGATAAGCCGACCACTCGTGCTTCCATGGAGCGGGTTCATAAGGCGGAAGAGGGATTTGATTTTGGTGTTTTGGAGCAAGCGCTCGAAGACATGATGATTCAAAAAATTCAGAATGTGGTGGACGACTTCAAGCAGGACGTTCAGGTCGAAGAAGTCTCTGAGCCAGAAACTACGTCGTCTGTGATCGTGGATATTCGTCATCCGGATGAAGAAGAGCAGGCGCCTTTGGCTATTGATGGCGTTGCAATCGAAAAAATTCCTTTTTATGCGCTGCATTCAGCGTTTAAAGAAAAGAGCCTTGAAACTGAATATTTGTTGTATTGCGACCGTGGTGTAATGAGCCAGCTTCATGCTCAGCAATTACAGGCGGATGGCTATACCAATGTGAAGGTATATAAGAAGTCAGAATAAGTCGCGATCAGTGACTTATTACTTCTATATAAATTACCAATAAAAAGATGTAGAATGCGCTCAAATTTTAACCCTTCAGATTTGTAGGTCTGAAGAGCTCGTTGATAAAGGTGTTTTAAATAACACATTTGTTAAGTATAGGGTCGTACGTACCCCTTGGAGAATCCTTTGATACACAGATTAAGAAACGTTGCGATTATTGCACACGTTGACCACGGCAAGACCACTCTTGTTGATAAATTGTTGCAACAGTCCGGCACATTGGATCGTAAAGATCAGGGTGCAGAACGCATCATGGACTCAAACGATCAGGAAAAAGAGCGTGGCATCACGATTCTGGCCAAGAATACTGCGATCGAATGGAACGATTACCATATTAATATCGTAGACACACCGGGACACGCCGATTTCGGTGGTGAAGTTGAACGTGTTCTTTCTATGGTGGACTGTGTTTGTTTGTTGGTTGATGCTGTTGATGGCCCAATGCCACAGACGCGTTTCGTGACACAGAAAGCATTTGAACAAGGTTTGAAGCCAATTGTTGTTATCAACAAGATCGACCGTCCGGGTTCTCGTCCAGACTGGGTTATGGATCAGGTCTTTGATTTGTTTGACAGCTTAGGTGCGACTGACGAGCAGTTGGACTTCCCGGTTATCTATGCTTCAGCATTGAACGGCTTGGCGGGTACTGAGCCTGACGAGTTGGCGGATGACATGACGCCGTTGTTTGAAATGATCGTTGATAAAGTACCGGCACCAGACGTTGATGTGGATGGTCCACTTCAGATGCAGGTGTCTGCATTGGATTACTCAAACTATCTGGGCGTTATCGGTGTTGGCCGTATTACGCGTGGTACGATGAAGCCAAGCAGTCAGGTTTCGGTAGTCGATCGTGATGGTAAAGTCAGAAACGGTAAGATTCTTAAGCTTATGGGTTACATGGGGCTTGAGCGTGTTGAAGTTGAACAGGCCACCGCTGGTGATATCGTTTGTATTACGGGTATCGACGGTTTAGGTATTTCAGATACTGTGTGTGATCCTGCTACTCCTGAGGCATTGCCAGCATTGTCTGTGGATGAGCCAACGGTAAGCATGACTTTCCAGGTGAACAACTCTCCGTTTGCCGGTCAAGACGGTAAAATGCTGACCAGCCGAAATATCTCTGAGCGTTTGGATAAAGAATTGATCCACAACGTTGCGCTGCGCGTTGAGCAGGGCGACTCTGCTGAGAAATTTAAAGTATCCGGTCGTGGTGAGCTTCACCTGTCTGTATTGATTGAAACGATGCGTCGTGAAGGCTTCGAGATGGGTATTTCTCGTCCAGAAGTGGTTCAGCGTGAAGTGAATGGCGTTATTGAAGAGCCTTATGAAAGCGTGGTGGTTGATGTTGAAGATCAGCATCAAGGCCCGATCATGGAAGAGTTCGGCAATCGTCGTGCAGAAATGACCAACATGGTACCAGACGGTAAAGGCCGTGTGCGCATGGAGTTCATTATGCCTGCGCGTGGCTTGATTGGTTTCCGTAACCAGTTCATGACGTTGACTTCCGGTAGCGGTATTTTAACATCGGTATTCGACCATTACGGTCCTGTTAAGGCCGGTGAAGTTGCTCCACGTAATAACGGTGTATTGGTTTCCATGGTTCAGGGTAAAGCACTGGGTTATTCACTTTGGATGCTTCAGGAACGTGGTCGCTTGTTCATTGACCCGAACGTTGAAGTATACGAAGGCATGGTGATTGGTCTTCACAGCCGTGATAACGACTTGGTGGTTAACCCGATTAAAGGTAAGCAGTTAACCAACGTTCGTGCATCGGGTACAGACGAAAATATTCAGTTGACCCCGCCTGTTCGTATGACCCTTGAGCAAGCGCTTGAATTTATTGAAGACGATGAATTGGTTGAAGTAACGCCGAATCATATTCGTATTCGTAAGAAGTTCTTGAAAGAGCATGAGCGTAAGCGCGAAAGCCGTAGTAAGAAATAAGACACATTAATGTGTTATCAAAGCCGTGTGGTGAAAACCACACGGCTTTTTTATTGCCTAAACAAAACGCTATATTTACTCTAGACTTAGTAGCTCAAAGCGATAATAAATTGAAAATTAGCCAGCTTTAGGATTGATGACATGCATACTCTATACCCAGAAATTAAACCATATGCAGAGCACTTTCTACCTGTTTCCGAGTTACATACGTTGCATGTGGAAGAGTGTGGCAGTGAAGATGGTATCCCTGTATTGGTGGTTCATGGTGGGCCGGGAGCAGGGTGTGATGCTTTTCAGCGACGTTTTTTTGATCCTGAGAAATATCGGATTGTACTGTTTGATCAGCGAGGTTCAGGAAAATCAACGCCTCATGCTGAGTTGAAAGATAATAACTTAGCCATGTTGATTCAGGACATTGAGCATATAAGAGAAACCTTGGGTGTGGATCAGTGGGTGCTTTTTGGTGGCTCATGGGGTTCAACATTGAGTTTGGCTTATGCTCAAGCGCATCCGGATCGTGTTCAGGCCATGATCTTGCGTGGTATTTTTCTGTGTCGGGATCAGGATATTGAGTGGTTGTACCAAAATGGTGCAAGCCGTATTTTCCCTGATCACTGGAAAGGGTTTCTGGATGCGATTCCTAAAAATAAGCACGACGATTTACTTACGGCGTACCATGACTTAATCACAGGCGGTAATGAATTAGCCAGGATGGCGGCTGCGAAAGCCTGGTGCAAATGGGAAGGCAGTTGCTCCACGTTAAAACCAAACCCTGCGTTGGTGGATCACTTTATCGATCCGCACTTTGCGTTGTCGATGGCGACCATGTGTGTTCATTATTTCGTTAATCGGGGTTTTTTAGAGCAGGATCAATTGATTCAGAATTGCCATAAGGTGGCGCATATACCAACGGTAATCATTCATGGCCGGTACGACATTGTTTGTTGTATGGATAATGCTCAGGCGCTGCATGATGCTTTGCCGGAATCGACCTTGCAGGTGGTCAGAGAGGCGGGACATTCCGCGAAAGATGCACCGCTGACGGATGCACTGGTGAGGGCGACGGATGAAATGTGTCGTCGGCTAACGGGTGAAGATGATGAGCTGGATGCTTAAAGCGAACCGGTTTACTGATTAAAATACCAAAAGGGCCATCTTAATGATGGCCCTTTTGGTATGTGCTGTTGCTGTTATTGACTGAGTTGGGGGCTGATTGCCTGAACTGTAGAGCTTTTTTGGTTCGGCGTTTTTTGAAAACCTTCAAACTCTGGGTCGGTTGTTGAATTGTTGTTTGCTGTGAGTTGGCTGTCAAAGCTTACGGTGAAGTCGATGCCGGAATGGCTTTCGTTGACCGAAATGATGCTGGTTTGACTCAGTGTCGGATACGCCCCGCAGCTTTCACCTGAGTCGCATATGAGGTTATCGTTATTCATGTCTGTGCCTGCAACGATTTGATAATCGCCAGAAGGTATCCCTTGAATTTCGTAAGTGTATTGTCCGTTAGAGCTGGCCGCTCCGGTAAAGGCTACCGTGACCTTGTTGTCAGGATCGGCCGGATCGATCACCAGAATATAAATATAACCGGCGTCTGCTGTGATTGGGTTGGTTGCTACCTGCATTTGGATATTCAGTATGCTTGAAGTGGTTCCCGCATCAAAGGTGATGTCTGCCGAATAGTTCCCGTCGCTCAACCCGGTTCTGTCGATATTGATGGTGTAGCTGCCAAAGTTATTGCCATCGACGTTGTTGGCGGTGGCGGAGGCCCAGGATTCAGTACTGGTAATGCTGTTGATGGTTAAGGTTTGTTCGCTGCTGTCACTTACGGTAATCGCGCTGGAGGTGTTGAAGCTGCCAAAGTTAATGGTATTGGAAGATAAAACTACAGAGGCCGGTGCGTTGTTGGCACCACCTGCGGCAATGACTGCTTTGCGGGCGTTAATCAGGCCGTAACCAAACTGGTTATCAAAACCGGGTGTGCCTATGTCGTCGGTTAAGTCTCCGGCCTGGAGCAGTGCCACGAATTGGTCTGCATCAATATTTGCGTTGGCTGATTTCATTAACGCCGCTACGCCTGCCACATGAGGTGCAGCCATGGAGGTGCCTTCAAAAAAGCTGTAATTAAATTCAATGTTGCCGCTGCTGTCGTCACCGGCGGTACTGAGAACACCGTCCGGGAAACCATCATTGTTGGTGTCTGTACTGATAGCGCCGCCAGGTGCTGCAACGTCCAGGGTGTTGCCAAAGTTGGAATAGCTGGCTCTCTGGTTGCTGATGTTGGTCGCGCTGACAGAGATGACGTTGTCATAACTGGCCGGATACTCCGGAGAGGGTGTATTACTGTTGCCGGCAGCCGCAATGACAATGATGCCCAACGCTTCTAATTGGTTAAAAAGGTCTTGTTCGGCCTGAGAGGAAGAGGGGGAGCCCAGACTTAAGTTGATAATGTCTGCCCTTTGAGCTGGCGTAGTGCCTGAATCGTTGCTTAAACCTGCTGCATATCGAAGACTTTGCATGATGTCGTAGTTGGTGCCGAGGCCGTTTTCACCAAGAACCCGCATCGGCATTAACCGTACCCCGCCAGCCACGCCTGCGCCACCAATGGAGTTATTGGTGGTTGCTGCAACCGTACCTGCGACATGTGATCCGTGGAAGCTGCTTGAGCCGTCGTTGTTGGACTTATCACCAGGGTCGTCAGGGTTATTGTCGATGCCGTCGCCGTCTAAGGCTGCATCGGCGTCGCTAATGAAGTCGTAACCGCTGATGACTTGGTTTTGTAAGTCGGGGTGATTCAATAACACGCCGGTGTCCACCACCGCTACGATCACATTGCTGTCACCCGTTTCGATGTCCAATGCTTCTTCTAGCTGAATGGATTGATAATGCCATTGCAGGCTAAAGTGTTGGTCGTTTGGGGTGAAGAGTTTGGTACGAATGTAGTTCGGTTCGACCAGTTGATACTCACCGGAAGTATTTAACTCGGCAATCCATTTCAATGTGTCCAATTTCTGCTGTTCGGCTTCGGCCCACTTTCCGGCATCTAGGGTGGGCTTGGTGTTGGTATTGGCCTTTACGCTTGCGGTGTTTAGGCTGGCAGGCATGGTCAGTTTACCAATGTTCGGCGACTGGCTGGCACTGTTGACAGAAACAGCTGCTTTAGGTACAAAAATAGCCTCACCGATGACGAAATCGGAACTTACGCTGGCATTGGATGAGGATGCGTTGGCGCCAGCATTACCAATGTTTAAAGAATAAATGGCGGCATTAGCCTCAGCACGTACTTCAATGAAATAAACGCCGTCCTGATTTATGGTCAGGGTATCAGTAGCTGTGGCGTTGACGGCACTGTCGACCGGATTTTGGTTTTCATCGTAGAGGTATAAGTCCAGGTTGGGCGTTGGGTTTGCATTTTGATAGTTGGCAATGGTCAGGCTGATGGTTTGGTTATTTAACAGCTGAGCGCGATACATGTCGCTGGTGTCGTTTGAGCTGTTTGCGTAGCCTCCAACCGTTGCCGGGTTGGGGAGCAGTTGAGCCTGGTCAAACGTTCCGTTGGGGACACTGACGTTAATGTCTGCTGTGTCTGAATCTGCTACCGAGGTGTCTGGCGCGGTGATGGTGCCACTGATGGTATGGCCTAAAGCGCTAACGTCTCGGCTTAAGTTGTGTGTGCTCCCATCTGATCCTGTAACGGTTAATGTAATGGTGTAGTCGCCAATGCTTGTGTATGTGTGGCTGCTCGTTACCCCGGTTGAGATTGAGCCGTTGCCGAAGTTCCAGCTATAAGCGCTTGCATTCGTGGAAGCGCTACCGTCTACGTTTACGGTGAAAGGTATCTCTCCGGTAGTGGATGATACGGTAAATGACGCAGTGGGTGGGTTATTGTTGTTATTGTTATTGCTATTTTCATCGCTCCCGCCGCCGCTTCCTCCGCCACCACCACCGCAGCTGATGAGTGTGGTGGAGAGGAGAAATAGACCGATGATCTTAAAAAAATGAATTAACACAATAAGTTACCTGGTGAGTGCAATGATGATTTTGTGTCACTTACCTTAATTATAAAAGAACTTATTCGTGTAAATGTGTAAAAATGATGACTATTCGTCACAATTCGGTCAAATCAGATAAGGTGTAAGTAACAAATATGAAGGGTTTGATTCAAAGAGTCAGTAAGGCCAGCGTGAAAGTGGATGGTGAGGCCGTTGGTGCGATTGATCATGGGATTTTGTTATTGCTTGGTGTGGAAAAGGTGGATGATGAAGCCTCAGCAGAAAAGTTGTTGAAGCGTATTCTTTCCTACCGGATTTTTCCAGATGATGAAGGCAAAATGAACCTGAACCTTCAGCAAGTGGGTGGTGGTTTGTTGGTGGTGTCTCAGTTCACCCTGGTGGCTGATACCAAAAAAGGCACCCGGCCAGGTTTCAGTAAAGGGGCTACGCCAGAACAAGGCGAAGCTGTGTATAACCACTTTGTGATGAAAGCAAAAGCGCTAAACTCAGTCGTTGCTACCGGTCGATTCGGTGCGGACATGAAGGTTGAGTTGTTAAACGATGGACCGGTAACATTCATGTTAGAGGTTTGAGTGGTTGCAAGGGACTCATCCCGGTCTAATTTATTGAGCTTGATCTATAAAGTTACATTTGAACTGGTCAGGCGCTTATAGTTTTGGGTACAATGGCGCATCGAATTTCAACACACTGTGTAGGGGTTATCGTCAATGGACGCAAAATTGTTGGCTGAACTGAAAGAGAACGCGGAAGCGATTAAGTTTGGTTTGTTTCGTATGGGTAAGAATCGTGTTGCTGCGATGTCAACTCACGTTCATAAGGAAGTAGTAGAAGATCTTGAGCAGCGTGCTGCGAAAGTGTTAGCTTCAATTGAAAAGCTTTCTGCTGAGTAATTAAAAAGTCTTTACGGTTTTTCCTGCCGGTAAGCATAAAAAAAGCGCTTTTGATAAGCGCTTTTTTTATGTCTGATCGTTTTTAATATCGAAATAAATTCTCGACTTACGGGCTGTTTAAGGTTCTGATTCTTGTTCGGACTTCTGTTCTGAGTTAGCACTCTTCTCTGGTTTGTCTACCAGGCGGGCAAATAGCAAACCGACTTCAAACAGCAGCCACATGGGAACCGCCAGTAATGTCTGAGAGATTACGTCAGGTGGGGTGATGAGCATACCAACGGTGAAGCAACCAATAATGACGTATGGGCGCTTTTCACTGATGCTGGCAACATTGGAGATACCAGCCGCAATCAAAAGAAATGTGGCAATGGGAATTTCGAAGGCGATGCCAAAGGCGAAAAACAGCTTCAATATAAAATCAAGGTAGCGGTTGATGTCGGTCATGATCGCCACGCCTTCTGGACCTACGCTGGTAAAGAACCCGAAGATGATCGGAAAAACCACATAAAAGGCAAAGGCCATACCGCTGTAAAACAGTAATACACTGGAAACCAAAAGGGGGATGGCAAATTTCTTTTCGTGTTTGTATAGACCAGGGGCAATGAAACTCCAGATCTGATGAAGAATAAATGGCACCGACAAAAAGATGGATGTCATTAATGTCAGTTTAAACGGCGTCAAGAAGGGTGATGCAACGTCCGTAGCTATCATGCTGGTGCCTTCCGGCAAAAACCGCCTAAGAGGTTCAGACACAAACAAATACAGTTCGTTAGACCAGGAATAAATACCAGCAAATAACACGAGGATGATCAGAACGGAGCGAAGTAGTCTGTCTCGTAATTCTGTTAGGTGCGTAATGAGCGGTTGGCTATTATCGGCTTGAGGTGTTTCTGTCATGACTTGTCGTTATTTGGCGTCAAAGAAGACGTGGTTGACGTTATTTCCTGTTCGGTTGCATCGGCAGGGGAAACGTTGTTTATGTGTTCTGATGACGGATTGGCTTTCGTTGGCCCTGTGTTAACAGAATCATTGTTGTCAGAATCGTTAATATCAGAAAGAGAGGCTTGTTTTGCAATGTCAGCCCGTATTTTACGTTCCTGCTCCAGAATCTTTTGGTTGTAGCCGTCTGCGTCAAAGCCTGAATTAAGCGTTTGTTGCGCGAGGTCGGCTTCTTTTTGAATTCTTTTACGCAGCTCTTCTGCTTCAAATTCACTGTTGATCTCATTTTGGATCGATTGCCAACTGCCTTTGATCTTGCCTATGATCAGCCCTGCTTTACGGACAGCCCCAGGTAATCGCTCCGGGCCTAAGACCAGCAGGGCAATTACCACCAGGATGAAGAGTTCAGAGAAGCCAATATCGAACATAGTGACGTAATACCTGTTCTGTTAGTGCTTGGTTTCTTCTTTTTTGGCCGTGGTCGCCGTTAAGTCATCGTCTTTCTTTTCGATATTTTTGGTTGCTTCTTCTTCGCCATCTTTCATTGCGCCTTTGAAGCCTTTGATTGCGCCGCCAAGGTCAGAACCAATATTACGCAGTTTCTTAGTTCCAAAAAGCAGCACAACGATGCCAAGAATAATAACCAGTTGCCAAATGCTGATTCCAGCCATGATGATTTACCTCTGTAATCTATTTGTTTCGGTTTGCTTTTTCTTCCAGTCCGGACAAGTCAAACCGACGTTCCAGTTCTTTCAGTACTTCTTCGACATCAAGGTCCAGGTGGTTGAGCATCACCATGGTATGGAACCAAAGATCAGCCGTTTCATAGACCAAGTCGTTTTTGTCGTTCGTGGTTTGCACGTCTTTTGCTGCAATGATGGTCTCAGTGGCTTCTTCGCCAACTTTCTCAAGTATCTTGTTGAGACCTTTACTATGAAGTTTAGCTACATAAGACGTTTCAGGGGACGCTGATTTGCGTTCATTGAGCACTTTTTGCAATGAAGAGAGTACGTCGTTCATATGATAATTTTTTTATTACTGGCCGTTAAGTGTATGGTGCCACTGTAATGGGTTTATAGTGGCTTGTCTATGTCATTGGTGGAACGATGCCGTTCTTATTTGATGCAGATCAGTATCGCTTAAGAGCGATCAAATAAACGCCTGCTGCTAATAAGCCCCAGGTCGCTAATGGAATACCGGAAATCACTGCATCCAGGTTATCTTGAGTTAAGGCAACTGCGCCTGAAATTAACGCTAAACCTAACCAGCGACTTCTTTTGGCTTGTTCCTGGCTGCTGATTTTATCCTGAAGCTGATGGATTTGCTCTTTTTGTTCTTGTCGGAACTGGTCGGAACTGCGAAGCTGCTCCATGGCATGAATCATCAATTGAGGCAATTGGCGAGTTTGTTCTGCCCAGTCTGCTGCGTGGATCTGGAAGTTTTTTAACACTTTGGGCGGCGCAACACGGTCTTTCATCCAACCTTCCAGATAAGGCAGTGCCGTTTGCCACAGATCGAGGTCAGGGTACAGTTGGCGGCCTAAGCCTTCGATGTTCAAAAGCGTTTTTTGCAATAAAACCAATTGGGGTTGTACTTCCATATCAAAGCGGCGCGCGACTTGAAAAAGCCTTAACAGGAAGTGGCCGAAACTGATGTCTTTGAGCGGTTTTTCAAAGATGGGTTCGCAGACGCTACGGATGGCCGCTTCAAATTCATTCACTCTTGTGTGCTTTGGAATCCAGCCGGAGTCAATGTGTAGTTGCGCGACTTGTCGATAATCTCGGTTGAAGAAGGCCAATAAGTTTCGGGCCAGATAGATTTGATCGTTTTCGGTTAATGACCCTACGATGCCAAAGTCCACTGCAATGTACTGGGGTGAATGTGGGTGTTCACGGGAGATAAAGATATTTCCCGGGTGCATGTCGGCGTGGAAAAAGCTGTCACGAAACACTTGAGTGAAAAAAATCTCGACCCCTCGCTCGGCCAGTAATTTCATGTTGGTGTCTTGCTTGTACAGTTCATCCACTTCTGCCACCGGAATGCCTGAAATTCGCTCCATCACCATGACGTTGGTGCGTGTATAGTCCCAGTACACTTTTGGCACATACAATATTTCGGAGTTTTCAAAATTTCGGCGCAGTTGAGACCCGTTGGCGGCTTCTTTTTGAAGATCCAGTTCGTCGTAAATGGTGTGCTCGTAGTCTTCGACAATTTCTTTCGGGTGCAGTCGATGTCCTTCAGACCAGTAGCTTTCCAGCAAGTGCGCAAACAGTTTCATTAGCGCAATGTCTTTCTGAATGGTAGGGACAAGGTTGGGGCGAATGACTTTCACCACAACGTCCTCTCCGGACTTTAGCTTGGCGGTATGCACCTGTGCAACGGAAGCGGAGGCTAACGGCTGGTCGTTAAAGTCTTCAAATAAATCGTTGATCTTGGCGTTAAGTGACCTTTCGATGATCGATAAAGCAAGCTTGGATGAGAACGGTGGAACATTGTCTTGCAACATCTTGAGTTCATCCGCGATGTCGTCTGGCAAAAGATCGCGTCGGGTTGACAGTATTTGACCAAATTTGATGAATATCGGGCCTAATTCCTGCAGCGCCAAACGTAAGCGAGCACCTCGGCTGAGGCTTTTAGGCACCGGTTTTAACTTCCAGGGAGCCAGCGCGAGCAGTGCTCTCATGTACCAAGGCAGTAGGGTTAAAGGAATAAGTTGGTCTAAGCGATACTTGCTGATTACCCAAATGATCACCAGAATCCGTTTAAGGCTGGTCACTAACTACTCCTTGCTGATTACTGTCTTGGTCGAAGGCATTGCTTTTTTGATTAGCACTTTGCTGCTCCAAATTGCTGATTCTTGCGTTCAGTCGGTCGGTCTGAAGCCTGAGGTGTGTGACGAGCTCGCAGTAATAGTCGATTTCACTGGCATGAGGAAGCGTTCTTAATTCGTGGTGAATGTACTCTTCCAGGTTCTGGGTCATGCTTTGATGGGTTTTTTGTAACCATTTGCCGGAGGCTCGAATGCTTTGGCCTATCTGATGAGCAATGACGTCCCCGGTGACTTTAGCGAGAACGTACTCCCAGTCAATGTTGAGTTCCAGTGCGATGGTCATGATCTTCTGCGCGAGCTGTTCATCGCCGTTGATTTCAATGTCGCTTCCAAATAAAGCGCCATTGATGTCGTCGGCGAGGGCTAGACGAATGAAGTCAGAGGTTGTCCCTTTGATAGATAAATCCGGGATTGATAAGTCCGTTTTTGGAAAGTCTGGCTCGTTTTCGGGAATGGAGCTTAAACGCACGCCGTCATTTAACAGTTGCACACCGATGGCGACGTTCGGCTGTTTTAATCCGAACGAGAGGTGTTTGCCCTCCAAACGGGCCAGTTTGGAGAGAGTTACTTCATCGAGGGCAAGCGCCTGATTGATAACGCCTTCAATAAGCGCGAGGGTTGCCGTTGAAACCATCTGGTACATAACGAATCAGCTTAAGGCTTGATGCCTTTGTGCAGAGCAACGATGCCGCCAGTCATGTTGTGGTAGTCGCAACGAACAAATCCTGCGTCTGCCATCATGTCTTTCAGCGTTTCCTGATCCGGGTGCATACGAATGGATTCGGCCAGGTACTGGTAGCTTTCTGCATCGCCGGCAACGACCTGACCAATTTTAGGCAACAGGCTGAACGAGTAGGTGTCGTAGACTTTTTCTAACAGCGGATTGGATGGTTTAGAAAACTCAAGCACCAACAAACGGCCGCCTGGTTTTAATACACGTAACATAGATCGAAGCGCTTTGTCTTTGTCGGTCACGTTTCTCAAACCAAAGGCGATGGTGATTACATCAAACGAGTTGTTTTCAAATGGCAACGATTCTGCGTTTGCCTGTACGTATTCGATGTTATCTGTCAGGCCTAAGTTGGTCAGTCTTTCTCTGCCTACTTCCAGCATGGAGCTGTTGATGTCTGCCAGAACTACCTGGCCTTCTTTTCCAACCAGTTTTGAGAATTGTTTTGTCAGATCGCCGGTTCCACCTGCAATATCAAGAATGCGATGACCTTTTCGTACACCGCTCAGGTCGATGGTGAAACGTTTCCATAAACGGTGTATTCCGCCAGACATTAAATCGTTCATGATGTCGTATTTGCTGGCCACAGAGTGAAAAACGTCTGCAACTTTATTGGCTTTCTCGTTCACAGGTACTTGCTTGAAGCCAAAGTGGGTTGTTTTATTTTGATCCGTCATAGCGAAATAGATCCAGTTGAAGCAAAAAATTGTCGCTATTCTAACCCCGAATAGGGGGCCTTGTCTTTTGATAAAGGTCAATTTGTTGAATTCATGAGCTTTGAGGTAGAATGCTGGCCGATTGAAAATGTATGTAGTCATTTGTTCACCCGCAGGTATTTACCCGCACGGTTAAATGAACCTGAACTGCCTATGATAAAAATAAAGGCAGTTTCTTATGATGGTAAGGTTGTATGTCGAAAATTCATGTAAAACGAAATCATTCTTTAGGCATTGAAAAAGCGCTTGAAGATGCTGAAAAGCTGGCCTTGATGTTGGCGGATCGTTTTGATGCAAAATATGAATGGCAAGGAAATAAGCTGGTATTTCATCGTACGGGCGTAAAAGGTTTCCTGGATGTCACGGAAACGACGTTAGAGGTAAAAGTTGAATTGGCAATGCTAATGCGGCCTTTTAAATCAGTGGTGGAGCGGGAAATTCACAATTACTTTGAAAAAGAGTTGCGTTAGCTTTCTCGATCAATATGTAAGTCTATACTAAAGGGCGATTGTTGGCCTGAATTAAGGTTCGTAATAATTTGCCCTTCCCGAAACGAAATGATGTTCATAAATTCGTTCGCGCCGCCCAATGCTTTAAATGTGCTGAAACCCCTTTCCAGAAAATCATGCAGGTTGCCCAGGCCTTTTTTGTGGGCGGGTTTTCGAATGAGTTTCAGTGTCCATGAGATAAGTGGGATTCTCACCAGGTGATCCAGGTCGTGACCGATTTGCTTAATCAGATTGAGTTGATGTGTTCTTAACTCGCCAGCATTGCAAGCCTGGTAGGCTTGGATATATTTCTCTTCGGTAATTTCCTGGTTAAGGTCTTCTTGTCCGTGATTCAGATTTAACTGAAACAGTTTGTCTGCCAGCTGTTGGTCGAGTTCTGCTGATAGAATATTGAGCTCAACGGCTTTGGCGACGGTTTCCAGTGTTTCATCTGGTAAGAGCTTTACCAAGGTTGGGAATACGCGTTCTAAATCTCTGTCTCTTTGAATGGCATTAGGCGACAAATAAAGGTCGTCCACAAAGTAATGGGCGGCTTGTTGGTACCGTTCAGAAGCAAACAGGTCTGCGTGGGTGTGTTTGAGGCGGCTGGTTTGCCAGTGCATCAACGACTGAAGATGTTGGGCCTGGTTGTTAATGGGGAGGGCACTGTGCCGTTGTCTGTTTTTGATCAGTAGCTGACGAAGGGCTTCACCATGAACTCCGGAAACAGGTTTCGCCAGCTTGTCTTTTAACATCTTTACTACTCAATTCAGCGGTTGCTTTGTTAAATGCAACCCTACTGAAGTGACAGAGGTATCGTCAAGGGCGGAAGCCAACTTGAATCATCAAGGGTGATAAAATGGCTTGTGCCGGTAGTTTCCACCACGCGAATGTTGTTGGGTGACGACAAAGCACTTTCCAGCATGCTTTCTTTGCATAAAATGCGATCCCTTTCGGGAATGAGAATGGTACCTCGGCGAATGTGTTTGAAAATATCCGTTGAGGTTTTATCCATCCAGGTCTCGATGGAATGGATATTTTTGATGATGGTCATCGCATTTTGAGGATTTTTAAATAAGTGCTCCAGCAGCTGCTTCTTTCGGCCTTGTGTTTCACCAAAGAAGGCTTGTGAATACGTGATGAGCGGTGTCTTTTCAAGCAGTCTTAATGCCCATGGCCACATTCTTGGTGACATGTTGTCCACAAGCGCTTTTGGCATTGGGTGAATTTTTCCCTGAGGTAAAACGGGAGCTTCAAGCAAGATTTCAGCGTCTTTGAATAAATCGGGACGTTGATTGACCGCCTCAAGAATGACCCCGCCACCTCGGGAGTGCCCATGAATTCGTACATTTTTGGAAGTGGCTAACCGCTCCATGGCCTGAATCAGGATGCAGGCATCGTATTCGATGGAAGATTCCGGGTAATCGGGTTGATCAAACCAATCCGCGTGGGTGTGTTCAGGCCCGGTGACCGGGATATGATAATTACTGCAAGTCAGTAAGATCAGTTCGATGTCCGACTGAGCGTATGTTTCGGTAAAATAACAATGATTTTCCAGAAAACCGTGGACGGCAATCACGGTGTGCTTTGCAATGCCACTGTGGTTTCTGACGGAAACTCCCGCAGTGCCACATTGGTAAACTTCGCCACTGAACAACTCTTGATAAGTCTGCCTGATTGGTTCAGATAGCTTATGGATCGTATTGGTTTTTGCCATAGATGAAGCACCCATGTTTTAGTCCTTAGCGCGAACTGCCATCGCTACTGTAATTATCATTATAGTCAGACCTTTATGCCACATAATTAAAGTTGAGGGTATAAGAGGAAACGCAATGTTGTAATTTGTAGCACAATGTTACATTCAGAAGAGAAATAAAGGCCCTGAATATCTACAGAGCCGTAGGGCTATATAGAGCCGTAGAGCTATATAAAGCTGAAACCGTTAAGGCGAAGTCGGGGGTTATTGAATTTCAGCCAGTTCGTCAATGGCTGCCTGCTGGTCAAGTTGTTCCATGGCATCGTAAATCTGGCAGCTGGCGGCTTTGTCATACAGTTGCTGGGCTTCTTTTAACTTTGATGGGCCGAACATCATGATCAGACCGTCTGCGTATTGGGTGTAGCCAATAGGAAAGCTGGGGGCAATTCGAATGGCAGAACGAAAGTGTTTTAAGCCTGCATCCTTGTTGGCACCGTAGGACAGGCTGGCGACAAGTTTACCTACCTGGTCGATGATCTCTGCGTGATACGTTCCAAATGCAATTTGAGCTTCTGCGTGCCGGGGGGCTAATTCAAGTGTTTTTTCGAGGCTCTTTCGTACTTCTTTACCGTAGCCCTCGGCCAGCGCTTTCGTGATGGATATGCCCTGACTGTATCTGCCTAACGCGTAACTTCGGTTGTAGTGAGATTCCGGGTTAGTCGGCATGACTTCAATGGCGTGATCTGCCAATCGGGTGGCTTCCTGGAAAAGGTCTAGTTTTAATGACTCGTTGGACTCCAGGTGGGTTGCGTAAATAGCCATTGCCTTAGAGGCCAGATTCAAACCGAACAGGCCGGTGGCCAAGCCAATCTCTGTGGCTTTTTGGTAATTCCCCAAATGAAAATGGAGCCAGCCAAGCTTTAGCTTCTCGGCAATTTCAGACAATGAGTTACTGCCCAGAGAAGCTGCTATGATTGGGTATTTGTGTGTGATTTCAGTGAGAGACGCAAAAGTTGGATAGACTTCGGCATTACCGATATGAAGGCGGTGCCAGTTGCTTTCAAGCTTTTCAAGAGTTAATGAAACCGGTGTGAGTTGATAAGGTGTCCAGGTGTATTGAAGTAACTGATTCATGATGGCTATTACGCGAGTACTGTTTATTGGAATTATTATTTAGTTTTTATCTGCATTCGCTAGGATAGACACTTATAACGGGCATGTGAATAACAATGAACAGAATGCATCCATTAGTATGCATATTCTAATCGTCATTGATAGTTTAAATGTTGGACTGGCGGTACTCGTTTCAACGGATTGTTAAAAGAGATTAATTGTTTCGGGTTCTGCGTTTGAGCTGCTTGATTGGCAGTAAGTATTGAATCGAAAAGGGTTTATGACTATGGGTAAGCTTAAAGACGCTGCTGAAGCAACGGATAACCGCATGAAAGCACTTTCTGAAACGAAAATTGCTCAGGATATTAAGAAGTACACGAATCAAATATGGCTGGCGGGTTTAGGCGCTTTCAGTAAAGCCGACGGCGAAGGCAACAAGTACTTTGATGCTTTGGTAACAGCCGGAAAAGACATTGAAGAGCGTGGTCGCGAAGGCGTTTTACGTCAGGTAGAGTTTGCGAATAATCGTGTGGAAGATGTTAAAAATGACGTCATCCAGAAAGCGGAAGATGTCCGTGATCGTGCCAACAGCACTTGGGATAAAGTAGAGCGTGTATTTGATGAGCGTGTACAAAGTGCTTTGACGCGACTTGGTATTCCTTCCAAAGCGGACATGGATGCGCTGAAAACAGAAATTGCAGCACTGAAGAAAAATGTTGATACCTTGAAGAAAGCAAAGGCGCCAGCCAAAGCTGCTACCACTGCTGCCAAGAAAGCGCCAGCCAAAAAAACAACGACGGAAGCCGCTAAAAAAACCACAGCGACCACCACTCGTAAGCGAACAACTGCATCTAAGACTACAAAAACTGCGGCAACTAAAGCAGAATAGGATTAATTAAAATTCTAATAATGCAGTAAAGAGAGATAATGTGTGGCTAAACTTCCCCCTTCTGATCAAAGAAAATTTAAAATTGGTTTGGCTTTGGGAGGGGGTGGCCCACTCAGTGGTATCTATGAAATCGGTGCGCTCAGAGCGCTTGATGAGTGCTTAGACGGAATCAATTTTAATGATATTGATGTCTATGTGGGCGTAAGCAGTGGTGCACTGATTGCCGCGAACTTAGCGAACCAGATTACTACGGCTCAGATGTGCCGTATTTTTATTATTAATGAGCCTCACGGCCATCCTTTCCATCCTCATGTGTTTTTTCAGCCCGCTTTCAAGGAATACGCTCGCAGTATCATGAAGGTGCCAGGCATTTTCAGTCGCAAGCTATCACATATTTTATCTCGCCCTGGAGATCAATCGTTTCTTGAGTCACTCATTGATTTGGTCGATGCGTTGCCTGATGGTTTGTTTACCAATGAGGTTCTACATCAGTATTTAAGTGTGCTGTATGATGGGCACGGTCGAACGGATGATTTCAGGGAATTAAGAAGAAAGCTGTTTTTGGTCGCTGCGGATTTGGACTCAGGTGAGGCGATTCGTTTTGGGGATGAGAAATACGATCATATTCCGATTTCGAAAGCCGTTCAGGCGAGTGTTGCTTGTCCCGGTTTTTATACTCCCGTAGAAATTGAAGGTCGGTATTATGCGGATGGTACATTGTTGAAAGCCATGCATGCATCCGTTGCTTTGGATGAGGGTGCTGATTTGGTGATTGGGGTGAATCCTCTGGTTCCGATTGATACGGATGCTGCGGCAGAATGCGGAACCATGGAGTCCGACTCCCTTCGAGAAGGGGGCCTGGCAGCGGTGCTTGGTCAGACGTTGCGGACGTTTATTCATTCTCGTGTTGAATTGGGTATGTCTGCATACGAGGAACAATACCCGAAATCGGATATTGTGCTTGTTCAGCCGCGACGTGATGATGCCACTATGTTGCTTTCAAGTGTCTTTAGTTTTAAAGGTCGTCAGGAAGTTTGTGAGCACGCTTATCAAATGACCCGACAAGACTTGCTTGAACGATACGACGACTTAGCTCCTATTTTTGAACGCTACGGTATTCGACTTAATAAATCGGTGTTGGAAGACCAAAACCGCAGTTTCCAGGATCGGCTGTATGGCACGTTTGGTTATACGTCTTCTGAGCAGCAGGGGATCTTTCGCCAGTTTTATAATTGGATTGCCGGTTAGCCTTCAAGGCGAAGGCAATTCACTTAGCCTTAAAAATGAGATTAGATTGCCGCTTTTGTCCGCTCTTCTTTAGGGCTTGCAGATACTCATTCCAGTATTTATCGTGATTTTCACATAGGTCTTTGAGATATTCCCAGGTATAAATCCCAGAGTCGTGTTCATCATCAAAGGTGAATTTCAGCGCATAATTGCCAATGGGTTCTATTAAAAGAATGCCGACGTCTTGTTTCTCAACCTGAAGAATTGCGCCCTGATGACCGTGGCCACGAACTTCAGCGGAAGGTGAGTGTACCCTTAAGAACTCAGCAGAGAGTGCATATTCTTGTTCCGGGTAGGTTAAGAGTAAAGATTTTGCGTTTTTTCTGTAATGGATTTTTACGGGCTTGAGCATGGAATAAGAACCTGATTTTGCGCCACATGCTGTGGCGCGATAGTAAGCAAATCTTTAAAGGATGTAGCGGCTCAGGTCTTCATCTTGGGCAAGTTCACCCAGAGATTCATTCACGTAAGCGGCATCAATCTGAAGTGGTTTACCTTCCTGTTTGGCGCTGAGTTCCGTGGCTTCAAATGAAATTTCTTCCAGCAGGCGCTCCATCACGGTGTGAAGACGTCTTGCACCGATGTTTTCCGTTTTTTCATTAACCTGCCATGCCACTTCTGCAAGGCGGTGAATGCCATCTTCCGTAAATTCAATTTTGAGACCTTCGGTATTTAAAAGTTCTCGGTATTGAGTTGTGATTGACGCGTCTGGTTCCACTAAAATGCGTTCGAAGTCATTCGTTGATAAGGCTTCCAGCTCTACTCGGATGGGCAGGCGGCCTTGCAACTCTGGGATCAGGTCTGAAGGTTTGGCTAAATGGAAGGCGCCTGACGCGATAAACAGAATGTGGTCTGTTTTGATCATGCCGTGTTTGGTATTAACTGTGCTGCCTTCGATGAGCGGCAGTAGATCCCGCTGAACGCCTTCGCGAGACACATCTGCGTTGGAGCCTTCAGAGCGTTTAGCAATTTTGTCTATTTCATCAAGGAAGACGATGCCATTTTGCTCAACGGCCTCGATGGCTTCCAGCTTAAGTTCTTCTTCGTTGATGAGTTTGCTTGCTTCTTCATCGACCAGCACTTTGTAAGCGTCTTTCACTTTTAATTTACGACGTTTTTTCTTATCGCCGGATAAGTTTGAAAACATGCTTTGCAGCTGGTTGGTCATTTCCTCCATGCCCGGAGGTGCCATGATTTCGACACCGACCGATGTTTGGCTGACTTCGAGCTCAATTTCTTTGTCGTCGAGCTGGCCTTCACGAAGTTTTTTGCGAAATACCTGACGGGCTTTGGAGTTTTCATCGGCAGGTGGGGTTTCTTCTTCAAAGCCGGATGAACGGGCTGGTGGAAGTAATGCGTCTAGTATTCGATCTTCGGCTGCGTCTTCCGCTCGATGGCGCAGTTTTTCCATCGCTTGTTCGCGGTGCATTTTAATCGATGTGTCAGCAAGGTCGCGGACGATGGATTCGACGTCACGCCCGACGTAACCCACCTCAGTAAATTTGGTGGCTTCTATTTTAATGAAAGGGGCATTAGCAAGCTTTGCCAGTCTGCGGGCAATTTCTGTTTTACCTACACCGGTAGGGCCGATCATTAAGATATTTTTTGGGGTGACTTCATTTCTTAGGTCTTCATCCAGCTGCATTCTGCGCCAGCGGTTTCGAAGGGCAATCGCAACAGCGCGTTTTGCACCGGCCTGACCAATAATATGTTTATCAAGTTCGTGAACGATTTCACGGGGAGTCATGTTAGACATTATTTATTCCTGAAATGGTTTCCTGAAACGTTATTTCCGGAAGGTTAATATTCTAAAGTTTCAATTGTTTGGTTCTGGTTGGTGAAGACGCATATGTCGCCCGCGATTTTCAACCCTTTTTTGACGATCTCTTCAGCGGAAAGGTCAGTGTTTTCAAGAAGGGCTGTGGCTGCGGACTGTGCAAACGCGCCACCAGAACCAATGGCAATTAAGTCCATTTCCGGTTCAATGACGTCGCCAGTCCCTGTAATTAACAGTGAAGAAGTATGATCTGCTACCGCAAGAAGTGCTTCGAGCTTTCTTAGGGCTCTGTCGGTGCGCCAGTCTTTGGCCATGTCCACCGCAGCTTTCACTAAGTGACCTTGATGCATCTCCAGTTTACTTTCAAACCGCTCGAAAAGCGTGAATGCATCGGCTGTACCGCCAGCGAAACCGGCAATTACTTTGTTGTGGTAAAGTCTGCGTACTTTTCGGGCGTTGCCTTTCATAACGGTATTTCCAAGAGAGACTTGTCCGTCACCGCCCATTACGACCGTGTTGCCCCTTCTAACTGACAGAATAGTGGTCACTTTCAGATCCTTTTTTTCGATGTATTGCTTTGTTATTTTGGGATGCTCAAAGAGATTTCAAGTGTCTGTTTGCAGAAAGTTTGATTTTGTTATTAAGACGAAAGGGCTTGCCGGAAAGGCAAGCCGTAGCTCGGGAGGCTAATTTTTGATTTCAGTTTTTCTTACCAATCCTTGAATATTAAGAGAAGCCAGCTTGTCTCGGGCTTTTTCTAACTTAGAACGATTAGTGAACGGGCCTACATTCACTCGATGCCATGTACCATTGGCTGTTGTGATGGTGTCCGTTGTGGTGTTGGTAAGGTTACTTAGAATCAGTTGAGAACGCATTTGCTCTGCATCATCTTTGTTTCGGAATGAGCCTGCTTGTACGGTATAAGAGTATTTCTTAATGGGCTTGCCCGGGTCTGCTGTGGTGTCTACTTCCACTTTATTGTTTTTAAGAATCTCATAGAACTCAAATCGTGGTGTTTCTTCTTTTAATTCCTGAACCGGCTCGATGATTTTTTCAGAAGTCGCAGTAATGGTTTCATTTGCCTTGGTGAGTGCTTCTGAAACGGATGGGCTGGATTTAAGGTACTGGTAACCTTGTTGGCCGCCGTAGGCAATGGATATACCGACTATGATCCAGACTATTGCAGGTATCTTTTTCTTGGGTTTTGCTGCTTCAGGTTTGGTCGCTGCTTTAGAAGATTTAGCGGCGGGCTTTGCAGATCTGTTTTTGGTTGGTCTACTTTTGGTGGTTTTCTTTTGTGATGCAAAATCGTGGGCTGCCATAACTTATCAACTTATTGAGATCAACGTATTCAGAAAAATTCGAGTAATGGCTACGTGCTCATGAACTCTCGGGTTAGATGGTATCGATCGGGTCAACGTCTATGACCCATTTTAGTTTTTTACTTCGCCTGCTTTTTAGTAACTCACTTCGAGCAAAGTGAAGGCTGTGGTGAAGGGTGTTTCTGCAGGGCGAAGATAACACAATCAGATATCGATACCAATTGGATTTTCTCTCTATTGTGGCAGGCATAGCAGAGGAAATATGAAGCTGACTTTGCTTGGGTAGGGTGTGGCTGTAGTTTGTGAGTATTTGTTGTAAATTTGTCAGTCGTGATGCTGCCGTGGCATCACCCAAACTGTTCATTCGGATGGTTGCCTGGTGTGAAAAAGGTGGCAATTGTTGTTCTTGTCTGTGTTGAAGTTCCGTGAGTGCGAATCTTTTGTAGTCTTGTTGTTTGAGTACTTCAAAAATGGGGTGTTCTGGATAGTTGGTTTGTATCAATACCTGGCCTCTGGCTTTTCTGCCGCTACGGCCGGCTACTTGAATTAAGGTTTGGGTCAGCGTTTCCGTTCCTCGGAAATCATGGCTGTGCAGGCCATTATCGCTGTTCAAAACAACGGTGAGCGTTAGGTTTGGGAAGTCGTGACCTTTTGCGACCATCTGAGTACCGACCAGGATACAGGGTTGTTCAGTATTTAACTCTTCTCGGATTTTTTCCAGGCTTCCCTTGGTTTGTGTGCTGTCTCTGTCCATTCTGAGTATTTTAATGTTCGGGAACAGCTGGTTGAGTTCACTTTCAATGCGTTGGGAGCCAAAGCCCATGGCCTGTAAATACGGACTGTTGCAAACAGGGCATTGGGATGGAATGGGGTGTTTTGTTTCGCAGTGGTGACAGTCAAGAGAATTGGTGGATTTGTGAACCGTTAATGAGACATCGCAGTTTTGGCACTCTGCTACCCAATGACACTGATTACATTGAATGGTAGGGGCGTAACCTCGGCGATTGATGAAAACTAAAACTTGTTGGTGAGCGCTAAGTGTTGTTTCTATGTGTGAAATTGCCTCATCACTGAATACCTGGCTGGGTGGTAGCTTGTTGGTATCAATCAAATGAAGTTCGGGCAGTTTTGCACCCGTTGCGCGCTTGGTTAACTTAATTCGAGTGTGTTTATGGGTATTTGCGTTGTGATAAGACTCCAGCGAAGGCGTTGCAGAACCCAGAACGATGGGTATTGATAAGTTCCTCGCCCTGACAAGGGCTAGATTTTTACTGTGATAGCGAATGCCTTCTTGTTGTTTGAATGAGTGGTCGTGCTCTTCATCTAAAATGATGCAACCCAGCTTAGGAAGATTACAGGCCAGCGCAGAGCGCGTTCCGAGAACCACCATGGGTGTTTCGTGTTTGGTCTGAAGCCAGCGGTAGGCTCTTTCTTTGTTTGCTATGTCGGAGTGCAGTACTACTACGGGTGCGTCCAGTCTTTCCTTTAAACGCTCTTGCAGTTGAGGCGTTAACCCGATTTCGGGTACCAGTAAGAGGATTTGTTTGTTTAAGGCCAGAAAATGACGGCACAGTTGCGTATAGACTTCCGTTTTGCCGCTGCCTGTAATGCCTTCAAGTAAAAATGATTGGAAGCAGGAGTCGGATTGTAGAATATGAGTGACGGCGTTGGCTTGCTCGGCAGTCAGTTTGTGTTCAGGCTGATGAGGGTAAGGGGGCGCAGTGGGTTTTGGCGGAACTGCTTGCTTACAGATCAGGTTTTTTTTAATAAGTTGGTTCAGGGTTTGTTGGCTTATAGAGTGCTGGGTTAACTCTTCTTTGGTTAAAGCATTTTTTGTTTTGAATGTGTTAAAAGCTTCTTGTTGTTTGTGGGCATTGGTTGGAATGCTGTTTTCCGTTGCAACAGAATTCTGGGTGTTTAACAGGTACGTTTGATCGTATAAATCGGTCAGCGGCTTGTTTTGTTTCAAAAATGAGGGAAGAAACGTGAACAGCATTTCCCCAATTGGCTGAAGGTAATAGTGGCTGGCCCAGGATAAAAGCGCTAAGACGTCTTTTGATAATGTACTTTCTTCATCCAATAGTTTAATGATGGACTTTATTTGAAAGTCTCTTTCAGGTTTGTTGTTATGAACCTCGCTGATGATTCCGACTTCTTGGCTTGGGCCGATGGAAACTAATACTCGTGTGCCGACTGTCGGTTTTTTTCGCGTTTGCGCTGCGTAAGTGAAGGTTTGAAATAAAGGCCGGTTTACTGCTACTTCGATGTAGTAAATGGTTGCTTGGTCGCTGCCGATGGTTTGGGTCTGAGTATTTTTCAATGGAATGTGAGCCAGCTTCATGAATAGGGTTTAATTCTATTATAAATAGGTTTGCTCTTGGTGGAAGGTTTGGTATTATTTCGCCTCTCATTTTTTGCTGTCTCAGGTGAAGAGTGACTATTCCATTTTTTTAGTACGGTGCTTGGGCAATATGTGCTGCAGGTTGCGGTATTAATAGTTGAGGTCGATTATGAAAGCGGATATCCATCCTAATTACGAAGAAGTGACTATCACTTGTTCTTGCGGTAACTCGTTCAAAACAAGCTCTACTTTGTGTAAAGATGTTCACTTGGACGTATGTTCAAGCTGTCATCCTTTCTTCACTGGTAAGCAGAAGATGACTGATACTGGTGGTCGTATCGATCGCTTCAAGAAGCGTTTCGGAAACCGTAGTGTTTCTAAGTAAGTTACGACTTCTACAAAAAAGGCGCCTAATTTTAGGCGCCTTTTTTGTATGTGTTTCTTTTTCCTGTGTTCAGGCGGACTGTGGCGGTATTGATGGGGTTTCGGTGTCGAAGTTCTCAGATGTGTATGTTGTGGATGGGGATACGCTTGATGTTGAAGGGCTTGGGCGAGTGCGGTTATTGAATATCAATACGCCTGAAATGAACTTTAAAACTTCACGTGCGCCGGAGCCTTTTGCCATAAAAGCAGCGGAATTTGTCAAAAAGAAAGTGTCTGCTGGTGTGGCTATCGAACACGTTGGTCGAGATCGGTATAAAAGAGTGCTGGCAAATGTTTGGGTAAGGGAGGCTTCGGCTCATAATAATTGGGTTTTGCTTGATCAAATGTTGGTTGTAAATGGTCTGGCATTTCAGATATTTGAATCGCCTGGGCCTTATGTTCAATGTTTGATGAAAGCGGAAGAGAAGGCTCGCAAGCAAGGGTTGGGTGTTTGGTCGCAACCGGACTATTGGTTAAATTCAGCGAAGTCTGGCTTTGTGATATGGCGGGCTCCTGTGGCTGATGTAGAGTATTCGGGTTCGATGGTTTGGTTGGTTCTGGATGAGTCCCGACGTTTAGGTGTACGCAAGGCGTTAATTAGCTCTGATGACTTGATGTCGGTTAAGGGTAAAAGCCTTGAGTCGCGGGGCTGGGCGGTTCGAAAGAGAAGTTCTTTCGGTGCGCAGTTTTTGTTGTATCCAAAAACTAAGCAGGGCGTGAATTTTGGTGAAAAAAACAGCTCAAGGACTCTTGACTGATGAGATAGGTTTGATCAAGCGCAAGAGAAAGTTCTCTCGTGGTCATAATTATTAGATAGTTTCTGATTATCCCTTGTTCAATAACCGCAATTTATATATGCTTCTCGGACTTTTCATTGTTAGAAATTGGATATATTCGCAATGTCTGAAGATTTAAAACAAGCAGCATTAGATTATCACGCAGAACCGAAGCCAGGTAAAATCAGTGTAGAGCTGACTAAACCGGCAGAAACCGCTCGCGACCTTTCGTTGGCATACAGCCCAGGTGTGGCTGAGCCTGTGAAAGAAATTGCAAAGAACCCTGAAGATGCATACAAGTATACTGCCAAAGGCAATCTTGTAGCGGTCATCTCTGATGGTTCAGCGATTCTTGGTCTGGGTAATCTAGGTCCTTTGGCTTCAAAGCCAGTTATGGAAGGTAAAAGCCTTCTTTTCAAACGTTTCGCAGGCGTTGACTCAATTGATATCGAAGTCGATTGTGAAAGCCCTCAGGCGTTTATTGATACAGTTAAGCGCATCGCAGATACGTTTGGCGGTATTAACCTGGAAGATATTAAAGCTCCTGAGTGTTTCGAAATTGAACGCACTTTGATCGAGCAATGCAGTATTCCTGTTTTCCATGATGACCAGCACGGTACAGCGATTGTAACTGTTGCGGGTATGCTGAATGCCTTGGAAATCAAGGGTAAGAAGATTGAAGAAGCTACTATGGTTTGCCTTGGTGCAGGCGCTGCAGCGATTTCATGTTCGAAGCTATTGATTTCTGCTGGTATGAAGCCAGAAAATATCTATATGCTTGACCGTAAGGGTGTGATTCACTCGGGTCGCGAAGACTTGAACGAGTATAAGTCTATGTTTGCTGTTGAAACTGACAAGCGTACATTGGACGATGCTCTTGAGGGTGCAGATATTTTCCTAGGTCTTTCTGGTCCTGGCTTACTGTCAGGTGAGCAGCTTAAGAAAATGGCGCCAAGCCCGATCGTTTTTGCTTGCTCTAACCCTGTACCAGAAATTATGCCAGAAGTAGCCGCTGAAGCTCGTGATGATTTGATCATGGCAACGGGGCGTTCTGACTTCCCTAATCAGGTGAATAATGTTCTGGGCTTCCCGTTCATTTTCCGTGGTGCTTTAGACGTTCGTGCTACAGCAATTAACGAAGAAATGAAACTTGCGGCAGCTTACGCGATTGCAGCATTGGCAAAAGAAGAAACACCAGCTGAAGTGTTAACAGCTTACGGTGTTGATTCTTTAGAGTTTGGTCCGGAATACATTATTCCTAAGCCAACTGATCCTCGCCTTTTGGGTGCGGTTTCAAATGCGGTTGCTCAGGCGGCGATTGACTCTGGTGTGGCGACTAAAGCTTTGCCAGCGAACTACCCGCTGAAATCAGTAGAAGATATCTAATATTTATTAGATAGATACTATTGATAAAAAAACCTCCGAAAGGAGGTTTTTTTATGTCTGTTTTTTGCGTTTGGTTGTTCGGATGGCTGTGTTAGAACAGCTCATCCAAAACGTCTGTTGGGTGCCCTTGATCAATCAATACAGGTCGGGCGTTTCGTTCTTCTGGTGGTGGCGGAACGTGTTCGCTGCGGAATATCTCAAAGATGGCATCTTTTTCACCAGGAAGAGCTCTGTGGCCGGTTGTTGGGTTAACGCGTATGGTTACTATGCCTTCTGGTTGCTGCATGCTGCTTTCGTAAGGTGGTAGAGCTTCTTCCATGAAATCCTTCCAGATGGGCAATGCTGCTCGGCCGCCGTACTCGTTTCGGCCCAGGGTTGTAGGGTTGTCGAACCCGACCCATACAGTGGCAACGAGGTCGGAATTAAAGCCGGAGAACCAAGCGTCGACCTGATCGTTGGTTGTTCCGGTTTTGCCTGCTAAGTCGTTTCTGTTGAGGGACTTGGCTGATCGGGCGGTTCCCAGTTTAATCACATCTTTCATCATGTCGGTAATAATATAAACGCTGCGAGGGTCAATGCTGTTCGGTTTTTCTTTTGAAAGGTTCTTTTCCGGGTCGGGCCTTGCTCGCTCATTCTGATAAACGATATTGCCATTGATGTCTTCAATGTGATCAATGATGTAGCTTTTAATATTTTTTCCGCCGTTTGCCAGTGTGCTGTATGCGGATGCCAGCTCCAGAGGGGTAACAGCTGCGCTGCCAAGTGAGAGGGAAAGGTCTTTTGGTAGTTGTTCGTCGGAAAAACCGAACTGACGAACGGTCTCGATCGTCTGCTTGATTCCAAGGGTTTGTACGATGCGTATGGAGATCAGGTTTCTCGATTGATACAGTGCTTGCCTTAAGCGGGTAGGGCCATAGAATTTTCCGCTGGCGTTTTCTGGCCGCCAAGAAGTCTCCAGTTGTTGATCCTGAAATACAACGGGTGCGTCATTGATGATTGATGCAGCGGTAAAGCCGTCTTGCAGGGCAGAGTAGTAAATGAAAGGTTTGAACGCAGAGCCTGCTTGACGCTTGGCGGATGTTGCGCGATTAAATTTGCTTGCGTAGAACTCAAAGCCGCCCTGTAATGCGCTAATGGCCCCGGTGTTGGGGTTGATGGCAATGAATGCAGCCTGGGCTTCGGGGTGTTGTCCGAGTACCCAGCCATTTTCCGGGTCAAGGTAAACTCGGACAATGTCGCCCTGAGTCAGAACATCAGAGGCCTTTCTGACCCGGCTTCCTTTTTTATTGATATTTACTCTTTTTCTTGCCCATGTGAGTTTGGCGACTGGGATGCTGATCATTTCTCCAGTTTTAGTAATTAGGTTGGCTTCTTTTGATGAAACCTCCCAAACCAATGCCGGGATAAGGTGGTTTATGATTCGATGGTCTTTTAAAAGGGTTGTAAGTTCTTTGGTTTCTATCGGGTTGCTTGCGTCATTCAGTAGATCTGAAATTTCTGTGTGACTCTCAGGACCAAGAAAGCCATGGCGCTTGCTGTAGTTGACCAGGTGGGTGGAAACCGCTTTTAATGCGCTAGCCTGGTGTGAGCTGTCGATGGTTGTGAAAATTTTGTAGCCACTAGTGTATATGTCGTCGGGGAAAATTTTTAATGCTTCAGTTCTTGCCATGTCCGCAGCATAGAGTGCATCAATTTCAGACTTGGGTGAGTGGTATTTGGCTGAGACCTGGCTTTGTTTGGCAATGATCTTTTGGTTCTCGGTGATGTAGCCGAGTGCAAACATCCTGTCCAGAATCCAGTTTCTTCTTTCGGTGGCTCGTTCTGGGTTGCGTATCGGGTTGAAGGCTGATGGTGCTTTGGGTAAACCTGCAATCATTGCGGTTTGTGCTAGAGTTAACTCGTGAACACTCTTTCCATAGTAGGTTCGAGCGGCAGCAGCGATTCCGTAGGAGCGATGACCGAGATAAATTTTATTCAGATAGAGTTCGAGAATCTTTTCTTTGCTCAGTGCTTTTTCTATTTGAAGCGCAAGCAATATTTCATTGAACTTTCTGGAAAAGGTCTTTTCTCGGGACAGAAAGTAGTTTTTAGCAACCTGCATTGTGATCGTGCTGCCGCCTGACTGAATGGAACCTGTGGTGGCTAGTTGGGCTGCCGCTCTGGCGAGGCCTACGAGGTCGACACCTTGGTGTTCCCAAAAGCGGTTATCTTCAGCGGAAATAAGCGCATTAATGAAGTTAGTCGGAATTTCGTGGTATGAAATTGGAGATCGGTGTTTTTCGCCATATTCGGAAATTAGCTTGCCGTCTTGAGTGAAAATTTTGAGAGGGACCTGCAGCTGTATATCCTGAATTTCTTCCACAGGAGGAAGGTTAGGAATTAGGCAAAGCGTGATTCCGGAGAAGAGTAAAGTGACAGAACAGATGCCTGAAAAAATTAAGTAACTAAATGTTTTTATTGCTCTGAATGTGGCTTGTTTCATAGAAATCGCATTTTGATATATAGGAATTTTTTTAAAATGTTAACTGTGCTGGAATCATAGCATTTTGAGGTCTACTTTTTTAGTTCAGGGTTTGCTATATCTATAAAGCTGTTATTTAATGTACATTACTACATAGTTCACGTAAGTGCTCGTACTATTAGGGAATTCTCAGTGTTCGGATTATTTAAAAGAAAAACAACAGCACTGTTGGGGTTGGATATCAGTTCTACAACAGTGAAGCTCATCGAACTTGGTCAGCAAGGCAATCGTTATCGTGTGGAAAGCTATGCGGTAGAGCCTTTGTCTGAGAGTTCCGTTGTCGAGAAAAACATACAAGACGCTGAAGCCGTAGGTGAGTCCATTTCACGGGTGGTTGCCCGCGCTAAATGTCGTGCCCGAAGTGCAGCTGTTGCTGTTTCTGGTTCCTCAGTGATCACTAAGACCATTGAGGAAAATGCTTCTCTGACTGAAGATGATCTTGAAAACAAAATCATGTTGGATGCTCATCAGCACATTCCTTTTCCTCTGGAAGATGTGTACCTGGATTTCGAAATTCAAGGTCCCTCTCCGGAAAATGAAGATATGCTGGAGGTCGTCCTTGCTGCATGTCGAAAAGAAGATGTGGAAGTCAGAGAGGGTGTCTGCACCTTGAGTGGTCTGACCGCAAAAGTGGTGGATGTAGAGGCCTATGCCCTGGAGCGCTCCCTTGAGTTGATTCAGAGTCAGTTGGACGGTGATATCCAGGATATGCTTGTGGCGATTATTGATATCGGAGCCACGACGACTACTCTTAGTGTACTTCACGAAGGTAAGACAATTTATAATCGAGATCAGGTTTTTGGCGGTAAGCAACTGACCGAAGAAATTATGAGGCGTTATGGTTTGTCTATGGAAGAGGCTGGCTTAGCTAAAAAGCAGGGCGGTTTACCTGATGACTATGAGGTGGAAGTCTTACAGCAGTTCAAGGAAGCTGCAGTTCAGCAAATAAGCCGTTCTCTTCAGTTGTTCTTTAATGGATCTCAGTACCACGATGTGAACTATATCGTTTTATCGGGAGGCAGTGCTTCAATACCTGGCCTGGATGAAATGGTGCAGGAGAAATTGGGCACGAGAGCGATCGTTGCGAACCCGTTTATTGATATGTCTATTTCGCCAAAAGTGAATGCTACGGCTTTGTCTAATGATGCACCCTCTTTGATGGTTGCTTGCGGTTTAGCGTTGAGGAGCTTTGATTAAATATGGCTAAAATTAACCTTAGACCATGGCGAGAAGAGCTTAGGCAGGAACGACAGCAGCAATTTATGGTGGTTCTTGTTGGTGTTCTCGTTCTTTCTTTTAGTGTCTTGTTTTTTTGGCATCAATATTTAACGGGTTTGATTGATGATCAGACTTCTCGAAATCAGTTTATATTGCAGGAAACAGATAAGTTAAAAGAACAAATTGCTGAAATTGATAAGTTGAAACAAGAGCGTAAGCGACTTATTGATAGAATGAAAGTCATTCAGGAATTACAGGGTAATCGTCCTGTTATTGTCAAAGTCTTTGATGAGCTTGTTCGAACTGTACCTGACGGGATTTTTTATCAGAGTATTTCAATGCAAGGAATGCAGCTAAGTGTAGCCGGTGTAGCGGACTCTAATAATCGCATTTCATCTCTGATGAGAAATTTTGATAATTCTGAGTGGTTTAAGGAGCCTAACCTGACTTCAGTGAAAGCACTGAAAGGTGAGGCAGGCACATCCAGTCGATTTAATTTAAGTGTTTTACAAACCACTCCTAATGCTGAAGAAGAAGTGAAGGGTCGGAGGAAGAAATTATGAGTTTATCTGACTCGATTCAAAAACTTAATGAACTTGATTTAAATGATATAGATTTTAATAACATTGGGTCTTGGCCTATTGCTGGTCGAGTGTTTATTTTAGCTTTGGTTATGGGTTTAGTTTTGGCCGCTGGATTTTGGTTTCATATTAAAGGGCTAGGTGAAACCTATGAAAGTGAAGTCGCTAAAGAAAAAACTTTAAAAGAAGATTTTGAAATTAAGGCTTTTAAAGTAGCAAACTTAGGTGTCTATAAACAGCAAATGACGGAAATGGAAGAAACGTTTGGTGCATTGCTGCGTCAGTTGCCCAGTGATACTGAAGTCGCAGGTTTGCTGGAAGATATAACTCATACGGGTTTAGGAAGTGGTTTGAAATTTGAGACAATTGATTTACAGCCTGAGCTTAAAAAAGAGTTTTATATTGAACTGCCTTTTAAAATTCGGGTTGAAGGCTCATATCATGAGTTAGGGTCGTTTGTCAGCGGTGTTGCTGGTCTGCCTCGAATTGTAACATTGCATGATTTGGATATTAAAAATAAAAGTGTAAAAAATAAAGAAGAAGGCCATGCATCGGGTGTTTTAGTGATGGATGTTCTGGCAAAAACTTACCGTTATAACGAAACTAAAAAAAGAGGAGCTAACTAGTGTCTAGATTTAGGTCTCTTATTCGGTTTTTGGTTGTAATGTTAATATCAATAACGTTGGCAGGCTGTTATGGCCAAAAAGGCCTCAGCGACATTAAAGCTTATATGGCCGATATTCGAAGCAAGCCTCATGGGCGTGTAGAGCCTCTGCCTGAATTTCATGCCTACGAATCTTTTACATATCAGGCGAGTGAGTTGCGTTCTCCTTTTACCAAGCCTGTTGTTATTGAGGTTTTGCATACAGAGGTTAAAAAAACGCAAAATATTTTTCCTGATTTAGATCGATCTAAAGAGTATTTGGAACGCTTCGCTATCACTACGCTTGCTATGGTAGGGACTTTAGCAAGGGAAGGTGATGACCTTTGGGCGTTGATCAGCGATGAGAATGGTGATGTACATAGAGTTAAAGAAGGTAATTATCTGGGTCAGAATCACGGTGAGATAATTTCAGTCAGTGAGCTTGGCTTACAGGTCTTGGAAATAGTTCCTGATGGAAATGGGGATTGGATTCAGCGTCCCAGAGCTATTCAAATTGACGGTTTAGAAGAATAAAAATGCCACAAATAAAGTTGGTGTCGGCTATGAAAAAATATGGTGGGTTCGATTCAATGAAGAACATATTAATTGGAAGTAATAGGGTTGGAATGTTACTTGGTTGGGTTTCTGCCATTTTTTTGGCTACGATCTCACAAGTGTGGGCGCAGGGTGTTAGCGTAAAAAGTTTAGACGTATCCTCGTTGGCTAATGAAGGTGTAGAGGTTCGACTGACCTTTGATGGGGTTCCTCCTCAGCCAAAGAGCTACACAATTGAAAAGCCTGCCCGAATTTCTTTGGATTTAATGGGTGCAAAAAGCGGTCTGAAAAATAAGTATCATAAACTGGGTTATGGTAATGCTCGAAGCTTAACTGTAATTGAAGCGAAAGATCGAACTCGTGTGATTGTCAATTTAACAGACCTTGTTGAATATAAAACTGAAATTTCTGGTAATGCTCTTGTCTTGAAGTTAGGTGGTGGTCAGGTTCAGCGATCTTCTGTGGATACTCTGACTCAGCAGCAGTCACAAAAGCAGTTTGATGATGATAAAAAGTCGATTGCTGATATTGATTTTAGGCGTGGAGAAAATGGCGAAGGAAGAATCCTTATTAAAGTGTCTGATCCTTCTATTGCTGTTGATATGGAGTCATTGGGCAGCAAGATATTTGTGACTTTCCCGGACGGTGAAGTACCTCCTGAGTTGATGCGACGCCTTGATGTAACTGATTTTTCTACACCTGTTACTTTTATTGATATGCTGAAAGAAGATGGTGTTCCTAAGTTGACAATTGAAACTTCAGCTACTCATGAATATCTGGCTTATCAGACCGATGATTTATTAACAATTAATGTGAAGCCTGTTTCAGAAGAAGAAGCCGAGGCCAGAAGAAAGCAAAAATTCCCGTATAGTGGGGAAAAATTGTCGCTGAATTTCCAGGATATTGAAGTGCGCTCTGTACTTCAGTTGATTGCAGACTTTACAAGCCTGAACTTGGTTGCAAGTGACACGGTATCCGGTCGAATTACATTACGCCTCCAGAATGTACCATGGGATCAAGCTTTGGATTTGGTACTAAAAACTAAAGGTCTTGATAAACGTAAAATAGGTAATGTATTGCTTGTTGCTCCGGCGGATGAAATTGCTGCCCGAGAAAAGCTGGAACTTGAAGCGCAAAAACAGGTTGCTGAATTAGCTCCTCTAGAAACTGATTTTATTCAAATTCGTTATGCTAAGGCTGCTGATGTGGTTAATTTGTTATCTGCAGAGCAAGGTTTGTTGACTTCTCGTGGTAGTGCAAATGTGGATGAAAGAACGAATACACTGATTGTTCGTGACACTGCTAAAAAGCTGGAAGAAATACGTCAAGCGATGAAAGTGTTAGACATTCCGGTACGTCAGGTTCTAATTGAAGCCCGAATCGTGATTGCTACAACGAACTTAGGTAAGCAATTAGGCGTTCGTTGGGGTGGTGGTGCCTGGGATCAGGATGCAGACAACTTTAGGGGTGTTTCCGGAAGTTTGAACGGTATTGATGATTTTAGGAAAATTCATGGTGACCGAAAGTCGGTCGACTTTGAAAATGAGCAGAGCATTCTCCAGGCTCAAAACCAGTTCTTACAGGACTTAGCGGCGGGAACCGCTACGGTTCCTGATTTTGTTGAGCTGAAAGGCTATGAAACAGGCACGTTTGATCAAAATGATTCGCTTGTTGTAGATCTGGCTGCCGCTAGTCCTAATGCAACAACATTTGCGCTTGGGATTGCTGCGTTTGATTATGTTATTGATCTTGAGTTGTCGGCACTGGAAACGGATGGTAAAGGTGAGATTATTTCTCAGCCGAAAATCATCACTGCTGATGGACAGACTGCTCGCATTGAATCAGGTACCGAGATTCCTTATCAGGAGGCATCTTCAAGTGGTGCTACTACAACTTCGTTCAAAGAAGCTGTATTATCTCTGGAGGTAACCCCACAGATTACGCCGGATGATCGTATTATTATGGATCTTCAGATAAATCAGGATTCTGTGGGTGAGATTTTCAATGGAATTCCGAGTATTGATACACAAGAGCTTCAGACTCAAGTAATTGTTGAGAATGGTGAGACAATTGTTTTGGGCGGGATTTTCCGTGGTGAAGACGTTGAGCAGGTTGAGAAAACTCCGTTTTTAGGTGACCTTCCTTACATTGGTGCTTTATTCCGCAGAACAACTCAGACACAAGATAAATCTGAGCTACTTATGTTTATTACTCCTAAGCTAGTGAAGGACACCCTATCCGTTCGCTAGTGGACGCTACTTTAAGGGGGTAGTTATTAATATCTTTTTAGTGGGGCCGATGGGTGCAGGAAAAAGCACCATTGGCCGCCTTCTTTCTCTGGATTTAGACCTTCCTTTTTACGACTCAGATAAAGTTATTGAAGAGCGAGCCGGTACCAATATTCCTTGGATTTTTGATGTTGAAGGGGAAAGCGGATTTCGTGAAAGAGAAACAGCGGCGATCGATGATCTGACGCAAATGAAAAACGTTATTTTGGCGACAGGCGGGGGGGCAATCCTAAAGTCAGAAAATCGCCAGTTTTTAAAGCAGCGTGGTTCGGTTATTTATTTAAAAACTTCAGTTGAGTTACAGATAGAACGTACTCGAAGAGATAAAAATCGACCTTTGTTACAAACAGAAGATCCTACCGCAGTTCTACAAAACCTGATGAACATCAGAGATCCTTTGTACCAAGAGGTGTGTGACCATGTTGTCACGACAGACAAGCGTAATCCTAAGTTGGTTGTCTCTGAGATTAAACGGGTCCTTGGTCTTTAAATCTTGAAGTTCAAATTTTGAGTGAGTTATTTAATGCAAACCTTAAATGTCGATTTGGGTGATCGTTCTTACCCCATTTTTATTGGTGCCAATATTCTGAGTAATCAACAGCTGCTTGCTCCTTATATTAAAGGCAAACAGGTGATGATTGTTACCAATGAAACGGTTGCTCCTTTGTACTTGGAGGCGCTAAAGTCGGGGCTTAAAGGTTTTAAAGTTGATGAGGTGATACTGCCTGATGGCGAGCAGTATAAGAACGCAGACAGCATCGACATGATTTACTCAGCGTTACTTTCTAAAAGGCATAATCGCACAACAACATTAATCGCCCTGGGGGGCGGGGTTGTTGGGGATATGTGTGGTTTTGCTGCGGCAACCTATCAGCGAGGTGTCGAGTTTATTCAGGTGCCAACTACTTTGTTATCTCAGGTTGATTCATCTGTGGGTGGGAAAACAGGAATAAACCACCCGTTAGGGAAGAATATGATAGGTGCCTTTCATCAGCCCAATGTGGTGCTTGCTGATACGGAGACGCTAACCACCTTACCTGAAAGAGAGTTGTCTGCCGGTATTGCTGAGGTCATAAAGTACGGTTTAATTCGTGATCCTGAGTTTTTGTCCTGGATTGAAGCGGATATGCCCAAACTTTTGGCGTGTGATCAAGCAGCACTAAGTAAAGCGATATATGATTCTTGTCGAAATAAAGCTGAAATAGTCGCACTGGATGAAAAAGAATCCGGGTGTCGTGCATTGTTGAATTTGGGCCACACCTTTGGTCATGCTATTGAGGCTCATCAGGGTTACGGTAATTGGTTGCATGGCGAGGCTGTGGGTGCTGGCATGATGATGGCTACTTTAATGTCGGAGAAGTTAGGCTGGCTATCTTCCGAAGAGGTTGGTCGTGTTAGCCAGTTGATAGAGAGTGCTAAACTGCCTGTTGCTGGACCGGCTGATATGTCTAAGGAGGACTTTATTCACTTTATGTCCTTAGATAAAAAAAATCTGGATCATCGTATTCGTCTTGTATTGCTTAAGGGTATTGGGAATGCTGTCATTACTTCTGATTACCCTATGAGTGCATTTGAGGATACTCTGGTTGCGGGTTGATTTATTATTGGCTTTGGCATAAAACTGTTTCTTATTGTTTTGTTTGTACTCTCGGTAGGAATGTTTAAGGATGAATGATGGAAGGTAATACTCAGCCAGAAATGAATGGTTTTGATGCTGAACAAGTATCGTCTTCCTCCTTATATAACCGATTTTTCCCAGGGGGTAAAAGAGCAGAACTTCTTGATCAAATAACACACTTAACTCGTTTTGGGATGATGGCGGTTAATGTGGCTGGTGAAGCCGGGACAGGTAAAACTCACCTTCTGCATGCGGTAGCAAATTCGCTCGACACTAACGTTATTACAGTTCGTACAACGCTATTGATGTCTTCATCTGAGCTGTTAAATCAAATTTTAAAGTCTGTGTTAGCTTTAAGGTTTCATCATGATCTCCCGGACTTACCTTCAACAACCGATGAAAAAGCACTCATATCTATTATTAGTTCTTATTTTTTAAGGCTTAAAGATTCAGGGGGGGCGGTTGTAATCTTAGTGGATGACGCGCACGAACTGAGTGAGGATGCGTTAGAAGTACTTTTAAAATTAGTTCTGGATAAGTCTCTTTGTGAACACCTGAAGTGTGTGATGTTTTCTGAGCCTTATTTTTCTAATTTATTATCGAAACCATCTGTTAAAGAGGTGGGAGCAGAGCAAGTATTTACCTTGATGATGCCTTTGGTGGATGAGTCTATCATCGCAGAGTATTTGACTTTCATTGAGGCGACGAAACCTGATTCTGATCGTATTATGTACTCACAGTCTGATATTAGAACCATCTATAATCTGACTAAGGGAAATTTAGGGCAGGTTAATTCTGCGATTCGATCTTTATTGGAAGGAAGTGGTGGCACCAAACAGGCTCGCCCAGCGTTTCCTTGGCAGTCAGCGGCTTTGGCTACTTTGGTTCTGGCGCTAACTTTGATTGCATACCTTTATGTCCAAGAAAGTGACCCGGGGTTAACCGCTGATTCGGTGGAAGCTTCTGGGGTAGTACAGATCGATGCAGTTGAGAAATCAAAGGGTGATATCACTATTCCTGTTGAGGAGGATTCGACGCTAAGTGGAACCAAGGCCACGTTGTTAGAGCAACTAAGGTTGAAGCAGGAACGGTTGAAGCAAGAACGGTCGCAGACGACTCATCAGGTTGTAGATAAAGAAGCTGTAAACGAAGCGTCTACCGACTTCTCCGTTGTTTCTGCGAATAAAGAGGCTTCTCTTTCTTCGGATCAGCAGCTGGAAGCTGATCGGGGTACTCACCCTCAAGTGGTTGAGCCGCCCAGCAAGGCAGATGCAGTAAATCATAAATCTACACTGGCCGGTCAAACAGAAGTTAAAAAAGATTTTAACATTGAAGAGGCGAATGAAGGCTATAAATCCAATCGCTGGATAGCTGCTCGTCCTGGTAATTTTTATACAATTCAGATTTTGGGTGCTCATTCTAAGAAAAATGTATCCCATTATATTGATACATTTTCGGGAGATAAAAGTGAACTGGCTGTGTATGAAGGTGTGCTCCGTGGACAGCCTTGGTATGTGTTAATTCATGGTAACTATGAAAACCGACAAGCTGCGAAACGCGCAGGTGATCGTTTGGGATTAAAGGATGTTTGGATACGCAGTTTTTCTTCTGTTCAAAAAGAAATGGTAAGATAAATCCTTTCAAAAGCACCGTTTTGGGCTTCTTTTTAGATCATCTGCAGGTCGCATTTCTGTAGGGGATCGTCGCATTTCTGTATAAATTTTCAGTAAAAGTTTGTTACTGGATGTCGTTACGTGTAAAATAATCGCCCCTTTGCCTGCATGGATACAACAGCAGGCTCACGGAATCGTGTTTTAGGGTTCTTAAAGAATATTAGATTAGCTAGGTGAGAGTGGCTTATGAGTAAAGGTCTTTATCATCCTGGGGATGTCAGGGATAACTGTGGTTTTGGTTTGATTGCTCATATGAGCGGTGAGGCTAGTCATCACTTGTTGCAGACGGCTATTGAAGCCTTAACTTGCATGACCCATCGTGGTGGTATTGCTGCTGACGGTAAAACAGGCGACGGTTGTGGTCTGCTAATTAAAAAACCGGATGCATTCCTCAGAGAAGTAGCGAATGAACAGTTTGGTAAAAACCTAGCTGATCAATATGCAGTGGCAATGCTGTTTTTGGATCTTGACGATCAAAAAGCAACAATCCAGCGAGAAAGTGTTGAGAAAGCAGTTTCTGAACAAGGTCTGAATGTGGTCGGTTGGCGAGTAGTGCCAACGAATAATGACTGCCTTGGCCCGATGGCAATTGACGTTCTTCCTCGTTTTGAACAATTATTTATTGAAGCGCCAGAAGGCCTGACTCAACAAGAGTTCATGGTTAAGTTGTTTGTTGCTAAGCGTCGTGCTGAACAGGCAACCGCTGAGTATGAAAACTTCTATATCTGTAGCATGTCTTCAGAAGTTCTTTCATACAAAGGTTTGATGATGCCGGTGGACCTACCGAGCTTCTATTTGGACCTGGGTGACGAGCGCGTAGCAACATCTGTTTGCGTTTTTCATCAGCGTTTCTCCACAAACACATTACCATTGTGGCCACTGGCCCAGCCATTCCGCTATCTGGCACATAATGGTGAAATTAACACCGTTGAGGGTAACAGAAACTGGGCAAAAGCCCGTGGTAGTAAATACGCTACTTCATTGTTGCCTGAATTAGACAGTCTTCAACCTGTTGTAAACACGACAGGGTCTGACTCTTCAAGTATGGATAACATGCTGGAGTTATTGCTAACGGGCGGGATGGATTTACCTCAGGCGCTTCGCTTGATTATTCCGCCAGCGTGGCAAAATGCAGAAACGATGGACCCGGATTTACGTGCCTTTTATGAATATACGTCAATGCACTGTGAAGCTTGGGATGGCCCAGCAGGTGTTGTAATGACGGACGGCCGTCATGCCGTTTGTATGCTGGACCGAAATGGCCTTCGCCCTGCGCGTTGGGTTACGACCAAGAACGGTTACATTACGTTAGCATCAGAAATCGGTGTGTATGATTACTCGCCGGAAGATGTCGTTGCTAAAGGCCGTGTTGGCCCAGGTCAGATGTTGGTGGTTGACACCGAAAGCGGCAAAGTCCTTCATACGAAAGATATTGATGAGCGCTTAAAGAACTCTAACCCTTACAAAAAGTGGTTAAAAGAAAACGCCATTCGTATTGAGTCTTCTATGAGTGAAGAGCTGGAGCAGGCAGAAAGCCTTGACTCTGATGTGCTTAAGGCCAATATGAAAATGTATCAGGTGACGTTTGAAGAACGTGATCAGGTATTACGTCCTTTGGCTGAGGGTGGCCAGGAAGCAACGGGTTCTATGGGTGATGACACGCCAATGGCGGTTCTTTCTCAGAAAATTCGTCCGGTCAGTGATTTCTTCCGTCAGAAGTTTGCTCAGGTTACAAACCCGCCAATCGATCCATTACGTGAAACGATTGTGATGTCTCTTGAGACTTGTATTGGTGCTGAAAGAAACGTATTCGAATTCTCGCCAGAACACGCTTCCCGTATCATTTTATCAACGCCAATTTTGTCCAGCAGTAAAGTACGCAAGTTGAGCTCACTGGCCGATGAGCGTTTTAGTGCAGGCGTAGTTAAGCTGGAGTTTGATGCTTCAGAAGGTCTGGAAGCTGCCATCAAACGTGTGTGCGATGAAGCTGTTGATTTGGTTAAATCAGGAACAACCATTGTTATTCTTTCTGATCGCGAAATAACCAAAGGTAAGTTGCCTGTTAACGCCTTCATGGCGACCGGTGCCGTTCACCATCGTCTGATCAACGAAGGTCTTCGTTGTGACTCTAATATCGTTGTTGAAACGGGTTGGGCACGCGATTCACATCACTGTGCTGTACTTATTGGTTTTGGTGCAACCGCTATCCACCCGTATCTTGCCTACGAAACATTGTGTGACTTGGTTCGTTCCGGTGAGTTGGTGATGGACCCAATTGAAGCACAAAAGAATTACCGTAAAGGCATTAACAAAGGGTTGTTGAAAATTCTATCCAAGATGGGTATTTCAACAATTGCCTCTTACCGTGGCTCTCAACTATTTGAAGCGGTCGGTTTGAGCGAAGACGTTATTGATCTGTGCTTCCATGGTGTCAGTAGCCGTATATCCGGTGCTGATTTTGAAGATCTTCAAGAAGATCAGGAGATTTTAGCGGACTTGGCTAGTCGTAAGCGCAAGCCTATCAGCCAGGGTGGTTTCCTAAAGTATGTCCACGACAGTGAGTATCATACTTATAACCCGGATGTTATTAAGTACTTGCAAGACGCAGTTCAGCTGGGTGATCAAAAAGCTTACGATAAGTATGCTGAATTGGTCAATGAGCGACCGGTTGCTACTCTTCGTGATTTATTGGTGCTTAAAACGGGTGTGTCTCCAATTTCTATTGATGAAGTTGAACCGTTGGAAGACATCTATCCTCGTTTTGACTCGGCCGCCATGTCGTTAGGTGCTTTGTCACCTGAAGCTCATGAAGCTTTGGCTGTCGCTATGAACCGCCTGGGTGGTCGTTCTAACTCCGGTGAGGGTGGTGAAGATCCGATCCGTTACGGCACAGAGAAACGTTCAAAAATTAAGCAGATTGCTTCTGGTCGTTTTGGTGTGACCCCGCATTACTTAGTGAATGCTGATGTACTGCAGATTAAAGTTGCACAGGGCGCTAAGCCTGGTGAAGGTGGGCAGTTACCTGGTGGTAAAGTTAATGACTTAATCGCTCGCTTGCGTTACTCAGTGCCTGGTGTGACATTGATTTCTCCACCGCCACACCATGATATTTACTCCATTGAAGATTTGGCTCAGCTGATCTTCGATCTGAAACAAGTGAACCCGGAAGCTCAGGTTTCCGTGAAACTGGTTTCTGAGCCGGGTGTTGGTACGATTGCAGCGGGTGTGGCGAAGGCCTACGCTGACTTAATCACCATTTCCGGTTATGACGGTGGTACCGCTGCCAGCCCGTTAACTTCGATCAAACATGCTGGTTCTCCTTGGGAACTGGGCTTGAGTGAAGCTCATCAGGCACTTCGTTGTAATGACCTTCGTGGTAAAGTTCGCTTGCAAACAGACGGTGGTTTGAAGACCGGTCTGGATGTGATTAAGGCGGCGATTTTAGGTGCTGAAAGTTATGGCTTTGGTACGGCGCCAATGGTCGCTTTAGGTTGTAAGATCCTACGAATTTGTCACTTGAATAACTGTGCTACGGGTGTTGCCACCCAAGATGACTTGCTGCGTGATAAGCATTTCATCGGGACGGTTGAAATGGTGATGAATTACTTCCGCTTTGTTGCCCAGGAAGTTCGCCAATTGTTGGCTGATCTTGGCGTGAAATCGCTGGAAGAACTGGTCGGTCGAACTGATTTATTGAACATCATTGAGGGTGTGACCGAGCGTCAAACGAAACTTGATTTGATGCCTATACTGGACAACAGCTTTGTACCGGCGGATAAGCCGCATACATGTGAAGTTGATCGTAACCCTCCTTACGATGAAGCAGCAAAGAATGCTCAAATCGTTAAGGAAGTTTTATCTGCAGTTGAGAGTAAATCAGGCGGTGAGTTCGACTTTACTGTGACTAACTGTGATCGCTCTGTGGGTGCAAGATTGTCCGGTGAAATCGCTAAGCGTTATGGCAATCAGGGCATGTCTGATACGCCAGTCACTTTGAACCTGAAAGGTACTGCGGGCCAAAGTTTTGGTGTGTGGAACGCAGGTGGCTTGGTTATGCGTCTTGAAGGTGATGCAAACGATTACGTTGGTAAAGGTATGGCCGGTGGTAAGTTGGTCATTCAGCCGCCACAAGGCAGCCAATTTGCAACACAAGATACATCCATTATCGGCAATACATGTTTGTACGGTGCAACCGGTGGTAAATTGTTTGCTGCAGGTACTGCAGGTGAGCGTTTTGCTGTACGTAACTCGGGTGTACATGCAGTTATTGAAGGTGCAGGAGACCACTGTTGTGAATATATGACAGGCGGTTTTGTAACAGTGCTTGGTAATGTAGGCGTTAACTTTGGTGCCGGTATGACTGGCGGTTTCGCTTACGTACTGGATCAAGACCGTACCTTCGTTGATTGCTATAACCATGAATTGATTGATATTCATCGTATCACTCAAGAGTCTATGGAAGAGTATCGTAACCATTTGAGACAAGTGGTCACTGAATACGTAGCTGAGACCAACAGTGCTTGGGGTCAGCAAATTCTAGAAGACTTTGATGGCTTCGTAGGCAAATTCTGGTTAGTAAAACCAAAAGCTGCGAGCCTGGGTAAATTGCTGGATAGCACTAAGGGTCGCCCTGAATAGGGTCGTCCTGAATAAGGCTGCTCTGAAAAGAGGAAAACTCTCGGTGCTTTTAGGAGCACCGTTATCCAGACACTCACCAGTGATCGAAGCTTGAGAAAAGAGGTTTAACGGAAATGGCTGAACGCTTAAATAACAATTTCCAGTTTGTCGACGTAGGCCGTCAAGATCCAAAGAAGAAGCCTGCCGACGCGCGAAAGAAAGAGTTTAATGAAATTTACGAACCCTTCACTTCGGAAGAGGTTCGTGATCAGACACACCGTTGTCTAGAGTGCGGAAATCCGTACTGCGAGTGGAAGTGTCCGGTGCATAACTTCATTCCTAACTGGTTGAAGTTGGTTTCTGAAGGCAACATTTTAGAAGCGGTAGAGATGAGTCATCAGACAAACTCTTTACCTGAAGTCTGTGGACGCGTATGTCCTCAGGACCGTTTGTGTGAAGGCGCCTGTACGCTAAACGACGGCTTTGGTGCAGTCACGATTGGTTCTGCTGAAAAATACATTACTGACACTGCTTTTGCGATGGGCTGGAAACCAGACATGTCAAAAGTAGAATGGACGGATAAAAAAGTTGCTGTCATTGGCGCTGGCCCTGCGGGTCTGGGTTGTGCAGACATCTTGGTTCGTAATGGCGTTAAACCGGTTGTGTTTGATAAGTATCCAGAAATTGGTGGCTTGTTAACGTTCGGTATTCCTGAGTTTAAACTTGAAAAAGAAGTAATGACTCGACGTCGTGAAGTCTTCACTGAAATGGGTGTTGAATTCCGTTTAAATACTGAAATCGGTAAAGACATTTCCTTTGAAGATATCGTTAATGAATACGACGCTGTTTTCTTGGGAATGGGCACGTACAACTACATGAAAGGTGGCTTCCCAGGTGAAGACCTTCAAGGTGTATACGATGCATTGCCGTTCTTGATTTCGAATGTAAACCGAAACCTTGGCTTCGAAAAAGACGAAGCTGACTTCATTGATATGAAAGGCAAGAAAGTTATCGTTCTTGGTGGCGGTGATACCGCGATGGACTGTAACCGTACTTCGATTCGCCAGGGGGCAACGTCTGTAACTTGCGCATATCGTCGTGACGAAGCCAACATGCCGGGTTCTGTACGTGAAGTAGCCAATGCGAAGGAAGAGGGCGTTCAGTTCTTGTTCAACCGTCAACCTGTTGCCATTATTGGTGAAGAAAAGGTTGAAGGCGTTAAGGTAGTGGAAACTCGTTTGGGTGAGCCTGATGAGAATGGCCGTCGTCGTCCGGAAGTGATCGAAGGCAGTGAAGAAATTTTACCGGCAGATGCAGTGCTGGTTGCGTTTGGTTTCCGTCCTAGTCCGGCAGACTGGTTTTCTGACCATGATGTGCAGGTGAATGACTGGGGTGGTGTTATTGCACCAGAAGCGCAACAGTACCAGACTACGAATCCGAAAGTATTCGCAGGCGGTGATATGGTGCGTGGTTCAGACCTTGTTGTGACTGCGATTTATGAAGGTCGTCAGGCAGCAGAAGGTATTCTGGATTACCTGGACGTTTAATTCGGAGTATTTAATTCAGTACACTGTGTAAGGAATTACATAGTAACTCCTGATTAACGTCAATAAAAAAGCTCAGTATGTCGCGTACATACTGGGCTTTTTTTTTACTTTTTCGGTATGATTAGCCACAGATTTTTTTACCATTTGAGGGGATAACATGACTGAGCTTAAGAACGATCGATTTCTGCGTGCATTATTGAAAGAACCTGTAGATCGCACGCCGATCTGGATGATGCGTCAAGCTGGTCGTTATCTGCCTGAATATCGCGCTTCGCGTGCAGACGCAGGTAGTTTCATGGACTTGTGTATGAACGCTGATTTCGCCTGTGAAGTAACGCTGCAACCTTTGGACCGCTATCCGGGCTTGGATGCGGCTATCTTGTTTTCGGACATTCTGACAATCCCGGACGCCATGGGGTTGGGTCTTTATTTTGAAACGGGTGAAGGGCCAAAATTTAAAAAAGTGGTAGAAACCGAGGCCGACGTAAACGCGTTGCCTGTTGTGAATATGGAAAAGGGTGACCTTTCTTATGTCACAAAGGCCGTTTCTACCATTCGCCAAGAGTTGAATGGTCGTGTTCCTTTGATTGGCTTCTCCGGTAGCCCATGGACATTGGCCACTTACATGGTGGAAGGCGGTTCTTCCAAAGATTTCCGTAAAGTAAAAGCCATGATGTATAACCAGCCAGAAGTTATGCACCTGTTGTTGGATAAATTAGCGGACTCAGTGATTGGTTATTTGAATGCTCAGATTGATGCTGGTGCTCAGGCCGTTCAGGTATTTGATACCTGGGGTGGTGCGTTAAGCGGCCGTTGTTATCAAGAATTCTCTTTAAAGTACATGCAGAAAATTGTGAATGGTCTGAAACGCGAAAGCGAAGGCCGTAAGGTGCCTGTAATCTTGTTCACTAAAGGCGGCGGTCAGTGGTTGGAATTGATGGCGGATACCGGTTGTGATGCGTTAGGCTTAGACTGGACGACGGACATTTCAAACGCCAGAAGTCGGGTTGGAGACCGTGTTGCCTTGCAAGGCAATATGGACCCATGCGTACTTTATGCTGATCCTAAGATCATTAAAGAAGAAGTTAAAATGGTGCTTGATGGCTTTGGTAATGGAACCGGCCATGTCTTTAATTTAGGTCATGGTATTCATCAGTGGGTTGATCCAGAGCACGCCAAAGCTTTCATTGAAGCGGTAGAGGAACTTAGCCCTCAGTATCATAAGTAATTTGTTACTATGCATTAACTATGTTTAAACTTATTGCTAAGTAATTTTTAAAAAGCCTATATGAAGTTTTTATATAGGCTTTTTTGTTTTTTGAGTTTTTTTTTCTGTAAAATTCTTTAACTCCTTATTTATTTGAAACAAACTTCCTATGGCGAAACGTAAAACAGCTTATGTCTGTACCGAATGTGGTGCAGACCATTCTAAATGGCAAGGCCAATGCTCTGGTTGTGCTGAATGGAACACGCTTAAAGAGTTTGTGGTTGATACCGGTAAGAAAACCTCTGCCGCATCCATTCGATCTTCGGGTTACGCGGGCCAAACCACTCAAAAAGTGGTGCCCCTGAAATCCGTTGATTTAGCGGACATGCCTCGTATTTCAACGGGTATGCAGGAATTTGATCGGGTATTAGGCGGTGGCCTGGTACCGGGCTCGGTCATTCTCGTTGGCGGGCATCCGGGCGCGGGTAAATCTACATTATTGCTTCAAACAGTATGTATGTTGGCCGCAACTCAGTCTTGTTTGTACATCACGGGCGAAGAATCTCTTCAGCAAGTCGCTATGCGTGCTCAGCGACTGGGCCTCCCTACTGACAACGTTAAAATGTTGGCAGAAACGGATGTAGAAGCCATTGTTAACATTGCGCGTGAAGAAACGCCAAAGCTGATGATCATCGACTCCATCCAGGTCATGCACCTGGCGGGGTTGGAATCGGCTCCTGGCAGCGTGTCTCAGGTGCGGGAATCCGCAGCTTTCCTGACTCAGTTTGCCAAGCAAACACAAACCATTTTATTTTTGGTTGGCCATGTAACCAAAGATGGATCGCTTGCTGGTCCTAAAGTGTTGGAACATATGATCGATACTTCGATCATGCTGGAAGGTGAAGCGGACGGTCGTTATCGAACGTTACGAGGCATTAAAAATCGCTTTGGTGCCATCAATGAACTGGGTGTCTTTGCCATGTTGGATAAGGGGTTAAAAGAAGTTAAAAACCCAAGTTCAATATTCTTATCTCGCGGTGAAGAAGCTGCATCCGGTTCTGCGGTGATGGTGATTTGGGAAGGCACTCGACCGATGTTGGTTGAGATTCAGGCGTTGGTGGATGAAAGCCATTTTGGTAACCCTCGCCGGGTTGCGGTTGGCTTGGATCAAAACCGACTGTCTATGCTCCTGGCGGTCATGAATCGTCATGGTGGTTTGCACACCGGCGATCAGGATGTTTATGTGAACGTCGTGGGTGGTGTGAAAGTTTCAGAAACCAGTTCCGATCTGGCTCTGGTTATGTCCATTTTATCCAGTTTCAGAAACCGTCCGTTGCCCATGGATTTGGTGGTGTTTGGTGAAGTGGGTTTGTCTGGTGAAATTCGTCCTGTACCGAGTGGACAAGAACGCATTCGTGAAGCGGCCAAACACGGTTTTAAAACCGCCATTGTTCCGAAGGCCAATGCACCGAAAGACACTATTGCGGGGATGAAGATTGTCCCTGTTACGAAAATTTCTGAAGCACTAGAGTACTTATAAGCAGATTGATTTTGTTACTTGAAAAGCCGCCCTTTACCGTAAAGGGTTCGAGGGCGGGCTTCGTTGGCCATTCGGAGCTAAGGCCTGGTCTGAGGTAGCTTGGCAGACGGCTAGTCGGAATTTTGAACGACTTCCCCCCAAAACTAAGCAGGTGGTGACTTGTGTTTGGGCAGAGCAAGGGAAAGCAGTGCAGCAAATCCAATGAACAGGGTGGAGATCCACAAACACTCAATCAACCCGTATTCCTGATACACCCAGCCAGACAATAAGGTTCCTATTAAGCGTCCCATGGCGTTGGCCATGTAATAAAAACCCACATCTAATGATACGCCATCCTCTTTGGCGTAGCTGACAATCAGAAAGCTGTGCAACGACGAGTTGATCGCAAATACGGCGCCAAACATCATCAGTCCTCCGAGCAGGGGAATTTCCGGGGGAAGTTCATAAAACAGCGCCAAAGCAATGATAAAAGGCGTGAACATTAAGCATAAAGCCCAATGAAATGCAGATCTACCATCGGGTGGCAGTCCTGTCTGAACGCCTGTGATTTTAGGGGCAACAGACTGGACAATGCCATAGCCAATGACCCACAGTGCTAAAAAGCCACCCACGTGCCAATGATCCCAGCCAAAGGTGGAAGCCAGAAACACGGGCAAAGCCACCACAAACCATACGTCTCTGGCACCAAATAAGAACAAGCGGGCGGCGGATAAGTAGTTTATGGCGCGGCTTTTTGAAAATATGTCTTTGAATTTGGGTTTGTTTTTGGCTTTGCCTAAGTCTTTTTTTAATACCAACAGGCTGAACACCCAGACAAGAGCCAGCGCCAAAGCCATAGCGCCAACTGCGCCACTGAACCCAAGCAGCGCAAGTAGTGCTCCTCCTAAAAAGAAGCCTGCTCCTTTGAGTGCGTTTTTGGAGCCGGTCAGAATCGCCACCCATTTGTATAAGGTTCCCTCGGCACTGCTGGGAACCAGCAGTTTGATCGAGCTTTTGGCGCTCATTTTATTGAGATCCTTGGCGATGCCAGAGATTGCCTGAGCGGCCATGACCCAGGGCACGGTTAAAATGCTGGCCGGTACCATCAGCATGAACAGCGCAATGACCTGTAAGGCCAAACCAATGTTCATTGTTTTGTTGAGACCTAAATGTGCGCCTAACCAGCCTCCGAGCAGATTGGTAACGACCCCGAAGATCTCGTAGAACAAAAATAACATAGCAATTTCCAGCGGGCTGTAACCCAACGCATGGAAGTGTAAAACCACCAACATTCTCAGCGCACCGTCGGTTAAGGTGAACGCCCAGTAATTGCCGGTTACAACCAAATATTGCCTTATTTCAGGGGATAAACCAGACAGAAAAGCCATTATGCGCTCTTATCTTCCAAGCCGACCATGCGCACCAATTCAACGGTGCGATTTGCGTAGCCCCACTCATTGTCATACCAGGCGTAGAGTTTTATCTGAGTACCATTTACGACCATGGTTGAAAGTGCATCAATGATGCTGGAGCGAGGGTCTGTTTTATAATCGATGGAAACCAGAGGGCGTTCTTCATAACCGAGAATGCCCTTTAATTCGCTCTCTGATGCTGCTTTGAATAAGTCGTTTACTTGTTTTTCGGTGGTGCTTTGTTCTACTTCAAACACACAGTCGGTCAGTGACGCATTTGCCAACGGGACACGAACAGCATGACCGTTTAATTTGCCTTTCAATTCGGGAAAAATATGGGTAATTGCTGTAGCAGAACCGGTGGTTGTTGGGATCAGGCTCATTCCGCAGGCACGCGCACGACGTAGGTCTTTATGAGGGGTGTCCAAAATGGATTGGGTATTGGTTATGTCATGAATGGTGGTCATTGAACCATGTTTGATGCCCAGGTTCTCATGAATTACCTTAACCACAGGTGCAAGGCAATTGGTGGTACAAGAGGCGGCAGTGACAATGGCGTGTTTTGATTTGTCATAGAGATGGTCATTAACCCCCATTACGACGTTAAGAACACCTTCCTCTTTTACCGGCGCGGTCACAACGACTCGTTTCACGCCTTGATTAAGATAAGCCTGCAATAAAGCTTTTGATTTCATTTTCCCGGACGCTTCGATGACAACATCGCAATCCGACCAGTCAGTGGCTTCGATGGTTTTATTTTGGGAGCACGTGATTTGTTGGCCATCAATGATGATATTGTTATTTTGGTGAGTTACTTGGTGGTGCCAACGACCATGAACTGAGTCAAATTCTATTAAGTGGGCCAGACTGGCAGCGTCACCAGCAGGGTCATTAATTTTGATGAATTCAAGCTCAGGCCAATCCCAGGCGGCCCTTAATGAAAGACGTCCCATTCTGCCAAAACCGTTGATGCCTACTTTGATTGTCATGTTTGTTTCCTCAGCGCGAAGAGTTTTCTACTGGTTTATGTGTTTAATTTTGGAGTTAAGAAGTGCAGCAACTTTGAATGCGCTCGGGACGGTCGCCCATTGTGTTCAGGTTTTCAAATGCTTCACTGAGATAATGGCGGTTATTTTCAAGGGTGGTTTGAATGATGATGTTTGCCCAGCTTTCAAGGTCAGGGCTCAGGCTGTAATAAATCCATTGACCTTGTCTTCGGTCGCTTAACAGACCAAATTTACGCAGTTGAGCCAGGTGCCGGGATATCTTAGGCTGACTTTCTTTGAGAGCCTCTGTTAATTCACATACGCAGAGCTCTCCTTCTTCTGTAATAAGCAAAAGGCTTTTAAGGCGAGTGTCGTCGGCCAAACACTTGTATAACTCAACTGGATTCATATGGTTATCCGTATATATGTAATTTCGTATATATGTAATTTCGTATATATGTAATTTCGTATATATGATAATTCATATGTATTGAGGGTCAACCTTTTTTTGAAACTAAATCTGAAAGGCCTGGGCGGCGAAACTGCTGTCATTCAAGTTCTGTATCCTGCCAAAGAAACTCGTAATCCCTTACAAATGGTCTAGGTTTAAAATGTTAATCAACAAACTTTTGAGACTTTTTATTAGCAGTTTATAGCGAAGGGAATAACGCTTGATGGGAAGAGAAATAAACTCAAGATTTTGGATTGCACTTTTTGTCTTAATTGCCTGTTCAATTCCTTTTATTTTTAATGCCTACGGGATTGATTTTTCGTCGAAAAGCCAGTCTGTTGAAGACTTATACGGACACAGCCAAAACCCCTCTGTGGATGATGTTTTTCCTGTACTGCAAGGCGCAATACACCATGCTTTGTTAGAGTGGAGTGGGGTATGCATCGCGTTCCTTGCATCATTTTCATGTTTTGTGCATTACGGAGTTCGTCGAGACATCACGGTGGTGATTATCGGTATGGCGTTTTTTTGCGCCGGACTGGTGGATACTTTTCATACTCTGGCGGCTCTTCGCTTTATTGAAGCTGCAACACCCAATACCGACTTCATTCCTTTTACCTGGGCTTTATCCCGGATATTTCATGCGTTCATTCTTATTTGTGGCGTATGTATCTGCCTCTGGCTAACCCGTCAGGCTGAAGGGGGAGGTTCTAAAAATCAGCTGCAAGTGCAACGCTGGAATAACAAGCGCAGTATCCTGGTCATTGGTGGTGTGTTTATTGGTTTGACGTTCTTGGCTGCGTATATCACTGCAGTCAGTGATGCACTTCCGCAAACCATGTATCCGGATGATGTTATCTCCCGGCCTTTTGATTTACTGCCACTGGCCTTGTTCACCTTTAGCGGCATTTTATTTTGGATTTGGTATCAGCAAACCCCGTCTTTGATTAAGTTCGCTTTAGTATTAAGCACCATACCGGAAGTGTTTACGCAACTGTGTATGACGTTTGGCTCAACGGAACTGTTTGATAATTATTTTAATATTGCTCACGCTTTAAAAGTGGTTGCTTACAGCATTGTTTTTATTGGGGTGTTGTTGGAACTGGTTGGTCAGAAAGGCGTTTTAGCGTCCAATGCTCATGGATTGTTAAACCCGCATTCGGATAAGTCTTCTATTGGGCCTCAAGAAGATATGCTGGATATCGGACGTGCAAGCCGGCCTTTAGGTCTGCAAATACCGGTAGCGGCATTTTTGTTGGCTGTTTCAGTGGCGATTGTGGTCAGTTTCAGTTTTTATTTTGAAAGTGAGCGTTTGGTAAAAAAACAGGAACAGCATAATTTGGAGGTTGAGAGCAATGTTGTGGGGCCTTTTGTTTTTCAGCTCTACAAACGTGCTTCGAGTGATGTTTTATTTTTAAGCAGAACCCCCCCTTCTCTTGGCATATCAGAATCAACTCGGCTCAATGATGACATCAATAAACAGTTATGGGTGCAACGGCTGACGAAAATTTTTACTGAAATGTTAACGACCAATCCGGCCTATGATCAAATTCGCTATGTGGCAGCGAATAATGGGGGGGAAGAGTTAGTCAATGTCATTCGTGGGGAGGGGATAAAGAGCGTTGATGTCCCTCGTTTGATAAATGCCCATGAAACACCTTATTTGGATCGTATCTCCGCATTGAAACCGGGCGAAGTGTATTTTACGAAGTTAGATATTGGTCATAGCATTGAGGAGGTCACAAATTCGCACAGTTTGAAAGTCACTGTGGCAACCTCCGTCTATGATGCTGAAACGCATCAGTTGTTTGGTCATGTAATTCTTGATTTCGATCTCGGCGAATTCCTCTATGAGTTATCGGATGCCAGCCTTTCAGGGGTGTCTTTTTATTTGGCAAATACAGATGGAAAATTGTTGTTTCATTCAAAGAAACAGCCCGGTGTAGCTGTCCCTGAGCATGATTATTTACAGGAGGTGTACCCGGAACTAACTGCAACATTTGACCAAGACGATATTAAAGCTACTGCGTTTGATTCTCTTAAAAACCAATCCGTAGAAGGCTTTTCTTCATACCTGAAGACGATTGATTTATCTCGGTACGGCAGTGATCACTCGGTGGTGATGTTATTGCAACATGATAATTACACCTCGCAACGAGAGATGGCGTCTTTCCGTAACCGGAGTGTGTTGCTCGGTGTTTCTATGGCACTGGGTGCCTTGGCTTTGGCCGTTTTAGGCTCTCGCCGTGTTGTGCAACCGATCGTGGCGATGTCGCAAGCGGTGGAGGTTTATGAGCAAACGGGACGACTTGAAAATCTGCCTATCAAATCGGATGATGAAATGGGCGTATTAGCCCGAAGTTTCAATAATCTGATTATTCGAATTGATCAGGCACTTCAAGCTCAAAACCTGGCAACAGAGCAGGCCGAGGAATCTTCGGCCAGGTTACAAGGGATATTAGATTCAGCAGCGGACGCGATTTTAACGATTGATGCTCAAGGGCGGATTTTATCGTTTAATACCGCCGCCAAAGATATGTTCGGTTATCGTGAAACGGAAGTGCTGGGCCGTTCAGTGAATATCTTAATGCCTTCAAAGTACGCAGAGAAGCACGATGAATATATGAGTGCTTACGACCAATCAGGCATCAGTAAAATAATGGGGGTTGGCCGAGAGCTGGAAGCCATGAAAAAAAGTGGTGAGGTGTTTGATATTCACCTGGCCATTACAGAAGTAGTCACTTCAGAAGGCACCATTTACACTGGTTTGATTCGAGACATTACGGCAAGTAAAGCCGCTGCAAAGGCGTTGGTGCAAGCCAAAGAGTCAGCGGAAAGTGCTGCCCGGTATAAGTCTGAGTTTTTGGCCAGTATGAGTCATGAAATACGGACGCCAATGAACGGGGTTCTTGGCATGTTAGGCTTGCTCCAAAAAGGCGAATTGACGGATGAACAGCGCCATCAGGTTCAATTGGCCTTATCCAGCGGTGAATCCTTATTAACGTTAATCAATGATATTTTAGACTTTTCCAAGGTGGAAGCCGGCAAGCTTGAACTAGAAATTATCGATTTTGATTTAAGAACCTTGTTCGGTGAGTTCTCTGAAACGATAGCCCACAAGGTTCAGGAGAAAGGCCTGGAGTTAATCCTGGATCTGACCCAGGTAAAGCACTCCATGGTAAAAGGTGATCCAGGCAGGATTCGACAGGTATTAACGAACCTGGTGGGCAATGCCATTAAGTTTACTGAGCAAGGTGAAATTATTATTCGCGCCGAACTTTTGGAGGAAAGGGACGGTTCTTTTTGTTTGTATTGTTCGGTTGAAGACACCGGTATCGGCATACCTAAGAACAAAATTGAGGGGCTTTTTGAATCTTTCACCCAGGTGGATGCTTCTACCACCCGAAAATACGGTGGAACCGGGCTGGGGCTGGCCATCAGTAGCCAGTTGTGTCGTTTGATGGGTGGCAATATCGAAGCCTTCAGTGATCAGGGCAAAGGCAGTTGTTTTCAGTTTTATCTCTCTCTCCAAGCCAGCCAGTTATCGCAGCAAGTCATACCTGATGTGAGTCTTGGTGAGGTGCCTATGTTGATCGTTGATGATAACCAGACCAATCGATATGTCCTGCGTAACCAGCTTGAGTTGTGGGGAGCTGACGTTACAGAAGTGGAAAATGCAGAGCAGGCGATGGATATTCTTCTGCAGGAAATAGACGGCACTGGCACAACGCGTTTTAAAGTGGCTTTTTTGGATATGTATATGCCAAACATGGATGGTGCTGAACTGGGAACTTGGATCAGGCAACAACCGGGCCTCAGCGACCTCAAGCTGGTGGTGATGACATCCGTCAGCCAAAGAGGCGATGCCAAAGCATTTGCAGAGATAGGTTTTTCAGCTTACTTCCCCAAACCTGCCACCACTTCGGCATTGTTTGATGCCTTGGCGGTGGTTCTTGGTGGTGGCGATGCACTGGAGCATGCCTCTCCATTGGTGACTCAACACTACCTGAAAGAGCTGGATCGACATCAGAAGGGGCCGAATGAGCTAGAGAAAGAGGTCTCTTCAGAGAAAGATAAGGCGATATCTGCTTCCTCGTCCACAGAGCAAACCGCAAATTCAGAAGTCACGGCAGAGAATACAGAGACAGCACCTAACTGGCCGGATAATGCAAAAATATTATTGGTCGAGGATAATTACATCAACCAGGCAGTGGCCTCCGGTTTACTTGAAAGTATGGGGCTGGTTTGTGATGTTGCTGCCAATGGAGTAGAAGCCATAGAAGCATTAAACACATCCATCGGAACGGAATCTTACGCATTGATTTTAATGGACTGCCAAATGCCTGAAATGGATGGTTATGAAGCCACAAAAAATATACGCAACGGCATGGCTCCGGAACCCTACCGGGATATTACCATTGTCGCCATGACGGCAAACGCGATGAAAGGCGACAAAGAGAAGTGCATCAATGCCGGAATGAACGACTATTTAAGCAAACCGGTGGATGCAGATGCGCTACAAAAGATGCTGGCTAAGTGGTTGGTCGACAGTGATCTGAGTAACAGTCCTTCCGTGTAATTTTCTGTTTTGTTGAGTTCCTGTTTACTGCGCCAGCAGCGGTTTATAACATAGGCAGTCTCTCGTTGACGGCATGAACCACGTCCTTAGCTACTTTGGTGGGCGGTGTAATTTTAGCTTCATCACCTTCACGGTATTTTCCGGTTTTCACAAGGCAGGTTTCCAAACCGCAATCTCGTGCGCCTTTGATGTCACTGAACACATCGTCTCCGATCATCAGAATTTCCGAGGGCTTGAATTCCGTGGTACTCATCACCTGCTGAAATAAAATGGGCGACGGTTTTCCTGTGATCATGGCTTCAGCACCAGAGGCAAATTCCAGTGCCTTGACGAATGGTCCGGCATCAAGGTGAAGGCCGTCGTCGGCTTTGAAATATTTATTCACGCCAATGGCAATTAAGGGCGCACCCGTCAGCAAAATTTGAAAAGCGCGGTCCAGATTCTGGTAATTAAGATCCAGTTCGGCGTCCCCAATGATCACTGCATTAAATGGCTCTTTTTGAAGGTTTTTGAATGCGCTTTGGATATTTTTATGAACCAGACAATAGGGCCGCAGGCTGAGTTTTTCACACCAGCTGACGGCGGATTCACAGGCGGTAAACAGTTGCTCGGGCGGAATATCAAAACCCATGTTATGTAAGTCGGTTAATACGTTCTGATGTGTTTTACGGGAAGTATTTGTGATGAATCGCAGCGTTAGTCCGCCTTTTTCAAGACGGTTAATTGTTTCAATGGCGCCAGGGATAGGTTGGGACCCTTCGTATAGCACACCGCTAAGATCAAAAAAAATCGCCTTGATCATGCTGTTACCTCACAAATGAAAATGTGTTTGAGAGAGGTTCGAGACTAAGTATAGCTTTAAATACAAGGTTAGGTTTTTAAGATCAGCTGCATAGCAGGCTGGTGAATCATAAGCTATAAATTAAGGGTCAGTTACTCGTTCACAGTAATAATGGCTTGGTCGAAACGTCAGTGGGAGGGCATATGTTGGACATGAAAGGAACTCCGCAGTTTTCTTCCTGTTTGTTAGAACAGCAAACCGCATTTTTTAAACAAGAGACGTATTATATTTTAATTTGGGACAACAAAATCGTCGATATCTCAGATAAATTTGTGCAGTTGCTGGGCTTTTCTAACAAACAAGAGGTGCCTGATTATTTCCCGGAGTTAATCCCGCCGGATTACCCCAGAGAGTTCCTTGTGTATTTCAAATTGTTTGCAGGGCATGAGTTTCGTAAGAACTATGATATGAAATTAAAAGGGCGCGATAATAAAGTGATTACGTTGCGTTTTTCTGCCCGTCAGTTGGGAGAGGGCGACGGCGGCAGCGTTGCTATGTTGATCGGCGAAGACGTGACTTATCAACAGAAGAAACTGGACGACTTGAGTCAGGATTCCAGTTTGTTTACCTATAATCCGTATTCGATTGCGATCACCGATGCGTTTGCAAAAATTACCAAAGTGAACCCTAAATTTATTAAGAAAACGCACTTCACGGAAGAGGAGGTTTTGGGCGCTAATATTTTCGATTTTAAGCACTTTCCTGGGGTTTCGAATCGAGTTGTGATGGGCCGCATCATTGCTCAAAAAGATTATCGGGCGGAGTTTTTAAGCCAAACCAAAGAAGGTTTCGAATACGAAGAAGATCTGCATGTGATTCCTGTATATCACTATGGTGAGCTGGTCAATTTACTGTTCATCGGCGAAGACATTTCGCAGAAAAAACACATCATTCATGCATTGGAACAAAAAGCCTATTACGACGAGCTTACGGGGTTGTACCGGAAGGAAGTTGGTATGTCTTTACTCTATGAGGTGTGTGAAAGTGATCAGAACTTTGGTGTCTTTTTTCTTGATTATCATAGCTTTAAAATGATTAACGATAATTTTGGTCATGATGTCGGTGATGAAATTTTGTGTATCGGAAGTACCCGGCTGAAACATGGTTTAAGGAAGCAGGACATTGTTATTCGTTGGGGCGGGGATGAGTTTGTAATTATTGCCCCGAACCTGAATGACCGGTCGGATATGGAAGTGGTGGCCAATAAAGTTCATAACGAGTTTCTTAAGTCTATGGAAGTTCAGGGGCGTCATTTTCATGTCAGTGTGGATATTGGCGGTTGTTATTGTCCCACCAGTGATATCCCGCCATCAGCCAGGGAGCTCATTAAAATGGCAGACAGCAATATGTATATTTCAAAACAAACCAAGCAGTCATTTTGTGTGTCTGAGTATGGCATGTCTCAGTCGCGTGCTTTGCTGAAACTGCGGCTAAGTGGTTAGCTTGGCCGGATACAGATAAGAAAAAGGCAGATGACGATGGCTTTCGTCATCTGCCGTGCGCGATTACTTAACTTCCACGCCTGTCTGATTTGACTTTTTTGAATCCCCTCCGCGCTGCCAGCGATGGAATTTAGGGAGTAACTCCAAGACCTTTTGAGGTGCATTGGCTTTCTTCCAGTTCCCGGCAACGAATTTGTTGGTTTCGGTCAAAGTTGGATAAATGTGAATGGTACCCAGAATCTTGTTTAATCCCAGATTGTGTTTCATGGCAGTGACGTATTCCACAATGATATCGCCAGCGTGGTGGCCGACAATTGTTGCGCCCAGTATTTTATCTTTGCCTGGAACGGTTAATATTTTAATGAAACCGTGGGCTTCATCATCCGCAATGGCACGATCCAAGTCGTCGATGCCGTAAGTGGTGACGTCGTACGGAATATTCTGCTCAATGGCTTCTTGTTCATTTAAGCCGACACGAGCCACTTCCGGGTCGGTGAATGTGGCCCAAGGGATGACCCGGTAGTCTACTTTGAACTTTTTAATCATACCGAACAAACCATTTACGGCGGTATACCATGCCTGGTGAGAAGCGGTATGAGTAAACTGGTAGGGGCCAGCCACGTCACCACAGGCGTATACGTTCGGAAACTTAGTTTGTAAGTACTCATTGACCTCAATGGTGCCGTTCGGATTTAAGCCAATGCCTAAATTGTCCAACCCGAAACCTTCGGTATTGGGTTTGCGTCCTACCGCCAGCAACAAAGTATCGAATTCAATGCGTTGTTGTTTGCCATCCGCGTCGTCACAAAGGAGAAGGTTTTGATCGCCTTCTTTGATGAACTCTTTGGTGGTGTAGCCCAAGCGAAGATCAATGCCTTCTTTGCTGAATTTCTTCTGCACTTCTTCGGAAACATCTTTGTCTTCACGGGGCATCAGGCGAGGGGATTTATCCAGCTGGATGACATTCACGCCCAAGCGGTTGAAGCTTTGTGCCATTTCACAACCGATCGGCCCGCCACCAATAATTAACATCTTATTTGGCTTTTCTCGAATTTCCCAAACGGTATCGGAGGTCAAATAACCGGTGCTTTCAATGCCTTTGATGGGGGGAACAAAGGGGCGGGCGCCGGTAGAAATTACGATATTACGTGTGGTGATGACCTCGCCATTAACTTTGACTCGATAGGGGTCAAGAATCTCGGCACTGCCCTGAACACAGTCAACGCCCAGGTCGGTAAAACGTTCAACAGAATCGTGAGGCTCAATGGTTTTAATGACCCGCTGGATTCGTTCCATCACGGCCGGAAAATCAACTTCAATGTTCTGGGTTGAAAGCCCGTATTCTTCCGCCCGGTTGTAGTAGCTGACCATTTTGGCCGAACGAATCAATGCTTTACTGGGAACACAGCCGGTGTTCAGGCAGTCGCCACCCATTTTATGGCGCTCGATCAGAGAGACTTTGGCTTTGGTCGCTGCAGCAATCAACGCCGTTACCAGCCCTGCAGACCCGGCGCCGATGACCACCATGTTGGTATCGAATTGTTTTGGCTTGTCGTAGTCGGCCAGAACTTTTTTTGCCTGGATCGCGGCCATGATTTTTTTGGCGATGATCGGAAAAATGCCCAACAACACAAAGGAGAAAATTAAGCCCGGGGAAGCAATGCCAGAAAGTGATTCCAATTGGCCTAGTTGTGTACCTGCGTTCACGTAAACGATGGTGCCCGGTAACATGCCTAACTGGCTGACAAAGAAAAATTGTCTGGTTTTGATTGGGGTCAGACCCATGACCAAATTAATAACGAAGAAGGGAAATAAAGGTACAAGACGCAAGCCGAAAAGATAAAATGCGCCTTCTTTTTCAATGCCCTGGTTGATGGATTTCAGGGAATCACCAAATTTCTTTTGAACACTGTCTTTGAGTAATGTTCGGGAAACAAGGAAAGCCAGGGTGGCACCAACGGTACTTGCGATCGAAACCCAGACAGTGCCCTCAACCAATCCAAAAATCGCACCGCCCACCAGAGTAAGGATTGCGGCACCAGGCAAAGAAAGCGCAGTACAAAGAATATAGATAACAACAAATATGGCTGCCGTTTGGAATGGGTTCTCAGCATAGAAACTCATGATAGATTCACGTTGCTGAGTAAAATAATCAAGACTCAGGTATTGACCCAAATCGAATATGAAAAAGCTACCTATCAAACCTATAAGAAGGATAAGTAGCAGAGATTTCTTACTATCCATAGTAACCCCCTGAAAAGTTCTGCTAATGCGTGTGCGTTTGGTATCAAACCCGGCAGCCAATCACTTAGCCTCTATCTGTGACCATAGGGCGTAACTAATTGGTGCTGCTTGGAGTCATACTACCCTGATTAAGTTCATTCAACTGATTAATTATTTTGGTTTATTGAGGCTCCAGTCGTAATTATGGTCGATATCACCTCGTTTTGACTCAAATTGGTGCAACTTAATGAGCAGGTCTGGTTTGGCAAATGCCTTAAAATGCTCAAGAAGTGAACTTTGGTTGTCTCCAAAGTCTTCGATGTACCAATCGTAAATGCTTGAAATGATAAGGTCGTTGCCATCGACTTGAATGCCTCTCGGATGATTGATGTAAGCTGCGGCTCCTTCATTTAATAGCTGTTCGGTATTTTGGCTGGTAAAGGCCTGAGCCGATAAATTCGGGCAGCTGAAACTGGCGCAATTGACTGCGTAGTGAATGCGTAAATCTTTCCAGATGGGGCGAAGAATTTTATGCTCAATGTGATTCAGGCTGAGAGTTTTGCCTTGGATTTTGGCGGCATCGTCGTCCCATGGTCCGAATGAAAATAAGCTGTCGCCCAGCTTGGTGATGCTTTTGACCGGGTAGTTATCCAGAATCAATTGGACGGTTAATGCATTATATAGGTTGATCCAGTAAGCCATCTGTTCGCGTTTATTGTAGCGACGTGGATCGAGTGTTTGCATGCTCTGAAGGTATTGGCCCAGAAGTTTTCGATCAGAGGATTTAACGGCTTGATAATTAAAAAGATTCACGTTTGAAGGGTCGTCAGTGATGAGGTAACGGTCGAGCACGGTTTGCCATTGGCTGTGATCAATGGTCGCAGAGTTTGTTTCATCGCTTTGAGACCAGAAGTCCGTCACCGAAGCAACGGCCGGGATGCTGAACATGATTGAGATGAATGCGAATAGGCCGGTCAGCCCCCAATTTAGACGTACTTTACGAAATGCGCTATCCCTTCCCTTTGATCTGCTGATTGAATTCATACGTTGCCTCCTTTAGTTAAACTGCCCTCGGAAGGAAGGTTGAGTGCGTTCCTAACCTCATCCGAGTGACCATTTTTTTGTTCCTGCCACCAAAGCTTGGCGATCATGCCAAGAATGCCCATGCCTGCTTTGATGCTGCCTTTAATTGTGCCGCTTATTTTTGAGACACCAATTCTGCGCCGGGTATCCACCGGAATTTCAGTTATCTGTAAATTATGCTGAATGGCCTTGATTTGCATTTCTATTGTCCAGCCAAACGTTTGATCCTGCATATTCAGTTTGTCCAAAGAAGACGCGTTGATGGCACGGTATGGCCCAAGATCGGTGACTTCGTGATGCCAAAGACCATAAATAAACGCGCTTGCTAACTGATTACCGAGTCGTTGGGGCAAGGTAAGTGCGCCTTTTTCCATTCGTCCGAGGGTACGCGAGCCAATGGCTAAATCATAGCCTCTGGCAATGGCTGAAATTAAAGGCATTGCCTGATGCGCCAAAAATGCGTGGTCTGCATCAATGAATAAAATGATGTCCGGCTCAGTCAAAGCATTTATTGCTTTTAAACAAGCTCTGCCGTAGCCCGGGGTTGGCTCATATACGACGCTTGCGCCAGCGTGTTTGGCAACACGGGCAGTAGAGTCGGTTGAGCCGTTATCACAAACCACAACTTCATCAATGATGGTCTGGTTGGAACCGCCCTTTAGATTGAGTAATCCCTGAATGACCTGATGGATCGACAACTCTTCATTGAGTGCCGGAATCACGACGCAAACACGTTGCTGTTTGTACACAATGAACTCCTTACCGTGGATGACGGTTGGGTAATAAAAAAAGAGGCCGGCCTAAGGCACAACTGGGCCGACCTGAAGGGCGCTTACAGGGACGCAAGTGAGTGTGGTTTAAAAGGAGTAACCCAAAGTAAGCGCGTAAACCTCGGAATTGGCGGTGTTTTTGCCGTCGATGACCTGAGCGGCATTCACACCCGCACTGATGTTTTCGGTAAACCCGTATGAAATACCAAGGTCAATGGTTTCGGTATCTTCTTCCAGTTTGTGAAAGTTCGTGCCGCCATTGGATTCAAAGCCATTGCCGCCGATATTAATACCATCGCGGGCGTTGGTGTTGCTGTAGTTCAGGGAGACAGTGAACGCAGGTAAGGGCGATAGGTAGGTGCCCAATTTGTAATAGATATCGTCCGGTACGTCGGAGTTACGAGCGCGATAACCCAGCTCACCGGAGACGGCTAGCCACTGGTTGATGATCTTGCCTGAAATGACAGAAAGCTCGAATGCATCGGCGCCGTCGCCAATGGCATTGATATTACCTGTGTCGTAGTTGCCTTGCAGAACCACGCCCGCACGAATGACGGTGCTGGGTAAGTTATGTTCAGATATGAATTCGTCAATGACGCGCCAGCTGACACCGAGGTTGGTATCGGTTCGACCGCTTTCATGGCTTTCCGGGGCTGGGTCAAACGTGCTGCGGGCATAACCGGTTCTGAAATCCAAAGCGAAGTCATCGTTTAGCCCGTGAGTGACTGACAGGAAGGTGGTGTCTTGCTCCAGGTCGCCCGGTAAATCATTTTTGTCATCTTTAACGTACAGTTCATCGGCCGTTTGGTGTATCTGTGATAGTGAAATGGCGGTTGATCCCGGTTCCGGCAACCACGGTGAACCTTCGGCAAAGCTCAATTGAGACAGTGCTAATGTAATCCCTGATGCGATCAGACGTTTCATAAAAACTCCTTTATTCGATAATTCAATAGTTAACCCGGTATTCGGGTGCTCTGATGCGGTAAAACGGCTTCAGTGGCTTAGCCTGCTTTATAGCGGCGCTCAATATAGAAAATGACGGACTGGCGTTGTTTGCCGGTGACTTCCTTAGCGAATTCGTTATCTGTTTTTAGCTTGTTAATCAGGGACTTGGCTTCATCGGCGTTCATTTGAACGTTTTCAACCGGGCAATCATCACACGCCAGCTTTTTATAAAAGACGGATTTACCAAGGTTGTAAGTGTTTTGAAATCCGACTCCGCCACCACCAAAAGAACCGGACGCCGTTGCTGAGGTTGAGATCACCGACGCGGATAAAACGAGCGCGCTGGCCAGAGAAAATCCGAAACCTTTGTTGAGAGCTATTTTGAACATGTTTTCACCTTACTAAATGTTAAATGATGACTGAGTGGCACAGAGCAGCGGATTGGTTCGTTGCCTTCTCATGAATAAACTGCCAGCTCAGTATTACCAAAACTGTTAGGTGAGGTATCACGACTCTATGTTTAATTAATCACATAACTATCACGATTTCTGAATTTATAACGTTTTGATAACAAAGCATAAAATCGCGAATTCAGAATGGAACTTGTTGGTTTGGTTAAGGCTCAGAACTGGTTTGTTAAAGCCTTTTGTGGGCACCACGGGAAGAGTCTCTATGCGTTTAACCGCTTACTTACTGAGCAATGCCTTACCGAAATTCAGGAATTGGTTTTTGCACTTGGCAGGGTTGGTAATATTGCTGTCTTTCATTGCTTTGACATGGTTTTCCCGGTCTGAATATTCGGATCATTTACCGGGGTTTTATGGGGTAATACTGTTGAGTTATGGCCTGGTGTTTGGCGTCGGCTATTACCTATGGAAAACAAAGCAATGCCCGGATGCCCGGACGATACTTTTTTGGGCCACCATCTATCATGTTGTTGGCGTGTTGGGTTTTCCTTTGTTTGAAGACGATTATTTCCGTTATCTATGGGACGCTTATCATACGGTGCATTTCGAGACGCCTTATGGTGTTGCTCCAAGTTTTTACTTTAATCTGAGTGACTCGTCCGTTTCACTTACGCCAAAATTTGAGGCCATCTTAGGCCAGATTAACTACCCGGATATTCCGACGGTTTATGGCCCTGTGCTGCAATACAGTTTCTTATTAGGTTATTTTCTTGCGCCAGGTGAGGTGTGGCCGCTGCAATTGATTTACAGTGCGGTGGATCTTGTGCTGGTGGTCGTATTACTCAAGATGGCCAACACCACCCGTGCCCGCATCGGTGTTCTGTTGTATGCCTGGTCGCCTTTGGTGTTGAAAGAGGTGGTTTTGACTGCTCACCCGGATGGTTTGGCCGTATGTTTATTGATGTTGGCGGTGTTTTGTTATCAACGCGAAGCCTATAAATGGACCGCCATGTGGTTGGCCATGAGTGTGGCAGCGAAAGTCTTTGCTGTTTTATTTATTCCTTTTTTACTCATACCAAAATCGTGTTTTCAGCGTCGTTTCTTTCAACTCGATAACGTAAAACCTGTACTGGTTAATGCCTTGGTCTTTGGTGTGGTGTTGATCTGTTTGTACGTGCCGTTATTAATGACAGGAAAGTCCGATGCGGTAGGCTTGTCTGCGATGGCTCAGAATTGGGAGTTTAATTCTGCACTGTTTGGCCTGCTGAGGTTGGCTTTCTCTCCCGGCGAATCAAAGTTGATTCTGTTCTTTGGTTTACTTTGTTTTTTTGCTTGGTATTTCAGACGTTATGCTTTGGAAGGGAGCGAAACCTGTGTGCGTGGAGACTGGATCATGGGGCTTTTTTTGGTTTGCGCACCGGTGATTAATGCCTGGTATGTGTTATGGCTGCTGCCTTTTGCTGCGTTGCATTTTAACGTCACGGCTTGGGCCGCTTCGTTGTTGATCCTGATGAGTTATCTTGTGGGGCTGAACCTGGATGGTTTATTTTTTGATACATTTGCTTCCGGCGCCGAGCACCTTGGCCCTTACGACCAACCCGGTTGGGTGCGTCCCGTGGAATTTGGCCTTGTGTTAATGGTGGCTTTGCTCCTTTTTTTGCGAAAAAAGACAGCGAAAATGAGTGGGTAAGCGTAATTCAGTGTGTGGGTTCAGAAAAGCAGATGGTTTGGTAGCGGAAAGCATTGATGGTGTCGGACCAATAGTCGGCTGAGAGGCCGGCTTTCAATTTCAGTTGTTCCAGGAAATTGGTTTTGTCTGGTAGGTTTTCCCAAACGGCCGGTAAGAAGGTGGCATGTGATAACCCGGCTTCCAAGGTGAGCCCATCCTGAAGAGGGGTGAGCTGATCCAATAACTCCGCTTCGGACTTAAAAAAGATCGGCTCCTGAGGTGTCAGTACTGAGATTTGTATTTGCAGTTTGGGGACTTCTTCTTGGGACACAGGGTCAAAGCGGGGGTCTTTAAAAGCAGCCGCGAAAGCATGCGCCATCACATCTTTGACTAAAGGCTGGTAAGGCGTTAAGGCTCCGATACAACCTCGCAACTGTCCGTTTTTGTGTAAGGTTACAAAAGAACAACCGTCTGCCAACAGAGATTGATCCGTTTTTTCGAAGTTAATGCCCGGTAAATGGCCGGTACTCGCGCCATGCTCAATGGCGGTTCTGGCTTGTGCCAGTAAATATGATTTTTGGCCTTCGTTAAGTTGAGTCACCGGCGTTTCATTAGTGTATTGCATAGGCTCCGTACCCGACGACATGATCTTTAGGGCCTGCGGTATCACCTGAGTTCCGTAAGTCTAAGGTGGTTAACTTGAGATGGTGGTGTTGAGTGGCGAGTAGTAAACCGTTGAGCGGATTACAGCCACAGGCCTGTTGCCCGTCAATGTGACAGGTTAAATGTTCGATGGCTTCGGTGGTGGTGTAATCCTGTTTTTGAGCGTCCTGATATTTTAAGTAGTGGCTAAGGTCGGTGCTGACAACGATGAGTGTTTCTTCTCCACCCCACAGTGTTTCGATTACGTTTGCGACCACTTCCGGTTCTGTTTCTCCAACCACCAGAGGGACTAATTCAAAGTCTTTTAAGGTTTGCTGTAAAAAGGGCAGATGCACTTCCAGGCTATGTTCCCAAGCGTGGGCCTGGCCGCTGGTGGTTATGCAGTCAAGCATTTGAATCTGATCCAGCGCTTTCTGATCGACGGTAATGTCGCCTAACGGCGTTCTGAATACATCCGTGTCCGGCATGGCGATGCCTCTGAGTGGTACCCGATGGGCAGGTCCTAATAATACCACCCGGTGAATTTTATCCGCCATGTCGGCTAAGGTGTTGTAGGCGGTGGCAGCAATAGGACCTGAATATATGTAGCCTGCGTGCGGTGCAATCAGGGCTTTGGGGTGACAAGAATTCTTGGGGGCTTTGGTCAGCAGTTGATTTAGGGTTTGTCTGAGTTCTTCGGCCGATTCGGGATAAAAACTACCCGCTACTGCTGGGTATCTGATGTTCATAATGTTACCTGCAGAACATGCTTCTCAATGGAATATTTCATTGGTGTATGGTTAATTCAATGACGGTTAACCAAAGTGTAGTCCCTATTGCGCGGTTTGTGGGTCGATACATCAGGTATCTTATCGGGATGACTGCAGTTAAAAAGCAGGACGGATGGTGTGAAAGGTAGGCTCAAGGCTGGCGGTTATCGCTTGGTGATGTAGAGTTAAAGTGAATACATAGCGATTCTCAGAGCTGACCATGACTTGTTCTGATCTGGATACCCCACCAAGAACTTTCCCCACAAAGTATTGGCATTCGTTGGAGGACGGCCGCATTCAATGTGATGTTTGTCCTCGGGCCTGTAAGTTACGTGACGGCCAACGAGGGTTGTGTTATGTCCGTGGCTTCGAAGAAAGCCAGATTGTTTTATACAGTTACGGTCGTTCCAGTGGTTTTTGCATTGATCCGATTGAGAAGAAACCTCTGAACCATTTTCTGCCCGGTACTCCGGTGTTATCGTTTGGCACCGCTGGTTGTAATCTGGCGTGTAAGTTTTGCCAGAACTGGGACATGAGTAAGTCCAGAGCGATGGATACCCTGGCCGATCAGGCCATGCCAGAGCAGCTCGCTGCCACGGCCGAGTCCCTGGGCTGTCGAAGTGTGGCCTTTACTTACAATGACCCGGTGATTTTTATGGAATACGCCATTGATGTGGCGGAGGCCTGTCATGCCTTGGGGCTACAAGCAGTTGCGGTCAGCGCGGGTTATATGTGTGAGCCACCGCGACAACCGTTTTATCAGGCCATGGATGCGGCCAATATTGATCTCAAAGCCTTCTCTCAGAAGTTCTATAAACACATTTGTGGCGGCCAGTTGGATGCGGTCTTGGATACCTTGAAATATCTACGCCATGAAACCCAGGTATGGTTTGAGGTGACGACGCTACTGATTCCTGATGAAAATGACAGTGATGCTGAATTGGATGCTATGACGCAATGGTTTTATGAGCATCTCGGGCCGGAAGTGCCTCTGCATTTTTCCGCGTTTCATCCCGATTGGAAAATGCGGGACAAAGACCATACTCCCGCTTCAACCTTGTCGCGCGCACGCAAAATAGCGATGTCAAATGGACTGGATTACGTGTATACCGGCAATGTCCATGATGCGACGGGGAGCAGTACCTATTGCCCTAAGTGTTGTCTGAGGGTGATGGAGCGGGATTGGTATCAGCTGGGGGACTGGAGAGTCGATGGACAAGGTTTCTGCCTTAATTGTGGTCATCCGATTCCAGGTGTATTTGATGGATTGCCTGGGCGTTGGGGAGCCAAGCGAGCGCCAGTTAAGCTAATGAATCATTTTTAGTCAATCAAACTTAATGTTCTATGTTTTTTTAAGGTAAATTTCGTCTATCATTCGATGTTATACATACAATTCATGATTTTTAGAGACCTAATTTAAAAAGGGATTTTTATGAACTTCAAACTGGTATTCCCCGCCTTTGGTTTGCTGTCTGTGTTTGCTACAGGCGCTGCGTTTTCGGCGCCGCTTCAACCCATTCCCAAAGAATCCGGTTTTGGTGGGTTCATTACGCTGGGGGCGTCGGCCACCCAGTTTTCCAGTAATACGGTCTCAGGCACCGACATGGGGGATGTGGCGCAGGAAAATATTGATTCACTGGATGAAGGGCCCGATTCGGAATCCGATGTCAGTGGTTTCTTTACCGGTGAGCTGACGTATACCTTTGCCGAATCCAGAACACAGTTGTTCTTTGGTAACTCGCTGGAGGATTTGGTCCGATACGACTTTACGTTTCAAGCGGGTGCCCGACAGGAATTGGCGGGTAATGGCATCGTTTATGGGGCCTTCCTGTTCTCCGCCATTCCAACATCTGTGTATGCTGACCCTTATCAAACCGGTGTGGATCGTGATGAAACGGATCGCAACTCCAATGGTGGCCGTATCGGTTGGCAAGGCATTGGTGGTTCCAACTTTGGTGTTGAACTGAGTCACCGAACCATTGAGCTTGATGATGAAGAGTCAGGCCAGGCGTTCGTTGATGGCGGCGGCCTAACAACGGATGAGCAAGACTTGCTGAACCGTGAAGGCAGTCAAACGAATGTTAAGCTGAGCTATATTCATACCCTAAGCCCTGGCAATCTGTTGGTGCCTGCAATTCAGTACGTAAATTTTGATCTAGATGGCGAAGCCATGGCGGGTGACCGAGTCGGCGGAGAACTGGCTTATATTCGAAATACTCAGCAATACAGTTTGATTGTGACCATGAGTTATTCACATCGAAATCACGATGAAGAAAATCCGATCTGGAGTGAAGAAGAAGAGGTGGATAACTTCGGTGGCAGTATTGTGGGTACCTATCACGCTCCGTTTGGCTGGAAAGGTTGGTCAGCGGTTGCCTCTGTGGCCGCAGGTGAGTCTGACTCAGACATCAACTTTTACGATGCCGACATCATTACAGGTTCCGTGGGTATGTTGTATCGCTTCTGAGGTATTAGTCAGAGCATACACGGCAATACCAAAAAAGGGGCTGTTAAATATTTAACAGCCCCTTTTTTATGAAGGTTTTTATGCGTGTTCTATTTTTTAGGCTGAAACGCGGTTTTAGTCCAGGTACCGTTGACTTTGCAGAACTCATAACGACCGCTTGAGGTGTTGCCTTTGGCATCGGCTACCGAGAATGCGGTGTCACGGCAGGTGTTGCCTTCCTGGGTGCTTTGATTCAACGGCACGATGGAGCCTGTGACTCCGATACGACGGATGCTCCAGGATACCGGGTGGCCATCTTCCCCTTCGTCTAATGCTGTGGTTAATTCGGCTTCCAACACTTCCCAATCCTGCTGTTTGAATTTGGCGAGTGGCGATTGAACAATACTCCATTTATCGCCGTCTTTGCAGACATCAAATTTAAAAAACATTTTCTTATCGTTGTTGCCCTTTAAAGAAAAACGCGTTTGACGGCATGGGATGCCGTCCTGTTTAAAGGTGATTTCCGGGCGAACAATGCCTTGCAGGTTGCTGGTGGAGGACTTCCAGTGGGCTTTTTCTGAATCTTTCAGAGAAACCAGTTCGCGGGTCACGAAGGATTTAAATGAAGCCGCCTCTTCAGGCGTAAATTCAGAGACGACGGTATCGCTTAAAAAGCCCAGATTGCCCGCGTGAACTGTGGTCGCAGCACTGAAAACTAGGGAAGAAAGCAAAAGTTTGATACGCATTATATTCTCCGTTAATCGAGCCTGGGTTGGCTCTGCTCCATAAAGCTGTATACGTTGCAGAAAACACTTTAATAAATATGAACAGCGATAATAAGCTGGTTGCAGGGTAGGAAACAAGAGGCGAGCTTTCATCTACACTTGAGTTACCCTCGGAAAATACAGGACACAGGCTGATGACGCCCAATATGACCCATTTGGCTTTGCATGTGGCGGATTGCGATATTTGCGCGCAATTTTATCTGGTTTATTGCGGAATGAAGGTCATTCACCGACGTCAAAAACGCGGTAAACAAGTGGTGTGGCTGGCGGAACCGAACCGGGAACAAGAGTTTGTCCTGGTGCTGCTGGATGGCGGGCCATACCATCAACAAGCGGATCTGGACTTTAGCCATCTTGGATTTGCGGTCGCGACTAAAGAGGAGGTTGATCGCATTGCTGAACTGGCCCGTAACAACGGTGATCTGGTATGGGAACCCAGACAGGAGCCATATCCGGTAGGCTATTATTGTGGTTTGAAAGACCCGAATGGCAACATGGTGGAGTTCAGTTATGGTCAGCCGTTAGGGCCTGGCTCCGAAGGTCAGTCTTAGGTTTGGTGATTAGAATACTGCTGCCAAATAATGACACCGGAATACATTGAAAACCCGTTTATCTCCTGACACTTGCTGACACGTCTTCCTTCTATTCTGTATTGGCTGCAGCGAACAAAGACCTATTTCAATTTTTCGACAATGGTAAAATCAGGAGAATCGCCATGACAACTCAAACACAAGAAGCCATCGAACTTTGTATTTTCAAACTAGCCCCAGGCGCAGATGCTGCGGAATTTGAAGCTTCAAACAAAGAGGTGAATGAGTGGGTTAACCAACAACCGGGATTCATGTTCCGTTGTTTATCACAGAAAGAAGACGGCACATGGATGGACATTGTGCATTGGGATTCTATGGCTTCAGCGCAACAAGCGGGTGATGCTTTTATCAAAGAGTTAGGAGGCTCTCAGTTTATGAAGTTAATTGACCAGGACTCGGTTTCCATGAATCATGGTTACGTTAAACATGCAGCGCCTGCTCAGGCCGCTGCGTAACCCTGTTATTTTAGTATCGTGCGGTACTGAAAACAGGTTGAAACCAGGATAAGGATATAGAAGGGCGGAATGAATAAAGCGGAACGTCTGTTTCACCTCATGGCATTACTCCGGTCGCGCAGAACTGCGATTACGGCTGAGATCATGGCCGAAAAGATGGACGTCTCCGTTCGTACGGTTTACCGCGACATTCAGGCGCTTACCTTATCCGGGATACCGATTGAAGGGGAGGCCGGTATTGGCTATTTGCTTCAATCGGGTTTTGAAATTCCGCCTTTGATGTTTTCCAACGATGAGTTGCAGTCGCTGTTGGTCGGTATTCGCATGGTTAAGGCGTTTACTGATCCCGAGTTAAGTAAAGCGGCTCAGTTGGCAGAAGATAAAATCATGTCCGTGCTGCCAGATCCTTTGAAGCGATACGCTGAAACCCAGCCGTATTGTATTCCGGTCGTGGACAGGGATAACGAGATCCGTGAGACCCATTTATTATTGCGCAAAGCCTGCGAGAGACAGCAAAAACTGGTCATCGAATACGCCGATGGTCAGCAACAAAAGAGCACTCGTATTATTTGGCCTTTGCGTTTGGTCGGTTGGGGCGATCGTTGGACGCTATTGGCCTGGTGTGAATTGCGTGATGATTACCGTAATTTCAGGTTTGATCGCATCAACCATTTAGTCGTTACTGATACCACATTTGAAACGACGGAAACCATCAACTGGGAACACTATATTACCCGACTGGAGGCTGAGCTATCGTCTTGATGCTTGCGCCTTCAAAGGAAAACGCTCGGGGTTCTTTGGAAGCGTTTTCCCTCTGGGTATAAACAGAAGTTTTTTAGCCTCGTGCTTTGAGGTGTTTCCATTGCAGCATGTCTGTTATGGCTTCCTTAATGCTTTGTCTGGCTTCGATAAAGTGAATCTGAAGATCATTCTTAATTTTAGAGTTGTCGTAACGCATGGTTCGGCCAATATGAGTTCGCATGTAAGTGCCGCTGCCCTTAGGTTGGGTATAGGACAAGACTTTCATTACCTTGTTTCCCCAATGGGAAGCCAGGTTTACCATGGGCAGCGGGTACTTGTTGTAACCGGATTCTTTCAGGAAGCTGATAACTTCTTTCATCGTCATTACTTCGTTGGCGCATAAATAACGGCCTTTGGCGTCAGGATTCTCCATGGCCAGAATATGCGCCTTGGCCACGTCCCGAACGTCTACAAAACCCCAGTTAATGTTCATGATGGTGGGGTATTTGCCAGACAATACATCTCGGAAGATTTTATTCGACGTATTCAGAGACGGGCCAAGGGATGGACCGATGACCATGTAAGGGTTGATCACCACCATATCGAAACTCAGGGATGTGTTCTGATCGAAAAACGACCAGGCGGCTTGTTCTGCTTTGGTTTTTGAGTAGTAATAAGGGTTACGTGACAGCGATGACTTGGTGTTCCAGTCTTCCTCTGTGAACACCTTGTTGCTGTCTGGCTCATCGGTAATCGCCGCAATGGATGAGGTAAGCACCACGCGTTTGACGGAGGTGGACTTAGCGCAGGAGTCCAGCACGTTGGTGGTGCCTTTTACGGCCGGATCAACCAACTCTTTTTGTGGGTCTTTTACGTCCACAATGTAAGGGCTGGCGGTATGTAAAACGTATTCGCAACCCTCCACTACGGCATCGAATGCACCGTTGGTTAATAAATCAGCCTGAACCAATTCCAGGCGGTCATCTGCGCCTTCAAGGGATGTCAGGTAAGGGTATTTATCTGCGGTGCCACGAACGGTTCCCCGAACCCGATAACCTTGTTCTAACAGTTGCTTAACGGCATGGGCCGCAATGAACCCGGAAGCGCCTGTAACACATATGGTTTTGTTATTATTACTTTCCATTGTTACCTGTCCTTTCGTAATGAATCTCTGTGGTTAGTTATTTTCTTCCATTCCTTTTAAAAGTAAGCGAATGGACTTTGAAAATTCGGTATAAAAATCAAGCACCATGAATTGCATTTCTGGTTGTGATTGCAGCAGTTTGGATACTGACGACGCAGAACAAGCATGGAAGCACCCGATTTGTAATTGATGAATGATCAACAGCAGTTCGGTGCCTTGGCCTTCTTTAAAATGCTTAAAATAGTGCTCGAGCAAGGCACCAGAAAATAACAGTTGTTTTTGAAGTAATTGTTTAAACGCTAACGCTGTGGTCAGGTCTATGTTCTTTTCCAGCACGGTATGAAGAATACTGTTTAACTTCAGAAAGCTTTCATGTTGTTGCATACATTGAATCACTTGTTCGATGAACAAGGTGGTTGACCCCTGTGATGCCTGGTTCGCCAGATATTGATCCAGCTTCAAAAAAATGGCTCGGAACTCGTCTACATACAACGCCAGAAAAACTTCTTCTTTGGTTTTGAAGTAAAGGTACAACGTACTTTTAGTGAGCCCAAGCGAGGCGGCAATGTCTTTCATTAAAACATCATGGTAATCCGGGGATTGATGAAACAGCCGTTTCGCGGCTTCCAGTATTTGCTGGCGACGTTGTTCTTTTTGGTCGGGGTTTATAGCGCGCTTCTTAATAATTCAGTTCCGTTGAATATATAAATGACTTTGGGTCATTTGTAAGTAAGCCCCGACTCTTTGTCAAAGTGTTTGTTCAGTTTCTGTCGGATTTTTGAACAACCAACACTTTGGCGTTTTTTTTATTGATGTATGTAGTGCCTTGGTATGGGATGGTTGATGTAACGTATTGAGTTTTTGTTACCTGCATAAAGGGAACTTTGGTCGGCTTAAGTCTGAATTTTGGCAGTAAACTTGTAAAATGATGAAGAGTGGCTATGACTTAATAATGATCATTTTTTGTGCTGGAGAATCGTCTTACGTAAAAAATGCCATAGTTATTTTTTTTATAACTGTGTGTTCGACTCTTTGTGTGGCAGAAAATGTGTCATCCCCCGATGAAGTTCACATCGTAACCGAAGACTTCCCCCCGTATAACTATGAAATTGATGGCTTTAAAACCGGTTTATCCACAGAAATTATTCAGGCGTTATTGAAAGAACTGAATGCTCAGGCCAAGATTAAAACCCTGCCTTGGCCCCGAGCTTATCGGTATGCCTTGAACAAAAAGAATCACTTAATTTATTCCATTGCCAGAATTCCCGAGCGGGAAAAGTTATTTCATTGGGTGGGGGAAATTGCGCCTTATAAAACGTCTTTTTACAAGTTGCGTACCCGAACAGACCTCCAAATAACCCGGCTGGAAGACGCTAAAAAATTCGTCGTCGGAACGTCTTTGGAAGATGTGATCACCACATTTTTGGAAAAAGAAGGCTTTACCCGCCTCGAAAAAGTGGCTTTTGATAAACAAAATATCCGGCTGCTGCTGTATGGACGAGTGGATTTGATTGCCTATGACGAAGTCTCTTTCGTGTATAAAGTTCGTCAGGAAGGATTGAGCTATTCCGATTTTGAACGAGCCTACCGGATTGATGCGTTGTCTGATGTGCTTTATGTTGCCTTCAGTCTGAACACGGATGAAGCCTTGGTGAATCAGTATCGGCAGGGCTTAGCGTCGATTCGGCAAAAAGGAGTGATTGAGCAAATACAAAAGAAATATTTAATGGGGAAGGGGAATTGATAATACCCTGACAGCGACATTGCTGTCAGGGTGGTTTTACCTGAAGCCTCTTTTTGAGGCTTCGGCGTTACTCAGACTTCCACGTCTTACGGGCTTCCAGTGCCAGCTCTCTTACACGAGCGATGTCTTCGTCGGTATAAGCGCCGTTCACACCAGAAATGGCGGCCAGTTTCATGCCGTGTTTTAAGCCCAGTTTGTAGATTTCTTTCACTTTTTCCCATTCAGTATTACGACCGATGGTGAATACTTCGAAGCGACCTTCCAGTGCCAGTACGATGGTTTCGGCCATGCAGGCAAATACGACGTTGTCTGGCAGTTGAATGCTGCGCATGTCCAGTTTACCTGGCACTTCAATTTCGCCGGACTCAATGACCAATACATCAGGACGTTTGGCCACTTCTTCCGGTGGTAAATCCAGTGGTCGGGCAACGTCGGTGATCACACAGCCGGGCTTCACTTTGGTGATGTCCAGAATCTTCTTGCCCGCGCCGGATGTGGAAGTCACTACGACATCCATGTCACCCAAATGTGCGTCCGGGTCTGTGGTGCAGGTGATTTTGGCGTCCGGAGTGTCTTCCAGCATCGACTTCTTGAGTTTTTCAAGGGTCTTGATATTACGGCCCGCGATGTAAACCTCGTCAAAAGCCATGGCCAGTAATCGCGCGGACACTGAGCCAATGGAACCGGTGGCACCAATGACCATGGATTTCGCCGGAATGCGCTTGCCATCTTCGGTTTCAACCAGCTTCAGACGTTTCATCGCATCAGCTGCTGCCCATAACGCGCCGGACGCGCTGTAGCTGTTACCGGTCGTGATCGGGATTTCCGCTCGACGGGCAACGGTAATACCGGCATCCCCCACTACTTTGGTGAACGCGCCTAAACCGAGAATCTGGGCACCTAATTTTTCAGCCATTTTGGCCGCAGCCAACAGACGTTTGTAGGTGAATTCAGGACTGTGCGACAGCATTTCTTTTGGTGTTCCGCCTACGGTGATCAGCCAGCCTTCGGCCTCAGCGCCGCATGGCGATTTAATGCCTTTCACTTCGGAATAAACCAAGGGTGGTACGTGCGCCATGGCTTTCTCGACGGCATTCATCAATGGTGTGTGAGCGAAACGCTTAGGAATCGGGGTAACATTTCGAATGTATTCTTGTGACAGAGGGTGAATCACAAACGCAAAGCGACGAATGTTTTTAAACTCACCGGTTGGGTGCAGCATTCTTGGTTTAATGTCGAGCTCTTTGATGATGTCATCGATGTCGGCCACTGACAGATCATTCGCAGAAGACATTTCCATGGAACCAAGAATCATCGCTTCAATGACGTTAATACCGACGACCGGCTCAAACATGTCCGGGGTGACATCAATCACCAGGTTTACTTTCGCTTCTTTAAAATATTCTAAATCGGTATTGGTGACGGACGATGCAATAATGGTTTTGTCGACCAGGCTGTCTTTTCCTGCGTATTTACGAATTTCTGAACAGGTGCCAACAACCACATGCGAGTCTTTCATCGCACGCTTGATCAAATGGTTTTTAACCTGTGGCAGAGAAGGCACATTACTTTGTTCTGCATCGAACGGAGACAAGCGGTTGATGTTATAGCGGCCCCGGGCATACAAATCCAGCGCTGAAACAGACTTCAGCATTTTTGGAATACCAGCCTGAATGATCGGGTCTGCAAACTTCAGGTTTGGCGTGTATTCAGCCATCAGAGTCGCCATTTCATAGTTGGCCATCCCTGATAAAAACAGAACCTTGTTGTTATTGAAATAATTACCCAGCTCTTTTTGAGCGTAACGAATGGCAGAACACTGTAGAATGTGTCGCAACTTGGCGCCGGTAGTCACGGGTACGCGGGTAACAACGCGAGTCAGTTTTTTTGTACCGGCGTTTTCAAATTTGTATTCACCTACGCTGTAATCATCGGGAACCATACCAACGCACATAACGTCGCACTTGCTTTGTAATCTTTGAAGCTGCTCCCAGGCTTCGGTTTCGTTACCGTCTGTGCCTATGCGTTTGATGATGAATTCTTCATCGAGAAAGTGGGTGGTGAATTCGTAATCTTGGTCAGAAGAGCCGAGGCTGACATTGATGATTTTTTTCATTGAATGATCCGTCACTTATTTTTGGTTTTTCATAATTATTTATAAAATACTATAAGTCATACCTCAAAGTTTCAGTCTATGTCCACAAAATAAATCAACTTAGTATGAAACAGAGGGGTTTGGGGCGGAAAATAAGGTCTGTATGTAATGCATTGAACTATTTGATAACTCCGTCTACACATGAGGTTACGTTCCTTGCCATGGGTTGTTGGGTGTTCTCTATGAACTTAGAAGTTGTTTGGTCCGAATATCGCGAGAGTCTTAAACGCTTTCTGCTCTCTAAAGTGTCTGATCCGGATGAAGTTGAGGATTTACTTCAAGAGGTATTGATTAAAACGCATAAAAATTTAAAAACGATTAAATCTGAAGCCAGTATCAAGTCCTGGCTATTCCAAACGGCGAACAATGCCATCATTGACTTTTATCGTAAAAATGCCAGATCACGAAACATTCAGACGGAAGATCTTTGGTATGACGATTTTGATGATGACGTTAAGGCTTCATTGGCCTCCTGTATTTTACCCTTTATAAACAGGTTACCTGATAAGGAAGCGCAATTGTTGCTGGCCGTTGAGGTCAATGGTCAACCTCAAAAAGAATACGCTCAATCTCAAGGTATGAGTTATTCGACTCTTAAATCCCGGGTACAGAAAAGCAGAAAGAATCTGAGGTCCCTGTTCGATGAGTGTTGCCACTTTTCTATCGATGCGTCCGGTAATATTTTTGATTTTAATCCAAAGGATGGCCATCCAAGAGATAGCAAATGCAACAAATGTTGACAATTATTCAAATAAATTTCGTCTTTTTTATGGATGCTTCGTCTTACGGGTACATTTACCAAAGATGAGACAGCATTATGATTAAGATTGTTAGCTATAAAATTTGTCCTTTTGTTCAGCGTGTAACCGCGTTATTAGAAGCTAAGAATATTCCATATGAAATTGAATTTATCAGCCTTAGCAATAAACCTCGGTGGTTTTTGGATATAGCGCCAAATGGTCAGGTTCCGGTATTAATAACCGAGTCGGGGACAGCGTTATTCGAATCGGATGCCATTGTTGAATATATCGATGAGGTTACAAACCCTCTTGAGGCAGATGTATCTGCAGAGCAAAGAGCCATTGACCGGGCGTGGAGTTATCAGGCGGCCAAACACTATCTTGTTCAATGCAGTGCTATGCGCAGTATTTCTGAAGAAACGTTGCAAGAACGGGCAGAAAATTTAGGTAAAGCTTTTGCGAAGGCAGAGAGATATTTAACTCGCTTTGCTGGGGGCAGTGATAAAACGGAATCGGGTTCTTATTTTAAAGGGGCCTCCTTAAGCAATGTGGATATAGCCTGGTTACCTTTGTTGCATCGAGCCGCCATTATTGAGCAATATACTCGTTATGATTTCTTAGCGAATTATCCTAATGTTAAGAACTGGCAAAAAGCCTTGCTTGGAACAGGGTTAGCTGAGAAATCTGTATCTGAGGATTTTGAACAAGTGTTTACAGAGTTTTATTTGTCAGAAAAGACATACTTAGGAAATGATAAAAAGTACTCATGTACCACAGTAGGACAAAGTTCTGTTGAATCTTGTAGCACAGAAAGCTGCTGTTAAATTTCATCGGCGCTCCATTCGACGATTTTAATATTAGGAAGAACGATTATTTGGCACAAGAATGGTTTGGGCGATTAATTGTTCTTTTATCTTCATTTATGAATCACATGACACAAGCCAAGGAAGGAGTATATGATCGTTTAAACTCTTATCGAGATTGGCCGTATATGAAAGTCGCTGTTTTTTGTGGTTCGAGTGCAGGTCATGATGCGGTTTACGCATCTGAAACCAAACGGTTAGGGCACTTTTTGGGTGAAAATAATATTGATCTTGTCTATGGGGGCGGGAAGACCGGCTTAATGGGGGTTGTCTCTGATGCGGTGTTGGAAGCGGGTGGTCGCGCGTTTGGCGTCATGCCTAAATATCTGGTCGATAAAGAAATAGCGCACCCTGGTTTAACCGAGTTATCTGTGGTTGAGGACATGCACGAACGTAAAGCCAAAATGGCCGAGTTGGCCGATGCGTTCGTGGCATTGCCGGGGGGCGCAGGTACGCTGGAAGAGATTTTTGAAGCCTGGACCTGGGCTCAGTTGGGTCATCATCAAAAGCCGTGTGCGTTTTATAATACACAGGGTTTTTATGATCCCTTGTTTGAAATGATCACCACCATGAATGAGGCGGGTTTCCTTAAAGATGTGTTTGCCAATATGATCATCAAAACCACCGAGCCTGACGATTTGATCGCCCAGTTCAAGGTCTATCAGGCGCCTCCGCAAAAATGGGGGTAGTTGGTGCATCGGAATTCAGATTTAAGTCATCATGATTGATCGTATATGTTGGATGAGAGTGTTGTTATTGGTCGCTGGGCTTTGGGGCTCATTCAGTGCTGTGGCAGAGATTTATCGCTGGACCGATGCGCAGGGAAAGGTTCATTTCAGCGATAAAAAAAACGATCAGCTGAATCAGTCACAGGTTAAGATCAAGGCACATAAATCCAACTGGAAAAAGATTGATATTAAGATCGAAGACGTTGATCGAGTGTTAACGCCGCAAGAAATTGCTCGCATTCAAGGGGACGTAAATAACGTATACCGCTTTTACGATGAGGTATTTTTTTTCGATTTTTATAAAACGGTTCCGGTTAATATTCGACTGGAGAGCAGTAAAAGTAATTATGATGCGTATCTGCAACGAACACTGAACAAGCAGATTCCCTCCCGAGGTATTTACATTCAAAGTAAACATCAGATTGCTTTGTATCTTCGGAAAGAGGATCGTAATGGCACATTAGAAACCATCAAACATGAAACCAGTCACGCCATTGTTCACTCCATCGCCGCTAATACCCCAGCCTGGTTAAATGAAGGCATGGCCGAGCAAATGGAGAAAATTGAAGTTAATGATCAAGGCCTGTACATCGTCCGGGGAAAAGAAAATCAGTATCAAGTGGCCCGGTCTCAACAGATTCTGGGGCTGAGAGAATTTTTGGATCTGAACAGTTCCGAGTGGCGAAAAACCAGTGCGGAATCCAACTATGTGTTTCAGGCGCAAGCCGGTGAGTTGGTTTTTTTCTTGTTGGCTTCCCAAGTGGACCGAACCTTTATTTCCCGAATATTGCACGAATATAAGCGAGGTAACCGAAAACGAAGTTTGTACTTGGTGGAAGATAACTTTGTTGGCGGTATGGTGTCGATGGAAATTAAATGGCAGCGATGGTTGGACAGTGGCGGAGTAAGTAAGATTCAGTTTTGATTGCAATATAATCCATCGGAATTTCAATAAACATAACCTGAGCTCAGGCAAAGGTCATATAGGTAAGAAAATGCAGCGGGTGAAAAGCATTGATCAACGGTTTATTCGGTTGGATGAATTCCCCCATGTTGAGTTAAGAAGCACGTATTCAAGTTTACACAGTTATAAAGCGCACAGTCATATCTCGCTATCCATTGGTGCGATACAAACCGGAGGCACGTGCTTAACATGCGGTGGTGAGCAGTTTCATCTTCAGCAAGGCGATTTGGTTATTATTGAACCGGAGTTGGTACATGCCTGTAATCCCTTAGGGCAGCAAGCACGCAGCTATCACATGTTGTATGTGGATTTGAATTGGTGTCAGGCTGTTTTGGGCGGGTTGTATGATCAACCGGTAACTGCTGTTCGATGTGATCAGAGAGTGATTCGTAACCCTGAGTTATTTGATCGGTATCTAACGTTGGTGTCGCTTTTTGAGCGTCCTTCAGATCTGCAGTCTGTGGCTTTAGATCAGTTTCTTTTTTCGGTACTTAGCGCGTATTGCTCCCCTTTCGAGAGCGTTTCTGAAGAGAGTAAAATCAGTGGTCAACTAAAGCGAATCTTATTAGATCGGTTGGCTGAACCTCCATTGTTGGATGAGCTGGCGTTACAGTTTGGTGTTGCTAAAGAAACGCTGATCCGACACTTCTCGAAACATTATGGCATCACGCCGAAAGCTTTTGTCCAAAACGCCAGAATAGAAGAATCCAAGTTGATGCTCAGGTCTGGAATGCGCATTGTGGATGTTGCCCTGTCGTTAGGTTTTTCCGACCAGAGCCAGTTTCATAAAGCGTTTGTAAACTTTACTTCATCCACCCCGCAGCAATACCAAAAGTCGGGATCAATTTTTGACAATAAGTAGCCAACTTACCAGGTTAAGGTGAAGCCTCTTTTTAATTGATACCCAATTTGAGGCGGTTGTTCAGCATGTTTGACATTATACCTTCTACTTTTGCTGCGCTGGCATTGGCGCATTTTCTTGCTTTGGTGAGTCCGGGACAGGATTTTTTCTTAATAAGCGGTCATGCTATTCGGCACGGCTTTATTGGTAGTCGGTTTATTTGTGTTGGAGTGGCCTTGGGCAATGGTGTTTATATTCTGGTGGCTGCTTTAGGGTGGAACAGCATCCGAACTATGCCACAGGTGTTTACTGTGGTGGAGGTGCTCGGAGCCGGATATTTACTATGGGTGGGCTGGCATTTACTGAAAAGTAAAGCGCTGTCCTCCTTCGAAATGGATAAAAACCCAGTTCTCCCCAGTGCGATAAAACAATTGTTACTAGGACTTAATTCTGCGTTACTTAATCCTAAAAATGCTTTGTTCTACATGAGTTTGATGACGGTTTTACTGGGCAGTGAAGTGACCGTTTCTCAGCAAGTATTTTGCAGTGTTTGGATGTTTTTGATCGTGTTGGTTTGGGATTTAGTATTGGCCTTGTGTGTTGGCATGAAGCACGTTCGACACAGTTTCCATACCAAGATACATTACTTCGAACGAATGTCTGGCTTGGTGCTGATTTCTTTTGGATTGGGTTTGTTCGCGAACATACGGCTATGATGAAAGACAGAAGCGACTTATCCGCTAAGACTATAATCGGGATGAATACGGGTTTGTTATGAAATTCTTAATGTTGTTTTGCTTACTTCCTTTGTCGGCTCTGGCTATGGAGCTTGAAACTCCCGGCTATGTGATAGCAATAGAATCACAATGCCAGGAAGGGGATGTTGCCTGTCAGCACTACACCTATAAAGGCAAGAGTAAAAAATCGGGTAACACCATCGAGCTAAAAGGGGCTTCATGGCATACCCTGTGTGCCGATGGTGTCACCCCTTGCCGCTTCTTGGGTTATCAATTCAAAAATGGCGATGTGACTTATTATGTCCATGACGACGGGTTACTTGAGGTCGTGCAAGGCGGTGACAAGGTATTGGTTCGTCAGCAAGGTGAGTGGCGGTATTGATCACTCTGGGTAGACATAAAAGCGGGTGTCTACGGTCATGACCGGAAAAGAACTCGGCAGCTCGGACTTTGAAATGCTTTTAAACCCATTTTTTTCGTAAAAACGGTGCGCGGCCAGAAATTTTGCGGTCGTGCCTAAGAATACTTGAGAAATCCCTTTTTCTTTTTGCCACTTGAGAGCCGTCTCAAGAAGCTGGGATGCAGTGCCGTAAGATGCTCCCCTGAATGCTTTGGCGACAAACATTTTGCGCAATGCGGCTTGTTGATTGCCAATATCGAGTAACGAGACGGTTCCTACGATCTGCTCGGAATCTTTTAGAGCGTTGAAAACCACGGCCGTCCAGAAGTTTCCGTTGCCGATTTGATAAAAATTCGGAATGTCCTGCAAATCGGGTTGCTGTTCTGCCGTAATTTCAATGGCAAATTCGCTGGTTTGTATGTCTAAAATCAATGCCAATACTTGTTCTTTATCCTTGGGCTGATAAGGCCGGATGATGATAACGTCTTCCATGAAAGTGGTCCTTTGAGGATGAAAAACTCTTCTCCATACCAGCTCGGATTAATGATTGGTCGGAGCATTAATCAGATGGTCTAGCGTATGGTGGAGATCCGGGTAATTGAATTCGAATTCCAGTTGTTTGATGCGCTCGGGGATGACTCGCTGACCGGTCAGCAATATCTCCTGTGCCATTTCCCCGACCAGTAATTTCAGTATTTTGGCTGGAATGGCAACGCTGATCCAGGTCGGTAAAAAACGGCTTAAGATGCACATAAACTCTGTGTTGGTTACTGGCGTAGGGGCCGTTCCGTTATACGGTCCTCGGGCACTCGGAGATACCATCAGGTGAAGCATCATAGCGATCAGATCATCCCTGTGAATCCAGGACATCCACTGTTTGCCGTCTCCGATTTGCGCGGCAAGCCCAAAATCAAAGGATTGTCGCAGTTGCGTCAGCGGGCCGCCATCCTGGCCTAACACGATTCCGATGCGCAGCAAACACACACGGATGCCTGTTTGGCTTTCAATCTTCAGCGCTTCGTGTTCCCAGCTGGTACAGAGGTGATTGGAAAAGCATGGCGTGCAAGCGGATTCTTCAGCCAGTTCTTCATCGCCGTGAGGGCCGTAATACCCTATGGCTGATCCGTTGATCAGTAATTCGGGTTTCTGTTGTAAACGGTTAATCAGTCTGTGAATGTTGACTGTGGTGGTAATTCGGCTTTTCACAAACTTTTTCTTAATGCGTTTAGTCCATCGGTGTTCCGCCAACGGTTCACCGGCAAGGTTGATAATAATGTGGATACGCGAGGTGGCAGGCAGTTGCTCCAAATCGTTTACATAAGTGATGACGCCATGGAGGTTGTGCGCGGCTTTTGGCGCATTTCGGGTCAGTATCATCACGTTATGTCCCAAAGCCAATAATACGGTGACCAGCCTTTTGCCAATGAAGCCGCTGCCACCGGTGATCAGAACATTCTTCGTCGTGCCTCGGTACTTTTCAAACACCTGAAAGGAGTAGTCCCTCGGCTTTGAAACTTTGGTTTTTTGTCCGTTTTTGAGTGCGGATATTAATGCAATCAATGCGCATAAAGTAATGACCCAGCTCTGCCAGCCATAGTAGGTAAACTGAATGTAAGTGGGTTGTTCCAGCCATTGGTATAATACGGCCGTCAGAAATACTGAGATGACTCCGAAGTTCATGATAAACAATAAGTGCGGAATCAGTTTGGTTGGGCTCAGGTATCGGGTGTTTTCTTCAGTCAGTAAGCACTTAACGACAATCACTAATTCAACCAGTAATCCAATGGCCAGAGCGCAGGCAAACATTCCAAAGAACTCAAACCAGCCAAACATGATAAATAAGAGGGCGTAGCCCAGATTTCTGGCTGCCCGGATACGATATTCAGCGGGTTTGGTTTGTTCGCCAAACGGGGGCTCTTTTAACTCAGGTTGACTCAGGGTGATGAAGGCCGAAATCAGGGTTTGGATCATCAAAAAAGTTAAAACGTAAGTCATTGTGGTCCTCAGGAAACAAGTTATTTGCGTGTCGGATGCGCTTCGGCTGATGTCGTTTCATCGGACTCTTTTGATGTCGGTTTCAATAGTAATAACGGCGGTAAAATTGCGATGGCCGCCAAGGTATTGATGATCAAATGCCCATAGATACCTTTCATTAAAGACAATCCACAATCAATCACAAACCAAATTAATAGTGCGGCAATCATTAGTTGTTTGATGGCCGGTGTGCCGAACGTTCGATATTGGTAAACCGCCAGGCAAAATAAAAGTCCCCAGCTTGCAACGGTTGGTCCGAACAGTTGGACAAGAGAGCGGATTAAACTCTCACTTGCTGGCGTCGGCGTTAACGCGAACGCATGAAATAAATGTTGGAAATAGGGCGAAACCCACTCGCTGTGGGCGACCAGCACCACGACGATTCCTAATATTGTGTGGCTGATCCCAACCAGCATCAACCAGTTAAATAACAAGGCCTGCATGTTTGTGTCCCTACCTTAATAAATCTTTGAGTATAGGTTTTAATCTGACACAGAGACTTCTCTTTGGTAAAGGCCTTACTGAATGTATTTCGTCACTGAATGTATTTGGTCACAATTTTGTCGTATTGTCCGCTGGATTTGATCATTTTTAAGCCTTCATTAAAGTCGTCCCGGATATTTTGGCTGAGGAAGGCCATTTTGTATTGGCTGGGCGGGAATATTTCATGAACGGTGTATGGCTGGCTGGTATCAACGCTTTTTTCTTCACGTCTAAAGTACTTAAAAATATTAATGTCCATGACAACGGTTTCGACCCGCTTGGAAAACAACATGGTAATTTGTTTACTTTGCTTGGCGTATTCACGGTAACGTTTATTGGATTTGGCCATGGTTAAAAACGTTTCCCCTAGGTATTTGGTTGCGTCCTGAAAGGCAATGATGGAATGCGCTTTCAGATCAGTAATGTGATCAATTTTAAAGTTGTTTGCTTGCAATGAGATCGCCACATTCTGATAGGTGACGTGCGTATCGGAATAAAATACTTTGGTGAGCCCCGAACTTTCATTCACGGTCATAGCGGCGTCTACGCGCTTATCAGAAAGCTCAATGGGTACCCGGGCAAACGGTAGGTAGGTTGGGGTGATTTTATAACCTTTAACGGCCAGGGCTTCGCGCACGATGTCTACTTCAATGCCGGTATTGGTGCTCGGTAAAACATAAGGGGGGAGTGCCAGTCCGACCCCTATTTTAAGTGTCTCGGCCACACTGTAGGTTGAGAAAAGCATTAAGCAAAAGGACAGCAGGCGGGAAAACGCGCGAATCATAAAAGAGCCTCCGGTATGAGATCCCTTCATGAATTATAAGGCAGTTCAATCTGCCTGATCAGGTTGTGGTTTGAGTTTAGAAACTATAGGTCAGGGTATTTTGATCGGCAAGTTGAGGCGTGTTAACCGGTGTTGTTGAATAGGTAGGGAGAGACAACCACAACTTCCTGCACGAAGCAGGAAGTTGTGTGGAAAGCAGTGCTTACTGAACGTATTGCTCGGTAATAGCGTCGGCTTCACCATTGCTCTTGATGAGCTTGTATGCGTTTTTCAAAGATTCTAACGTTTTCGGGCTCGTTTCTTTATTCACAGCAAGGTACAACGGGGTGGAGTTAAATACCAAAGCAGGAACCAAGTCTTCGATGTCTTCCGTTTCAGACGCCAGGTACGGCCCGGAAAGCTTATCAGACACCCAAAGGTCAATCTGACCTAAAACCAGCTTGCGCGGGTTCAGTGCATCGTTAGTGATATTGATGACGTTAAAACCACGCTCAATCAGGTAGTCACTTAAAACGTCGCCCTTGTAGCCGCCAATCCGGTATTTCTTGGCGTCTTCCAACTTGTTCAGTTTGATGCTTGAACCGGGCTTGGCGAATAATGTCCACTGAATTTCAGCCAAAGGACCAACCCAGTTAAAGTAAGGTAAGCGTTCTTCTGTTTTGGCCGTGCAGAAAATCCCGTGGTTAGGCTTTTTCATTGCTCGGCTCAAACCTGCAGACCAGTCACGTAATTTCATGGAATAGGAAATTGAGGTGTGGGTTAACATTTGCTTTACAAGGTCAGTACAAAGGCCGGTAATGTCGTCTGGCTTATGCGCAAAAGTCTGACCTGAAATTGACATGTTAAACGGAGGGTAGTTCTCCGTATAAATTCGGAATTTTTCTTGTGCGGCAACTTGCCCGCAGAGTAAAGAAAGACAGAGGGCAAGTAGCCCCGCTCGGTACTTAGATTGCATTTATACACCCCTTTACGTTTGAGCCCTAAATTCCGCGAATATCAAGACCTTCCATCAAACACACTGCTTAATGCATTCGTGGATGGTGAATAACACGTAGAATCATATTGTTATGTGATTGGTCATCTTAGATTGAAGAATAGACTAAGTATTACTAATGTTTCGGTCGAAGATAATAAAATAGTACTATTTCAAGCGGTGCAACATACCTGAAAAGTTCGTTGGAGATTATTGTCTTTTTGTAATTTTGTGATGCAGGTTTTAAAAATGTAATAGTTGATTGAATGGACGGTTAAATTCTTTTGGTTGATATCAGCTGTGGTATTGGCTTAACCAGCTGATCAGTTCTTTTTTAGGCATGGGTTTGCAGAAATAGAATCCTTGCGCAATATCACAGCCGATTTCCGTTAAGTGAGCCAGTGTTTCTTTGTCTTCAATGCCTTCTGCCACCACGTGTAAATTTAATTTATGGGACATTAAAATGGTGGTTTCGACGATAAACTGGTCTTCGTCGTTGTGAAGCAAATCCTGGATGAAGGAGCGGTCTATTTTAACTTCATGGGCTGGCAAGTGTTTCAGGTAAGAGAGGGAAGAATAGCCGGTGCCAAAATCATCTATGGATAACTTGAGTCCTAAGTCTTTCAAACGGTTTAGGGTATGGAGGGTGTTTTCATGATCTTCGATCATGGCGGACTCAACCACTTCCAGCGTGAATTGCTCAGCAGGAAATTGGTGCTTGTTTAACAGACCTGAAATTTTTTCGACAAAGTTGTCTTCTAATAGGTTTCTGACGGAGGCATTGACGGCCACATTTAAGGAATAACCCTGTTGGTTAAACGCTTTACCGTCCTCGAAGGCTTGATCAATGACCCACTGCGTGAGCGGTGTGATGATGCCGGTGCCTTCTGCCACATCAATGAAATGAAAGGGGCCGAGCACACCTTGTTTAGGATGATTCCAGCGAATCAGGGCTTCTACACCCACTACCTTTTGTGTGGCTAACTCTATTTTTGGGTGGTAGTAGAGTTCTAGCTCGTTGTGTTCTATGGCGTGCTTTAATTCACCCATAAGGGTCAGCCGGGCGGAACTGTAGCGATCAATCTGATTGTCATAAATAATGCTTTCTTTTTTGTTCCGTTTTGCGGCCTTGGCGGCCACCATGGCTTTGCGAATTAACCCTTCGGGGGTGTTGTCGTGATCCGGGCAGATGGCCACGCCGATGTGCCCGCTGAGATCCAAACGCATGTCGTTATGCAGCATAGGTTCATGAAGTAAGTTGGTGAGTTGGTGGACGATCTGTTGAATGCTCTGTTCGGTTTGGTGTTTGAAAAACACGCCCAGACAAACGCCGTCCACCTTGGCGATGACTTTGTGGTGGCCTTCGTTATTTTTGAGTGGAATTACGTTGGGCCAATGTTGAATTTCTTCATCGTATTTGAGGATCAGGTTGATTAATACTTCATTGCCTGTGTCGTGACCGAGGGTGTAATTGATGTCGTGAAAGTTATTCAATTGAATACAGACGGCGGAAACGCAATAGTTCATCGGATTGTTGATGTGCAGTTGTTCAAGGTGCTGCAAACAGAAGTTTCGGTTGGGCGCCTGAGTGTAGAGGTCATGCATACTTTGATGAACTAATTTGGATTCTGCCTGGCGTTGGCGTTCAAGGGCAGATAATGCGGTTTCAGTGGCTTGCTGTTTTTCAGCCCGTTCGGTGTTGATTCGGTCGGCCAAGGCCAGCGACAGAATAAGCACTTCGATGGCAACGCCTAATTGGACACTGTAGAAAGTAAAAAAGTTACTGGGGATGAAATCCAGTGAAACCAGCCCGCGTAAAATGGCGCCGACGCAGAGGGTCGTCCAGGCGGCACAGAAAAAATAAGCTCTGCGTTGTCGTTTAAATACGCCGTAAAAGCTGGTGGCAAGAATGGCAAAACTGACCAGAAAGTTAAGCAGTATTGTGAATTTAAGCGCGTCGCTTCGGTTCCAGATTAAGGTGAACAAGACGGCGACAAAAGAGACCAGGGTAAATGCCCTGAGGATGGTATCCAGTTTGGGCGTAAACTGTTTAGTGGCTAAGAAAGAGCGGGTAAATAAACAGCCAAAAGCAAATGATAAGTTCAGAAACAAGGGGATACTGTAATTCGCAAAGCCTGGCGAATTTGGCCAGAGATATTGATAACCAAAGCCGTTGATGGCCAGGTTAGCTACGGTAATGAACCCAATGTAACTGATGTAGTAAAGGTAGCTGATGTCCCGAACCAGGAAATAAACAAAGAGGTTGTAGAAGATCATCACCAGCATGATGCCGTAGTAAATCCCAAAGCCGTAATTCTTGACATCAATTTTTTCCAGAAAAGCACTGTGATCCCAAAGCGTCAAAGGCATTTGCAGGGAGGTTGTGGTTTTTACCCGAAAGTAAACGGCGGTTATGGTGTTGGGCGGCAGTTCAATATCAAACACGAAATTGTGAGTGATGATCGGCCTTTGGTGAAAGGGCAGTTCATCTCCGGTCAGGGTTTTGTGATAGTTGCCCTGGCCATCCGGGCTGTAGACTTCAATTTGGTCGAGGAAGGGGAAGTTCAGTTCCAACAACCAGCGCTTAGTGTGGGGCAGTTGATGATCCAAAACCAATTTAAACCAGTAGGCGCTGCTGACCTGACCAAAATTAGGAATGTCTTCGTTGGCATGAGTGAAGGCATCTGCGGGCGTGGTTAAGATATCTTCTAAGGTCAGGGGGTGTTCGGTTTCTTTCAGGTATTCCAGGTGTTGACCAACCGTGTATTTTTTCTGGTTTTCTGTGACTTGTACCGAAGCAAAGGCATTGCCGCAAGAGAAAATAAAGGTGCATAAAAGTAAGGCTTGGAAAAAACGGTTATTCACTCAGGGACTCACCTTGGTTTTTAGTTTTGTACGCGCCGATGGGGTATGAGGCTGTGTCTGTAATAAAGGTTAGCATCAAATATTTGTTTAGCATGCAGGCTGTTGCGTTAATCCGGTTTTCTTGCAGGGTCGTGTTTAGACTGCTATCACAGTAAGCATTCTTTGTTTTCTTATAAGGTAGCGTAAGTTGCCCTTATGACATGCGCATATGACTCTATTTTTTGACGTACTGCTTCGGTTGTTGATGTGGTTCAGCCTGATGTCCTGTTCAGTGGGGGTATTGGCTCGTGAAGTTAATGTCACTACGGTGGATTGGCCTCCGTATTACGCTGCCACGTTAAAGGATAATGGTCCTTTAGCGTCGATCACCCGTGAGGCTTTTAAGGTACGGGGGCATTCCGTCAGCATCCATTTTGTACCTTGGCAACGGGCGCTTGAAGAAGCCAAAACAGGCCGTTCTGATATGGTGTTGGGCGCTTATTCCACAGAGGAGAGGCAACGTCAGTATTTCTATTCACACAAAATATACGAAGTGAAAGACTGGGTGATTGGCTTGGCTGAAACCGGAATTAATACCTACACTAGCTTAGAGGATCTCAAACCTTATACGTTTGGGGTGACCAGAGGGTACGCTTATTCAACCGAGTTTATGCAAGCCACTTACTTAACCCGGGAAGAGGTTCATTCGGATTTACTGAACTTGCGGAAACTGTTTGCCAAACGCATACATTTTGTTGTGATGAACACAGCGACTTTTAAAGGAACATTGCCTTTAATTCGAGAGAACAACCGCAAGCCTTATGTCTTTTTAGCGCCGCCTTTGAGCGTAAATGGTATTTACAATATCTTTTCACGTAACGTTGAAGATTCTCCAAAGCTTGTAGAGGACTTTAATGCCGGCTTGAAGGTTATTATCGAAAATGGAACCTATGATGCGATTATAAACGCGTCGGGCATTTAAATTTTCGATTTCAGACAACACTGGTAATGATTCACCCTGGCTCACTGGTTTGTGGTGAGTGGTTGGATGCGCATCATGAAACAAATCAAGTGGTTTCTTTGGGGGGTGTTGGGGATATGGCTGCCGTCACTTTTGTTTGCCCGGGAAGTCATGATCAGCACGGTCGATCGTCCGCCTTATATCTCCTCAGCGCTGAATGACTTTGGCCCTTTTGCTGAGATCACCCGAGCTGCATTTCTGGAGACAGGTCACACGGTGCGCATTGAGTTTTTCCCATGGATGCGGGCGTTGGAAGAAGTGAAACTGGGAAGGGTGGACATGATGTTGGCCGCCTATGACACAGCGGCCCGCAGACGCCAGTTCATTTATTCCAATCAGATTTATGAGGCCACAAATTTTGTCATTGGCCTGAAGGAGAATGGTGTAAAGGGTTATGATCAATTATCGGACCTCAGCGAGTTTACCTTTGGGGTTACCCGAGGATACGCCTACTCGAAAGAGTTTATGGCGGCGACGGCGTTAAACCGGCAAGAAGCTCTTTCGCCACTGACAAACCTTCGTAAACTGTTTTCAAAACGTATCCACTTTGTGGTGATGGACTATGCCACTTTCAAAGAAGATCTGAAAAAAATCCCCAAAAAGGAACAGAAGCCTCATATCCTCTTAACCCCGCCGTTGAGCGTAAATGGTTTTTTTAATTTATTTTCTCGTAATATTGAGGATGCCCCCCAGCTGGTGGATGACTTTAATCGTGGGCTAGAGGTGATTAAGAAGAACGGCCAATACAACGCGATTATTAAACGGTTTAATGTCTCGCCCGCTCATTCAGGAGAATGAAGCAGAAAAACGGAGCAGAGTAGTGCTGCTCCGTTGTGTGTTTACAAACGTTTTTCGAGGTTTTCCAGTTTGTGTTCAAATTCTGCCAGCTGAACAGATCGCTGAGAACTTTCCTGCTTGGTTCGAATATCTTCAGCTGCTACCAAAGGGGCTGTGATCAGGCTGCCCGCTGCCATGACAATTCCCGCAATGTAATTACGAACGTTGGTAATTTTCATAATTCGATCCTTCTTTATGTTATCGAGTCGTATAAGGTATGACTGACTACTTGGACAAGAGTTCTGTAAAGCCAGTGTAAAGAATGTGTACTTTTATAGTCGGTACGTGGGCCTTTAATGGGGCAAGAATCCGGAGGATCATGGCTGCTGAGTAGTTATTCTTCGGGGCTTTCGAGGATTTCCGGTGGGGAAATATTGTCTCTTCCTCTGATGTAGTGAAGGGTGTATTTGCTTAGGATGGTTTCCAGTTTTTGATAATAGTCTGGCTCTTTAAGTTGCGCTTCCAGCTCTGGTATGTGCTTAAGAAACCTGGACTTATTTGAAATGGAAATATGAAGATTACCGACTTTAATCGGTGTCGGCAGTACTGTGATTGAGCTGGAGTATCCATACAGGTTTCTTTGAAGGATTCCGATGTGTCGGCCTGTTGCCAGGAAGTCCGCTCGGCCTAAAGTTAAAAACTCAAAGGCTTGCTCTCGGGTGTTGACTCTTGAAGCGTGGGTATGATTTTCAATGAAGGAGTCAAAATCCTGACCCATACTCACCCCTCTGACCATAACGACCTTGAGTCCTTTTAGATCATTCCATGTGGTAAACGGGAACTCTTTCCCCCAGGGGACAAAAACGGAGGTGGTGTTATGGCCCATAGGTGTCTGGATAAAGGTGGAATATGTTTTTCTGTCATCGTTGATAAATGCACAGATATTGACATCCACCGTGCCTTTTTCAACTTTTCTTTGACAGCGCTTCCAAGGGCCCGCGTAAATATTATTTACCTTCAGTCCAATATTTTCAAAAAGCATGGCGGTCACTTCGGCACAGGCACCAAGAATTTTGCCGCCCTGTTTCCAGTTCCAGGGCGGATAATCTGGGTGGCCACAGGCAATGACTGTTTTGCTGTCGAGACTTTCCTCATGCACTTTTGTTATCTGATCTTCTGTTATCTGATCTTCCGTTAACTGAACTTCCGTTGACCAGCAGTTAATCGTCAGTAACAGGGCGGTCACTGAAGGTAGGAATAGTTTCATGGTCGTTCATAGACTCAGCTTCTTATAAATTAAGCATAGGTTAGATTTTTAAGGCGAAAGCTTAATTTTAAGGCGAAAGCTTAATTTTAAGAAAAGCATAAAACGGATTGAACGATGGCTTTCTGGCATCAGTTAAAGGATGCCAACCCCTGTTTTTCTAAAATTAACGTTGCCAGATGACCGTTCTTTCTTCTGACGAATTCTGTCAATCGTTCGGGGTAGTCGGGCGGAACCGCTTTGATGACCGAGTGCCTGATTTGCAATGCGTGATTCCAGGCTTTTAGGTGGGGAGTGTGTTGCAGAAAATTAATCTCAGTGACCCCTTGGAATACATCAAAATATCGAAAGATGGTGCTGTAGACGCCATCGATTAACTGAAATCTGCTGCCGGAAAAATACGGACCATGAGGCGGTTTGCCTTTCTTTTGATGTGTGATTGTTTGCTCCAACTTCATTAACTTGTCTTTTATCATGCTTAATTTTGCATCGAACGTGTTGCTATCTTGCGCTGAATAAAGGCCGCTGATGTCATTCAGAATACCCGTGCCAAACTCTATCCAGGCTCTGTGTGTTGCCTTTGTGAGTGGTTCACTGCTGTGCAGGTCGCCAGGTGTCACTTCATTTAAATATTCGGTGATCACATTGGCTTCAAACAAAATGTGTTCGTCGTTGATGATGAGCAAAGGCACTTTCCCTGAAGGTGAGATGTCATTAAACCAGTCGGGTTTGTTGGCGAGGTCGATATTCACCCGCTCATAGGGTATTCGTTTTTCTTCCAGCGCGATTACGGATCGCTGAACATATGGGCAAAGGTGGTGGCTGATCAGGGTATATTCGGTCTGAGTGTTCATGTCAGTAACTCCTTGAGCATGGTTGCATCAGAGGTACTTTATTGTTTGTATTGATGCATTGAAATCAGTAAAAAATGAAAATCAGGTTTGCATGTTTGCAAGTTGGTTGCGAACAACCATTGGTTGGAGAATTCGGTTGTGTGGAATCCGGGTTCTGGAAATTTGTAAGCAACAGAGTCTGGAATGGGTTTGACGTAAAGAGATGGGGTTGGAAAACGGTATGGACTGGAATGCATTAAGAACGTTTTTGGCCATTGCCCGCAATGGCTCACTGGCGGGGGCTGCACGAGAACTGCAGGTGAATCACTCGACCATTTTTCGGCGACTGAATGCGTTTGAACAACAAATTGGCAACCGGTTGTTTGATCGGCTGAACGATGGCTATCGCCTGACTCAGGCGGGCGAAGATGTATTCGTCAGAGCGGAAGCCATTGCGAATGCGTTTGATGATCTGGAACGGCAGTTGGCCGGACAGGATTTCAAGCCAAGGGGCGTCGTTAGAATCACTGCGCCAGACAACATCGCCTATCGGTTTTTACCGGAGTATTTGGCGGATTTTCAGGCAATGTATCCCGAGATACAGGTTGAATTGATGGTGAGCAATCAGGATTTTAATTTGACTCGGCGGGAAGCCGACATCGCCATCAGGGCAACGCCTGCGCCTCCTGAACAGCTTATCGGGAAAAAAATAGCGGCCTTATCATGGAGTGTTTTTTGTTCGCCAGAATATAAAGCCAGATACGGAGCGCCAAAGGGGTTGGATGAGTTAATCGGTCATCGTTTGATTGGTGCCTCGCATGAAATGAGCTTGCTGCCCGGTTTTCAATGGCTAGAGAAGACGCATGGCGAGTACTTGGTGGCTAAATGCAACGATTTAGTGGCCATGTCTGCGTTGTCAGAAGCCGGTTATGGTTTAGCGTTTTTGCCAAACGACCAAGAGAAGGCTGAATTGCTGAAATTGTTCACGTTCGAACCGGCTCAGAAAAGCCATCTGTGGCTGCTAACACACCCGGATGCGCGGCAGGTTGCACGTATTAAATTATTAGCTGGCCATTTGGTGAATGCATTTCAAACGGATGAAAGGGTTCGGGAGTAGCATTACCGAGCCGAATTGGCTGAAGCGTGCGCGAGGTACTTTACATCTGAAGATAGGCCGTTATTATCATGCCGTTTTTGAGCCAGCCAGATGCCTCGTCTGTTGATTGACGGTATGTCTTGCCGCGCCGAATCGCTTACGCATAAGAATAATAAAATTCGGTCTATAGTTAAAACAGAAAGCCCTGAGAGAATGAGTCGTCCATTGTTAAATAAAGTTGTGAAATTCTTGTTAGCGGGTATTGTCGTTTGTCTTCACTCGGCGCTGGTGAACGCAGATGAGCTGCTGCATGTTCGACCTGCCATTCCGCCCATTGAAATTGTGACGCTTGATTACCCTCCCTACGAATACGAAGAAGACGGTGTGATAAAGGGCATTGCAGTGGATCTTGTGGAGGAGGCGTTTGACCGGCTAAACCAACCCATTAATATTCGCATGGTGCCATGGGCCAGGGCCCTTGCTTTGGTTGAAGAAGGCAAGGCCGACGCCATATTTACTGCGTATAAAACACCTGAACGCGAGTTGTTTTGTGATTACTCAAACGAAGTATTAATTGACCAGACTGTTTCCTTGTTTGTGCGTTCGGATTCCACCATCGAATTCGATGGAAACCTCAGCTTGATGGAGGGTTATACCTTTGGGACGGTTCGGAAAATCAGTTATGGCTCCGTGTTTGATCAAGCCGTTGAACAAGGGATGATTTCACATATTGAAGAAACCCGAAGCGGCGAAAAAAATATGGCGATGTTGATTCTGAATCGGGTTGATATTCTGGTGAGCAATAAATACGGTGCGTACGACATTCTCAACAAATTGGGCCGGGAGGACGACGTCCGAGAGCTTGATCCTGAAGTTCAAACGGTACCTAGTTATTTGGCGTTTTCTAAAAAAAGAGGGTTAGGCCACATTCGGGATCAGTTCGATTTCACATTGAAAGAAATGAAAATGGATGGCACCTACCAAAAGATCATCGACGCCCACTTTGATCATTAGACGTCTTTTTTGAAAAGCCAATGCTGGCGATTAAAACCTTCTGTTGTTTCGACTCTGCTTCTTGTATCCCGCTTCAGGTTAGGGTGTTTAGATCTGAAGTGACATTCGGTTTTCAGTTGATTGTAAGATTTTTCTTAATGTCCTGTAGGAAACTGTTTGGTAGGGTGCGTTGAAATGTCAGTGGCTGCCCATACTTTTTTCTGAGCTCTGTAGTCTCTAAGGTGATATCCGTAGTGTTTGCAGGGGGTTATTGAAAAATGTGCAGCTTATTTATTACGCAGTCGTCGTCTTTTTTTGTTTTTTCACGAATCCCTGTCCTCCTAAGTTAAGACGTAATTTGTACTATACCTAAATTTACTGACTTGAAATTAATTCCGTTTGGACATTTCAATGAATCAAGCTGTATTTTTGGACACGCAAAGTGAGTACTTTGTACTCATCGTTGAAGACGATGAGAAGGACGCTGAATGTATTTCTGGTTGTCTCGATGAGTTGGGACTGAATCTACATTATCAGGTGGTCAGAGATCGATTGCAGTTTCAGCAGGCGCTGAATGAACAACACCTTCATCTCATTATTTCAGATTGCAACCTGCCTGGTTTGCCTCTGGAATATATCATCGATTGCTCGCATGAAGCCTTTGAAGATATTCCGATTATCATCGTTGCCGGGGGGTTAACGGAGGATCGTGCGTCTGAAATATTAAGAACCGGACTTAGGGATTTCATCAGTAAAAATGACCTGTCACGGCTGGCCCCAGCCATTAAACGTGAACTTAAAGAAAGGGAGTTAAGACTGGAACAAAGGTACGCGCAGAGTTTCTTGTTGCGCCAAAGTGCCCTGTTGGACTCGATCATTAACTCACAACGCGATGCCTCTATCATTGTGAATGCCAGGACGGAAATAGAGTTTTGGAATCTGCCCGCCGAAAAGCTATTTCAATATCAAACCATAGAAATCATTGGCCAAAAAATTAACCAGATTTTGTATCGCCCACAAAACCTGAGCAGCCAATTTTCATCATTAAAGAGCTATGTGTTTGATGAGCTGAGATTGTTGTGTCCTGCCACCGTAGAGTTACTGCTTTCCGCGAAAAACAACCGACCATTACCTGCTGAGTTGACCATTCAGCCTTTTGAAGTGGAAGGTGAAACTAAATATAACCTGGTGATTCGCGATATCAGTAAGCTGTTGCAGGACCGCGTAAAAAATAAATTGAAAGCCGAATATGCCATCGCCAATGCTCGGTTATTGGAAAGCCTGGCGGATGCTCAATCCATTCAAACCTTGTGTTTTGATGTTATTTCCCGCTTCTTAGGGTTGAGTAACATTAAGTCTTTGCTGGTTAACCTTTTGATCAGGGAGTCTGAAAACAAGCACCACTTGGTTCAGAAAGGATTTGATGTCGAAGAGGGCATTATTGAAGAACAGCCAATACACTTTATATTTGATGATCAACATGTCTCCGAAAGACCGATGGTTAATCCCGTTCAATTTTCTACGATTCCCCGGTCGACCAGTTATGAATTGAATGAGATAGACGGACCGTGTTTGTGGGTGCCGTTAGTCCCCGTTGGCGGGGATTCGGAGTCTCATGATGTCATGATTGTTTCTCTCGAATTCGGGACAGAGTTTGAGAGTTTTGAACTCAAGTTGATTGCGGAATTGGCTAAAACGGCGGCCAATATTCTAAAGGCATTCATTGATAACCTAAAGCGTATGAAGCTCGAAAGAGCGGTTGAAATGTGCCCAAGTTCGATCGTCATTACCGACCGGGAAGGTTCGATTGAATACGTGAACCAGAAATTGATAGAGAACTCCGGGTATTCTGCAGAAGAAATCATTGGCAGTAAAACCAGTCTGTTCAGTTCAGGCCAGACCAGCAGCGCCGTTTACATTGATTTATGGAACACCATTCAGTCCGGTAAAAGCTGGATCGGGGAAATACAAAATAAAAAGAAAAACGGGGCGCTGTATTGGGAGAAGTTAAATATTTTTCCGGTATCCAATGCTTCCGGCGAAATTATTAATTACGTGGGCATTAAGGAAGACATTACCAACCAAAAAGAAAGTCGCAAAAAACTCGATTATCTCTCCACCCATGATAATGTCACCGGTTTGTCTAATCGGGCGCTCTTTTTAGACCGGTTGGAGCAAGCCATAGAACAACATAAAGCCTCAGAAAGTAAATTTGCTGTGCTTCTTTTGAATGTGAAAAATTTTCGGCAATACAATGAACTGTTCGGGTATTTGATTTGCAATGCGTTATTGAAGCGAATCAGTGAAGTATTGATTACTCAGCTGGATTCGTCCGAAAGCATTTCACGGGCACCAGGGGCGGAATTTTTGATTTTAATACCGAACATTACGTCGCTGGACTCGCTCACGGAACGATACTTACAAATCATTGAGGGCTTTCAGAAGCCGACCATCTTTAATGATAACGAATTGGATATTCAGTTTTGCTCTGGTGCCGCTATTTACCCCGTGCATGGTGATACGTCCGATCAGTTGATTACGCTGGTGGAAGAAACCCGTTATTTATCTAAAGGGTCTAATGAACGAAATAAATTGCATTTTTCAAGCCCGGTGGTTCAGGGGTACTCCATTTCGCGCACGCAATTTAAAGCAAAGATCAAAAAAGCACTTGAGCAGGATGAGTTTGAACTGTTTTATCAACCGCAGGTGGACTCTTCTACAGGGCAGGTGATTGGTTGTGAGGCTCTGATTCGTTGGTTTTCAAAAGATCAGGGGATGATTTCACCGACGGTGTTTATTCCTGTTGCCGAAGAATGCCAGTTGATCGTGGACATCGGCAATTGGGCACTGAATGCTGCCTGTGCTCAGCTCAAGGAATGGCAAGCTTATGTTCCGGCTAAATTTACGGTGGCCATTAACTTATCGACCCGTCATTTGGCTTCGTTGGACTTAGTGAATTATGTGGAGGAGTTAATTAACAAATATGAGATTGATCCGACAATGCTGGAGTTCGAAATTACCGAATCTGCCATCATTGAAAATTTAGAAGGTACGGTTGATGTCCTGAGGCAACTGCAGATTCTCGGGTGCTCGATCAGTGTGGACGACTTTGGTACCGGCTATTCGAATTTAACTTACCTGCGCCAAATTCCTTTGGATCGTTTGAAAATAGACCGGTGTTTCATTAAAGAAATGGCCTACATTCTGGAAGACGCTTCACTGTCGCGAATGATCATTCAGATTTCCCACACCCTGGGGCTGGAAGTGGTAGCGGAAGGCGTGGAAACTGAAGCTCAGTATCATTTGTTGAAAAAGTTTAATTGCGACTTTTTCCAAGGATTTTACTTTTCCAAACCCAAGCCTGCGGCGGAAGTGTTGGAGTTGATAAAGGCGCCAACCTGGAAGCTGAAAGCGGAAGATTCGAAAGACACCTTGTTGATCATTGACGATGAGAAAGCCATTCTTTCTGCGTTAAAACGCATTCTTAAACGTAAGCCTTACAAGGTAATGACGACCACCAATCCGATGGAAGCGCTAGAAATACTGGCGGCAAATGACGTGGGTGTGATCATCAGCGATCAGCGGATGCCTGCGATGGCAGGTACAGAATTGCTGCGGCGGGTGAAAAGCATGCACCCGGACACCGTCCGGATCATGCTCAGTGGGTTCACTGATGTTGAAACCCTGTCCAGAGCCGTTAATGAAGGGTCTATTTATAAATTCATTCATAAGCCCTGGGAAGATCAGGACTTAATTGAAGAGATAGACAATGCCTTCGAAGTGTATGCAGAAAATAAAGCTAAGCATCATAGCTGAAGTGCTTGCTGTTATTTCATCGGTTATCCACAACACTTTTTATATTTCTTACCGCTGCCACAAGAACAAGGATCGTTTCGATTGGGTTTCTTTTCAAACACCTGGGTTTTCGGCGTGTTGATTAATGCCTCTAATTCTTTGATGTCCTCAGGCGTTTCCGGGTTAACTTCGATCGTTCCAAATAATTCGTTTTCAGAAAGCAGGGTTTCTACTTCGGCTTTTCTTTCTTCACTGGTGACGATCAATGTGAGAGGCGAATCTTCTGTTCCTGGTTTCACATCCCGGTTGGTGCTGAAACCGTAACTGCTGTGTTTAGGTTTTTTCTGTTTACGACCTTTGAAAAAAAACTTATCCGCCATGATGCAACCCTGTCTGATGTTTGAAAAACACGTACTTGAAAATACAAACTCTGAAAATTAAAGAGCTTATACAGGATTATGGCGGAGAGTGAAAATACTTCCTGACTCGAAAAGGATAAAGGGCAATTTTTATCCGTTGATCAACTGAAAGCCTTCATCTATCCAGCCTGTAATACCACCAATCATTTTCTTTACCGGTCGGCCAAGCTTGGCAAGCCTGATGGCCGCTTTTTCTGTGCCATTACAATGTGGCCCGGCGCAATAGACCACAAACAAGGTTCCTTCGGGATAGTGGCTGATGGATGACTCATTGAGTCTGGGCTGAGGCAGATTTACGGCACCATCAATATGGCCCTGTTTAAATAACGCTTCGCTCCGAACATCCAGCAGAACAAAGTCTTGCTTATGGTTGGTGAGGGCGTGATGTACATCCCAACAGTCGGTTTCGTATTTCAGAAGTCCTTCAAAATACGTTAATGCATCTTGTGAATTGGCTGCTGGTGGTCTGGATACGGCTGAAGACATAGGGTTTCCTCTTTGCGTTAAATGCTCTCTGTTTGAGTTAGGAACATTATTCCCTTTGAATTAAATCAGAAAAATTGGCCTAAAAGACATTGTTCGTTAATAATGAGCCAAAAAAGAGTATTGGATAATTTTATGAAACGCGTCGCCATTCTTACGCATAAGTACATTGCTTTATTTGAACTTGGTTGTGCTGTGGAATTGTTTGCTTTACCCAGACCAGAGTTTGAATGTTGGTATCAGACTGATGTGGTTACTTTTGATGATGAAATACAAACCACCAGTGGAGGGCTATTACTTCAGCCTAAGCGTGTTCATCATCTTGATGATTACGATATGGTGGTCATTCCTAATTGGTCTGCTTCTGATTCAACCGTTCCGGCTGAGATTGCTGAGTCTGTGAGAGCGCTTTATCAAAGGGGTGGGCGAGTGTTGTCCTTTTGTTCTGGCAGTTTTATGTTGGCTGAGATTGGCTTGCTAAATGACAGACAAGCCACGACACATTGGCATTACGCAGATCGTTTTAAACAGAAATACCCAAACGTCTCTTATGTGGATGATGTTCTCTATGTGTACGACGGTCGGTTAGGTTGTTCAGCGGGCAGTGCCGCAGGAATTGACTTGGGAATCGAGGTTATTCGCAGTGACTATGGGTATGAAGTGGCCAATCAGGTGGCCAGGCGTTTGGTGCTTGCGGCCCATCGCCATGGCGGTCAGTCTCAATTTGTAGAAACGCCGGTGATTAAAACACCTAATCAATTTTCAGTGACTCTGGATTGGGCGTTAAGCCATTTGGATCAGGATATTGATGTTAACCTGTTGGCTCAAAAGGCCAATATGTCACGCCGTACGTTTGATCGAAAATTTCGGGCTTCATTAAATCAGACGCCGAAAGAGTGGTTAACCCAGCAACGTTTAGAACTTGCTAAGCGGTTATTGGAAACCACCAGTGATTCCGTTGAGCGCGTGGCGAATTCCGCCGGTTTTGAAAATGCGATGACATTACGCCATCACTTCCGAAAATATTTGCAACTTTCTCCTAGCCAGTTTCGAGCGCAGTTTTCAGCACAGTTCTCATCGCAATAAAGTGAGTGGTATTTGAGACGGTGACTATCGGTTGATAGCTGCTGCTTTTACCAAACAAAAGTGGGATACAGCAACTCAATGACTTACCTAACCTCTCTGGATATTAGGGCTACAATGTAAGTTTGAATGTAGCGTTGGAAAGTGCCCTATGAAACATACTCGTACAGAACGAGACAGCCTGGGGGCGGTTTTAGTGCCTGCCGATGCCTTGTTTTCTGCGCAAACTCAGCGTGCTGTGGATAACTTTCCGGTGAGTGGTCAGTCCATGCCGAAAGCGTTTATTCGTGCGTTATTGAAAGCTAAATATGCGGCGGCTCAAACCAATGGGCTATTAGGACAAATCCCTGAGAAAATGAGTGATGCTATCTGTCAGGCGGTAGACGAATTACTGGCCGATCAAAACCTTATGAAACACTTTCCGGTTGATGTGTTTCAAACGGGCTCGGGCACCAGCACCAATATGAACGCCAATGAAGTGTTGGCGACATTGGCTTCACAGATCTATGGTGACACTGTGGGGGCTAATGATCATATTAATTGCGGCCAAAGCAGTAATGATATTATTCCTTCAACCATTCATATCAGCGCCGCCATTGAATTAACAGAGAAGCTTTTACCTGCGCTGGATTATCTGGCCATCACCATTCGGGAAAAATCAAAAACGGTACACCAGTACGTTAAAACAGGTCGAACGCACTTGATGGATGCCATGCCGGTGCGTATGAGTCAAAGTCTGGACGGTTGGGCGGAACAAATTGAGCTCAACATTGAACGTTTACAGGCGTTGCAGCCCAGTTTGCAAACGCTTGCTCAGGGGGGAACGGCGGTAGGCACAGGGGTTAATGCCCACCCAGAGTTTGCGGCTCAATTTAATATCGCTTTAAGTGATCTGACGGGCCTGCACTTCCAGCCTGCAAATAACTTTTTCAGTCACATTGGATCGCAAGACATAGCGGTCGCATTGTCTGGCTTGCTTAAAGCGACGGCGGTTTCAGTGATGAAGATCGCCAATGATCTGCGTTGGATGAATTCCGGGCCTTTGGCTGGGTTGGGCGAAATCGAATTAGAAGCGCTTCAACCAGGGTCATCCATTATGCCGGGGAAAGTGAATCCGGTGATTCCTGAAGTGGCGGCCATGGTTTCAGCACAAGTGATAGGTAATGATGCGGCTATCTCAATTGCAGGTCAGTCAGGCAATTTTGAACTGAATGTGATGTTGCCGCTGATTGCGCATAACCTTCTCGAAAGTATTCAGTTGTTGTCGAGCATCAGTCGGCTGATGGCGGATAAGGCGATTGCGACTTTTAAGGTGAACGACAAAAAACTCAACGAAGCCTTGTCTCGTAATCCGATTCTGGTCACGGCACTGAACCCGGTCATTGGGTATCAGAAAGCGGCTGAAATTGCCAAGCAAGCTTATAAAGAAAACCGACCCGTTATTGACGTTGCCGCTGAGAATACCGACTTGTCGGTGGAAGAGCTGACGAGGTTACTTAACCCGGCCAAACTGACGGAAGGTGGTTTATAAAGACGGCCTGTCTCTCAGACCTTTTTAAGTGGAGCATGAAATGAATAAGTGGTTAGTGTTTTCTGTTTTCATTACGGTCATGAATCCCGTTTGGGCCATGGATATAAAAATTACCGACACCCGAGAAAATAACTTCTATATGGATGCTTTAGTCTGGGTGTTGGATAAATCCGGCGAAAGTTATCATTTAATTCAGACCAAACATGACGTGACGTCTCAGGGAAGAAAGGTTCTTTTAGTTCAGAGTGGTAAAATTGACATCTTATATGCAGGAACCAGCATCGAACTCGAAAAGGAACTGCGTCCGATTCGCTTTCCTATCATGCGAGGCTTGATTGGAAGCAGGCTGTTTATTATTCATAAGGATTATCAAGCTAAGTACCATGCGGTTAAAAGTATCAACGACTTAAAAAAATTCGTCGGCGTTCAGGGGATAGGCTGGGGAGATAAACAGGTTTTGGAATCCTCTGGGTTACAGCAGGAAGAAAGGCTTTACGATGATATTTTCGGTAATATTAATTCCGGCAGTCGTTACTACTTCCCTAGAGGGATGACTGAAATTTTTTCAGAACTCAAAAGTAAACAAGCCACCTTGCCGAATTTGGCTGTTGAGCAAAATATTTTATTGGTATACAAAACGGCCGTTTTCTTTTTTATCAACCCGTCCAATACAGCACTGGAAAAGGCTTTGAATCAAGGATTTAAAAACGCTTATGCAGATGGCAGTTATGAGCAGTTTTTTTATAATCATGCTTTGATCAAAAGTGCCTTCGAAGAGGCCAAACTGGACTCCAGAATAAAGCTCGAGATTCCCAATCCCTTTTTAAGCCCGGAGACGGTTGCGGTTCCAAAACAGTATTGGCATCAGGATTAATTTGGTATGGTTAAGGGAAAATCACCAGTAAAGGAACTGCTCATTAATGGTCAACACCAGCGCTCGTTATAAACTTACTTCGGCAATATTGGCTTGTTTTTTATATGGTGGCTGGGCGTATTTTATTAATTCCGGAGCGGGAGCACTTGAAGGCCTCACATCGGGAGTGGCTCAGGGCATCGCCAGCTTTATCTTGACCTTATTCATCGTGATGGTTGTGACCAAACTGTATCACATGATCAATGCGGGTAGCCGACTAAAAGTTATCATTCCGGCTGGATTGACCGCCGTTGGGGTGGCTATCATTCTTTCATTGATCCATTGGTTGATCGGAACAGATCATATCTTGCCGACCATTTTGCCTTCCATCATAGTGGCGTCTGTATTCTGCGTAGTGACCGGTCTTAAGCTGGCGCAAATGACCGGGGACTGACTGTTAAACATTCGGTGCAGGCCAATCATTCAGTACAGACAAGCCATTCAGAGCAGTGAACGCGTTCCACGTAGCAATCACATTGGGTATCAGCCTGTTCGTTTTTTCCTGCGCATACTGGTGCTCAGTACGCTTTTGATCATGGCCCAGTCAAAACGCATCATGATTGGCAGTGAACGGCCTTTTTCCCACTCTGGATTAAATTGCAGGTATTGCCTTCGGAGTTGATTGATCTTGCTGGTTTCTGTTTTGTTTTCCCCTTGAGGGATATTTTGATTGAGAATTAATTTCAGCTGGGTATCCCAGTCCGCACCATTCAGTTCCTGAGCAAAATTTTCAAGTACGACCTTTTCCCAATCGGACGCATTTTCTCCTTGAATGGTATAGACCTTGCCGAACGTTCGGCTGAGAGAAATGAAGCTGGATGGAAAGGTAAACGCTACAAAATACATGCGTTTCAAACCATAGCGTCTCAGGATGATGGGCAATATGGACCAACCCGCCGAGGTGATTTTGGGATGGCCCCGAAATCCGGTATTGACGTAATAATATTTCGAGTGAATCAGAAGTGCTTTTTTATTGAGGTGTTCCACTGGCTTAAACATAAAGGTGTAGTAACCCTGAAGAGCTTTGTGTTCATCGCGGAAAGTAATTAAGAAGGTATTGGCTCGGGTGCAATAATCCTGAAACTTGGCGAAGTCTTCTTGCTCGGAAATATTCAGGGTCAGAAAGGCCAAACGTAAATGCCACATCTCGCGTAGCAAGGGCACGCTGGCGTCCTTGCTTTCAATTATTTTTGCAAACAGTTTTTTAGATGTACGTGAGCGTGTATCCGTTCGCTGGGACTGCTCGGTTGAAACGGTGCTCATAAATTGCCTCGTCGAATCAAATTGGGTGAATGGTTTATTGAAAGTACTAAGAACATTGCAATGAATGGGATCAGAGAAGTGATCAAAACAGCGCTTTGTGTATTTAGCATCTGGGCACTGCTGCCATAAATGAGGTAGCCGAGGACACCGCCGATCCAGGTTGTGGAACTCAATAAGGCCATGACTTTGGTTTCTGACACGGGTTTGGGGCCTTGTTCAGTCGGCGACGTTGATTGCGAAATTCGAGTCCCGGATGCTCTTGCATGAGAAAGACCTGAATTAGAAGGGCCTGAATTAGAAAGGACTGAATTAGATGACGCTGAAATAACATCCATCGCCCACGCATTACTCAGGCCGCGCCCTCCGGACGATAAAAATCGAATTAACACTGCAACCAGCCAGAAATGAAATAAGGTGGTTGCGTAAGCTAATAACATCAGCCCTGCGAAGCCCGCCAAATTGCAAAGCATCCAGAAAGGTTTCTGGCCCAACCAATCTGAAATTCGCGTAATTCCATAAACGAAAGGAATGGCAGCCAAACCACCCCATATCGCCGTGCTGGATATTGCAGTGGCGGAGAAGCCAACGTCTTTCATGGTGATAGAGGTCGCAAACAAACCGATGTAGTAGGTAACGTACATCAAGGTGGTTGCTCCGATTAAACGACGGATTTTCGAAATGACAGATTTTTTATCTTCAGGTTCACTGATGCAGGGCACAGAATCCTTTGAGCCTTTGTTGGTTGGTTGAGCAACCGCAGAATGTCTGTTGGCGACCGGAATAAAGAGACTGGAAACTGGCCAAAGCAGGTTTAATAACGCAAGTGAGAGGAAAAGAGCCTCGAACCCCCACTGATCGACAATAGGCCCGGAGATTAAACCGCCCAGCACAGACCCAAGTGGGCTGGTAATCGCCAAAACTCCCATGACTTTTCCTCGATCATTAATGCTTTGATGATTAAGCCCTTGATTATTAACTCTTTGATCATGAGCTTGAGTGATATGGCCGGTGAGGGCATTTAAGGCCCCAAAACCAGCGCCACCTAACAACCAAACGATACTGGTATACCAAGCCAATTCGACGACGCTGTTGGCCTGCCCGACCATAAACGTCAGAGGTACAGACATGACGCCGGAAGTAACCAGAAGTGTTTTGGCCTTACTGGCGTGATCAATGATTTTGGTTGCGAGGAGTGCTCCGATGGCTAAACAACTGTAGGAAAACGCCAAATATAAACCTATGTGGAAATTGCTTGCACCAAGGCTGCCTGCGTAGACCGGAAGTAACGGAATCAAGCCATTGCCGCTTGTCCAGAGTATGGTACTGGTGAGGCACAACCCAAAAACGGCAGCGTTATGTGTGGTTTTACTCATAGGAGGTTGATCATCATTAAGTTGTAAACAAGGTTAGCGACAGAAAGAAAAGACTGGTAAGGTCATAAATGACTTTAATCATGTGAAAAGTGAATTTTTCGGTATTTCCAGTATGAGCATAACCCAATCAAACCGTTCAGGGTCGGTACGAGTGACCGTGGTAATGGCACCTTACTCTTCTTCCGCCAGTATTTCTGCGACGTTAGAGATGCTGGAAAGTGCCAATTTTCTCAACGTTGTGAAGCAACAAAAGGCAGGTGCCCCTAACCCTAAAATGTTGTTTGATATAGAAACCGTATCCATGGATGGTAAGCCGGTACAGTGTTCAGGCGGATTATCTTTAACGCCCCAAAGAACAATGGATTCGGTAACTGAGACGGATTTAATTATTATTCCCGGCTTTTTATTTAATATTTTACTTGCGTTGCCATTATTGATGCCGGTCTCTAAGTGGCTGGCGAATTTATACGATAAAGGCGCGACCATCGCGACCATTTGTACCGGTGCTTTTGTTGCTGCTCAGGCAGGTATTCTTGACGACAAACAAGCCACTACTCATTGGTATTATGCCAAAGAGTTTAAGCGAAGATTCCCTGCGGTAACGCTGATGGATCAACTCACCGTGACAGACGATGATGGCCTGATTTGCTCCGGAGGGGCGTCTGCGGCAACGGACATGTTGATGTATCTGGTTCGAAAGTTTGGCTCGGTGGACATTGCGGCCGAATGCTCAAAAAAACTGTTGGTGGATTCCTGCCAGCGAAGCCAGTTGCCATACATGCAATACAGTTTTAAACGAAACCATGAGGATCGGGAGATTGCTGCTGTTCAGAATTGGTTGGACAAACACTTTGAGCAGGAAATTGTCTTTGATCAGTTGGCCAAGCAGTTTAATTTCGGGCAACGAAATTTTATTCGTCGGTTTAAACTGGCCACCGGTGAAACCCCCAATCAATATTTACAAAATTTAAGGATTGAGCGTGCGAAGTACTTTTTAGAAACTACCAATACTTCGTTAGAGCGTGTGACGTATCAAGTGGGTTATGAAGACAGTAACTCTTTCCGTCGTTTGTTCAAAAACCGGGTGGGTCTGTCGCCGGCGGATTACCGGAAGAAATTTCAGGTTTGATGATGTGACTCTATGTTATGACTTAATGGCGTGTATAAATAGACTTTAAGTCGGTCATAAAACACTTTGTAGCAACACTTGGGACTTGTTTTTGTATATAATTCGCGCACTTTTAATTAACCTTTATTCGTTGATTCACTTCAATTACAAAGATAACAATTAGCTGTCATTCAATGATGGTTTGAAGGATCAAAACAGTATTCTTTAAGGATTGCATGGATATATATTCATTTGCTTCTGGTGGCATTATTAATCTTCATAAAGCGGAGATTAAGGCAGCCGATGGAAGTAAGCACTCACTGGGTCATAAAGAAAATGAACTGTTGCGCTTGTTGTTAACGGCATCGCCTGATGTGGTAGATAAAAATACTATTACCGAAACCGTTTGGCAGCGGCCCGTGATCAGTGAAAGCGCAATCAGTGTCGCGATTGCCAAGCTCAGAAAGCTGTTGCGCAACATCAGTAAAGACGAGATTGAAATCATTACGGCAAAAGGAGTCGGTTATCGACTGACGTTGGCTCCGGACGTTCAGGTTAAAGCCTTTGATGATCAGTCGGCGTCCGGGCCTTCTTCTGTGCAGGCATCCTTACGTTTATCCGGCCAATCCGTTTCGCCTGAAACCTTGTTAACGGATGAAGAGAAGGATTGCCTTCAGGATGTGAACACCTTTGAAGGTGAAGAGTACATTGATCAAAAATTCGGTTCTTTGTATTGGAAGCATTGTCTGATCCTAGTGATATTGGCGGTTTCTTTAAGTGCTTTCAGCTATTTGAGCTGGGTTTATGGGTTTACCAAATGCCGTGAATTGGTCAATGGGGAAGCCATTGTCACCTCTGGAAATATTCATCAGGTCAGGCACCTTTGCTGGTCTGAGATAGGAGAAAGAGATGCGCTGCGTATTATCAGGTCGGTGGATGTTACGGAAGCATCGGTGGTTTTGATCGACAAGGATGAAGCTTTGAAACTCTATACCCAGGATGGGGAGCTGATAAAAAATGATTAATAAACTGCTGATGATGTCTTGGGGCGTGTGCGCTTTCATCGTATGCGCAGGGGGGTATATTCTGTGGGATTCGTATTCGTGCAATTTTGAAATGAGTTTTCCAGGTTCTGACTCATTGGCAAAGTGTGAGCAGGGGGTTTATTACACCAGAACCCGTATTGAGCAAGGGGATGAACGTTATAAAATCAACACAGAGTCTTTTTATGTAAAAATTCTGGACCGTATTCTTTTGTTGCCAAAAGAAAAGGACATAGATGTTGAAATGAAGGGCAGTTTGGCGGTTTATAATGCTGATAAAATTAAAACACCGCATCGAACCTTTGGGAACCAGCCGTATACGTCGCTCAGTTTATTGTACACGCCGAAAAACGAGTTACTTGGTGTCGCTATTTTCAGTGATCCAAACAGTGTGTTTGTACCTGCAACTTACGTTACAGGTACGTTTTAAAGCACTCTAATATAGTTTTGATCAGAACTTATACGAATATTGCAGACCCACCGTCGTCGCACTGACGTCGGTGGTGGCTTTGATATTCGAAGAAGTGCCTGGAATCACTGACAAGCTCTCATCAATCTCGCCTTCTTCCCCGATGATGTAGCTCATGCCCAGATCAAACGTGGAATGCTCGGTCGGTTTGTAACTGACGCCAGCGGACAGCCAGTGACGATCTGAATCGGGGATTGACAGAGAACTCATTTCATCCGTCGGTGCCATATCGTACATGTAACCGGCGCGAAGTTCCCACTCCGGGTTCATGTAGTAAGTCCCACCCAAAGATACGTGGCCTGCGTCCTGCCATTTGTATTCCTTAATATCGGTGCTCAGGTCGTCCGAGGTTAAAGAATCAAATTCAGACCATTTCACGTATTGCAGGCTGTAGTGCATGGCAAATTGCTCGTGCAATCTGTGATAGCCAGAGAACTCGATCATATCCGGCAGCGGGATACTGATGCTGTCTGCGCTTTCACCGCCCATGGTGACATCACCGTCCGCTTCTAAGTCCGGGCTGAAACGGTAAGATAGGCCAATCCGGTTATTGGCATCAAACTCGTACGCCATACCTACGTTGAAGCCAAGTGCCTCGCCATCGGCTTCCACGTCCAATAAGCCTTTACGATAAATTTCACCCGAGCCATGAATCACGTCCAGACCTGCGCCTAAGCTCAGTTGATCGTTGACTCGATATGCGGCCGATAAACCCAGATTGACGCTCATCAGGCTGGTATCCCCACCAAACTCGTCGGCCATGAAGTCGTCATCAAAGCTGACGTCGGTACCGAAATTGGAGTAGGCGGAAGCGCCTACCGTCCAATTGGTGCCTTCCAGCGGTTGCACATAGTAGAAGTTAGGAATGACTGTACTTCCGCCCACATCCTCCGCGCTGGTTTCGACGGTATCGCCTACGAGCGGGGTGTAAGTTGCGTCCGGTACATCCACGCTGGAGTCGATGTAAGTGCCACCGAAAGATATTTCTGCACTGTCGAACAAGGTCATCGCAGCCGCGTTTCTCGAAATGACCGAAGCGTTGTCGGCGATGATGGCATCCCCGGCGAAGGCCCGGCCCAAACCCGTAGCGGACTGGGCGTTTAACTGAAAGCCGGCTGCCAAACCTTGTTGTGAGGTCAGAAGCATAGCGCTGGAGATCGAAAAATAACCGATAGAGTACTTGAATTTATTCATTATGGTTAGCTCCTTCTACGGTGCTTGCATCTTTAATAATGATCATTTCGCCTGCAGTTTCGATCATTTTGGCAATGGCTGATTGTTGAGTGTCTGTTGCACTCCAGACGTGGTTGAGTTGTTCTTTATCTGGTAATCCTGGTACACCGTCTTCGTTCATTGGGCCTTCGTATGGGAATAAGTAAGTGCCGTGCCCGCCTACCGTTCCGTTAATGAAACCTCGAATACCTTCTGTGCCTGATTGGGCGTGAGCAACTTCACCGTCGGCTGGGGAGACACTGATAATACGCTCTAAGCCTAATGCGGTTATCAGTGGTTCTGTTCCTGTCAGCAGGTTGTTGGTGCTACTGTTCGGAATTACATTGTCTGGTAAGTACTCGCCTACCTGGCAGCCGTCGTCACCACAGTTACCTTTGGCCTGAATCAACACTGTCTTTTGTTGGTTTTCTCGTTGTAGCTTGGTGTGGCTAACCGGATCACCACTGTCGACGGTGGTCTGTACGTTTTGTATCAGAGTGGGCAAAATTAAGCTGTAAATGTCGTTCTCCAACATTGCTACCGCGTCTCTATTTTGTTGGGATTCCCCGACAAACTCGTTCAGTGCAGTAATACACTCTTCATTGCTGGCGTCTGGTGTACAGATATCCGGCAACAGGCTTTCTGCAATGCCTCGTTGTACATCGGGAGACTTTTTAATGGCCATTTCTGTATCGTGGCCAAGGTGCGGTGACTCCAGAACAATGCCTGTCAGCCCTTGTCCAGGTACTGCGAAGTTAACGGTTTCAAACGTCAGGTCAGAATGCTTTTGAGATTGCTCACTGACCATCACAGACATGATGGCGCCCAAAGAATGGCCAATCAGGTGAACTTCGGAAGTGTCAACCCAATCGGTTGCTTTGCTTAAAGCAAAACGTAAACTCAGCTGATCCGAGATGGCCTGATGCAAATTACTGCGTAATGTCAGAGGTGACGTAATGTTGATGAAAAAGGCGCTGTTGTTACTGACGCTGATTTCATCTTTGTCATCTTCAGTTTCGATGCCTGTGTTGTCACCGTCATCAGCTATCGGTGGAGAGAGCTCAGGGATGGTGGAAATGACTCGTTCACCATGGTAAATCTGATCAATTGCGACAACCAGATAGCCTTTATCCACTAAGTCTTTGGTCATGGTATCGGCGTTTTCTTTTTTACCGGTGATGCCATGAACAAACATGACCACAGGTAATTTTTCTTCCTGTGTTGGTTTCCAGCCCTTTGGCGCATACATTAACACAGGCACATCCACTGTTTGAGCTTCAGCAGGAACAGGGTTGTCTTTGGTTAAATGACCACCATCAGAAGTTTTGGTCCAGCTATAGAGTTCAGGACAGTTTGCTATCGGGTCGTAAGGATCAAGTGAACAAGTACCATCGTCATCTTCAATGACCGGCAGGTAGTAAGGCAAAGCTAAGGTTGTGGTGAAGTTGTCATACTTCTGATTAAACCCAGGCACTTTTGCAGGGGTTGTTGTAAATGAGGCTGCATTTGCATTGTTGTTTATGATTTCATCCAAAACCGGATTGACGCTTTGGGTGGTAAATTGTGCTGCATAAACAAGCTCACCTACACCGCCAACAATCTGAAAGTGATTTTCTGCTGAGAGTAACTGGGCCTGAATTTCCAGTTCTTGGTCTGTTAAGTCGCCATCCTGGTTGTTTTTGATGCGGGTGAATTCACTGTCGGCTTCCAAAGCAAGCCCGTCCTGAGTCAAAACACGATCATTAATGGCAATGTAATAGATACTTTCGTTATCCAGTACCTGAAGTGGTTTGATTTCAATTTCACTGCCTGTGGAGATCACTTCAACAGGGATTTCCTGTGGGTTACCGGTAGCGGCATCCGAAATAAGCTTCACGTTGTCTTTTAATGACGCCTGATCAAGCGGATAGCGCTCTTCGGTATTGCGGTTAGCAATCGGCACTTTGATCACATTGGACATGCCCCAGCCATCCAGTGCGCCGACCGAGGTTTCATAACTTTGGTAGTAAGCTTCAAATTCCTGATCACTCAGTTGTCCTGGCAGAGGTTCGCCCGGCAACGAGATGGTTCCGTCTTCGTCATAACCGTAGCCATCGTTTGGCATAGGTAGCGAAGAGGTGTTGTACGGCACAAACGTTTCTTCGATGGTATCGCCTGAGCTTGAGGAGTCGTCAGAACAGCCTGCCAAAAGCGCAAGAGGAAAGCTCAGTGCGCCAAAGATCTGTGCTTTAGATTTTCTAGTCGATTTGTTATTAGTCTTGCCATGTTCAGCTTTCTGAAAAACATGAGCAAGGTTATTTCTTTGTTTTATTACCATCCCCTACGTTCCTTTTATTTGTATAAAAATTGATTCAATGAACGCTGATTTCTGCTGTTAAACGATGTGCCGTTTGTTTTGCGGTTCGTCAGCGACCTGCTTTTTAAAAAATTCATCCGCTCCTGAAATCAATATCGAACTGATATCGAGTCATTTGTTGGAGGCAGATATTGGCGGGTGGCTACTAAAAAACCTAATTAACAATCCCTAATAAACCCTAACTGTTTGAAATTAAATGATTTTGTTGTTTTTGTTAGGGTTTTTTAAATTGGCCTGATTTGGCAAAAATAAAGAATTTGGGCAGTCAAAGCCTGCCAGGAGGTTGTTGGGTTTGGGGGTTGGAAGAATGAAATTTCAAAACAAGACTTATCGTTATAGGGGGAAAGGCAATGACTGATGAATAGAAAATATCGCCTGATTGTCCGAAAAACAGGCTAAAACGTGCTGATTATTAATTAAACAGATGTAAGTGATTTATTGGTTTGGTTGTTGGTAAATGGCTTTTCGTGTGTAAGTGATCTCAGGTTTAGTCATGAAACAGTTTGGCCTGATTGTTTCACTAAGCCAGATATTCTCAGGGTTAGTACGAGATTTTCTCTGAGGTCGCTCTCAAAGCAATATGGATGTCGCTTTGTGCTCTTTTACCCTATGCCTTCTTGCAAAAGCTTTTGGGCTGGCTGGGATACTAATAAGTAATGACCATACTTATACAACTAGGTTACTCATTCGGGTCTTTAGCATCGGTGAAGGTTCATCAGGCATAGGCAGCTTCATTTAGGTAGGTGATGTAATGGGAAGTAAAAGCTCAATTTCAACCAAAATTATTGCCAGCTTTTCTGCGGTTATCGCGGTGTTAGCGGTGGTTGTGGTGTTTACGTTATATCAAAGCAATGAAATACACGGCTTGAGTAATAAAGCAGTAGATAACTTTGTACCTGGTGTACACCTGAGCATGAGGGCAAGCCTGGAGGTTGAACGCTCGATGAGTGCTACCCGAGGCTGGATTGTCAGTGGGGAGGATAAATTTAAAAACCAAAGGACCGCCGCCTGGCAGAACATTGAAGACATAGTGACAGACTTATCCCTGAAAGTTGATGCGCTGGAAGACAACTTATTGCTTAAAGATTTGGATAAATTACAAACCGATTTGAACGTTTTTAAATCTATGCAGGAAGACGTCATTGCGTTGGCGCATACAGAAGAAAATTTACCCGGTTTAAAAGTGCTGGTCGACCAGGCCATACCTCAGGCGTCCAAAGTGCTGAATGAAGTAACTCAGCTAATGAAGATGAAGTTTGAAGACCTCTCCGAAGAAGACCGTTATCAGTTGATTACCCTTTTGGCCGACTTTAGATTCAGCTTCAGTCAGGGATTGGCGAGTATTCGAGCTTATTTAGCAACTAATCAATCGAGGTTCAGGGAAGAGTACTTTCGGTGGTGGCAATCCAATACCGAAAGTCTGACATTGATTAGCGTGATGAGGGATGTATTGACTCCTCATCAGAAAGAGACACTGCAAAATTTAAAACAGGAACGGGATAAGTTCAGTGAGCTTCCCGATTTGATGTTTCGTTACCGCCAGGGGGCGGAGTGGAATTTAGCGAGAAGTCGGGCTGAATCCGAATTGTTTCCTATGTCGGTGAAAGTGTCTTCTGACTTGGAGTCGATGATAAGTCAGCTGCAGGTCAGGATGAAAGATGGCTTTCAGTTCATGAATTCCGGATTTGAGTCATTGTCGATCATTGGTTTGAGCTTATTGGCGCTCGCCATTGTTATGTGCGTAATGCTGGTTGCCTTTTTAACTAAGTTGATTACAGAACCTTTACAGCAAGTCATCGTCGCTGCCAGTGACATTTCGCAGGGTAACTTTGAAGTGGATGTTAACATTCGTGGCTTTGCCGAAACGGAAGAGTTGAGTGATAACCTGAGTAATATGACCACGTTTTTAAGGCGAATTACCGAGCATGCCGACGCCCTGTCGAAAGGAAACTTTGACCAGGAGTTTTTACCTCAGGGTGAGAAAGACCGGCTTGGTCATGCACTTAATAAAATGACCCTGGATTTGTATAAACATCAAGAGTTCGTGAATGCTCAAAACTGGTTGAAAAGCGGCCTGGCTGAATTCACCAATGGTCTGCAAGGCGTACACGAATTAGATGCCCTGGCTCATAAATCCACTGCATTTGTCGCCGAATATATGGGGGCTCAGGTGGCCGGTATGTATTTGCTGGAAGAGGACGTATACAGTTTGTCCGCTGGTTATGCCTTGGACAGAGACGGTTCTATGCCTGTGCAATACGCCACTGGCGAAGGTTTGATTGGCCAGACGGCAAAAGGCAGAACACGACGAGTGATTGTCTCTCAAGCGGAGTACCCAGAAGATTTAATTTTGGATACTGGCGTTGGTCAGTTGCAGAGTACTTGCATTGTGGCCTGTCCGGTGATTAATAAACAAGGAATCACGAATGAAGTATCGGCGGTGCTTGTTTTTGGTTTTACCAAGCAATTGACCGAGAATGAATTGAACTTACTGGATGAGTTTTGTGATGTATTCAGTGTCAGTCTGGCGTCATGCCGCTCACGCAACCAGCTAGAGGATTTATTACGCGAGTCGCAGGAGAAATCCACAATTTTGCAAGAGCAACAAGAGGAGTTGCGCGTCAATAATGAAGAACTTGAGCAGCAAACCCAGAGTTTACTTGCCTCTGAAGAGGAATTGAGAGTTCAAAGCGATGAATTGAAAGAAAGTAATCGACAACTTGAAAACCAGAAAGCGGTACTCGAAGAAAAGAACGACGAAGTAGAGGAAGCCCGGAAAGAGCTGGAACGTAAAGCGGCCGAATTAGATCGAACCAGTAAGTATAAATCTGAATTTTTAGCCAATATGTCTCATGAGTTACGGACGCCGCTCAATAGTTTGCTGATTCTTTCGGAATCTATGAAGAAGAATAATAAGAAGAACTTGTTTGAAGATCAGGTGGAAGACTTGGTGATCATCAACCAGGCGGGTCAGGTGTTACTCTCTTTAATCAATGACATTTTGGACTTATCAAAAGTGGAAGCTGGTAAGTTAGTCATGGACTTCCAGTCGTCTCGTTTAAAGGATGTGATTGAGGATAACCGCAAACAGTTCAATCCGGTGGCCCGTTCAAGAGGGGTGGAATTCATCATTGACCTTGATGAAAGTTGTCCGGATATGTTTTGTACGGACATGCATCGTCTCTCTCAGATTTTAAGGAATCTGCTGTCCAATGCCTTTAAGTTTACCCATCAGGGACATGTGAAATTATCTGTTTGCGCTCAGCAAGGGCAGAGCCATGATTCGACGGGCGCTAAAGCGCTTTGCTTTGCTGTCGAAGACACGGGCATTGGCGTACCGAAAAAGGTACAGAAAGATATTTTTGAAGCATTTCAACAAGCCGATGGTTCGACCAGTCGGGCTTATGGCGGTTCCGGGTTGGGGTTGACCATTTCTCGTGAGTTAGCCCAGCTGTTGGGTGGTGATATTGAACTGACCAGCGAAGAAGGCAAAGGCAGTACATTTAAACTCACTATTCCGGAACAACAGTCAGAAAATGTGGAAGAGCAAGCTAACGCTCAAACAGGATTAATTGATCAAACACCGCTAACCATAGCGCAAGGCTCCAATCAAAATGCTTCTGAGTCCGATGCTCCGTTAATCCAGCGTAATGCAAGGCCGGCCTTTCTGGATGATGACCGTCTAACCGCCACACAAGATGCAAAAACCGTACTGATCGTGGAGGATGATAAGCAATTTGCCACTGTGCTAAGAGACTTCTCCCGTAAGCGTGGATTCTCGTGTCTGGTGTCTGATTCAGGTGAGGAGGCTCTGCAATTAGCCAGTGCCTATCACCCGAAAGCCATTATATTAGACCTCGGCCTGCCTGATATTTCCGGTGTGAAGGTGTTGGAACGGTTGAAACAAAATGACTATACCCGTGATATTCCGGTACACATTATTTCAGGGCAGGAAGATGACTCAGGTTTGATCCGGCAAGGGGCTATGGATGTGCTGCATAAGCCAGTCAGTTGCGATGTATTAGAGCAGCTGTTTGGCAAGTTTGCGACCCTTGCCCAGCAGCAAATACAAACGCTGTTGTTCATCGGCCAAAATGAAAGCACTTATCAGGAGTTGGCTGATTTGGTGGCGGATCAGGAAATTGAAGTTGATAAGCTGATGTTTGAAGACAGTCAGTATCATTCTGAACTGACTAAAGAAAAACTGAACGCCGGCAATTTTGACTGCTGCATTATTGAAATGAACAGCGATGAAATACGGAACAGCGAATGGCTTCAGGCATTGTTATGTGATGCCTGCGATATCAATTTCCCGCCTTCCATTATTTATACCGATAAACCTTTGAACGATGAACAGTATCAGGCGCTGACCGCCATTACGGATCGCATTGTCATTAAGGGGGAACACGCGCCTGAGCGAATCCAGGACGAAGTGGACTGCTTCTTACACAGCGTGAATGAGCATTTACCTTCTCAAACGGCCAGTGAGTTAATTGAATCGGGAGACATTGACTTATCAAGCCGAAAAGTACTGCTGGTGGACGATGATTTACGCAACACCTATGCCTTGTCTAAGGTGCTGAGTGAATACGGAATGGACATTGATATTGCAGATAACGGCTCGTTGGCGGTGGATAAGTTTCAGGGCGACCCCAGCTACGATGTCATTCTTATGGACATCATGATGCCGGTTATGGATGGCTATGAAGCCATACGGTGCATACGCAAAGATCATTCAGAAGACGTACCTATCATTGCGCTCACGGCAAAAGCCATGGGGGAAGACCGTGAAAAATGCTTGGAAGCAGGCGCCAGTGATTATCTTTCAAAACCAGTTGAAATGGATCGCCTGATTTCAATGATCAAAGTTTGGGTTAATGAATGAATTTAACGGATGCAGAGATAGTAACGATTGAAGTAAATGCGCTCTTGGATGTTCTTTTTCATCGGGCCGGCTACGATTTTAGAAATTATTCCAGAGCCTCATTACTCCGACGGCTGGAGTTTTTTACTGAGCAAGAGGGGTTTAAAAAGATATCGGACTTAATTCCAATGGTGATTCATGATGAGCCGCTTACTCGCCGTTTAATTAAAGGGTTGTTGATAAATGTGACAGAAATGTTCCGGGACCCGGCCTTTTTCAAGACCTTAACGGAGGATGTGTTTCCGGTGTTGAAAACTTACCCGTTTTTCAAAATTTGGCATGCAGGCTGCTCTACGGGCGAGGAGGTTTATTCGTTAGCCATTTTATTACAGGAACACGGGTTATTAGGACGAGCAAGAATTTACGGAACAGACCTAAATGCTCAGATTATTAAAAAAGCCAAGGATGGCATTTTTAAAGAAAGTGATATTCATGCCTATGCCGAGAACTATGTGGCAGCGGGCGGCCAGCGCCAATTAACGGATTATTTTTATTCCCGCTATGGCAGTGCCAAGATCAATGACGAGCTGACGCGCAACATTACTTTTGCTTCCCATAACCTGGTAAGTGACGGGATTTTTACTGAAGTGCAAATGATTATTTGTCGGAATGTCATGATTTACTTTGATACGAACTTAAAACAGAAGGTGATTGGTTTGTTTTACCAAGGTCTGACGCCGGGAGGTTTGTTGTGTCTTGGCAGTAAAGAGTCCTTGAATTACAGCGAAGATGCGTCGTGCTTTGAAACAATGAGTTTGGACAGCAGAATCTACAAGAAGCAAATCAGTTCCGCTAAACAGGTCTCTAAGGCAAACAGTAATATCGATGTTTCCGCAGAGATAAAAGCAAGGCCTAATGTTGGGCAGCTGCATGCGTTTTAATGACGTACTCAGGGTAAGACGTTTTTTATTGTGAAGGTGTAGCATGATGTCAGGAGGTTCATATGAACGCTATTAACCAGCAGGAGAATAGTTACATTCCTTTGACGCCAAGGGCTCAGATTTCAGGTGTGCCAAAGGTTTTGATTGTTGATGACCTGAGAGAAAATCAGCGGGCCATCGAAGCCATTCTTGAAGATCTGACCGCCGAGTTTTATACCGCATATAACGGTGAAGAGGCTTTATCTCTGACCTTGAGGTATGACTTTGCGGTGATTCTGCTGGACGTCATGATGCCTGTGATGGATGGTTTTGAAACCGCCAATTTATTGCGGATTAACCAGAACACTCAGCACATTCCCATTATTTTTATTACCGCCGCAGACCGAACCGAAGAATATGAATTTAAAGGTTATAAAGCGGGTGCAGTGGATTACCTTTTTAAACCGATTAAGCCTTTGACGCTGGAAAGTAAGGTAAAAGTGTTTCTGGAGTTGGAAGTTCAAAAGCAACAGCTTAAAAAGACGTTGGAAGACATCGACCGTCTGAAAAGAAAAAACCAGCTGCTTTTGAAATCGGTGGGTGAGGGCATCTTAGGGTTAGATGTGATGGGAAAAATTACTTTTAGTAATCCCGCAGCGCAAAAATTACTGGCGAGCAGAGAACGGGAGTTGGAAAATAAGTCAGTCTTGGATTTTTTGATTTTGAATAATACCGAAGAAAGTTCGGTTGCTTGGGAAGAAACCGAAATTTTCTTGAAATGCTCTCATGGAAAAATGCATCACGAAACGTTAGGTGTATTTCGTAAAAAGGCTGGACTGCCATTTCCTGTAGAGTACAACGCAACCCCTGTTTATGATGAAGATAAAATGGTGGGTATGGTTCTGGCGTTTCAAGACATTACCGAACGAAAGCGAGCAGAAGAACAGCTCCATCAGCTTGCACAATATGATAGCCTGACAGGGCTTAACAACCGCTATTCTTTCCAGAATCTGCTGGGTCAGTCTGTTGCCAGAGCCATCCGAAATAACTCCAGCATCGCTGTATTGTTTTTGGATCTGGATAAATTCAAGACGGTAAACGACAGTTTAGGCCATGAAGTTGGTGATTTTTTACTGCAAGAAGTGGCGTTACGGATACAAGCCTGTTTAAGAGACGGCGACGTTATCGGCCGAATTGGTGGGGATGAATTTACCGTCATACTGGAATCAATCAGTGTCGCCCGAGACATTGCTGCAATTGCTCAAAAGATCATAGAAACCATCAGTGAACCTTTTAATCTAAGAGACCACCATATCCACATCGGAGTGAGCATTGGTATTGCGACCTATCCTGAATCCGCCACTGACGAAGAAACGTTAATGCGTTGTGCCGATATTGCCATGTATAAAGTGAAAGAAAGTGGCCGGAACGGTTATCGGTTCTTTACCGAATTAATGCAAAAAGAAGTACTGGCTGTGTTGCAGATGGAGAATCGTCTGCGGGTGGCGTTGCAACTAAATCAGTTCTTGCTCTATTACCAGCCCAAAGTGGACCCGTTTGAAAATAAAGTGGTTGGGTTTGAAGCTTTGATTCGGTGGCGTGTGGGGCCGGATGAGTTTGTTTCCCCGGGCGAGTTCATTTCTAAAGCGGAAGAAATGGGCGTAATCGTGTCTATCGGGAATTGGATCATTAATGAGTCTTGTCGTCAGGTGCGGGAATGGTTGGATAATGGTGTGATTGATGAAAGTGTTTCCGTTGCTGTTAATTTATCCATTAAACAGATGCAAAACAGCTCCTTGGTTTCAACGATTCAAAAGTCACTGGACTTGTATAAACTGCCGTCTGCTTGCATTCAGCTGGAAATAACTGAAGGCATTATGATTGATGACATTGATCGTACGATTAAAATGCTGGATCAATTTAAAACCATGGGTTTAAAGGTTTCGATTGATGACTTTGGTACGGGTTATTCCTCTTTAAATTATTTACGTCGCCTACCGATAGATGCACTTAAAATTGATATGTCTTTTGTCCAGGCGTTGCACGAGGGAGAACAAAGTAAGGCCATTGTTCGGGCGATTATCAGCTTATCCAAAAATCTGGGGTTAACTGTCATTGCCGAAGGCGTGGAAGACGGAGAACAACTGTCGTTTTTGAAAGAGCTTGAGTGTGATCTGATACAGGGGTATTACTTCAGTAAACCATTGGAAAGCCATTCGGTTGAACGTTTTATGAAAACGTCATTGTCTAACCTTCATTGAGTGTAGGTGTTAATGGCTTAGACGGGTGCAATGCTTGAGGAGATCTTGGCCGCTAATGAATTCTAGCGGACTCGGGGATTTCAAGCTTGCGCACAATTTTATCCACAGGCTCCTTTTGGTTTGCAGGTGGTGGTAATCTTTGGATAATTTAAAAAAGAAAATATTGACTTTAAGTTTTATAGTCTATACTGTTTTCCATAGTTAGAAATTAAGTCTCTTCTTTATTTCCTTCATTTCGTTGCAAGTTAGCAGTTCTTCGTCCTGTAGTTTTTAAATTTTAGTCTCTTTTTTCCGCTATTCATGCCTCATGAAGGCACTCTTATATTTTAGATCTACAGGTTATTAATTATGTCTAATACAGTTACTGGTACAGTTAAGTGGTTTAATGAATCAAAAGGTTTTGGATTTATTGAACAAGAATCTGGTCCTGACGTGTTTGCTCACTTCAGTGCTATCGTTAGTTCTGGCTTTAAAACTTTGGCTGAAGGCCAAAAAGTAGAGTTTGTTGTCTCGCAAGGTCAAAAAGGCCCGCAAGCAGAGAACATTGTTGCTGTTTAAGTTTCAGCAACCCAAAAAGGGTGTTGGGTTTTGAACCCGATGCTCTTTTGTGTTTCAGCTTCCATTGGTAGAATTTACCGCTAGAATTGTTTTGTCCCCGAGCTATAAATTAGCCAACTTGAAGAACTGAAGCCTTTCCATATTATCCCAAAAGGGATGAAGAATCCTCGCCATAAATGCCTTGCTATTGTTTATATTGATCATCTTAGAAGTCATACCTATTGAATTCAGATAATAAGTGCAACACTCCGCAATGCTATTGGCTCTTTTCTACAGAGAAAATGAATGATTGCATCTGCAAAACCGGCGATAACCGCCACTGATAAACAACAATACAGCCACCCAATCCCTAATCGTGATTACATTCTGGATTTACTGAATCATCACAAACGGGCAATGACTCGTCATCAACTCGCTCAAAAAATGTCCTTATCTGGCGAAGAAGAACTCGAAGCACTCCGACGTCGGTTACGAGCCATGGAACGAGACGGCCAAGTGAGTTTTGATCGTCGACAGGGTTACCGAACCATTCAGGAAAGCGATCTGGTTTGCGGACGCGTGATCGGTCATCGGGATGGCTTTGGCTTTCTTGCACGAGATGAAGGGGGCGATGATTTATTGCTGAATCAGCATCAAATGCTCAAACTCTTTGACGGTGACCGGGTACAGGTACGTATTTCTGGTACGGACAGGCGCGGTCGGGAACAAGCCAGCTTGGTTAAGGTACTGGAACATAACACCACTGAACTTGTGGGTCAGTTGTGCTGTGAAGACGACCACTTCTTTATCCTTGCTCACAATCAGCGCATTGCGCATGAAATAGACGTTGACCACGAGCAACTAGCAGGAGCCAAACCCGGCCAGTACGTTGTTGTGGAGATCACCGAATACCCCAGTGACAAATTCAACGCTTTCGGCAAAGTAACAGAAGTGCTGGGTGATGCGGATAGCCCAGGGCTTGAAATTGAAGTGGTTATGCGTGAAAAGGGCATACCAACCCGTTGGCCACAAGCCGCCATCGACGAAGCTGAAAACCTGAGCAGTGAAGTTGCTGAAGCGGACAAATTACAACGTGTTGATCTCAGGCATTTGCCTTTTGTAACCATTGATGGTGAAGATGCGAAAGACTTTGACGATGCGGTGTACTGCGAATCAAAAGCCAATGGTGGTTGGCGTTTATCGGTGGCCATTGCCGACGTATCTCACTATGTAGCACCCGGCAGCGCTTTGGATCAGGAGGCTCATGCCCGTGGAACATCGGTCTATTTTCCTGGGCGGGTGGTTCCTATGTTACCTGAGAGTCTGTCGAACGGGTTGTGTTCACTGAACCCTCACGTTGATCGTTTGGTGCTCGTCTGTGAAATGGAGATCAATGCTGCCGGCCGTATGACCGACTATTGTTTTTCTGAAGCCGTGATTCATTCCCATGCTCGCTTAACGTATAACCAGGTAAATGCGTTCTTGTTTGAACAGCAACCGACGGATCAAGCTCAGTACGCTGATTTGATTCCGCATCTGAAAACGTTACATCAGCTGTATGGCGGGCTCCGTAAAGCCCGGACACAGCGCGGCTCCATTGATTTTGATACTCAGGAAAGCCAATTTCAGTTTGATCAACATCAAAAAGTGACTGGTATTGTGCCGGTTGTTCGTAATGATGCTCATAAGCTGATTGAAGAGTGCATGCTGTGTGCGAATGTTGCGACCGCTCGTTTTTTGCTTGCGGTGAAACTGCCTGCCTTGTACCGAAACCATAAGGGTCCGCAAACGAAAAAGTTGCAAACCCTACGGGCATATCTTGCCGAAAAAGGGCTGCGTTTGTCCGGTGGCGGTGAGCCTTCGCCGAAAGACTTTGATCAGCTGCTGGCCAGCCTTGGAGAGCGCTCGGACGCTGACGCTATTCAAACCATGTTGCTGCGTTCGCTCAGCCAAGCAGAATACGGCAGCGAAAACATCGGTCATTTTGGCCTGGCTTATACAAGTTACGCGCATTTTACCTCCCCCATTCGTCGTTACCCTGATTTACTGGTGCATCGGGCCATCCGTTCAGTGATTCGACGCCAGGAAAGCGGCGGGAAGATCCGACGACTGTTGAAAGCGGTGAGTGGTATGGGCAAAGATCCTGTACAGCGCCTGAAAAATACGCGATTGATCGATCAGGCGGAAAGCTACCCTTATGATCAAGAACAGATGATCATCATGGGCGAGCACTGTTCGCTGCTATCTCGTCGTGCCGATAAGGCGAGCTGGGATGTGGAAGCCTGGCTGAAGTGTGACTTCATGAAAAACTCGATAGGTGATACATTTCAAGGCGTGGTAACTACCGTTACCCATTTTGGCCTCTTTATTGAGCTGGACGACACCAAAGTGGAAGGCTTGATTCATATTAGTGACATGGACAATGACTATTACCAATTTGATGAAGCTAAGCAAAGCCTGATAGGGGAACGCAGTCATCGAACATACGCCATTGGCGATCGTATCCGTATCAATGTTGCCCGTGTCGATATGGAGCAAAAGAAGATTGAATTTACCTTAATTTGAGCGATTGCAGTTATTACCTAGGAGTTCAGATTGTAGGGGTTCAGGTTGGCTCTACAAATACCATTGAATGTCTTTTTTAGCTTGTGATTTTAATCCTAGGAGTGCGGAGTTCAGGCTTTCCGTCATTTTGTTTTTTTTATAAACCACAAAAACGGGGTGGGTGAACTCGGGGGATTGAGGTACGCGTTCCAACTTTCCTCGTTCGATGTACTGCTTAACGACTCGGGTCCGAAAATACCCGTTTCCTCCTTGTTGAAGCATTATCTGCAGTGCTAATGGCCCTAAATTGAAGCTATAAGCGGTTTGTCTGGGTTGCGGGAGGGCAGAGTCGTACTGGCTTCTGAATTCTTCACTCCAGTTTATAAAGAGATCGGGCTTGGGGGAATCAACGGATTGAACGTGAATTAATTTTTCTTCCATGATCTGCTCTATCACTAATCCGGAATGGTACTTCGGCCGATGAATGATGGCTGCGTCTAATCCGCCTGCTTCTAATCTTTCGAGCAAAACGTCTGAATTCGCAACATCAGAGTGTAATGCAAGGTTTGGGATGTGTGCCTGTATCCACAGAACCCAATTGATCATTAAGGGGTTCCATAAGCTGTTTTCCGCGCCGATGCACAATCTTGTGTCCAGCCCTTGTGGCAATCGTATTTCCGCTCTTGCCCGATCCCAGAGTTGAACCAAAGAGGTTGCATATTCTACGAACCGTTCTCCGTCAGAAGTTAACTTTGCGCCAGAGCGGTTGCGGATAAACAACTTGCTGTCTAGCTTTTCCTCAAGGCTATTAATTCGGGCTGTGATTGTGGTTTGTGTTACGTTTAAGCGCTTTGACGCGTCAAGAAACGTCCCGGCGCTCATGACTTCCAAAAAGGTACGTGCCAGTTCAACATCCATCTTTGTGTGTCTTTATATCAGAAATTTTGAATTTAAAATTAGTTTATATTCATTATACATGATGTTTAAGCCTGATTTAGACTTTGCGCACGGGTTTGATTCCCCCGAAGGAATTTGAAACGTCAATGAGGCCAGAGGCCAGTTAAGCGTTATCGTTGCGGAAGTTTTTGGAATGAGATATTGGGTTAAAGAGCTGTTACTTTTTTTAGGCGTTGAGAAAAGCACAACATCGCATCAAGAAAAGCTGAATTCTGCACTGGGGGGCTTTATCGGGGTGGTCATTATTTATGGTGCTTCCAATTACTTATTTGGCCAGACGCTTTCTGTTTTTATCATTGCGTCGGTGGGGGCTTCAGCTGTGCTTGTGTTTGCGGTGCCTCATGGCGCTTTGTCTCAGCCTTGGCCTGTGATTGGTGGTCATATGGCGTCAGCAGGCGTTGGTGTACTTTGTGCTGTGCTGATTAATAATAAGTTAATCGCAAGCGCAAGTGCTGTGAGTTTATCCATCTTAACCATGTACTATCTCCGTTGTTTGCACCCTCCTGGCGGAGCAACCGCTTTGACGGCAGTGCTTGGTTCCGGCTCTCATCCTGAGCCGGATGTTTGGTTTATCGTTAATCCTGTGTTATTCAATGTACTCTTATTGATCGTGTTTGCGTTTGTTTATCATTTTTTGCTGCGAAATCAATATTACCCCTCTCATTCATTGAATCGGAAACACACTTTCAGGAAAAGGCCGGATCACGCGTCAACCATCTCTCAAGAGGATGTTATTTTTGCACTGCAACGATTTGATTCTTTTATCGATGTCTCAACTGAAGATTTATGCGAGCTGTATGAGTGTGCATTAGAGAGTGCAAAATCCAATGATCTTTCATATTCTCAAGCGCGAATTCAGGCGGGTAAGTTTTATAGTAATGGGTTGTTGGGTCGACGTTGGTCAATTAGGCGAGTACTGGCCGTTGATAGATCAAAAGTGGTTTTTGAGACGGTGGCGGGGGCGAATGAAGGTGAATGTCAGGCATGCTCTCTGTCGGACTTCTTGCAATGGGGACAATTTGAAGTGGTTCATCAAGACGCCAGTTGGGTACGAAATACCGGAACCTATGAGCCTCATTCGTGGACGCAATGATTCAATGAAATAAACGGCAGCGGTATGTGGTTTTTCTTGCGTGGCAGTTTGTTCATGGGGTGTGCTGGTGGAAGGTTTTTAACCGTTCATTTTCCAGAGCTGTGATTGTTTTTTCTATGTCGGGTTTAAGTAAGAAATCCGACAGTATCTGAATGGCTTCTTTGCTGAAAGCTTGATTGGTATCCCGGTCAAAATACTGCATGATGTCTTCGGATTTATTGAGCAGTGTGACGCCTTCCATCGACATCGGTGATATATGCTTGCTGGATTCTGTAGTGGCAGGTATGTAGCCAATGCCGTTGGCAAGTTTTAACTGCGTTTGTGGCTTCGATAAAAACTTTAATAATGTCAGTGACTCGTTCAGTTTGGTGCTCCAGCGGGATAGTACGAAAATCTCTGTGGGCATCAGTTCAAAGCGAGGAACGTTTTGGTTTATGACCGGAAACGGAAAGAAGCCTATGTTGTCGTGCAGTTCGTGCGGAATTTTCTTTTCAACAAAATTACCGATCAGGGTGATCCCGGCGTCTTCGTGATACAACAATGGAATGGCTTCGGACCACGTCAGCTTTTCGTGCCCTTTATGGAAATAACCTTGATCAATGATGGACTTCCAGGCTTGCAGCACGTAACGCACTTTCGGATCGGTGTAGGAAACCTGCCCGTTCAGTAAAGCTTGGTAAAATGCCAGGCCGTTCATTCTCAGGTTCAAATAATCGAACCAAGCGGCCGCTGGCCAGTCGTTTTTTGTGCCTATGGCAATGGCATCCATTCCATTGTCTGTCAGTACTTTTGCCACGTCTAAAAAAGCGTCCCATGTCTCAGGCGCTTGCAATCCTAGTTTATCGAACAGCGACTTCTTGTAATAAAATCCCCATTGATAAAAAGAAAATGGCAGGCCGTAGATGTGATCGTCGTACTCCAGTTGTTGAATGATGGTTTGAGGAAATTTTTCATCCCAGTTTTCGTAATCTCTGAGAAAATCTAAAGATCGCACCGAGTTCTGCTCTACCAGCTCAAACAAACGTTCACCGGCTTGCCAATAAAAAACATCCGGGCCTTCTTGATTTTCGGACCATTCAGCCACTTTCTGTTTGTATTGCGCATCGTTGTATACGGAGAAGTTAATATCAATGTTGGGGTGTTCTTTCTCAAATTGGGTAAAGAGTTCCCGGTAACCAATGCCCTGACCTTGACTGGCCAACAGAAGTCCAACCTTGAGCGTCGTTTTCTCAGGTTGAAGGGGGATTTCTCCTTTCCATTTTTCAAGATTTTTTTCAATTAATTGGGTGGTTATGCCTTCTTCTTTGAGTTCGTGTAATCGTTTGTTGAAGTAAGGAATGAGTTCAGTGCATTCGGATTTTTTAGAAAAACCATGGTGCACGGGGCTTACGACAACGGGATTTGGCAAGTAGGTGACTTTGTCGTTATCCGGGTATTTGGCGAGAAAGGTGCGGCCAGCAAACAGCCCTGTGATGAAATACTGAGTTCGGCCTTTAACCAGTAAATCGAAATTGGTTTTCAGGCCCGTGATTCTTTGAGTGTTCAATGATTGCGAAATGAAGGCATCGAATTGTTCTCCATGGCGGTCACCGGTGTTTAATGTCCCTTTACGGTCAATCAGGTCACTCCAGTGATGAAATTCAAATTCTTTGCCTTTTGCGACAAACACAGATACAGGGTTTTGATAAAAAGGGGATTCCGAAAAAGCGAGATAAGGGCGACGTTCCGGTACATTTTTCAAACCAAGAATTAAGTCAATTTGGCCTTGTTGTGCTTTAAAAAGCACCCGCTTCCAGGGGCCTGCATAGCGCGATTCATAAGAAATATTCAGTTCATCCAGAATGATTTGAGCCTGATCAACGCTGGCCCCGACAATTTTACCTGCTTGCTCCCAATGAAAAGGGGGATAATTAGGGTGCGCCGAAAAGACCACATGGTTGCATTGGGCGTGCGCGAACGAGCTGAAGAAAGTGAATAGAAACAGGAGCCATTTCATGATTAGAAATCCATTGCTGTACTCATTTAGTGTAGTTGGTTTTTGAATAAATCAAGTGCTTGCTATTGCCTGTTTGTGAGGGATTTCTGAGGTGATATTGCGTTAATTCGTACGTCTAATAAGGAAATGAGGGAGGATTTTCCCTTGATTTATTTGACCTCTGCTATATTGGAATGAGTCGGTATTCTTTCCTCTTATTCTCTTTGTTGATGAATTTGGCTTAGGTAGAGTTTTATGAGACTCAAACATGTTTTGATTTTGGCGTTTATTCTTTTATCTTCAGTACCTATGTTACTGAGCTTGCAGTATTTAAACAGTTTCACCGCCAGTCAATACGAACGACAAACGGAAGAGCAGTTGTCGGCCTTATCGCTGATTGCCAAAAAACGGATCGAGTCGGTGCTCGACAGAGTGAAAGATAATATTGCTTTGATTACCAGTCGCACTCAAATGAGGATCAGTCTGGATCAGTGGAATAACGCTCGGGATGTGAAAGCCAGAAACAAAGTTCACAAAATCATTAATGATGCCAAAGTCGGCTTAACCAAGCTGCACAGTATTTCCATCTATGACAATAAGGGGGTATTAGTAACGGCCACTGCAGATACCCCGAATGGCCATCAGATTAACATTCCGGTTGATAAAATCTTACCAAGTATCAAGTTACTAAAGCGTAATGACCAGTTGCTTATGCTCGGTATTGATCGGCTATTACTGAACAATAAAGTGATTGGTTACGTAAAAGTGGCGTTGTTCGCGGATTTCATTGTTGAATTAGTGAATGACCGAACCGGCTTGGGCGTAACGGGCGAGTGGTTGGTTGCACAACGGCACGACAGCGGCGATGCATTGTTTGTTGCGCCTTTAAAATACGATCACGACGCTGCCTTTAAGCGGCGTGTGTCGAAAGAAAAGATAGACATTCCAATTACTCAGGCGTTGTTAGGTAATGAACGCATTATGAGGCATGCACCCGATTACGCAGGTAACCTTGTCATTGCATCAACCCGCTATCTTTCGGAGCTGGATTGGGGGTTGGTGGTTAAAATTGAAGAAGATGAAGTCAGTCAGCTGATGAATAAAACCAAAACCGTCATTTATGTGTCTGAAGTCATCATCATCATTATGGCGGTTCTGATGGGGGTTGGCGTCTCATTTTACATTTCGAACCCGCTGGAAAAACTGGCTTCGCATACCAATAAAGTAGCGCAAGGGCAGTTTGAGCAATACCCTCGCTCTCAAACCTGGAAAGAGGTGAGAGACCTTACTGAGCACTTTAATTATATGATCAGCTCGATGAAAGAGTTGAACGAAAATCTGAATGCCAAAGTGGCCGAACGAACGAAAGAGCTGGCTGACTTAAACCTACAGCTGACGGAGTTGAGCACCAGAGATCCATTGACCGGTCTGCATAATCGCCGGTTTTTAAGTGAAAAACTTTCAGAAGAGGTGAGCCGTGCCAAGCGATATTCGTCTCCGCTGACCTTGGTTATATTGGACGTAGATCACTTTAAACAGGTGAATGACACTTGGGGTCATGACGTGGGTGATCAGGCGTTAAAAATTATTTCGTCTCATTTGAGCAGTGTGATTCGGGAGTCGGATGTATTAGCTCGTTATGGCGGGGAAGAGTTTTGCATTCTGTTACCTGCCACAGAAGAAGAGCAAGCGCGAAAGTTTCTGGATCGAATCAGGATGGACATTGAATACCTGAAAATTGGCTCAGGAGAAAAATGTTTCAGTGTCACCTGTAGCTTTGGCATCGCGAAACTGGACGATGACGATACGGAATCTTCTTTGACCAAAAAAGCAGATTTGGCGCTTTATCAGGCGAAGTCGGATGGCCGAAATTGCATTCGTTGTTACAGTATTGATGATATTGGTGGCGCTTAGTCTGAGCCGGTTCAGATTTTAATTTCCTCAGGCACTTCTTCCACAGGCACTTCGAGCGATTGAATGACTGACAGGATGGACTCTATGTCTTTGAAGTGGATGTTTTCTTTGTGATAACACGCGTAGATTTGGCGGCTGATCACGGGCGCATTCATGACTTGATGAAGTTGCTTTTCCAGATAAGGTTCTACCATCCTGTATGGAAGGTAGGCGCTGCCGCCAAAGTCCAGAATAAAGTCCAGAGCAAGCCTCGATAGGCTGGTGTGTAATACCGGGGGCTGGGCATCCGGGTAGAGTTTGGCGAAGTTCATTTTAAAACTGATTCCCCAGTCAACCGCCACATAGTTTGATGAGGCTGCTTCGGAGGCAATATGGGCCGGGTTGGAACTGACCAGAATGAGTTCCGCCGGGGCAATATCGATGGACTTCAAATCACTGATTTTAGCGGGTTCGTAAAGCAGGGCGAGGTCTACAGTGCGTTCCATCAAACCACGAATCAGGGCCTCACTGGTATTCGATTCGGCACGGATGGTTAGGTTTGGGTGTTCTCGATGCACCTTGTGTAAGGTGTCTTGCAGGACAAGATCCCAGAGTCCGCTGGTGCCCGCTAAGGTAATGACGTGCTGTTTTTGCTTTAATGCGACGTCTTGCTTAGCCCGCTCCCAAGCGATCAAGATGGTTTCAGCGTGATTCACCAAGCGCTCACCGGTTGCTGTCAGCTGCAGGTTATTGCGTAACCGGGTGAACAGCTTAGCCCCGACAATGGTTTCGAGTTGCTTCAGACGCGCACTGACGGCGGCTTGAGTTAAATACAGGTTTTCAGCCGCTTTCCCGAAGTGACGAGTGTTTTTCACTTCGAGAAAGGTCCTTAGCAGTTCTATGTCCATATTGAATATTCGTTCTGTTTCGGGGTTTCTTTAGAGGCTCCTAAGCTGATGTATGGCTTCAAACAGCTGCGGATTGATCGTCAGTGTAATACGATCGTCTTGCGGGTGACAGTCAGGGCCGGAATAAATTACTAAAGACAGGAAAGGATCTTTGCCTTGTGTATCCTGAAGCGGGTAAATTTTCAGATCTTCGCATAAGTGTCGACTTAACACCGCCAGCTGGACAACGATGTCGGTGATGCTGTGGGTGGTTAGGGCTTTGGATAGTCTCTCGGTATCGAGATCGTTACTGGCTTCCATGGCGATGGCCCTAATCAGGTCGGAAACTTCGGACGATTCCGACAGCAGGGTACTCAGGGCTGATTGCAGCCGTTCCAGTGAAGTCCCTTCAAATGAATGATGGACATTAGCAGCGGATTCTGTGGAACTTTGATCTATAGTTGACATAATTGTGGCTAAAGAGTTGAAAACTATAGTGTCTTATCTTTGTTATTTATCCCCAATCTAAAGTTCTTTGTGGTTACCATAAAGATTTTTTGTTTTACCTATCTTTCAACATAACTAAAAATGATTCGCGAATTTTTAACGGGCAAGGGAGTAATTGAATGAACGATTTAGTCCAACAGAGCATTTCTTCATTAACCAGAGAATTGGGTGAGTCACCAGCAACGATTAACTCTCTTTCATCGAATGAAGATGTGGCGTTGGTTCTGGAGTCCATGCCTATTGAGAATCGTCTTGCGGTTTGGCAGCGCCTTGATTTGGAACGAAAGCTGGGTGTGCTTTTGTGCTTACGTTTGGAGCCAAGAGACAGCATCTTAGCCGCGTTGAGTCTTGAGGAACTGGACGCGCTGTTTGATGGTATGTACGCAGATCAGTTGATTGATCTTTCTGAAACCTTGTCCGCTGAGAAGGTTGAACGTGCGTTGCAATCCATGGATGAGCAACAGGTCGCGTTTTTTGAAAAAGCCAATCAGTTTCAGGCCAATCAAATTGGTCATTGGGTGAATCATAATTTATTGATGCTGCCGGCCACCAGTAAAGTAAAGGACAGCGTGCGTCAGATAAAGCGTCGCATTCCGTCGTATACCGACAGTATTTTTTATGTGAATCGTAACGGTCAATTTCAGGGGGCGGTGAGTATTTCTCATATCATCACCAGCGATGAAATCAAGTCTGTGAAAGAGTTATTCATTGAAAATTACCCTTGCCTTCACGCAGAGGACGATATTGCGGAAAGTGCCCGTAAGTTAATGAACAGTGGTTATGCCAATTTACCAGTGGTGGATAAGGACAATGTATTGGTCGGGCGTTTGGATGTGCCAACCGCTAACTCGATTCTGTCTGAGTTCTATGAAGCTAAAATGATGGCGCGCTCGGGTTTGGATGAGAAGGTGGATTTGTTTGCGCCTGTCAGAAAGAGCATTGAGGACCGATCCGTCTGGCTGGGCATTAATTTGTTGACGGCGTTGCTGGCTTCCTGGTTTGTCGGGCTATTTCAGGATACGTTGGAGGCGGTAGTGGCCTTGGCGGTATTGATGCCAGTGGTCGCCAGTATGGGGGGGATTGCCGGCAGTCAGACGCTGGCGTTGATCATTCGAGGGTTGGCACTGGGGCAGGTAAACAGCACGAACATCAAAACCTTGCTCAATAAGGAAGTTCGGATTGCCGCCTTTACCGGTGTTTGCTGGGCGATCTGCGTTGCGATTATTGCCGGATTGTGGTTCGACGGTGTCATGATAGGTTTGGTCATTGCACTGGCGATTCTGGCCAATATTCTGGCGGCTTCCGTGTCGGGGCTTTTGGTGCCGGTGATACTTAATAAACTGAAGTTTGATCCGGCGTTATCCGGCGCGGTGATTTTAACAACCATTACTGACATTGTCGGCTTTGTGACTTTCCTTGGGTTGGGTTCCTTGTTGTTGGTTTAGAGGCGACCCCCCCCGTTTTTACGACTCTCGTACCGATTTTCCTGCGGTATGAGAGCGGCGTTATCTGAATAAAAATTAAAAGATTTTTTGATCGTGACGACAAAAATAATTCGTTTTACGATCCGTTCGAATATCACCAGAATGAGCGCCAATTCAAGGTACTTAAATCGGTTTATTCATCTCAGGAGGCGGCCATGAAAGTCGCAATATTATCCCGTAATCCCAAGTTGTACTCTACTAAACGATTGAAAGAAGCGGGTGAACTCCGTGGTCATACGGTAGATATTATTGACACTATGCACTGTTACATGGACATCACCAGCAGCAATTCAACGGTTCGTTACAAAGGTAAGCCGCTGCCTTTGTATGATGCGGTGATACCGAGAATTGGTGCATCCGTGACTTTTTACGGTACGGCGGTGGTCAGGCAATTTGAAATGATGGGCACTTTCTGTATCAACGAGTCGGTGGCAATCAGTCGTTCCCGGGATAAGTTGCGTTCGCTTCAGTTGTTGTCCCGAAAAGGCATAGGCTTACCGAGAACAGGCTTTGCTCATCACCCTGATAACGTTGACGATTTGTTGAAAAATGTCGGTGGTGCACCGGTGGTGATTAAGCTACTGGAAGGCACTCAGGGCATTGGGGTGGTGTTGGCCGATACGAATAAAGCAGCGGAAAGCATCATTGAAGCTTTCATGGGGCTAAAAGCCAACATTCTTGTTCAGGAGTACATTAAAGAAGCGGGCGGTGCGGACATCCGCTGCCTGGTGATCGGCGATAAGGTGGTTGCGGCTATGAAACGGCAGGCGGCACCGGGTGAGTTTCGTTCGAATCTGCACCGTGGTGGGTCGGCTGAACTGGTTAAGCTTTCCCCGGCGGAGCGTAAAACGGCAGTTGATGCGGCGAAAACTATGGGATTGGGCATGTGCGGTGTGGACATTCTGCGAGCCAATAACGGCCCGGTGGTGATGGAGGTGAATTCCTCCCCTGGTTTGGAAGGCATTGAAGTATCGACCGGTAAAGATGTGGCGGGGATGATTTTTGACTACATTGAAAAGAATGCCAAACCAAATCGTACCAAAACCAAAGGTAAAGGTTAGACGAATGAAAAGTCTTCAGATAGGTGGTGTAGAAATACTTCCGGGTGAGACCAAAAAAATTGAGCTGCCAACCGTTTCACTTTATACAGACACCAGTATGTGCATTCCTGTGTTTGTAAAGCGGGGAAAGCGGGAAGGGCCGACGATGTTTGTCAGCGCGGCGATACACGGTGATGAGCTGAACGGTATTGAAATTATCAGTCGTCTGATTAACAGCGCTTCAATCAAGTCTTTAAAAGGAACATTGATTGCCGTGCCGTTTGTGAACGGTTATGGCGTATTGAACCAGAGCCGCTATTTACCCGACAGGAGAGACCTTAACCGTTCTTTTCCTGGATCGAAAAAAGGGTCTTTGGCGGCGCGGATCAGCCACTTATTTTTAAATGAAGTGGTGGCCAAGTGTGACTATGGCATTGATTTGCACACGGGGGCGATTCACCGGACTAACCTGCCGCAAATTCGCGCTAATCTGGACGATGAAGACACTTTAAATTTGGCAAAAGCGTTTGGTGTTCCAGTGTTGATTAATGCCAACTTACGGGACGGCTCTTTAAGAGGGGCGGCTGGTGAGCTGGGCGTGAAAATTTTGCTTTATGAAGCAGGGGAAGCCCTTCGGTTCGACGAGTTGTCCATACGCGTGGGTGTCAAAGGCATTGTAAATGTGATGCGGCACTTAGGCATGCTGGCTAAGACTAAACGTCGGGCCAAAACGTCGGTTGAACCTTTTGTGGCCAGGCAGTCGGGCTGGGTCAGAGCGACCGACAGTGGCTTTGTGAATCATAAAAAAGATCTCGGTGATCATGTGCTGAAAGGCGATACACTGGCGTCTATTAAAGATCCGTTCGGAACGGTGCTGGACTATGTGAAAGCCAATGCCAAGGGCATTGTGGTGGGCAAACAGAACATTCCTTTGGCCCAGGAAGGGGATGCCATGTACCATATTGCGTATTTCAGCAACCCGACCGACGTAGTAGATAACATTGAAATCATGCAAGATGAGTTAACGATGTCATAGAACTGAAGGGGAGTCCCTGTATGCAATCGACAATTTTGGGTGCAATAGAGCACTGTGATTTACCGGATCTGGATATATTCAATATGCAGGTTCGGGTGGATACGGGCGCCAAAACATCCTCCATCCATGTAGATAATGTGGAGTGTGTGGAGAAAGATGGCGCTCAGTGGATCAGCTTTGATATTCATCCGGATGTCCATAACGTCAATCAGATTGTGCGCAGGGAGGCTCTGCTCAAACGAAAAAATGTGATAAAGAGCTCCAATGGTCAAAAAGAACAACGTTTTGTTATCGATACTTGGTTGAAACTGGGAGCAATTGATCAATTGATCGAATTAACCCTGACTGACCGGTCATCCATGAGTTACCTGATGTTGTTAGGGCGTCAGGCGATGCCAGAATCTGTGTTGGTCGACCCGAATAAAGAGTTTTTGCAAGATAGTAAGTGACTGAATAATAAGCAGTTCCTGAATAAATAATTTTACAGATAAACAATAACCGAAAGGTAAAGAGTGAGGTAAATAGTTGTATGGAAAGTATTGTTTTTGATTGGCTGAGCACATATCAGTTAAATGTTGCGCTTACGCTGGTCATTTTCAGTTTCTATGGTGTCTTTCGGTTTTTTGCAGGTCCAAGAATTCGGGAACAGGCGGAAGTTGGCCGCCTGAAAGATCAATCGGTAGCCAAAGCGCTGTCGGCACTGAATATCATTCTGATGATCGGTGCAGTGGCTTCTGCCCTGATTGTCTGGGGGTTTGATTTTAAAGGGTTGTTAACCTTATCTGCCAGTATCTTAGCGGTCACCGGTGTGGCCTTGTTTGCCAGTTGGTCCATTTTAAGTAATGTGACTTCCTTTTTTCTGTTGCTCGCTCATAACTCTTATAAGCGTGGTAACTTTGTGCGCATCATGGACGGCGATAACTTCATTGAAGGTTATATTTCAGAGATTAATTTGTTCAATACCAAGATGATTAGTGAGTCGCGCGAAGTGATCATTTATCCCAATAATCTGATTTTGTCGCGACCAACGTTGGTGAACCCTCGTGAGCGGTTGACCCCGATTGGTAAAATTGCTCCTGCGAAAACAGACGCGAAGCCTGAAGAAAAGGCCGAGAAATCGGCTTAACGTTCATTGATTTATGACGGTGGCAAACGTCAGTGAGCCTTGACTGCCGAGTTGTTCGGCTTGATTAATTGTGTGGTGATTTAGAATGATTACGGATACGCTGCTGGAACACGTTGAACGCATTTCTCAGAATGTGCTTGAAGTTGTTTTAAGTATTGAAACCTATCATCAAATAGGCATCATCGCGCTTATTTATCTGCTGGCTTATACGCTTGCGTCCAGAATTTTTAAGTACACCCCGGTTCTCAGACAGCCCCCTACGTCTGATGTGAATGCGCCGCTCAGGGCTTTGATGTACCGGTGCGGTAAATTATTGTTCCCGGTACTCGCTTTAATTTTCTTACGCATTTCCCTTGAATTCAGTCAGTGGGTTTTAGAAGACGGCTGGGTGATTCAGGTGGCGTTTGCCATCGCGTTGTTTCTGCTTTTTCATTCTTTCGTCACCTTATTCGTGACGAACGCTTTTGTGGCGATGGCTTTTCGGTGGATCGGCATCCCCATTCTGTTTTTCTATGTGATCGGGGTGCTGGACGACATCATCCGTGTGCTTGAGTCCATGTCGATTGAGCTGGGTAACATTAAGTTGTCTGCGTATGGGCTGACACGTACTTTGATTTTTGGTTCGTTACTGTTTTGGTTAGGGCGAGTATCAAATTCCACCGGGCAAACCATTATTCGTAAGCAGGAGTCGCTTGATTTCCGTACCCGTGAAATCGTGGCCAAGCTGTTTGAAATTGCCCTTTTCTTTTTAATCATCATGATCATGCTGCAATTGATGGGCATTAACTTAACAGCGCTGGCGGTATTCGGTGGTGCTGTGGGTGTAGGTTTAGGTTTTGGTTTGCAGGCCATTGCTTCTAATTTCATCTCTGGGGTGATCATTATTTTTGACCGCTCCATTTCGGTGGGAGACTACATTGAAATGGAAGATGGCCGGAGTGGAACCGTGACCGAGCTGAACATGCGCTCGACCACACTGGAAACGTTCGATGGCAAAGATATCGTGGTGCCGAATGAGAAGTTTATCTCTGGTTCTTTTACTAACTGGACGCATAAAAATGGCAAGCAACGGTATCGGGTGGACTTCTCCGTCGGCTATAAAACCGATGTTCGCAGCATGGTTGAGCTGATTAAAGAGGCTGTGGCCAATCACCCTCAGGTACTCAGTGGCCCGGATTTACCGTTTGAAGAACGGCCGGACTGTGAGATTGACAGCTTCGGGGACAATGGCGTGAACATGTTTGTGGAGTTCTGGATGGAAGGCATCGACGACGGCCGTAACCGAGTGGGTGGTGATTTGTTGTTGATCATTCTGGAAACCTTGCAAGAAAATGGCATTGAAATTCCGTTCCCACAACGAGATGTCCGAATTGTGCAGTTTGATGCGCAGGCTTTGCAGAAACAGGCGGCTTCGGAGTAAATCGGTTGGTTGGTATTTCATTCATCTCTATTACAACTGGCTCATGAAAAGGTGATATGGTTATGACTTCCGCCTTTGAATCAACGCCGTCACCTTGTTATGAAAAAAGACACTCTCAAATCTTTATATGCTCGCCTGAAGTCAGCGAACAGCTACCCTGAATGGCTGTCGCTGGCTGAAGAAATTGATGCTCTCAATGATCATCTGGCTTGGCAAAGTCATATCCCGGATGATGGCGTTTATGCCTTGCTTGATGTTCATGTAAAGCGGATCAATACTTTAATCGCGTCCAGACAATGGCTCAAACTTGTCGATTTCCTAAGAGAATCTTTGTATCGCATGGTGGCAGAACTGAACAGTCATCGGTTGTACAGTTTGGCCTTAACCGGCCCCAAACACGTGGTCGAAAGCTATCTGAGCGCGGTGGAGTGTGCGCTGGATTGCATTTGTGAAACCGAGATCAAAGAACTTTCTGTCTCCCAAAAACTGGCCGTTTTTACTCAGGCGGAAACCAACTTTGGTCGACCGGCTTTGATGCTCAGTGGGGGTGGAACTTTTGGTATTTATCATGTCGGGGTGGTGAAGGCGCTATTGGAACAGGGAGTGTTGCCGGAGGTGATTTCTGGCACCAGTATGGGCTCCATTGCTGCAGGCATTCTGGCGGTGAACGATGATCAAGCACTGTATGAGTTGTTTAAAAAGCCAGAAGAGCGTCACTATCGGCCATTAAAACGTTTACCTTGGCGAGACATGTTTTCGGCAAAGGCATTACTCAATGAAGCGCAGTTGAACGAGTGCATCTTAGCAAATATGGGGAACCTGACGTTTGCTGAAGCTTACCGGAAAACCGGTCGCGAGATCAGCATTTCGGTGTCCTCTAACCGGCCTGGTCAAAAGCCCCGAATTCTTAACTACCAAACCGCACCGGACGTCTTGATCAGTTCGGCTTCCAGAGCATCTTGCTCGGTTCCGGGGTTATTTCCGCCCTGTAAATTACGGGCCAAACAAGCCAATGGTAACATCGTTGATTACATGCCGAGTGAGTACTGGGTGGATGGCTCTTTTGCCTCCGACATACCGCAGCAACGCATTGGTCGTTTACACAATGTGAATTACTTCATTGTGAGCCAGGCAAACCCTCATGTGTTGCCTTTTGTATCGCATCGGCAGAAGAGCGGGTTGGCGGCGGTAGCTAAAGATCTGGCGGTGTCTTCGTTAGTCAGTCAGAGCAGAACCTTACTGAAAGTCGCTCAACGGCGTTTGCATCGGGAGCCGTGGCGATCCTGGCTGGATCATGGTTCTTTGATATTAGGGCAGGAGTATTTGGGGGATATTAATTTACATCCTGACTTCCCTGCGCAATGGTTTTTGAAGTTTATGAAGAACCCAACCATCGACGAGATTCATTATTTACTTAAAACAGGTGAACGTACTACCTGGCCTTACTTGAAGATGATCGAAAACCAAACCCGGATCAGTAAGAAGTTAAGAGCCTGCGTTACTCACTTGCAAACTCAATAATAGCCTTGGTTGTGTGATTATATTGTTCAAATGATGAACTCGAAGATAAGAAAGCGATGTTAAAGGTGGTTCGGTGAAAAGAAAACAGGTCCAACTGGAGTGCATTGAGTTGCCGTCCTCCGAGCAGGCCAGTGAGTTGAACCGCCGGTTCGATGATTACCTGCAAACCCAGTTCCCTGGCATTGCTCCGGAATCGGCCGATAAGTTATTTATGCTGGAAGCCAGAGATGAATCGGGCCGGTTGGTGGGTGGTATTCACGCTAATTGTTATTGGGATGGACTGGAAATTCTTACCCTTTGGGTCGACGAGTCTTTACGTGGCCAAGGGATAGGCGCAACGTTGGTTGAGCAGGCTGAAGATTACGCCAGAAAGAACGGAGCGGTGGTTGCCTTTTTGAAAACGGCGGAAGCGAAAGTTTTTTATCAAAAGCTGGATTATGAAGTTTATGGCGTGCTGGAAGACAGGCCCATAGGTTCCCAATTGTTTCATATGAAAAAGCGGTTGGACGTTGAACCATAAGGCATTCATTTTTAAGGAGCCAGTTCTGTGGGGGTTAATAAGTCATATCGCGGCCAATGCCTGTGTGGATCAATTTCGTATGAAGTTGATCAATTTGATCCAAAGATGGCTCATTGCCATTGTTCCATGTGTCGTAAATTTCATGGGGCGGCATTTGCTACATTTGGGGCTGCCAAAAAAGCAGATTTCCGGTGGCTTTCCGGTGAATCCCTGTTAAAAACATATCAAGCAAAAAACGGTACGAACAGGCAGTTTTGCAATGAGTGTGGTTCTAGCCTGACGTTTTCGGGTGTAGAGGACGACGGGAGTATTGTCGAAATTGCATTAGGTACACTGGATACGGAACTGCCAATTCAACCTGATGCCCATATTTATACTAAATACGGTGCTGATTGGTATCAGTCGGGAGATGATTTACCCAAATTTGAAGAAGGTCGAGTTTCGAAATCTGACTCATAAAATAATAAAGACAGCCGATACAAATTCCTGAACATGAATGGCTCAATACCGGATGTATTTTTGAAAGGGAATGATCATGCAAGTCTTTGAATTAAAAAATGCAGAAGGCGAAGTAACGGCGTTTGAAATCAGTAACAGCTTTATGGGGTCAGGGTCGATAGCTCGGTTCATCAAGCGTTGCGAAGGTTGTGACGTTACTTCAGTCCGTAAGTTATTTCAGTCGGATGACGTCCATGTGCATTTTATTTTTGAAGATCAGGCTTTTACGGTGTCCGAACCCCATGGCGAGAGCAGCCGATTAGTGATTGCACCCGTCGAAATTACAGAAGATGCGATGGCGGTAATTCATTGGCTCATGAAATCTGTTGCCGCCACGCCATTTTTTAAATTCTACTGAGAGAAAACGCTCATTACGCTCTAAGCGAGGCTTTTATCAAAATGTCATTTTTCTGATATTCACGCTTTGAATCTTTCGTTCTCTTAAAAATCATGCGCCAGGGCCACAATCCAGGCAATGTTCTATCAGTTCCGGTCCGATATGCAGTTTGGCGTTCACATCTCGAAGTGCCGTTCTAACCCCTTCTTCAATGACCGGATGATAGAACGGCATGTCCAGAATCTGGCTGACGGTCATTCTTTGTTGTACCGCCCAAGACAACAAGTGGCCAATGTGCTCTGCCGCCGGGCCAAACATTTCAGCGCCTAAAAGCAAGCCACTGCCTTGCTCTGCGTATACCTTGAGAATGCCTTTGTTTTTGCCCATGACCCGGCTTCTGCCCTGGTCTTCAAAACTGACTTGCCCTACGGCGTAACAAGACTGGCAGCGGGCTTCGACTTGTTGTAATGATAAACCCACCGAGGCTACCTGAGGCTCGGTGAAGACAACGGCCAATGGTGTTCGTCTCAGACCTGAACGCACATCGGGATAACGGCCTGCGTTATCACCCGCAATGCGTCCTTCGTCGGCAGCTTCGTGAAGCAGGGGAATATCATTGTTGGCATCACCGGCGATGAATATGTGGCCAGGGGTGGCCTGACCTGTGTATCGGTCAAACACCGGTACGCCCTGATCATCCAGAGTCAGGCTGGTGTTTTCGAGTGCCAGGTTGTCTATGTTGGGTTTGCGACCGGTGGCGGCGAGTAAATAATCAAAGGTTTCCGTGACGTCCTGACCGGACTTATCCACATAGTGAATCTCAACGGCGTCTCCGGTTTTTCGGATGCCGTTTACCTTGGCATTGGCATCCAGATAGAATTCTTCATTAAAGGTTGTTTCTGCGTAGGTTCGGATCTCTGGATCTTGGATGGCGGCAACGGAACCGCCACGACCGAACACTTTAACGTTTACCCCAAGCCGACTCAGTGCTTGCCCGAGTTCCATGCCTATCACCCCAGGGCCAAACACTGCGACGGATGCAGGTAACTCTTCCAGTTCGAAGAGGTCGTCATTGACGAGCAATCGGTCTCCAACTTCTAAGAATAGACCCGGAAAAGAAGGGCGTGAACCGGTGGCGATGATTATTCGATCAGCGGTTATTTCTGTATGGTTATCCACCACCAGAGTGTGGTCGTCTTTAAACTTTGCATAGCCCATAAGCTTATGGTCAGCATGAAAACCATTGACGGATTCAACCACAAACCCGACAAAACGATCGCGTTCTCGACGAACCCGTTCTAACACGGCTTTACCATCCACCTGCACGTTCTCCACAGACACGCCGAATGGTTCCGTTTTTTTGGCATGATGCGCTGCTTCAGCGGCGGCAATCAGTAATTTACTGGGCATACAACCAACGCGGGCGCAAGTTGTGCCGTATTGATGGGCTTCTATTAACAGGAGGCTGTCGGTATGTGCTCGTGCAGCCCGGTATGCACCCATGCCTGCCGTGCCGGAACCTATGATTGCTACTTCAACGTGTCGTTTGTTCATGATTTTTGCCTATCACCTTCTGGACGTTTACTGTCGGTTGAACCTATACGCTAAAGAGGCCGGTTAAGCGTATTGCTGGGTTTGTTTTCGGATGATGTCTGCATTGCTATTCAGGTATTTAATAATGTCGCTGGATTCATACAGCCATTCTGTATTGCCATCTGACGTTTCGATCTTCAGACAAGGCACCTGACCAAGACCGCCTTTTCGGATTAACTCGGTTCTTTTTGCCGGGTTGGAACGTATGTCATACTTGGGAATGTCTAATTCCAAATGTTGAATCGCCTGTCTGGTACGTGCGCAGTATGGACACGCTTCAAAGTGGTACAGTGACAGGTTGGTAATGTTTTTTGCGTTGCTCATTTTATTTTCTCCTGCTCGTAACTTGTTGGATGTTTGCTATTATCCAAATTCGAAGCCGACAAAATATGATGTAATGTTCGCGATTTATGATGTTTCGTTCGGCAGGGATCGTCCCGAAGGGATCGTTCGGAACGAATCGCCCAGAACGAATCGTCCAGTCCGGGTTTTTCAGTAAAAGTGCACTCGACTTAACGGTGACAAAGAACGGAGTAAAGGATCTTCAAATGGATGCACTGGCAGATGTGTTAAGAACCATTCGGTTAAAGACGACCACCTATTTTTGTACCGATTTTCATGCGCCGTGGGGAATGAACGTCGGTCAACGTAAAGACGGCTTGTTTCACGTGGTGGTTGAAGGTGATTGCTGGTTGAAGCTGGAGCATTCCGAAACCGTGATTCACCTGCAGGAAGGCGATATTGTTGCTTTTCCTACCGGAGGCGCGCACTGGATCAGCGATCAAAGCCACAGCCGGGTGCTGCCAGGGCCTTCGGTGGTGGAGCAAATCTTGGCCGGGGATAATCCGTTTGCCGTGCAAGGCCAAGAGGAGGCCAAAGCGATCACGTTGATGTGTGGCTCTTTTGATTATGACTCTTCCATTAATCACCCGTTTCTTAAAGATCTGCCATGTTTTATACACATTAAGTCGAGCGAAACCCCGGAGCTGGACTGGCTAAGATCGTTGGTTACGGTGCTGTCTTATGAATCTCGTGTTGAATCGCCAGGCTCTACGGTGATGGTCGACCGCTTAACCGAAGTGCTGTTTATTCAGATTATGCGGGCGTACACGAAAAGTCATGTTTCGAAGATGGGTTACATGGCAGCGCTAATGGATTCTCAAATCGGTGAAGCGCTCAATGCTATCCATGCTGAAGATGAAGCCTACTGGACGGTAGAAAGGCTTGGAGATCATGTTGCGATGTCGCGAACGGCGTTTTCTGAAAAATTCAGTAAGCTGGTGGGGATTCCCGCTAAAACCTATCTGGTGAACTGGCGAATGCAGAAAGCGAAAGAGCATCTCCAATCGGGTGTTAAGTCCATGTATGAAATTGCCGAGATCGCCGGGTATTCGTCTGAAGCGGCGTTCAGTAAAGCGTTTAAACAATTCTTTGGCGTTTCACCCGGCAAAGTCCGAAAGGGGGCGCATTCTTCTGAAGAACAGGTTCAAAAATAGTTCTGGATCATGGCATCGATCTTTCCGTCATGTTTGTAGGTATTTAATACGCGATTAAAGCGTTTGAGAAAGTTTTCACCTGCCTTGTTGGTTCTGGGAATGATCAGGTGGTGCCCAATGGTGGTGAACGGCGTTTCTAAGATTTTGTATTCTGTAGGGTTATCCGCTTCGGATTGAATTAAGGCTTCGGCCGTTTCGCTGTTGGTCATCACCATATCGACTCTACCTGCGCCAAGCATTCTGAAGCAATGTTTCATATTCGGAGGTTGATCAATGATGATGATGCCTTTCTCAGCGAGTTTTTTTAATCTGAATAAGTTATAGCCTTGAGGTTTACACACATTTTTACCTCTGAGGTCGTAATCGGATTGATAATGGATATTACTGCCCCTTTGGACAATGAATACTTCTTTGAGGGTGTATAGAGGCTCGGAGTAGAACCACTCTTTGACGCGTTCTTTGTTTTTGGAATAAGCAAAGGTTCCGAGGTATAGACCTTCTTGAGTTTGTTTATAGCCTCGCTTCCAAGGTAGAAAATTCACTTCACTCTGATCCCCCATGTCCTGAACCACTGAGACCACGATTTCAGTCGCAAGGCCGCCGTTTTTGACCGCTTCTCCGGTAAACGGAGGAAATTCACCTGAGGCAAAATGGTAGGTTTCTGCCTGACAGATGCTGAACAGCAGGCTGAAAAAAAACACTAAGACGGGGCGGGATAACATGCTGGCAGCTCCATAGTTAATTGACATAATGCCTCCTGCAATTGGTTAAGCATAGCCTTTCGTGTTCTTTTTTGCTCGGTTCATAGAAAGGGAGAACGGTGCGTGTTTCAATTTAGAATTCGTTAAATTGTTGTCGACGGTACAGGTATTTAGCTCAGATACCGAAAACTCGCACAAACGAATATCGATAAGTGCTATTTCCATAGGGGCGAAGAATTCGTTAGGTTTGAACTTAATGGCATTCGGTTTGGCGTGGACGTGGTTTTGCACCAGGCAAATTTTGAAGGGAAATACAGTCTTGATTTAGTCAGAGGTCGTGTCATAGGAAATAATCTGTACGCAGTTGAGGCGTCTGACAGTGCGTTAAAAAATACTGTAATTAATGGTCAAGGGAATGAGGTTAAGGCCGTTATTGGAGTTAGACTACTGGATGAAATCAACGTGTTAACTCATGTGATCCAAGGACAGGATTAGAAAGGAAGCTAGGCATATGGACTTGTTATTATTGTTTGTTATTTTGTTGGTGGTGGTCGTTGGTTACATTAACTTAAAAGTGTCTTTGTTGATTGTGCAATCCACTTCTGAATCGGTACTCATCCGGTTTTTTGCTTTGATGGTGGTTTGGTGTTTGCCTGTCTTAGGGGCTTTCTTGGTGCCTAAAACGTTATTACCTTCGATTCGTGTTTCTCATAAGCGCAAAGTGTTGTTAACCGGCGGTGATCTTGGTTGATGGTTTGGCTATCGGCAACCTTCCTGAAAAGCGCTACTCAGGTAAGTTATCTGGCGCATAATTTACGTTTCTTGGCCTGTTTGTTCGTGTTTTTTACCGCACGGTTCTTACATAATGGCTGAACTTATTCAGGAGATTCAATATGGCTTTAACAGGAAGTTGCCTTTGTCAGAAGGTTAAATATCAAATTACCGGCCCCTTGGACGATGTATTGAACTGCCATTGCAGCATGTGCCGTAAACTGCATGCATCGGCGTTCCGAACGCGCGCAAGCATTGCTTCGTCAGACTGGAAAACCCTTGAGGGACAAGCGTTTATTAAGTTTTATGAGTCGTCTCCGGGGGAGCACAAAGGGTTTTGCTCTGAGTGTGGTTCCAGTTTATTAACGAAGTTTGATCACAAACCTGACGTGTTTGGATTTCCTTTAGGAACGTTGGATTCTGACCCTAAGGTCAAACCAAGTCGTCATGTTTTTGTTGGCAGTAAAGCCCCATGGTACGAGATCACAGATGACTTGCCTCAGGCGATGGAGTTCGAATCCTAGCGGGTGATTGATTTCCTATCGGTTGCACTAAAGGCGTTGAGCCCAGTTTTAAAATGCTCATTTGGTGAAGATAATAAGCGTGGACAGAAGGCTGTTATTATCTTCATCCGATGAGTTATTTTGAGTCGGTATTTAATTCAGATTTAAAACTGATAAGACGCGTTCAGGTAATACTGAGAGGTGCCTTTAAATTTGTAGGTCATGTATTCATCTTCGAACTGAATCTTGTGGTCGTTATCCACTAACACAGAGTATTTAGCTCCGGTTTCAAGGCGCCATTGCTCATTGATGTTGTAACCGACTCCGGCATTTAAACCTGCCGTCACGCCATTGTTCTTTGATGTTTTACTGACGCTGTATTGCATGCCGGGCAAGTTGGCCACGTTGCTTTTGTAAGTGTATTTCAGCGACGATGAATAATAACCTAGGTTGCCTCCGGCGAAGACCGACCAGTCATCGTTGAAGTGAAATAAATAGTCGGAGCCCAGACCTAATTGGTAATCATCTTTATCAAATTGAACCGTTTCTTTCACAGGCACCTGAACCAGATCGTCACCAATGTTGATGATCCCCATGGAATATTCTTCATAGCTTAATTCTGTGTTATCACCCACCTGCATGTAGCCATAAACCCGTAAGTTTTTGTTGATGTAATTGCCGAACTGCAGTCTCAGGTAGTTGGATGAATCGAGTTCATTCACGGCTTTTTTTTCAGAATCCTCTTTGTCTAAATCGAGGTTACTGGAAAGGCTTGTTGTGTAACTGCCTGCGCCAAACTCTGCACCTATATACCAATTGTCGGCGGCTGCATTTGTGCTCAACGTAGCAGCGGTAAAACCTGAAAGCGAGGTAAGGAGGGCGATTGCAAGAGGGTGTTTAGATTGTGTCATTGTATTTCCTATGTGTGTATAAACTTAAAATGTTGGTTGGCTTTTTACCGTGCCATTGGTGCCCGGTTGATGTGAGCGCATGTTAGGGATGAGCACTCAAGAGGGCTAATAACAAAACCAAACAGAAACTTAATTAACCTTAATAAATATTTAGGTTGTTGATTTTTATGGGTTATTTTTAGTTGTTTGTTTTGGGAGTCAGAACTGATACGAAGCACTGACCTGATACTGAGTCGCATTTTTAAAGGTGTAATGGGTTTTGTTGGGGAAGTAGCTCAGCGAATGCCGGTTGTTATCGAACACCGAATAACGGGCTCCGGTTTCGAGTTTCCATTGGTCATTGACGTCGTAACCAATACCCGCACTCACACCGGCCGTCAGTCCACTGTTGGTTGAATTTTGACCGATGTTTTCCTTCATACCTTTTATATTTCGTATTTTCACGTCATTGGAAAAGGTGACTTCTGACAGGTACATTCCCACTTGCGCACCGGTGGAGAGCGTCCATTTCTCCGTGACCGGGTAGAGATAGTCTGCGCCGGCACCTAACTGGTAATCTTTCTTTTGAAGTTGAATCTTTTCGCGTGCTTTTAATTCGGTCGGCTGGCCATTCACTTGCTGGGACACGGTTGAAAAGTGCTTGTAATTAAGCTCTGGTGAATCATCCATTTGAAAATAGCTGTAGGCGCGGAAAGTGTTGGTGATTTGGTGCCCGATATTGATTCTAAGGTAGTCCGTCTCGGACAGTTTCTTTACCGTTTTGGCTTGATCGGATCTTATTGCTCCTTGCTTAGTGGAAGCGTCGTTGTTTTGATCTGAACTCCCCACTTCAAGTTGAGCGTAGTATTGACTGGCGTAAGCAAAGCTACTTAAAAAGGTACTGGAAGAAAGGATGTAGGCAAAAATGACCCATGATTTCTTGAACATGATGGTAGCCCTCGTTAACTTTGGCTGGTTGTTGATCACTATTATCAACTGAGCTTGTAAGAAGGTAATAAGAGCGGGTGGGGGAAGTCTGGAGACAAAGTGCTCTTATTACCGTAATCGAATCGTTGTTAAGCCGCGAAAGCGTTGCTGTTAGAAGCGGTAAGACGCATTCAAATAGTATTGCGTTGCGTCTTTGTATTTGTATTTCAGCTGGCTGTTTTCTTCATCATCGAACTTGAGTTTGTGCTCATTGTCGTTAAACATGGAATACTTCAAGCCTGTTTCTATGGTCCAGTCCTCGGTCAGGTTATAGCCGAAACCGGCGTTGAGACCTGCGACCGCACCCCGGTTGGTGGAGGACTTTTTCAAACTGGCTGAGTTACCTTCGTCATCCTTCTGGCTGAATTTAAAATCAAGCGATGAGTTGTAATACCCCAGGTTGCCGCCTGCCACGAAAGACCAATCATCGTTGAATTGGTAGAGGTAATCGCTGCCCACACCGAACTGGTAATCGTTTTTCTCAAATTTGGTTTTATCGGTAGTTTCAAAGTCGGTTTCTATGTAGGAAACTTCCGATTTACTGCCCGATTGGGCGTAACCATAAACACGAACGTTGTCGGTAATGTAGCGGCCCAGATTAATGCGAAGGTAATTGGCACTGTCCAGTTTACCTGCGGCTTCTTTAACCGGGTCGTCTTTATCCACTTCGACATTGGAACTGAAGCTGCTGCTGTGTTTACCACCGCCGACTTCCAACCCGGTATACCAGTCACTCGCCGAGACGGCAGGCGCAATGAAGACCGCAGATGAGATGACGGAAGCAATGAAGGTTTGATTTTTAATGGTCATATTTTTTAATCCCTAAGGTTTTTCATTAAATGGTTGAAATCAGAGACCGGTATGCTGTTTTTCATTGGCAGATACTGGCGATTTGTTTTGTTCAATGTCTGTGAACGTTTGATGGGGAGGCATGTTAGGGAGGGGGATTACAGAGGGCTAATAACAAAACCAAACAGAAACTTAATTAACCTTAATAAATGTTTATCTGTTTGATTTTAAAGTGGTATTTAGTCGGTCGATATTGGTTTTAAAGTGGTTCTAACGAAATATCCATGTCGGAAAATAGGTTTTAAACCAGTAAAAGTCTGGGCATTAAAGTGGTTTAAACTTTTAGCGCAGGCAGCAAAATATTGCAGGTATCACCTGATCTCATGATCCAACGATGCAACAGGTTGTGAATAAGGTGCGAAGTAGTTTGGGCCAGTTTCTGGCAAGCAGAATCTAACCCGGAAGCATATAGGACGGGCCGCTATTTTTTAGGCGCTGTTATTTAGGTACTAGCATTGAGGTACTAGTATTTAGGTACTGTTATTTAGGTACTGTTATTTAGGGACTATCGAGTGACGGCTGCCAGATGCTCTGCAACCGCTTCGCAGTACTCAACGAACCGGGCTTTGCGTTTTTGCAACAGTTCAATGTTGGACTCGCTGAACGTAAGAGATTGCCAGGGTGCGAAGCAGCTTTCTTTGTTTTCCGGCTGTGCCAGGCGCTTAAAAATTTCTTCGCTGGAAACGGCTTCGCTTAATGCTTCAATGGACTTCAAATAGAAGAGGCGAAATTCATTAATGCTTTCCCGTTTCAACGCCATGTTGGATAACACCAGATACAAAAAAGCGTTGTGTATTTTGTTGTAGGCCTGATCTTTATTGAGGTATTCCAGCGCCTGTTCGTATTCTTCCAGTTTGTAGTGTAATAGCCCTAACCAGATGCCAATTTCTTCGGTTGGGTATTTGGCACTCGATTCAATCACATCAATGGCTTTGAGTAAGTCCGATGGTGACAATTCGTTTGATAAAAATGCCTGTCGGGCGATGTATTCGGTTTCGAATCGGGAGAACTTGGTTCTGTGTTTCAGGGAACGAATTAACTGGTCGCCATTTTCGATCAGTTGCTGGGTGATGTCCTGATCGTAGGTTTTGAACTTTTCCGGTTTAGGCAGGCTGAGAAAACCGGAGACATCTTCGGCCAGCAGGTGTAAACCGTATTTGATCTCGTTCAGTTTGATGTCATGCTCCGACTTGAACGCCAGTTTATTGGACCCCTGATAGATCAGCTCCAACACGATGTTAATGATGTTCGGGTCGTTGGTTTCACTGAGGAAGAGGTTCAGTTTGTAATCGTAATCCAGCACATTTCGGCCTCCGGGCCAGTATATGGAGTCATCAATGGGGTCTAAAAAGTAGGTGGGCGAATCCTGATTTTTTAAATCAACGTAAGGGTAATTGAGGGTGTGGCTTAGGGCCAACGCCTTGACTTCTTTTAAGTATTTTTGAGCGTGGGCATCTTTGGCTTTGATGGTATTTAAAAGAATGTCGACCACAGGTACGGTGGCACGGGTTTCTAATTCTGATTTGATGATGGTTGGGGTGATCTCCCCTTGTTTGTTGCCGTAGAACCATCCTGAAAAAATTAAAATACAAAAGATGAGCAACAGATAACCCAAATGCAGAAGGTTCGTGCGGTTTTGCTGTGTTGTTGTTTTCTTTAGCGATTCAGTCTGGTGACTGCTTTGTTCGGGTAATTGTTCGGACGAAAAATCGGATTCGAAATCTTGCTGATCAAGGCTGACTAAGTCCGTTTGCAGGTAATAACCTTTCTTGGGGTAAGTCACAATGACCTTGTCGGCAGCCGGGTGCCTGGAATGCTGTTTGAATAATGCTCTTAGGGTACTGATTCGGTTGGTCAGTACGTTTTTAGAAATATATTCACTTTCCCAGACGCGTTGAATGATCTCGTCGCCTGAAACGGGTTCTCCGATGCTACTGAGCAACACTTCCAATAACTCAATGCTGCGCGGTTCTACATCCAGCATACCTTCGCTGCTGATCAGCTGCTTTGAGATCGGGTTATAAAACAGGTCTGCAATAATAATATTGCAAGAGAGTTGTTGCGCTTGTGCTAACAGGTTGCTCATTGGAAATAACTAAAAATTGGTTCGTGATAATCAATTCGAAAAATGCAAAAAAGACAGCGCTTGCTGCTCAGTCTGATTCTGATGATAAAACAGAGTTGATGGTATCAGCTAAGGCGATATTTAAGAAGTTATCAAACGGATAATTAGGACGGGATTACCTGAATTGAGAAATTTCCCTGCTGTAGTTACTGAGTAAAACGCGTTGGAGCGGGGAACTTAATGAGCAGAATTCGTATTTGTATGTGCGTGATTGTTTATTTATTGATCAGTATCCGGGTTTTGATGATTTACTGGTCTAAAGTTAGTTGTACTTTAAAGATTTCTGTAATTTATCGTCAATTCCTTGGGATTTTCAGTTTATGAGCTCTTCCCTAGCACAAGTACCTTTTGATTCAGTGATTGTTGAACGGTTGCCTGAAGCCATACTGGTCATTGATCAAAACGGGAGGATCATTTTAGCAAACCCTCAGATCCAACCGCTTCTTGGGTACGATCCGGAAGAGCTTCTTTCTAAGAAGTTTTCTGATTTGGTGTCTGTTTCCAATGTCATGGACTTATCCATCAATCAGGAAGCGATGTTTTTCTCTGCGGGGGAAGGCGATGGGCTGTTAAAAGATCATTATACTGGCATTCATCAGAACGGAAACCAAATTCCACTGTTTTGTTCTTACAGTTCGTTTGTTGAGTCCGACCGACTGCTGATTCTTATGATTTTGCGCGATGCCCGTAACCTAACCAACATTCATCAGGATCTTGGGTTACACAGCCAGGTGCTTACGCATGTGAACGATGGTGTTTTTTTTGTGGATGCTAACACCGGACTGATTTTGTACGCCAACCTTCGCTTTGAAAAAATGTTGGGTTATGAAGAAGGGGAATTGGTTGGTTTGCATGTCAGTGCCGTCAATGCAGTAGATGGCGAGCACCCTCAAATTACGGTGGAAGGGTTGATGGAGTCCATTGATGGCACTGGCTCTTGGCAGGGTGAGCTGGAGAATCAAAGAAAGGATGGTTCAACGTTTTGGTGTGCGGCTAAAGTCTCAGTGATGGATCACCCTCGCTATGGGAAGATTTGGGTTGAAATTCACTCCGACATCACCGAAAAGAAGTTTCATGCCCAGAAAATATGGCGCCATGCCAACTATGATGGTCAGACTCAGTTGCCCAATCGGCAGTATTTTACGGAGCGATTAAAGCAAGAAATTGTAAACCTTGAACGGGAAGAAAAAGGCTTTGCCTTGCTGTTCTTAGGGCTGGATAACTTTAAAGAAGTGAATGATACCCTGAGCCACGCTTACGGTGATGCATTGCTGTATGAAGTGGGGGCAAGGTTGGAACAAACCGTTCGGGACAGCGACGTGGTGGGCCGGTTCAGTGGTGATGAGTTTACGGTGCTATTAAGACACATTGATGTCGACAAACCGGAGACCATTCAGCTCATTTCGAACAAATTGTTGGCGGCCATTGGTGCGCCGTTTTTATTGGAAGGGGAGCTGGTGTTTATTACGGCCAGCATAGGGATCGCCGTTTATCCACAAGACTCGGAAGAGGCTGAGCACCTTTTCAAGTTTGCTAATCAAGCGATGCATGAAGCGAAAAACAAAGGGAAAAATTGCGCCCAGTTTTTTACCCAGGCAATGGAGCAGAAAGCACGACGAAATCGGGAGTTGATTCGTAGTTTAAGAGACGCTATCAACGAATCGCAATTCGAGATTTATTATCAGCCGATTGTTGAAACGTTTACCGGTAAAATTCATAAAGCCGAGGCATTAATTCGTTGGTTTCATCCCATTGAAGGGATGATCAGCCCAGTGGAATTCATTCCCTTGGCGGAAGAAACCAAGCTCATTAATGAAATTGGTGAATACGTGCTGAAAGATTGTATTCTCCGGTTGCAGCGTTTGCGAAGGGAAATAGACCCGGACTTTCAGATCAGCATTAATAAATCGCCCATTCAATTCCAGTCGAATGTCATCGAAACCGAGCGGGTTTGGCAAAAAAGAATGGAAGAGGCGGATGTACCTTGCAGCGCGTTAAATATTGAGATCACGGAAGGCTTGTTGTTGACGAGCGAAGACTCAGTGACCACCAAGTTGGAGTGTTTGAGGCGGCAGGGGTTTCAGTTCTCAATTGATGACTTTGGCACCGGCTACTCAGCGTTGGCGTACTTAAAGCGCATCAAAGTAGAGTACCTGAAAATAGATCGTGCTTTCATCAGCAAATTAGACACGGATCATGATGATAAAGTGCTGTGTGAGGCGATCATCGTGATGGCGCACAAGCTCGGGATCAAAGTCATTGCCGAAGGGGTTGAAACGGAAGCCCACCTGAAGTTACTGAAAGAAATGAAATGCGACTACTGCCAGGGATTTTATTTCTCAAGGCCAGTACCATTTAAAGAGTTGATTAAGTCCCTGAGTAAGTCCCGATCGCTTGCCTAAATTCACGCTGGCACGCCAGACTATTTGTTCGACATAAAGATCCAGATGGATTATGTTAAGGCATCGCCTTGGCACGATCTGGACACTATGAATTACCGAATTATTATTGCAGATGATCACCCTTTATTTCGCGCCGCCATCAAGCAGATTTTATCTTCACAGCTTGAGAGCAGCGTTTTAGAAAACGTTGCCATTGATGAAAGCGATTCTGTCTCTGGCTTGCAAACCAAACTGGAAGAAAACGCCGATGCTGACTTGATTCTTCTTGATTTACACATGCCGGGCGCTCAAGGTTTTTCGGCTTTGGTGTTTTTAAGAAGCCACTTTCCGGATATTCCTGTGGTGGTGATTTCGGCTCAGGAAGACCCGGTGGTGATTGACCGGGCCATTCAGTTCGGCGCTTCCGGTTTTATTCCTAAATCCTCAGAGCCCGCGACCATTAAGCAAGCCATCGAAGCCGTTTTAAACGGTGATATCTGGTCACCAAGAGCGGTGACAAATATTGGCGAACGTTCATTACATGAAAATGAAATGGCCAAAAAGTTGGCTCTGTTAACACCCCAACAATTCAAAGTGTTGGTGATGATGAACGAGGGGCTGCTCAACAAACAAATCGCTTACGATTTGGAAGTCTCTGAAGCCACGATTAAAGCCCACGCTACTGCGATTTTTCAGAAGTTAGGCGTACGAAACCGTACTCAGGCGGTGATTGCTTTGCATGAGCTGGATATTGAACATCCGGCGTCTGTGGATACTGATTCAGACGTAAAGCCGGAATAGCTTTCTAAACCCGTCGATCCAGCAAACTGCTGATCAAAGCCCGTAGTTTGGCGGGTTTGACGGGCTTAGTTAATAACTCACAGCCTAAGCCGGTGACGTGCTCTTTCACTTCTGGTTGACCATCGGCAGTAATAAAGATAGCGGGGCCGGTAAATTCAGCCCGGTTTCGCAATTGAATCAACGTCTCCGAGCCAAGTTCGCCCTGGTCTAGATGATAATCAATGATGGCCAAATCCATACTTTGATCCTTCCTTTGTTTAACAAACAATAGCGCCTCTTCTGTCGAACTTGCGGTGATGAGGTTACAGCCCCAACCGGAAAGAAGAGCCGTCATCCCCTTCAAAACATCAGGTTCGTTATCGACACACAACACCGTAATGGCATTGCGATTGCCGGACGCGGAATCGGCCTGTTTCATTGCTTGCGTATTTGCAGGGTTCAGTGGTGTAGCGCACTCGGTTTTAGTTATGTCCTCACCGGAACATGAATCTTGTGTGTGCAGCTCTCGTTTCAGATTCAGTGAAAATACGCTGCCTTTGCCTAATTCACTGCTGACATCAATGCGGGTATCTAATAATTCTGAAAAGCCTTTGGCAATGGCTAAGCCCAGACCTAAACCTCGATCGGTGGATCGTTGGTGCAGGTCTAACTGGGTAAAGGCATCAAAGATTTTCTGGCATTGTTCTGTTGGAATGCCCGGCCCGTTATCCAGAACCTGGAGTTTAATGTGGTGTTTGGTGCGGCGGCATCCTACCAATACCCGTTTCCCGTGGCTGTAACGCAGGGCATTGGTTAAAAAATTCTGGACAATACGTCTCAGTAAACGTCGATCACTGTATACGGCCATCGAGCAGGGCACATAGTCTAATTGGCACCTGGCTTGTTGCGCGGCTGGTTGCAGTTCCTCAATCAGTGGATGCAACAGGTCGTCAAGTTTGAAGTGTTCTTTGGTCAGTTTCAGGTTACCGGATTCCAGGTGAGAAATGTCCAACAAATCACTCAACATATCTTCGGCGGATCGAAGAGATTGATCGATGGAGCCCGCCATTGAAAGATCTTCGTTTCTGGAATGAAGGTCATCCAATAATGCAGAAGTAAACAGCCGGGCTGCGTTCATCGGTTGCATTAAATCGTGGCTGACCGCAGCGATGAACCGGCTTTTGCTGGCGCTGGTTTGTTCGGCCTTTTGTGTCATTTGAATCAACTGACGATTCAATTCGCGCAGTTCTTTAGTGCGGCTTTGAACGCGATCTTCGAGCCGTTCATTGGCTTCGAGCAAGGCTCTCTCAGCCTCCCGGAATGGGGTGATGTCGGTAAAACTCATCACAAACCCGCCATCGGGCAGCGGATTGCCTCGCATTTGTATTACTGTGCCGTCGGGTCGTTCGCGTTCCGACAGGTGAACTTTAGGTTGTCTCAGATGACGGATGCGTTTTTGAACTAAGGCTTCCACCTCTCCCGGGCCGCATAAGCCGCGTTCCGAGTTATACCGAATCAGGGTTTCGATGGGAATGCCCACCTGAACCAAGCCGTTTGGGTAATCAAAGAGTTCAAGGTATTTGTTATTCCAGGCCAATAACTTTAAATCTTTATCGATGATGCTGATGCCTTGCCCCATATTCTGGATGGCACTGTGCAACAGGCCTTGACTGATTTGCAGTGTTTCAGACGTTTCCGACGCGATGGCTTCCACATCGTCCCAAGGCATTTGCTGGCCTGATACAGCGGCATTGAGCACCGCTCTGGCGGACGCCGCGCCGATGGTGGCACTCATCAAATGCTCGACCTGCTCAATTTCCGATTGATTGGCCCGGTTGTGGCGGTGGGCATCGTGCAACACTTCATTTAATTGTGCTTGTTTTACAAACCGGCTGGCCACCGTTGCCAGTTCATCCCGTGAAATATTGGCCTGCAAAACGCTGTGTTGTTGATCAATCGACTCCAGTTGCGTGCCCTGAAAACGCGCCGCCTGAATGCGTTCACTGATGTGGGTTTTAATGAATCGGGAGCCAATGAAAAAGCCAGCCAGATTAAACACCAAACTCAAGGCGGCTCCACGGGTGACCGGGTCAAACCAGGTGAGGCCAAACAAATGTTGGGGTTGAAGCCACCAAAGCTCATTGGGTAACTGGTTAAAGAGCTTGGCTAGCCAAGGCAGGTGGATGATCCAGATGGGCAGGATTAAAGTATAAAACCACACCGACACCCCCATCACCAAACCGAGGATAACCCCCGCCCGATTGGCGTGTTGCCAAAGTAGGGCGCCGATCATTGCAGGCGCTAATTGAATGACGGCAGCAAACGCAATTTGGCCGATGGTGGCCAGCGCTTCGGTGTCCTCAATAAAGCGATAAAACAGGTACGCGAGAAACAACAAAGAGACAATGGTAATGCGTCGGGCATTCAACAAGGTGCCTCGAAACTGTTGATAATTGCTGTCTTTAAGATGCTTGGTTTGTTCTCGTTGGGCTGTTTGTGCTTTACGTTCCCGACGTAACAGCAATGGCAGCACCATATGGTTGCTGACCATGATACTGAGCGCAATGGTAGAGACGATCACCATGCTGGTGGCCGCTGAAAAACCACCAATGAACACCATCAAGGACAACATTGGCTGGTCGGCCTGAATCGGCAACATTAACACATAGCTGTCTGGTGAGACCGAATCGCCCAGCAGCAATTTACCGGCCAACACCAAAGGCACCACAAATACTCCAACCAGAATCAGGTAGGCGGGGAACAACCATCGGGCCACGAGGAAATCCCTTGGGTGGGTGTTTTCAACCATAGCCACGTGGAACTGACGAGGCAAACAGATAAAGGCACCAGCGGCCAGAAACACCTGAATCAACATGCTGTTGGCGGGCTGGCTTTGGGACAACCATTGGCTGAACTCTGGTCGGGCAGACGCCTGTTGCCATAAGTCCCCAAAACCATCAAACAGCTGAAACGTAACGAAGAATCCCAACGTCAAAAAGGCCAATAACTTCACGATGGACTCAAACGCAATGGCGTGCATCAAGCCCCGGTGGTGCTCGTTCATCGACATGTGACGAGTGCCAAAAATGATGGCGAACAAGGCCATGGTGATGGCAACGGTTAAGGCGATGTCTTGTTTATCTTGCAGGTTAGCGAGGTTGCTTGGGTCTTTCCCTGTGAGGGCCATGTAACCCATGACCAGCGCTTTTAATTGCAATGCAATGTAAGGTAAAACTGAAATGGCCGCGATTAACGTGACCAGCATGGCCAGCGTTTCGTTTTTACCGTAACGGGCGGAGATAAAATCGGCAATGGAAGTGATGTTCTCCTTTCGGGACACCAACACCATTCGGGCGTAAAACCGCCACATGAACAGGAAAACCAGAATCGGCCCAAGGTAAATGGGCAGGAACGACCACAAATCATCCGCCGCCTGACCTACGGCCCCAAAGAACGTCCAGGTGGTGCAATACACCGCCAGCGTTAAGCTGTACACCCAAGGCGAAGACTTCTCTTGCTGCTGACTGTCCGCACGATCACCCCGCCAGGCAATGACGAACAGCAGACAAACGTAGCCGAAAGATATTAACGAAATGAGCCAGGGGGACATGCTACCTCACACAGCAAGGGTGACAACGTATTGAGGGTGACAGAACCCTCGCTTTTCTAACTTTATGATTTTAGTATGGCTTGGACAATAAGGTATTTAGGGAATACTGGCTATTGGACTTAGGTCTAGGGAGCCCAAACCAGAAAATAAATTACAGTTAAGATAAGAATTCAGAGAGTGTATTTGTTTTATATGAAAAGGTTGTTCGTAATAGTAATTGTGTTAGCCCTGTCCGGCTGTGTCGCTTATCAAGTTACTCCTGAAGGTGATTTTAAGCAACCTGAGATAAAACAAGAAGACATTTCGGTTACGAGAGAAAACGCCTTACCTGCAGGGAGGCACTGTTTTGAGCCAATGCTCTATGTACTGACCTTGGGGATAATTCCCGCGCATTGTGAGGATACCTATAATCTCACAGCTGATTCAAAAGAAATTGGCAAGGCCAAAGTTACCTTTATTCAGGGTTGGGCTGCTTTGTTGTTAGTTACTTTACCAAGTTGGGAGTATGGTAATGGTCAAGATGTTGGTTCAGAGATAAAAGCGTTGGTGGTTGGTTCTGACTGAAAAACAGGTTGTTTCTTATGTTCTGGAATTTGGAGCAGATATGAAGGTTTTAAAATACAAAGGGTATTCAGGCTCGGTGGAAATCAGCTCAGAAGATAACTGCTTTTTTGGACAGGTGCTTTCTGTTGAACCTTTGATCAACTATGAAGGTGAAACAGAGGCTGAACTATCATTGGCGTTTGAAGAGGCGGTTGATGATTATCTTGCTGATGGTAAAGCTGCTAAACAATGAAAAGGCTCGTTTAATGAGAGAACTGGGTTTAGAGCTACATTAAGCTGTAGCAGTACAAGCTACAGAACTGGATCTAAGCTTGAATGAATTTGTGAAGAGGGCTATTCAGAATATATTAAATCCTCATTATTTTTGAATTATAGAAATTGTATAAGTGATTGATTATGAAAGGTTTGGAGTTGAGCTCTAACTTTAGGTTGTGAATGCATGATTAAACGTGAAGTATTAATGCCGGTTGAGTTAGTAAATGAGATCGCTCAGATTGTGGGTAAGGAGGGGTATCAAATATTAAAAGACGCATTTCCTAGTCCTGATGTAACACCACCTATATTTCTGAGTGAAGACGAAGCAGAAGCTCTTATTGATTTGGCTATTATCGAAAAGAAAAAAGCCAGATTGATGTACCCCTACTATGACGATGAACATCCGCTCTATAACGAGGAGCACGAGCAAAAGTTCGATGATGTACAGATGGGGATATATGAAAAAACTATCTACTATGTTGAGTCTGCATTTAAAAGGGGGCAGTTTGATCATTTAATTTGATCAATGTTGGTAATTTTCAGTAACTCATTAGAACCAAAATCCCCACTCTTGCTCGGCTTGAAAAGCTGCAATCCCTTACGTCTGTCATACACATGGCTGAAAGCACCGGTCACGGCGATGCCGTGCGCGAAGGATCTTGCACAAGCGGCCAGTGCATTGGTGTCTGATATACAGGTGCTGGTGGGGGAGTTGATGTAGTTGGTTGTGAAAATGGTTCTTTTGTATTGCTGCCTAATCATTAACCAGTTACCAGCATGGGTTGGTTAAGTCTGGAGTTTGTATAAAGTGGCTATCAGTTATGTTACCTACTTGGTTTGATTTTAACTCATAAGGATTGATTGTGTTTTTAAATCATAAAGCGAAAGCCGGTTTGGGTATTTTGGTAGTGTTGACATTTAATATGGCTTTTTCTGAAAGCTCAGAAAATGTGGATGTTGATAGTGACTGCAATTCGTTAGATTTTAGCTTAAATAGTGTGCCCAGTACGGTTTTAGTTGGTACCGATGTCGTTGAACTTGCTTCTTTTAATCCAAGGATCAGTATCTGGAAGAGTTAACCGGGAAAAAGTTTGTTGTTTTCCAAAACAACAGCAAACATGGTGCTGACGGCGTGATAGTCGATCCAGATAAAAATATTGTTTACTTGGCTGAAATGAAGTCTTCTCAAAATGGTGTCGATGTTGCCCGTGATCCAAACGGCCCATCACCAAGGGCGAGACTAGAAGACTGGGTTAGAAAATCCAAGGGGCCTTGGGGTGATAACCAACCTGGTGAAAATCTTCATCTATCGAAACAAATACAGAAAGTCTTAGCAAGCGGTGGTGAAGTTCGAGGGATTTGGATTAAGGTTGAAGTCCCTCGAATAAATGAGGGCTCTGGTGGTACGTTGCAAATGGTGTTAAAAAACTATGAGTGATATTTACACGACAACTTATAAGCGTTGGAAAAAACGAGATAAGATAACCGCTGAATTGGTACAGAATGTTCCTGTTAAGAAAAAAGCTTTTGCAGAATCAGGTTTGATTGAATATTCCTCGTATGAAAATACAGACGTTACAGAAATAACCTCTGTATTAGCTGATCTTGGATCATATTACTATGTTTTACTTGGCCAAGCTGTTGGGGAATCACTTAAGGAAGGAGCTTTTGTGACAACTGACTATGAAAAGGTCTATAGTTCTTTAAGGCTGCTTAATGCTTGTCATTTGTTTTGGCATATATATTTTAATGAGACTTCAAGAGGTCAACACAAGTTAGCACGGATCGATGAGTACGATTTATTTATCTATGTAGTTATGTCAGTGTTTTACTCCAAAAAAGAGTTTGCTACTGCCTCTTCAATCGCATTTTATGCTTTGAATAAAGAGTTAGTCTTTTTCTTTGGCGAGTTCAGAAAAGCGGCTACTCAAAAGTTTATCTTTAAACTAACAGCTCAGTTCCATGGCCATACCTCTAAAGAAATTGAACAACTTGATTTGTATGAGCCTCTGTTTGATGAGTTATTGAATCATTGGGATGATGAAGACCCATCGCTGGTGCTGAATGAGTTGCTTTTGAAAGCTTGTTACCGGCATACGCATCATTCCAGAGACGGCAACAGTAAAGAAGGGTTTGATTTTGAGTTTATAGGCGTTCATCACTTCCCTTTGGAGATACTCTTTATCTTCCGGTTAAGAGAGTGGCGGGGTCTGGCTATGCCGACGGTGGAGCACCCAATAATGGCTCCGCCTTTCAATACTTTGCCAAAAGAAACAGAGCCCACATACTCTGATGAATTAATAGATGGGGTATATGCCAGAATTCGCCATGATTGGCCGAATTTTGATAGTACGTTGGAAGATGTCCGGACGTTATATTTTTAATCTAGAAACGTATTGCCGGGGTTGGGGTGGCCACTCCGGGTCTTTTAGATCATTACAGCCCAGAGTGTGTATGCATTTTCACAATATGGAGAGTTAGATCAAGTTTTGTGCATATAAATGCGCATGTTAGTGGTTTCGGGAAGTAGTGCGCTGAACCAACTCACCCAATGCCCAGACTCATCTTCAATTCCACGGCATCGTGTTGCCAATATTCGATGTCGTATTCCAACCCAATTTAAGAATTCACCCAATATATCACGTGACAATCATCAGTTGGTTTATGCGAGTATTTAACGAAGCCATTGCCTGTTAAATCTGCAATTTTCTTTGGCTTAAGCTCTGGGATAAATAGGCCTGAGTCTGGTATCTTTGTCCTTCGACTAGCTGTTTGTAACTCATGGTGTTTTTCTGTTGTGGTGGTGACTAAAGAATACCACCAACAGGCAGCTAGTCTCCTCTCACCGTTTCAACCATGAGTGTTGCACTTATTATCTGAATTTAGGTTTGGGTTGTTTGATAACTGAGATAGCATCTAATAAGCTCCAATCAATCCCCCGAAGGAAATCATAAATTAATGAATACCATCAAAGTCGATTTTAAATCAGGTAAGTTTTCTCGTAGTGGCCATTGTTCCTTTAATGGCTGGCATCAGATTGCTAGTGATGAATCTGTATTGTTTTCAACCAATGTACCGGAAGGTAGCGAACAATTGAAGCTAGACTGGTTCGTTACTAATGAAGAGAAATTTTATCGTATTGCCTGTGATTATCTGCTGACGAACACCTCTAAATTGCTTGAGTATTTTGAGTTTGATGATGGGGATCTGGCGTACTTCTCCAGCTATTACAAATTGGATGCAAAGCGAATTGCTGAAGGTGATATTTTATCTATGATTCGCCTAAAATCAGTGGTTATTCCACACACAGATAAGGACGTCATCGGTTTTGGCTTTGATTGTGTCTGGGATGATGAACATGGTCTGGGTATCGTGATTTACAAAGATCAGGTGATCAGTTGCAATGAGGAAAGTTCGGCATACGAGTGTCTGGATTTTGAAGATGTATTCTATTCCGAAATCTCTGAAGGGTAAGATTGACCAAATTTACAAATCGATGGGTCACCCAACATAAGAAAATTGCTCCTATTGACGGAAAATCCAAATAATTAGAGATATCACTACGCTAATAATGATCATTGTCATTAAAGGAAAATAGAACGTGAAATTGTCTCGCTGGATTACAATGTCTCCGGGTAAACGTCCGAGTGGAATTGAGCTAAGCCAGGGCCACGCGATTCCGATTGTTAGAAACACTAGGCCGAGGATAATTAACACCTTTTGCATATGTGTTTTCCAGTTTTGCTTGATTAGTTGAAATGATATCACCGTTCAACACGGTCAGGAATCGCTACTATATTTGTCTTTAGTTAAAAGTTTTGAGCTTTATTTCGTTTTTCCAGTTATAGATGAAATGAAAATATGAAGAAGTTAATCAGTTCAATTCTGGCGGTTTTGGGTTTAAGTCACCCTACGATAGCCGAAGAAAAACAATTTCCTCCGGTACCACAATGGAGGCCGGATTTCTCTGCTTCTATTGAGAGTCAATTGGAGAGAATGATCCACTACACCGATCAAGAAAGAGATTTAGCTCAGTTTATTAATGGAACTATAGTGATTCTTGAAGATGGTCTTGATGATTCTAAGGCAGAGCAATATGCCAAAGAAGTCCTGTCTCAAATAGTTAACTATCATCCAGACATGAACCCAGTGAATATGAAAGACGGAAATATTTTGGTTCAGTATAACCATCCAGCATACAACGTTGTCCTTACTGAATTCACCAGGCAACACATGGAGGTAATAAAATCTAAGCATCTTGATGCCTTGGCAACCGATGAGGTTTTAATTACTGGCTTAGGTCAAAACAAATTCGACGAGTTTGGCATGCAAGCTTTGTACGGAAGGGCGTTCATGTTTATGGATGCTCAAAATCCGAACGTCGTTCGTTTGTATCGTAAGAATTCATCCGATTAATACAGATAGTCAAAACGAAACCTGATTATATCTAGTTTCCCATGATCAGCATTGTGTTTCTTAAGATGACTTTTCATTAATTCACTCAATTAAAAGAATAAGTTATGACCGCTGTTGACTCGATTGATCAGCTGATTAAGAAATGATCTGGTATCAGTAAAGTTTTCGCTATTATCAAATAAGAAATAATTAAAACTGGCTAAATATGCAGAGGTAATGGCCACTTCATCTGCTATTCGTTTTAAACCAGAATATTTCCGGTCAGATACTTCCAGGAACCATTGAACCATTGAACCATTGAACCATTGAACCATTGAACCATTGAACCATTGAACCGTTCGACTGACGCGAGTGATTCCGTGTGCTTGCAAATGGAAATGTCCAGGTTCCAGTTTATAACCCATCATCTCTTTAACGATAGGCCGGTAGGGTGCTAAATATTTAAACCACGTCATGATGCAGGTAACTAATCAATCATCACTTGGTGAGGCTAAATATTCAGTGTCAGATGAAAGGGATAGCATGGCTTTGTCGGCTCGATCAAAAAGTGCCTCAGCCATATCGTCTTTCGAACGATAGATCGCTTTTATATCACCTAATGAGCAACTGATTTTAGTGGTCAACTCAGTTAGACTAACAGATTCCCACGAACTCTTTTGAGCTAACAGAATAGCCTGATCGATAATCTTTTCTTGGAGTGCTGCATCTCTAGACATGACCCATTCCTGATGGGTGGTTCACTAATCATTATAGTTGACGCTGTTTTTTACTTAGCAATTATCTGTTTGAGATTTTCTTATTTCCCCGTTTTGGTAGAAAGTCTCTTTTTTTCAGCTCGGCTTCTCATGCTTAAGAATGCTTTTCTCTCTGATCACTCCTCATCTTTTCGTATGTCTGAAAATGCTAAAAACCATGCTGAAATATATTGTTAGGTGTAGGAGTATGAATTCGGGTCATTCCCCAGATATAGATCAATATTTGTTCGGAGTAGCTTGATATAGGCTACATTTTAACCTTTCCAACGAATAAGGATGTCGACATGGATCTTCTCAACCCAAAACAGTTTGTACAGTCTTACCCTGACGAAGAAACCCGTCAGTTGATGCTCAAAACCATCGATTTTTTTGAAGGGATGGGGTTAGCAAAATGTAAGGCGGATTATGAAAGTCGACGTTGGTACACCGAGTTTTTAGAGTTCAATAAGAAAGAAAAAATCTTCGCCACATTGCTGACGCCGAAAGGCTATGGTCCGAACCCGGATCAGGCGCGATGGGATACCTCGCGCAATACAGATTTCTCTGAAATTCTGGGGTTTTATGGGTTGACCTACTGGTATTGCTTTCAGGTCTCGGCTTTGGGGGTTGGTCCGATTTTCATGGGCAGTAATGAAGCGTTGAAACATAAGGCGGCACAATTACTGGATGAGGGTGAAATCTTTGCCTTTGGTTTGTCCGAGAAGGAGCACGGTGCGGATATTTATTCTACCTCTATGAAGCTGATCCCCAAGGGCGATGGTAACTACATTGCCAGAGGTGAAAAATACTATATAGGCAATGGCAACCAGGCTGCGCTGGTTTCGACCTTTGGTAAGATTGAAGGATCTGATGATTATGTGTTTTTTGCGGTGGATTCTCAGCACGAGAATTACGAATGCATTAAGAACGTGATCAACAATCAGGATTACGTGGCCAATTATCGTTTAAATGATTACCCCATCACGGACGCTGATATTTCAGAGAAAGGCCGGAAAGCTTGGGACAGTTCGCTCAACACCATTAACGTGATGAAGTTTAATCTGGGGTATGCCTCCATTGGTATCTGTACTCATGCCTATCATGAGGCGATTAATCACGCAGCCAATCGCTTTTTGTTTGACCATTACGTCACTGATTTTATGCACATCAAACAACTGTTTGTGGATGCTTACACCCGCTTAACGGCCATGCGAATGTTTGCCCGACGCGCCCGTGATTACATGCGCCATGCCAATGAAGATGACCGTCGCTATTTGTTGTTTAACCCTATGGTGAAAATGAAAGTGACTACCCAAGGGGAAGAGGTGATGGATCTGTTGTGGGATGTGATTGCGGCCAAAGGGTTTGAGAAAGACATGTATTTTGAAAACGCGGTGCTGGACATTCGAGCCTTGCCGAAGCTCGAAGGCACGGTACATGTAAATATGGCATTGATCGTAAAATTTATGGCCAACTACTTTTTCAAACCGAGCAAGTTTGATGACGTACCTGTGCACCTTGAAGGGGAAAACGATGATTTCTTATTTAATCAAGGCGCGACCAAGGGTTTGGGTAAAACGCGTTTTCATGATTATAACCTGGCTTATGAGAAGTGCGATTTGCCGAATGTAAAAATCTTCCGCAAACAAATAGCCATGTTCAAGCGGATGTTGATGGTGGCTCGGCCAAATAAGAAACAGATCGAAGACATCGACTTCTTATTGATAGTGGGTGAACTCTTTACCTTGGTGGCGTACAGACAGTTGATTCTTGAGAGTTGGGATTTGAATGACGTAGACGATGATTTGATGGATCAAATCTTCGACTTCATGGTTCGGGACTTCTCAAAATTTGCTTTGCAGTTGTACTCCAAAACCAGCAGCACGAGAATTCAGCAGGTGTTCTGTCAGTTGATGATCAGCAAACCTGAGCGTGACGATCGTCGCTATGACCGTGTGTTAAATGAGTTTGCTTATGCAATGAAAGATACGTTCGTGATGAATCCATAGTGTATTCATTGTTAAAGGTGTCATTCCCATCATATAAATACACTGCATACACATCGGTGGTCTGAAGTGAGTACCGATGTGTGGTTAGCATTAGTACCGTGAACTTTGTATCGACCTTTCCTGAAGATTTAATGAGTGAAGATGACGAAGGGACTTTTCATACTTCTGATCAAATTATTTCTGAAAGGTAGTGAATTAATGTAGTGAATTAGTTCAGACCAAGCCAGACACCTTACATATTCGATTCAGGAGGCTTTAATTGAAAGCCTCCTTTTTATAAATTACTGAATTTTACTTAAATACTGGTCAATTACCCCGCAAACATTTGCGTTGCTTCCGGCATCACAGCTCGCTTTCATCTCTGCGTCCGCCTCACCGATGTCGGTAACCCAATTTCCATTTGTGTCTTTCTGGTAGTTAACCCAAACATCATTTTGGGTCAGCTCCTGATCATCAATTACGTTCAACAGTGCGTTAAGTTCTACCTTATTTCGTGGGGTTGCGAAGTAATACTCACCCGATCCGTCGGCATTACATTGTGCTTCAGCGTTTGTAAAACTTGTTGGAATGCTGGTAACGATGTAATCATTGTAAGCGCGGGTACCTGTGTTATCTTCAACCAGACGACGGCAGGCTGCGTATTTGCTGATGGTGCAGTTGGCATCTCGCATACGGCGGTTGGTTGGGTCAATGTATGCACAATTACCGCTGCCATCGGGTTCATAGGTGCCGTTACCGTCGGAGTCGTTGTAGTCCCAGCTCCAAACCATGTCGGCGGCAGCGACGGGGTATTCGCCCTTACTTTTCCAATCGCTTCCGGTAGCGCTGTAGCCGTAAACTTCAAAAATGTTTAATCCTGCGTCCAGAAAGCTTTCAATTGTGGATGGTTTTAGTTTCGGGCTTGAAGATCCGGTAGTTCCTTTAGTCGTAGAATCTTTGGTTCTGTGTAATGTGGTTTGAGCTGTACCATAGGTATCTAAATCACCGGGTTCACCTACATCGTCAACTTCATCTCCGGCATAAAACACATAATCATTAAACGTGCTTTTGTCTTTACACTTGTTGTTGCTCCAGAAGATGATGTTTTTATCAGCAGCCAATACCTTACTTTTCGTTAGCGTGTCCACAGGTAATTCAGTACAGCCATTGCCACCATAATTACCGTGTGTGGTGACGCCTGAATCCGTGCGCATCACATGTTCGGCAATATAATCCTTTATTTCGTCATCAATTTTCCCTGCCTTATCATCTACATCATCGATATGAATCAACACCACTTGATCAGGGTTACTTTCGACCCAGTTGGCAAGGTCTTTGAGATAGGCCCGGAATCTTCGTTGTCCGGTAAAGTTTTCAATACAAGGTGACCAAGATAGGTTGTTATGACACATTCGAACTTTATCGTTCGACCAGTGCAAATCGAGCCCGATGGAGCGAACGCCCCGATTTTGTTGGTCGATGATGCTACGCGCCTGATTTAAGGCCTCGTTCATGTAGTCATCGTCGCTGTTATTAGCGAAGGAATTATGGGTGCCGGGAAAAGTGGTTTCCGCCAATGGAGCATCCTGATCAATGGTGTTTTGAAAAGTAATAACTCGTTCGCCCCATTCTTGTTTGGTTTCTGCCCAAACAGGCAAAGAAAGCGAGGTTGCGACAGCGATGGTTATCGCCATCAAATTCGAGTGCAATGACATGGGTTAGTATCCTCTATTGTTATTTTTATTGTTCTGCATCGATGAGATGCCTGACCTGAATAGTGTGGTCTGAACTTTACAATGACAAGATAGAAGATCGCTTAAAGGTCATGGAGTTCTGGAAGAGGGTTCGTGTTGTCTAAAAAACAAACAAACTTTCGGTTGTAGGCAGTGCAAGTCATAGGTTCTGTTCAAGGAAATGGTTGGTATTCAGTTGATGTTGTTTTTATATCGTTATGTTCCTTTAATAAGTAGATAGCCTGCATGCTGTGAACTCCCTTATTTATAAAACCCGACTCAGTTCTTCCGCCAAAAAGTCATAGACCAGCCTGACTTTCCGGTTCGTTCTTAATTCTCGGTGAACCACCAACCAAGTGCCAAAACTTACCGGTTCTAAATCCGGCATAACGCGTTGAACTCTGGGTTCATAATCGCCGATAAAGTCGGGCATCACACCGATGGCGGCGCCATTTTTAACGATTTCCCAGTGGACAATATGGCTTTCAGTGATAAAAGGAAAATTCTTGGCCGTTAATGATAGGCCGATACTATTCAGTGCTTTAATCAAGGGAGGATTGTCAGTAAAACCTACGTAATCCGCGCGGTTTAATTGCTCGAAATGTATTTGTGTTCCTAAGGTATTTAAGTAGTCTGGCGTTGCGTAAAGATACCCTTGGCCATCAGTCATTCTGCGAGCGATGAGGTCGGCATGTTGTGGCTGAAAGTTACGAATGGCGATGTCGGCTTCTCTTCGCCGCAAATCACTGGCCTCATTGGTCGCGATGATTTCTATGTGGATGCCAGGAGCTGTTTTGCGGAGTTTCTTTAAAAGCGGAGCAAGAATATAGGCCGCCATGACTTCCGTGGCGCTGATGGATACGGTGCCTTCAATGGAATGGGATTGACCGGTTGCCGCAAGGGAAAATTCACTTGCCGCAGCACCCATTTGTTTCACATGCGCCAGCAGTTCTTCGCCGGACGGGGTGAGTACAATGCCTTTGCCCACTTTTTCAAACAGTACCACATTAAGCTCGTCTTCCAGCGCTGAGACTTGACGGCCCAATGTGGGTTGAGACATCCCCAAGGCTTTTGCAGCGGCAGAAAAAGAACCTTCTTCGGCGGTGACCAAAAACGCTCGAGCTCGATTCCAGTCAAAGTTAATGGAGCGCCAGTTCATTCGTCCCTCATACTCAATGTCGTTTTATCTTATCCAATAATATACTCAGATCTAAACATATATGCATACAAGCAATGCACTTGTGGCTGTATTTAATACATATTTGCATTGATATAGTTTTCCGGACAGTCAGTTTGGAGAACGTCATGAAATCTAAAACCCGTTTTTGGGATCGAATTGCTAACAAGTACGCAGCCACTCCGATTAAGGATGAAGCGTCTTATCAGCATAAACTAAAGATGACGCAAGAGTATTTAAAGCCCGAGATGGAGGTTCTGGAAATCGGGTGTGGAACCGGGTCGACCGCGTTAAAACATGGGCCGTTTGTGAGGCGCATTTTAGCAACGGATTTCTCAGAAAAAATGGTCGAGATCGCGCAAGAAAAAGCGAATAAGTCGGGGGTTGATAATGTTGAGTTTCGATGTGAAGCTATTGAATTGATATCCGATCACCAAGCGCAATACGATGTGATTATGGCGCACAGTATTTTGCACTTATTGGAAGACGTTCAACACAGTTTGAGTCATATTTATGATCGGTTAAAGCCCGGTGGTTACCTCATTTCCAGTACGGCTTGTATTAAAGACATGATGAGCTTTTTTCGTTATATCGCGCCCATTGGTTATCGGCTAAGGCTGATACCTTATGTGAATTGCTTTGGTACTGATGATTTGACCGAAGCGATCAAACAGCAAGGGTTTTCCATTCGTTATCAATGGCAAGCCAACGCCAAAGCGGCGTTGTTTTTGATTGCTCAAAAACCTGAGTAAAAAGGCATTGGTTATCGAAAGCGCCAGAAAGCCTTAACCATGAAACATTAGAATTGAGCAACTTTGATCAAGAGAGGTAATTTGGTTCGTTTTAATATGAAAATGCTGAGGTGGTTAAGAAGGTGTATTTGAGTGGCAGAGTATCAGGATAGGTTTGTAACAGTGATCAATTATATTGAGGCCAACCTCAATACTGATCTGGATACAGAGACACTGTGCCAACAGGCGCATTTATCCAAATATCATTTTCACCGGCAATGTTCCGCTTTTTTCGGCATGCCGCTGATGTCGCTTGTGAAGTTGCTTCGTTTAAAAAGAGCAGCTTATCAATTGGCCTATCGAGCTGATAAAAAGGTGATCGATGTTGCGTTGGCGAACGGCTATGAAAGCCATGAAGCGTTTTCCAGAGCCTTCAAAAAACATTTTCTGAAGAGCCCATCCGATTTTCGAATGTCCCCTGATTGGAGGCCTTGGCAAAAGTATTATGAACCCATAGAAACGCTGAGGAATACCGTCATGGATAAGACCGCTCAATTCAACGTAACTCTTGTTGATTTTCCTGAAACATTCATCGCAGTCATGGAGCACCGAGGTGCGCCACACTTGCTGGGCAATACCATTCAAAAATTTATAGCCTGGCGGAAAGAACACCAACTTCCGCCCAGCCAACATAAAACGTTCAATCTGGTTTATGATGATCCGACGGTTACTTCTTCTGAAGATTTTCGCTTTGACCTTGCTTGCTCCATAGCGCGGCCCATGGATGACACTATTGACAAGAGAAATGAAAAAAGAAGCGAAAAGAATGTAGGTGGGGTTGTGAACAAAACCATCCCGGCGGGGAAGTGTGCTGTCATACGTCATGTTGGCAGTGATGATACCATTGGGGTGGCCGTTAACTACCTTTATACTCAGTGGTTAAATGATTCCGGTTTTGAGCTCAGGGATTTTCCGGTGTTTTTTGAACGGGTAAGCTTTTTCCCGGATGTGCCGGAGCATAAGATGGTGACGGATGTATTTTTACCCATTGAGTAGTTGGTACATATCGGAAGATTAACCCTCGGAAACAGGCACCCAATGATGCCTGTTTTTGTTATGAAGGGAGAGTTAAATTATTCCGAGCAATCGTTAAAACAAATGTCGCTGATTTCTATGCCAAAGGGCTCAGCTGTAGAGCCAAGAATGTTGCTACCTTGGCTGATAGAGGCTTGATAGGTTCCTGGTTCTAAGACCTCAAACGTCTTAGTAACCCATTGATCACCGGTTCCGGGCAGCATATTGACTGGCGTTAATACTCCGGCGTCACCAAACAGGCCCATGCGAGTCATGCCTACTGTCATCAGCCATTGGTTGGTGCCGGTTGCTCGATAGGTGATTGAAATGCTTTTTGGGTCAACCACATGTTTATCTCGGATAAGAGCAGGTTGTTTGGTGATGGTGCTCTTAAATGAGATATTCCCAAAAATATCATTCCCGCTTTTTGACCACCCTTTCATACTCCAGCGAGACTGACGGTCGCTTCTGATGTAATGGTTTGCAATGGAACTGGAGACGACATAAGTACCGGCCGTTTCACCGTTGATATCAAACGTTAGCAAATCTTCCTGTTTGATCGGAACGACAGGCTTTCCATAAACCTTAATTTCACAACTGTCGCCGGGTTGCAATGTTTGGCAATTATTGCGACTCACCGTGTAGTAACTACCAAGAACAAAGCCTGGATTGGAGATATCAAAACTTTGTTCATCGGATTGGTTTTGAATGGTGATGCTGACGTTAGTGCGCTCATTGATTGGTCGTTCGCCCAAGTCATAGGCTGTGGCGATGCTGAGTCCGGCCTGTTTCGCATCGGTCAGGTTTAACCAGTTGAGGTAACGACTGGAAGCGGCCCAATGATTACAATCTTCAAGAAAGTTGGTGGTTTTCTTTTTATAGCCAAGCAGGAATTTATCATTACCTGAATCGTACACCACAGGGGCACCGGTGGATTTATTGGTTGGGTCAAGGGTGCACGTCGGAAATGGCGTATCTTCTGTATCAATTAAACACAATCGCTTGGCCAAAGGGTCGCTGGTGAAGGTGGGACATTCATCGGCAGATCCGACTCTAAATGCTTTCTCACCAATTTCATCGATCGTGGTGTTGTAGTAACGGCCTACAACAGTGACTTCAACTTGACCGTTATTCTCCAGTTTTTTGATCAGCTCATCCGAAGCCAGAGTCAGTGACTCCAAGCCTTCAGGTATGTCATCGACGACGGCGATGAGTTGATCACCACTGTAGGGATGGGTTTTGGTTTGATTAATCTGCTGAGGTAATGACTGGCTGCCGTCGGGTAAATTAAAAGATACCTGCGTTGGAATTCCAGGAAGAGGAATCGGGATAGGAACCGGTGTCGGAGTAATATTGTTTCCGTCTATTGATGCTGTATTTTGCGAAGGAATGGGAATCGGGGTAGGAAAATAAGTGGTCTGATCTCGGCAATCCGGTGACATTAGAATTTGATTATCACCAATGTAGCTGCCATTGCATAAATGTTCGCCGGTTGAATCCTGAACGGACACTAAATAAGTATGATTATTTTCCTGTGCCTGTACTAAACCGACCGAACCTAACATCACTAAGCCTATAGCGAATGGTTCGACTTTGTTTTTATTTTTAAATAGTTTCATTTTAAACATCCTGTTTGGTTTTTTATTGCCCTGCACAAAATGCAGGTATTGAGGAAATTGCAAAGCGAAGGCCAAAAAACGAATGCTTTAATAATAAAACTTGATTAAATTGTCAGATTTAAGAAGAAAACGGTTATGGTTTTTTTTATTAATAATTAAGGGTTATTTTTTAGGTGGATATTAAAAAATATTCATTATGAGTGGTTTCAGTTGGCAATGTATTGCCTACGGAAAAAGTATGGGAGGGGCGCTTATTATCTGAATTCAGGTCTGAACTCAGGTTAGAACTTTTTTGTGTCCATCTTATGCATCGGACGAAAAAGCGGCACCGAAGTACCGCTTTAAGTCAGTTACCAGTTTTCCTTTTTCATGGTTTTCACCATTTTTGAAAAAGCACGCTGATATTTTCGCTCCTCGTGATTTCCCAGTCCCCTGCGTTTGGCGTATTCATCTTCTCTTAAGAGTTTCAAGTAGTTCTCAAAATCGGATGTTTTGATTGTGCCTGCTTCTAAAGCCTGGCGGACTTTACAGCCGGGTTCTTCCGCATGATGACAATCACTGAACCGACAGTTGAGCGCCAGTGTGTGGATATCCGAGAACGTTTCATTGATCCCATGTTCGCTATTGAAAAGCTGTAACTCTCGCATTCCGGGGGTATCAATCACCGCCACTTGACCTTCAGGGTTGCCATCCACGCTGTTAATAAAAAACAGCTGACGGGCCGTGGTGGTGTGTTTCCCTTTATCGTCGTCTCCACGAACGGAGGCAACGTGTTGCTGAGTACCGGCTAACGCATTCAGCAAGCTGGACTTACCCACACCGGAAGAGCCAACCAACGCAATGCTGCTTCCGGCATGTAAGTACGGTGCTAAGTCAGTTAAACCTGTGTTCTGGTGGGCACTGATGGCATGAACCAACGAGCAATTCAGCTGTGTTAATTGGACAAGATACTCTCCAAGCTGTGTTTCCGAACACAAGTCGCTTTTGGTCAGGATGATCACAGGCTCAATGCCAGCGTCGAATGCGAGCGTCAGGTATCGTTGTAGGCGCTTTACATTAAAGTCCTGATTGGCACTGGTGACGATCCACAAATAATTCAGGTTGGATGCAATCATTTGCGGTTTTTCACCAGACAGCCGCAGCAAACGACTGATGGGTTCCACAATCTGTTTGATCCGCCAGTGTTCCTCGGCTTTTTCGGTCAATACCCAATCGCCAACGGCAATGTATTGGCTGGTTGGGTGGAACTCAGGAGGGCACATCAGATCCGTACTTCCTGATTCTCCAATGGCCTGAATTCGGTCACGATGGATCGCTGTAATACGAAACAAGGCATATTGGTTGACTGTTTGTGCATCGGTATCGTGGATTGCGGACAGCGCTTCAAATGAAAGCTGTACGCTCAGTTGTTGCATGAAATAGTGAGTCCAGCCGATGGACTGTAATTTGGATAAATTCAATGTTGTTGCTCCGGCAAACATAATAAACACGCCGGACGGACGACCTGAGAACTCAGGACATATCAGAAGATGTCAGGATAGGTATGAAAGGACTTTAAACCCTAAACATTCGCCGCCGGCAATATAACCAGTTCAATGTTCAGCACAATCATCAAAAACTCCTTTCCGGTGGCCGGATTAACAAAAAATGAGCCCTTATTGGGTAGGCGTATGATGTGATAAGTTTAAAAATTAATCAATGGTAAATGTAACGAAATAGATAACGAGCAGGGTGAGTTGATATGCACTTTTTCGTATACTGGGGTACGACTGTTGTGTATTGACCAAAGCAAACTGAAACCCGCCTTATTGGATATTAAAGCTGTTAGTTATGAACGATGTAACCATTACCTTGATCAACTTTGATCAGAAGCTCATTTTAAGCAAAAGTGACTACCAAGTTGTTGAACAAGACGAAGGTGACATTCAGTTGCTTTACAAAGGCGAAACACTTTGTGCGCCTTATCTTTATTTCCGGCCTCTCAATATCAGTGAACAGCGCTCGCAATACGATTTTGAAATGTTGCTGTTTGAGTGTTATGAAGATTTTCTGGAACCACTAGAACAAACCGTTGAAGAAAACTCAGATCACTTGATTGTTCGAAGCCGTTTTGCCCTCAGACAGGAGGACAGAGAAACACTCACTGGGTTCGAGTTTATTTATCCGGATGATGAGGGCGAATACCGCTATCAAATTGAGAACTCCATTGTGCCTTACGAAGACCCAAGAATATCAACCAACCCATTGGCACTAACGCCTGAGGGCCACTTAGTGGCAGAGCGAGTGGAGGTTCCGCTGGTGGGCTCGTTTTTGTGTCCGACGTCAGCAGACTAGCCCGGAAGTAAGGCTTCAAAAAGGCACCCTCACCGTAAGCTGTTGGTGCCTTTTTTAGTTTCCTGCCAATCTTTTATTGAGTTCAGAGTTCACTTTTTAGCTGGATGATTTAGCTAGGAACCATAGTGGTGGTTTTAGTCGGTTGTTTCAGACGACTTCCAACGATCAATAAAGTCAGAAATTCAAATGCCAGAAAGCTGATTTGAACAGCCGTAGTGCCATGATCAACAAATAGCCCTACAAAGCGGCCAGCAAATAACCCTCCTATTAAACACAGAATCGCAAGAAGACCAATACGTGCATTTTCTTTTGCGGTGAAGGCGAGGAAAATTCCTGCTCCTAATATCAGTCCGCCGTAAGCTGCAAAGAACTCCATCTTGGCGCCAGGCAGGGCGATATCAAAGCGCAGGGTTTCTGCAAAAAACTCGGTGGCGAAAAACGCCGGTAGAGAGAAGAGCACACACAGTACTGCATAACTTCTGACAATCATTGTGTTTGTTTTCATTATCGTATCCTTACTGGAGAGTGTTGGTTCAGAGAATAAGATAAATAAGGCTTGATTGATTAACTATTACCTCAGAGGTTATTGATTTCAGATTGTCGTTATCTTGCGAATGGTTTTAGGGCATTGGGTTGAGTTGTTCACAAAATTGTTGGGTGTCTTCATCGGCGGGGAAAAAACTTTCGATGCGCACGTCCTGAATGGCAACATCTCTCGGCGTACCGAAGGTGGTGAAGGTAGAGAAGAATTTCAAGTTGATGCCATCTTTACAGAAATGGAAATTAAATATGGCGTTGTTTTCGTCGCTTTGAGCTGTTTCTCGCCAGTTTTCAGGTAACTGATAGTCCCGTTCCAATCTTGTGATTAAGTCGTAACCGGGTTCACCAGGAGGAATGGCCAAGACTTCCTGTTGCAAATGCAACAGAATTTCACGGCTGGTTTCTTCCCAGTTGACAATGTGAGGCCGGAACCCTAATTCTGAAAAGTATACCTCGTAGGCATTTTGAGTTTTGCCAAGGAGCTGAGGGTTGATCAGAAATTGCATGAGCCCGATGGCTCCGGTGTTCATCATCAAAAAATTTCCGCCAGGGTCGGTCACAATAGCGGGAAATGGATTGTGCTGATCAATAATTCTTTGTATCGCATGGTGAGTAAAGGAAAGCTCTTTTGAGAATAGGTTACTTGCGCGATATTCCGGGGTGAAGCCCGCTGCCGTTAGCATGCCATTGGTGTTTTTAAACGATAGATTTAATGTTTTGGCAAGGTTTAATACAGTTTGTCGGGTTGGGTTGGCTTTATTGTTTTCTAATTGGTTCAGGTGCTTGGGCGACAAGTCGCACGCTAACGCCAGTTCCATTTGGCTGAGCTTGGACAGCCCTCTCCAATACCTTAGGTGTTTTGGGAAATTTAAATCGGGCATTTTAACTTTTACCTTGCTCATATTATCAATCCGATTTTTTGATTCATTCTTTCACCGAGAAGCCTTAAAGGGGGGGCTTATTCTTGTTTATAGGCATGTTTACATTCATGTCTGATAAAACAGAATATAAGCGGCTTGTTCTGTCATTTCAATCCATGGGCGTTTAGAAACTCCTTGCAGTTGCAATCATCCGTTTATCTGGCCATGACTTTTTATGTCGTACCTTACTTAATACCTCTGGAGTACGAGAGACTTTCCGGTGGTTTATTGGCCATTGCAGCAACGTAAATTTTGTTGAATGGGTGGGCATGGTACGGTTCCGTAGGAACAGTAAACGCAGCAATCTCCCGGTAACGGTTTCAGCAGCTGTTTACAGTTCTCACACTCATAAAACCAAAGGCAGGCGTCTGTTGGCATAGTTTCTTTTTTCTTGTGCTGACATTTTGGGCAGGTCAACTCAGATTCAAGAATCACTTCTGTTGTCCAGCTCATAACCCTGACTCCTTTACAGCTTCTGTTGAAGGATAACCGGCTTCTAGAGTGGCTTTAATCAATGCGCTTACATTGGTCTTTTCGTCATCAAAAAGAATAGTGGCTTTTTTATCATTGAAGTTTACTTTCGCATCAAGAGTGCCATCGACCTTCATTAATGCCTTTTTTACGGTCATTGGACACATGGCACAGTTCATGGTCGGTAAATAAAGCGTCGTGGATTGTTCAGCTGCGGAAGCAGCTTGAAAGGTTAAAAGCCAAATACAAAATAATAGTGTTTTCATTTTCTCATGCAACCAACAGAGGAATCAGATAAGGGCTCATTACAAGACTGGCCGAAATTACAGCGGCAACCCAGAAAAGGATTTTTCTACGCATTCTAATCTTGGGAACAGCGCAGGAGCTTCCTGCAACACAAGCCTCCTGTGGTCGATAAATTGCCCAACCACCCCAAAGGAACATTGCTATGACGGTTGCGATGAACAATGGCCGATATGGTTCCAGAAGAGTTAGATTTGCGATCCAAGCGCCACTGACACCAATAGAAACCAGAATGAAAGGCCCGGCACAACACAAACCTGCTCCTATGGAAGCTAATAAGCCTGTTATGACAGGAATTTGGGATGTCATCTTTTTCAAGGTTTCAATACCTGGTTAAATGAGTTCATTTAACTATAAACTCCGTATATTGGTACGGAGTCAAGGCATTGGTTTCTGAGATACGAGCTATTAGTGTTGAAGGGATTCTATGACGGGGCAGTGGCTTACATCACTGTTGGAACGGCACTGTTCTATGACGTTGTTCAGAGCGTTTTCGAGCTTTTGAAGACTTTCAATCTTGGCTTGAACTGTGGTCAACTTGTGTGTTGCAAGTTCTTGAACTTTATTACAAGGCCGGTCGTTGAGAGCCAATAAGGTTAAGATTTCTTCCAGCGTAAAACCCAGTTCTTGGGCCCGCTTAATAAACCTGATTCGGTTCACTACCTGATCGGGATAGTGCCTGTATCCTGTGGATGGCTTGGGCGGTTGGTCAATCAAGCCTTTTCGCTCGTAAAAACGAATTGTCTCAACATTAACATCCAGTTCTTTCGCTAGTTTGCCAATTGTACGTGCCATGTCTAAGTCGCTAACCGGGAATAAGTATTCTTAGTTTGCTTTTTTGATTAAACTATTCAATTAAAATTTCACTTTTTGTTTTATTCATTACGAGATAGAAGTGTCAGGCAGCATTGCATACACCTCAAACACTGGATGAATACTTATAATTAACTCTTACTAAAGGTTTTATAATCAATGCCTAATTGCCCAAAGTGCGATTCAGAATACCCTTACGAAGATGGCCCTAGCTACGTGTGTCCGGAGTGCGCATACGAATGGCCAATCAATGCCGAAGACGATGAAGATCGTCTGATTGTTAAAGATTCGGTCGGTAACATTCTAAGCGACGGTGACAGTGTTACTGTGACCAAAGACCTTAAAGTGAAAGGGTCTTCTTCTGTGGTTAAAGTTGGCACCAAGATTAAAAATATCAGACTGGTCGAAAGCTCTGATGACCACAACATTGATTGTAAAGTGGATGGTGTGGGAGCAATTAAGGTAACGCCGAAATACGTGAAAAAGGCGTAGTAAAAGCGCAGTAAGTTTACGTCAGTAGCTTTTGAAGGGGTTACTTATGATGTGAACGTTCAAATAACCTTCCAATATTACAGGCATTTTTGTTTATTGGGATAGTCCATTATATAAAGACGTAAAGTCGGATAAATCCGGAAGCCCGTTCAGGCTTCCGGAAATGAGTGATCAGAAGTTGTAACGCGCAGAGACCTGGTAGTTCGCCGGGTCGCCGTACATACCGGATGCAGCGAAGGTGCCTTTGGATTTGAGGCTGGTGTAGTAGACTTTGTCGCCCACGTTATTGGCGTTGGCTTGAACCACAAGATTATCGGTTACCTCGTAGCTGGCCATCAGGTTAATTATCGCGTAGCTGCCTTGTTCCGTTTTCACTTCCTGACCATGGAATGAAGTATCTGTACGAGAGATGCTGTCCTGCCAGTTGATGCTGGTACCGACTTTCAGTTTTTCCAGATTTGGAACCCGGTAAACCGTTGCGAAACGCACCAATTGTTGAGGTGTGTATTTGGAAAGCGCATCACCAGCATCATCGCTTGCATCCAAATCTTGGTAGGTGTAACCAAGGGTGGTGTGCAGGTTGTCAGTTACTTCACCCGCGATCTCAAATTCAAAGCCCTTACTGTTTAAGCCGTCTGCTGATTTGTAGGTTTGGCGGCCGCCAACCATGATATCTTCAACAGCAACATTGTCTTGCTCGATATTAAAGTAAGCAATGGAGGCAGTGAGTTTGTCGTTCATCAAACTGGTTTTAAAGCCTGCTTCATAGGCAACGCCATCGACGGATTCCAGTAGATTTCCACTACGGTCAACTTTGTTTTGAGGGTTGAAGATCTCGGTGTAGCTGGTGTAGAACATCAACGCTTGAGTGATGTCAAAAGTAATGCCTGCGTAAGGTGTTATTACGCCACTATCTTTACTCTCATGGGTTTTGCCATAGTTCTCGCCTTTGGTGTGCCAGTCGTTGATACGAGTACCTAAAATTAAGTTAAGTGGGTCGGCTAAACTCAGGTTAACTGCGCCGTAGCTCGACAGTTGGCGATCTTTAAAGTCTGCAGTGCCCAAGTCGTTTGCACCTGAATCCAGGTTTTCTCCTAGATCGCCAGCCATGGAATCCAGGTCATTTAGAGGGACAATTCCTGTTGGAGGAAAAACATTAAGGTTTGCAGATCCAGAAAATTGAGCATTGCTAATGCCTTTGGAGTAACTACCGCCCACATAGGCCTGGTGCTCACGGCCGAATGCTTTGAAAGGGCCTGAGGCATAAATATCCAGATTGTTTTGTTCTTTTTCTTCTTCAAAGGCAAAGGCCGCTAATGCTAATTGAAAATCGCCTATATTATCTGGCAAACCTTGTGCTGGGTAGTAAGGGTTAGCATCCACAAAAGACATTTCCGAATCCAGTTTTTGTTTCGTGTGTAACGCAACCGCTTTTGCTTCCCAGCCGTTACTGAAACTGTGCGCCAGTTCGGCAAATAATTGGCGCTGTTCTAAGTCGTAGTAACTCCAGTCTGCGCCTGTGCTTGATGAACGCTTGAAGCTCGTTCGGGTTCCATCGCTCAAATACAGTGGTTGTGCACCCCACATCGGGCTGTCCGTTTGGCTTTTCTCTATTGAGCCGCCGATGGTGAATACGGTGTTGTCTGATAGGTCCATATCAAACACACCGTAGACCACGTTTTTCTCTTGGTTGTAGCGATCAATATAGGCATTTTTATCTTCAACAGCAGTAACAAGACGGCCACGCACTTTACCCGATTCGGTCAAGGCACCGGAGACATCCGCTTCAGCTCGGTATTTATCCCAGGAACCGGCTGCGACAGAAACGCTGCCCATGAATTCTTCGGTAGGGCGCTTACGAACCAGGTTGATGGTGGCGGATGGATTACCGGCTCCGGCAGCCAAGCCATTGGCACCACGAACAACTTCGACGTGATCATAGATCACTGTGTCCATGTCACCTTTGTAGATCGAGGCCGATTCGGTATTTTGTAAACCTACACCATCCAGCTGAACGTTGGTGATATCGAAACCGCGAGCGCTGTAATAGACTCGGTCAGTCTCGGTGCGTTCTGCAAGCAAGCCCGTGGTGTTTTGAACCACCTGAGTCAATGTGTTTAGGTTGAAGTCGTCCATACGGGCGCGGGTCATGACCGATACGGATTGAGGCGTGTCCATGGCAGACATTTTGAATTTAGTCGCTGTGCCCATTTCTTCGATAGCATAGCCATCGCCACCCTCGGTGACGTTCGCCAATCCGTCACCGACAACTTCAATGTTGTCTGCGGTTTGAACGTTAAGCGTTTCCGCTGAGGTTTCAGCGTGGACTGAACCCACGGAAATAAGTAGGTTTCCGGATAACAGTGCAGTGATACAGGTGGCTAGCTTCTTCTTTTGAAAGTGCATTTGTCGTTACCATTGAGTGCTAAATGTTATGTTTTAACTGATGTCTTCCGATGTTGTGTTTTGGCCTTCCTCGCAGGTTGTTGTTTTTCGCCTGATTTTGCCTTGTTAAAGCCTGCCTCGATAACGAAAATCAAAAGTCTGCTAAGCCGATCTCATTGTTCTGAATTTATTGAGATATGTATCAGTTGTAAAAAGTAGTGCGAATACTAATGAGAGTTATTATTATTTGCAATTAAAACTTGGTTTGATAGTCAATTTATTTTCTGTTTGTTTTGAGATAAAACGCTTGTGAAACAAGTGATTATTGAAGGCCGGAAGGTAGAGCGAGGGGTTGCCGGTGTTAAGACAGAGGCCGTGAGAGCTAAGTTTAAGAGAGCTAAGGTTAAAAAGTGTTAAGGTTAAAAGTGCTAAGACTGAGCGCCTAGATTATGCGCTAAAAGAGCAAAGGCGCTCTTCAGGGCCAGTTGCTGACCCCTTGAGTTAAAACGAAAACGAATTCTGTATTTTAGGCTTTGGCTTTATTCAGCCAGGTTTTTTTCAACAGTTGATCCAGTGAAATTACGCCTCCACCATAAATCGCCACTTGAGCAAGCAATACGCCCCAGATGACATGCAGGTATAACGCTGCGGGTGCAATCTCTATCAAACTGACCACAGCGACGGCATTTACGACAGACAAAGCAACGGCAGAGAAACGGGTGAATAACCCGGCAATCAAGAGTACGGGCAGCACTATCTCGCCAAAGGTTGCAAGGTAAGCGGCCACTTCAAAGTTGAGCAGAGGAACCTGATACTCCTCTTCAAACAGAAATAAGGTGGTCTCCCAATCCTGGAGTTTCGTTAAACCAGCGAGAAAGAATACTTTAGCGATGTAGAAGCGTATGGCCAGTACGACCACGGAATGCAGTTTACTGAGTGCATTGGATACAAATTGATAATACTCGTGTGCCTGGTTTGCAAGTTTGATCATGGAGCTCTCCTTTATTCGTCAGATATAAACAGTTTTTCAATTTTGTGGTTTTCAAGGGCGGTTGAAAGCCAGTGGGAAAATTCAAATTTTGGGTGGCGATCCAAAAGTTCGTTCAGGCTATGGCCTGCGAATATGTCCTGAAACCATTGGTATTCGGCTTCTGTTATACGCTGTAAATGGGGTAGGTTGTGTTGCTGATATATCAATAACCGGCATGGCCCCTGATGTTTATTTATCTCCTTCGCGAGCGCGTCGGTATCCAGCTTAAACTGATCTTGGTTGCCTTGATGAGCACGCCAAATCACATCCACAGGGAAGTCACTCTCCAATAACTGAATACCGGGTGCCAGTTGAATGCGCAGAGACTCTAAGGGACTGTCCCCCAGCAAGGGCAGGCTCTCCACGTCAAATGGCTTCACTTGTGCTCTTGCTGTTTGATGCAGTCGCCACTCCATAACGGTCATGTCGTACAAAAAAGGGTAGTCATCGGTTAAGGGTGTGGTCAGCAGTTGTTCGCTCAGGTTTTCTCCCCAGTCTGCCCAATCACCACTGGAAGGCGGGGTGTGTTTCAGTAACTGTTTAGCGAGCTGCTTCATGGCTTCTTCTCCTAACAATTTATCCACCACCGGATAAGTAATTGTCAGGGCCCTGGCGGCTGTGGCGAGTAGGTTGTTCTGATAAACCTGTAGCCCACGATGAAATGCCTCACTGTGAATGGTAGTGGTGTTTTGCATTCCGAATATCAATGAAATCAGTTGTTGCTGTTGGCTTTTAGGATCACAGTTATTAAGCACGTTGAGTATCCTTTCTGGTGTTCTTCTTGGGGGTGGCGAATTGCTCTATGACCTGGCGCGCTTTGTTGGCTTCCGCTAGTAATGTTTGCCAGTCGGGCAGATTGTTATCCCACTCAATAAGCGTAGCTATCGGGCCGAAGCGTCTGATGGCGTACTGATACAAAGCCCAGCACTCATCGGATACCGCCTGGCTATGATCGTCGATGATTAAGGCGGGAGATTCGGCGGAGGTGTACCCCGCTAAGTGAAACTCACCGATTAAGTGGGTGGGAATGTTATCCAACCAACGTTTGGCGGTGTGTAGCGGGTCATCGGTTGAAAAGTTATGCACATTGACCAGAATGTTATTCAGATCTACCAGTAAGCCGCATTGACTGCGTTCGGCCAGAGTCACCAGAAACTCGGTTTCGGTTAAGTTTGCGTGTTCAAACTCTAAATATGAGGACACGTTTTCGACCAGTATTTTTCTGCCAATTTGTTGCTGAACCCGATCTACATTGTCCACCAGATGCTGAAGGTTTTTCGGAGTGTATTCCAAAGGCAATAAGTCACCGGCATGCACGAGGTGGCCGTTTATTTGGCCCCAGGTAAAACAGGCATGATCCGAGATCAGTGTCGGGTTAACTCGGTCAATCAAGGCGTTAAGTTTGGTTAGGTATGATTCATTGATTGAGGTGGCTGAACCTAACCCCATGGAGGTGGCATGAAGGCTAAGCGAGTAACGGTCAGTAATGTCGTCTAAAATTGCCGCCGACAGACCTCCGGCGGCGAAAAAGTTTTCAGCGTGCACTTCCACAAAATCAATCGAATGCGTTTCGCTCAGGGCGTCGCGATAATGGGGGTGGCGCAACCCCACGCCAACCCAACCCAGAGTATCAGGGCGGTTATGATTTGTTGTCGTGTTTGAGCGATGCATGACATGTCTCCGATTAATGTATGGGCCGATCAGGAATTTTTCTGTTCGGCATAGCGGCGCTTGGCTTCGGCTTTCAGCAGACCGCCGATGTCTTTGCAGGTGCCTTTGGCAACCGCTTTCCATTCGCCGGGATCGTTATCCACGGTGGACTGACCTGCGCAGGAGTGCGTTCCTGCTAAATTGCCGCAATCGTTTTGGCCTGCTTCTGCTATGCCGTAGCATTTTTCCTTACCACCGGCGTGTGCCGGCAGAGCAGAGAGGGAGCCAAGAGCAACGACCAGGGCCGCCGTTGCGATTCGTTGTTTCTGATTCATATCAACCTCCTTAGGTTGAGGAAAGTGTGGGTTATTGTTGAGCAGGTAAGTGCTGATCAGGTAATTGTTGATTAGATAAGTGTTGAGCCAACCATTGGCTCAGTTCAGCTTGTGATGTTGCTCCGACTTGCCGGTCAATTACTGCGCCGTCTTGCATTAACACCAATGTTGGTATGCCTCGGATTTGAAAGTCATCAGCCAGTTTTGGATCAGCGTTCACATCCACCTTGATTGTGTGAATCTGATTTCGGTACTTATCTGCCGTTGCTTCAACTATGGGAGCCATGTGTTGGCAAGGGCCGCACCACTGAGCGCTGAACCAAATCAGCTTCAGTGGTTGCGACACTGTTTGCTCAACAGTGGCGCCCTGAAGGTGACTGCGTTGTGAATCAGTCTTCTTCATTGGTTGCAGCAACGGATAGGTTTTCAATGCCGGACCAGATTCGATCTGCGGACTTCACATGGCCATCCACATCCGTCAGCCACTTTTTCTGAACCGCTTTGTTGAGGTTAAGGTAGAGTTTTCCGTCGTCGATGTAGAAGGCTTGTGGGTCAACATCCAACTTCTTGTTCAATGACACGCCCATTGCGCAATAGCCACCGAATTGAGGGGCATAACGCTCGGTGTCCGCTTTGAACAGATCGCGGTTTTTCTGACTTGAGAAGCGGTAAATGGCACCGTCATGAGTTGCGGTATATTCCGCTGACCCTTCAATGGCTTTGCTGTTGGTGAAATAGGCCACCGGGTCATAACCATGGATGGCCACATCGTTATTTCCTATGTTGACCGATGAGGCAAAACCCAGGCTGCTAAAGATCAAGGCGCCTGCCGCTGCGGCGAATTTCAGAGTTTGTTTCAGTTTCATGTTGTATTCCTTTTGAGGGTTTATAAACTGTCTGTACAAGTGTTTTGGCTTAGGAAATAAGATTGCCTTGCCAGCGATATGTAGATTACAAGGAGTGAGTCCGATAAAAGCGGCAGAGTGTTTAAAAAAATAGACCGATCGTCCAAGATCACCGTTTAGGGTTTAAAAGCAGATATGGCAATGGATGAACTCAGCATTTTGTTACAGGATCTGGATCTCAACGCCGAGGTGTTTTTCAGTGGCAGTCTTTGTGGGCTGCAAGCGTTTGAGGAAAGCGATAACACCGGATTACTGCACTTCTTGAAATCCGGTTCTATGACGTTGGTTACCGAACAAGGCCATGAGTTGCACCTTGATAAGGCCTCTGTGATTTTTATGCCCAGCGGTGGCCATCACCGAATTCAGATAAAGGAATTCAATGAAGCCGAACTGGTGTGTGCCAACATTCGTTTTCAGCCCCAGCAAAAAGCCGTGCTGGCCGATAATCTGCCCGCATTCCTATGTATTGATATTGAGCAAGATGCAAGCATCAGCGAAGCGGCACAAAAAATATTCGATGAGGCGTTTGGTTCAGAACACGGTCGCCATGTAGTGATAGATCGACAGTGTGATATTTTTATTGTGCAGGTGCTTCGCTACGTGCTTCGTCAGGGCATTGTTGAACTGGGGTTGTTGGCGGCCAGTTCACACCCTCAGTTAGCGCCTTTGATGCGTAAACTGACGGCCAACCCGGAACAGAGTTGGACTGTGGAGAGCATGGCGACATCGGTTGCGATGTCGCGATCAAAATTTGCCACCTTATTCAAGGATTCGGTTGGTCAGTCGCCCATGGAATACTTAACCGATTTGCGGCTTTCTATGGCACAAGGTTTGTTGGCTCGGGATAAACCTGTTGGCTTGGTTGCTAACGTGGTGGGGTACGACGATGCATCCTCGCTCGCACGGGTCTTTAAAAAGCGCTTTGGCGTGACACCTAAACAATGGCTTAAAAACCGTTAATGTTGGAGTGTTAATCTTACGCACAAGCCTGTTTCGTCATTGTTCATTTCCAGTTTAATGCCCAAACGTTGGCAGGCGGTATTTACTAACGCAAGGCCAAGGCCGATGCCTCCGGAGCGTCGGTCACGACTGTCATCCAGTCGACTGAAAGGCAGTAATGCCTGCTCTTTCAGGGCAGAGGGTATGCCAGGGCCATCGTCTTGAATTTCAAGATGTACGCTTTTGGTATCGTGAACAAGTCGAATAGTCACTTGGTTGGTGGCGTATTGCTCGGCGTTATTCAGCAGGTTATCAACGATTAACGTTAGTAAACGTTCGTCGCTGTGAATGGTGATTTCGGCGAGCTCACTGAGCCATTGAATGCTGGTGGTCTGGCCTCGCCTGAGTGTTATTTTTTGCTCCAGCCAGTGGCCCAGTTCTATTTTGGTGAGTTGCGGCTCGGTATTTTGCAGTTTAACCAGTTGCAGACTGTTGTCGGTGACGTTTTCAAGTTCGTCTATATAGCGGCTAAGATCGTTTATTAATTCTTGAGGGTTGTTGTCTGTCACTTGTTTTTGAAGCAGAGCCAGTGCCAGACGGGCACGGCTGAGTGGTGTGCGTAGCTCGTGGGCCATGGCACCGGAGAGCAGACGCCTTTCTTTCAGGCTGTTTTCAATCATGGTAGCCATGCGGTTAAACCGTTCGGCCAGCTCACTGAAAGGGGTGATGTTGAGCGCGGATAAGCGGACGGAATAGTCTTCCTGGGCGAGTGCATCGGTGGCCTGTTGCAGTTGGTTCAGCCATTGTTTCAGTTTGCGAACCGGCCAGTAGAGAAACAAAGCAATGGTCAGCAGTAACAAACTGGCAATGAGGGCAGCAGTGATAAACATATCCAGCGGGTCATTGTTTTCTGCGGCTTCTGATAAGTGTTCTTCATCATCCCGTATCCACCAACCGGGTTGATTAGCCAATTGCGCCTGAAAGCCACCTTCGTAACTGTAGACAATGAGCGTCGTGTTTTCCGTGGGCCAATGTTCCAGTTGTTCTGCGTCATAAGGGTAGAAAGAGGGGCTGACTTCAAAGCCGGACTCCAGTAAAAACTGCTCGGTGCACTCGTGATTTAACTGAGTATGCTGGCATTCCTGTCGGGCAAACTTCAGTAACTCCATTAAGTCATAAGCGAAGTCTTCTTGGTCATTTTGGCGCTCAATGTAATTGATGGTTAAAAACAACGAGGCCAGGGTCAGCAGAAGCGCGAAAGCCACCACACCATATAAGTACCAATAAACATTAACCGGCTTCATGGGTTGCCAACATGTAACCCACGCCACGCACGGTTTTGATCCAGCGTTGAGGGGCACTGTCGCCCAGGCGTTTGCGCAAGGACGATATTCTCATGTCCAAAGACCGGTCACTGCCGTCGTAATCAATGCCGCGCAGGGCTTTAAAGCAGCGTTCGCGACTGACCGGTTGGCCTTGGTGACGGGCTAATAACTCAAGTAAATCGTATTCGGCGCTTTGCAGTTCAATGACGGTGTCATTCACCAGTACCTCCCGACGGCCGGGTACGATTCGGATCGGGCCGCTTTGGTATTGGCTGGCGTCAGAGGCCACGGAACCGCTGCGTTTGAGCAAAGCCTGAATGCGCATCATTAAAACATCCGGCCGGATGGGCTTTCGTACAAAATCATCTGCGCCGGAGCGAAAGGCCGTCAGCTCAGATACATCATCTTCTAACGCAGTTAACATCAGTATTGGGCCATCGTAAAAGCAGCGCAGTTGTTGACACACTTCCAGGCCGTTTTGGCCGGGAAGCATGATGTCGAGAATGATGAGGTCCGGCGGTGATTGGCGCACACGAAGCGGGGCCTGATCTCCCCGATGACAGACATTCACCCGGTAGCCCTCGGTTTGCAGAAACAGTGTCAACAGGCGACTGATTTCGGCATCGTCTTCTACGATCAGAAGATGTTTATCTTGTTGTGCGCTCATAATCCGGTTGTACTTTTTCTGAAAAGTTGTGCGTTCAGTGGTCAAGCCTTCCGATGGTTACGGAAGGCGGTTCAAGCTGAGTTCTTCGTCTCTGAATTCAATGACATCAATGTTGACCAGTTCGTCGTGTCCGTCTCTGCCTGCAACAGAGTCAATCACATGCCAGACTCCATCGCGTTGCTCTACCTGGTATTCACGACGCAAACCGCTGAATAACACCACATCTTCATCGCCGGTGTTGCCATCTATGCGGTTGTCACCTGCGTTGCCCTGCAATACGTTATTGCCATCATTGCCAAGTATATGGCTGTTGTTGCTGCCTGTCAGGTAAACGTGCAGCAGATGTTGAGATTGATGAGTATAGGGTTTGTCAGCCTGATGGCTCAGCGAAAAGGTTTCTCCGGCGGGGAAATCGGCACTGATTGGCATGGCGCTGTATATACGATTCGGCCAGATTTCTTCAATCAAGGTTAGGCCGTTGGGGTCTTGCGTTTGTTGCGCAGTACGGTTGATGCCTAAATAGCCGTCCAACCCTTCATCTGTGTGACCCCATAAACCGTAGTAACCTTCGACAGCGGCTGCAAGGTATTCATAGTTTTGGCTGGTGTAGCCATTTTGGTCGGTTTCTGAATTCCACTCGGCTATGTCTTCTGCACTTGGGTTCCAGACGTTGTCCATCAGGGCGTTTTCTGCCAATGTGACGATGCGTTGCTGCAATGCTTGTTCTGCAGGCGCTAAGCCATGACCCTGAACAAGATGCAGTACTTCCTCGTAAGTCGCATCCCGACCGTCAACGGTGAGGCGGTTAAGATAGTTGTTATCCCCTTCGACAAATATTTCGGTGGCGTAAAGATCCTGACCGTGCTCCGCCAGAGGCAGTTCACCTAAGCTGCCCTCGAATGCGTTTTGGGCATCCTGCTCGGTAGCGAATACAAACAGGCTGGCTTGATCGTCGCCCAACTTGTTGGCAATGGAATCTTTGTTTAGCAAACCTTCAACGTTGCTCAGGTAGTGGGCCATGACTGAACGGGCTTTGGACATTTGCAGTGAGGAAACACCGTCGGCGCCAAAAATGTGGATAGGCTTATTGTTGGCTGCATCAACCCAGGTGTACTGGCTGAACTGAACAGCAATGGCGGAATCTGTTAAAGCATGGTGAGTAATCATACTCAACTCTTGGTCTGTGGTATTACGAGTCGTGATGTTGTACCTGATGCGCTCCTCGTGACTCATCCAGTGGATGTTATTGGCGTCCGCTGCCTGAATGGTAAACCAGTAAAAATCCGGATCAATGCCGATGGCCTGGAAATAGTCTAAGTAGAGGTCATGGTCTTCATGGCCGCGAGGTAGGGTAGAGGCATCAGTAATGTCTTCGGTTGCCCAGGAATGAACACCGACCAACACATCTTGAGCGGCAAATCGCTCATTGCCTGCCAGAAATAAATCCACTCCGCCGGATGAAATATGACCACCCGGTGGCAGGTAGGTGTTCAGGCCCAGCTCATGCAAACGCAAGCCCGCCTGTAAATTGGCTTCGTCGTCTGATGATCCGGGGACTTCTTGCATGACAATGGTTTTAACCTGAGGGTTGGCGCTGACCAGCCTGTTCAGTTCTGAAACAATAGTGCCGGTGATTTCGCCATCCATGATCGCCCAGTCTCCTCGCACAGTGAACAGTTCACTTTGATAGGCGCCTGCGGATGTGCCGGTATTGGTATTTTTGTTATTTGAGTTATTGCTTGAAGATGAATCGCTGCAAGCGGATAACCCCAATACCGCCAGAAGTGACGCGGCCAGTATTAAGGCTTTGTTTGTTATTTTCATTTTGCTCTCCTGTGAAGCTTTTATGAATTGAGAGCAAGCTTAAACAGGAGAGGACGAATATCAGATATCGCAAATGTCTGAACTTTGTCAGCAGATGTAAGGAGGGTTGATTAGGCTGAGATCAAGTGCGCTACGCCAGATCAATAAAGGAAAAGAATGACATCGCCTTCCATTTCGCGGGCTTCTTCTATCCAGCCTGAAAACTCCGCCTTTTGCTCATCGGTGACGCCAGAGGCTTGTATGTGTTCTTCTGCGGCTTGCAGGTCCGCATTAAAAATGCTGTAGACGACCGGGAAATCATCCGGTACTGGCAGTTTGATGTCGCCTTTTTCATCTAAACAGAATAACTTAATGGCTGGACAGCCACCCAAGTGCTCCATAACTCCCAACCCGGATGGATACCATGCGTTGTTGTTGCTCGGACTGCTTTGGCTGATAAACGAGACTAATTTTTCCATCAAATACCAGTGTTTTGCTCCTTCGGCCTTGATATCAAATTCCTTTCCGTTGAGGAACGCCCTTAATATTTCTCTTTCTGTTGGGTAATCAGGGGCTTCGAATTGCTCATCCAGTTCACCTGAACCGAACATATTGTAAGAGGTCATTAATTTGTCTTTGAACTGCTGATCATCAATGCCATAAATGGTGGGGAAGTTTGACAGAAACGTGGCGTAAGGAATCACTCCGTAACTCATGTTAATAATCCTTTATTTTTTGGGTGGGTAGAACTCAGGGTTGGGCAAAAGTGAATTCAGATTATTTCAACTTTCTTCATAGGAAAGGGTTTTTTAGCCTAAAGGGGCATTAAAATCAATAGAGTGTTGATCGTATGGTTATATAATGTGCCGGAATTGTCTTCAGGCGATGTTACTAAGCGAGAGTTCTAATGAAACGTTTCATACTTCTATTTTTGATTACGACTTTTCTGGCAGGATGCACTTATTATCGAGGGCCGAACTACCGGGATACCAGCAGTTCTGGTGGTAGGAAAACCGGAGAAACCTTTTTTGGGAGCTTAGAAACCAAAGACAAAGCCAATAAATATAAAATTGCCTTCGATTTTTCTTATAAATACCGAAATGGAGAACGTGAAAGATACCCAAGTGGTCGGGATTTTAAACTCACTAAGCAGTATTCCTTAAAGGCGGATCAGCCCGGTTTTAAAGAGGGGACGTTTGTCTCGGACTATCAGACGATTGCTGAGTTTAATACTCAAGGTATTTGGGATTTTGAAAGAGATGCCTGTGTGCTGCAATTGGCCAATGAAGAAAGTGGTTTGTTGGTGATCTTAACCGGGAAAGTCGAGCGGCGTGTTGAAAGGTATACCGGATCTGGCCATTACCATACTTACATGGCGTATCAGGTTCAGGAGAGTTCGATTCCTGAGCTGGTGGGTGAGGTCTTTCATGGCAAGCCTCGGTTTTTCAGTTGTGCACCTGAGGATGTGGCGCCCTAGGGCACCACTCTCACCGAATTTACTAGGTAGACTGCCAGTTTAACTCAATATTCTTGAGTTCTTTCAACAAGGGCACATGGCCGGAAATAATGCCCTTCACCGCTTCTAACGCATCTTCATTCTGAGCTTCGCAAAGGAAGTGCATGGTGTTGTTGGCCACTGAAAAATAACAGATGCCCATGGGAAAGTGGATTGTGGCTTGTGACGCTTGGCGGGTGACTTCTACCTTTCGGGCGAAGTGTTTGCTGAGCATGTCCTGGTACTTTTCGGCTTTTTCAGTGTGGACGGTTAATGCTGTCTGTAACATGGTTTTCCTTATTATCTCACTCATCTTTTTGACGTTTATTGGTTTGTTATTTGAGGTTGATGGCGTAAGTGCCTTCCAACTGAATGGGGCCAAAACCGTGAAGTAGCTCATTCAGTGTGTGCTCGGGGTTTAGGTCTGCGAACAGTGCGGGGTGCAACCAGGTGGCGAGTTTTTCAATGGCGTATAAGTTAAGCGGTGAGTTGTAAAAATGGTGCCAGAGGCCATAGGCGTTGCCGGCTTGCATGGCATCTAACTCAGTAAATTGACGCAGTTTAATGAGGTCTGTTAACGATTGTCGTGCCCGATTCTGACTGACGGCAGCGCCTAATACGGGGCTTTCATAATGGCCTTCGGTGTTCTGAGTTTCTGAGCCGGAAGAGGTGGCGACATAAAAATCAAAGTGGGTGCTCAGTACGTGCTCTGTGCTGAGTTGCCCGACAGAACCGGTCAGTAAACCGTCTGCGATGCTGGTTCCTCCTGCAATACGCGCCATGTCGGCGAACATTCCTTTGGCGACACTCATGCAACAGGTTTGTTTGGCACTGGCCCGTAAATCAAAAAGTACTTTTGGGTAGTCTTTGGTTGACAGCGTTGCGACCCGTTGCTGAATGGTGGCGATGCTGGATCGGTAGCGTTCGGCATAACGTTGGGCAGATGCTTCAAAGCCTAACACTTTACCGACAATTTCGACGCTTTTCGCGGTATTGTTAATCGGGTCTTCCCGAAAGTCGATGAATACAATTTTAATCCCCACCGCCGTTAATTGGTCAATGATGTGCTTGGAACGTGCGCCGGGGCCATGACCGTTGAGTCCGAAAATTGCCACTTCCGGCTTCAGAAGTATGATCTTTTCGACGCTGACGCTGCTTTCGTTGGTTTGCCCAAACGTAGGGATGTCTTCAATTTCGGGGTAAGCCGTTTTGAATTGTTGAAAACCTGCAGGGTCATAGAGCCGAAACTCATTCATCATACCGGCGATTTTGTCTAAGGGTTGTTCGACTCCGAGCACGCCTAAGATCGCCAGAAACCGACCTTCACCGAGAATGATTTTCTTTGCCGGTTGTTGCAGGGTAATTGCTCTGCCTGCAATGTCGGTGAAATGGATTTCAGCGTGCACCGTTGACAATGAAGCAGTGGCTAAAAGCAGGGCGATGAGTGTGCGAAGCAAGGGGCGTTTCATGGGGTTTTTCATAGATCTTCTCATGGGGCTTCCTGGACTGCGTATTCGCTTTAAAACCGGATAATTAACAATAGGGCTTTAAAGCGAACGCTTTCGTCAGAATGATTGTTTTAGAATCGATAGGCGAGAGATGCACGAATGTCTCTGCCCGGTTCCGGTAGACCAATAGGGTCGGCGTCTTCGCTGGTGGAGAAAAACGAGCCCTGATCGAAATAAAACTTATCAAACAGGTTGTTGACCGCAAGACCCAGGGTTAAATCTTCCATAGGTAGCCACTGAACGTAGACATCATGAATGCCGTATCCGGCTTTTTCAGCCTGACCTTCGGGAACGTCGGTGAGACGTTCTACGAAACGGCCATTCCAGCCCAGTGAAAGCGCGTCGTTCATCTGGTACTCGATGCCTGTTGTCCAGGTCCGGCCATAAGAGGTTCCTAATCCCATATCACCACTGGACAGAGGTTTGCCGTCTAATTCCGGTTTGCTGTGTGATACGCCAAGGTTGAAGGTTAGCTCGTTCCAGAAATAGGCCATGCGCAGGGCATAACCTTCGACCTCGACATCATCCGTATAGCTGTATCTCAGGGCGGTGGCTGCGTCGGTAATCTGGGCGTTTTGGATGGTTTGTTTGTAAATCTCACCACTGGCTGCAAAGTCGTCGCCTTCAAATTTAAAGCCCAGTTCAATGTTGTTGGATTCTTCCGCTTTGACTTCGCCAAGGGCGACGTCGCCAGACTTAAAATCCGCGCCGGTGTAATTACCCAGCGTGGTGTTCAGGTAGGGAAATTCAAGATACCAGACTTCCGGGCTGCTAGTGCCTTTGAAAGCCGTTGCGTACCCAACGAACAGCTCCAGCTCCTCGGATGCATCAAAACTCAAGGTCGCATTCGGGCTGATGGCATTGTCGGAGAAGTTTTCGCCTTGGTTGTCGGTGTAGTCGTAATCATCGAAACGGGCACCTGTGCTGAGCCGGAGGTTGCTCAACAGTTGCAGATCCGCTTGCACATAAGCGGCTTTAACTTCTGTTTCTTCATCATCAAAATCTGAGACAAAAGCTTCAATCAAATAGGCGGAGTCCTCCCGATATTCGGCACCGTATGTGATGGCGTGATCACCGGTCAAACTGGTATTTCGCAGGTTAAGGCCGGTACTTTTAACGCCGCCACCGTGATGTTTGCCGTTGTAATAATCTCGGTAGGTCCAGGTGGGTGGTGGCCCGGCCGGTGGCCAAACCGCAGCGTATTGGTCGCCTTTTTTGGTTAGGTAGTGGTCGTTATAGTAAAGAGTGGTCGACAGATCTATGAGTTTGGAATCGGGGTTGTAACCGTAATTGAAGGTGGCTGATTTTCTGTGGGTTTCCTGAGGTACCAAGGTACTGGGGTAAACGGGATGAATCCCAATGTTTACCATGTTCGGGCGTGACAGGCGATCCCCATCGTCGTCGTATTCTTCGTAACTTAAACCAAGATAGTGGTCTTCAGACAATTGGCCGCTGAGCTTTAGGCGCACGCTTTGTTGTTCGAACTCAGTATTTTCAACCTCATCGCCGTGCCCGTCACTGTAATTCTCGTCGGCCTGGAATTGGGTGACGCTGGCCAATAAGCCGAAGTCGTTGTTAAACATGCCATAGGCACTTAAATGATTTTTCCAGCCATGGTTGTTGCTGAAATAGGCGCTTTTGATGAGTCCTCCAAAACGTTGCCCGTTTTGTTGCATGTCTTTGGCGTCTTTCAGTGTGAAGTGGATGGCGCCCCCCAACGCACCGGCACCATCGGTGGCATTACCAGCCCCTGCTTTTACCACGACATGTTTGATCAATTCAGGCTCAATGTTGACCCGCCCCTGATGGTGGTACAAATAACCGGCTTGGGTGGCGCCATCAATGGTGACATTGAGTAGGGTGTCTTCCAGACCGCGCACGTAAATCTTCTGGGCGACGGGTAAACCGCCGCCGACGGTAATGGACGGCTCGTGGCGGAACATGTCTTCGAGATCCGAGATCTGGCGTTTTTGAATAAGGTCAGAGGTCATGGCGACATTGAAGCCTGCTTCATCTGAACCAATGACTTGTATTACTTCATTGGCTTGTACGTCAGTAAGGCCATTATTTGCTGAGTGTTGGTCTGAATTACTTGAGGTTTGCGCGTAGGTAATATTGGCTGCGGCTACAGCCAAAGTCAGACAGCTGACTTTACTCGCGAGCTTGTGTTTCTTCATTACCTGTTCCTTTATTAGGTTTTTTTATCGACATTCTTGGAAAGTGTTTCATGTTAATGATTCTCATTTATGTTAACATTTTGGCTCTTTAGATCTGTAAAAGAACGCTATTCAAAACGGACAAACTGTTATGAGTAACCGTCACATCAAGGGAATAAGGCGATGAAAGGCAAAGAGATTTTTTTGGATGACATTCGTTTTCTTCAAAGCTCGCTTGGTTTATCGGAGCAACTGAATGGTGTAGAAACCAATAATCCGGTGATGGCGGGCCGGTTTCGTTACCATGCATTTCTGAATGGTTTGTCGATGCATGCCACTGATGCAGTTGAAAAGCAGAATTCGAGCAGTGTGCTGGAACTGCCCGCCGGGTTAAGTTTCAACTTCATGTTCAGCGGAAAAGTGGATTACTCGTTTGCTGATCGCCGATATGCCTTGGAACCTTTTCATAACCAAACGTCTTGTTCGGCCATTGTGAATAACTCAACAGAAATCATGACTCGGGCTATGTGCAAAGGGATGCGAGTCAAAAAAGTAAATGTGTTTGTGGAGCGGCCCTGGCTGGAAAGTCGCTGTCAATCACCGGACGATATCCGCATGTTGAACCGAGTGTTCAGTCAAAAACGGGTCTGTAATTGGTTGCCAGAACCTTCGACTTTGGCCAAAGCTGAGCGCTTATTAGAGATTAATCACGCCAGTAACTTTTCAGAAAAACTGGAAGTGGAGCATTTAACGATGCAGTTGCTGTCGGACTGCATTAATGCGCTGAATCGCTATTTGGATGAGCACGCAGGCGAGAACAAGCAAGATGAAACTCCAAACGGCTCAACTCTGAAACAGGATATTGATGCACTGCTGAACCAACACTTGTCTTTAACGGAAATAGCTCAGGCACTCAACACCAGTGAACGGACACTGCAACGGAAATTTCAAACCCACTATCACCAAACTGTGGCGTCTTACATAAAACAACGACGGATGGAAAAAGCGAAAAAAGCCTTGGTAATTGAAGGAAGAAGCATTGGTGAGGCTGCTTATTTGGCGGGGTACAATCACTCATCCAACTTTGTAAATGCCTTTAAGAAGCAGTTTGGCATGACCCCGGCGGAGTTCGTGAGAACGCACTGTGGTTTGCGGCATTAGAAGGCTTTCGTTATGAGTATCTAAACCGATAAATACTATGCTATCGTTTTTTATGGACATATAACCATTTACCGCGCAAACTCGTTCGTTTTACTCCTCGCCTATTTTGGCTACGTTAATTTTTGGAAGATCAAGATTGAATATTCAAATAAGCAACGAAAGCTCCGCTGATATAGCGAAAATACATCAGGTTACAGAGAAGGCGTTTTTAAATGCACCTCATACTGATCATACCGAACAGTTCATTGTTGATGCGCTTCGTCGTGCAGGAGCGCTGACGATCTCTCATGTTGCCAAAGCCAATGGGGAAATTATTGGTCACGTTGCGATTTCGCCTGTTACTTTTTCGAATGACGAAGCCAACTGGTTTGGACTTGGGCCAATATCTGTTCTTCCTGAATTTCAGGGCCACGGCGTTGGATCGAGTCTAATGAAAAGCGCCCTTACCGCTCTCGAGTCTATGGGTGCGTCTGGCTGTGTGGTACTTGGTGACCCTGATTATTATGGCCGTTTTGGGTTTAAGGTCGTTGATGGGCTGATTTTACCCGGTGTACCTGCTGAGTATTTTCAGGCGCTGTCGTTTAACGACAAATTTCCCAATGGTGAAGTGTCTTACCATGAGGCGTTCTCGGTCAAGAGTTAACAAGCGCAGGCACGGTAAAGGGCTTTCCGTTTTCCCGAGTATTCTACAGCTCGCCCCAACCTTTATCGTCAGCACTTCACCCGAGGGAGTTCTTTCCACTTAGTCGTGTAAGCAGGGGATTTTAAATTTCTTTGCATTTTCCAAAAAGGGTCGATGCCTTGGTTGGCGAGAAACACATGGCCTTTGGTTTTGTTGATGTGATCCAACAGTTTCATTAAGGTCTTAGATTGCTCTCCTTGTCTTGCTGTAAAAGCATCGATTTGCTCGGGCGATTCCGCCAAAATTTCAATTAAGCCGACGCCAGCCCGGGCAAAGGGGACTTCAGGTTTAAAAACAGTTTCTCGTATGGCTTTACGTGCCAAAGCGGAGATTACCCGGCTATCATTCGTGGGTGTTTCCAGCGGTATGACTACGGAGCGAGAGTAGTAGTGTGAATGAAAGCGAGAAGATGAGGCAAAGACTTGCATGGTTTTTACTAACTGCTTTTCTTTGCGAAGTTTTTCACATGCCCGGTGTGCGTATTGGCTAACAGATTGTTCTAATGCTAAGCAATCAGAAACTTTTACTCCAAAGGAGCGTGTGGAGTAGATTTGTTTTTTGGTTTCAGGTGTTTCATCCAGCCCATAACAGGGTGTTCCTCTGAGTTCTGTTATGGTTCGGGATACGTTAACACTGTAGCGCCTTCTCATGCGTTCCGGGTCTTGCTGTATTAAGTCCAGAACGGAATACACCTTTTGATCTGATAAGCGGCGAGATAAACGAGAGCCGATGCCCCATATTTTATGCACCGGAATTTTGGCAAAGACGTTATGCCATTGATCCGGCTTGTCTAAGACACATACGTAGTTGCACTTTCGGGATTTCTTGGCAATGTGGCTGGCCAACTTTGCCAGGGTTTTGGTCGCGCCCATGCCAACCCCAACGGGAAGGCCAACATGTTGATGAACCGTAAGGCGAATGTTGTGTCCTATGCCCGGTAAGGTACTTATTGGGTGCCCGGATAAATCCAAAAAAGATTCGTCGATGGAATAGATTTCGATGTTGGGTGAGAAGGTTTTTAAGGTTTCCATTACCCTTGAGGATAAGTCACCGTACAGCTCATAGTTGCTGGAAAAGACATGGACCTTAGCTTTTTGCAATTGGTCTGCGATTTTAAAGTAAGGCTGGAGGTCTGGAATCCCCAATTGTTTGGCTTCTTTCGAGCGGGCTACGATGCAGCCATCATTATTACTTAAAACGATGACGGGTTTTCCTCGTAAGTCTGGCCGAAAAACTTGTTCGCAGCTGGCAAAAAACGAGTTGCAGTCCACTAAAGCGTACATGGTTTATGGCACCTGATTGAGAAGGCAACGACCCCTTCCGTGGTTATATTTTCCTCTTCATTAATGTAAATGGCAGGGTAATTAGGGTTGGCCGATATCAGGCACCTGTTATGGGTATCTATGTACTTGCACGTGAGTTCACCATCAATGCACGCGATGACGATAGATCCGTTTGTTACCTCTCTTGCTCTGTCGACAATTAAAATATCTTTATCAAAAATGCCGCTGCCAATCATTGAACTACCGCTTGCCTGCACAAAGTAAGTCGCGGCTGGGTGTTTTATTAACAGTTCATCAAGACTCAGGGATTTCTCCACGTAGTCATCGGCGGGGCTTGGAAACCCGGCTGCGACGAATGACTGAAAAAACGGAAAGCGTTTTGCAATCTCGTCAGGGTGAATGGGCGTTACAAACATGGTTAATATCTATACTGTTTATTTATACAGTATATTAAGCCTATAAGTTTATAAAATCAAAGTAAGCTGATGAATGGGCTGGTTGTTATTGGACTTGTGCTGTTTACAGTGGCTTAGAGGACTATTGATGGTTTTTGGGCTTTTTCCTTGCAGGGTAAGTTCGTGAAGATAGCGTTGATACAGAGAATTAAAACGGGCCTGATTTTGTATGTTCATGTTCGAATTCCTCACAGCACTTTCGGAGTTGAAGAGTCTAAGAAGTACAGTTGATCAGGACTTTTGCCGCTTTTAACTATGAGCTACTTGGTAAAGACGTGCTGTGTAATCCAGATTTAACAACAAACCACGAGTGTTGCACTTAATATCTGAACTTAGGCTTTAAGTTTGAACGAGTCGAAATTAATGGTCCTTTTCTTTGTGTATAAATACTGACCGTATAGATTACTTTTCCATAAAAGCGTAAGTAACCTCTCCATAGGAAGGATGGCATTGGTTTCTTTTAATGAGGTGGCAAAAGTATGGTCGATTTATGTCTTATGTGCTAAAAAGACTCGAAAATGACAAGTAGCTCAGTTAAGCAGCACACAATGGAGTGGAAATAATGAGAAAGTTAGGACTAATAATCTCTGCAGTAGCACTAATGCAAGGGTGTTCAACGACGGACTTAAATAAGATTGCAACGGATGCCGTTTCTGGGGCAATTGATGGTGTGATGAATTCTGCGGGCGGCAGTGGCTCGATGATACCAACGGGTTCAAATTCAAGAAATTACTCAGTAGAAACTGAGAATATTACGACGCAAACGGCTAAGAAAACCCGAAAAGATTACGGGGCAATTACGATTGTAAGAACGGAAGCGAATCCGAAAAAACAGACTCGATTAGTGTTGGATTCTTGTACCCACCCTCGAATTGGTAGTTTACGTTGCGGTGGCCATCTGTTTGAAGTGACACCGGAAGGTTGGTTGAAAGATGACCCTATTACCTTTAATGACGTGAATTATCCTGAGCTAACTTTGGCGGCGGGAACTTACTATATCAAAGCCCATAACTGGGATTCAGGTCAAAACCGTTTTGTGACTGGCGAATTCACGATTGAGCCATTTGTAACCAATATGGTAAGCCTCGAACTTGAATAACGTGTTGTTGAATACATACTATTATTCACATCTGATGTGAGTTTTCTTGCTTACATTCTTGCTATTCTTTCAGAATCAAAGGGGTCAGAGTAAGAAGTTATCAAATGGAATCAGCTCAAAACAATCTCCAAAGCTAAGTTCAATTTACTCTGACCCCTTTGATTTCCTTTCTGCCATCAAGGGCATAGGCGATATCGGTATTTACTTTGTGGGTATCTAGCTCAATAAAAACTATGCTATCGTTTTTCATGGTTCTGATCTCCATTTATAGTCAATGAAACTATATTATGGTCCTGGCTTTGCTAACCCACGAACCGGAGGACAGCACTCTTTCGTGGGAAGCAATTATGTCTAAATTTCAAACGAGAATCGAATGAGTAGCCACGAAAAAGCTATAGAAGCGGCAAAAATGTACGCACATGAAGGCGAGGACTTTCGTGTCGCCAACCATCACTCAGAATTTTTAGAAGGCTCTTTATATCTCATCAACTTTGAAAGTAAGTTTGAGCCTGCTCATTGCTTTGTTTATATCGAGGGCGAAAAAATTGAAGTTTGTAAAAACCAGGCATTACTTAATGAGCTTGTTTCACGTAAATCCAAAAAAGGTGGTATAACCGCATTTTTAAATGGTATTGGTGGTGTGTCAGGAATAATTAGCATTATTATCACTCTAACAATAGTGTATCTGGTAATTACACGTCCAGAGATGAGCGTTCCGAAAGAACTTTGGGCTGCTTTAACAGCGGTTTTAGCGTTCTATTTTGGCAGCAAGGCATCGAAGTAGGAAAAAAATCTAACAGAATCAATGGGGTTACGAGTCAATGGGGTTTGGGCTCTTTTAACTCGGCTTTAATCTCCAGCACTGGAACACCGCTCCCTAAGTTTTCGTCAGTTATGATTGATGATTTATTGTTTGTAAAAATAACTTTCAGACTCTTTCATACCAAAGTCTAATGACATTTTTCAAATCCCCTTAAATTATCAGCGCTTTGAATTCATTACGTTTTTCTTATTTATAAATCAACATCTAAGACCTTATTCGACCTTGGTCTAATAGAAGAATCTGAGGGTTTCTCTACATTCATAGGTATGGGCACTCGCCTCAATGAATCGATGGAGAAATCATCATGCACGACGAAATCTATAAAAAAATTGAAAAAGATCCGCGCTTTCAGGATCTGGTCAAGCGTCGACAGAAGTTTGCCTGGACCTTGTCCTTGGTCATGCTGGCCATTTATTACAGCTTCATCATGGTTATTGCTTTCAAGCCTGAGATTTTGGCGATGACCATTTCGCCGGATTCCATTGTGACGGTTGGTATTCCGGCCGGAATCGCCATCATCCTTTCGGCCTTTGTGCTGACTGGTATTTATGTGCGTCGTGCCAATGGTGAGTTTGATGCGCTGAATGCCTCCATCATTCAGGAGGCGAGCAAATGAACCCTGTTATCTCTCGTTTATGGAAAGGTGTGATTGCCCTTGTTGCGATGATGCCGATGTTGGCGTTGGCCGACAGTGTGGAGTTGTCCGGTGGGCAACAGGCGTTGAATATTCCTGCGGTGTCGATGTTTATGATTTTTGTGATCGGCACTTTGGGTATTACCTATTGGGCTTCTCGCAGAACTCAGTCTGCTTCGGATTACTATACCGCTGGTGGCGGTATTACCGGGTTTCAGAACGGTTTGGCGATTGCCGGTGATTACATGAGCGCGGCGTCTTTCTTGGGCATTTCCGGGTTGGTGTATTTGTCGGGTTTTGATGGCCTGATTTACTCCATTGGCTTTTTGGTCGGCTGGCCGATCATTTTGTTTATGATTGCAGAGCGTCTTCGTAATTTGGGTAAGTACACTTTTGCGGATGTGGCTTCGTATCGCTTGGGCCAGAAAGAAATTCGTATTTTGTCGGCCATCGGTTCTTTATGTGTGGTGGCTTTGTATCTGATTGCACAGATGGTGGGGTCGGGTAAGTTGATCGAATTGCTGTTTGGTCTGCCGTATGAGTATGCCGTAATTCTGGTGGGTATTTTGATGGTGATGTACGTGACGTTTGGCGGCATGTTGGCCACCACTTGGGTTCAGATCATCAAAGCGGTATTGCTGTTGTTGGGTGCGACGTTCATGGCGGTGATGGTGATGAAAACCACGGGCTTTGATTTTACAGTTTTGTTTGAACAGGCAACCGAAGTGCATCCGAAGGGTGAATCCATTCTTGCGCCGGGTGGCTTGGTGTCTGATCCGGTGTCAGCCATTTCATTGGGCTTGGCCTTGATGTTTGGTACGGCGGGTTTGCCACATATCCTGATGCGTTTCTTTACGGTGAGTGATGCCAAAGAGGCACGTAAATCGGTGTTTTATGCCACTGGCTTCATTGGTTACTTCTACATTCTGACGTTCATCATCGGCTTTGGTGCCATCTTGCTGGTGTCGACCAACCCTGAGTTCCGTGATGCGGCGGGGGCGTTGATTGGCGGTAATAATATGGCCGCGATTCACTTGTCGAAAGCGGTGGGTGGTGATGTGTTCCTGGGCTTTATATCAGCGGTGGCGTTTGCAACCATTCTGGCGGTGGTCTCCGGTTTGACGTTGGCTGGGGCTACGGCGGTGAGCCATGATTTGTACGCCAATGTATTTAAGAAAGGTAAGTGTACTGAGGCGCAGGAAATCAAAGTGTCCAAAATGACAACGGTGGCTTTAGGGGTGTTTGCCATCATGTTGGGTATTTTGTTTGAACAGCAGAACATTGCCTTCATGGTGGGCTTGGCGTTTGCGATTGCTGCCAGTGCCAACTTCCCTGTGTTGTTCTTGTCCATGTACTGGAAAGGCTTAACCACTCGCGGCGCCATGATTGGTGGGTGGATTGGTTTGCTGACGGCCGTGGTGCTGGTGATTCTGGGGCCGATCGTCTGGGTGGATATCCTTGGCTTTGAAACGGCAATCTTCCCTTATAAGTACCCTGCGTTGTTCTCCATCTGTGCTGCGTTCACAAGCATCTGGTTCTTCAGTGTGACCGATAAATCGGCAGAAGCGACGCACTCTAAAGGTTTGTTCCGTGGTCAGTACATTCGTTCTCAAACTGGGCTTGGTTCTGCTGCTGCCAGTGCTCATTGATTTTTAAAGTGTTCAACTCCCTCAACGACTTTCCGGGCCTCATGGCCCGGCTTTTTTTTGAGCATTTTAATAAAGCCATAAAAAACGGGAGGGCTTCAGTATGAATTCTTCAGAGCATCCGGTCAGTGCCAATTTGTCGCTCGATGTACCTGAGTCATTGCAGCAACCGCCTTTTGATTTATTGAGTGAACGTCAGCGGCAATCGCTGGTTAATCGGTTAAACATTCGCTATTACCCGAAACACACGGTGATCTTTGATGCAGGGGAAACGCCGGCGGGTTTGATGATCATCATGAAAGGGGTTGTTGAAGAGCTGTCACGTGATCAACAAGAAGTCTTCAGCCATTACAGGGAGGAAGATTTGTTTGACGTGTCATGCGTTCAGGCGCAGGGCATGCTGACTCAAACCAAACACCGGTTTGTGGCTTTAGAAGATTGTCTGGTGTATGAAATTCCTGTGCGGGTATTAGAGGAATACGCCGAGTCGGTGCCGGAATTGATTCGCTTTTGGTCGTCCGATCCTATTCAAAAAGATGACTTGTCTCAGGCGAAGCACCAGAAGAACCTGGCTGAATTCATTTTAACCAAAGTGACGGCGGAGATTTGTCATCCTTTGGTTCGGGTGAATCATAAGACAAGGTTGAGTGAAGTGTTAGAGCATTTGCTGGTGGATGCCAGTGGTTGTTTATTGGTGGAATCTGGAATAGCGGTTCAGCCTTCTTTGATCACCAAAACCGATGTGCTGATGGCTCTTCAGGCGATGAGTGATCGCTCCGACCGGGTAAACCTATTGAGTGCGTTGATGGCGACCCCGGTGGTTGATTGTGGCTTGCTTCAAACGGGGCCACTCATTTCAGTTGAGTGTGGTGATTACTTATTTGATGCCATGTTGTTGATGACCAAGCATCAAATAGAGCGGGTGGTGGTGACTGATCAAACGCGAATCGTGGGGGTGTTATATCAAACTCAGTTGTTGAGTTTATTCTCGACGCACAGTCACGTATTAAGCTTGCGCATTGCCAGCGCCAGCAGTCTGGTTGAATTGCAAGCTTCGGCGGAACAACTGAAAAAGCTGGTCGCGACCTTGTTTAATAATGGCATTAAAGTTCAGTTCTTGATGAATTTGGTCAGCACGTTGAACGAGATGATCATTCGTAAGACTTTTGAGTTGATCATGCCCGAGGCTGTGGTGGCTCATTCCGCGTTAATAGTGATGGGCAGTGAAGGGCGTGGTGAGCAAATTATGCCGACCGATCAGGATAATGCGCTGATTCTTCGTAATGGTTTTGAGCACCCTGATTTACCGTCGTTACTGGACTCGTTTTCTGCGACTTTAGCGGAGTTCGGTTATCCGTCTTGTCCGGGAAAGGTGATGGTAAATAATCCGTATTGGGTGGCTTCTGTGTCCGACTGGCATCAGAGGTTGATGACCTATGCCGTGCTTCCCTCTGATGCGGGTTTGATGGAGGTGGCAATCTTGCAAGATGCCCGGTTTATTGTCGGAGATGTCAGCTTATTCGACGAATTTAAAATCAACTTTAATGATAAGGAAAAGTTCTCGGATGCAGTATTAGCCCGATATGCGGAGTCTGCTTTGGTGTTCAGTACGCCTTTGACGTTTTGGGGGCAATTAAAATCAAGCCATGATCGGCTGGATATTAAACAAGGTGGCTTATTCCCTATTGTCCAAGGAGTTCGGGCGTTGTCTCTGGAGCATGGCATCATGGCGGTTTCGACGCTGGCGCGCATTGATGCTTTGGTCACAAAAGAGGTGTTAGAAAAGACTTTTGCCCGGAAGCTGAGCCATGCGTTTTGTTTGTTTATTCGGTTTCGGCTGGATCAGCAACTTTTACAAGCAGCCAACTCTTTCCTAGACTCTGTGGCGGATAATGAGATTAATCCCGCTCAATTATCGGCCACAGAGCGTGATTTACTGCGTTATGGTTTGCACACGGTTAAAAAATTCAAACAACGGCTGAGACACCATTTTCACCTGGAACGACTCTGATGCTGGATTCGTTGAAGCACTGGTATCAAAAACTGGCGGTTGCCAAACTGCCGGACACTTGCGTTTGTCTGGATACAGAGACGTCCGGGTTGGACCCTGCCTGTGCCCAATTACTCAGTATCGGAGCGGTACGAATTGAGCATGGGGTGATTTTGGGTGAAGACAAGTTTCATGTGGTGGTGAAGCCGGATCAGGCGTATCCGTTGGATTCGGTGCCTATTCATCGTTTGAGGCCGCGAGACGTTGAACAGGGCATTCCTGTTCAGGCGGCGTTAGATGCGCTTTGTTTATTTATCCGGCATGACCCGATCGTGGGGTATCACATTCACTTTGATCGGGCGTTGCTTGAACGTGCGCTCGGAAGACCGTTCGATAATAGGTTTTTGGACGTGGCAGACATCTATCATAAACGAGCACATCAAAAACTTGCAGGCAATATGGCGGCGGGTCATGTGGATTTAAGTTTTGAAGTGATTTGTCAGCAACTGGATATCCCTGTGATTCAAAGACACACCGCGCTGGGTGATGCATTGACGACGGCACTGATGTATTTGAAACTGCGTTAGTTCGATTTAAGGTTATCTTAATGTCGTTTATTGTAGTCTATTGGGAATGTCTTAATTTCTGGTTTATGTATGCGTATTTTAATTGTTGAGGATGATGCAGCGTTATCGGCATCCATTGCGGAGTTTCTGGAACTGCAAGGGGCCGAGTGTGATTTTGCCTATCACGGCCTGGCGGGGGTGGCGTTGGCGTCTCAGGCTCAGTATGACGTGATTATTCTGGATTTAATGTTACCTAAGCTGGACGGCTTTGATGTTTGTATTGAGCTGCGTAAACAAGGGTGCAGTACGCCGGTATTGATGCTGACTGCAATGGACACCACTGAGGATCAGTTGTCAGGCTTTCGTGCCGGAGTGGATGATTATGTGGTGAAGCCTTGCCCTATGCCGTTATTGTGGGCGCGGATTTCAGCGTTGTTTCGTCGGTCTTTGAACCAGCAGGCGCTGAAAACATTGGGGCCGCTGCAGGTCGATATCGAAGCTCGAACACTGAACCGGGATGGTGTTGCCATTGAGCTGACACCCACCGAATGGCGCATTTTAGAAGTGTTACTCAGGCACAGCCCGAAAGTGGTGTCGAGGTCGGACATAGAGGCGTTTGTCTGGCCGGATCAGGAGCCTGACTCCGGTCGGCTGAATGTGCATTTGCATGCCCTGAGAAAAGCACTGGATAAACCGTTCGATTACCCATTGATTAAAACCTTCACCGGGCTGGGTTTGAGTATTTCAGTGGATGAACAGGGTAAGCCGCACAGGGCCGAGAATGAATAAAATAAAACCAATGAGTAAGTCGCCGGTGAAAACGCTTGCTCAACAGTTGCGCTGGCAAATTACTTTAGCTGGTGTGGTGTTCGTCGTGGTGTTTATTATCAGTCTGAATGCATTAACTTTGCGCTCGGTGGATTTTGCGGTAGACAGCTTCATTAAAATGGAAGCGCACAATCTCGTAAAGCAATTGCAGCTTAATCCTGAGATGGCTTTACCGTCAGAAGACAGCTATCAGGCTGTGCGTAACTGGGAGAGTTTGCCGGGTTTTATTCAGCCGTTATTCCCCAAAGATACCATTGAAGACAATGAAGTTTACGATGCGGAATACACCGATGAACAAGGCGTCATTAAATACGTGTCCTTGCTCAGGTTTGTGGATCAACAAGGGGATTCCATTTATTTATTGACGTTGAGTGATTTGGAGGAGACGGAGGAGGTAATAGGTCAAATCATTAACCATGTCTCATCCGGGGCCATTTGGGTGGTAGCGATGATCTTTGTTGGCTTGTTTATGTTTGTGCTCTGGTTATTAAAACGCACCAATGAGCCTATGGTGTTGTTGAGTGAATGGGCCGAGCGGCTTAAAGCCAACGATCAACTGAATCAGGATCAGTTTCCAATCGCCGAACTGAATGATCTGGCGGCCCAGTTGAAGGCGGGAGTTGACCAAATTACCGAGTATAACTTGCGGGAACAGCAGTTTTTAAAGCACGCCAGTCACGAATTACGAACGCCATTAGCGACCATTCAGGCTTGTTTGGATACGCTCGATTTTAAGCTGACCGGGGCCGAGCAAACCACCGTACAACGGGCGTTGAAAGCCAGCCTGAACATGAGTCGGTTATCGTCGGCTTTGTTGTGGCTGGCGCGAGAGTCGGAAAAACCCATTGATAAAAGTGATGTGATGCTGGACGCGTTTTGTCAGCAACAGGTGGCAGATCATCAGTATTTAATTGCCCATCGTCCGGTCGAGATTCAGACCCAAATTAATGCCGACCAGATTGAAATTGAAGAGGATTTGTTACTCATTGTTTTTGCCAACCTGTTGCGCAATGCCTGTCAATTTACCAGTGAAGGCATCATCAAAGTGACGTTTGATGCTAATGCCCTGACCATAGAAAACCCAAGCGATGTATCCATCAATGCCTCAGCTATTCACACGTCAGTCTCGGAATATCAAAGCTTTGGCCTGGGTTTGCAGTTGGTTGAACGAATCTGTCATAAGCTGGGTTGGAGGTTTAAGTATATTGAACACCCTGATCATATTCAGGTGACCGTCATATGGTGATGTATTTATCCGGGCTTTTTTTTACGGATTGATACAAGGCTTCGAGCTGGCTGATTATTCTGAATCTTATCAATACGATTAGGATAACCCCCGTTTCTTTAAACTAAGAGCGTGCTAAACTAAGAGCGTGGGAACCAGGGGAAAAACATATTGGTTTTATCTTGATATTCCCGGTACCCGCTTCGTTTACGAGCAGAGTAGTATTCGGCAGGTTTGGCTCCAGTGAGGTAGACCAGGGTTATATACAGCATCAAGGATGCACTCAAGGTTCCCAGCGTGATGATCCACCAGATCATGGGGGTTACATTGAGAGCCATCAGTGAAGGCAAAGAGGCTACCACAACGCCTGTCCAAACCAGCCACTCTGCAAAATAATTCGGGTGGCGACTGTATTTCCATAAGCCGATATTACAGACGCCTTTGGCATTTTTTGTTGAAAAATACAGCTTCTGCCCATCCGCGATCGATTCGATCACATAGGCTAGCGCCCACAAGCTGATGCCGACAATTTCAATGTATGAGAGGTCAGCATCGGGTCTGATAGCAATAAGAAAACCGGGCAAGGCCAATGCCGTTATGTTTGCCGCGCCTTGCGCCCAAATTTCTGCCAGTAGGTGCAGTTCAACTTGATTGCTTCCTTTTTGCTCTAACAACATGCGTCGGTATTGGTAGCGTGGAAATTCTGTTTTGAATATCACGCCTGTTTTTTTTGCGAATACCACAGCACCGACCCCCATTCGCAAACCAATAAACAAATAGATTCCTCCGATGATTAATTTACGCCATAGTTCAGCATCGCCGAACAGGATAATCTGTAAGCCAATGAGGGCAACGCCGAACGGCCAAGCAATATCAACGTAAGAAACACGCCTGGTTTTTAGAAAAGGGATACAGGCAATAAAAGTAAATAAGCCTAACTGTAAGAGGGCATTGATGGTCACTAAGTTAATCAGGCCTTCGTGGCCAGAGCATAAAATGGTGCCAAATAAAAACATGAAAAATATATTCAGAGATATGCTCATTATGTAGTTACCTTTAGCTCAAATGGCGCTGCAAATAGTGAAATGAATATGCCGTCAGTCTATCGCTTACTGATACGAAGCACTGCGACGATAGTCGTCAGTGCCATGGCAAATTTTGTCATTGTTTGCTTAAATCGATTAAATTTTAATTCTAGGGAGTCTCTGAACAAGTCCGCTCTAGCTCTGCGGGCGCTAGAAAAGCGTTAGAACAAGGCGAGCTTCGTAGAGAATGTCGTGACCTTTTCAAGAAGTTCAACAAAGTTCTAACGCTTTTAAAGCCCCGCCCTTTGGGGCCTTAAGAGAAATGACTCTTTTTTGTTGCGATTTTTTGACGTAACCCGTTATGCCTTCAAACCGCGCCTCAAATAGCCATTTCTCTTATAGGCCAGAGCAGAGAGAGTCTTATTCAGAGACTCCCTAAGAAATCAGCCGTTTTGTTCTATTGGGTCATTCATGTCGTATTCGCAAAATTATGTTACTGGTATCGCTTTGTCCCAGTTTGTGCATGGCGCGACAATTTTAGGCCTTGATGTATCAACGGCTTTGAAGAAGGTAGGTTTATCTGATGAGCATATGCAACCTACGGCGCGTGTCCCTGAAGCCAGATATGAAATGGTTCTGTTGCAGCTGATGGCTCAGCCACACAGTCCGAGCTTTGGTGCAGATATTGGACAACAGATTATACCGCCTTTGTATGGTGTGCTCATGTCTCTGGCATTCGGCTCCGCCTCTTTGGGAGAAGCAATAACTTATTTGGCCCGATATCAGGGTTTGGCAACAGGAAACTGTGGTGAGCTAACTTATGTTCAGGAAGAACAGCATTACAAGTTATGTATCTCCATGACGCACTCCAACCCGGTTGTCAGGCGGCTGGTAAGTGAGTGTGTGATGACCTTCTTTTCCATGTTGCCGAAAATTATTACGGGTCGCGCCGACTTGTCTCCTCAGCAAATATCTTTTGAACACAGTCCTTGTTCTAAGTCTGCACAGCGATATGTTGAGACTGTCTTGAATTGCCCGGTTGCATGGGGAACAGGGGAATCTAGCATTACCATCGGTGAGCGTGAGCATGCGATGCCCATTTTTGGTCATGGTGAACAAATGCTCAAAACCGCTGAATCGCTAGCGCAATCACAGCTTGAGAAGATAAACAGTCAGCAATCGGTGATAGAAAAAATCACATGGCACATAGAAGAGCAAATGCAGTCTGCGGCCCCAAGACGAGAAGAAATCGCCAGGCGTTTGAATATGTCCGTTCGTACACTGGATCGGCGTTTAGATAGTGCGGATACGAGTTGGCAAGAGCTGCTTGATCATATTCGTTTAAAACGGGCGACAGGGTTATTGGTAACAAGTGAGCTGTCTATAGTGGCTATTGCTGAGAAATTAGGCTTTTCAGATGTTCGTTCTTTCCAACGGAAATTCAAAACATGGACCGGAATGAGCCCATCGGATTATCGACGAGGGGTCTGATTGCCAATTTACCAGTGAAGGCATCATCAAAGTGACTTCAACGGACTTAAGACTGTCTTAATACGCGTGCTTTTAAGCTGTTGACCGAGAATGTTAATTCACGGTAAACCGCTATGCGCAACAATGTTAAACGAACGCTTTTTCTTTTCATTTCAATGGTACTGTTGGTGATGGTGTTGATCGTGCTTGAGGAGCCCCCAGCCTCGCCGATCCAACCTGAACAGACGACGCCGGCACTGCCGAACATTTCTTATACCGACGTAGTCCCTGCGACTCATACCACAGAGCTGACGCTGTACGGTGAGTTGGTGCCTAAGTGGAATGTGATTATTAAAGCGCAGGTTACGGGGGAGGTGACCGAGGTCTCACCCAGGTTTGAGGTGGATTCGTTGATCGACAAAGGCGAGTCCCTGATTCAAATCGAAGACAGCCGATACCGGTCTGAATTGTCGAACGCTGAGCTGAACTTGGCAGAAACACGTTTGTTGTTGCGCCAGGCTCAGGAAAAAACCGGGTTGGCAAAAAAGGATTGGCAGCTTTCCGGTTTCAGTCGTTTGCCGTCCGATTTGGCGTTGTTTAAACCTCAGCTGGATTTGGCAGAGAAGCGAGTCAGTTCCGCTGAAAGTGCGTTAAACGTTGCAAAGCGAAACCTGGCCTACACGCGCATTGTCTCGCCATTTAATGGCGTGGTGGCGAAGCGGTTTGTGGGCTTGGGGCAGTTGGTGTTTGAGGGTGATCCTGTGGTGCAGCTTTTGGATTATCAGCACCTGCAACTGTCGGTGTCACTGAATGAAGCGCAATGGGCCAATTTACCGGAGAAATGGCAACAGCAAACGGCGTTTTTGTATACCCCTGATGATCGCTTTTTGGGCCGAGCCAAAATGGTTTATGGCGGCTACCGTGTGGATAAAGATACCCGACAATATCAGCTTTTGATGGAGCTGAATGACGTCTCGGATACAACGGACGGCCATTCTGAAATCCAAGCGGTGCCTGGCCTGTTTGTAAGAGTACAGGTTCCGGGCAAGCCGAGAAGGCATTGGTTACGAATACCTGAAAGTGCGCTGACCCGTGAAGGCTTAGTTTGGTTGATCGCAGCGGATGACACCTTACATGCTTACGCACCAGAGCATGTTCAACACAGCGGACATCATGTGTTGGTGCCTCCACCGGAGGATGAAGGTTTGATGGTGAATGGTGCATGGCGTATTGCTATCACTCCGTTGGCTTTTTATGTGGCCGGAAAGCAGGTTAAACCTATTAAGCGGGTGGAGGGATAATCATGCATTCACTCACCAGTTGGTTTATTCGTAACCCGGTCGCCGCTAATTTAATGATGCTGTTAGTTCTGGTGGCGGGCTGGTTTACGGTGTCTTCGATTCGGGTCGAGGGTTTTCCTAAGTTGCCTGCAGATACCCTGGAAGTCACCACCATTTACCCCAATGCACATGTGCATCAGGTGGATGAACAAGTCACCCGTCGAATAGAGCGGTCTTTTGAGGGACTGGCAGGTGTTAACAAAGTGACTTCTTTTTCCAGTGAAGGGTTATCGGTGGTTCGCGTTCAAAAGCAGGAGGGATACTCGCTTAGCCGTTTATCTGAGGATGTGCGATCACGGTTAGATGCCATTTATGGGTTACCGGACAAGGCGGAGGAACCGGTAGTCACCCGAAACGATTTTGATTTGGCAGCCATGATTGTGCAGCTGTATGGCGATACCGACCCTGATACATTACAAACCATCGCGACGGATGTCCGTGAAACTTTGTTGGCTTTGCCTGAAGTCTCCAAAATCAAGACTTGGGGAAAAAGGCAAGCTGAAATTCGGATAGAACTGAACCCTGAAAAGTTACTGGCTTATCAGTTGAGTACGGATGATGTATTGATAAAAATTCAGCAGTCATCACTGTCTTATCAGGCCGGTACTCTGAAAACCCAAGGTGGGGATATTTCACTGCGGGCGGATCATGAGCGTTATCAGCGTCTCGACTTTGAAAGCATCCCCATCCGATCTCTCAATCATGGCAGCGAACTGACTTTAAAAGACATTGCTTCCGTGATGGATGATTACGAAGACGATGGTTCGCTGGTTCGGTTTAATGGTCAGCCGGGCATCGGACTGGAAATTATGATTGGCCGACAGGAAAACTTGCTGGAGATTGCTGAAGCCGTGCAGCAGTCGTTAGCCAAACAACGGTTAACGCTTCCCAAAGGTGTGTCTTTGGTTTCCTGGGCGGACAGCAGCCACTACATTTCAGAACGCTTAAGCTTATTGAAAGACAATGCAGTGCAAGGCCTGTTGTTGGTGTTCGTGTTGTTGTCTTTGTTCTTAAATATTCGGTTGGCCTTTTGGGTGGCGATGGGCATTCCGATTGCCATTGCGGGAGCGCTGGCGGTAATGGGCTCAGACTGGGTGGGATATTCGCTCAATGACATCACCACCTTTGGGTTAATCATAGCCCTCGGCATTTTAGTGGATGATGCGGTGGTCGTTGGTGAAAGTGTGTTTGAAGAACGAGCGAAAACAACCGATCCGATTAAGGGAACAGAGCTGGGCGTACGTAAAATCGCAACGGCGACTATTTACGGGGTACTGACCACCATTGCTGCTTTTTTTCCGATGTTGTTAATTGATAATGCCATGGGAAAAATTCTGGCCAGCTTTGCCGGGGTGGTGATTCTCACCCTGATTTTTTCTCTGATCGAAAGTAAGTTCATTTTGCCTGCGCATTTGGCGGCGGTATCGATCAACAATGACAAACCTGCCGGGTCTAAGTGGTCGGTATTTACTTGGCTAAAGCGCATGGGGCATGGTTTGCAGCGATTGGCTCAAACGGCTTTGGATCGTTTTAAAACAGCCATTTATGCGCCGGCTTTGGTGTTTGCTTTGAAGCAGCGATATTCGGTGCTGATTGTCTTTATTTCGATGGCCATTTTAGGTTTAGGAATGATCGAAAACGGTAGCATCAGAACGGTGTTTTTTCCGGATATTCCAGGCCAGGTGGTTTCGGTTCAGGTTGAAATGGATTCTCGTGCGCCGTTGCAGTTAACCACTGCCAACGCTCAGCGAATTGAACAGGCGGCCAATGAACTGAATCGTTCATGGCAACAAGAACACAACTTACAGAACTTACCCATTCGACACGTATTGATGGTGGTGAACAATGCGGCTTCCGTTGAGTTTTATGCGGAACTGACGCCAACCCATGAGCGTCCGAACTTGTCGGCGGAGGAGATCGTTTCACAATGGCGCGAGCGTGTCGGGCAGGTTGAAGGCGCAATGGAGTTGAACTTCAGTGCATCGGAAGAAACCGGCGGTGGCTTTGCGCTTCAGGTGTTCAGCAAGAATGAAGCGTCTCTCCGGCGAGTGAGTGATTTGTTGATCGAGCATTTGAATAATACGCCAGGAACCAGTGACGTCAGGCAGGACTTAAAACCCGGTCAACCTCAACTGCGTTTTAAGTTAACGCCGGAAGCTCGTTATCTTGGGTTCAGTGATCAAAGTCTGGCGGCTCAGATTGGTGATCGTTTTGGTGGCGTGGAAGCAAGGCGTGTGCAGCGTGGTTCTGACGAAGTGAAAGTGATGATCAAAGATCGTCTGCAATCCAGGAATTCCTTGTCGGATATTATGAATCTTAGGGTGCAGAATGATCAAGGACAATGGTTTCCGATCACTGCTGTGGCGGATATTCAATCTTCGTATGTGACAGATTATGTCGCACGCCGGGACAGCCAACGGGTCAACACCATTTATGTTCGATTGAACAAGGCGTTGCTGTCGCCCTCTGAATTGGGGGCGCAATTGTTTAATGGCATGACCGAGGATTTAGAAGCCCGTTTCCCAGAGGTAAAAATCAAACAAGCGGGCGAGTTGGAGGAGATTTTTACGGTAAAAAATAATCTGGTTAAGGCGCTTATTTTTACCTGTGTTCTGATCTATGTGTTATTGGCCATACCGCTGAAATCTTACAGCCAGCCATTCATTATTATGTCGGTGATTCCATTCGGTTTTGTGGGGGCGGCTATTGGGCATTTGATCATGGATGTTCCCCTAAGTTTGCTGTCGTTCTTCGGTATGTTGGCTTTAGCGGGCGTGGTGGTAAATGATTCTCTGGTGATGCTGACCCGGTTTAATCAGGCGAGCGCTGAAGGGCTGACGATACATCAAGCGTTATCCGAGGCGGGCCTTGGCCGGTTCAAGGCCTTTTTCCTGACGACCACCACAACCGTTGCAGGCCTTACGCCACTGATGCTGGAAACGTCTGAACAGGCTCAATACCTCATTCCGGCCGCCATTTCGCTTGCGTTTGGAGAGCTGTTCGCCACGGCTATCACCCTGATTTTGATTCCGGTTCTGATCGCCATCGGGCAGGACGTAAAAGGCGTTTGGACATCGATTTCCACGCCTTTGACGACAGATAAACAAGATGATGTTTTACCGAGCACCAAGCACTCAAATGCTCATCCCGATAAAAACAAGGAGAACACCCATGTTGTCAATGAACTCACGTATTAAGTACGGATTATGGATCATTCTGTTGGTTTTGACGGCCGTTTCCAGCGCGAATGAAGACGTTAAACAGGATTTATTGTACGCCATTCAGTTCGACGGTGAAGACGTGGGTTATAACCGCATGCTGTGGTCGGTCTCGGATCAAGAGACTCGCGTGTATGAAGTCAGTGATATTAAACTGACTTCGTTTTGGGGCGATACCCAGATTCAATCCAGTAAGATTGAGAAATACGATGCGGACGATCAAATTATTCAGGGGGAGTACCTTACTTTATTCAATGAGTATTTGCTGGCCTCTTATCTGGTCGCCACTCAGGACAATTTGTTAAAACATACCTTTCAGTGGTTTGAGCTGAATGACCCCCTGCTTAAACGGATACAACGGAGTTGGTTGCAACCCGTAGAGCGGGCAGTTGTTAACGATGTTGCATTCTCTCCGGTTCGCCATGTGTTGAAAACGTTAAAGCCCAAAGAGCGTTTGGTGTCTTTCATTGATCCGAGTGAATTTGATGTCACGTCAACTTCCCTGTCGTTGAACTTACCGCAATTACTTGAACGTAAAGAAGCACAGCGTTTACGTACTTTGAACCCGGAAACCGAAGACGAAACCTTACTTCATGACTTGGCGGTTGAACGCGTGAAAAATCTGCCCTTAGAAATAACGACCACCCACCAGCAGACTGAAACCTTTAAAATAAACTATGCCGATGGTAAGGCTACGCACGTTCAATACGACCTCAGTCAACAACCGCCAGTGTTAGTTAAAGTGCTGGATGAAAGCGATGATGGGTTAATGGTTTTGACGTTGAGGGCGTGGTAGCTGGTCATATTGTTTGAACTTTAAAGGAATACAATGTTCTCATTTCATGGCTATCTGGTCAGATATCTTTATAATTTTTAAGGTTGGCTTAAACTCGTATGAGTTTGGCGAATCTTATTTTTTAACGCCACGGAATCTGAATTCAATAATTAAAAGGATAGAAGACGTATTTATATGGAAATACAGCTTAAAGATATTACCAAAGATAACTGGGTCGACATGATTGATCTTGAAATCACCAAAGAGCAGGAGAACTATGTGGCTCTCAACTCTGAGTCCATTGCAGCCTCTAAATTTTATGATGACTACGTTAATCGAGGGGTTTACTTAGGTGACGAAGCCGTGGGTTTTGTTCAGTATTATCCTAATCATGAAGAGGGTAAACCCAATGAAATGTTTATTGATCAGTTGATGATTGATGTTAATCACCAGGGTAAAGGCTATGGAACGAAAGCCATCGAGCTTGTTCTTCATGAGATAAAACAACGCGAAGATGCGAGATCAATTTCGATCTGCTATGTCGAAGGGCATGATGTGATGAAGAGGTTTTTCGAGCGGTTTGACTTTAAGGTAGTCGACCAAGATGAATTTGATGAAACCATTATGGAATTACACTTTGATTAAGCTACTAGTTCACTGCCTTAATTTGTTGATGCGCTTTACCTTCAAGGAACCCGGATGAATCTGAAATATTGCACTGCTTTTATTGTTTTTCTTTGCATGACTTTTCCAAGCTATGCCCAAGTGGGTGTCACTGAGCGTTCTGAATGGGGTCAGTATTTTGATGAGCTGAATGCCAAGGGCACAATTGTTGTGGTCGATGGGCGTGAGGATGTTTCTCAAGGCATTACTGAACAGGTTTTGGTTTTTAACGATTCAAGAGCGAAACAACGGTTTTCGCCTGCTTCGACGTTTAAGATACCGCACACTTTGTTTGCCTTGGATTCAGGCGTCATCCGGGATGAGTTTCAGGTGTTTAAGTGGGACGGAGTGGTAAGAGGGTATCCGCCGCATAATCAGGATCAAACGCTGCGCTCAGCCATGCGACATTCGGCTTTGTGGGTGTATCAAATCGTTGCTCAGCAGATAGGTGAACCAAAGGCGAGGCAATACCTGAAACAGATTGGCTATGGCAATGAAGATCCAACCACCAAAGAAGGGACGTATTGGGTGGATGGCGCGTTGGCCATTTCGGCGCATGAGCAAGTTGCGTTTTTAAAAAAGCTGTACCTGAATCAACTGCCGTTTAAAACGGAACATCAGCGGCTACTTAAAGATGTGATGGTGGTGGAAGCGGACCGGAATTGGATTCTTCGTGCTAAAACCGGTTGGGAAGGGCGTTACGGCTGGTGGGTTGGCTGGGTTGAATGGCCTACTGGGCCGGTGTTTTTTGCATTAAACATTGATACACCGAACCGGATGGACGACTTGTACAAAAGAGAGGCAATTACTCGCAAGGTGTTGAAGTCCATTCAGGCTTTGCCATCTGATTGAGGATGCCTTACCGGAATTGAGTCATTTTCAATTCAAGCACTGACTCTTTCTGTTTGTGGTGGTTTGTTGATACGGAATCAACAAACTATCCACACCTTCTGTGGATAACCCTATTAATAACTTATGTGAAACTGTTTCAAACACCCGTTTTAATTGGTTCTCATGCTTTAGTGTTAAAAGTAATCAATTTGTCATTAAGTTCCGTATTTGAGTCCTAGACTAAGGTCTAATGGTTAACTCCCCTCACCCGAGCAACACTTACCTCATCAAATAAATTCCTATTCCTTAATAAGACCGGGGCATGGCGAGGTCGTCGGTATGCCCTTCAGGAGATAAGTGATGAGTGAAGCAACTAATCCACAAGTGGTTCCTGTCGCGCCAGCGTTTGCCCGTGATGCCTGGATAGATCAAACCAAATACAAAGAAATGTACCAGCAATCGATTGTGAACCCGGAAGGTTTTTGGCGGGAGCAGGGTCAGCGCATTGATTGGATGACACCTTACACCAAAGTCAAAAACACCACCTTTGATGATCATCATGTGGACATTCGTTGGTTTGAAGACGGCACCTTGAATGCCTCGGTGAACTGTCTGGATCGTCACTTGGAAACGAAGGGAGATCAAACCGCCATCATCTGGGAGGGGGATGAGCCGGATCAGGACAGTCAAGTTACTTATAGCGAGCTGCACAAACAGGTGTGTAAGTTTGCTAATGCCCTGAAAAGTCAGGGCGTTCGTCGTGGTGATGTGGTTACGATTTATATGCCAATGGTGGTGGAGTCCGTCGTGGCTATGTTGGCCTGTGCCCGTATTGGTGCGATTCATGCGGTGGTGTTTGGTGGATTTTCGCCAGAAGCCTTAGCGGGTCGCATTCTGGATTGCCAGTCTAAAATCATCATTACTGCGGATGAAGGCGTACGTGGTGGTAAATCCGTTCCTTTGAAAGCCAATGTGGATGAAGCGCTGACTCATCCGGACATTCGTTCGGTAGAGCGGGTGATTGTTTATGAACGCACGGCCAACCCAAGTGTTGCTTGGCATAACCATAGGGACGTGCGTTGGGATGACTTGATGAAAACCGCGTCTGAACACTGCATTGCTGAAGAAATGAATGCCGAAGACCCGTTGTTTATTCTGTATACCTCTGGCTCCACCGGCAAACCCAAAGGGGTGGTGCACACTACGGGTGGATATCTGGTGTACGCCTCCATGACGCATGAATATGTGTTCGATTATAAAGATTCGGAAGTGTACTGGTGTACCGCAGACATTGGCTGGATTACTGGCCACAGTTATTTGGTGTATGGGCCTTTGGCTAATGGGGCAATTTCTTTGATGTGTGAAGGGGTGCCAAATTATCCCGATTCCACTCGGGTGTCTCAGGTGATTGATAAACACCAGGTAAATATTCTGTATACCGCGCCGACGGCCATCCGGGCTTTGATGGCCGAAGGCGATGCTCCGGTGGCGGGCACTAACCGCAGTTCGCTACGTTTGCTGGGGACGGTTGGTGAACCGATTAACCCGGAGGCCTGGAACTGGTATCACAAGACCATTGGCGAAGCACGTTGTCCAATTGTGGATACCTGGTGGCAGACGGAAACCGGCGGCATTATGATTACGCCGTTACCGGGCGCGATGGATTTAAAACCCGGTTCTGCAACCCGACCTTTCTTTGGGGTCAATGCCGCGCTGGTGGATAACTTAGGGAATTTGCTGGAAGGTGAAGCCGAAGGCAATTTAGTGATCATCGATAGCTGGCCCGGTCAAAGCCGTACCTTGTACGGAGATCATCACCGATTTATTCAAACCTATTTCAAGACTTTCAAAGGCATGTATTGCGCGGGCGATGGCGCAAGACGGGATGCGGATGGCGATTATTGGATCACCGGTCGTGTGGACGATGTGCTGAATGTCTCTGGCCACCGTATGGGCACCGCTGAAATTGAAAGTGCATTGGTGGCCCATAACCAGGTGGCTGAAGCAGCGGTGGTGGGTTTTCCTCATGAGGTCAAAGGTCAGGGCATTTATGTTTATGTGACTTTGAATCAAAATGCGGAGGCTTCCGAATCTTTACGGCAGGCGCTGAAAAAATGGGTGCGTAAAACCATCGGACCGATTGCTACGCCAGATGTGATTCAGTGGGCGCCGGGGCTGCCAAAAACCCGCTCAGGTAAAATCATGCGTCGTATATTACGTAAAATTGCGGCGGCAGAATACGACGGTTTAGGAGACACCTCGACTTTGGCGGAGCCGCAAGTGGTGGATCAATTGATTGAAGTTCATAAAGGCCTTTCGGTTGCTTAATACAGGCGTGGAAAAATGAAATGGCGATTGCTTCGGGCAGGGTTAATCGTTTGAAGGAATCAGCCATTTGATCAACAGCGCTTTAAGCTCTTCCGGGTCGATGGGCTTGCGTAAATAATCGTTCATACCTGAACGGTTGTAATCGAACTGGATGCTGGCCTGAGCCTCTGAACTCATCGCAATGACGGGGCATTTGCAATGTTTCTCACCCGCAAGGCCTTTACGAATGGACTCAGTGGTTTTAAAGCCTTCCTGTTCTGGCATTTGGCTATCCATGAGAATCAAATCATAGGGCGCTTTGTTTAAAGCGGCTTTTAAAACGGTTATGGCTTCTTCGCCATTGCCGGCGATGTCACATCTTAGATTCATTGATTCGATCAGGCTGTGGGTGACGGCTTGGTTTATCTGACTGCTTTCGACCAATAATACCCGACAGCTTTCCGGCCAGCAGGGTTGGCCCAGGTCGTAGTCTACTTCGGCTAAGGGCTGGTGTGCTTTTTCGGATTTTTCTATAAATGCCTGGTCTGAAGATGGCTGCTTTAAAGGTGCCTGGTCTAAAGGTGCCTGGTCGATCAATGTTGTGGCTGGTTGAGGCAATAGGGTTCGGAGCGTACTGCTGATTTCTCGCTGGGTAAACGGTTTGCTCAGGCGGCCGTCAAATTGATGATTGGCGTAATCAGAGGGGATTATCTGGTTGTCCGAAGACGTCATTAGAATCAGCCGGACATGTGTAAATGTTTCGTTTGACTGAATGATATTGATCAACACACCGTTGTCTGATTCGGTGATTTTTTCGTCGATGAAGACAACACTGAAATTCGTGGAGCCGTTTGTATTCAGGTGTTCTTGCATGGCCAATAAGGTTGATTCTGCATCGCCCGTTTCATGTGTGGTTGCTCCCCACTGCTGTAGATGTATGGCAAGTACCTTGCGGTGCGAAGTGTTGGTGTCTGCAATGAGGATATCCAGCCCCTGAAGCGTGATTGGAGGCGGCTCGGTCAGAGAGGTTTGGCTTGCTTGAAGCTGAAGTTCAAATGAAAACGTGCTGCCTTTATTTAATTGGCTGGTTACTTGTAAGTCCCCTTTCATCAAATGACAGAGCTTTTTACTGATGCTCAGCCCCAGACGAGTGCCGGGTGTTTTACGCAGCAAGGATGTGTCGGCTTCAGAAAGGGATTGAAACAGTGATTCTTGCTGCATGACCGGGATGCCTATGCCGGTGTCCTGAACTGATCCGGACAGTACTATCCGTTGTTCGGGCTGTGGCGTCATTGTATTTCTTGGCGCTGTGGTCCGTGTTTTTTCTTTTGGCTCTTTCTGTGGTTCTTTCTTTGGTTCTAGCAACGCGACCCGAACTATAATTTCACCGGCTTCTGTGTATTTGATGGCATTTCGCACCAGATTTTTGAGCAGTTGGCGGACTCTGGTTGGATCTCCGGTCACAATGGGGTGATGTATGCCTGTGGTATCAAGAATGAGCTCAAGGCCTTTATTGATGGCCAATGGGTTCAATGTTTTGGCCAGGTTGCCAATGACATTCAGCAGGTCGAATTCTATGAATTCGAGTTCCAGTTTACCGGCTTCAATTTTAGAAAAGTCGAGAATGTCATTGAGTAACTCATACAAGGATTCTGTGCTGGCTCGCACCATCTGAATGTATTGCTGTTGCTCTGGTGTCAGCTGGTCGTTTTGTAACAACCTTAAAATGGCCAGAATACCGTTGATGGGGACGCGAATGTCGTGACTGACTTTGGCCAGGAAATCATTTTTGATTTTAGCGGCCTGTTGTGCCGCGTTTTTGGCTTCAATCAGTTTGGCTTCGTTCAGTTTTCTTTGGGTGAGGTCGTGTGCGCTTGCAGTAAAATAGCGTTGCTTGGCGATGTAAATTTCACTGACAAATATTTCCATTGGAAATTCGGTGCCGTTTCTTTTTAGGCCGATAACCTCAGTCGTGGCGCCGATGACCTTGGTGATTCCGGTCGAGAGGTATCTTTCCATGCCTGCCGAATGGGCCAGCCGTGAAGAGGATGGCATCAGGGCGGTTATGTTCTGATGAAGAATATCGTCCAGCTCATAGTCGAACATGGCTAAGGCGGATTGGTTTATGGTTTGAATGATGCTTTCTTCATTGATCATAATGATGGCGTCTACTACTGAGTTCAACATGCCCCTGAGTTGAGCTTCGCTTCGCAGCAGTTCCAGTTCGGTGTTCTTTTTATTGGTGATTTCAGTGTGAATGGATATGTAGTTTTTGGGGTGTTGATCATCATCAAGGTAGGGAACGATCGTGGAATCCAGCCAGTAGCGGCTGCCGGACTTGTGTTTGTTGCAAATTTCATCGTGCCAGACCTGCCCTCTGGACAAAGTTTGATACATGCTTTGAATGACGCTTTCATCCTGGTCGTCGGCTGTTAACATTTGATGACTTTGCCCGAGTAATTCTGTTCTGCTGTATCCGCTGACTTCAATGAACTTGTCGTTCACAAAAGTAATGATGCCTTTATTGTCCGTGATGGTGACCAGGGCGTGTTGATCCAGTGCGTATTTTTGAATCGAGAGTTCTTTCAGGGCTTGTTGTGCAATTTTGGATTCATGAGCGATTTGTTGTTCATAAGACCGTCGAACGGTCAGCATGTGGTTAATGGCTTTCCCGAGTTGGCCTATCTCATCGGAAGAGGTTTCTTTGTGTGGCGATAAGTCCCCGGATGCGATGCGGTGGGTGGTGTCGACCAGCCGTTGAAGCGGCGCGGTTAAGCGGCGGGAAATATAAATGGCAATGCCTATGGTCAGGCTGGTGATGATCACTCCGAGAATCAACAGTTGCTGTTCCAGCTGATTGGCCGAAGCAAGGGCTTCTTCCGAGTCGAGTTTTACAACCAGCCCCCACTCCAATTCCGGGATGTAACGCCAGGCGGCAATGATGTGGTTGTTGTCGTAATCCACCGAATAACCGGCCCCTTTTTCACCCTGAACACTGGATTGAAGAGGGAGTCCCACCCGTGAGCCAATCGGAAAACGAAGGTTGAAAGCGGCTTGAGGGTAATGCCTAAGCGGGGCAATGACCAAGGCGTATTTTTTATCCTGTTTGCCGATGACAATTTCCCCGGTCTGTTTCAAACCGGTGTAATCTTCTGCAAGGTGATAATAATCATTACTGCTGTATTGAACTGCGACAGCACCGACTAACTGTTCGTCTTTGAATACTGGCGCAGCAATGAATGCACTTTGATTTTCGTTTTCAATGGTGGTTTGTTCGTTTTGCCACTGAGACGGAGCGTAGGGCTCGAATTTAGTGATGCGCGTTTCGAGCAAGGTGGTGGCTTGCCGGTACGCAGCAGCAAGCTGGGTATTTTTAAGCTCGCCGTAATTCAGGTTGGAGCCGAAATCAGACTCCCGTATCACGGTGAATACTATGTCTCCGTTGGGTGAAATTAATATCAGATCGTAGGTGTTTAACTGTTCTTTTAATTGACTGAGGTGGTTACGAAATTTTAAATCGGTCTGTTGATATTCGTTGCCATCAATGTTTTTTTGAAATGCCTGGGTGAACTCACCAAGGGCGTCGGTCATGACTGGCAAGTGAGCCAAAGAAATCACGGTTTGTTCTTTGTCTTTGATGTATTGGTAGATCCACTTCAGCTTTTCATCGGCCAGAGTGTTTAAGGCATTACTGACTTCATGTTCAACGGTTTGGGTTGCATGATTGGTTACCAGGATGCCTAAAGTGCCCAGGGAAACCAATGTCATTGAAATGAAGGCTGTTATGAGTTTGGTTTGAATCTTCATTTCGCCGTTCCATTGGATGCGGGTCTGGCGGCAGGAGCCGACCAGCTGCCCCCCCAGTCTGCATAAAGCGATTCAAGGTATCTTTGCCAGGATAAGTTGGACCGATAGGAGGGAAAGGGCAGAGGGCGGATAGGGACGGTTTGGCTCCAGATAATTTTGAATTGACCGTCGCTCTGAATTTTCCCGATGTGCAGTGGTTTCCATAAATGGTTGTTCATGGCGCTTACCGTAACCTTGCCTTCGGGCGCATTAAAAGACAGCCCTTTCAGAAATTCATGGACGGTGGAGATATCGACTGTGTTGGCATTGGTTGCGGCCTTGGCCCACAAATAGACGCCTAGATACCCAGCTTCCATGGAGGCGTTGGTGGTTCGGTGGGCTCCGTATTTTTTCTGAAAGCGAGCGACGAAGGCTTTATTGTCTTGAGTGTCGAGGCTTTGAAAGTAATTCCAGGCGCTGTAATGTCCCGTCATGATGCTGGTATCGAGCAAGTTGAGTTCGTCCTCGGCAATGCTGAACGACATCACCGGAATATGCTGGTCGAGGGTTGCCAATTGTTTAAAGAAGGCGAGGTTGCTGTCGCCATTGATGGTGTTGAAAATGATGTCCGGTTGCGCGGCAGAGATCTGATTGATCATGTCGTTAACTCGCTGATCGCCAAGCGCCAGATAATATTCTCCTACTATTTGGCCACCTAAGGCGTGAACCTGCTTTTTTATCAGGGTGTTTGCTGCTCTCGGAAAAACATAGTCTGAGGCTGTGAGGAAGACACGTTGCCCCAGATTTTTAAGGCTCCACATCACCGCCGGAGAGATTTGCTGATTAGGGGCTGCGCCGGTGTAAATGATGTTGGGGGATTGCTCCAATCCTTCGTACTGCACCGGATAAAATAACAGGTGGTTGTACTGCTCGATAATGGGTTTGACGGTTTTACGGCTGGCCGATGTCCAGCAGCCGAAGATCACACTGACTTTTTCATTGAGAATCAGGCTACGTGCGCCTTGTGCAAAGGTTGGCCAATCGGAGGCGCCATCCACCACCACAGGCTCGATTTGTTTGCCTAGCAGGCCTCCAGCCTGATTGATTTCATCAATGGCCATTAACGTTGCGTCCACCACCGACTTTTCACTGATGGCCATCGTTCCGGTCAGAGAATGAAGAATGCCTACTTTAATGGTTTTGGGGGGCTGTTCTTTGTTACAGGCCGATACAAGCAGGCAGAACACCATGATGGAAATGGTTCTGAAAAAGCGCCGGGTCAATAGGGGAGCCAGCGGGTTATGTTGTAAGGGCCGTTGCCTGCAGTGAGGGTATCTTTGTCCAACCTGTACTTCCGGAATAAGACAATCCGCTAATCCATTGAGCATAGTTGAACTGGCTTAAAGTGGGTAATTACTTTGGCGGAGTAGCTTGGAGGGCCAAGGTTTATTCTCAAATTGAAGGGGATCTGACTCGCTTATAGGGGGTCTTCGAGTTGTGAATAAAGGGTTTGAATCGGTGGGATTGAAAAAATAATTCAATCTTCTTTAAGTGATTAACGAAGTGAATTTCATTGTGGTCGTGAGTTTAGTCTAATTCGCAAAATGATTGACCTGTTACAGAGAAAAGCACTCATTGTTGCGATAATGTCTCCAGAGTAGCAGGGGCAGATGAGCTCGCCCGGGAAAGAACGGGCCGTATGGATAGAACCTGCAGGTATGATAGGGAAGCGATGATGGTAATGGCTAAACGTGTTTTTTATGGATTGTTGGTGGCTTTAAGTGTGTGCTTGGTAAGTGCTTGTTCGAATGATCATACCCAATCTTCAAATTTAACGACAACCAAACATAAAGCTGCAGCAGAAGCGGTGGTGCTGGACGTTTATAAAGACCCGAACTGCGGTTGTTGTTCCAAATGGGTTGATCACCTGAAAGCAGAGGGCTTGTCTGTCGCGGCGCATAACACAAATGACCTTGATCAGTTAAAAGCCAAATACGGCATTTCGCCAGAAAACAGTTCTTGTCATACCGGGGTTTCCAAAGACGGGTATGTGTTCGAAGGCCATGTTCCGGCGAAATACGTTCGACAATTTCTGTCTGAAAAACCGAAAGGGGCGTATGGCTTAGCGGTACCAGGTATGCCGGTTGGCAGCCCCGGAATGGAAATGGGTCAGCAACGAGACAGTTACCAAGTGATGCAGTTAAACCTGGACGGCAGCACCAGTGTGTATGCTTACGAAGAAGGCTCCTGATACGGAGATTTTTGTTTATGTATCTGGATAGTCCCCGGGTGTTTCATTAATGAGTATTTGCGTTTAATACGGATTTAGACGCTTGTTATTGTGGATTACCGCTAAACTAGAAACATACAGGTGTTTTTAGTTAGAGGTTGTTATGAGTAGGCTTTGTCTGAATGGCTTACTGAGGTTAGTTGGCATATCAATAGGGTGCATGGTTTTTACATTGCACTTAGTTTTTTCTGAGTCTTCTTTTGCTGAAACTCAAACATCGCCGGAAGTGTCTCTCAAATCTGAGTCTCTCAAGCCCATCAAAGTACAACTGAAGTGGTTGCATCAATTCCAGTTTGCCGGGTACTACATGGCTCTCGAAAAAGGATATTACAGGGCGTTCGGCCTGGATGTTCAGCTAATAGAAAGAAACCCGGATTCTGTTCCGATTGATCGGTTACTGAGTGACAACGTAGATTTTGTGGTTGCAGACGCTGGTGTATTGATTTATCGATCTATGGGGGTGCCTGTTGTGGCTTTAGCGGCTGTTTTTCAACAATCTCCTTTGGCGCTGTTAACACGTAGCGACGTGGGTATTAAGACTCTCGAAGATATGAAAGGTAAGAAGTTAAGAATCAGTCGAGGTTTTAATGATATTGAGTTGCGCTCTATGTTGGGGACTGCGAATTTAACGGTTAATGATTTTGCTCAAGTAGTCAGCACGCAATCCATCGAAGAATTCATTCAAGGAAGCATTGATGGCCTGAATATTTACACAACAAATGAACCTTTTAAATTGTTGGAGGAAGGTATTAATTTTCAGGTCTTTCAACCTAAAGATTATGGTGTTGATTTCTATGGGGATGTTCTGATTACGACAGAAACCATCATCGAGTCCGACCCTGCTATGGTGGATGAATTTCGAAAAGCAACGTTGAAGGGCTGGCGAGATGCAGTTACCAACCCGGAAGAAGCAATAGATCTAATATTAAACAAATACAATACTCAGCAAAAATCCCGTGAATTCATAGAATTTGAGGCAAAAGAAACCATTAAATTAATTCTTCCTTCTGTGGTGCCTATTGGCTTTATGAGCAGAGATCGCTGGCATAGCATAGAAGCAATATTCAAAAAACAGGGGAAAATGAACCGTGATATAAACTATGACAGGTTTATTTATATCCCCCCGGATGAGCGCAGTTTACTGAGTGTGTTGAAACAATATACGCTGGAAATTGCCGCTGGTGGATTGATTTTATTATCCATTTTTGTAGCTGGATATATTTGGAATTTACGTATTCAAGTTCAAAAGGCGACCGAAGACATTCGGTTAGCTAAGAACAAAGCTGAAAAAGAAGCGAGAACAGATACGCTGACCGATCTACCAAATCGCAGGCATTTTATGGAAGTATTTACTCGTGACGTAGAGCAAGCGCAGCGACATGGTTTACCCTTTTCATTGATTTTGGCCGATATAGATCATTTTAAAAATGTAAATGATAACTATGGTCATGCAGCAGGAGACGAATCCCTCAAAGAGGTGGGTAAGGTATTACGCAGTAATGCCCGTCTGGGAGATTGCTATGCACGGGTTGGAGGTGAAGAGTTCGTCATTGGTTGCCCTAACACCAGCGAAGAACAAGCCAGGCTATTAGCAGAGCGTCTTTGTAAAGCGTTAGAAAGTAAAGAAGTGATGTATGAGAATAAAAGTTTGCGCCTTACGATGAGCTTTGGTTTATCAAGTCTATCTGGTGAAGAATCTAAAGACGAGTTATTCAATCATGCAGATGAAGCTTTGTATTCAGCTAAGCAAGGTGGACGTAATCGCGTGGAAGTATACAAAAAGCATTAAAAGGAGACAGGATAAGAAAGAGAAGGTGGAGAGCCCTGACGGGCTCACAATAGTTTTTCTGCTCGCTTTTTATTTTTATTGTTGAGCGACAATCCTAAGTTTCTGTTTTTATTTTTATTGATGAAACCGAATTGTATTTGTTTTTTGTTGTTCTTAGTTAAATAGATAGCTATTGCTGTGCCAGATTTAAAAAAATGAATAAAAACAGATGGTTACTTGTTTTTTGTGTTTTGGGGTATTCGGATTAGGTATGGGTTTGTTACTTGTGTTCCATTTTATCAACGGTCTGTTGTGTTACCGGGTAACAGTGGGTGGTAACACTTTGTTACACAGGCCTGTGGGTTAATGGTGACATGTTGGTTGATTGGCAAACCGATGGTGCGTGAGGGAAAGCGCATGAGAGAAAAAAGCACTCAAGAGATTGATTGAGTGCTTTTCGGTTGATGATGATAGGGATGCGGACCGGAGGCAACTAGCTGGCGGCGGATTTGGTGGTTCTTCTCGGTTTCATTTCCAGCACTTTCGGTCGTTGTTTTACTTCCAGCTTTGCTCGTGCTTCTAAGGCAAATTGCCGAATACGGGCAAGATCTTCATCTGAGTAAACACCACTGACGCCTGAAATAGCGGCCAGTTTCATGCCGTGTTTTAAGCCCATCTGATAAATTTCTTTGACCTTTTCCCATTCAATGTTACGCCCCAGAGTGAAGTTCTCAAAACGGCCTTCTAGGGCCAGGACTATGGTTTCTGCCAAGCACGCGTAAGCGACGTTTTCAGGTAAGCCGATGTTCTTCATTTGAATGTTGCCGGGTAATTCGATTTCACCGGATTCAATCACTAGTACGTCGGGTCGTTTTGCGACTTCACTGGCCGGGATGTCGAGTGGGCGGGCAACGTCTGTGATGACACAACCGGGTTTCACTTTCATGATGTCGAGGATTTTTTTGCCCGCACCAGACGTTGCCGTTACGATCATATCCATGTCGCTGAGGTTTTTGTTGGCGTTGGTGGATAAATGAATTTTGGCTTCCGGTGTTTCGAGTAGAATGTCTTCTTTTAAAGACAGCAGTTTTGCGGTTTCTGGCGCGACTAAATAAATTTCTTCGACGGCTTTGGCCAATAATCGGGCGCAAACGGAGCCAATGGCGCCGGTCGCGCCTACCACCATCGCATTGCCTTTGACTTTACCTTTCTTGTTGATGTCCACCAAACCGAGGCGGCGTGCAGCGTCATTGGCGGCCCATAAAGCACCAGAGGCGCTGTAGCTGTTCCCGGTCGTGATTGGCAGTGGTGCGCGTTTTGCTACGGTAATTCCAGCGTCACCGACCACTTTAGTAAAGGCTCCCAATCCCATGATTTGAGCACCGAGCTTTTTGGCCAACTTGGCCGCAGCTAATAAACGTCGATAGGTGAACTCAGGGCTATGGGCCATGATTTCTTTCGGGGTTCCTCCTACGGTAATTAGCCAGCCTTCTGCTTCATCGCCAGTAGGGGACTTAATGCCTTTGACATGGGAATACACAAATGGCGGCGCATAGGCCATGGCTTTTTCAACGGTGTTCATGACAACTGGCGGCGAATATTGAGCGATGAGGTCCAGTGGTTTCGCGTTACGGAAATATTGCTGAGACAGCGGGTGAATGACGAAGGCAAAACGGTTCATTCGTTTGTAACCGGATGGGTACAGAACCCTTGGCTCGGCTTCCAGGGTTTCCAGAATCTCGAGGTAGTCGTCGTAAGTCAGTTCCCCTTGTTTTTTATTAAGCGCTGCCAGAATCATTGCTTCTATGACATTCACACCCACGTTCACCTCGAACAATTGCGGGCAAATATCGATCACCATGTTAACGCCTTTTTCGCGTAACAGCTCAAGACGTTGATCTGAAATGGTGGAGGTTAACAGTGTTTTTCCAGCCAGCTCCTCCAGAGAAAAGTGCTCAATATCTTCGTAGGAACCGGCAATGACGTCGGCCTTTTGGGTGGCTTTTTTGACAATGAAACGGTTCCAGTCTTTGATTGGCGCTACACTGGGAGAGAGCACATGGGGTGGCGACCACTTGTTGAGTGGGTGGGTGCCTGCTGCGTAAAGCTCCAGAGCTTTTAAGGACGTCAGCAGTTTTGGTACGCCAAGCTGGATGACCGGGTCTGCAAATGAAAGATTGTCGGTAAATTCGTGCAGGACATTAGCCGCTTTATAATTGGTCACACCATTAAAGAAGATAACCCGAGAATTGTTAAAAAAGTTATTCTCGGTGATTTGGGTATGCCGTATGGCCCACTCGTTCAGAATGCCTCTCAGCGCTGAACCCGTTGTGACGGGAATCTTTTTAACCAGGCTTTCCAGTTGTTGTGTGGTTTTTTGAACGAAATTCCGGGTGCCAACACTGTAGTGTTCTCGTACCTTGCCCAAGCCAATGACGTCAGCTTTATTTTGCCAGTCTTTGATCAGGCGTTCGGCTTTGTCCAGGTCTTTATTGACGCCAAAACGAATGACTCTGAAATCTTGATCTAAAAATCTTGTTTGGAAGTCGTAGTCAAGCGCGTCACTTCCTAAACTGATGCTTACTACTGTTTTCATAATCACTCCGTTTGACTATTGTTTAGGCCCAGAAAGGGTCAGGCCGCTGGTTAATTTTATTGTTGTTCATTGATTATATAGACATGAGTTGGAAACGCACTCTTTGGCCTGGATCAATAAATTGCTTAAAAATTCAACAGATTCTGTTGGGTGGCTTTTATGATAATTTCACTCATGCAAAATTATTAGGAGCGTCTAGTCTTAATATGACCAAAGACTATTAGGAAGGTTCTGTCATGGAAAGTTATTCAGACAATCACCCATCAGTATTTGATTTAATCACCCAAGCCTATCAACAATTCAGACTGTAACTTTTGAAAATTGTAACTTTTGAAAATTGTAACTTCTGATAGAAACGGGCTTTTCATGTTGAAATTCATACGAACACCTGAAGAACAGTTCCAAAAATTGATCGGTTATCCTTTTGCTGAGCACTATGTCGACGTTGATATGGGTGAAGAAGTGTCCTCGGGCGCGTCAGTGGCTATGAGAATGCATTATGTAGACGAAGGCCCAAAAGATGCTGACCCGGTGTTGATGATGCACGGTGAACCGAGTTGGTCTTATTTGTACAGGAATATGATACCCATTTGTGCGGCAGCCGGGCATAGAGTAATTGCGCCTGATCTGGTCGGTTTTGGGAAGTCAGATAAACCCACCGACGTTGCTTCATACTCTTATCAAAGTCACATGGAATGGATGCAAACGTTTATAGATAAACTGAATCTTAATAATATTACTTTGGTCTGTCAGGACTGGGGCTCGTTGATCGGCCTGAGGTTGGCCGCTGAAAACCCTGATCGGTTTAAAGCCATTGTGGTGGGAAACGGCATGTTACCGACGGGGGATCAATCGGTTCCGTTGGCGTTTTATGCCTGGAAAACCTTTGCATTGTACAGCCCTTGGTTTCCAATCAGTAAAATTGTTGCTTCAGGAACCTTTAAAAAACTCTCGAAGGCGGAGCAACAAGCCTACGATGCGCCTTTTCCTTCCAAAGAATACAAAGCCGGCACCAGAGCGTTTCCCAAACTGGTTCCTGTGACGCCGGATGACCCGGCAACGGTCGCGAACCGTAATGCCTGGGAGACTTTGTATCGCTGGGATAAGCCTTTTTTAACCACGTTCAGTAATGGCGACCCCATTACCCGAGGTGGTGATGAGTATATGCGAGAACGCATTCCGGGCAGTCAGGGGCTGAACCATCAGACTTTACGAGGCGGCCACTTTTTACAGGAAGATTCACCACAGGCGTTTGCCAAGGCGGTGAATGATTTGTTGGCAGCAACGAGTTGATTCGCTGATGATTTTTTTCTGAGGTGGTCTCAACGATTGGCATACCACGCGGAGGGTCAATTAGTCTGGTATTGTCACAGCATTTCCTTTCACTATGATACCGCCCGTTTCAGGTACTGTTACGTTCAACAGGCTTGGTCTGCCCATAGCTTCCCCCTGACGAATGATCAGCTCCGCTGGCACTGTAATTAATGAGGCTTCTCTCAAATAGCCTGCAAATGCAGCGGCGGCTGCGCCTGTGGCAGGGTCTTCCACAACACCGCCAACGGGAAACGGGTTACGGGAGACAAAGGTGGTTTCGTTTTCTTGGTAAACCAACTGTAGGGTAGTCAGTTCTTCTCGGATCATGACGGCTTTTAAATCGTTAAAGTCGTATGACAAATAGGCCAAGGTCGTTGCCTTGTTTAAAGCGATGACCAAATGCCATGCTCCGGCATAAGCGACGGCAGGAGGAATCCTGTCTTCCAGATCCGAATGTTGCCAACCTAAAATGGAGAGTACTTCGGAGACGAGTTCATCATCGGCTGTTTTGTACTTCGGTGAAACAGAGGTAAGTGCTGCTTCCGCTTGGCCATTGACCGTGCGAACAGTAACCGGAACCTGACCAATTTGAGTGGATAGCTCAAAGGTACCTTCTCCGTCTAACTCCGCCAGTGTCACTGCTGTGGCGATGGTTGCATGGCCACAAAAGGGCACTTCAATTTCAGGGCTGAAGAAGCGAATTTTTCGACTTTTACCTGACTTGGGGGCAACGAAAGCGGTTTCCGAAAAACCGACTTCAGCTGCAATGTTTTGCATTTCTGTCGGCTCCGGTAATGTCTCACCGATCCATACGCCCGCCGGATTTCCGCCTTTTGGGTCGGTAGTGAACGCAGATTTTCGATATAAAGTGCCTGTTTCCATTCGTTTGTGCTCCGAGCGTTCTGTACTTGAAATGACAATATCCTTCTTTTTTCAAAACGTTCAATTCGTGCTAATGAAAGAAGGATGAGTTGTTGAATGTATAAGTATGGTTCCAAATGAGATAAAAAATAGCTATGGCAGTGATGAACTTTTCTTGGGTTCATAAGACCATTTGCTTTGATATAATTTTTCGCCTCATCAGAAATAAGAAAAGAACCATGTCGTTATCAAAAGTAACTTGCCCGAAGTGTAATGCCTCAAATCGTATTCCTACAGATCGTTTGGCGGATAAACCAAACTGTGGCAAGTGTAAAAAAGCTTTGTTTACCGGAAAGCCAATGGAGTTAACCGCAGCCAATGTAGTGGCGACCATTGCTCATAATGAGATACCGGTGCTCGTGGATTGTTGGGCGCCCTGGTGTGGCCCGTGCAAAAGCTTCGGACCCATCTTTGAAAAAGCGGCCAAAGAACTGGAACCGAATGTTCGGTTAGCTAAACTCAATACGGAAGCCAATCAGCAGGTCGCATCTCGTTGGCAAATACGTTCCATACCTACTTTAATTTTATTTAAAGGGGGCAAAGAAGTGGCACGTATGTCCGGGGCGATGTCTTTGCCGCAATTGAAGCAGTGGTTAAAACAGCAAGGCGTCTAAAAGGGCGATGATCAAGCTCAGGGGGTGTTATGGCGAAGCTATTACAATGTGATTTACATGATTATCTTGAGATTGCTTGTATGTACCAATACCGGGTTGAGCTTGAACTTCTTTCAGGTCAACGCATCGTTGGTACACCAAAAACCACAAAAACCAGCTCTGAAAAGCGAGAGTTTCTGGTTTTCATACGGGAAGATAAAACGCCGATTGAGATTGAAACCTCAGAGCTGAGTTCCATGACGGTATTAACACGGGGCGCCAAATTCGAGCGAGTTGTGTTTTAGCTCAGTATCCGAAGCAGCGTCGACCGTCAGTGGACGGTTACTGGCAGCATTGAGTTATTAATTTTGATGAAACTCAATGGTCTCGTGTAAGAAGTTTTTACAAATCACTGCGGCTTTATCGGCTTTGATGTCTCCGCCGTTCAGAGCCCCTCTTAGCCATAATCCATCAATGAGTGCCGCAATGGCTTCTGCGGTATCGGCCACTTTCTCTTTGGGTAAGAGCGAATTCAGTGAGTACTTTAAGTTTGAACGTAAACGTTTTTCATTGACGCGTTGAAGGCGGGCCAGGCGTTCGTCATGCATGGATTGAGCCCAGAAGGCCAACCAGGTTTTGGCTCCGCGCTCAGACGTTTGGAACGGGCTGAAGTTGGTATGAATGATCGCTTCTAAGCGAGCAATCGGCGAATCCCCTTTAATTCTTAGTTGATTCATCAATTCTTCATTCAGGGACTTGAGTAAGAAACGAACCGTTGCCTCCAGCAGTTCTTGTTTGCCTCCAAAATAGTGGCTGATGATGCCAGAAGATACACCGGCAATCTTGCTGATGGTACCAACGGTTGTTCCGTGAAGGCCAAACTGTTCCACCGAGGAAAGGGTTGCTTCAATCAGTTGTGCCTGGCGCACGGGTTTCATTCCAACTTTTGGCATAGCATCGCTTATATGTAGGGGCTAACGGGGCAGTTATCAGGTTATCTTACCGGGCGGAAAGGTCATTTAAATACCTCTTCGCAGGGTTTATGTAACGGGATGTTAATGACTTGTGCTTTAAAGATCAACTTGAGGAGGCGAGGTTTGGCTTCGAAACTAAAGGATACTGATGGTTGGTATAAACCAGCTTAACAAATAGTACATATTTTGATCATGAATTGGTCACTTTTCTGTCATTTAGGTTCACTATTGTCTTTATCTGGTATAAACCAGTAAATAAAAAGGATAAATAATGTTCAAGTGGCACAGAGTAACCACCGTTCTTGGTATGTCTGCTATGGCGTGTTTCGCTCAGGCAGAGAATAAAGTGTTGTTGGTCGGAGTGGACGGACTTCAGTATGAAAAGTTGCAGGGGGTAAATACCCCGAATTTTGATCGGCTGAATATTACCAAAGCTTATACCGGTGGTATTAAGAATTATGGCTCAGAACAACCTACCATCAGTGGCCCAGGTTGGGCGACCATTTTAACCGGGGTCTGGATGTCTAAGCACGGCGTAGACTCGAACAGTGCGGGTCTGACCAACGCTGAGTTTCCGGGGTTATTTAAACGCATCAAAGATGCCAAACCCGATGCTTATGTGGCCAGTTATGCACACTGGTCACCGATTAATACGAATTTCTTTGCGGATGAAGTTGCGAACATAGAGGAGGTCGCAAGCGGTATTGGAGATCAGCAAGTGGTGGATCGAGCACTTGATACCATTACAACTACATCGGCCGAGTTTGTGTTTTTACATTTGGACGACATTGATCACATGGGGCATTCAAGCTGTTTTGGCGGTGCCTATGATGATGCCATTGAAGTCGTTGATCGCCAGCTAGGCAGCTTGCTTGATCAGGTTGAACAACTTGAGCAGCAAACCGGAGATGATTGGTTGGTGCTGGTGACTACGGATCATGGTCGCACTCCGATTGTCGGTTGTGGCCATGGTAATCAGACTCTGGAGGAAAAAACCATATTTATTGGTTCGAATGAAGCGATGAATGCTGAGTTTTGGCAGCGTATTGCAGATGTCTCTAATTCGGACTTTGAAGGGATTTATGGTTACCCCTCTCAAGCCTCTATCGCGCCCACGGTTTTAACGCACCTGGGCATTGAAATTGACAAAGACTGGCGTTTGGATGGGGTGCCATTGAAAGGCGCGTTGGCTCCGAGAAAGTTAATGCAAGACCCATCGGCGGTGCAGGATATCACCTGGTACAGTACCGAAAATCGCAACGCGACCATTTATCGTAACGGTATACAGGTGGATCAGGTGCCGGCTCTTGACCAAGGGTGGACAGATCCTGATCCACTGGCTGCCGGGATTGTGGATTATGTGGTTGAAACCAACGGTGTGCCTGCTGCGATCAGAGTCAATAACTTTCAAATTGATGCCGGGCTGGATAAAAACAGTTTAAAAGCGTATTTCTTCAGAAATGATGCGCAGTACGTTCGCTATGACAAGCTGACCGATCAATCGGATTCGGGTTACCCAAAAGAAACAAACGACAGTAACTGGCCTGGTTTGAATGCCTATAAAGATCAGATTACTGCCAGCTTTAAAAAGGATGCCGCCACCAGTTATTTCTTCCTGAAAAATGGACAATACATAAACTACGATAATGTTGCAGACAAGGTTCGTAGCGGTTATCCAAAGGACATCACATCGGTTACGTGGCCCGGTTTGGATTCCTATAAGGACCAAATTGAAGCGGCTTTGCGTTGGCACAATGATAAAGTCTACTTCTTTTTGAGCGACGGCCAATACATTCGATATGACCTGGACTCGGACGCAGTGGACTCGGGCTACCCAAAACCGATCAACGACGATACTTGGCCAGGAATGAGGGCGTATGCAACAGACATTACGGCCGCCGTTAAGTGGAGCGACAACCTAGGTTATATATTCTTATCAAATCAACGATATTTGAGATATGACCTGGCTGAAGATCGGGTGGAAGAGGGTTACCCGCGTCGAATTGACGATGGCACCTGGCCTGGCTTGTTGAAGCCTTAATGGAAAACTATCCTCTTTAAAACAAAGACATAGAAAGCGCTTGAAATGGCCTTCTATGTCTTACTACTTAGTCTTACTGCTTAGTCTTACTGCTTAATCTTTCTACTTAATAGTGCGTTCTTATTGGTTAGTTTATTTGCAGGCTTTCAATAATGTCTTTCCAGCTCACCATTTTGAAATTTTGGTTTTCAAGCCGATATTGGTCGTCAATGTTATACCAGTCCTGAGCGATGAACATGCCTTCCGGGTAATCGTCACCAAGGTTAACAGCAACTGCATGAATGCCGTCTGTGTCACTTGCGCCATCCAGACCTTGCTGGTCATTGCCAATGATGGCGAAAGTACCGACGGATTGGTTGTTATTGTTCAGGTCGTAAACCACATAGGTGTTATTTCCTTGGCTGGAGGCAATCAGGTACTTTTCATTGCCGCTGTTGTACAACGTAAGCCCTTCTACGTCGGCGACCAGTTCTTCGCCGTCAATTTCGGTGAATAAAGTCGCTTGCTGGCTGCCATTTGCTGAGGCATCAAACTGCCAGATGGCTTTGTCTTCTTCGCCTAAGTACAGAACACCGGCCTCATCGTCGGCAACACAGCCTTCGGGCTGACTGTTAACAGAGAGTTGACGAACTATTTCGCCTTGTATGCCTGTTTCCGTCAGCGTCAGTTGCCATTGCTCAATGTTGCCGTCTTTGCCGTTAATGAAAACATAAGGCGTGCCGTCGTTTGCCTGATACATACAGAGGCCATACACCTCATCCACATTGGAGACCAATTCAGCGGCATCGTTGTGCACATTATTTCCAATGGCAGTAAGCGGTTGAATTGGATCTTGAGTGTCAGTGGCCTCACTGATTTTGTAGAGGCTGATGGTATTTAACGCCCGGTTTGAGGCCGCAGCCAACGCAATGGTGTCGCCATTCCAGTCGGTGACATTTCGGATGTCGACGTTGTTGGGTTCTCCTTCGTTCAGGTATTGCAGTTCATTGCCTGCCAGATCATACGCCATTAAACCGCCTTGTTTGTTGGTTGCAATGATCAAGCTTTTGCTGACATCCGTAGGGTGTACCCAAAATGCCGGGTCGTCGGCTGCGTCTCCGTCATCGTCTACTTCAGTGGTTTCTCCTTTGCTGGCCACCAGCGCAACGTCTTCTACCGAAAGCTCCCGATGAGAGATTAAATTTGTAAGTGATTGGTTACTGGTTTGAGTGAGGTAATTGTTTAAGTCTGAGAGTAAAACTTTTTCATACACAGGGTCATCGGCTTCGGTATTGGCCAACCAGAATGCATCGGGTGCAATGGCCAGTGCTTTGGCTTCTTCAATGTTCTCAACGTTAAAACGGGTAACGAATGGATTGTCATTGGCTCGCTCATAGAAGAGGAAACCGGCACCTTCATCGGCGACGACCAGATACCCTTTACCGTTTGCCTGGTAAGCGATGTCGAGGCCTTCAATTTCCTGAAGGTGGCCGAGCGGTTCAATGCTGTCCACCAAGCGACGCTCTTTTACGTTTTCTGCGTCGGAGCCGTAGGCCCAAATACCAAGGTCTTGTTCTGCAACATAAAGGGTGGCGGATTCGTCATCAATAATACATGCGCTGAGTTCGCCGCCTACGTTTACGTTTCGGACAGGTAAGGGCGCGTTAAACTGGTCGGTTAAGGCACTGACGATATTAGCGCCGTCGTATTCCACTTTGTACTGAATAATGCCCCCGTCTTCAGACACTCCGGTGGCTGTCAGGTCTCCGGTTGTGACATTTTTATATAAACAAACGGCTTCTGCCTCCATGTCGATGGCGAGTGTTCCAAGTTCGGTCAAAGGGTTGTCTGTATCTCCTGAGACGGCGTAAAACGCCAGCGCTTCTTCATCCGGTAACGCAACAACCAGTACATCCACGCTGTTGCCCTGATCGTCTTCTATGCCATATCGAATGTCTGCTCCGAGCACCTCACGGCTGTCATCATGAAAGATTTCATCGCCTTGCTGGTTATAAACGGCCAGACCGTCTTCTTCTAACGTCACGATCAGAAGGTTGTTATGGTTGTTCTCCGGGCTGACCCAAAGTGCGGCATCGGCAATGTCATCGTAACTGGTTGACGTAGTGAGTGCACTTTGAAGGCTGGCTGCTGTAGCCGGTGTGTCCTTTCGGGATGAGGAGCTGCTGTCATTATCACTGCAACCTGCAAGCAAAATACTACTGGCCAGTAACGTTAATCCAAACATTTTCATGGCTTACTTCCTTTGTGTTTGATCGTTGTTATGTCTTACTTATTTGGAAGGCGCACCGTAAAAACTTCAGATGTCAGTCATGTGACAATAAAAATGTGACGGGCCTTGAACCGTGAAAAAGCGTTGGAATTTTCGGTGGTCGGTGGGTCAATTGAGCTGATCGGACTTGAAAAAATGATCAATCCAGCGGGACTTGATTGACTCATTCGTTCAGCGAACCTGTTGTTTGGCAGTATTTGTTGTTTTGGCTGAATAAAATTATGAATCGTGTGAGCTGATCGGACTTTTTGATTTTTATTTGTGTCATAAAAGTGTCAACGTTGAGGGGTACAACAACCCTGTTTAACTTTGATTACAAATACGTGTCAGTGTGTTTATTGAAATCCTGTTTGCACTTTTGCAGCCGTTCAGACGCTGACCGAGTAAGATGGTGGGAATTATGGATTGGCTTTATCGGGCTTGGTATCAAACGGGTGACTTTGCGGAAAGTTTAAGGCCACATATTTTTTGGTTGGTTGTGTTTGTTGTCACCTTTGCTTTACAGCTTTTCCTTAATGGCTGGATTGGGGATGTAAAACCAGTTTCAGAATGGGATTGGGTGGATATTTTGGGTGAAGGCGCTGCTGCATTTTGTGTGTTTGCCTGGTTATTGATTATTTTGTCAATACGCTTGAAAGGCCGGGTAACTAACTTATTTGCCCTTGGTTTTATTGGTGTCTTTGTTTCCTTATTTCAGGACGTATTGGATGAGTTTTATCAGCTGCCAAAGGTTGTCTCCTGGGACAGTTGGCTGGAGTCGATGCCTGTTGGGTTGGTTATTCTGACCTATGCATTTCTGTTGTGGCGCAGAGAGCAACGCCAGATTAACCGTTACATGCAAAAAAGAGAGCTGTTTCATCGCAATACCCAAACCATGGACGGCGGCTTGGCGCTTCCTACTTTTCAGTATTTGAAAAACCAGTTGGCCTGGCTGTGCAGTAACGATCCTCAAAGCTGGCGACATGCGGCCTTGGTGTTTATTGAGATCCACCAGTACAACGATATCAGTCATGATCATGGTGGTCAGGAAGCCGATCGATTTTTGCATGTGGTCAGTGAGTTGATTTTGCTGAATTTAAATCGCAATGATTTGTTGTGTCGTTATGCCGGTGGTCGATTTACGATATTGATCCTGGAAGCTAAAAACAAAGACTTGAAGAAGTACACTTCGTCTTTAATCAAAGCGGTGAATCACTTTACGTACCGGACTTCGAATCAGGTTGAAGAGTTTGATGTTCAGGCGAGTGCCGCTTTCTCGAAAGCCTGGCACACCAATAATCCTGAAGAACTCATAGAGCAGGGGCTGCAAGCCTTGAGGGATGCAGCTTTGGCTCAGAAACACTGCGAACCTTTAACGGTTGCAGAAGGTTAATACCGTGTTGCAGTCAGGGTTTGGTCGTTTTGGTGGCGAAACAGGCCGCATATCGGTCGAAGACTCCAGTCTGAATCTTGAATGGTTCGAAAGAAAAGACCGCTGTCTATCCGCCTTGGGACATTGTGCGCAGTTAGTGGATGTGGTGACGGAGCGCGGGCTGAACCAGCATTTGTTGCTGCGTAAAACCGGCATTTTTTATGAGGATATTGTGGCCGGTAATTTGTTGATCAGTCCTGAGCAGTGGCTGCAACTCATCGAAAATGTCTGCCAGGCCAATGCCGGCCATGATCTCAGTTTTTTGGTTGGGCAGCGCTTATTGCCGGGTTCTTTCGGGTGTTATTCCCAGGCATTAACGCATGCGCCGAATTTATCCTGTGCCATGCGTGCGCTGGTTGAACATTCAGCCGTATTTTTTCCTACCTTCCAGCCCAGAGTGATTGAGGATAATCAGTCTCTGACCATTTTTTTTGATGATGCTTTTGGTCTTTATCAATCTGAGAGGGTGTCTGTTTTCATGACGGAATTGGTGGTGGCTTCCATCGTATGTTGTTGTCAGTGGTTATCCCGTGAACCTTTGAATTGGCGATTGAAGTGCGGTTATTCGCAACCCGCCTGGCGGGAGCAATATCAGGTCTATTGCTCAGAAAACACCAGTTTTGGCCACGGAGTGACCTCACTTCGGATTGATCTTGATAGCCTGCATAAACCTTGGCCAATGTCGTCACCAACGTTATATCAGCAAGCACTCACTCAGGCGCAGCGAGGCATGAAGAGTGATTCGAAGCCCGGTTTGATTGGTCTGATAAAACAACGAATGCGAAGTCAGGTTAAGTCCATTCCATCGTTAGAGTTGTTATGTTCCGACTTAAAATTGAGCCCAGCCACTCTGAAACGAAAGTTAAAAACGCACCAAACCAGTTACCAAGCTTTATGTGACTTGGTCAGAAAAGAAGAAACGCTCTACTTGATGCAAGAGCAGAACTACAGCCAGGAGCAAGTGGCTCAGCATTTAAATTATTACGATGTGAGTAATTTCCGACGAAGTTATCGAAGATGGTTGGGCAAGGTTTGAAAGTCATCTAATCTAAGATCATCGGTGATTGGTTTGAATGGGGGCGTTATGAAAAGTGGTGTTCGTTATTTCTTAGGCTCGGTGATTTTATTGATGGGGGCATCGTTTTCTGTTTTTGCTTCTTCGCAGGGAAAATTCATTGAGTACTCGGTTGCGGGGTCTGAATATGAAGGTTATTTCATATCCTCAGCAAAGGATGCGCCATTTGTACTGCTCATTCATGATTGGGATGGCTTAACGGGTTATGAAGTAAAGCGTGCAAATATGTTGGCAAACCTGGGTTATTCGGTTTTTGCTGCCGACTTATTTGGTAAGGGCGTTCGGCCCACAGAAGTGAAGGATAAGCGGCAACATACCGGGGAGCTTTACAAAGACCGGGATAAAATGCGGGCGCTCCTGGATGGGGCGTTGAGCGTTGCGAAAGAACAAGGTGTAAATGGTAAAAATGCCGTAGCCATGGGTTATTGTTTTGGCGGCGCAGCGGTTTTAGAAATGGCTCGTTCCGGCGCGGACATGAAAGGTTTTGTGACTTTTCATGGGGGGTTAAAAACGCCAAAAGGGCAGAGTTACCAAAACACCAAAGGTAAAGTGTTAGTGATGCATGGAACAGCCGACTCTGCAATTACTATGGATCAGTTTGCTGAGTTAGCGAATGAATTAGAAGCACATAGTGTTGCTCATCAAATGGTCACCTACAGTGGTGCGCCTCATGCGTTCACTGTTCTTGGCTCCAGTCGATATCATAAAGAAGCGGATGAAAAATCCTGGGCATTATTTACGGAATTTCTGGACGAGCAGTTAAGGTAAAGACGCAGATTTATTGTTTAAAACCGTTCTAATTGTTCGTACAAATCGCTAAACCTACGACAAATTAAGTCGGCTTGAGTTGAAAATTCAGGCAACTCATTTTCGACGTACAAACAAGAGTGCATACCTGCATTACTTGCAGCTTGAAGGTCGTAGAGATAATCCCCTACATAAATGAGATTGTTGGCAGGGATTGCCCATTGTTCGGCAATCATTAATAGCGCTGTGGGATCGGGCTTGGCCGGAGCGTCTTCTCGGGTTAAGACGATATCAATGGGGATATTATTGCGTGCGACTTTAAGTGATGCCGCTTTGGAGTAATTCCGTGTGACAATGGCCATGGGCGTATTTTGATTGGCGAGTCGGTGAACAAGGCTTTCTGCACCATCAATCCAGCTTGCTTGAATGGCATCTTCCATTTCATGATGTTCAATGAGTCGTATTGCTTTTTGATAAGCGTCGGCAGGTAAGTCATTCAGATGGATCAGCAAATCTTCTGAGTCTGGGCATCCAACTAACGATCGAAGTAACTTAAAATCCAAAGACGAAGTCACAAGTGTGCCATCCAAATCAAAAATAACGCCTTGGATTTTGGTCGAAATCATAGGTTTTTATCTCAGAAGTTGAGAAGAAGTTGAGATAATTATCTTAATCGAAAAAATGAAAAAGACCTACTTAATCAGAGTTTATCTGGTTCCTTGCCTTCATCAGAAATTAAAAATCATCAAGAAGGTTTCTGTAGTTTATTTAGTTTACAAATCGAAGCTTACATAAAATGGTTGTAGGAAATCAATGTTATGTTATAACATAACATTAAGTCAGAGGAGATAAGATCAATGATTTCGGATCTAGCAACATCAAAACTGCCTGTCACTGTGCTGTCAGGTTTTCTTGGTGCAGGGAAAACCACTGTGCTGAATCACATACTCACCAACCGTGAAAACATGCGCGTCGCGGTCATAGTGAACGACATGAGTGAAATTAACATTGATGCAGCGTTCGTAAAAGATGAAGTCAGCCTGAATCGAAGTGAAGAAAAGTTGGTCGAAATGAGCAACGGTTGCATCTGCTGCACACTTCGAGAAGACCTGTTAGAAGAAATCTCGGAGCTGGCAAAACAAAACAAGTTTGATTATCTCGTGGTGGAATCCACCGGAATTTCAGAGCCCTTGCCCGTTGCAGAAACCTTCACGTTTGAAGATGAAGACGGCACAAGTTTAAGTCATGTTGCTCAGCTGGATACCATGGTTACAGTGGTCGATGCCTTTAATTTCTTAAGCGATTATCAAGAAGCCAAAAGCTTAAATGAAACGGAAGAGAACCTCGGTGAAGAGGACGAGCGCAGTGTCTCTGAATTGTTGGTGGATCAAATCGAATTTGCTAACGTCATTTTACTGAGCAAGACCGACCTGATCAGCGAGGCTCAGCAACAGCAATTGATCGCCATTCTTAAATCGCTAAATACGGATGCGGATGTGATTCCCATTCAGCACGGGAAGATTCCTCTCGATAAAATTCTGAACACCCATTCTTTTGATTTTGAGGCCGCTGAACTTGCGCCTGGTTGGCTAAAAACCATGCGCGGTGAGCACATTCCGGAAACCGAAGAATACGGCATCCGCAGTTTCGTGTATGAAGCCCGAAGGCCGTTTCATCCAGAGAAGTTCTATCAGTTTTTACAGAAAAAACCAGACCAAGGTAAGTTGATTCGCTCTAAAGGGTATTTCTGGTTAGCCACCCGATCTCAGTACGCGTGTTCATTCAGCCAGGCGGGCGGCATGTCTACTATTGATTTTGCCGGTATGTTTTGGAAGGCCGTCCCCCAAAGCAACTGGCCAACAGACAAAGATTATCTTAAATCCATCCATGAAAAGTGGCAGGAGCCGTTCGGTGACATGCGCCAAGAGTTGGTGTTCATCGGGCAAGACCTGGATCAACAGAAATTTACTCAACGCCTTGATGAATGCCTTCTCACCATGGAAGAAGTGCTGGAAGGCAAAAACTATTGGCTCGCGTTAAATGATCCATTCCCGGAGTGGGAGGGCGCTCATGCTGGCTAATGCTTTGAATGGCTTCGAGCGAGGTCGCTCTTACGTGCGTTCAGCGAACATCGACGTGCTGACTCACATTTATGACGACGACATTAATTTGGCTGGCTGGCAACGCCCCGTCAATCGCAATGCCAAAGCGTATGCAGAGCAATACCTCAAACATAACGTATCAGATAACTTGCAAGGTGCGTTGGATTTAAAAACACACCAACGCTGGTTAACCAGAAAACTGCCAAACCATTCGCATAAGCAAGACTTCATAGAGGATGTTGTTGAGGTCATTGAAATCTTTGCCTACTTATTTGAACTGGAAGAGGTCGGATTTCGATTGACCCCGATACAAGACACCATGTGTCCTCGTTTTCATGTGGATAAAGTCCAATGTCGTTTGGTCACCACCTATGCCGGTCCAGGCACCGAGTGCTTGGACAATCATCATCGCATTAGAAAACAACTGCTCTCGAAATCGTTTTCTGAGACCGAAGTGCCTACCGAGTTGATTCAAACATTGAATGAGCAAGAGATTGGTTTGCTGAAAGGTGAGCGTTGGAATGAAACTGAAAGCTTTGGCGTTATCCATCGCTCGCCGCCGGCATCGCGATCGGCAGCACTATCAGCAAACAGCTCTCAAGCCCGGTTACTACTGACTTTAGATATTATTAATTGACTCTAGGAGAAATGAGTTTGTTACTTCGCACGTTTAATTCATCCAGACCTTATACAAAACTGGCTTCAAGTTTACTGTTAGCGGGCTTAATTGCCGGGTGTACTAGCGGATGCAGTAAAGGCAGTGATTCAACCACTTCGTCTGAGCATAATCATGATCATGAGGATACCGAGATAGAAAGCTCCGGCGTGCTGGCTCTGTTTAACAGCGACACCAACAGCATCGACATGTTAAATATTGATGATCAACAAGTGTTGAACAGCTTTGCTTTATCGGGTTCAGCGCCTCGTTTATACACCAGCCCGGAGGGCCGGTATGCCGTCTCAATTCAGCGCAGCGATAATCTGGTTTCATTTTTTGATAGCGGCTTATACAGTGAAGATCACGGCGATCATTTGCATGATTATCAAGACACCCCAAGTGACACGGGCATTACGTTGAATGGCATTGCCCCAACGCATTATTCAGTGTTTGATGAACAGGGTGTGATATTTAATGATGGCGCTGATGGAACCGTATCATCATTTGCTCTGATTTCTGATGAGGTATTGACTGGCAATGACACGATTGCCTCGTTGGAATTGGATAATCGCATGCATGGCGTTGCCAAACTGATCAACGATAAGCTGTTTGTGACGTATCGCGACCTGTCCGTGACTGAGACCACCTTACCTGAGCAAGTAGAGCGTTATTCTTTCGATGGCACTAATTTCACCTTAGACACCCGATATTCGGAGGGCTGCCCCGGATTACACGGTGCTGGCGCCAATGAAAATTATCTGGTGTTCGGGTGCAGTGATGGCGTACTCAGCATTAATATTGGTGATGCTTCGTACACAGCAACCCATTCAGCGAACCCTGCAAGTTTCGCGGAAGGCGCGCGTATTGGTTCCGTTTATGGTCATCATGAGGTGGATGAATTGATCGGTACGGTTGGCGCTCACGGTTCAAGCACCCGAAACTTGTTCCGCCTTGCGCCGGGCACTGTCGAAGTCATCTCTGAGTTCGCACTGCCGGAGAACGACACGGCGATCACTCAAGGGTTTACGCACTCAGGTGAAATCTTCTATGCGCTGTCTCAAGATGGCGAGTTGCATTTTTATCACTCAGCGGATTGGTTGTTATCACACACATTACCGCTGATTTCGAACGATCAGTTGTCGCTGGAACGTGGTGAATCGCCTCTGGTGGTGGCTTCAAAAGCGGATGAAGCTCTGTACGTTCTTAATCCAAACACCAATCAAGTGCATATCGTGAATGCAACTTCGGGAAGTTTAGTGACCACCATCGAGCTCGCCTTTAATGCCACCAGCATTGCCTGGTTGGGTTTAACGTCTGCTCATGAACATGAACACTGAATAATTTGACACTGATTAATTCGACACGATCAATCTATAACTGATCAATTCCATCAGAAGCCTTTCCGCGTTCGGGAAAGGTCTCTGGCTAGTAACTTTTAAGGTATTTTAATGAAACAACGAATCCTTATGACCAGCGGGTTTGCGCTGGCCATGGTGGGTGCATCTGCGTGCGCCAATGAATTTAATCCCGACATCAGCTTGGTGCTGGACGGTACGTACAAAAGCCAGGATACGGCACTTCAAAACGCTGAAAAAGGGTTTTCTTTGGGTCACACAGAGCTGGCGATTGAAGCTCCGGTCGATGATTTATTTCATGGCCGTTTGTCTGCGGTGCTTGAAGACCACGAAGGTAAAACAGAAATCAATATGGAGGAAGCCTTTCTGGAAACTACGGCCTTGCCCTATGGTTTGCATGTCAAAGCAGGTCGTTTTCTCTCGGGTATTGGTTATTTGAACGGTCGACACACACACGAAGATGACTTCTCTGAACGGCCTGCTGTTTATCGTGCGTTGTTGGGCAGTCACTATTTTGATGACGGAATCAACGCCAGTATCTTAATGCCGACGGACGTTTACTGGATCATTTCTGCAGAAGCTTTCGACGGTAAACAGATGTCGGGTCAATCGCATGATAAGTCGGTGGGTGTTTACACGCTGTCAACGAAAGTGGGTGGTGATTTCAATACTGAAAACAGCTGGCAGGTGGGCGCCTCTTATCTTCATAACCGTTTGACCGAGTTAGAAAACGAAGAGGAAGAACATGAAGATGGGCACGATCATGAGCACGACCACGGCGATCATGCTGGCCACAGTCATGCAAGTCACAGCCATGATGTCGAATATCAAGGTAAGCACCTGTACATACTGGATGCCGTTTGGAAGTGGGCACCCAATGGCAATTCCAAAGAAGAACAGTTGAAACTGGCGGCCGAATATCTGTTGGCCAAAGACCCCAATCAATACGCCTCCTCGGATGACTTCCAGCAAGGTTGGTATTTCAGTTCAAGCTATAAATTCCAACCCGAATGGACTGTCTCCGTTCGCGTTGGACAGGTGGACTTGAGTGAAGCCCATGGCGATCATTTTCATCGGCAAAAGCTGGACGAGGCAAATTTAGCGCTTACCTGGTCACGGTCTCACTTCTCATTGATTCGCATGATGTACACCCATCAAAGCAGCGATGATTTTGATAACGACGGAAGCGCTTTAAGTCTTCAGTATCAAATGACATTAGGAGCGCACGGTGCACATCAATTCTAAACTTTATCGAGTCCTAATCGGCCTGGTTATTGGCTTGTTCAGTGTTAAGAGCCATGCCGTGTTGAACGTGTTTGCATGCGAACCCGAATGGAAAGCGCTCATTGAAATACTGGGGAAAGAGCGTGTGGACGTGGTCTCGGCCACCAATGCGTTTCAAGACCCACACTACATTGAAGCCAGACCCTCTTTGATTGTAAAACTGAGACGCGCTGACTTTTTGATTTGCACGGGGGCTGATCTGGAAATCGGTTGGCTGCCATTGCTCTTAAAAAAGTCAGGCAATCAGAAGGTGTTAGCCACTCAGCCTGGTCACTTTATGGCCTCTGATTTTGTGAAGCGTTTGGAAATACCGCACCGACACGACCGCAGTGACGGTGACGTCCATGCCGCTGGTAATCCGCATGTTCATCTTGATCCTCAGCGATTGTTGTTGGTTGCCACTGAATTAAAAAATCGTTTGATTCAAGTGGAGCCGGAGCACGAACGTTTCTATGAAAACAACTATCGGGCATTCAAGACCCGCTGGTTAAGCAACATGGATCGTTGGAAACAACAAGCCGAACCCTTATTGGGTAAAGAATTCATTGTTTACCATCGTAACTGGAGTTATCTGTTCGATTGGTTATCACTGAAAGAACTGGCTGATTTGGAGCCTAAACCCGGTGTCCCGCCCAACAGCCGGTATTTAACCGCTTTGCTATCCAAGACCGACTCTACACAAGCGAAGGGAATTCTGGTGTCCAACTACCAGAACCCGAAAGCAGCGCATTGGTTGTCTGAACGAACGGCGTTGCCCGTTATTACGTTGCCGTTCACTGTGGGCGCCAATGACGACGTTCAAACGTTAGAGGGATTGTTCGATGCCATTATCGATCAATTACTTATCAACGGTGAAAAATAAGTAATGAATGAGCTTTTGCTGTACGTAGAAATCTTATTGCCTGCATTGATTGCGGGCCTTCTTATCCTATTGACGCACATTCCATTGGGCGCAAAGGTGTTGGCCAAAGGCATCATCTTCTTTGACTTAGCCATAGCCCAGTTAGCGGCGTTTGGGGTGGTTTTGTCTGCGCTGTGGTTGGACATCGCTCAAGAGCAATGGCTCATCCAGAGCATTGCCGTATGCACGGCATTGCTTGGCGCCTGCTTTTTGTATTATTTGCGAACGTTTTCCGTAAAGCACCAGGAGGCTGTCATTGGCATCATTTTTTTGTTGTCCAGTACCGGAGTGCTGCTGGTATTAACGAAAGACCCGCAAGCCCACGATACATTTCAGCAATTGATGTTGGGCCAGATCTTATGGGTGGGTTATCAGGACATCGCGTATTTAATGGTTTTTACGACCCTGATCGCATTTTTTTGGGTTGTCTTAAAACGATGGAATGAGGAAATGGCGTTTTATGTGGCGTTCGCTTTGGCGGTCACTATGTCTACGCAATTCATAGGGGTTTATCTCGTTTTTGCCAGCCTGATTATTCCTGCCTTGGGAAGTCAAAAGGCATCCAACAAATGGTTTACTGCCAGTTGCATTGGTGTTTTTGGTTATCTGGTGGGGTTACTGGTCTCAGCGTTGTTTGATTTACCTTCTGGGGCGTTAATCAGCTGGTGTATGGTTTTAATCTCCGGGGTGTTTTTAGTTTTAAACTCATCCGGTTCGATTGTCTCAGTAAGGGACGAGGGGGAAAGGAGGCGCAGCCACTCAAACAGTCACTGTATCGAAAAAAGGCCACCCGAATAGGTGGCTTTCATCAGATTAACTGGTCAGAGCTTAGCTGGCTGCAGTGACATTTAACGTTCGAGTCGCTTCATCAATGTTAATTACGTGTGTACGTAAATTAGCAATGAAGTCGGCAGGACGGTCGTACCAAGACTCACTGATGAACTGGGTGCCATCTTGTTCGGTTGGCACGTTATGCATAGTGACCTGGAATTGATCGGTCGTAATACTGACAACGGCAACACCATGCTCTCTTAAACTAGCGAAAGCTAAAGTTGATGGAACATCCACGGCATTACTCGCATTTGGTACTAGAAGATTCAGCTGAGACAGCAATAATGCTAAATCATCGGGATTACCGCCCAGTCCTGAAATCAAACCGGCAGCGGCTTCATCCAAATAAGAACCAAATGTGCCTGAGGTGACAGAAGACGTGGTGATGTCGAAGGAACCGTTGCCATGATCAGTGACATAGGTTGAATGAATGTCACCGGCAATACTGATCACGTTATTAGTATTGAACAGTCCGTCGATGAGCCCTTGCTTCGTTTGTGGGAATCCGTCCCAGTGGTCGGCGTTCAAATAGAAGCGGTTCTGGAACAAAGTCGGAATGACGCTAAAGTCCAGCAAGTTTTGGTTCGGGTTATCTCCGCTGTCACGTAAATCGAGCAGCAGTGGAGAGAAAGAGACCGAGCTGCCCACCACATTCCAGGTGCCGGAGTTCACTGCAAGCTGAGTGCCTAACCAGGTATTCTGCGTGTCGCCGTAGGCATTCTGGCTTGCGCCACCGTCCTGAGCCGCACGGAACCCGGCGTATAAATCGAATAAGTCTTTATTTACAAAGTAACGGGAGCCTAAGTCACTGATGATGCCTTGTTTGCCGAAGTGAACAAAGGCAATCCCTTTTTCAGCTGCGGTCATGGTTGCATCTGAAATGTAGGCATTGACTGGAACACTGACCCCTGCTGCGGCCGCAGCTGCCAGCACCGAGTTGATGTAAAACGCAGACAAGTTGCCCGATACAGCTTCTTCAGCCAGTTGGCCATAACTTTTGCCTACGTCTGAGGCGGATAGGCCCCGTGCTTCATACGCGTCTTTAAACTGGGAGTTCATGATCAAACGCAGATAGGCTTTGGTGACACTGTAGGCTGCGTTATCAATATTGATGTATGCAAAGGTGTTGGTGTTGAACCCGTTTCCATTAAAGGCTGCCGTGCCTGTTGCGAAACCATCCGTGATTCCGTTACCGCCTAAGGCCGTATCCAACGTCGCGATGAGTTCGTTTTGGGTCATAGCGACGGCGCCAGGGAAGTCATTTTCTTTGATCAGGTGATCCGGGCGTTGCGTTCGGAAGTCCGTGAGGAAAAGGCTTAAATTTGCACCAAACTGGAAGTCCCGATAAATACGAGTGTTCGGGTAAAGTTGATCGTCGGTAATGCTTAACGAGCCACCCGCTGCTAAAGCGGCCTGATCAATGGCGGCTTCATGGTCGATTGGCATGTACTCGAACCAGGCTTGTTCCGAGTTATGTTTGCGTGCGGTATCTGCTTCGGAAGTGCCTTCGTCGTAGTAAGTGCCGTTATTTTTCCAGCTGTCGTCCGAGAACTCATGGTCATCCCAGATCGCGATCATAGGAAAGCGTTCATGCAGTTTCTGTAGAACTGAATCTGAACGATATTCTTTATAAAGCTGACGGTAGTTGCTCAGGCTACGTGCTGCGAAGCCGTCCGATCCCAGGTTAATGGCGCCGTCCAGGTCGGTAAAGGTGATTGCTCTTCCTTCGGAAGACTGGAAGCTGGCACCCGTGGTTTCGTAGATGTAATCGCCCATATGAACGATAAAGTCGAGGTCTTCTTCCAACAGAGGCAGGAAGGTATTGTAGTAACGGCCGTTGTAATCCTGACAACTAACGTAGGCAAAGCGTACGTCCGCATTGGTGCCTGCTGCCGGAGCCGTTTTTGTTCTGCCTGTGTTGGTGCGATGAGCCTTGCCGGATTTAATGTAAGTGAAGCGATAATAATACGTGGTGGCCGGGTCCAGATTAATCACCCGAATTTTTAAACAGTGATCGTGGTCGGCTTCTGCGGCGAACTCCTCAGCCAGGACTAAAGCCGAATTCGAAAAAGTTTCATCCGTCGCCACTTCAAGCGCTAACGTAGCGTTGGATGACCCAAGGTCCTTATCGTTCAGGCGGGTCCATAAAATGACACTGTCTGGTCGAGGGTCACCGGACATCAGTGACTGAGGGAAGTAACCCGACAAGGATGAGCTGGACGAATTTGAGTCGTTGTCTGAGCAACCTGCCAGCCCGAACAGGGGAACCGCTGCAGCACTGGCCATGGCCGTTTTAATAAATCCTCTGCGAGAAACTCGGCTTTTAGATACCATTTTATACACCTACCTAAGCTATTTTTTTGTTAAGACTGCGCGAGTTATGCGTGAAAACAATGGATGATTTTGAGTGTTCCTGCTTTCGACGCTTCCCTGGTCGTCACATGAGCCTCTGCGCAAACACTTCTTTTATTTTGAATTAGTATTCAACAAAACAAAGATGACGCCAAGATGACAAATTGAGCCAAAAGTAGGACTTTTTTCTTATGTATCGTGTTTTGGCGTATGTGGAACGAGGCACTTAGGTGGAGGTGGGCAAATGAGCAATGTGTTAAGGCACTTCGGCAGTGAAAATGTGTTGTGTGAAAATACACGCCTGAAAGTAAGTTACAAATAGAAAAGGAACGAAACAAAACTTCTGATAAAGGTGCTGTTTTTTGCCCTTAATTTAAAGGTTATTGCATGGGGTTGGCTTAATATGTGAGTTCTGCTGCGATGGATTGGGTCGGTTGACTTGGTTTATTGGCTGACGCCGGGCGCTGTGTCATGGTTTTGTTTTATATTTATAACGAAATGTGCATGAAACAGACACATAACCCGAATAGCATTCTCTCCGGTTTGACAGATCGATATGAATATTATCAATAACTGCAAGGGTTGGAGTTCTTATGCGTTTATCCGGTTTCTTTACTGCGCTGCTTATGGCAGTCACTGTTGTTTTATCTCAAAATTCATTGGCTGAAGTGGCGCGTGATTTACCCGAAAAGCAGGCGGCGTTTGGTCTGTATGATTCTCAGAGGTCAGATTTAAGAAAAAAACTGGAGTCGTTTCGAAAAAAATACGCCCGAGTGCATTTGGGGCCTCGTCCGTTTTACTTGGTGAATGAAATGGACGAAAGTCCATTGAAGGATAAGCTTAAGCGTTGTGAGAACCGTCGGTTTACATCGTCTAAATTTTCGATTGGGCATCGTGGTGCGCCTATGCAGTTTCCGGAGCATACCAAGGAATCTTACGAAGCTGCCGCTCGTATGGGCGCAGGTATTGTGGAGTGTGATGTAACCTTTACTAAAGATGAAGCGCTTGTGTGCCGTCATTCCCAGTGTGACTTACACACGACTACCAATATTCTGGAAACACCGCTGGCGCAACAATGCACCGTCCCTCCGGAGTTCGATGCTCAAGGAAAACTGGTGAATGCGGCCGATATTAAGTGCTGTACGTCGAATATTACCGTGGCTGAGTTCAAAACCCTGGAAGGTAAAATGGATGCGGCGAACACCAACGCAACCAGTATCGCAGAATATATGAATGCCACGCCCAATTGGCGTACCGATGTTTATGCGGCTAGAGGAACCTTGTTAACACACGCAGAAAGCATTGAATTGCTTGATGCTCTGGGTGTGGATTTCACGCCTGAACTAAAGGCTCCTCAAGTAGAAATGCCGTATCAGGGCGATTTCAGCCAAGAGGCTTATGCCCAAAAAATGCTGGATGAGTACAAGCAGGCAGGCATTCACTCTAAGCGCGTTTGGCCGCAATCGTTCAACTATGAAGACATTGTTTATTGGATTAACCATGATCCGAGATTTGGTCGTCAGGCGGTTTATCTGGATGGAACGTATAACCTGGATGTCACTTTGGCAGAGATGGAAACTTGGGTAGCCGATGGGGTGAAAGTCATTGCACCACCGATGTGGGTGTTACTGGACGTGAATGCCAACGGTGAAATTGTTCCCTCACAATACGCGCTCAATGCTAAAGAAGCCGGGCTTAAAATCATTACCTGGACGCTGGAACGCTCCGGTTTGTTGAAAGATAACGGCGGCTGGTATTACCAAACGGTGAATGGGGACACAGGCAATACTGATGTCATTGATAACGAAGGCGATGTTTTTGAAGTGCTGGATGTATTGGCACAAGAGGTTGGCATTATAGGTATGTTTTCTGATTGGCCTGCCACAACGACCTATTATGCAAACTGCATGAGATTACGATAATTTTTTCCGTATTATCAGGGAGTCCATCAGGGCTCCTTTTTTGATTTATCCCTTTCAAACAATCAGATTCTGGCAATGGTTGTTAGTGGTGATTTTTAGCAATGACCATCGCGATTAATTTGAAATTAGCCACTCCCAGTGCCTAAAAGTTTGCTATGTTTATACGCAGTGACGGATGGCACCAAAGAGAGAGTTAGGTGTTGGGGGAGAGTATCCCAAAACCTGGCTTAAAAAGACGGCACCTATCGGGCAACTTTGCGACCAGCCATTTGAATTTTCAGTACAATACACTTGTCTACGACCATGTTTCGTTTTGAATTTATGGTGCTTAGCTGTGTCTTAGATGAAGGTTTATTCGTGTACTCACTTACTGATTATATCTACGCTGGTGGCATGAGAAATTAATAACAAAGTCTGTGTTTATTTGGGGCATCATTTTTTTGAACTCAAATACAGGCAGTGGATCAAAAAAATCAATTAAATCGCTATCGCTTGCAGGTTATTTCCTATTGAATTGATGGTTGAATGTGGCTGTTGCTGATTTGTTAAAGCAATTAGTATTAATTTTTGAATGAAAGAAGAATAGGTTATGAAATACCCGGATGCTTACAAATTCATAATCGAAACCACTCATGGCTATAGTTCAGCCAAGGGCGGTTGGGGGTTTTCTTGTCGTAAGGATACGCTGGAAGACGCTATTCGTTTTGTGGATAAAATGGGTGATCAATACCGAGTGTTTGATAACCGGCATCAAAAAGTGGTTTACCCCAAAATTCATGAAGACGTGGTTTAATCAAGGAAGCCAAGAAGCTGAGCTTCATACTGACTAGCCCTCTACTTTCGTTGTAGTCCGTTTATTCATTGTTCATCCTTTCTTTCTGGAAGAGATTATTGTCTCTTCTTTATCGAATGCACTTTCCCCTGAAAACCCATCAAAACCCTTACTGGGTCGATTCGTAACGCTTTTGTTGTGACTGGAATTAGTAAGTATCTGACCTATTTAGGCGGTCATACTTCACATTTGACGTAATAAATCATGCATTAATCTTATTGTCACTTGTTATTCATCATTGGGTACGTAAACTGCATTCTGTTACCAGGTGTTACTTTTTGTAATATTTTATCTTATCTCGTTACTTAATGAGAACTTTGGCCTTTACAGGACGTAAATATGAATCCCAAAATAAACTACCCCGTTACTTTGTCGAAAAACCTGATTCAGACATCTCTGTGTGCGGGCTTGTTGTCCCTTTCATTTCATGGCTTTGCTCAAACCGCTGAGTTTTTGGTGATTGATGGTTTAATTACCGATGATATTCCGTTCAGTGAGGCTAATGGTGTGTCCGATGATGGTTCGACCGTGGTAGGCATGAGTGCCACTAACGAAGGAACGATCAGTGCTTTCCGTTGGAAGAATGGTCAAGCCATTGATTTGGGTGCGCTACCCTCCGTAGGGCCAAACAGCAGTGGTCAGGGCATTTCCGGTGATGGCGAAGTTTTGGTAGGGCGCGGTCGTACTGTTAATGAAGAAGGCACTCCTATCAACGCAGGTTGGATGTGGGCGGAGAACAGTGGGATGCTGGATTTGGGCCGACCTGCGACATTTGCCAGTGATGCATCTTATGACGGGAATGTGATTGTAGGTAAGGCATCGAGCGATAACTCGGATGCTTTCCGTTGGACGCCTGGAACAGGGGTTCAACTTTTACCTGTCTTGCGCTCGGTGGAACCAAACAGTACCAACGCAGCAAATGCGGTGTCTGGCGATGGTTCTGTGATTGTTGGCAAAAGCGGTAGTTATGCCGTTCGCTGGACGTTAGAGAACGATACTTTCAGCTTGGGGGATTTCAAGGGTGAAGCTTTTGATGTTACCTCTGACGGCTCTGTTATTGTTGGTAGTGGTAGTTTTAATGGTTCAGATGAAGCATTTTTAAATGAAGCGTTTCGCTGGACAGAGCAGACAGGTGCGGTGGCGTTGGGGTTGCTTCCAGGTCACTCCGGGTATAGTCGTGCAAAAGCCATATCCGCTGATGGCAGCGTGATTGTGGGAACCAGTGCCGACTCACAATTAAATGAAATTAAGGCGTTCATTTGGGATGCTGAGAATGGAATGCGTGATCTCCAGCAAGTTCTGGAAACGGACTTTAACCTTGATTTGGGTGGTCTGACGTTGACGTCTGCGAACGGAGTGTCGGCAGATGGCAAAATCATTGTTGGTCGCGCGGTAGACGCTAACGACCGTCCGCGTGGTTGGTGGGTCAATCTTGATCAGGAGGGGGTTCAGCCTCCTAGTTTGTCGTTAACAGTGGAAGTGAAGCGCTTTTTGTTCTTCTTCAGTTATACAAAAATTAGCTGGAGCGGTGCCACGGATAACGTTGAAGTTCTGAAAGATGGCAAGGTGATTCGAAGTGGTGGCCAGTCGGGTGAATTTACGCAGTCCGGGAAAGGCAGTACTTATCAGGTTTGTCAGGTAAACTCTGATTATTGTAGTGATTCGATGGTCGCTCGTTAAACTAAGAGTCAGTGCTTGATCAATGAACCCGAAGCTTGTCTTCGGGTTTTTTTATTGCCTTGTTATTGCCTTATTATTGGGGGCTTGATTGAATCTTGTCAGGCTGACTTAAAGACAAACAGTGCAGGGGGGCTTGTGTGAATCAACTGGAATATTTAAAGCATCAGTGGAATCAGCTGTTGGCTGACTACCATCTCGAAAAGGCTTTAACTGACGTATATTTTGAGGAGCTGGTGGCCGCTTATACAGAAACGCACCGGTATTACCACACGCTGAGCCATCTTGAAGCGCTGTTTCAATCACTCACGGAAATAGATTGTGACGACCAAAGCATTCTTTGGAGTGTTTGGTATCACGACATTATTTACAAGCCGGGTCGATCAGACAACGAATTGAAAAGTGCCGAGCTGGCCCGTTTACGGATGCAGGCGCTGGAGTTGGACTCCAGGATGGTGAATGATGTGTACGATTTCATTATTGCGACCAAGCACCATCAGACTCAAGACCCAAAGTGTCAGTTATTTTTAGATGCGGATATGGCGATTTTAGGTGCTGAGCTAACGGCTTACAAAACTTACGTTGAACAGGTTGCGATGGAATTTAAACGTATTCCGGGCTTTTTGTACAAACGGGGCAGAAAGAAGTTTTTAAAGACGGTTTTAAGTTCAGAGAAGGTTTTTAAATCCCCTGTGTTTTATTCAAGGTATGAACAGCAGGCGAGAGCCAATATGCAGTGGGAGCTGGATGGCCTGTAGCAGCCTGCGAGTGACGTACCTAAAGCGCTTGGCTTAAACTCAAAAAGGGCCAAAACGTTGGCCCTTTGCAGTGTTGAACTGTAGTAGTGTTGAGCAATGATGGGTTTGTGACGCCCGGTTTATCGCTTGGCGTTTTCTCTGACCTCATCAAAAGTATAGCTTTGGATTAATTCGCCATTTCGAAATACCGTTTTCAGCACATTTTCTCGTTGGCCCAGGTTTTGTTCCCGAATGGTTTTATAGCCAAGCTGCTCATCTTTCACGACCGCCAGTAAGCCTTTCTTTGAACGTTTGCCTTGATCGGTGATTGGGTCTTTAAAGACGTCCCGCCATAAGCCGTTCACCTTTGCGGCACTTGCCTTCATAGCGAAGTTCATGGTGTCGCGATCTACTCGCTGAAGCAGTGCGCCGCCCATTCCAAAGGCAATGTTGTCGGCGCTTTGTTTGCGTGCCTTCATGGTTTCCAGAATAGCTTCGATGGTTTTTTCTTCAACCCCATCCCCTTGAATCACACGAAGGTAAGGCGGTAATACCTGATAACCTTTGTCGTTGATGTCGTAACCAAACTTTCGCATTAAGCGTTCGATGGTTTCTGTGACGACTGAGATGGGGTCTCCGCTGTCTGGTCTGATGACCAAAGTTCCACCGTTGGTTTCCACTTCCGTTTTCAGTTCATCGCCCCAAATGTTATCGATGGCGTTCCATAGGTCGTATGAATCACTGACGACGGCGACGATTTTATCTTTGCCGCCAAATTGTTTTAGCATGTTGGCGTAGGCGGCGGACTCATTGTCTTTGCCCCAGCTGGTCATGGTGCTGTGCTCGGCGGCAGGTATAGAGAAGCCTGGCATGTCGGCATCGTAATAACGTCTTGCTGCTAAAACGCCACTGATGGTATCCGTACCCATGAAGTTCACCAAGTGTGCTGCGCCGCCAATGGCTGCGGACTCTTCGGTGGTGGCGCCACGAGCTCCGAAATCGTGTAATTTAAAGTCGATTCCTTCGGTGCTGTCGGCGGTCTCTTCTAAATACTTCATGATGACTTTGCGGCAATTATAGGAAACCGTAGCAACGGTCGTCGGGTACCAAATCGCTCGCAATAATGCGGTTTCAAGGTAGCTGGTCAACCAGGCGCATTTAGGGTCGGTATTGGTGACTTGCACCATTGCATTGCGGATGGGGATCACCATGCCTTCCGGCACTGCCTGAATTTCAACGGGCAGATAGCCATTGTATTGTTCAACAATGTAGCGCCATCCGGCTTCGTTGAAAGGCACACCGTGGGCCTCCATGATGAATTTGGCTTCATCAATGTCGTCGCTGGTAATGGGTTGGCTTAGGTATTCTTTGATAAACATCTGCAAACCAAAAAATACAGCTTTATCAAAACGCCCGCTTCGGGCTTCTATATAGCTGGAGACCTGAGTGGTGCCTTCCGGGTATTGTAAATAGTGGGATGCTTTATAACTGTCAGCATTTAAAATGATGTTGTTGGTATAACTTGTCATGATGGAAATCCTCCAATCAATGGTTTGAATCAAAGCAAGTCTTTCTCGCTTTGTGTTTTGTCTTCTTTCTTTCGTGGTTGGCCTGCGGTTAGACCCGCCTACATACCGGTTAACTCTTTAATGATGAAGTAATGGTCTTCAAAAATCTGAGCCGGATCTAACTCCGCAAGAGGCACCCATTTGGCGTGTTTTGCATCATCGCCGCCTTTGACTTTAGGAAGCTCTTTGTTGGGAGCTAACTCAATATAAAAAGCATGGGTAATGGTTCTGCCTCGTGCGCTTCGGTTTGGGTCATCAAACACTTGCTGATGCTTGATGGAGCCTTGCAATACCGGGGCGGGAACCTTTAAACGGGTCTCTTCTCGTAACTCCCTTAAACAGGCGTCCGCCAGTCTTTCGTCGGCATCAACAAAACCACCGGGTAGCGCTAACAAACCTTTGCCGGGCCTTGCTTTGCGCTCTACCATCAAGACGTGGCCACTTTGGATCACTACCGCATCGACGGTCACGAAGGTCGGTGCGTAAGGTGCCGATGCCCATGCTGACCGGTATTTTTTAACAAATTCGTGTTCTTCTTTGACGTCTTGATAGTGCTCCGTTTCGACAAAGGAAAGCAGTTGTTGCTGAACGGTTTGCGCAAGCACTTTGTTGTTCTCGGTAATGTAGGTTTTCCCCTGATCCGCAAAAATAGCTTCACGAATCGGGGTGGCTGACAGCCCTTGAAAGTTAGCCACTTGAACAGAATTCCATTGAGGAAACAGGTTCAGATAGTAGGATGACTGATCCTTACTGTGGCCAATTAATCCAACACGGGCGGGCTTGTGCGGTATGCCATGAAATGCGGTGACGATGCCATTAACGGTTGCCTGCACATTACGAACCCAGGATTCGTCGTTGTAGGCAATGTCCATCAATGGGGCAATGTGCACCCGTTTATTTTCAGTCTCAGTGATCGAGCAACGAATCATTTGTTCACGCTCTTCCACTGACCACGGGTTGCGGATAGATCTCGGTTGGTGTGCCGATCCGCATAAAATAATTAATTGCTCCGCTTGTTTTAATCCTTCATTAACCACCGTTAAGTGGCCTAGGTGAAATGGCTGAAAGCGGCCGATGAAAACTAAAAAATCGTATTTTTTAGATGTACTTGTTATTGAATTCATTGCAGCAAACCCCTTGCTGATACTCTTTAAAAGTGAAAACTAAAATTTAAGAGTGAAAACAGAAACCTGGTCTATCCGGGCTCTGTGTCGTATTCATTAGCCGAGTCAGTTAAGTGAATCCCACATGACTGCTTAGCTTGAATTAATAGTGGCATAGTGACACTAAGTTGGCAAGTTTTTTTTCTAAACCGTTTTAAGTGAGAGAAAGACTTGGGAGAAAGGCTTGAGAGAAAGAGTGGGTCGTTGTTTAAAATAAAGATAAGAGGGGTAATATTTAGGATGACGACATCGAATAAAAAAACGCTTTAAAAACAATTGATTGCTCTTAAAGCGTTTTCCGTTAGAGAAATAAGATTGGATGGCCTAGAGATTACAAACCTTCAATGATCCATCTAGAGTGGGCTTCGTCGGTATTGCCTTCACTGGTTAAATGAACGCTTTCATCGCTTTGGTCAAACCATAAATATTGGCCCCAGTAGGTATTCTTTAAGCCCCATAAAACACCAAACGGCTCTACTTGGTAGGCGGCCTGATTTGGTGAATAGTGAAGCTTGGCGCTACCAGAAGAGGTCGCGCTGTAGCTTAAAAACAGATCTGCATCGTTTTTAGCCCGGAAATACGCACCTTCATTCGGGTCGCCTACCATGACAAATTCGATCGGTGTCCCTTCTTTCGAGTAGATGTAAGACCTTGATTTCAGACCCTTTGGAGCCGTCAATGGATTTCCGTTCAGGGAATTTTTAATTGTAACGGTTTTGCCTGAGTCTGCTTCAAGTGTAGGCATTGTCCAGTCATCAGGTACAGACTGCCATGTAGAAGAAGTCCATTGCCAGTTGTAAGGTATATGCATGTATGGATCGTTTAAGTCGCTGTAACCGGGTGATGCCTGAAGGTTATACAAGCACTGTCGGCGTAACTGATCCAATTCTGCAACTCTCTCCGCCTGGTTTCCTGATTCAACCCCTAAACCGATCATGCAATCGTATTGAGATTTGCCTTTACCGGACTGACCCTCTTCCAACACGTAGCTTTCGTCTCTGTGCTCGTCCACTTCATACCAAGCCAGCATTTCTTGTTCATCAAAATCTAACCAGTTAGTAACCAGTGTTTGTGCTTCCTGGCGGGCAACGGTTTCACGTTGATCTCGGGGAACAGCCATTGTTCTGATGAATGCAGCCCATAAATCTTTACTGGCTTCCAAAGCTACCAGGCCTATGACTTTCATGCTGCTGACTTTGTAGCTGTCCCAGCCTGATTCAAGTCGAGTATTTTCTTTCCAGATTACATCACCGCTGGTGAAGTTCAGCGCTGCTTTGGTGTCGTGAGTGTGTTGCTCTGCGCCTTCTGAGCATAAGTACGCTTTGACCTGATAAACTTTCTCATAATTATCTTTGGCTAAACGAACGGTGTGTTCGGGGCTGAAAGAATCCTGAAATAAGTGAACTGCTCGTCCAAACAAAAAGTAGTTTTGATCCAACTTTTTCTTTGAAGAATAGGTGCCACCATCCCACACGTTCATGCTTTTCTTTTCAGCCATAGCGGCATTGACGAAGTGGTTAATGAAACGTTGCTGTGCTCGTCTGGCGGCGATAACACCACCTTCTGCCCCGATGTCGTCGTAACGGCGCATGTAGTGATCTTGCTGTAAATCGGCCGGTTCTTGAGAAACCGCATCAAAACAGTCGAACTTACCTGTGGTCGATTTTGTTACGTTAAAACCGGCAATATCAACCCAACGCTCGCCCATGATGGCGGCATAAACATCATCGAATCTTGGTTCAAAGCGCTTATTATCATTGGTGATGGCCGTTAGACGATCTATTTCATTTTGAGCAGAAGACAAATCAATATTTTTTGCTAATCCTTTTTGCCAGCCTGCACGAGGGTCCTGAGGGTCGTCCGGGATGATGTGCTCCGCGTTTAAAACTTCTAATGCCGACGTTCGGGTTAACCATTCATGACCCATCGGTAAAGCGCCGCCAGCGCCATATTGAGTAAAAGCCAAGGTCGCGGTTGAGCTGACCAAACTTAAGCCTAAAACAGCGATGTGCTTTTTAGTGCAAGCCATTTTCTTAAAGATCCGTTTCATCAATATTCCTATGATGTGAAAGTGCCAAGTTGATTTATTATTTGGAGAAATCATCTTTGATGTCTCAATCCTAAAAGGTCATGCAGTTACCATACCTCTTAAGATTGTTAAATGTTAATAATTGTTATTTTTGTTGTAAATTATTGAATTATAATAATTATTCTATTGTGGTTTGCTGATCTTAAAAGGTAATAACCTGACCTGTTGACGGATGTCGATATCCTTTTTGAGACCTATCAGGGCATTTGGAAATGTTTGATTCTTCGCAGAAGGCGATGTCCATCTAAAAAAGCTGGTAGTATTCATTTCTAATGGAAGCAGTTGAATATGGATATCAATGACAAAGCCAACAATATTAATAACCCAATGCCTTCAGAATGATTTTGTAGCACCTGTCGCAAACGGTGATGCGTTACCTAATTTACTACATATTGGGCACGATGAGTCTCGCCGTTTATTGGGCGACGATGTGAATGAAGGTCCCATTTCACAACTGGTGAATTGGGTAAACTCTTTGCCCGAAAGCAGCATAGAGTTTGTTCATATTCGGGATTGGCATGACCCCGATGACCCAGCACAACGTTCGCATTTAAGCCAGTTTGGTCAACATTGTATTGCTCATACACCAGGGGCGGATTTTGTGTTTAAACATCAATCCGGTTCGAATGTGCATGTCATCAACAGTACGTCTCTGAATGATTTTGAAAATACCGGGCTGGCGAACTTATTGTCTGGTTTTCATTCGGGTGCGACGGAACAGCAAACAATACGCGTCGGTATTATTGGTGTTTGGACCGAAGCGAAAGTGTTGTTTTTGGCGTACGAATTAAGCACCCGATACCCTGACTTTGAAATTGCAGTTTGCAGTGCATTAACGGCAAGTTCATCTCGTAGCCAACATTTCTTCGCTCTAGAACAATTAAAACGCATTGTTGGCGTAAGAGTGATTGATTCTCTGGGGGAGTTTATTGAATATCTGGGCGGTTCGGTCGAACAGGCTATTCCTCAAAGCTTGAGCGATAGCTTACGGATCAAAGGCGGTGGTAACGCGCCATTAATTCGAGATGACGAAAAGTTGCTTCGATACCTTTATCGGGATTGCATCGCGATTGAGCTGAAAATCTTGGATGGTGGCTTTTCTGGCAACCTGGTTGCAGGTGTGAACAGTGTTGATATGCAAGGGCACGAGCAAGCTCCTCACGTGGTTAAAATCGGTGAACGAGCTGAAATGGCACGTGAAAGAACTGCGTTTGAGCAGATTGAAACCGTGATGGGCAATAATGCTCCTGCAGTGGCTGATTATGCTGATTTATCCCAACGAGGCGCGATCAAATATCGTTATGCCTCTATGGGCACTGGCAAAACCACAACGTTTCAAAGTCTTTATATGAATGGCCTGAGTTCGGAGCAGGTAGAGGCTTATCTAAGAGATGTTTACCAAACTCAATTGGGGCGGTTTTATCGAGCTGCCATTGATGACAACCAAAACCTGCTGGAATATTATTGTTTTGATTCCCGTTGGGCTGACTCTGTACGAGAGAAAATTCTGGAGCTGATTCCTTGCTGCCCGGAAAAGGGTGATCTTTCCCTACCTGCCAATCAAACATGCCCCAACTTATATCAGTTCTATAAGGGTGAATTGGATCAACTACCGCCGATGGTTGCTGACTTCCCGTTTTCGTTTGTTCATGGCGACCTGAATGGCGCGAACATTATTATTGATGAGCGCGAAAATGTTTGGCTGATCGATTTCTTCCATACCCATCGAGGTCATGTGTTGAAAGACTTTTCCAAGTTGGAAAATGACTTGCTGTATATTTACACCCCGATAGAAAATGAGGGTGACTTAGCGCTGGCATATCAATTTACTGATTTTTTATTGTCTTTAGAACAACCTTTGGAGGTGAATAAACCTCTGCCGGATCAATTTTTAACGACGCCTTTTGAACGGACTTTTGAAACGCTAAAGATCATTCGTCGTATGGCAAAACAACACATCCGAGAGGACAGCCCGATGCAGAAAATGCAATGGCTTATTCCTCAATTAAGGTATGCAGTGCATACCATCGGATTCGATGAACCCAATGAACGTCAGCGAATTTGGGCTTTGTATGGGGCGGCAACTATTTCTCGTATTTTAAAACCATGAGCCAGACCGCCGGTCAGGCTGTTGAGTTTCGTGACCGAGGCAACGCAGGTAAGAAATAACACTCTGATAGGAACAGGCGTGATTATGGCAACCATGCTTGGCTGAGGATGTACTCTTCTTGTGCAAACGTCTCAATCGCGTTTTCTCGAGCGGACCTGACTTGTTGGATGGCTTCTGAAGGTGTTTCACCTTGTTCAACCAAAATACGTGCAGCCAATAAACCGGTACGGCCTAAGCCTCCACGACAATGAATGACAATATCTTTGCCTTGTTTGAGTTGGTTGAAGATTGGGCCAGATACCTGCTCCCAGTTTTTTTCAAATGAATGGTCGGGTGGGCTCATATCTTTGATTGGAAGGTGAAACCAGTTAAGTTCACTCTGTTGCAGTGTTTCCATAAATTCCGGAATACCCAGTAATTCAAACTCATGACTTTCCACCAAGCTGATCAGAGAGTTGCTTCCCCAGTGCTGAATTTGTTGTAAGTCGGTTTTTAGGTCCCGTTGCCATTGACCACCGTATAAGCCAGAGCCTTGTTTACCGGGACAGATGGTCATACCGACACGGCCTTTTCCTCCCTTTGGTGTGACAAAATCAATGCGAAGAGGGTGGCTTTCTGACGTCTTGATGATTAGATTTTGTGATCTTGACGCTAGCTCGGCACGGGCATGTTCCAGGGGCGTCCAGGCTTGGCGATCTTCATTCCACCAAGTCCAGAATTGGAGGCCGCTGCTGGTGGATGGTTTGTCTCCGATAATGGCTCGCATTGCTTCGTTTGGGTCGTCAAATTCCTGATTATTAATTGTTACTTTTCCACTGTCTGAGATTGAAGCGAGAATGGTTGAATTACCATACTGTGCTTGAAGTGGTTCATTAACCTTGATGATTTTGGCGTCCATTAACTGTTTTAAATTCATTAAAGCTCTGTTCCGCGATGGTTTGTGGTGTTATTTTTTTGTTTTATATTGAGGGAAAATCAGAGTCATTGTCGAGCAGTTAAGCTTGCTGCCCTCAATTTATCCTTATGTATAAGCTCTAATTTTTGAGACGAAGTACTTTTATTGATTTTCTCGTTATAAAGTCGTGCAGCGTCGTAAAACTAAACTCTGATTTTTAAGGTTTGTTTTCGGAAGTGAGTGTTGGTTGGCTTTCTCTTATTTGTAACGCAGGGAGCTGCTCGTTAGCATCGGCTTATCGCGATAAAATCATTTATTAAACTGAATAAGGGCCTATGAATGGAATCAGCTCTGGAAACCCACACGCTTGCATTATCTTTTGATTTAGCAGAGGAGTTCGTAACAGGAAGTTCTTCAATTGTTTGGAATGAGGTTATAACGTCTCATGCATTTTACAAAGGGTTGGCCAATAAAGTTGCAATGGCAATACAGCGTGAGTTTGGCGCTAATACCCGGCCTTTAGGTGAGATGCCTTTAGATACAATTCAAAATACAGCAAGGGCAACAGCATCAAGTTATATAACGAATGATAGCGCCGCAGCCATTCGCTTTAAGCGATTTTACGAGACGAATCTCAAGCTGAAAGCAAAAGAAATTGAAAACCACTTCAAACTTTCTAAAACAGGCATGTGGATTGATGAAAATAAGAAGAGTCTAATTGTTATTGTCTCAGTTTTAACGACAGCGGCTGGTTACGGTCTTTATTCTTTCAGACATACCCAGGCCGCCATTGGGCTTGTTGATCTAGCGAATTATATCGGCGTGAAAGCCGCTAAGAAAATTCATATTGGAACGGTTCAGTTAAGTGGAGAAATCAGCAACTTTTCTTTGACGGAAAACACGTTGCAGATGAAAGGCGGGATGACTAAAAAATGGAAGTTGGTCTCGTTAAAGGCAGATAGCAGTGGCATTATTGATTTCAGAACAGGTCGGCTTACGTCTGGAAATGCTCAGGTAAGTGCGGTTATTCCGATAGATCAAAAGCTGAGTGTAAGAGCTGGATTAAAATCAAGGACTAGAGTTAAACAACCAGAAGAGCATGCCGCTTTTATGAGTATAGACTTTATTTCCGGACCGAAAAAAATCCAATTGGAATGTAATATTGTTGAAGGGAGTCGCAATGATAAGAGTTGTGCTGCTAAATTTAGCGTCAATTATTAAGTTGTTCAGGGTTTTGATTGTATTTTGGTTCTTGAGTTTGTCTTTTTTGATCTATGCAGGTAGCTCTGAGCTGGAAGCTCACGCTGATACATTGTTCCAGAGTACATATGAAACAGAACTTGAAAACCCAAATGATGCATTTTTGGTTTATGAGAAGCTTGTTGATCAGGGACATGTTGAAGCTAAAGTCCGTCTTTCCGCATTATTACAAGCAGGGTTAGGCGGTGGAACTCAAAAAGAGCGTATAGAAAGGTCATTATCTCTTTTAAAAGAAGCTGCAGATCAAGGGAGCGCAACTGCTTACTTTGGTTTATCTGTTACTTATTACTCTGGATGGTATGTACCTGAAAATAAACCTTTGGGATTAAAGTGGTTAAGAAAAGCGGCGGAAGCAGGTGATTCTAGAGCTCAAAGCCAGTTAGGCGCTTTGTTTCAACAGGGTAAAGGCGTTAGACAGGATATAAAAAAAGCTCTGTTTTGGTACCAAGCTTCTGCGGAGAAGCAAAATGGGGCAGGTCTGTATAACTTAGCAGGCTTATATTTGGATGGCATAGGTGTCGAGCAAGATGTTGTTAAAGCTATCAAGCTTTTAAAGCAAGGAGCAGAGGTTGGTCATAGTGCTTCAATTATAACGCTTGGCGAGATATATTTTGATAATAATTACGGTATTCAAGATAGTAAGTTAGCTTTTTACTGGCTGTCTAAATCCGCTGAAGAAGGCAGTGTATACGGCCAGGCCGGACTGGGTAATTGTTACCGATTTGGCATTGGTACAGACGTTAATTATGAAAAAGCTGTTTATTGGTACAAGTTAGCTTTAGAAAACGGTGACTATGAAATCGCTGGCTTC
>NZ_BAABBN010000007.1:1202767-1219325 GCF_039537985.1 Litoribacillus peritrichatus
GTCGAAAGCAACCTGAAGGAAGCGCGCAGATTATATGTCATGTTAGCAGAACAAGGTGACGTTGAAGCTGAAAAGGAGTTGGAGAAAATTGACCGTTTAATCATTCAGAGTAAGGTGTCTGGCGGTTAAGACTTGTCTGTGTAGCCTGCTAACAGTAGGCACGCTTTGAAGCTATAAATGAATCGATTATGAAAAAGGTGTTAAAGCATAGACAGCTAAATTCCAGTTGCAAAATTGCATTATTATTTGTTTTCTTTAACTTTGTTTTAGTTGGACTCAAGGCGAGTGCAGATATCAATAACTTTCATAGCTCTGAATTGGAAGCTCACGCTGATACATTGTTTCAAAGTACATATGAAAGAGAACTTGAAAACCCAAATGATGCTTTTTGGGGTTATGAGAAGCTTGTTGAGCTGGGGCATGTTGAAGCTAAAGTTCGTTTTTCCGCATTATTACAGGCTGGCTTAGGTGAAGGAAAACAGGATGAAAAGGTTCAGCAGTCGCTTGAGCTTTTGAACGAAGCAGCGAAAGAAGGGAGTGCTTCTGCTTACTATGGTTTGGCGGTTACATATTTTTCTGGTTGGTATGTGCCGGTAGACGAGTCTCTTGGTTTGAAATTTCTTTTCAAAGCAGCAGAAGGTGGAGAGCCTCGTGCACAAAACCGTTTAGGTTACCTTTATAATACAGGTCAGAATGTAGATAAGAATATTGATAAAGCTTTGTATTGGTATAGAAAATCCGCTGAACAGAATCATGGCGCTGCTTTTTATAACCTAGCTAATGCTTTTTTAGAAGGAGAAGGCGTTAAACAAAATACATCTAAAGCTATTGAACTTTTAACTAAAGGAGCTAACGAGAAGCATGGCGATTCAATAGCAAAGCTTGGGAATTTATATTTTGATCAAAAGTATGGTATTCAAGATAGCAAGTTAGCTTTTTACTGGCTGTCTAAATCTGCTGAAGAAGGCAGTGTATACGGCCAGGCCGGACTGGGTAGTTGTTACCGATTTGGCATTGGTACAGACGTTAATTATGAAAAAGCTGTTTATTGGTACAAGTTAGCTTTAGAAAACGGTGACTATGAAATCGCTGGCTTCAACTTAGCCGAAATGTACGCGAATGGGTTGGGCATCGAAAGTAACCTGAAGGAAGCGCGCAGATTATATGTCATGTTAGCAGAACAAGGTGACGTTGAAGCCGAAAGGGAGTTGGAGAAAATTGACCGCTTAATGAAGCAGGATAAGGCCATTGATGGATAGTTTAATAAGGTGGTAATAATCGCCTGAACCCGTGAAGTAATACAATGACAAGAAAGAACAGATTGCGAATCAGAATGAAAGGGCCTGGAAGGTAACTGCATTTTGAAGGCCTTTGGCTGCTCAACCGAGTATTTAACTGTACTGCCAGTCGGCTTACATATGTCGGGGTACATGGGTAATCCCAAATCTCGGATAACCATTTCTCAGGCAGTTGTTCCTTGGATAAACCTGAACCTATGATGCCACCTAATATTGCGGCGGTAGTATCTGTATCCCCGCCTAAGGCGATCATTTGATTGATGGCTGTTTTAAAATCACTTTTATGTACGAAGAACATGAGTAAAACAATGGGTAAGGTGTGGTAGGTATACCCCGATACCCCTTTGTGCAACTTTAAATGTTCAATGAGGCGCTTTATGCCTTCAGTGCCCGCCGGTATTTCTTTTTCTATGTGCTCCATGAGTAGCCAGAACTCTTCCGTTTGGTGACTCGGTAGCTCAGTAAGTAAGTGATGCATCGCGCTTTTGAAACTCTCGAAACCATAGTTTTGTTGCGAACTTAAGTAGCTGGCTTCTGCCACGGCCAATGCTCCTATGTAGGCTTTTGGGTCGGTGTGTGTAATACGTGTTGAGAGTCCGACGTATTCTTTGAGTAATTCCGGTTGATGCCCAAATACGACGCCAAGGATCGGCGCTCGCATGGCAGGGCCGTTTCCGGCAGAGTAGACCCCACTCTTATTGTGAGGAAAACCTATCCAGGATTTTATTAATGCACGGCCGGTGGCCATGCCAACACCTGCGGGTAATCGAGCAAACCACCAACGAAGCCCCCAAGCCAGAGACTTGCCGAACAAAGTTGGAGATTCCGTTTTACATAGGCTTCTGGCTGTTATGATGGCGTGCTCGGTGTCGTCTGAGACCATGCCTTTTCCCAAAATTAAAGATTGCTTGAATTCGCCTTTGGTCAGCTTTTGAATTCGGCGGGGGCTTAGGCCTTCATATGGCAGGCCAATGGAATCTCCCAGCATTAGGCCCAAAAGGCTTCCTTCTATGGATTGAGCTGTTGGTTGGGTCGAGTCCATCAAAGCCTCCGATTGACTTTGTTTGATAATAAATTTAATGTTAGTGGCTTAAAGCCATTTAGTCTAGTTGGATTAAATAATGACTCACTACAAAAGCGAACAGGAATTTCTTTCAAGCTACAGCATTCACGACTTCGACGTTCCGTTGGTGTCTGTGGATATGAGCATTTTTAGCATTATAGATGATGAACTTCAGGTGCTCTTGGTTAAGCGGGCAGATTATCCTGAGAAAGGGAAATGGGCGTTGCCGGGTGGGTTTATTGATTTGAAACAGGATAGCACGTTGGATGATACCGCCCAGCGGAAACTGCGCGACAAAACAGGGGTAGATACGCCTTACCTGGAGCAGGTTGGTACTGTCGGAGCAATGAACCGAGATCCTAGAGGTTGGTCTGTTACAGTGGCATATATGGCATTAATTGCAGCGGATTCTGTGGTACTGAGTAAAGACTCCAGTTCAGAGGATGTGAAGTGGGTTCCTGTGTTTCAGTTAGCGAAACTGGATAAGTTGGCGTTCGATCATAATCAGATTTTCGAAATGTGTCATGAGCGATTGAAAAGCAAAGTTCAGTACACCTCGTTGCCAGTAAACCTGCTGTCGGAAGAGTTTACATTAACCGAATTACAGTCGACGTTTGAGATTATTCTGGATACTTCGGTTGAGAAAAAATCGTTCAGGCGGCGGGTTCTGGACGCCGATATTCTTGAGGAGACAGGCAATATGAAAACAGGCAGCAACAGGCCTGCGAAGCTATACAGAGCAAAAGAGCAAGGGAAGGATCACTTGTTTCCAAGAAGTATTGAAGGCCCAAGATAAGGCTTTAATTTAAGAAATATAATTTAGGTAAGGAAATGAAGGTTATTAATTTTTACACAAGCGATGGCGAGTTTGGGTGTTTTTCAAACTTCTCAAGGCATTCCATTTTTCTGAAAGGAAAATCCTGGCCAACGACTGAACATTATTTTCAGGCACAAAAGTTTGCAGGAACAGAGCACGAAGAGGAAATTCGTTACGCCAAAAAGCCCTTGAAAGCTGCAAGTATGGGGCGTGACCGAAATCGGCCGCTGCGTAAGGATTGGGAAGCCGTAATAGATGACATCATGCGAGAAGCTGTGATGGCTAAGTTTACCCAGAATAAGGAATTAAAACCCGTATTACTGAACACAGGGGCTGCTTTATTGGTAGAGCATACTGCTAACGATCGTTATTGGGCAGACGGTGGTGACGGTTCTGGAAAGAACATGCTTGGCATTATATTAATGGAAGTCAGAGAGGCAATCGTTGCTGGTAAAAGCCGTTTTGAAAAGGGTCAGTATTTATAGCGCTTATTTAACGAATTTACATAACTAACAGGGATAGGACGATTTATGTCACAAGGAAATGAAATGTTATTGAACCGGTTTCAGGGGTGTTTACTCGGTTTGGCCATCGGTGATGCAGTCGGTACCACTCTGGAGTTCAAGCCTCGAGGTTCATTTGAACCTATGGTGGATATGGTGGGGGGGGGCCCGTTCAATCTCAAACCGGGTCAATGGACGGACGATACTTCGATGGCGCTCTGTTTGGCTCAGTCCCTTTTGTATTGCCAGGGGTTTAATCCTCAAGATCAAATGAATCGTTATTGCGATTGGTGGAAAAGTGGATACATGAGCAGTAACGGCCGTTGTTTTGACATAGGCATGACTGTGTTATCGGCGTTGGATCAATATCTAAAAACTCAAGACCCTTACAGTGGCAGTGTTGATCCTATGTCGGCAGGTAACGGTTCTTTAATGCGTTTGGCTCCGATTCCCTTGTTTTATTTTGATCGATTCCCGGAAATGATTAAATATGCAGCTGAAAGCTCCAGAACCACTCATGGCGCGGCGGAATGCATTGATGCCTGTAAATATTATTCAAGTTTGATCTATGCCGCACTTCAAGGTGAGGATAAATCCAGTATTTTAACTGATGGCCGTTATCAACCTGAAACCGAAGGTGTCTCTCGAATCGCTTCAGGAGAATATCGTTTCAAGAAAGTGGATCAAATCATAGGGTCAGGGTATGTCATAAACTCGATGGAAGCGGCGCTTTGGTGTTTTGCTCATACTGACACCTATAAGGATGCTGTTCTGGCTGCGGCTAATTTAGGAGGAGATGCAGACACTACGGCAGCCATCACCGGACAATTAGCCGGAGCTCATTATGGTTTAAGTTTAATACCTGAATCTTGGGTTAATAGTGTGGCGGAGAAAGAGTTATTATTCGATCTTTCTGATCGTTTACTGCGTAAAGCATGACATAGCTTTTACGTAATTCTGGTTTCCATTGTTTGTAAACGAACGGATTATGAATCGGTGGGTTGATGAGAGAAACTAGATCATAAGGTTTAGAACATACAAAGATGGTAACTTGTTATTTTGAACACCTACATAACAGATTTCAGAGTTTGCACGTTCAATTTACTCAATTTTATTGAGCCACCCAATGCGTGCTATGAGTTGGATAATATTTTTTCCGAACGACAGTGGGCACAAAAGCAACGATGGTTGATCAATAAACTGGCTGCAATTAAGCCAGATATCATCGGCTTTCAGGAAGTCTTCAGCCCGGATGCGTTAAATCGTTTGGTTGTGCAATCCGGCTTGCCGTATTTTCGAGTGGTTGATTCGCCTCAGGTGGACAGTGACCATGTTTATATGAAGCCGGTGGTGGCAATTGCATCCCGCTTTCCTATTGTTTCAGTTGAATCTGTTGAGTTCAGTGATGAGCTGGTGCATGAACTGAAATTGCAAAATGGCTTTTCATTCAGTCGAACGCCTATTCGTTCTGAGGTTCTTATTGAGGGCTTCGGCACTGTACTGGTTTATGTGATTCATTTGAAATCAAAACGCTCGCAATTTGAACGGGAATTACCGCCCCGGCTGGAGAGTAATTCAGAAATCAGAGCGCATATGCTTGCAGAAATTCATGGTCGCTGGGCTTCTAATATTCAACGAGGAACGGAAGCGTCGATGATCTATCAGGATTACGTCGAACAAATGTGTCTGAAAGAGCGACCAACCATGATTCTTGGTGATTTGAATGACACCATTGAGTCGGCAGCTTTGCAACAGCTGGTGGCGGGGCGGGGGATGGACAAACTAGGGCCGAGGTATATTTCGAGCTTATCCACTGAAGAACGACGGTTCATTGAGCGCTTTTCCTTGTTTGATTCTTACGATCTGAATATCAACCCTGCAGTTGGTCAACGAAAACCAACGCATTATTTTGCGAATAAAGGCAGTACGTTAGATTACATTCTGTTATCCAAAGACTTTAACAGTGCATATGATCACAGTTTGGCAGAAGTAATCGATTATCAGGTTCATGATCAGCACTTACAAAACCCGGATCATGAAAAAGATGCCCAGTGCTCGGATCACGCGCCCGTCAGCGTGGACGTTGAGGTTCGGTTTTAAGTGAATTGTTCGCTTAACTACCAGATTGCTTTTTGATGGTTTCTAAATAAAACCCCATGTTTTCTTGAATGCCAAGATACTCATAAACTCTGGGAGGGCACTCATTGGGTTTAAGGACACTCACAACCTCAAGTTTCTCATGTTCAGCAAGGTTCAATAACAGTGCCTGGTTTGCAGGAATGTCCGGGTTATAGAGCAACACTTTGGGTTTCAGGATCGTGCTTGGGTCGACTGAAATGACGAGCGCAATGCTTTCGTCATTAAGTTTAACAACAGTACCAGGTGGATAAACACCAAACGTTTTAATGAAGTGTTGTACTAAGTCGATGTCCAGTTTGTTCTGGTATTTCTTGAATAAAATGGCCATTGCAGACTTAGGGATTAAAGCCGCTGCCGGGTCAGGGTTGTTACACAGATTATCGTAGATGTTGGCAATCGCTACAATTCGGCAGATGGTAGATATGTCATCACCTTTAAGCCCGTTAGGAAAGCCGGAACCGTCCAATAGTTCATGATGATGTTTGATCACATGAATGACTCTTTGATCGACTTCGGGCATAGCCTCGGCAATTCGTGCGCCCGCAGTGGTATGTGTTTGTAATAGCTTAATTTCGCTGGTGGTTTTTTTCCCTTTTTTATTGATGATGGCAGCGGGAATGGCTACTTTTCCGATGTCATGAAGAATGGCGCCCATCCCAAGCAATTTTAATTCTTGTTTAGATAAACCGAGTGCGTTTCCTATTGTTAAAGAGAGCACCGCCACGTTCAGGGTATGGCAGTGGTGGGAGTGATCATCGCTGCTCAGGCTGACTAGGTTAATCAATACATCGGAGTCTTCATTAAAGTTTTCGAGCATATCATTGACCACTTCACCCGCATCTCGGATTGCGTTGGCAGGTGCTGTTTTTAAGTCGGCAGTCAGGTTTTTTACTCGTTTTTGTTTTTCCCGATATTGAAGGGCGATTTTTTTCCGGTTAATCCGGAAGTTATCTGCTTTTTTTAGTGCTTCTTGTTTTTGTTGCCAAAGCTCGTCACTGGAGGTTGCGTTGGTTTCTTCTTCAAACTCACTGGTATCATCTATTTTTTTGGAGGCTTCCAGGCTTTCTTTATCGCTTTTTTCCGGAAAGAGCATTACTTCCTTGAGCCCTAAGTCTTTCATGATCTGGATTTCATGGGCGCTTTTGATTTTCAGCTTACGAAACAAAAACGGATGATGAGCCCATCCCAACTGGATGTCGACATACATTCCCACTGTGAGTTTTTCGACGCTGATAAGCGTTTGATTTGCTGCCAATGTTAAGCCTGTTTTTAATTATTTATTGTAAATCATAGTATAGAGCAGGCTTGGCTTGTGGTGTGTAGTGAAAGTGTGAAAATTTTTAGCTCTCTTTAAACTTTGTGGGTTTTCAGGCCTTTAAGGTAGGTGAAAACGTTTAGAAGAGTGTAGTCTTGGTTCCCTGGAGAGCAATCGTCGCATTACCCATCAAGTTGTACCGTTCATTAACGGGGAGTTGGCTGATGAAAATGGTGCTGGTCATTTGGTCTCTATCTTACAGCAGTGCCTGAAGGAGACTTGCATGGGCCCTGAGTGAGCTTTTACATTCTTCAATCGTTTTGAATGAGCAATGGTTTCTCGGTGAGAGTTAGTAGCTGTTTCTTATAGAATTTTGCGTTCAAGATTGTCCAATCTGTTTAGTAAACATTCTCGTTTTCTGAATAAGTGACAAGAACCGGTGCCGTAGTCTTTTGTTGACTGAATGGCTTTGTCTAAATGGGATAAGTCACTTGTGACTAAACTGTGACCAAATGGAGCCTTATCCAGACCATTAGAGACCAAAACGTGATTAGACGTTTTTTCGCTAAGAGGTTGATTAAGAAGGGGATTAGTCGGTCTAGAGTGGTCTAGACCGACTAGGGTTTTGGTGATGCCGTGGACCCCCGGTCTGGTTTCCACAATAGGAACTGAATTAGCTTCTCAATTGCTTTAGTAAGTAAATGCGGGTTCCTCTTACGCAGGAGCTTCGGAACTCTGTTTGTCAGAAGCTAGTAGAAACTCGGTTGACAATTGGCTATGCTCAGGCGCTTCGCCATTAAACGATATCTGGTACCCCATGGACTTATAGCTTTTCTCCCGTTTGCTGAACATTCGTTGCAACATAGGGAGCGAGCAATCGACATAATCGTAAATGGTGACTCGTTCTTTGCCGTCTGACTCTCGGTGAATTCGCCCAGCATACTGAGCCAGTGACCCTTTCCAGGCGATAGGCATAGCTAAGAATAGGGTGTCTAATCTCGGCAGATCAAAACCTTCACCTACATACTTACCAGTGGCAACGACGACTTGCGCGGTGGGTAGCTGTTCCTCAACGGCCTTACGCTCAGACGCGCGCATTGCGCCTTTTAAAATGACCGAGTCGACCTCTTTGTCGAGCAGCATAGCATTGATCGTCTCTGCATGTTCTCTACGTTCTGTTAACACTATTGGGTGTTTTGATTGCTGAATGCAAGCGAGTACATCGTTGACGATTCGCTCTGTCCGTTTATCATTTTCCATAATCCATCGATAAACGTCAGAGATTTTCGGTCGTTCTTCCGAATTGATTAACTGCCTTGGAGCTGCGTCATGGAGCTGATGAACAACGACTTGTTGCTCAAATTTATCTTCAGTAGTGCTTTTAACTTTGTGACGAATAGGCCCTGCTGCCATAAAGATGATTTTCTGGTGGCCATCCTGTCGTTCGGGGGTGGCTGTCAAGCCGAGTACGTATTTGGCTCGAACTTCGTTTAACACCATTTCAAAGCGTGGCGCAGAAACATGATGACATTCATCAACGATCACATGTCCATAATCTTGAACGATCTCTGATACGGTGTTGTCCTTTTTGTTGATTAGACTTTGATAGGTTGCGATGTCAACGACACCCGTTGGTTTTTTCTTGCCACCACCGATGATACCTACATCCACACCAGGCAAAAACGATTTTAATCGTTCTTTCCACTGGTCGAGCAGCTGTCTACTGTGTAGTAAAATTAGCGTATTGGATTTGCGCTTAGTAATCATGCCAATAGCGGTCACTGTTTTACCAAAGGCTGTCGGAGCGTGAAGAATTCCAGCATCGTGCTGGCTCATGGCTCGCACTGCAGCTTGTTGATTCTTTCTGAGTTTGACAAGTGACTTAGTGGCTTTAAGTTTAGTGCCACTTTCACGTTGATCATCTATTTGAGCTTCTATTTTATTCTCAGCCAATAACTCCAGCGCTTCATCTAAGCAGCCACGAGGTATTGCCAAGTAGCCTTGCTCAATTCGAGCGCAGGAGATAAATCGCGGGATACCATGAGTTGAAAATCGTAATGCCTGTGTTTTAAAGAAAACTGGGTTGGAAAAGCTCGCGAGTCGCCTTAACCTTGCCGTTAACGCGCTTGGTATTTCACTTAAATCAAAATAAACATGATTTGCAAGCGTGACGGATACCTTTTCTGGAGGGTTTTCCAATATGAGAGATTTTGCCTTGGCGGTCATTTCCCAGGGTGGACGATTCTCAATTACTTCTTGTTCTTTAAATAACGCTGAGTTTGGTGAAATCTGTGTCAGTAGCTTTGTCAGTCTACTGTGTGAAATAGACTGCATATTAGCCAGGTGCTGCCATTGGTCCTGGATGACATTCAGTTCGTTATTGACAAAGGAGCTATTGCCAGACAATCGCGCTTCCTTCTGAAGTGGTAGAGCGATTAAATTTCCAAATCCGCCTTCGGGTAAAATATCCTGATTGGGGAAAAGGCGATCATAGGAATCAAACGATAAGTTGGGATAAAACTCCATCGCTTTGTCGAGCAGGCCAAATCCCAGTAGCCTAGCTTCTTTGGCTGGCACTTTCTCGTTGAAGAAAATCCAAAGGTGCGCGCCATTGCCGGAACGAGAAATTTCAATGGCATGTGGTATTCCAAAGTTTTGGCAAGCCTTCGACATTGCTTTCACTTCGTCTTGCCATTGGCCTTTATCAAAATCGGCGGCAAGAAAGTAGCAGGTGTTATTGTGCATCAAAGGATAAAGGCCAACGACTTGTTGCCCTGCTAAGTGGCGATAAATGATCTGGTCATTTAACTCTGTGAACTGACGGTGATTGCAATCCTGACATTTGATGCGAGGCTTATGACAGATTCCTTGTACCCACTCGTTATTGCAGGCAACAGAGTAACCACTGCGACCTTGTTTGTTTTGCCAGCGGTTAGCAAAAATATCGACTCGGCCCCGAAACAATCCTCTAAAAATGGCAATCTTTTGGTCTGGCGAATATAAGGGCGAGTCTGATGTATTCGGTGAAGGTTGCTGGAGTTGCTCTCTGAGAGCTAGAAGCTGCATTTTCTCCTGCTCAAGCTCTGCGAGCCGAGCGTCAATCTCGGTTGTGTTTTGAAATCTATCACTCTTAAGCATGCGCTTGAGGTGGTTTGATTAAGGATTCAGCAGGAATACCCAAATCTTCATGCAGCTTCCAGATCATCTTTAGTGTAAGCGAACGTTTACGGTTGAGAATCTCATAGACTCGGTTGCTTTTACCAATCATTGGCTCAAGGTCTTTTACGGTTAATCCTTTGCGCTCCATCTCGAATTTGATGGCTTCAACAGGATCAGGCAGTTCCATAGGGAAATGCTTGGCCTCATAAGCTTCGATAAGCGTGACCATTACATCCAGCTTTTCACCTTCAGGTGTATCAGGGCCAGCCATCATCAAGCTTTCAATTTCTTTTAATGCCGCATGGTAGTCGGCATCAGTTTTAATCGGTTTGATGTCCATAGTAATTCCTCCGGCGATTAAATAGTTTGTACGTCAATTTTGTCGTATTGCGCATGGGTGCCGATGAATCTGATGTAGAGCACGCGATAGGCGTAGTTAATCCAAACGACTAGTCTGTACTTGTTGCCTGCAATATTGAAAACCACACGCCCATCTTTGAGGATGCTGGCATTTCCGAAGTCCTGTTTTACATCAGCAGGAGCGCTCCAGTCGGCCGTTAAGGCATGCCGATACCAGGCGAGCGTTGGCTCTTTAGCATCCATGCACTCTGGGTGTTTTTCCCAGAAAGCTTTCAGTGTCGATAAGGCAATGATTCTCATAAAGTTAATAATAGTCCCCAAATGGGACTGCTTCAACTAAAATATACTGGAGAATCGATATGAGTGAATATCAAGCACTTATGACGCAAAGAGAGCTATGTAATCGTTGACGTGCAAGGAAGTACTAAATTCGCGGGACATGGATGCGCAGGAGCGATGGCAGGTAAGCGAAGCGACACTGGAGCGTTGGCGGTCTGAGGGCATTGGGCCAATTTACGTAAAACTGTGTGTCCAAGTCAGGTACAGGCGATAAGATGTGTTGGGGTATGAGGCTGGGTTGCCTAAGAAAGAGCTGTTTGAGGGTGCGCTAGTACGCAGGTTCCCGCATCAGCCCTAATTCCTGATAGTAAAGTTGCGGTTTATAAAAAAGCCCTAATGGCTGGTGGGGCTCATTAGGGCTATTTACAAGATGGTGGGACTTTGCTTTGGAAACCCTAACTTATTGACTCTATTGGTAAACATGGATTACGGTTTTTGATTGTGTTACACCATTGTGCAGCATCAATTAGGGGTGCACAAGGTAGACTGAAGCAGCTTCAAAATTTGCAGTAAAAACCTGTGGGCTTATTTAATACTTGGATGTAGATGACTTACCCCATAGCCCTACGAATCTCAGTCAAACAAGCTTAGAGGACGTAGTAGCACTCACAGTGATATTCAGGCATATTAAAAGAGTGGAAAGTTGCAGCTTTGAGTTTCATGTATAAAACTTTCCTTAACGGTATAATGCACCACGTTGATTAGTAAGAAACTTTAAGTATGCCAACACAAGCTTTAGTAAACCCAGAACTTTTGAGTTGGGCCAGACATCGTGCTGGCTTGAGTCTCTCTGCGCTTGCTAGAAAGCTGAATGTAAAGCTTGAACGACTCACTCAATGGGAGCAAGGTGATACAAAACCAACCTTTAAGCAAGCTCAGAACATAGCGAAATATACACACACACCATTCGGCTATTTATTTCTACCTAAGCCACCCGAAGAGCAGCTCGCTATTCCCGACTTGAGAACAATAGAAGGACATGATGTTGATCAACCAAGTCCTGAACTTCGAGATATCATCACTCAGGTCTTGAAGAAACAGACCTGGTATAAAGATTATCTTATTTCCAATGAATTCGAACCTAATCAGCACGTAGGTTCTGTGAGCCTTCAAACTCCTATCGCTACAACTGTAGCTAGTCTTCGTGAAGCTTTAGGCGTAGGCATTCCCCAGAGAGGGACATGGGAAGAGTACCAAAGGGAGTTGATAGACGGAGCTGAAAAGGCTGGTGTGCTGGTAATGCGAAGTGGAATTGTAGGTAATAACACGCACAGAAAACTTCAAGTCACTGAGTTTAGAGGTTTTGCCATAACAGATGATTTTGCACCTGTAGTATTCATTAATAGCTCTGATGCTCCGGCTGCTCGGTTGTTTACTTTAATACATGAACTTGCTCATATCTGGTTAGGCTGTAGCGGCATCTCCAATTTAGAACCTTCTAATGCAGCCGAAGAAAGGTATTGCAATCAGGTGGCTGGAGAGTTTCTTGTGCCAGAACAGGGGCTTAGGGAAATATGGTCTGAGCCTGAGACTTTACCAACCAACTGTGCTGTGGCTGCTACAAGATTCCATGTAAGTAAGATGGTTGTAGCTCGCCGAGCTGCAGACATAATGTTAATCACTAGGGCTGAATACTCTGGATTTTATCGAGCAGAGCTTGAGGCGTTTAGAGATAAAGACGGTGGTGGTGGAGATTTCTACAGAAGTGCAGGGGCTAAGAACAGCATAAGGATGTCTCAAGCCGTCCTCTCTGAAGCTCGTAGTGGAAGATTATTATTAAGGGATGCAGGGCAACTTCTTGGGGTATCTCCAAGCGCTCTAGGAACATACGCGAGTAAACTGCCACAATGAAGTATCTATTAGACGCAAATACATTTATTGAAGCTAAAGGCCGCTATTACGGTATGACTATTTGTCCAGCATATTGGGAGTGGTTGTTGAAAGCTCATAAAAAACAAGAAATCATCAGTATCAGTATGGTAAAGGATGAGTTACTTAAAGGAAGAGATGAGCTATCTGAATGGGTAGAAGAGAACTCTCAGATTTTCATGCCTGAGAGTTCCGAAGATATCCAGGCTAGCTTCGGAGCCAGTGTAGCCCCAGCCGTATATGATATGAACCATATGAAAGCCGGTACTCATGAAGAGTTCATGTCAGGTGCAGACCCTTGGCTTATTGCAACAGCTATGGCTACTGGTGCGACTGTGGTTACTCAGGAAGTTTATAAACCAGACATCAAGAAAAAGATACATATTCCTAATGTATGTAAGCTACTAGGTGTTCCGTACATGAATACATTCGAAATGTTACATGAACTTGAAGCTGAATTTGTCTTGCCCGCTGCCTAATCTTTATGTGTATGGCTGTCGTTCTGGCAGTCTCATGTCTTATATTCCAGCAATAGCAATAGCAAAAGCTTACTTACCCTCTTCAATCCACTTATTTGGTAAACCTTAGGTAGAACCGAGCGTCCGTGTGGAGTCCCATGAGGGGAAGCCAGTAATAATAGGCATTCATGTACTTGTGTTCTTTGAAGACAGGGGGGGCTAAATATTAACTTGAGGTCATTCTTATCAAAGACTTTGCGCTTACTCCGACCATCTCCGTCCACCTTGATCGGCGTAGTTAAACCAGTAAGTAGAATCTCTTTGTATGCAACAACTGAAAGACGCGCTCATTGTGTTGCACCTTTGTGTGCCATTTCAGGTTTTGCGCCCTATAGAAAGCCGAAAGCCCCGCAATGCGAGGCCTTCAGGTCGTTTGGTGGAGATGGTGGGAGTCGAACCCACGTTATGTTTAATCATATCAAAGCCTTATGTTTAACAGGTGCTAAATTGGTGCCAAGAACCTTATTATATTAATGATCATACATATCAAACTGAACGTCTATCCAAACAATATAAAAAACTTCATCTTCTATATATCCAATTAATCTGCCGCAATCACCAATTCTAAAGACATCGATCTGTGTTACTTCAGAAAACTTATTAGGGAGGCTAGGTAAAGACTTGAACGATGACTTAGGTATTTTTTCATAGCCTTGTTCTTTTGGTAGTTGGCTTATTTCTTTCCAGGTCTGCTTACTTAGATGTACGAGCTTGTTTAAAATTGCCACTCGGTGTGCTTTTTCTCGTCTTTCAATGTTTCTGGATGTACCTACGCCAACGTTATATTCAAAAGAAAACTTAGGATAAAGATCAAAGATTGCCTTATTGCAGTCCTTATTTTCTTCGTAATGCCTTTTTAAGAATTTTTCTTTAGCCCTCAATGTTTGGTTCTCCTCCAATACTTCCATTAGTATAGTGAGGTGTAATTGGTCGATTATTTCTTAATAGATCACTTGGTAGTTCATCTAAGCGATAGGAATAGCTTTCATTTTCTTCTTTGTTTATTAAAGTGGTTCTATATTTACCCATCGAATCTAGTATTTGATCATTTTGACAGGTGAAAATTAACTGAGCTTTATTAGACTCTTCAAAAATCTTGGTCAACTCAGGCAGAATTTTTGAGTGTAAATGTAAATCAAGCTCATCTGCAATGAATGTAGGTGTATACGGAGTATCATGGGCCAAATCGACAACTAGATAGACAAGTCCAAGCAAGTGATATAAACGTCTAGTACCGCTTGATTGTTGATGTAATCTTAAGGAATGCTCCTGATCGTCTACATGATAAATAAATAAAGGATAGTAAATTTCATCTCCTTCGTTATTTGTATAAGTGTCAATTTTTAAGTCATGAATTCCTGTATCGAATCTACGAAGCAAATTTGTTACAAAATCCAGAGCCTTAGAGTTGTCAAAATAATACTTATGGAGATTATCTGGAGTTAGATCTTTAAAACCGATATGGTTTACATTGGTTATAACGGTGTTGAAGATCCAGTATGCTTCAAGGCTGCATAGTATTTCATGTTGATTAGCAATACTAATCAATGAAGCATTATCTCTTATTTGCGGTATCTTCTTAAACTCTTCATATGTACTATATAATTCCTTAATAGAATTACCTTCTCTATGAAATAAAGCTCTTTGCTTTTTTCCGTTGTTCAAGAGAAATAGAGATTCAATTAAAACCTTTTTCTTACTAAGCGTAATTTCATACCTGTATTCATCAGAATTTACATTACTTCTAAATTCACAGAATAGAAATACAGGAAGCTGATTCTGAAAGAAAGATTCGACTTTAATCTCATCGTCTGGCTTAGAGTTAAAAGAATTTGTTGCAAAGTTACATACAAAAGAAAGTGCTTTTAATATATTTGTTTTACCAGCAGCATTAGCACCCTTAATGCACATTACTTTACTGAAATCTTTACCCTTCGAAATATCTTGTGGACAGTTTTTATTTAGCCTTAGATCTACTTCAAAATCATCTTTAAAGCAATAGAAGTTACGACCACCATATTTTAAAAACATACTTGAACCTTAATATTATGATTGCCATCAGTAGATATAATCCTTCAGTAGCAAATTGAATTTATTCAATAAAATCAGTTGTATAAGAGATGAAGAAGTTGCTATTGGTTCAACTGGATCCTTCTAGTCAATTTCAATCTTAGTAGCTATTAAAGTACAAATCTATGATATCCGCCATTTTTGGCGGAAATTGATTCTACATAGGGTGGGTGTCTAAAAGCAAATGATAAGATCACAATTTCGAAGGAACTCATTTTACTGTTCTATTCTATGATTCCTTGCTCAATTACAGTTGAGCCTTTATCAATGATATTCCAGTTCGACATTGCAGTGGCCAAATATCAGGATGCGCTGCCATTGTATCGAATAGCCGCCATCTTCAATCGCTTAGACGTACATTTACCACGAAACACGCAAGCGCGCTGGATGATCCAATGCAGCCAGCTTCTGCAACCACTGTACAACCTAATGAATGATCGCTTAATGAGCAGCGGTTACATTCATATGGATGAGACCACCGTTCAAGTCCTGAAAGAACCAGATAAGCCACCGGAAAGTAAAAGTTATATGTGGGTACGTCGAACCGGTGGCCCAGACAAACCCGTCATTTTATTTGATTACGCGCCCAGCCGGAAAGGCTTGGAGGTGGAACAACGCCTGCCTGATTATCAAGGGTATCTGCAAACCGACGATTACGCGGGTTACCACAAGACAGGCAAAGAAGATGGCATCGTGCATTTAGGGTGCTTCGCTCATGCACGCCGAAAATTTATTGAAGCGCAAAAAACCGCACCGAGTAAAAACGGCAAGCAGACCAAAGCGGATATGGCGATCACTATGATCAAAGTGCTGTATGTCATCGAAAAGTCCATCAAAGACAAACCGGTTGATGAGCGTTATCGAATCCGCCAGGAAAAGAGTGTCCCTCAGCTGAAAAAAATCCGAGCCTGGCTGGATAAATCCATGGCTCAAACCTTGCCGAAAGGGAAAACAGGGCAAGCCCTCAGTTACCTGAATAACAACTGGGAAAAGCTGACGGTTTATACCGAAGACGGTCGACTGAATATTGATAATAATCCGGTCGAAAATGCCATCCGACCGTTCGCTATTGGCCGTAAAAACTGGATGTTCAGTAACTCGCAACAAGGCGCAAACGCCAGTGCCATGATGTACAGCATCATAGAAACGGCGAAAGCCAATAAGCTTG
>NZ_BAABBN010000007.1:1219335-1318593 GCF_039537985.1 Litoribacillus peritrichatus
GCTGTGAAAAACTGAACGACTTTGAAAAATTACTGCCTTGGAATGTTGAACTTGAGGTGGTACCAGAGCCGACAGTTCAAAACTAGATGTGGTTTGTTGATCGCTTACATTCCACTTACGCAATACATATCCTGCTACGGCAGCCCTTACTTGAACATTGAGAACCCCATTTGCCATGGCGTATTCAGCTTCGATTGTTTCTGGGTGCTTAAGCCGTGGGTGTGGAACAATGTGCATTTCTACAATTCGGTTCCACTGGATGTCTGCATCCTTTAATTCTTCTTCACAAACGTCGCTTTGTGGTAATTCGTAGGGATTTTCAATTCGATTAATTACGAAATCAGAGAAGCGATTTTTAGCTCGATCATATCCTCTAACATGCCAGCGCAAGCCATTATCGACCAATGCGAAAGGGACGATATCTCTTTCAGATAGGCCACTAGAAAGTGATCGGTAGACAATGCGAAGGGCTTGCTTGTTGTGAATAGCTCGAGTGATATGTGCCAAATTTTGTATGTGTGGAAAGTTTAATTGTGTCGGCGCTTCGCTGGTAACGATGGACTTCTGAGTGCCAACAAAATCGTCACCAAAGCCATGCAGTAATGCAGCGAGGGTTTGGCTGCCAGAGTATTCAAATAGTGGCGTAAAGCCTTCGCGCTGAATATAGGTTTTGGCCTTAGTGTCGTATTCGATGTTTTTAGAAGCGAGATCTTTATATAAGGATAGGTCTCGTGAGGCGGCCGCTTCTTTTATACCAAAGCGCGAAACAAGATCATTGCGATTAACCGTACCTAAAAAGTAAAGTTTGAAGTCGATATGAAATAACCGTTCTCTTTGCGCCTGGCTTGTTGTAGCAAGCTGCTCTAGAACTGATTTATCGTGAGACATTAAGTAGCCTCCAAATCAGGAATGCCTGTTTGCTTCTCATGCTGTGAATAGTGCGTTTTCACTTTCGCTACTCTCTGCTTTTAACCTGTAAGGGCCGCTCTATAAATGCCACACCTTAATGCTGCGGGCTGAATATGGCTTGATACTACTATTAATGGTTACGTAGTGTTAAATGATATTCAGTGTGTGTCAATATGATAACCACAGTTAAATTGATATTGTTTGCTTATTCCCTTCAGCTCAACCAATTCACCCAACAAACCTTTTGATTAGTCCGATAATAAGCTACTGATTTTAAAGGGTTCTCTGTTCTCTGGTCATGGACTTGGGCTGTTCGAGATGGGGAGAGGTGCAGAGAGTTTTCGGCAATTCAGAGAATATTCGCCTTGGATAGTCTGAGATTAAGAATGGTGCGAAGTCCGTAAACCCTTGCCACATAAGGCCTGTAGCGCGGGGTGTAGGCAATAAAAAAGGCCAACCGAGAACGGTTGACCTTCGTTATTTGGTGGAGATGGTGGGAGTCGAACCCACGTCCGCGAGCACTCTGCTCTCGGTACTACATGCTTAGTCACTTCTATTTAATTAACCCGTACCGGCCCGAAGGACAGGGTGGCTGGGGCGAGCTTATTTAAATTGTCGGCCTAGACACATAAACATTGCTTTCGGCGTATTCTATGAAAGATGACACCAGTCGATGAAGCATAGACACTTAAAACATCGGTGGTGCTAGCGGGCTTAAGCCGCTAGAGCGTAGTTGTCTTCGTTTGCAACTATAAAAACGGTAAACGTTTATTTACGAGATCGTATACCCCTCTCGACATGCACCTTAAGTTTCGTCGCCAACGTCGAAGCCATGTCATCCCCGTTGGTAGTTCTATTATATGGCCGAAAAATATTAATCCAACTAAAAAATAGAATTATTTATCCTGACTTCAAAACACGGTGTTTTTGTTTGTTCCAGTCGCGCTCTTTTTCGGCCGCACGTTTGTCGTGTTGCTTCTTGCCCGTCACAGTGGCAATTTCGGCTTTAACCTTGTTGGCTTTCCAATATAGCGCCAGGCAAACACAGGTGTGGCCTTCGTTCGCGGTATGGCGATGAAGTTTCGCAATTTCACGTTTGTTGAGCAGCAGCTTACGTTCTCTTCGCGGTTCAGCAATGACGTGTGTACAGGCTTGGATCAGTGGTGTCATGTGCGCACCTACTAACCAAACTTCGCCATTTTTAATAATGACGTAAGAGTCGACCAGCTGTACTTTGCCTGCGCGTATGCTTTTTACTTCCCATCCGAGAAGTGAAACACCCGCTTCAAATTTGTCATCGATGCTGTAATCGTGACGCGCTTTTTTGTTCAACGCGATTGTTGATGAGCCATTAGTCGGCTTTTTTTTCTTTTGTTTTCCCATAGCCCGCAATTATAGGGGGATTTTAATTTTTTTCCTATGGTTACAATCCGTTATTTGGGTTTATTCTTTAGTGTGGTTAGAATAGCTGCAAATTTTTTGGGGAAAGTGGGTTTTGAGATTAACTTCAGGCCCAAACGAGACGACATAATAAGTTCCTTTGGAGAGAACATGGCGAACAATAATCAGTCAGTGCATGGTATCTGGCGAAATCGTTGGATCTTTATCTTAGCTGCTACTGGCTCCGCAGTTGGTTTAGGTAATATTTGGAAGTTTCCGTACATCACGGGTGAGCACGGCGGTGGCGCTTTTGTGTTGATGTATTTGGCGTGTATTGCCTTGGTGGGCATTCCTGTCATGGTTGCCGAGGTTGCCATGGGGCGTCGTGGTCGTCAAAGCCCTATCAATACTATGATTTCTTTGATCTCTGAGGCGAAAGCAGGGCCGGCCTGGAAAGCGATTGGTTGGATGGGCGCCCTGGCAGGTTTCTTAATCCTGTCGTTTTATTCTGTAATTGCTGGCTGGGCGTTGTCGTATGTGTTGAAGCTAGCAGCGGGGACCTTTGTGGGTGCTGACCAAGCATTAGCCGGAGATCAGTTCAGCGATATGTTGGGTGATCCTAGCGGGTTAATGATGTGGCACACCATCTTCATGGTGTTGACGGCGGGCGTCATCATGCGCGGTGTAAACAAAGGTATTGAGTCTGCGATTCAGGTGCTGATGCCGCTGTTGTTTGTTTTGCTATTAGTATTGATTGGTTATGCAGCGAAAAACGGCAACTTTGCAGAAGCCGTTCATTTCATGTTTGATGCCGATTTCTCTAAACTTTCTGCTGAATCTGTTTTGGTTGCTTTGGGCCACGCTTTCTTTACTCTGAGTTTGGGGATGGGGGCTATCATGGCGTATGGCGCATACATGCCGCGTCAGGCCTCAATTGGTACCACAGTGTTTGCGATTGCAGGTCTTGATACGCTCGTAGCGTTATTGGCTGGCTTGGCTATTTTCCCGATTGTATTTGCAAATGGCCTTGAGCCTTCGGCGGGCCCTGGGCTGCTGTTCGTGTCACTGCCGTTGGCGTTTGGCAACATGGCAGGTGGTCAGTTCTTTGGCGCGTTATTCTTTATTTTGGTTACGTTTGCTGCATGGAGTTCTGCAATTTCTTTGATTGAGCCAGCCACTGCATGGGCGGTTGAACGTTTCAAAACGTCTCGAGTTAAAGCTACGATTGGTATTGCTTTTATTATCTGGTTCTTAGGAATCGGTACCGTTTTCTCGTTTAATGATTGGTCTGATTACGTATTTTTTGCGAAGACTCCAGATGGTATTGAATTATTTGCAGTTATGAGTGAGTTAAAAGCAATGTATCCTACGGCTGTTGATACTTTAAAAGGGTTAACTTTCTTTGATTTATTGGACTTTATTACTGCAAACATCATGTTGCCTTTGGGCGGTTTGTTGATTGCGTTATTCGTTGGTTTTGGTATGAAGTACCACCATGTTTACAATGAGATGCAAGTAAAAACACCGTTGTTCTTCAATATCTGGTACGTGGTTTTGCGTTTCATTACGCCAATCGCTATCGGCATTGTTTTCATTCAAGGGTTGTTGCCTGAGTGTTCTTTTGATTCAGAATTATTAGATGCTGATTCAGGTGTATGCAGTAACGCGCCGTATCTACAGCCTCGATTGATTGGTGGTGTTATCATTGCCATCGTGTATGTAGGTATTATTGTTAAGTCTTTGAAAAAGCCTGCCCGAGGGTTGGCTGAGTAGTAAATTACATGGCAGTTGTTGAAAGAAGCGCACTGGTGTTGCACAGTGCGCGCGAGATGTTTGATCTTGTGAATGATGTAAACAGTTACCCATCGTTTCTACCTTGGTGTGACGGTGTAGAGGTTCATTCCCAAACGGATGAAGAGGTCGTTGCAACCCTGAACATCAACAAGGCGGGGGTGAAGCAAAAATTCACTACCCGTAATCAGCTGATTGATGGTCACCGGATTGAGATGAGCTTGGTGGATGGGCCTTTTACCAGTTTGTCCGGTGCGTGGGGCTTCAAGGCATTAAATGAAACAGCGTGTAAGGTTTGTTTGGATCTTCATTTTGAAATGTCGGGTTCGTTAAAAAACCTGGCGGTAGGAAAAGTGTTTCAACAAGTTGCAAATGCCATGGTGGATGCGTTTGTAAAGCAAGCAGGAGAGGTTTATGGCCGCTGAAAAAATTCAAGTGGAAGTTGCTTATGCAACGCCCGAGTCTCAGGTAATCCTACCCGTGTTGGTGGAAGCGGGGTCTAGTTTGTTTGATGCTGTCGTCCATTCAGGCATTGTTCAACAGTTTCCTGAAATTGACCCTGAAGTCATTCCTATGGGGGTTTTTGGGAAGTCTGTTCGTAAACCCAAAGAGCAGGAAGTGCTGGAGGGTGAGCGTATTGAGTTGTATCGACCGTTGAAAATTGACCCTAAAGCAGCGAGAGCCAACCGTGCGGCGAAGGCGAAAGCCAAGAAGGCACTGGATTGATTTTGTTGGTTGCGGCAATAAAAAAGGAGCCTTAGAAGCTCCTTTTTTATTTTGGGACTAAAATGCTTGTTGGGTAATGTCTTTCTTTTCGTAGTGAGTCATTAACCCGTCCTTGAAAAAGACTCTCACAGAATAGGCTACTCTATCACCATAGCCTGGCTTTTCGCTGTGATAGTAATCCCACTGGTTTGGGTGGAACGGGTCTTTTAGTACGGGAGTACCCAGAACGTATTGAACTTGTTTTTGGGTCATTCCTGGTTTTAAGAGTTCAAGGGATTCATCTTCAATGATGTTGCCTTGCTGAACGGTGATCTTATAAACATTGAGCGAAGAGCAACCTGGTAGTAAACTGATTGTCATCGACAAAATGGGAATTAGTAGTAAAATCTTTCTCATTTTAATTTATACAGTAGCTTCAAAAAAGTTTAGGCTACCGATATTAACGATAGAACTCCGAGATTACAAAGATTATGGCATCTGAAAATAGTGAATTAAGAAAAGTTGGGCTGAAGGTTACTCTGCCAAGAGTAAAAATTCTTCAGATATTAGAAGGATCTGATAGCCGACACATGAGCGCTGAAGACGTCTACAAGTCTTTGATCGAGGCGGGGGAAGATGTTGGACTGGCTACGGTCTACCGTGTGTTAACCCAGTTTGAGACCGCAGGGTTGGTGGTTCGTCATAACTTTGATGGCGGTCATGCTGTTTTTGAGTTGGCGAAAGGAGAGCACCACGACCATATGGTGAACCTGGAGTCGGGTGAAGTTGTTGAGTTTTTTAATGAAGAGATTGAAAAGCTGCAGCATGAAATTGCCGAAAAGCACGGATTTGAATTAGTGGATCACAGCTTAGTGTTATACGTTCGAAAAAAATAAGTATGTGATGAATGAAAAAGGCCGTTGCAGGAAACTGTAACGGCCTTTTTTCGTTTGTAGGTGAAGGTGATTTGGCGGCAGTGGCGTTAAACAAGCATTTCTTCGGCCAGTTGCAAAGTTGCTTTTGTAAGTTGTTGGCCACCCATCATTCGCGCAATCTCTTTAATTCTGCCCTCTTTATTGAGTGGAATCATTTGAGTCTTGGTTGTGTTATTGGTGAGCGTTTTGGCTGCCTTTAAGTGGTTGTCGCCTTGTGCTGCAACTTGAGGTTGGTGGGTAACTGAAATCACTTGACCTGTTTTGCCTATGGTTTTGAGTAGGTCGCCAACAATTTCTGCGGTTGCACCACCGATGCCGACGTCCACTTCATCAAAAATTAACGTGGGTATTTGGCTTCTGGACGCATTCACTACCTGAATCGCGAGGCTGATTCTTGAAAGTTCACCGCCGGATGCAATTTTTGTGAGTGGTTGAAATGGCTGTCCGGGGTTTGAGCTGACTTGGAATTCAATCTGATCGAGCCCAAGTTGGCTGGCTTTAAGGTCGTTCAGTTTCTCGATGTGGGTGTTGAATTTACAGTGGCCCATCCCTAATCGCGTAAGTTGCTTCATGATCAGTTTGTTCAGTTCCTGTGCGGTTTTTGCGCGCAAATCACTGACGGTATTTGCCAGCAAGAAGTAGTTTTCTTTGTCTTTATCTTCTTGGTTTTGAAGGGTTTCTAAGGATAGGTTGGAATCGCTTAATGCCTCAAGGTCTTTTATGACTTGTTGGTGAATGGCTGGGATTTCTTCGGGCTGGATTCTGTGTTTTCTGGCCAGGTCGTGAATGTCCGTGAGACGTTGATCCAGGTTGTGCAGATGCTCAGGGTTCACTTCCAGGGACTCGTGGTAGTGCTGTATTTCACTGGCGGCTTCTTCGATGTTGATCAGGGCTTGGTTATAAAGCTCCTGAGCTGAAGTGAGTGTCTCGTGCTGATCATTGATGTTGTCCGTCATGCTGCCAATCTGTCGGAGAAGATCGCGAGCACTGGTTGAGGCCGGCCCGCTTTCGCTGTTGGTAAGCTCCAGTACCTGGTAACTTTGGCGTTTTAGTTCTTCTGCTTGTGACAGTCTGTGATGTTCTTGTTCGATTTCTGCCAGTTCGCCTTCTTTGAGCGAGAGCTCGTCTAGCTCTTCCAACTGATAAGTAAGCAACTGCTTACGATCATTGATTTCTTCTTGTTGGCTGGCCAGTTGTTCGAGTTGTTGCTTACTGAGCTGCCATTTTTTATAACTGGCTTTCAGTTTTTCTATTTTATTGCCGTAAGTTCCGAAGCTGTCCAACATGTGAATATGGTTTTGGGGTTGCATCAATGATTGATGCGCATGTTGGCTGTGGATTTCAAGCAGTTGTTCGCCAAGGATTTTTAATTTGCTGATGGGGCAAGGGCGTCCGTTGATGTAGCCCCGTGAGCGACCCTCTTTGGTAATGACGCGTCGGATCAGGCAAAGGCCTTCTTCGTCATCCAGGTCTTCCTGGTGAAGCCAGTGCTGTACTTTGGGGAGTGTTTGAATGTCAAAACTGGCGGAAATTTCAGCTTTGTCGGAGCCATGTTTTACAACGCCTGCGTCGGCTCTGTCACCTGATGCCATGCAAAGTGCATCCAACATGATGGACTTGCCTGCGCCGGTTTCACCGGTGATGACAGTTAATCCGTTATTGATCTGAAGCTCTATGTGGTCTGCGATGGCAAAGTTATGTACAGATAATTGTTGAAGCATGGGAATGTTCCGCTGTTTAAAAATACATGTGTTTATTTATACAGTAAAAATTCAAGAGCGCAAGTATCAGAAAGGAATTGTTTTGGTGTTTTTCCCTTGAATTTTATTTTTCAGACCTTATATAGCGTTTAATTCAATTTTTAACTTATAAATCGTACGGATTAACGTTTGGAGTTTTGTGTATGTCTCAAGTAGATCAGCCAGAAGATCAGTTGAAAGCAAATGAAATTGTTGAGCAGGAAGCTGCAGAGCAAGAGGTTGTTGACCAAGTTGAAGAAACACTTGAAGAGGCGGTTGAAGCGGTAGAGATAGATGTGGCTTCTTTGCAGACTGAACTTGAAAAAGTAAAGGCCGATTTGGCTGATACTAAGGATGCAAGTCTTCGGGTTCAGGCCGAAATGCAGAACGTTCGCCGTCGTGCCGAGCAGGATGTAGAAAAGGCGCATAAGTTTGCGTTGGAAAAGATGGCTAAAGAGCTATTGGATGTGGCTGATAATCTTGATCGGGCGCTTGAAGCTTCGGTTGCAGAAAAAGATTCAGAGACGGTTAAGCCTTTGTATGATGGCGTGGCTATGACCCGTGATGGTCTTGCTAGCTTGATGGCTAAATTCAAAATAGAAGCGGTAAACCCGATGGGTGAGTCGTTTGATCCTCAGTTGCATCAGGCCATGTCAATGATTGAGCAGCCTGATGTTGCACCTAATACTGTGATTGCAGTGATGCAGAAAGGCTATACCTTGAGCGGTCGCTTGATTCGACCTGCGATGGTTGTTGTGGCGAAAGGTGGTCAGCAAAAAGTTGACGCTGAAGTTTAAGCGAAAAATTGTGCTTTATGGCTTGTTTTTTTTATTTTGAGGGGTTGAAACCCTAAAAACCGGCCTTATTAACAGTAGCAAGCAAAGAATTAAGACCTAAAGAAAGGTCATTGAATAGAATTTACGGAGTGTGAATTATGGGTAAAATTATCGGTATTGACTTGGGTACAACCAACTCATGTGTGGCTGTTCTGGATGGCGATGCACCTAAAGTTCTTGAAAATGCGGAAGGCGGTCGTACAACGCCTTCAATCATCGCTTATACAGACGATGGTGAGATTTTGGTGGGTCAGGCAGCAAAGCGTCAGGCAGTGACTAACCCAGATAATACTCTATACGGTGTTAAGCGTTTGATTGGTCGCAAGTTCGACGAGAAGGCGCTTCAGGAATCACTAAAGCACTTCGCGTTTAAAGTTGAAAAGGCGGACAACGGTGACGCTTGGGTAAACATTAAGGGCGAAAAGAAAGCGCCACCTCAGATTTCTGCAGAAGTTCTTAAGAAAATGAAGAAGACTGCAGAGGACTTCCTGGGTGAGCCAGTAACGGAAGCCGTGATTACTGTTCCTGCATACTTTAATGACTCTCAGCGCCAGGCGACTAAAGATGCGGGTCGTATCGCAGGTCTGGAAGTTAAGCGAATTATTAACGAGCCGACTGCTGCAGCGCTTGCATATGGCATGGATAAGAAACGTGGCGATTCGGTCATTGCCGTATATGACTTGGGTGGTGGTACTTTTGATATTTCCATCATTGAAATCGCTGAAGTGGATGGTGAGCACCAGTTTGAAGTACTTGCGACCAACGGTAATACTGCATTGGGTGGTGAAGACTTCGATGAGCGTTTGATTGAATATCTTGCTGAAGAGTTCAAGAAAGACAGTGGTATTGATCTTCATAACGATCCGTTGGCTGTTCAGCGTCTTAAAGAAGCGGCTGAGAAGGCGAAAGTTGAGCTTTCAAGTGCACAAGAAACAGACGTGAACCTGCCGTACATCACTGCGGATGCAACGGGCCCTAAGCATTTGGTTGTAAAAGTAACTCGTGCGAAGCTTGAGTCTTTGGTTGAAGACCTTGTAAAAGAGTCGATTGAGCCGGTTCGTACAGCTCTGAAAGATGCTGGCCTGAAAACATCTGAAGTGGATGATGTGATCTTGGTTGGTGGTCAGACTCGTATGCCGATGGTTCAGAAGGCTGTGACAGACTTCTTTGGTAAAGAGCCTCGTAAAGACGTTAACCCAGACGAAGCTGTTGCTGTGGGTGCATCTATTCAGGGTGGTGTTCTTGCCGGTGATGTGAAAGATGTATTGCTTTTGGATGTTACGCCGTTGACGTTGGGTATCGAGACAATGGGTGGTCAGGCAACTCCGCTGATCTCTAAAAATACCACGATCCCTACTCGTAAGTCTGAGGTTTTCTCAACAGCAGAAGATAATCAGTCGGCAGTAACGATTCACGTGCTTCAAGGTGAGCGTCCGCAGGCTTCTTTGAATAAGTCTTTGGGTCGCTTTGACTTGTCGGATATTCCGCCAGCGCAGCGTGGAACACCTCAGATTGAAGTGACATTCGATATCGATGCAAACGGTATTTTGAATGTTTCTGCGAAAGATAAGGCAACAGGCAAAGAGCAATCTATCGTAATTAAAGCGTCTTCAGGTCTTTCTGATGAAGAAGTGGATGCAATGGTTAAAGATGCAGAGGCGAACGCAGAAGAAGATCGCCTGTTCCAGGAGAAAGTTCAGACGCGTAACACCGCTGACGGTTTAGTACACGCTTCGCGTAAGATGCTTGAAGAGTCAGGTGATAAGGCTACTGAAGAAGAAAAGACTGCAATTGAAACAGCCATTTCTGACTTGGAAGAGGCAATTAAGAATCAAGAGTCAACGAAAGAAGATCTTGAAGCTAAAATTGAAGCACTTTCCAAAGCTTCTCAGGGTTTGACTGAGAAGATGTATGCTGAACAGGCAGGTGCAGCGGAAGGTCAGCCGCAAGCTGAAGAAGCTTCAGCAGCAGGCGAAGACGTTGTTGACGCTGAGTTTGAAGAAGTGAAAGACGACAAGAAGTAATTCTTAGTTGACTTGTAGCCTGCCATGACTCCTGAATTCAGGTAGGTTGTGGCGGGCTTACTTCGTTATATGCAGGTCGATTTGTTGGCCTGATAGGGTTTATTCGAAACTTGTTAACTGGATTGCAGCAGAATTATGTCTAAGAGAGATTATTATGAGGTTCTGGGGGTTGCAAAAGACACCTCGGAGCGTGATCTAAAAAAAGCGTATCGCCGTATGGCAATGAAGTATCATCCGGATAAAAACCCTGATGATGCAGAAGCTGAGTCCAAATTTAAAGAAGTTAGCGAGGCGTACGAAGTTTTATCGGATGCAGATAAGCGTCAGGCTTATGATCGCTTTGGTCATGCTGGTGTGGATCAGCGTCAGGGTGGAGGTTTTGGCGGTGGCGCCAATAACTTCAGTGACATCTTTGGTGATGTATTTGGTGATATCTTTGGCGGTGCTCAGGGTGGCGGTGGCAGAACCCGAGCCAGACGAGGGGCTGACCTAAGGTATCCGTTGGATCTTGATCTGGAAGAAGCGGTTCGAGGTGTAACCAAAGAAATCAAAATACGTGCTCAGGTCAACTGTAATACGTGTGATGGTTCCGGCGCTAAGAAAGGTACGACGCCGGATACTTGTGGTACCTGTAAAGGTGCTGGTCAGGTTCGTATGTCTCAGGGATTTTTCTCTGTTCAGCAGACGTGTCCTGTGTGTCATGGTGCAGGACAGGTTGTTAAAGACCCGTGTGGCGATTGTCACGGCCAGGGTGTGACCCAAGAAGTTAAGACATTGTCCGTGAAGATTCCGGCGGGAGTGGATACAGGAGATCGTATTCGTTTGGCTGGTGAAGGTGAAGCAGGTGGCAATGGTGGTCCGGCGGGAGACTTGTACGTACAGGTTGAAGTTCGTGAGCATGCTATTTTCCAGCGAGATGGCCGTAATTTATATTGTGATGTGCCAATCAGTTTTGCTGATGCTTCTTTGGGTGGTGAGCTTGAGGTTCCAACCCTTGATGGGCGTGTTAAGCTGAAGATTCCTGCGGAAACTCAGACGGGTAAATTATTCCGTTTACGTGGCAAGGGTGTCAGTTCGGTGCGTGGTGGCGGCCCTGGTGATTTAATGTGTCGTGTAGTGGTTGAGACGCCGGTGAATCTGTCTAAACGCCAAAAAGAGTTGTTGGAAGAATTTCAGCAGACACTGGAAGACAGTGAAAGTAAGAATCAGTCGCCTCAGAAAACCACTTGGTTTGAAGGGGTTAAGAACTTCTTTGAAGACATGAAGTTTTAATGTCTGATTTTTTACTCATTATCAGCGCTGTGAAATGGGCTTGTCTGTTTTAGGTTGTTGATGGTGGGTTTATTCTGAATCTCTTATTTTTGAGTTTCGGAATTTCAAAGAAAGCGCTAAATCATCTTGGTTTAGCGCTTTTTTTATGAAATCATGCGCGGATTGCCTTGTTGGTTGGTGCTGAGCTAAGGTTGGTTTGGGTTTGGCGTGAATGATTGTTTTTGAATAAATTGTTTTTGAATTAATTGTTGGGGAGCAGCTAGTGGTTAAAGTAGGTATTGTTGGTGCAAATGGCCGGATGGGAAAAACCTTAATAGAGGCTGTTGTGGCGGCAGAGGGCGCTGAATTGGCTGCTGCGGTTGTTCATCCTGAAAGTTCATTGGTTGGTGCGGACGCAGGTGAAATTGCAGGTGTTGGCCGCTTGGGGGTTTCGACGGTAGATGCTTTGTCGAAAGCGATTGAGCAGATTGATGTGTTGGTCGATTTTACCAGTATTGAAATGACGCTGGATAACATTGCGCAGTGTCGCGAGGCTGGTAAATCCATTGTCATTGGTACTACCGGGTTTGATGTAGCTCAGAAAGCTCAGCTAAGTGCCGCCGCGTTAGATATTCCGGTTGTGTTTGCGCCGAACATGAGTGTTGGTGTAAATCTGTGTTTGAAGTTGTTGGAAATGACGGCGCGCGTTGTAGGCGATGATTCGGATATTGAAATTATCGAAGCGCATCACCGTCATAAGGTGGATGCACCTTCAGGCACAGCGGTTCGCATGGGGGAAGTGGTTGCTGAAACCTTGGGTCGCGACCTGAGCAAGTGTGCTGTGTATGGTCGTCAGGGGCAGGAAGGTCCACGTAAGAAGGATACCATTGGGTTTGAAACCATTCGTGCCGGGGATGTTGTGGGAGATCATACGGTATTGTTTGCGGCTGATGGGGAGAGAATTGAAATTACCCATAAGGCGAGCAGTCGTATGACTTTTGCTAAAGGTGCTGTCAGGGCTGCGACTTGGTTATCTGGTAAGTCTGCGGGCTTGTACGATATGCAGGATGTGCTTGAATTGAAAGACGTTTAATAATTTATGCAGTGGTGCTTTTATCTTTTATGTTTAAAAAAGATAAAAATCCAGATGACAGTTGGGTGATAATTTCGTAAAATGCGCCAAATTTTGGGCAGGTGAAATTGATAAACTGTCGTTTGTGATGGATTACCGGGTAATAATTATGGAAAAGCGGGATAGAGCTAAATCGATTTAATCGAAGTTGCTCATCTCGCTTTTTTGCGATTTGCGGAAAGGTCACTTGCCTAAGAGAAAATTTTCTACCGCCTGGGGTTCTCCAGGTCTATGCGTAGCAGCACATATGCGGGGAGGTTGCATTGAGTAAACCAGCAATACTGGCTCTAGAAGACGGCAGTATTTTTAAAGGGATCTCTATAGGGGCTGACGGTCAGTCAGCGGGTGAGGTTGTTTTTAATACTTCAATGACTGGCTATCAAGAAATCTTGACGGATCCTTCTTACGCTCGTCAAATCGTAACTTTGACGTACCCTCACATCGGGAACGTAGGTGTAAACACTGAAGATGAAGAAGCAACAGAGATTCATTCGGCTGGTTTGGTTATCCGCGATCTGCCTTTGATTGCAAGTAACTGGCGTTCAGAGAAAACGTTGGATCAATACCTTCGTGATCGCAACATCGTTGGTATCGCTGAAATTGATACACGTCGCTTGACTCGTTTACTTCGTGAAAAAGGCGCGCTTGCCGGTTGTATCATCGCGGGTGATGAAGTGACTGAAGAAACAGCACTCGAAGCAGCGAAAGCTTTCCCAGGGTTGAAGGGAATGGATTTAGCGAAAGAGGTCACTGTTGCTGAGTCTTATGGTTGGGTCGATGGTGAGTGGGAGTTGGGTTCTGGTTATAAAACAATGTCAGAAGCAGAGCTACCGTACCATGTGGTTGCTTACGATTTCGGAGTAAAGCGAAATATCCTTCGTATGCTGGCGGCTCGCGGTTGTAAATTGACTGTTGTTCCTGCCAAGACACCCGCAGGTGATGTGTTGGCGATGAACCCGGATGGTATCTTCTTATCCAATGGTCCTGGTGATCCGGAGCCGTGCGATTACGCCATCACAGCGATTAAAGAAATTCTTGAAACTGATATTCCTGTATTTGGTATTTGTTTGGGGCATCAGTTGTTGTCTTTGGCCAGTGGCGCGAAAACAGCCAAAATGAAGTTTGGTCATCACGGTGGTAACCATCCGGTTCAGGATCTTGAAACCAAGCAGGTTATGATTACCAGTCAGAACCACGGCTTTGCTGTGGATGAAGCGAGCTTGCCTTCCAATATGGAGGCAACCCATAAGTCGCTTTTTGATGGCTCATTGCAGGGCGTTCGTCGCACTGATAAGCCAGCATTCAGCTTCCAGGGACACCCTGAAGCTAGCCCGGGGCCGCATGATATTGCTCCGTTGTTTGATCGCTTTATAGATTTGATCAAGGCAGCTAAATAAAACCGGAATGAGATAGGTGCCTGTTTCCGGTTCAGGCACGCATGCGAGATCCTTTTCTTGGATTAAAGGCTTAATAGGCAGACATCAGCTCTATTAAGCAAGAACGAATTTTACACTTACGGTTTCGAGCAATGCCAAAACGTACAGACATACAATCAGTTCTGATTCTAGGTGCAGGCCCAATTATTATTGGTCAGGCATGTGAGTTTGATTATTCAGGGGCGCAAGCGTGTAAAGCTCTGCGTGAAGAAGGTTATCGGGTTATTTTGGTTAACTCGAACCCAGCCACGATCATGACCGATCCAACGATGGCCGATGCAACATACATCGAGCCGATTCACTGGACGACCGTAGAAAAAATTATTGAAAAAGAGCGCCCGGATGTATTGCTTCCTACGATGGGTGGTCAGACCGCTTTGAACTGTGCGCTGGATCTTGAGCGTGAAGGTGTGCTTGAGAAGTACGGCGTTGAAATGATTGGTGCAAACGCTGATACAATTGATAAAGCGGAAGATCGTGATCGTTTCGATCAGGCAATGAAAAAGATTGGCCTGAAAACGCCGGAAGCGGCCATTGCTCATAGCATGGAAGAGGCTTATCAGGTTCTTGATCAGATTGGCTTTCCTGCGATTATTCGTCCTTCATTCACGATGGGTGGTACCGGCGGTGGTATTGCTTATAACCGTGAAGAGTTCCAAGAGATTTGTGAGCGTGGTTTAGATCTATCTCCTACGTCTGAGTTGCTGATCGATAAGTCCCTTATCGGTTGGAAAGAGTACGAGATGGAAGTGGTTCGTGATAAGAACGACAACTGCATCATCGTTTGTTCTATTGAAAACTTTGATGCGATGGGTGTTCACACTGGTGACTCGATCACGGTGGCGCCTGCGCAAACATTGACTGACAAAGAACTGCAGATCATGCGTGATGCTTCTTTGGCTGTATTGCGTGAGATCGGTGTGGAAACGGGTGGCTCAAACGTTCAGTTTGGTCTGTGCCCTGAGACCGGGGAAATGGTTGTTATCGAGATGAACCCTCGTGTGTCTCGTTCTTCTGCGCTGGCATCAAAAGCAACGGGCTTCCCGATTGCTAAGATCGCTGCAAAATTGGCGGTAGGCTATACCCTTGATGAGCTGCAAAATGATATTACCGGTGGTGCAACACCTGCGTCATTTGAGCCTTCAATTGATTACGTTGTTACTAAAATCCCTCGTTTCACCTTTGAGAAGTTCCCGCAGGCGAATGATCGTCTGACAACACAGATGAAGTCTGTTGGTGAAGTGATGGCGATTGGTCGTACGTTCCAGGAATCAATGCAGAAAGCATTGCGTGGCCTGGAAGTGGGATCATGTGGTTTTGACGAGATCCTGGACTTCTCTCAGGAAGATGCGAAAGACACGTTAATTCATGAATTGAAGTCGCCTGGTGCTGAGCGTGCTTGGTACGTGGGTGATGCTTTCCGTTCTGGTATGACCGTAGACGAAGTCTACAAGTTGTCTGGTATCGACCCTTGGTATTTGGTTCAAATTGAACAAATTATTCAGATTGAAGAAGAATTGAAGTCTTCAGCGTTGTCTGATCTGACCTCGGATAAAATGTATCAGCTGAAGCGCAAAGGTTTTTCAGATACCCGGTTAGCTCAATTGCTGGCTGTTTCTGAAAAATCATTGCGTAAGCATCGTCAGGCGCTGGGTATTCGCCCGGTTTATAAGCGTGTTGATACTTGTGCGGCGGAATTCTCGTCAGATACGGCTTATATGTATTCCACTTACGAAGAAGAGTGTGAAGCTCAGCCATCTGAGAAAGACAAGATTATGGTGTTGGGCGGTGGTCCTAACCGAATTGGTCAAGGTATTGAGTTTGATTACTGCTGTGTTCATGCTGCGCTTGCGATGCGTGATGACGGTTACGAAACCATTATGGTGAACTGTAACCCGGAAACAGTATCAACGGATTATGACACTTCAGATCGATTGTTCTTTGAGCCGGTTACACTGGAAGACGTGCTTGAAATTGTAGATCTTGAAAAACCAAAAGGCGTGATTGTTCAGTTTGGTGGCCAGACGCCGCTTAAATTGGCCCGTGAACTGGAAGCTGCAGGCGTGCCTATCATTGGTACTAGCCCTGAGGCAATTGACCGAGCGGAAGATCGTGAGCGTTTCCAGCAAATGGTACAGCGTCTTGATATCAAACAGCCGCCTAATACTACGGTTCGCTCTTCTGAAGAAGCGGTCAAAGCTGCGGATGCAATTGGTTATCCTTTGGTTGTTCGCCCATCTTATGTATTGGGTGGCCGTGCCATGGAGATCGTATACAGCGAAACTGAATTGAATCGTTATATGCGTGAAGCAGTGAGTGTGTCTAATGAGTCTCCTGTTTTGCTGGATCACTTTCTGAATTGTGCGATTGAAGTTGATATTGATGCGGTATCGGACGGCAAAGAAGTTGTGATTGGTGCCATCATGCAGCACATTGAACAGGCTGGGGTTCACTCTGGTGACTCTGCGTGTTCCTTGCCTCCATACTCGCTTCCTGCAGATGTGCAGAATGATATGCGTGATATGGTTAAGCGCATGGCGCTTGAGTTGGGTGTTGTTGGCTTGATGAATGTTCAGCTTGCGTATCAGGACGGTGAAATTTATGTGATTGAGGTGAATCCTCGTGCTTCACGTACCGTGCCGTTCGTATCTAAGTGTATTGGTCGCTCTCTGGCTCAGGTTGCTGCGCGCTGTATGGCGGGTGTTTCTCTGGCTGATCAGAACTTTACGAATGAAATTGTGCCTCCTTTCTACAGTGTGAAAGAAGCGATTTTCCCATTCAATAAGTTCCAGGGGGTAGATCCGATTTTAGGCCCTGAGATGAAGTCTACTGGTGAAGTGATGGGGGTTGGTAATACCTTCGGTGAAGCTTTCAGTAAGGCAGTAAAAGCCGGTGGTGAAGTACTTCCTACTTCGGGTCGGGCCTTTGTCAGTGTTCGTGATGCAGATAAATCAGGTGTGGTTGAGTTAGCGGAAGGTCTGATTAAACAAGGTTTTGATCTTTGTGCTACAGGTGGCACTTGTGATGTAATCGAACAGGCTGGTTTGACCATCGAGCGCGTAAATAAAGTAAAAGAAGGTCGTCCACATATCGTTGATATGATCAAAAATGATGAGATCGTATTGATTGTAAATACTACTGAAGGGCGTAAGTCTATTGAAGATTCGGCCATGATTCGTCGTAGTGCGTTGCAACATAAGGTGTATTGCACAACTACGTTGGCAGGTGCATTTGCTGCGTTGCATGCACTTGAAAGTGGTGAAGAAAAGACAGTGCGTCGTTTGCAAGAGTTGCACGAAGGAATTAACGCATGAATAAAGTACCAATGACGGTGGCGGGTGAGCAGAACCTGCGTGATGAATTAACCCAGCTGAAAACGGAAGATCGCCCGCGTGTTATCGCGGCGATCGCCGATGCTCGTGAACATGGCGACTTGAAAGAGAACGCTGAATACCATGCAGCGCGAGAGCAGCAGGGGTTTATTGAGGGTCGAATTCAAGAAATTGAAGGTAAGCTTTCAGATGCACAGGTAATTGATGTTACAAAACTTCCAAATAACGGTAAGGTTATTTTTGGTTCTACGGTTGATTTGATCAATCTTGAAACGGATGAGGAAGTTACTTATCAGATTGTTGGTGAGGATGAGGCTGATATCAAGCAGGGCAAGGTGTCCGTAACTTCTCCTATCTCAAGAGCATTGGTGGGTAAAGAGGAAGAGGATATTGTCGTGGTTGCAACACCGAATGGTGGTGTTGAGTATGAGATTTCTAAGGTGAGCTACGTCTGATGACGGCTCAGGAAGTTCAGCAAAAACCACAGGTAGGTGCTGGGTCTCGTTTGGTTTTAACCTTCTGGCTGGGTGCGCTTTGGTCAGTGGGGTATCTTGCTATCCCTTATATAGCAAAAACCTTTCCTGATCCGGCTGTCTGGCAGCCGTTGGCATTGGGTTTGAAGTTTCTCACCATTAATGTAGGTATTTTTTGTGGTTTGATTGTGCTTGTTGCCCGAATCATGGAACTGCAAAATGAGAGTCGGCCAATTGTAGAGGCGCAGACGACGATAGTTTCTTTGATGTTGATGCTTTCTGGTGTTTACAGTTTTCGGAATTATGAGGCTGTGAAGATAGTGGCTGAGCAGGACCTGCTGTACGGAATGATTTCTTTATTGGGGATTATTTTTGTTGCAAATCGAAGGGGCTGAGCTGAGGTCACGCATTGCGTGACCTTTTTATTGATCGCTATTTAGATGATCAACGCATTAAATTGGAGAGTTGTTCGTTACGTTCTTTGGCGATTCGTAAAATAAGAGCAATTTTTCCGATGGTTTGAACCAGCTCGGCGCGAGTTGAGTTGCACAGCTCTTTAATCAGTTCTGCTCTTGCGTCCCTGTCTCCTACATTAAACTTAACCTTGATTAGCTCATGGTCATCAAGCGCTCTTTCCGTTTCTTTGATAAGACCTTCAGAAATTCCATTATCAGAAACTATGATGACAGGGTTAAGGTTATGACCAATGCTGCGGTATTCCTTCTTCTTAGCGTTGGTTAGTTTGGCGTTTTTATTTGCCATTGGTCGTTTTACTCCGATTATTTAAACTGGCGTGGATTGTACAGCATTAACTTGAATTCTCTAAATAATAGCAGAGGTTTTTTGTGGCTTGTTCTTCGCGAGGGTCTTCTGGTTAGCAAGGTCTTCTGATTAGCAAGGTATCCAGCTGGGTTGAGTGAAAAGACGTGTCCAAAAACGGGCTTTGATCAGAAATTAGAGATTAACACCTTGAGATTCAATAAAAAGGCCTCATATTTAAAGTTGATGCTTTCAGGGAACTCTCGGAAGGGTTGTGTATGGGCTCTTGATGCTTTGGGAAACTAAAAAATTACAAAAAATCTCTGGTCGGAATAGAACGGTTTGAGATTGTTTGTTGTCGGAGTCATACTGTAAGATAGTGAAAAGTAGTTCATTGGCGTGTGCCAAGCATTTATTGCCATATAATTTAAGAGGGTTGTTCCTTGAACGACGTAATGAAGAATTTAATTTTGTGGGCCATTATTGCTACCGTAGTTGTGATGGTGTTGAATAAATTTGATCCATCTCCAACTGCAACCGAGTACAGTTACTCGCAATTTGTTGAGCAGGTTAAAACAGGCCAGGTGTCTGAAGTTTCAGTTGAAGGGCCAGTGATCAATGGTAAATTGTCAGATGGAACATCGTTTGAGACGGTGCGTCCTGATCTTCCGGATTTAGAACTTATTAACGATTTGTTGGCAAACAATGTTTCAGTGGAAGGTACACGTCCGGAGCAGCAGAGCATTTGGACTCAGTTATTAGTCGCCAGCTTCCCTATTCTTGTCATTATTGTTGTGTTTATGTTCTTTATGCGCCAGATGCAAGGTGGCGGTGGTGGGGGCAAAGGCCCGATGTCGTTTGGTAAGAGTAAGGCAAGATTGCTGAGTGAAGATCAAATTAAGACGAACTTTACTGACGTTGCCGGAGTTGATGAGGCGAAAGAAGACGTTCAGGAGTTGGTTGATTTCCTGAGAGATCCTGGAAAGTTTCAGCGCCTGGGCGGTAAGATTCCGCGTGGCGTGTTGATGGTTGGCCCTCCGGGAACGGGTAAAACGCTTTTGGCGAAAGCTGTGGCGGGTGAAGCTAAGGTTCCTTTCTTTACTATTTCTGGTTCTGACTTTGTTGAAATGTTTGTGGGTGTGGGTGCATCCCGTGTTCGTGATATGTTCGATCAGGCCAAGAAACAAGCTCCGTGTATTATTTTTATTGATGAGATTGATGCGGTTGGTCGTCATCGTGGCGCTGGTGTTGGTGGTGGTCACGATGAGCGTGAACAAACTTTGAACCAGCTGTTGGTTGAAATGGATGGTTTTGAAGCGAACGATGGCATTATTGTTATTGCTGCCACGAACCGCCCTGACGTACTAGACCCGGCCTTGCTGCGCCCTGGTCGATTTGACCGGCAGGTAGTGGTAGGTTTGCCTGACATTCGTGGTCGTGAGCAAATTTTGAATGTGCATGTACGCAAAGTACCTGTCTCTGACGATGTGAATACGTCTGTAATTGCCAGAGGCACACCGGGTTTCTCTGGCGCGGATTTGGCAAACTTGTGTAACGAGGCTGCGTTGTTTGCTGCGCGTGCAAATAAGCGCTTGGTTACCATGGCAGAATTTGAACTGGCTAAAGACAAGATTATGATGGGCGCCGAGCGTAAAACCATGGTCATGTCTGAGAAAGAAAAACTGAATACGGCTTATCATGAGGCTGGTCACGCTATCGTTGGACGTTTGGTGCCAGAGCATGACCCTGTTTATAAGGTGAGTATTATTCCTCGTGGTCGTGCATTGGGTGTCACTATGTTCCTGCCAGAGGAAGATAGATACAGCCAAAGTAAGCGAGCCATTGAAAGTTCGATTAGTAGTTTGTTTGGTGGTCGTATCGCTGAAGAACTAACACTTGGTTTTGAAGGTGTCACAACGGGTGCATCTAATGATATTCAAAGAGCAACCAGCATTGCTCGTAGCATGGTGACCAAGTGGGGCTTGTCTGAAAAGATGGGGCCATTGATGTATGACGAAGATGATGGTGAAGTATTTCTGGGTCGTTCATCTGGCGGAAGCAGTAAGGCGATGTCTGGTGTGACGGCTAAACTGATTGATGAAGAAGTCAGGCGTATCGCTGATGAGTGTTATGAGCGTGCCCGGACTATTCTTGTGGATAATCGTGATAAATTGGACATGATGGCCGATGCTTTGATGAAGTATGAAACCATCGATGCGAAACAAATTGATGACATTATGAATGGCGAAGAACCAAAAGATCCTGAAGGTTGGGATGATGGGGCCTCGGGTTCAGCTTCGGGTTCCGGTTCTTCGGAAGATAAACCGGATTCTTCGGAAGAGACTAAGAATGTCGACATGAAGGACTCAAGCGTGGGTGGTCCGGCAAGTCAAAGCTAATTGAGTATGTGTTTTGTGGGTGTTAGTAAGGCTGAAGGAATAAGTTCAGCGTTGCTAGCACCTTTTCTGTTTTTGTAACATAAGAATTTTTTCATGCAGTTTGGTTCAATACAGCTCGATCTGGATCGGGTTCATGTGATGGGTGTTCTGAATGTAACACCGGACTCCTTTTCTGATGGCGGTCGTTTTGCGACGTTGGATAATGCTTTGATGCAGGCTGAATCCATGTTTCAGTCCGGCGCTACTTTTATTGATGTGGGTGGTGAGTCCACTCGACCTGGTGCGAAAGAAGTATCTCTTCAGGAAGAGATGGACAGGGTTTTACCTGTGGTTGAGGCGCTTTCAGAAACTCAGGAAGTTGTTATTTCAGTGGATAGTAGTTCACCTCAGCTGTTACATGAAGCCTCAAAGATTGGTATGGGGCTGATTAATGATGTCAGGGCGTTACAACGAGAGGGCGCACTTGAGGTTGCATCGGAAACACAGTTGCCTATATGTTTGATGCATATGCAGGGCAGCCCTCAGTGTATGCAGGAAAATCCAAATTACAAAAATGCGATTGATGATATATCGACTTTTTTTGAGGAACGGATACAGGCTTGTATTGGGGCTGGAATCTCAAAAGATAAGTTGATCTTAGATCCCGGGTTTGGGTTTGGTAAGACTTTGACACATAATTTGATGTTGCTTAAACAGCTGACAGTGTTTGAGAGGTTTGACTTGCCTTTGTTGGTCGGACTCTCCAGAAAATCGATGCTTGGTCAAATAACGGGCAAAGAGGTGGCGGAACGGCTAGCGGCAAGTTTGTCATCTTCCGTCATTGCTGCGATGAATGGTGCTCGTATCATTCGAGTGCACGATGTTGAAGAAACAGTGGATGCTTTAAAGGTAGTGCAGGCAATGCTGGATGTGTAATAAGATTTCCAGGTAGTGGTTGCCTGATAATAATAAGGACATAAAAGTGAGTAAGCGTAAATATTTTGGTACTGATGGTATTCGAGGTCGAGTAGGGCAGGCGCCTATTACTCCTGAGTTTGTTATGAAGCTTGGTTGGGCTGCGGGTAAGGTGTTTCGCCGGCAGGGAGTCAGTACTATTTTAATCGGTAAGGATACTCGGGTATCAGGTTATATGTTTGAATCTGCGCTCGAAGCTGGTTTGTCGGCAGCGGGCGTTAATATTGGTTTGTTGGGGCCGATACCAACGCCGGCCATTGCCTACCTTACAAGAACATTTAAGGCGCAGGCGGGTATTGTGATCAGTGCCTCGCATAATCCTTTTTATGATAATGGGATCAAGTTTTTTTCGGCTCAGGGTACCAAGCTGCCGGATGAGCTGGAAAACCAAATTGAGGCAATGATTGACGCGCCGATGGAGGTAGTGGACTCCTCTGAGCTAGGTAAGGCGTTTCGAATTGAAGATGCTCGCGGCCGATACGTTGAGTTTTGTAAAAGTCGCGTGTCTGATGAGATTAACTTATCGGGCCTGAAGATGGTTGTGGATTGTGCGAATGGCGCGACGTATCAGGTTGGCCCTTCGGTGCTTTCAGAGTTGGGTGCTGATATAAGTGAAATTCATGTCAATCCCGACGGATTTAACATTAATGAGGGTTGTGGCTCGACCAGCCCAGAGGTGCTTAAGCGTGTTGTGCTGGCTGAAAAGGCTGACTTGGGCATTGCGTTTGACGGGGACGGTGACCGGTTAATGTTCATCGATCATGAAGGTCAGTCAGTGGATGGTGATGAGATCTTGTATATTTTGGCGAGGCATCAAAAACTGACGGGCACAATGAATGGCGGTGTTGTCGGTACTACCATGTCTAACTTGGGGCTGGAGCGCGCTTTGGCTGATATGGATATTCCTTTCGTCCGGGCGGATGTAGGGGATCGCTTTGTCATGGAAGCTCTGAAAGAAAAGAATTGGTCTCTGGGTGGAGAAAACTCAGGTCATGTTGTAATTCGAGATATGACTACGACCGGTGATGGTGTTATTTCGGCGTTAAAGGTGCTGGAAGTCATGCATGAAACCGGGTCGTCATTGGCTGAGCTGCGTCGGGGTATGACTAAATGCCCTCAGGTGCTGTTAAACGTGACTGTGGCTGATAAACAAAAAGTCATGAACAGCAAAGAGGTGTTGGCTGCTGTGACGGATGTAGAGTCTTCCATGGGGGATCGCGGACGTGTCTTGTTGAGACCGTCAGGAACGGAACCTTTGGTGCGGGTAATGGTTGAAGGTGTGGACAGCGCTGAGATTCAATCGGAAGCTGAAAAACTGGTTTCGATTGTCGAGCGAGTTGCGAACGGATAGCCCTTGCTATTCAAAAATAAAGAATATAGTATTGTCGCCCGCTCAGGGTTATGGAGACGAGCATGCGAAAATCATTAGTTGCTGGCAATTGGAAAATGAATGGTTCATTGGAAACCGTTGATGCGTTGGCAGAGGGTATTGTTCAGAATCAAGCTGAGATAGGTTGTGATGTCTTAGTATGCCCTGTATCGGTACATCTTGATCGAGTCTCTCGGTTGATTGATGGCAGCTTGGTGAAGTTGGGTGCTCAGAACTGTTCGGATAAGAGTTCTGGGGCTTACACCGGCGAAGTTTCTGCAGAAATGCTGAAAGAGGTCGGTTGCAGTTTTGTAATTCTTGGTCACTCAGAAAGGCGAACGTTGTTTTCTGAAGGTGATGAGCTGATACGCAATAAATTACTTTCCGTATTAGACGCAGGTCTGATTCCTGTGTTGTGTGTAGGCGAAACGCTTGATGAGCGTGAGCAGGGGGTTGCGGAAGCGGTTGTTAAGGCGCAAGTATTGGCAGCACTGAAGGGTGTTACGAAAAATCTTGAGTCTGTGGTGGTTGCGTACGAGCCTGTGTGGGCTATCGGGACGGGTTTGACTGCTACGCCAGAGCAAGCTCAGGCAATGCATGCTTTTATTCGGTCTGTGTTAGCGGAGATCTCTGAAGAGTTATCTCTGAAAGTAAGAATTTTGTATGGTGGTAGTGTTAAGCCGGAGAATGCGCGAGAAATATTTGGACAGCCGGATATTGATGGTGGGTTGATTGGCGGTGCTTCACTTAAAGTAAAAGATTTTATCTCAATTTGTCAGGCAGCAGGATAAAAGTATGGAAGTTGTTTTATTGAGTTTGCATGTTTTATTTGCAGTCGCTATTATAGCGCTCGTTTTACTTCAGCAAGGTAAAGGTGCTGATGCTGGCGCAGCTTTTGGTGGCGGCGGTGGCGGTGCATCGCAAACGGTATTTGGAAGTCAGGGTTCTGGTAACTTTTTAACTAAGTCGACTTCTACATTGGCTATCTTATTTTTTGCTACAAGCTTGGGTTTAGCAATGTACGCTAAGAAGCAGGCAGAGAATGCAGAGCAAGCTGGTTTACCTCAGGTGCAAGAACAAGTTGAAGCGCCTGTTGTTGAAGATGCTGCGGAATTACCAGCGATTGAAACAGCAGAAGATGAAGTTCCTCAAGTTTCAGAGTAATCTCTGAAACTTAAAGCCGAAGTGGTGAAATTGGTAGACACGCCATCTTGAGGGGGTGGTGACTGTATGGTCGTGCCGGTTCGAGTCCGGCCTTCGGCACCAATTATTGACCTGAGTAAGGGTGAGGACTATAATTGCCTCGGCCTTGAAAGGTCATGTGAAAAATGCCCCGCAAGTAGGGGCTTTTTTCTAGCAGGAGAATATTTCAAGGAATGGGCTATAGGCCCATTTTTTATTTCTTTTTTTCCTACTTTTTGTTTTTGAACGTATGGAGTAAGGTGCATTTGAGTACCAAAACTGACCAGTTAAAAGAAATGTTGGCTCCGGTTGTCGAGTCATTGGGTTATGTTTGTTGGGGGATTGAATACGTTCCTCAGGGGAAACATACCGTGTTGTGTGTATTTATTGATCATGAAAATGGCATCCAAGTGGATGATTGCGCAAAAGTTAGTCGTCAAATCAGTGCGGTGTTGGATGTAGAAGACCCGATCAGCTCTGAATATGATTTGCAGGTTTCGTCTCCAGGAATGGATAGACCGTTATTCACTCTGGAGCAGTTTGAAAAGTATATCGGTGAAGTCGTGGCGGTTAAGTTACGGTTTCCTTTTGAAGGGCGCAGGAAGTTTACCGGGCGTCTGAACGGTGTGGAAGGGGGCGATGTGGTTGTTCATGTGGACAATCATGAGTATTGCTTGCCAATTGACTCGATAGAAAAAGCCAACGTCGAGCCACAGTTTAAGTGACAGTTATTAGTTTAAGGGTAGAGTGAAATGGGAAAAGAAATTCTGCTGGTAGCTGAAGCGGTTTCTAACGAAAAGGGAGTGGACCGCGAGATCATCTTTGAAGCAATGGAATTGGCGTTGGCAACGGCAACTCGGAAACGCTACGAAGAAGACGAAGACAGTGATATCTATGTGAACATTGACCGTAAGACAGGTGATTTTGAATCGTTTCGTCGTTGGGTCGTGGTTGCAGATGACCAGGTAGCAAAATTAGGGACGGAGTTTACAACGGAAGAAGCGGCTGAGAAAGATGCTTCTTTGCAGATAGGCGACGTTTACGAAGAACAGGTTGAGAACGTTGAGTTTGGCCGTATTGGTGCACAGGCCGCCAAACAAATTATTGTTCAGAAAGTACGTGAAGCCGAACGTCTGAAAATTGTTGGTTTATACCAAGAGCGCGTTGGTGAATTGGTAACTGGTGTGGTCAAGAAAGTTGGCCGTGATAAGTTGTTTATCGATTTAGGTAACAATGCTGAAGCCGAATTGCCTCGTGATCAATTGATTGGTCGAGAATCATTTCGTATCAGTGAGCGTGTACGTGCTTTGTTGCAGTGCATTAAAGAAGACACTCGTGGCCCACGTATGATGCTGAGTCGTTCAGCACCAGAGGTGTTGATTGAGTTGTTCCGCATCGAAGTGCCTGAAATTGCAGAAGAAGTCATTGAAATTAAGGGTGCTGCTCGTGATCCTGGTTTAAGAGCGAAAATCGCTGTTAAAACCAACGACAAACGTATCGACCCTGTGGGTGCTTGTGTTGGTATGCGAGGTTCTCGTGTTCAGGCGGTATCGAATGAACTGGGCGGTGAGCGTATTGATATTGTCCTTTGGGATGATAATCCGGCGCAATTAGTTATTAATGCAATGGCCCCGGCTGAAGTAGCTTCCATTGTTATTGATGAAGATACTCACACGATGGATGTTGCAGTTTCTGAAGATAACCTTGCTAAAGCGATTGGTAAAGGCGGACAAAACGTTCGGTTGGCCAGCGAATTAACAGGTTGGTCATTGAATGTGATGACAGAAGAAGAAGCAGGTCAAAAGCAAAAGGCAGAGCATTCCAGCTTGATAAGTACCTTTGTTAATGGCCTTGATGTGGATGAGGATTTTGCTGACTTCTTGGTTGAAGAGGGCTTTAGTAGTCTGGAAGAAGTAGCTTATGTTCCTCTTGAAGAAATGCTTGAGATTGATGGATTGGATGAAGATACAATCATTGAATTGCGTGCTCGAGCTAAAGACTCTCTTTTGAATAATGAACTGACTTCTGAAGAGGGTCTCGATGAAGCTGTCCTTGCAATTGAAGGGATGGATCATGATATTGCGCTTGCTTTAAGCCAAGCCGGTGTTAAATCGTTGGATGATCTGGCAGAGCAGTCTGTTGATGATTTGATGGATATTAAAGTGATAACCGACGAAGAGTTGGCTGCGAAATTTATTATGGCAGCTCGTGCTCATTGGTTTGAAGATGAAGCGTAAGGCTGACGAAGGAGTAATACCAAGCTATGGCAGAATTGACAGTAAAACAGTTGGCCGAGGTGGTTGGTGTACCAACCGATAAACTGCTCTCTCAAATGAAAGATGCGGGCTTGACCCAAAAATCTGAGTCGGAAATGGTGACTGAAGTGGAAAAGCAATCCTTGCTGGACCACTTAAAACGCAGTCACGGTGATAACGACGGTTCACCTAAAAAAATTACGCTTCAGCGTAAGACCAAATCAACCATCAAAGCCCCAGCCGGTCGTGGCAAAACCGTTAACGTAGAAGTGCGCAAAAAGCGTACATACGTTAAACGCACACCTGTTGATGCAGTTGAAACAGAAGAGAAAGCAGAAGCTCCAGTGGCTGCTGAGCCTCAGGTAGAAGAAACAGTACAGGCACCGGTAGAAACTCCGGTGGTTGAAACACCTGTTGAGGAAGTATCAGCACCTGAAACCGTTGCTGAAGAAAAGGCCGCTGAACCGGCCCCGGCAGCTCCAGCAGAAGCACCTTCAAAAGCAGAAGCAACTCAAGCGCCTGCGGATCAGCCAAAGAAAGAAGCTAAAAAGGATCGTCCTAAGAAAGTGCATAATAAGCAATCTACTCCGCCAGCATCTAAAAAAGGTGCCGGAGCAAAAACTGAAGAAAGCAGAAAACGCACTGAGCACAAATCCAAAGGTGGTGCCGGCCGAATTCATATTGATGATGAATTCGGTGAGTCACGTATGCGTCGCCCTAAGAAAAAGCGTAAAGATTCAAATAAACACGCTTTTGCTATGCCGACAGCACCAATCGTTCGTGAAGTTAGTGTGCCTGAAACAATCACCGTTGGTGATTTGGCTCAGAAGATGTCTGTGAAAGCAGCTGAAGTAATCAAAGTCATGTTCTCTATGGGCTCTATGGTTACAATTAATGAAGTGCTGGATCAAGCCACTGCTCAGTTGATTGTTGAAGAGATGGGGCATACCTTTAAGCTACTTCGTGATAACGCAGTAGAGTTTGAAGTTACAGAAGATGTTGAGTATTCAACTGAAGAAACGCCTCGTGCACCAGTTGTAACTGTGATGGGTCACGTTGACCATGGTAAGACGTCGCTTCTTGACTATATTCGTAAAGCCAGCGTAACTTCCGGTGAGTCTGGTGGTATTACTCAGCACATTGGTGCGTACCACGTAGAAACTGGTCATGGCATGATCAGCTTCCTGGATACGCCTGGACATGCCGCATTTACTGCAATGCGTGCTCGTGGTGCGAAAGCAACGGATATCGTAATTCTGGTTGTTGCTGCGGATGATGGTGTGATGCCTCAGACAAGAGAAGCTATTCAGCATGCCCGTGCAGCTGAGGTGCCTCTGGTCGTTGCCGTAAACAAGATTGATAAAGAAGGTGCTGATCCGGATCGTGTTAAGAACGAACTGGCACAAGAAGAAGTTATCCCTGAAGATTGGGGTGGTGATGTTCAGTTTGTGAATGTGTCTGCTCACAGTGGAGAAGGCATTGAGGCACTACTGGATTCAGTTCTGCTTCAGGCTGAATTGTTAGAGCTTAAAGCGCCGGCTCAAGGCCCTGCTAAAGGTATTGTCGTTGAGTCTAAACTGGATCGCGGACGTGGTTCTGTTGCAACGGTACTTGTTCAGGCGGGTAACCTGAAGAAAGGTGATATCGTGCTTGCTGGCCAGCAGTTTGGTCGTGTTCGTGCACTTGTTGATGAAAACGGGCAGCCAATTGATGAAGCCGGGCCTTCCATTCCGGTTGAAATTCTGGGCTTGGATGGAACGCCTGCTGCAGGTGACGAATTCATTGTTGTGCCGAGTGAGAAGAAAGCGCGTGAAGTGGCTAACTTCCGTCAAGGTAAATACCGTGAAGTTAAGCTGGCGCGTCAGCAAGCTTCTAAGCTTGAAAACATCTTTGAGAACATGGGCAAAGGTGAAGTTAGCGAGTTGAACATTGTTCTGAAGACCGATGTACGTGGTTCTTTGGAAGCAATTACAACTTCTCTGCAGGATTTGTCTACCGATGAAGTGGCGGTTCGTATTATTAGCAGCGGTGTGGGTGGAATCAGCGAAACTGATGCTAACCTTGCATTGGCTTCTAATGCCATCATCTTCGGCTTCAACGTGCGTGCAGATAACTCCGCTAGAGAGATTATTGAGCGTGAAGAAGTAGATCTGCGTTACTACTCAGTCATCTATAACATCATTGATGATGTTAAACAGGCACTGACAGGTCTGTTGGCTCCTGAATTCCGTGAGGAGATTGTAGGTGTTGCTGAAGTACGTGATGTGTTCCGTTCACCTAAGTTTGGCTCGATTGCCGGTTCCATGGTAATTGAAGGAACGATCTTCCGTAACGATAAGATTCGAGTGCTTCGTGATAACGTGGTTATCTATGAAGGTGAGCTGGAATCTCTGCGTCGCTTTAAAGATGACGTCAATGAAGTTCGTAATGGCTTTGAGTGTGGTATCGGTGTTAAGAACTACACAGATGTTAAGCCAGGCGATAAGATTGAAGTCTTCAAGAGCGTTCAGGTCGAACGTACTCTTTAAGCAAGGTGACTCACTTTTCTATGGCTCGTATGAGTGATTAGGAGTGAAAGTCTTAGAGAATTGCTCGGAGTTAAGGTGTAAACCTTACTTCGAGCTTTTCTTGTTTTTATAGGTAGTAATTAGAATGAAAGAATATGCTCGTACTGATCGGGTGGGTGATTTCCTTCAAAAGGAACTTGCCCAGCTTATTCAGTTTGAAATAAAAGATCCTCGTTTGGGGATGGTGACGGTTCAGGAAGTGCGCGTCAGCCGTGATCTCGGTTATGCCGATGTCTTTATTACGGTCATGGCGTTTGGAGCGCAGACTGAAGAAGCGAAAGCTGAAGCGAATAAAGATGCGCTGAAAGTGCTGAACAATGCGGCGGGTTTCCTGCGTACCAAAATTGGCCAGTCGTTCCGTGCCAGGACTACGCCTGAACTACGGTTCTTCATTGATGATACGCTTGAAAACGGTATGAAAGTTTCTTCGTTAATTGAACAGGCGATTCGGGAAGACAGTGCCCGACGCGATGATTCAGATCAAGATTAAGCAGTAGATCCAGTTGTAATTATGGCAAGAAAACGTAAAGGTTTATCAATAAACGGCATTGTTTTATTGGATAAGCCCAAAGGACTATCGTCTAATCAGGCGCTTCAGAAAGTTCGTTGGCTATATACCGCAAAAAAAGCCGGTCATACAGGTGCTTTGGACCCTCTTGCTACGGGCTTATTGCCGGTATGTTTAGGAGAGGCCACTAAGTTCAGTCAGTTTTTGCTGGATGCCGATAAAACCTATATCACTCGGGCAAAGCTTGGGCAAACCACCACCACAGAAGATGCTGAGGGGGAAGTGGTTGAGGATCGTCCAATTCCTGAATTGACCGAAAGCATCGTGGAAAAAGCGTTAGCTGAGTTCCGTGGACCAATTGATCAAGTCCCTCCGATGTATTCTGCTCTGAAGCGTGATGGTCAGCCTCTGTATAAGTTGGCTCGACAGGGCAAGGTGGTTGATATTGAGCCTCGGCGCGTTACTATTAAAACCCTTAAGTTATTGCGAATTGAAGATGAGCACCTAGAGTTGGAAGTCAGTTGTACCAAAGGGACTTACATTCGTTCTTTGGTGCGGGATATCGGTGAGGCGTTAGGTTGTGGTGCGCATGTAGAAGAATTAAGACGCACCGCCACTGGCCCCTTTAAGATCGAAGATGCTTTAACGTTGGACGACTTGCAATCTGAACAAATCAGAGTGGATGCGCTGTTGAAGTCGGATACCGGTCTTGATGATATGCCCGCCGTTTATTTGGATGAAGTTCAGACGCAGCGTGTGTTATTAGGGCAGCAAGTGAACATGACCAGCGAACAGGTTGCCGGTTTTGAGGCAGTCTTGACTGCCAATGATAAAAAACCTACTCAAGAGCTATTAAGACTGTATAATGTGCAGTCTGATAAAAACCAGCCTTTTTATTTAGGGGTGGCAAATTGGTTACCAGGTTATATTTTGCAACCTAAACGGTTGGTTAATATGGCAGAGTTTGAACCTATAGCCTAGGTTTAATCTCGGTAAGGTGAATCGGTCTGTAAACATGCACGGGCTTGATTTTCCAAGTAACGGATGACCGTTATCAAAACTCATTAAGCATGTTTTAATTTGGAGTAAGTAATTATGGCACTAAGTGCAGATCAAAAAGCGCAAATCGTAAAAGACTATCAGCAATCTGAAGGTGATACTGGTTCTCCAGAAGTTCAGGTTGCTTTGCTAACAGCAAACATTGAAGGTCTTCAGTCGCACTTTAAAGCGAACCACAAAGACCATCACTCACGTCGTGGTTTGATTCGCATGGTAAACCAGCGTCGTAAGCTGTTGGACTACCTGAACAAGAAAAACCATGACCGCTATGCTGCTTTGATCAAGCGTCTAGGTCTACGTCGTTAATTTTAACGACAGCGAACTTCTTCAATAATTGATATTAATTAGATAAAGGATATTAAACCGTGAATCCGGTTACTAAAACATTCCAATACGGAAAAGAAACGGTCACTATCGAAACTGGCCGCATCGCGCGTCAGGCTTCTGGTGCTGTAATGGTTACAATGGGCGAAACTAGTGTTCTAGTAACTGTGGTTGCAAGTAAGGACGCTAAACCTGGTCAGGATTTCTTTCCTTTGTCAGTTCATTATCAGGAGAAGTTCTACGCAGTAGGACGAATCCCTGGTGGTTACTTGAAGCGTGAAGGTCGCCCTTCTGAGTTTGAAACTCTAACTTCTCGTTTGATTGACCGTCCGGTTCGTCCTCTGTTTCCGAAAGGATTTAAGAACGAAGTACAAGTTGTTTGTACTGTGATGTCTGCTGACAAAAAGTCGTTCCCGGACATCGCTGCTATGATCGGTACGTCTGCAGCTTTAGCTATCTCTGGTGCGCCGTTTAATGGCCCAATTGGTGCAGCCCGTGTTGGCTTCACTGATGAAGATGGTTACATCCTTAACCCAAGCATCGAAGAGCTGGAAACGTCACTGTTGGATATGATTGTATCCGGTACTGATTCCGCTGTGCTTATGGTTGAGTCCGAAGCAGAAGAGCTAACAGAAGACGAAATGCTGGGTGCTGTTTTGTTTGCGCACCAAGAGCAACAAGTTGTTATTCAGGCTGTTAAAGAGTTTGCAGCTGAAGTAAATAACCCTGTATGGGAGTGGCAAGCTCCTGCTGAAAATACAGAGTTAAAAGATCAAATTTTGGCTAAGTTCGGCGCTCAAATTGCTGAAGCTTATCAAATTACAGATAAAATGGAGCGTTATAGCCGTTTATCTGAACTTCGTAGTGCTGCAACTGAAGAACTTGCAGGCGACGAAGATGGACAGGCAAGTGCAGCAGAAGTTTCTGGTGTATTTGGTTCTGTTGAGAAATCAACGGTTCGTGAGCGCGTTCTAAGTGGTGAATCACGAATTGATGGCCGTGACAACAAAACGGTTCGTCCAATCAACGTTGAAGTAGGTGTGTTGCCTAAGACTCACGGTTCTGCTTTGTTCACACGTGGTGAAACTCAGGCGATCGTTACAACAACTTTGGGTACTGCTCGTGACGCTCAGATGTTTGATGCTCTGGAAGGTGACAAGCGCGATCCTTTCTTATTCCACTACAACTTCCCTCCGTATTCTGTAGGTGAGTGTGGTCGTATGGGCAGCCCGGGCCGTCGTGAAATCGGTCATGGTCGTTTGGCTCGTCGTGGTGTTCAGGCGATGGTGCCAACAGAAGAAGAATTCCCATACACATTGCGTGTTGTTTCTGAAATTACAGAATCTAACGGTTCTTCTTCAATGGCAAGTGTTTGTGGTGCGAGTTTGGCACTTATGGATGCCGGTGTACCTCTTAAGGCGCCAGTAGCAGGTATTGCTATGGGTCTGATTAAAGATGGCGACCGTTTTGCTGTATTAACTGATATTCTTGGTGATGAAGACCACTTGGGCGATATGGACTTTAAAGTAGCTGGTACTGATGAAGGTATTACAGCGCTTCAGATGGACATTAAGATTCAGGGCATCACTGACGAGATTATGGAAATTGCGCTTGCTCAGGCTAATGACGCTCGTATCCATATTCTTGGTGAAATGAATAAAGTCATCGAAGAGCCTCGCGCTAAATTGTCTGAGAATGCACCAGTGATGGATACCATTAAGATCCATCCTGATAAGATTCGTGATGTGATCGGTAAGGGCGGCGCTACAATCCGTTCAATTACTGAAGAAACAGGCGCGTCTATCGATATTGACGACGATGGTAACATCAAAGTATTCGCTGATGATCGCTCAGGTGCAGACGCCGCCATTGCTCGTATCGAAGGAATTACTGCTGAAGCTGAAATCGGTGCTATCTATAACGGTAAAGTAAGCAAGATTGTTGACTTTGGTGCTTTCGTTGCTTTCCTTCCTGGTAAAGAAGGTCTGGTTCATATTTCGCAGATCAAGAATGAGCGCATTGAAAAAGTTTCAGACGTTCTTTCTGAAGGTCAGGAAGTTAAGGTTAAGGTTCTGGACGTTGATCAACGTGGTCGAGTTAAATTGACTATGAAAGATCTTGAAGAAGCTCAAGGTTAATTTCTTGAGAGTCTGAAAAAACCGCTCATTGAGCGGTTTTTTTATGTCTGAATTTTGTCTTTTATTTGATTTTTATGTGTTAATTTCTTTGCCACATGATTTCGGTTTGGCCTTCTAGCTTGCCTAAACTGCGTGCAAGGATAAAGAGAAAATCTGATAATCGATTGATGTACTGTAAAAGCAGTGGCCGAACGGATTCTTTGGTTGAAAGCAGGGCAACCTGCCTTTCTGCTCTTCGGCAGATAGCTCGGCTAAGATGAGTGTAAGCAACACTTTTTGAGCCAGAAGGCAGAATAAATTCTTTCAGTGGTGGGAGTTGTTCGTTCAATTGATCTGAAAGTTTTTCCAGTTCGTCCAAACTGGTTTGCTGAAATACTTCATGGCCGGGCATGGCTAACTCGCCGCCAAGATTGAACAGGTCGTGTTGTATATTCAGAAGCATTGCTGCAAACGGTTGAGTATTGGCTTTGTCCGATAATTCAGTAAATGCAACACCGATGGATGAATTCAGTTCGTCAATTTCTCCGATGGCAATGATTCTGTCGTCAAACTTGTTCAGTCTTTTGCCGTCGGCAATGGAGGTTTTGCCTTTATCGCCGCCTTTCGTTGTGATCTTGGTTAATCTGTCTGCCATAATTGTTCCGGGGTTAGTCGAGTTGAAGTCTCAACGGTCGAATTGGAAGCCTGATACTGAAGTGTGCCCCTTTACCTGGTTCGGATTGAACGTCCAGAATACCGTGGTGATGACTGGATATAATAAAGTAGGATACCGATAGACCGAGGCCTGTTCCTTTGCCCACATCTTTGGTGGTAAAAAAGGGTTCAAATACGCGTCTGCGAGTATCATCGTCCATTCCTATGCCGTTATCAATAACTTCTATGACGGCATAGGTCTCTTGTTGTTGAACATTCAGTTTGATTTCAGGCGTGCCGCTGGGGCAGCCATACTCAGACAAAGCCTGAGCGGCATTCTTCAGTAAATTGATGATGACTTGTTCTATTTCGCTGGGTATGCAAGGTATTGTGGGCAGCTCGGGATCGTAAAGCTCTGAAATAATCAGACCGCTTTCCGCTTGTAATTCATGGAACGTGGTTTCAGTTCGCGCAATTTGAAGTGCTTGTCGGGTCAGTTCATTGAGGTCGCACTGCTCAAGTTCAGGTGCGGCGTTGCGGCTGAATTGGAGCATATTGGTGACGATGTCGACGGCCCGGTGTCCTGCGTGTGTGATGTTTTCAATCAGGCTTGGGATTTCCCTTGCTTTTAAATATTCTTCAATGGTTGTCATGCTTAAGCCAAGGTCGTCAGCGATTTGCTGATTTTTAGGTAAACCGGCCGATAGCCTACGTGTTAGATTCTGAACATTTTGTAAAATCCCGCCCAAAGGATTATTAATCTCATGCGCCATACCAGCGGCTAAACCGCCTAATGACATCATCTTTTCTGACTGTACGACCAGTTCCTGAAGGTGCTTTTGATCTGTGATGTCGTCCAGTTTAATAACAACATCCTGTTGCCCCCGACCTTTTAACGGGTAAATCATGATGGAATAAAAACGGGTGATCCCTGATATTTTAATTTCGGCTTGGCTTACTGTTTGAACCTGACCGGTCTTACTGGCTTGGTGCACTAAATCTAAATAAAACAGCATAAAAGGGAAGGCGTCATCAATGCGATGATTAATGGCCTGCCCAGCAGAAATGGAGGTTAGTTTTTCTGCTTGTTGATTCCACAGCGTGATACGGTATTTCGGGGTGAGGGCAATCATAATCGAAGGCATGGAGTTAATAATGCCATTTAGGAAATCCTGGAATTCAAGTAGCTTTCGCTCCATGGCAGATCTGACTCGGGCCTCCTCTTCTAACCGGATGTTGGTTTTCTTGATTTCATTTGTCGATACTTCGGCTTTTTTTTGTGAGCGATTTGCCTTGTCTCTAGCGTCGGTAAGAAGGTGATCTCTAGCCTGGATTTGGCTCAGCATGGTGTTGAATGCATCCACCAGATTGCCGATTTCGTCGAAGAAAACTTTATTCGCACGGACATTATAGTTTTGATATGAAGAGACCTGATGAGTGACGGCTTTCAAGTGCAGTACCGGATCAATCAGCCACCTACGGCTTTGCATTTGGATGATGCGAATCAGAAGAATGGCCGCAAGAAAAAGGCTAATCAACATAAGTAAGAACTTGCTGTTGAATAATACTTCTGTTTTGTATTTGTACAAGACCAGTAACGTATAGGGAGTGCCGTTTTTTAGCTTGAGACTTACTACTTCGGGAGAGAACCGACCTTGCTTTAAATAATATGCGTACAGCTCATGCAGTTGCTTGGCAGGTAAGGGGAGGTTGTTGAGGCTTAGCTGATCAAGCAGGTTGCCTTGCTCATCGAATGTTGCAATGAGTTTGGTGTCTATGGCGTGGCTATCGACGGCCAGTAGGGTAGGAAGCTGTTTGTTGAGCTCATCGATATTTTGACTTAATTCGCTGATGACTTTGAGGTTGTGGGTGTAATCTGGTTCTATTTGGCTGTGGATAACAAATCGCCAAATGCTGGCGGCAATCAGAGTACAAAGGGTTGCAGTAACAATGCCTGTGACGATTAACATGAACAGCAGTTTTTGACTGATTGTCCTGTGCGAAAAGTAGCTTTTAAGTCGATTACTCATGAGAAATATTAAATACTGGCTTTGGTTGCAACGTCATTCATCACTTTGTCATGAGTCGGGGTTGAGAGTCCATGTTTTTTAGCCAGATTCATTATGTATCCATTCATGTTGGAGAGTTCTGTTGTTCTTTTGTGTTTCCAGTCCTGATAACTGGAAGAGTAGTTCTGACCTGTTTTTCTGGCAATGTCACGGACGATATATTTCATTGAAGGAATATCATAGCCTTCGGACTTTAAAACAAGCCTGCTTTCTTCAGAGAGCTGATCGAGCAATTGAAGGCGGTCTTCATTGCTGAGTAACTCTCCGTTTTTACACTCAAACAGGATCGTGAGTGGGTTGATTGATGCGTTAACGGCTACTTTATTGTGGAGTTGAGATAAGATATCGGGCGACCACTGGCTGTTGGGCAGTTTCGATATTTCCTCCCCCCACCATTCAGGCTTCTGTGGATGTTCCCTGCCGAAGGTTGTTATGCCATTTCCTGCATGATGAACGGTGTTGTCGCTGGATTTCCAGACCCCTTCGGTGGAAGAGCCAAAAAATACATCGAACTCCGGCCAGCGCGCCGTAACTTGTTGCTGAACGCCTAACCCATTGTGTAATAAAATAATTTGACAGTGGTTTGCTAGGTAAGGTGTGAGTGACTCCAGGCATTGGATAACCTGGTGGCTTTTGGTGGTGACGACGAGTTTATGAATGATGTGTTGGCCTTTAAACCACTTGGCTGGTATTTGCTGCGCTTCTTGTTGCAGGTTGATAAATGTGTATTTTTCAAACGAGTTGTTGAGTGACCTGTTAATCAGGTAAGGAGTTTGGCTGTGACAAAAATTACTGAGTTCTGAAACTTTGTAGTGATATAAAAGCCCTATCGCTCCTGGCCCTGCGATATGCCACTGCTGGTTGTTCGGTGTCACTAATTATGTTCCTTTGAAAGACGCTATTGAAAAGAGGTGTTACGGTTGCACTCACTCAGTATCTTTAGTGTTACTTGTCTGATAGTTAAAGTTCTAACGTCGTAAAACAAATATCTGTCCAGTGTTGTGGACTATAGTGGGTCGCTGACAAGAAAGGAAATTTAATGCCTTTTGGGTAACTTGTCGATCCTGATGGTTTGAAAAAAGGTTGGAAGGGTGAGATGCACTAACGAATTGTATTTGCTGAAACCTGCCTGACTGAGGGACAAGCAGGTTGTTTGTTGAGAGTGAGGGTTTTACGAGGCGGCGATAGCGCTTGGAAAGTTATCCAGCGGCTGGGACTGTATATGCCATTGGGTACCGTGAATACCGTTCTTTTCTCTGGCGATGCTTAAGTTGGCAATTGTGCTGGTCAATAGCTGCTGTGCGGTTGGCATGTTGCCTAAACGCTCTGCGCTGATCATGGAACCACTGACCTTCAGGTTTAAATAACCAGCAGGGGTTGGATAAGGTTTGCTGGCGATGCCATCGTAGATCCGTTTGAAAGCCGTCGGTCCGCCTACATCGGTAGATTCTTGCATGGTGATGACTGCAAACTGGTTTTTGCTTAAGCGGGTAACTACATCAAGAGGGCGTACCAGGTTTTGAAGTCTTTGAGCGGCGCCTTTTACCATCTCTTGCGCAATTGGCCCTTTATGATGTTGCTCAATCTCATCAATGTTATCCAAGTTGAACACGATACAGCTCACTGCGCCTTGTCGGCTTTCCACTTGCTTGATGGAGTTAGTCAGTGTTTTCAGTGTCAACCGTTTGTTGCCCAGGCCGGTTAACAAATCCGTATGATTGCAACGTTCCAGTACCTGAACATTCTTCTTCAGCGTTGTGTTATTTCGCATCAGCAAGTTCAACATATTGGTAGTTCGTGCAGCGGCAGAAACTCTTGGAACCAGCTGTTGGTGCATGTCGGATTTATAAATGAAGTCATCAACGCCTTGGCTGAAAGCGTGAGAGAGTGCTTCCGGACTTTCTTTACCTGTGAGGAGCAGAATGTAAGTAAAGTGAAGTTTCTTTTGATCCATCTGGCGGATACGCTGGGCAAGGGTAAGCCCGTCCATGTCTGGCATCATCCAATCCGCAATGAGCAATCGGGCAGGTTCTGCTTTTAAATAGTCCAACGCTTGTGATGGGTGGCTGGCGACACGTATGTTAGTGTATCCTGCTTTTTTAAGTGTTCGTTCGACGATAGCGCCTGAAAATTTCGCATCGTCTACAACAACGATGGGCAGTGATGTGTCTGTCATAATGGTGTCCCCATGGGCCCTACTACTTAAAGGTACGCACTTCCTGTGAGTCCAGGTATTGTTTTTATAATAATGAGTTTTTATTAATAGGCTTTGCTTTATTGGTGTTGTTATTGCAACGCTCTGTTGAAAATAATGTACCATTAAAAAAAAATGAGTCTATGCTCAATTACTAAAAGTCTGACAAGGTTAACATATCGGGCAATTTTCAGGAAAAGGTTGGGGTCAAAGTTGGGGCTTTTCAGATAAAGCTGCCTTTTTTGCTGTTTGAGTTTTTGTTTGTCTGTGTGGTAGTGATTGTTTTGTGTTTGGTATAGCTCAGCCAGTTTACCTGACGAAAATGGGTCTGTTTATTAAAAGGGATATAAGTTGGGAAACCGAGCAGGAGTCTTTCGAGAGGCTTTATTTAACCGAAGAATGCTGATTTGTATTTTCACCGGCTTTACTTCAGGCCTTCCTTTGTATTTTGTGTACACATTGATACCTGCCTGGCTTAGAAGTGAAGCGGTCAGCCTGAAAGAAATTGGTTTGTTTGCGTTAATTGGCTTGCCGTATACCTGGAAGTTTATCTGGTCTCCCATGATGGATCGGTATGTGCCTCCTTTTCTTGGGCGCAGACGAGGCTGGATGTTGATCACCCAGGTTTTTCTTCTGGTATCTATGGCGCTTATGGGTTTATTTAATCCACTGGACTCGTTGTGGTCCATCGCCTACCTGGCTGCGGCCATTGCTTTCTTCAGCGCCAGCCAGGACATAGTTCTTGATGCTTATCGGCGAGAAATTCTACCGGATCATGAACTGGGGCTCGGAAATTCGATACATGTTAATGCTTATCGAATAGCGGGTCTGATTCCGGGCTCACTTGCGCTGATATTGGCCGATCATCTGCCTTGGCTTTGGGTGTATGTGATTGTCGGGCTATTTATGTTGGTGGGCATTGGTATGACCTTGATGGTCAAAGAGCCTGAAGGGGGAGGTAAGCCCCCGCTGACGATAAAAGATGCGGTTGTTGAACCTTTTAAAGAGTTTTTTAAACGTCTGGGGCGTTTTCCCGCGTTGGAAATACTGGCGTTTATCTTTCTTTATAAATTAGGCGATAGCATGGCGACCGCGCTATCAACCCCATTTTACATTGACCTGGGTTTTAACTTAACGGAGATAGGCTTAGTTGCCAAACATGCAGCTCTGTGGCCAGCGATCATTGGAGGGTTGTTAGGCGGTTTACTGATGGTTAAAATTGGCATCAATAAATCGCTGTGGCTGTTTGGGCTTGTGCAAATTATTACGATTCTTGGGTTTGCGGTGCTGGCTGAAGTAGGTAATAACTTATGGGTGCTGGCCATGGTTATTTCGCTGGAGTATTTGGGGGTAGGGTTAGGAACTGCTGCGTTTGTAGCGTTCATCGCAAGGTCGACCAACAGAAATTACACAGCCACCCAGTTTGCGTTATTTACCGCTATTGCGGCCTTACCTCGAACATTTGCGAATGCCCTGACCGGGTATTTGGTGGAAGGGGCCGATGCCAGTGAAAATCCTTTAGCGTATTCAATCATGAATTTTATTGGATTTCCTTTGGATGGTTTGGGGTGGACGAACTTCTTCTTATTTTGTACGGCGAGTGCTGTGCCGGGAATGTTACTGCTGTTCAGAGTAGCGCCCTGGAGTAAGTCGGATTCTGATTATGTGATTTCCCGCTCGACGAATGCCGCATAGATTTACCAGGGGAAGGCATGAAAGTTATGGCTCGTTTCATTGGTGGGTTTATGATCAGGCGTGTGTCTATGATTCTTGGGGCCAGCCGTACACCTTCATATTTATTTTGTCATTCAGTGGAATGATGTTTTCCGCTTTGAGCCGATCGGACTGAACTTGATATTTCGCCGAGTCTTTGGGGAAAGAGATTTTTCCCTGGCCATTGATTACCCGATGCCAAGGCAGCTTTGAGTCGTTAGGCAGGTGTTTTAAAACCTGGCCCACATGTCTGGAATGATTTGGGTATCCGGCCAGTTGTGCAATTTTTCCGTAGCTGGTGACTTTACCTTTCGGAATTTGTCCCAATATATAGAGAACGGCATCATTAAATTGTTGTCTAGAGTCATTCACGTCATAATTCCTATATAGGTATTTGCCTGACATTTAAGTCCATTAAGGTTTGGTGTTCATATGCGTTGGTTGTTTTTGTTGTTTTGTACTCTGCCGGTCATCGAGTTGGTTATTTTGTTGAAACTGGGAAGCTGGCTTGGGATTTGGCCTACGGTGGCACTGATTCTAGGAACTGCTTTCATTGGTGTAAACCTTTTGCGCCAACAAGGTTTAAAAACTTTGAGCCGAGCAAACTTAAAACTGTCCAGTGGTCAAATGCCTGCCAAAGAAATGGTGGAAGGCATCGTATTAGCTGTCGGTGGTGCACTTCTGTTAACACCTGGTTTGGTGACGGATGTTATCGGTTTCTCTTGTCTGCTGCCGGGTACGCGTCATATGTACATCGCGTTTGCTATGAAGCGCATGCAGTTTGTGGCGACGCAATCCATCTATACTCAGACATCCTCACCGGACTTAAACAGTGTGTTTACCCAGCAGCAGACCCGAACTCAAACCTCTGAGCGACCAAAGTCCGTGAATGGCGTGATTGAGGGTGAGTTCGAGCGCAAAGATAAATAATGAAAAAATCGTCAGAAATTTAAATTTTTTTCATTTTTTGCCCTTGAAATTATTCCCCGAGTCCCAAGATAAAGAACTATCTAAAATTTGCGCTGATAAACAGCGTATTTCTATCAATATTAACGTTTTAAGTGGGAGACACTTATCGATGAAAATTCGTCCTCTAGGTGATCGTGTAGTTGTACGTCGTAAGGAAGAAGAGACTAAATCTGCTGGTGGCATCGTTCTACCTGGTTCTGCGACTGAAAAGCCAAATCAAGGTGAAGTTTTGGCGGTAGGTAATGGTCGTGTTCTGGATAATGGCGACGTTCGTCCAGTTGATTTGAAAGTTGGCGACACTGTGTTGTTCGGCGGCTACGTACAGAACACAGTAACAGTTGAAGGCGAAGAGCTACTAGTTCTTAGCGAAGCTGAAATCTTTGGTGTGGTTGAAGCTTAATCCTATAAAAATGAATGGACTGATCCTATGAAGCCGGATCAGTTGAATGGATATATTTATACAGGTAAATAGAAATGGCAGCTAAAGACGTAATATTTGGAAATGATGCACGCCAAAAAATGTTGGCAGGCGTAAATGTTTTGGCAGACGCAGTAAAAACAACATTAGGCCCTAAAGGTCGTAACGTTGTTTTAGATAAATCTTTCGGCGCACCAACAGTGACTAAAGACGGTGTTTCTGTAGCGAAAGAAATTGAATTGAGCGACAAGTTTGAAAACATGGGCGCTCAAATGGTTAAAGAAGTTGCTTCACAAGCGAATGATCAGGCGGGTGACGGTACTACTACAGCGACCGTTCTTGCTCAGGCATTCGTTAATGAAGGTTTGAAATCTGTTGCGGCGGGCATGAACCCGATGGATCTTAAGCGCGGCATCGACAAGTTGTCTGCAGCGGTTGTTGAAGAACTTAAGACAATGGCAGCACCATGTTCTGACTACAACGCAATCAAACAGGTTGCGACGATTTCTGCTAACTCTGACGACGCAGTGGGTACTGTTATCGCAGACGCAATGGAAAAAGTAGGTAAAGACGGTGTTATCACTGTAGAAGAAGGTTCTGGTTTCGAAGACGAGTTGGACGTTGTAGAAGGTATGCAGTTCGATCGCGGCTACCTGTCTCCATACTTCATTAACAACCAGGAAACAATGAGTGCGGAACTTGAAAACCCATTCATTCTTTTGGTTGACAAGAAAATTGCAAACATCCGTGATCTTCTTCCGGTACTGGAAGCCGTTGCTAAGGCATCTCGCCCACTATTGATCATTGCTGAAGACGTTGAAGGCGAAGCACTTGCGACGCTTGTTGTGAATAACATGCGCGGTATCGTTAAAGTTGCTGCAGTTAAAGCGCCTGGTTTTGGTGATCGTCGTAAAGCAATGCTTCAGGACATCGCGATTCTGACTGCGGGTACTGTGATCTCAGAAGAAGTTGGCATGTCTCTTGAGACAACGACGCTTGAGCACTTGGGTTCAGCGAAACGTGTTACTCTGACTAAAGAAAACACAGTAATCGTTGACGGCGCTGGTGATAAAGATGACATCAATGCTCGTGTTGCTCAGATCCGTACTGAAATTGAACAGTCTACATCTGACTACGATAAAGAGAAGCTTCAAGAGCGTGTTGCTAAGTTAGCAGGCGGTGTTGCTGTGATTAAAGTTGGCGCAGCTTCTGAAGTAGAAATGAAAGAGAAGAAAGCTCGTGTTGATGATGCACTTCACGCAACTCGCGCAGCAGTTGAAGAAGGTGTGGTTGCTGGTGGTGGTGTTGCACTGGTACGTGCATTAACTAAAGCTGGTGAAGTTCTGGGTGCGAACGAAGATCAAAACGTAGGTGTTGCTCTGGCACGTCGTGCACTGGAAGCGCCTTTACGTCAAATCGTTGCTAACTGTGGTGAAGAAGGCTCAGTTGTCCTTGAAAACGTTAAGGGTGGCGAAGGTAACTACGGTTATAACGCTGCTGCAGGCGAATACGGAGACATGATCGAGTTTGGTATTCTTGATCCGGTTAAAGTAACGCGTTCTGCTCTACAGGCGGCTTCATCTGTTGCGGGTCTGATGATCACAACTGAAGCGATGATTGCTGATGCTCCACAAGAAGGTGGTGCTCCAGCTATGTCTGATATGGGCGGAATGGGTGGAATGGGCGGTATGGGCGGCATGATGTAATCAGCCCTCTACTGTCGCTTTCAAAAAACCCTGCTTTTTAAGCAGGGTTTTTTTATGTTTGTCATTTAATAAGGATACAGTTAGCCTATTGCGTTCGATAGAAAGGGACAATTATCGATCAAAATGTGCAACAAAGGCGAAAAAGGATCAAATTACCCGAGAGGGTGGTTGTGCTGGTTCATGTCGTCTCTATAATAGAGCGCTACGTAAAAATAATAATTAGACTCAAGGATTGAATTAGAGGGTTTCCATTTGTGGTCAGTAATTAAAGCGGCACGTTGGTATGTGCTGCTGACATTGGTGTTGTTTTCGTTTTTTCTGGTAATTAACTTTCCTGCGCATTATGCATGGAAGTTGGCGAAGGAGCATGTTCCTGGTTTACCGGTAAAAATTTCATCGTTGACCGGAACGGTTTGGCGTGGAACCGGGACGATTGGTTATCAACACTTGTCAGTGCATGCTAATTGGCGTTTAAATCCTTGGTCTTTATTTTCTTTAAGTCCTGAGTTAGAGATAAGCTCCCAAATAGATCGCCATACAAAATTAAGTGGTTTGGTGAAAGTGTCCTCCGAGCGTTTACAAATACAAGAGTTGAATGGCTCATTGTCTGTGCCCGTTATAAACCCGTATTTAAAAGTTCAGAAAGTTACCGGGAATGGCATTGTTAGCTTGTATAACCTTGGTTTAGGATTTGACTATAACAATAATGTCTTTGAATTTGCGGAAGGGCGGCTGATGTGGAAAGACGCGAAAGCCAGTTATCCCGGTCCTAAAGGTATCGAAAACATAGAGTTACCTGATATTGTTGGTAAATTAACAAGCGATGAAAACGGTGCTTCGTTGGATGTGATGTCTGGTGCCGATGGCAGTGCCCTGGCTTCAGCCTTTGTTATGAATAAAGGCTGGGCTGGTGTCAAGGTTAAAAAGCGAAGTGTAGACTTGGTTGGTCAAACGTGGGTTGGAAATCAACAACCGGATGACATTATTTTCCAAGTGAGAGAGAAGCTTTGGTAATTTATCAAAGTGCGATAACTATTTATTGGTTTGTGAATGATTAGTAATTTAACACCTGAAAAGTTGCTTACGATAACCAAAACAGCAAAAGTTGTGGTTACTCTGCTGTTGTGCGTGTGGTTGTCGAACATAGCGGCTAAGGCGGTATGGTTGGTTGTGGCACCGGAGCCAATTCCCGAGATTGTTGCTTCGGCTGGTTCATCGACTGGACTAGATGCAAAGCGCTCTATGGTCAGCAGGAGTGTCAGTATTGCAAGCGAAATTTTGTTTGGAGAAGCGCCTAAAGTGACAGAAGTCGCTCAAACAGAAGTCGTGGATGCCCCTAAAACTCGTCTAAGGTTGAGGTTGCTGGGGGTGTTTGTCGGGCAGAAAACCACTTTGTCGACGGCCATTATTTCCGAACAGGGAAAGTCTGATGCAGAGTTTTATCATGTTGGTGATACCGTTCAGAATGGTGTTCGTTTAGACCAAGTATTGGCCGATCGCGTGATTTTGAACAGAAACGGTCGCTTGGAAGCGTTGTATTTTGATGACGACAAAGACTTGTTTGAAGTTCAAGAAAAGGCTGAGCCAGACGTTGCTCAACAGCAAGAAGAAATTAATACCGTAGACCAGTTTGCTGCTGCAGCGCAGAAACAGTGGCAAGCCAACCCGCTAAGTGCATTAGGTGCGGTAGGCTTTGAACCTGTGAGTAAAGATGGTCAGGCTTTGGGGTATCGGTTCTCTGGACATAATCCGGCGATGGAACGTTACGGCATTCAAAAAGGGGATGTCATTTTATCCGTGAATGGCATCGATGTGGGTGATACCAGTTCAGATGGTGAATATTTAGATCAAGTATTTGAGCAAGGAGAGGCGAGCGTTGTTGTTGAACGTGGTTCTCGCCAATTCGAAATAACTGTTCCGCTTAAATAAGAAGTTTAAGGTATGGGTGTTAAGATGTTTTATGGAATAAATAGAGTAGTTAAGGCAAGCGTACTGTGTATTGTGCTTGTTACTTCGTCTTTAGCTATGGCTGCTCAAGATACTTGGAAAGTAAATCTTAAAGAAGCCGATGTTCGGGTGTTAATCAGCCAGATCGCCGACATTACGGGTAAAACCTTCGTGGTTGATCCCAGAGTCAAAGGCAAAGTGACTGTGGTATCGAATACCGCCTTACCCACGGATGAAGTTTATCAGTTGTTCCTGTCTGTGCTTCAGGTGCATGGTTACACCGCCGTAGATAACGGCACTGTTGTTAAGGTCATTCAGCAAAACCAAGTGAAGCAGGAGGGTGCTGGGTTTGATGCCAAAAATCGTAAAAAAGGTGAAGAGATTGTTACTCGCGTCGTAAAAGTTACCAATACCAGTGCCATTGAGTTGGTGCCGATTTTACGGCCAATGGTTGCCAAGTATGGTCACTTAGCGGGTGTTGCATCTGCGAACTCTTTGATCATCAGTGATCACGTGACCAACATTGATCGTATGATGGCGATTATTCAAAATCTGGACAGCTCAGAAAGTGAAGAGCTGGAAGTTGTTCAGCTAGAGCATGCCTGGGTAGGTGATCTTAAAGGCATTCTTGAAAAGTTAATTCCGGACGTTGGTAAATCCAAAAACAGCACCATTTCTGTTGTCGCGGATGAGCGTAGCAATCGCCTGATTGTTAAAGGTGAAAAATCAGCAAGAAATAGAATTATTTCTTTGGTCAATCGTCTTGATCAACCTGTGAAACAAGACGGCTCTGCCCGTGTGATCTACATGAATCACGCAGATGCTGAGAAAGTGGCTGAAACTCTGAAAGGTTTAGTGACTACAGGAGGTTCTGGTAAAGAAAATAAAGGTCAGCAAAAAGCCAATATTATTGCCGACAAAGACATGAATGCGTTGGTGATTAAAGCATCGCCGTCGGATATGGCAGAAATGGAAGATGTGATTCGTCAGTTGGATATCCGCCGTGCGCAGGTATTGATTGAATCAGTCATTGTCGAGGTTCAGGGAATTATTGGAGATGATTTAGGTATTCAGTGGGCTTTGGGTGGTTTTGGTGATTTCCCGGGTTTAGGAACCAACTTTACAAACGTTGGGGTGAGTACTGCTGATGTATTAGGTGCTTTGACTTCTGATAACACATCTACTTTGACGCCAAGCAGTGGTTTTACTGGTGGAGTTGGTGGTGAAGGTAAGTTCACATGGGGCGCTTTAATTCAGGCTTTGGAAGCCGTAACAAATAGTAATTTGTTATCTACTCCAAGTATCATGACCTTAGATAACCAAGAAGCAGAAATTGTTGTTGGCCAGAATGTTCCGTTTGTCACAGGTTCTACCACCACCTCGGGGGATGGAACATCTAACCCGTTTCAAACCATTGAGCGACAAGATGTGGGTGTGACTTTAAAAGTAGTGCCTAAAATCACGGAAGGAAATGTTGTTCTGTTAGATGTGGAACAAGAAGTTGAGTCTGTAAATGTAACCTCAAGTTCAGGTGCAACGGATTTGGTCACGGATAAACGTACACTGAAGACGTCTATTTTGGTGGATAATGAACAAACGGTTGTGTTGGGTGGTTTAATTTCTGATGAGGTTTCAGAGGATGTTCAAAAGGTGCCTTTATTAGGTGATATTCCTTGGTTGGGGAATTTATTTAAAAGTACTAAGATTTCTAAGACAAAGCGTAACCTTCTTATCTTTTTAAGGCCAACCATTCAGCGTACGCGTGAAGATATTGAATCGATTACACACAAGAAGTACGAAGGTTTGTGGGAGTTAAAATATAACAATTACAAAGCCAAACAAGGTCTTGAAAACGAAGAGACTAAGATCGAAATGATTGCCCCTACATACGATGAATTTTTTGAAGGGCAAAGAGAAATCTTTATAAAACCCAAAGATAAGCCTGAAGAAAACGAATAAATAAAAAAGCCGACTTGATGTCGGCTTTTTTATGCTTGGTGTTCTAAGCCTCTGCGCTTTTTGGTTTAACCGTTGAAACGGCTAAGGTAAACCCGAACAGACCGATCAGCCAAATAAAGAGAATCGGCAGGGAGGCGAAGCTGGCAACGTTCGCCTGCAGTGCCTTCTCTTTAAACTCCACCAAGTAGAAATACTTGATTTGGTTTTCGTACCAGGGAACATCAATTTTCGAGAAGTAGGTTTCCTGTGATGATGCGTTGTGGTTTCCTGAGAGCATGGCGTTCATTGCGCGCCAAAGTTCGGGGTCGTAAAAGCCAATATTTTCCACGAATGCGCTTTTGGCTGACCAATCTTTATTGAGTGCCTTAGACTCTGCAACGTAATTGCCTAAACTGTCCAGCATAATGACATTTTGGCTTAGTTCACCAAGTTCGTTAGCGGTGACGGAGAGCAACTCATTGATATTTATGTCTATGTACAAATGGCCTAGCCGCAGATCTTCATAGTGTATTGGTGTTGTAAATCGAAATAACTCTTGTTGTGTGTTTTGATCGCTGTGGCCGGATTCACTCAAATAGTTGAACAGCACATCATCGTTGTTTAATAGGCTGACTTGCATCCAGTAGCTTAATAACTTGTTTTCTATGTCAGAGAAGTCAGTGGGTGTATGCTCAACTTTACCCACATAGAATAAGTCGTTGGTTTCTTCTTCGACGACACCAATACGTTCGATGTAAGGAGCTTCTTTAATATGGCTGTCCCAGTAATTGGATATGTGCTCCGCAGGCTCATTTATGTCGGCTAAAAACTCCACGGTTTGATAATCTCGGGCAAGGTGCAGTGTGAGATTGCGAGCTTGGTTAATTTTACTGGAGGTTGATGTCACCCAGTCTGCCAGGTTGTAGTTGCTGACCTGGCGTGAAGTGGCTTTTTGAGAGTCTCGGTTAATGGCCAGATAACTGATAAATACCGCCAAAGTCCATCCTAACAGCAAGCTGATTAATATAAATCGATAGGGAAGTGCACTTTCAGAGGAGTCTTTTAGATAGGAAGGGATATCTCGCATTCGTTATTCTGCCTTTATTAAGTGCCTATTAATAAATGTAGCAGAGTGAGTTTTGGCTTGATGAAACTCATTGTTGAACGCTTGGTACAGGTGACCGATTCACAACTAAAAACGCCTGTTGTTCATGTAGAACACAGGCGTTTGGAATTCTTGGGTTTAGGATCGCTGATTGGCATTATCCTAAAAGATTACCAATAATAGAGATCCTCAAAATAACATGCTAACGCACGAACATTTTTCTGTTCTTTGTCATTGTGGGGTACGCAGATTTCGGGTTCCATAATTTTATCCTCCTGATATTGTAATTATTAACAGAACGCCATGCCTATGCAGACACAGGTTAAAGTATAGCCTGTCATTCAAAGGCTGCCTGACCATTGGTCTGGTTTAGGCTTCAGGAATTAGGCTGAGTTATTGCCAGAATTGAAGGTTTTCTGCTGTCTTAGGGGGTGAAATATCTGGGTTGTTTAAGTCAAAAATCACTCTGTTTTTAAGATCTGCTTTATCCAGAATATGCTGAATAAAGGCTTGGGCCATAAAAAGAGATTGGTGTTTGCCATTTTTATTGATGTGCGAAAGCCCGGTATCAAGCCGCCTGTACAAGGCATCATTTGATTGATTTACAAAGAAGTACACAGGGGCCTGGTAGCGAAGTAACAGTCGTTTTTCAACGACCAGTTCGGGGTCATTTAAATGGCTGAGTTCGCCCCAAGGCTCAGAAACACCTCTTGGAAAATAGTCGAAGCGACGGGCTTTAAGCATGGAAAACAGAGACTGATAACTGGGGCTTTCAACGACCTTTAATCCATTGGTCTTTAATATCTTTGTGTCTGGCCAATACCGCCCTTGACCAGCTTTGAGTTTTTTCAGTTGATCCAATGAACGAATTTTATTAAAGGTAGGCTGGTCTTCCCGGTTAATAATAAAAATTCTCAGGCCGAATAAACCGTTAAGTAAGGGTCTTCGAATGGCCTTGAGGTTGGTTTCCCTCTGTTTGGAGGTCATGGTCCAGAGCAGGTTAATTCTGTGATTGGATTGAAGCATCAATACTGCGCGTGTTTGAGGAATCGTGGAGTTTAAGTATTGAATTTCATAGGGGCCGAATTCCTCTTCTGTGGCTTTGAGCACCAAGTGGAGTAGGTCAATAAAGTACTGATCTTGTTCGTTGGTGATGTTTTCGATGGCCGGTAAGGTGATGATGGTCGGTGCTTCATCGGCAGATGATAAGGGGACTTCGACTAACGTTAAAAAACACGTACAAAAGAACAGCCGTCTAATGAAGATATGGCGGGTTGGCGAATGTAAGAATGATAATTCAGCGGAGGATAAAAGCCGGTAAGAAACACCGGAGATGGTGTTTCTTACCCATGCAATGCCTAAAAGGAAACTAGCTGTTTTCTTCGCGAGCGATTGCGCGATAGCCGATGTCTGTACGGTAGTAAACACCGTCCCAGTTAATTTGTTTCGCCAGTAAATAGGCTTTTTGCTGAGCTTCAGACACAGTATTACCCAGTGCTGTAGCGCATAATACGCGACCACCATTGGTAACTGTATTGCCTTCATGTTCAGCGGTACCTGCATGGAAAACCTTAATCCCTTCAACTTCCTGTTGCGGCAGACCAGTGATTATATCACCTTTCTTATACGCTTCAGGATAGCCGCCTGCAGCTAAAACCACACCTACAGAGGCTCTTTCGTCCCACTCAACGGTAGTGGAGGCCAGTTGACCATCAATGGCTGAGAGACAAAGATCCGCCAAATTAGACTTTAAGCGAAGCATGATTGGCTGTGTTTCAGGGTCACCGAAACGGCAGTTGTATTCAAGAACTTTTGGTGTGCCGTCTTCAGCAACCATGATGCCTGCGTATAGGAAGCCACGGTAGCGGTTGCCTTCATCCTGCATACCCTGAACGGTAGGCACAATGACTTCGCGCATGATGCGGTCATGAATGTCCTGAGTTACGACTGGCGCAGGTGAATACGCACCCATACCACCTGTGTTTGGCCCTTGGTCGCCATTATCGCGTGCTTTGTGATCTTGCGAAGAAGCTAATGGCAAGATGTCAGTACCATCCACCATAACGATGAAGCTTGCTTCTTCACCGGTCAAAAACTCTTCAACCACTACGCGAGAGCCGGCATCGCCAAACTTGTTTCCGGCCAGCATGTCTTCGATGGCATCAATGGCTTCTTGCTCGGTTTGTGCGATGATTACGCCTTTACCTGCAGCCAGCCCATCCGCTTTAATAACAATCGGTGTGCCTTTTTCTTTAACATAAGCAACCGCTGGCTCGATTTCAGTAAAGTTCTGATACTCCGCCGTTGGGATGTTATGACGAGCCAGGAAATCCTTTGTGAATGCTTTAGAGCCTTCCAGTTGAGCTGCGCCTTTCGTTGGGCCAAATGCTTTTAAGCCTTCTTGCTCAAAACGATCTACCAGACCTTCGACTAATGGCGCTTCCGGGCCAACAATGGTCAGGTCAATGGCTTCTTTTTGAGCAAAGGCAACCAGCTTATTCTGATCAAGAACGTCAATATTAACGTTTGTTAGATTTGGTTCCAGTGCGGTACCTGCGTTGCCCGGAGCTACAAATACCTGTTCAACGTTTTCAGCTTTTGCTGCTTTCCATGCAAGGGCATGCTCACGACCGCCTGAACCAATCACCAATACTTTCATGATGTTCTCTCTTCTTCCTGATAGTTAAAAAACAGCAACGGGCCTGATTGGAATCGGCCCGTAAATTCTGTCGTTGCGCGCTTCTTATCACCTGGTATTTTGTGATTAAGGCGCACTTATAAGACAAATAATAGTCGTTTCTATTTAAACTTTAGTGCTTAAAGTGACGCATGCCAGTAAAGACCATCGCCATGCCATGTTCGTTGGCTGCGTCAATGACTTCCTGATCTCGCATTGAACCGCCAGGCTGAATCACGGCATTGATGCCTGCCGCTGCCGCTGCGTCTATGCCGTCACGGAACGGGAAGAAGGCGTCAGAAGCCATGACCGAACCACGGACTTCAAGGTTTTCGTCAGCGGCTTTAATACCGGCAATTTTAGCGCTGTAAACACGGCTCATCTGGCCTGCGCCGACACCGATGGTCATTGCATTTTTAGCGTAAACAATGGCGTTGGATTTAACGCATTTTGCTACTTTCCAGGCGAACAACAGGTCGCGCATTTCTTCTTCGGTTGGTACTTTGGTTGTGACGACTTTCAGGTCACTTTGTGACACCATGCCACGATCCAGATCCTGAACCAACAGACCGCCGTTGACGCGCTTGTAGTCCAGCGCTGGTGTACGATCAGCAGACCACTGGCCGCACTCAAGTACACGAACATTCGTCTTGGCGGATGTCACCTCTAAAACACCAGCTTTGACGGATGGCGCGATAATCACCTCAACAAACTGTCGATCAATGATGGCTTTCGCCGTTTCTACATCCAGCGGACGGTTAAAAGCGATGATGCCACCAAATGCAGACGTTGGGTCTGTTTTAAAAGAGCGATCGTAGGCTTCCAGAATGGTTGCGCCGGTCGCTACGCCGCATGGGTTCGCGTGCTTAACGATGACACAGGCAGGTTCTTCAAACAGTTTGACGGTTTCCAGTGCTGCATCAGTATCAGCTACGTTATTGAATGACAACGCCTTACCCTGAAGTTGCTTCGCAGTAGAAACGCTGGCTTCAGCTGGATTCTCTTCAACAAAAAACGCGGCTTTCTGGTGAGGGTTTTCACCGTAACGCATGTCTTGGGCTTTAATGAACTGAGTATTAAAGGTACGAGGCAAGTCGCTTACTGTGTCACCTTCAATATTACGGTTGCCAAGGTAGTTGGCAATGGCGCCGTCGTATTGAGCTGTATGTTCGAAGGCTTTAACCGCCAGGTCAAAACGGGTTTCAAGGCTTAACTGACCTTGGTTGTCAGACAGTTCTGCCAGAAGCGCGTCGTAATCGGTGGCGTTAACAACGATGGCCACGTCTTTATGGTTTTTAGCCGCAGCACGTACCATGGTCGGGCCGCCGATGTCGATGTTTTCAATCGCAGTCGGTAAGTCACAGTCCGGACGAGAAATCGCCTGTTGGAACGGGTAAAGATTCACGATGACCATATCAATGGCATCGATGTTGTGCGCTTCCATGACCTGGTCGTCGGTACCACGACGACCCAGAATGCCACCATGAATTTTCGGATGAAGCGTTTTTACACGGCCATCCATCATTTCAGGGAAACCTGTGTGCTCAGAAACCTCTGTGACCTTGATGCTGTTCTCTTGAAGTAAGCGATAAGTACCGCCTGTTGAAAGTAATTCAATGCCTAAATCGGAAAGAGATTTTGCAAACTCAACGATACCTGCTTTATCAGATACGCTGATAAGCGCGCGTTTTACTGGTTTTAGAGCTGTTGTCGACATGGTGTTGTCTTTACCTGTTCTGGTTAACGACTGACTGTGAAAGAGGGGGCTGCTTCTCTCGAAGCAGACAAATTATAGTAGACCGTACTGCTTTAACTTCTTACGAAGCGTCCCGCGATTAAGACCAAGCATGACCGCTGCTTTCGTCTGGTTGTCGCGTGTAAAAGTCATAACGGCGTCCAGCAGAGGTGCTTCAACTTCTGAAAGAACCATGTCATAAACGTCTGTTACGTCTTGGCCATCCAGGTGATTAAAATAATTTTGCAGTGCTTTTTCAACGCTGTCGCGCAGTGTTTGATGCTGTTCTACCGGAGCAGTCAGGTGTTCTCTAAATCGGTTAGCTTCCGGGTTGGACTGGTCCACGGTGGCTTCGGCAGTATCAAAAGGAATCATGCAGCTATACTTCCTGTGCGTATTAATTGATGGAAAAACGTTTGGATTGCTGCAAGTTGTTCTTGGCAGCTTTCTAAACGGTTAAAGTCTTTTTTAAAGATTTCATGAGTGGGTTGGGTTTGTAGGTACCAACCGACATGTTTACGGGCAATTCGAACGCCCATAAAGTCACCATAAAATTCGTACAGTGCTCTCAAATGTGAAAGGAGCAAAGTTTGTATTTCTGTAGCGGTAGGGGCTTTCAGCTTTTCCCCTGTCTCAAGGTAGTGGTTTATTTCATTAAAAATCCAAGGACGACCTTGAGCGGCGCGACCAATCAGCAGACCGTCTGCTTGTGTGTACTCCAACACTTGGAGTGCTTTTTCGGGGCTGTCAATATCGCCATTGGCAAATACTGGGATACTGACTTCCGACTTAATTTGTTTGATGGCTTCGTAATTAACCGGGCCGTGATATTTACACTCTCGGGTACGGCCATGGATCGCTATGGCCGTGATGCCAGCATCTTGCGCAAGATGGGCAACTCTTATTCCGTTGTGATGGGCTTGAGACCAGCCTATTCGGGTTTTTAGGGTGACGGGTATGTCGACACTTTCAATCACCGCATCCAGAATTTCTTTGACGAGCCCCTCGTCTTTTAACAGTGCAGAGCCAGCTGCTTTATTGCAGACTTTCTTTGCCGGGCAGCCCATGTTGATATCAACAATTTGGGCGCCTCTTTCGGCGCTTAATTTGGCTGCTTCAGCCATCATCTCAGGATCACCGCCAGCAATTTGTACTGATCGAATGCCTGGTTCTCCATCATAGTTCATCCGCAAAGAAGATTTGGCGGTTTTCCATAGCCGCTTGTCGGATGTGATCATTTCGGAAACGGCCATGGCTGCGCCCAGTTGTTTACACATAATACGAAAAGGACGATCGGTGACGCCTGCCATGGGGGCAAGTACCAGTCGATTGTCTAATGTGTAAGGGCCCAGCTGAATCAAAAATAGCTCCGAAAGTTAATGTCTAAATGGATTGATCGAATTTTGTTCGATGGTAATAAGACAGGGGCGCTATGATAACGATTTCGTCAGTGCTGGAAAAGGCTGTAGATGTAAAAAATTGTCTAGAAAGTGATCATTTTGTACTTGACATTTATGGATAGAACTCGATTCGGTAACTTCTTGCGTTTGCACCTGGGTCAAGGATCTTGAATGCGATATGAATTGGGGTGTTGGTTGGCATGTTCGTGACCCCTGACAGTTCACCGCCAAGGTATTGTTTTGGCAAAATTAGGCCGCTGGCAATATCCTGTCCGTCATTGTCACTGAAGATTAACGCTAATTTCGGGAACGGCTGAGTAAAGGAAGCCTGATTTAAAATGACAGCGTCAATGAGTAAGTGTTTATTGTTTTTGTTATCGCTACGAACGATTAAGTTACTGGCTCGTATTTTTTCAATGGCTCTGACGTGCGGCAACTTGCAGTCGATAATCTGGCAGGTGACGCTGTAAGCAGGCCTAAGGCTTGGTAGTTTGGACCACTGGTTGAAATTCAGCCAGGCAAGTTGAAGGATCAGTCCACTGATGGCGAATAGACAACCAACGCTCAAGGCTACGGTCGAATATATCTGCTTTTTATCAGCGGTGGTTTTTTCAGTGCTCAGGTAAACCGGCTCACTTTCTATCTGAGGGCCATTTATCTGTGAACGGGAGAAGTCGTCTTCTTCCTCTTCTGAAAACTGAAATGCGTTATTGGGGGCGCTGTCGGATTTGGGAACCGTTTCCTGGGGCGTGTTTTCATCCTCCTCCACGGAGCTGTCGAGTTCTCTCAGCAGCTCTTCGGCCCAGCTGTCGTCCTGCTGGTTGTCCGACTCTTCACTTTTACCAAACAGTTCATCGGCGTCGATGTCTTCACCGTCAAGATCGTCCGTGATGGTTAGAAACGTTTCTTCGGGTTCTATGTCTTGTTTGGGCGCCGTGTTCTTGGATTTAGGCTTCTGTTCGGGAGAGAACATTTCATTGACGCTGTCGTCTGAAAGGTCGAAGTCCTGATCAATCTTGCTGATGGTGTCCTGAGGGCCGAACATGTCGTCCATCTCAAGCTTGTCTTCGTTTGCAGGAGGCGGTGTCGGGGCGTCGTTATTCAGGGCACTGTATTCCACGGCATTAAATACATGCAGGCAACTGCCACAACGCACCAGACCTTCTGCAACTTTCAGCTGCTCATTTCGGACTTTAAACGAAGTCTGGCATTTCGGGCATTGAGTGATCAGTTCCGCGACCATGGCGCAAATCCTAGTTCCTGTAACTCGGTATAATCCATTAATGGGTAAAAATCAGCTGCCGCCGTCTTGGCTGAGATCATTTTACATCACGAGATCATAGCTGACGCAGCGTATTCCGTGAAGGTTTGGCTATTTCTTTTTCCCTGTGATGAGTACCCAGTCTTCTTTTTGCTGTATTGGATTTAAGTCAAAATACTGGCTGTAGGTTTCATAAACTTCATTGGCCTGATCGGATAAAATGCCGGATAAAGCTAAGTAACCACCCGATTTGGTGTTGCTGCTAATGACCGGAGCCAGTTCTACCAGAGGGCCTGCCAGAATATTTGCAACGGTCACGTCGGCCTGGCAACCCTGGAATTCTTCCGGGAGAAATAATTCAATTCGATTCCGTTCCAGGCTGTTTCTTTCCATGTTATTAGTGGTTGCGATCAGTGCCTGGGGATCGATGTCGACACCAATTGCATCTTGAGCCCCAAGCAATAATGCGGCAATGGCTAAAATGCCTGAACCACAGCCATAGTCCAGAACTTTTGCATTGGTCAGTGGTAAACCGTCTAAGTATTGAAGGCACTGAAAGGTCGTAGGGTGAGTGCCAGTACCGAATGCTAAGCCAGGATCGAGAATCATGTTAACGTCGTTCTTATTCGGTGGCTCATGCCAGCTTGGGCAAATCCACAGACGCTCACCACACTGGATCGGTTTGAAGTCGTCCATCCAGGCTCTTTCCCAGTCCTGATCTTCAACGGTCTCGGAAGTGATTTCGTTTGGAATCTGCTGTTGATTGGCAAACGCCTGGACTTCCTTAACGATGTGATCAATAGCAAAGTCTTCGGTAAACAGGCCGACCACTCGGGTGGACTTCCAAAGCGGAGTTTCACCTGGCAAGGGTTCATAGATGGGTTGGTCTTCAGGGTCTTCGAGTGTGATTGAGCTGGCGCCAATTTCAAGCAAGAAATCTTCGAGTGCTTCAGCGGACTCTGCTTGGGTGGTGATCTTGATTTGTAACCAGCTCATGTTGTTTTCCCGTAATAAAGATTCTTAGGTTATCGAAATAAATGACTATTTACGTTTGAGTATGCTTTCCAGATAGTGAATATTAAATTCGCCTTTGCAGAATCCTTGGTCGCTCATCAGTCTGCGATGCAATGGGATGTTACTTCGGATACCGTCGATCAACATTTCTTCCATCGCGCTCTGCATGCGCTTGATGGCCTGAGTTCGGGTTTCCGCATGGCTGATCACTTTGGCAATTAATGAGTCATAGAATGGCGGTACGGTGTAACCCGCGTATAAGTGAGAGTCCACACGAATGCCTGGGCCGCCAGGGGCATGATAAAACTTAACCGTACCGGGCGAAGGAACAAAGGTTTTAGGGTCCTCGGCATTAATGCGGCTCTCGATGGCATGGCCGGAGGATTTGATATCGCTCTGCTGTATAGATAACGGCTCGCCACCGGCGATTAACAGTTGTTGTCGAATAAGGTCAACACCAGTGATTACTTCCGTAACCGGGTGTTCGACCTGAATTCGGGTGTTCATCTCAATGAAGAAGTACTGGCCATTTTCATAAAGAAACTCAAAGGTGCCAACGCCTCGGTAATTGATTTCTTTACAGGCCCGGACGCAGGCTTCAAATACGGCTGCTCGTGCTTCGGGGTCCAGGTTGGTTGCCGGTGCTTCTTCGATGACTTTCTGATGTTTGCGTTGAATGGAGCAGTCTCTGTCATAGAGATGAACTGCATTTCCCTTTCCGTCGGACAGAACCTGAACTTCAATGTGCCTTGGGTTCTCGAGAAACTTTTCCATATAGACAGTGCCGTCGCCAAAGGCGGCCAATGCTTCCGCTTTGGTGACTGAGACGGCATTTAACAGCGAAGCTTCACTGTGAACAACGCGCATGCCCCGGCCACCCCCACCGGCGGCGGCTTTAATGATAATCGGGTAGCCAATTCTCTGAGCCACTTTAATGATGGCGTCTTTATGATTTGGCAAAGGACCGTCAGAGCCGGGCACTGTCGGAATGCCGGAGCGTTTCATGGCGCGAATCGCTGACACTTTATCGCCCATCAGGCGAATGACTTCCGGAGATGGGCCTATAAATGTAAAACCGCTGCGCTCAACTTGTTCTGCAAAGTCTGCGTTTTCAGCGAGAAAGCCGTAGCCTGGGTGAATGCCCATTGCATCGGTGACTTCCGCCGCGCTGATGATGGCCGGAATGTTTAAATAACTGTCAATGGGTTGGTTTGATCCAATACAAACCGATTCATCGGCCAGCCGTACGTGGAGTAAATCCCGGTCTGTCTGGGAGTGTACGGCAACGGTTTTTATGTTCAGTTCTTTACAGGCTCTTAGAATGCGAAGGGCAATTTCGCCTCGGTTTGCAATGACAACTTTATCAAGCATGAAACGGACTCAGATGGAAACGGATGGATCGTAATCGATGACAATAATCACCAGTGTTTAAACAATGGTGATCAGTGCCTGGCCAAATTCAACGGGTTGGGCGTTTTCAATCAGGATGGCTTCAACCACACCTGAACGATCTGCCTCAATTTGGTTCATCATTTTCATAGCTTCCACGATGCAAATCACATCGCCCGCTTTGACGTGTTGGCCAACTTCAGCAAAAGCCGGTGAAGAAGGCGACGGTGCCCGATAGAAGGTGCCGACCATGGGCGACGTGACCACATGTCCCACAGGTTGGCTGCTTTCCGACTTTTCTTCTTTGATTGGGTCTTCGATCACGGTGGGTGAAGAAGTGATGACCTGAGGCTGAACTGGTGCCGGGGTATTCAGTCGTCGACAAATTCGAATGGACTCTTCACCTTCTTTGATTTCCAGTTCTTCTATGCCTGATTCTTCAATCAGTTCAATGAGCTTTTTAACTTTTCTTATGTCCATGGTATTGGCTCCAAGTCAATCTATTTGGCTTGAGAAATCTTTTTAGTGGCAGCATCCAACGCGTAGTGGTAACCGTCCGCTCCGAGACCACAGATCACAGCTTGTGCCTTATCTGAGAAATAGGAGTGGTGCCGGAAAGCTTCTCGTTGGTGTACGTTAGAGAGATGCACTTCAATAAATGGAATTTGTACGGATAACAAAGCGTCTCTGATTGCGACGCTGGTATGCGTGTACGCTGCCGGATTAATAATGATGTATTTGACCGATTCTTGAAAAGCCTGCTGAACTCTTGTCACCAGTTCACCTTCGGTATTGCTTTGAAAAGTGTCCAGTGTCAGGCCAGTGGATGTGGCTTTATGGGTTAATTCACTGTTAATGTCATCCAATGTTTTAGAACCGTATATTCCAGGTTCTCTAACGCCTAACATGTTGAGGTTAGGTCCATGAATAACAAGAATATCCGCCATAAATTCACCAGAATCGCCATTTTTGTATTTTGGTCGCAGAGTGTGCACAAATTTGATGCAAGTGTCCATAATGTGAGGCCAGAAAGTTCGAGAAAACCACACTTTTTTCAGAACATGTCTACAAGATCGCAACAAAGTTTGTTCGATTTGATAATCACGATAGGTGATAAAATTAGAAATTACATTCAAAACCGGGCAAAAAAGCTCTTTTTATCGTTTTTCAGCCAAAAAACGATAAAAAGAGCTTGTCAGGTTTGGGTGGGAAAGCCTTAGTTGGCGCTGGAGTAGAGTCTTACGCAGTTTCTGCCGGCATGTTTGGCTTCGTATAAGGCCTTATCGGCAATTTCAGAGAGGTTTGCGGATTCTTCCATGCCCGGTGACAGTGCAGCAATGCCACAGCTGAATGAGACGAAAAAGTCCGTGTCACCGGCAGATTGGGCGATTTTTCTGAATTTGGCCAGGATTTCGTTCATTATCATGACGGCGTCAGTGGCCGCCGTGTTTGGCAAAACCACCGCAAACTCTTCGCCACCATAACGGCCAATAACATCACTTTTTCTCAGACGTTGTCGTAAAAATAGTGACAAACTTTTAATGACCTTATCGCCTATTGGGTGGCCGTAGGTGTCATTTACCTTTTTAAAGTGGTCAATGTCTACCATCGCAAAACACAAGGATGTATTTTCTCTTTGTGCATTTTGTACGGCACTTTCCAGGCAGTGAAGCGTGTGCGTGTGGTTGTATAAGCCTGTCAGGCTGTCCCGAACCATGAGTGCTAATAAAGATTTGGCGCGTTTACCACGGTTTCTGATGGTTCGGATCAAATAGTCCGGGTTAATAGGTTTGGTGAGGAAGTCATCGCCTCCTCCCAGACTCATGGCCTGCAGTTGTTTGTTGATGTCATCTTCTGCGGACAGAAAAATGATCGGCATGCTGACCCATTTTTCATGCTGTCGAATGATGTTCGCCAGCTCAGAGCCGGTACAGCCAGGCATATACATATCGAGAATGACCAGGTCAGGCTGGAACTCTTCCAGAGTATCCAGAATCAGCATGGGGTCGGTAATGACTTTGGCCGTCATTTTCGCCTTTTTCAGCGTGGTGTCGATAAAGTGGGCCTGAGATCTGGAGTCGTCGAGCACCAGTACTCGATAGTCGTTGTCCTGGCTATCACTGCCCTCGGTATCCATGTGTTCTATGAGTCGGCCAGGATCAATGGAGTCAAGGTAGAAAGATTTACTGCCCGTTCGAATGGCTTTCAGCCGCGTCTCTAATGAGCTTCGCCCCTTCGACAGGAAACTGACAGGAAAATTCAGTGTATTCGCAGAAGACAGGTTTTCAACGAATGCTATCCCGGAATCTGGATCACCGGCAAAATCTACGTCCATTACTAAAATTGACGGTTGGGTGATTCTTAAATGCTGTTCCAGTTCGTTAACCGTTGACAGTATTTTGCACTGCAATCCGAAATAACTGAGTTGACGGGACAGTTTTTCTGCGTAGTTGGTATCAAGGATGGCTAAGTATATAGGCTTTCGTAATTTCAGCTGGGGTGTCGAAGAGGCATTGCCCTGATCGGACTTACGCAATGTGATTTTGGCCAGATCCCGTACCCGTTGGGTGAGTGTTTCTAAATCCTGGGTCTGCTCTGAATCAATGAGTTGGGTCAGTATTTTATCGATGGCCTGGGCGACCGTCAGATGATCTTCATCTTGATAGCGCTCTGCGTAGCCAATCAGTCGCTGGTTTATGAGAGACAGTTGTTTTAAGTTATCGGTGTTCCAGCCTGATTTGTTGAAGCTCTGCCAGGTGCTAATCAATCGACGTGATTGCGTGGTGGCTTTGCTAACGGTAGAGGTGTTTCTAGGCGTGCCAGTGTCTGTCATGTAAATTAGCCAATAATCCTGAATAATGATAACGCATGGTATATCGGATGTTTGTAGAGATTTTTATTTTATTCTCAGTAGGTTGTAGTTTAGTCTAACTGCTGAGGTTGTCTTGTAGTAAATATTGATGAAGTGAATATTTATCCAATTCACTATAGACAGCTTTCAGATTAACTGTATAGGCTTAGTCAGTGCTAAAGCAATGAATCAAAGGTTTCAGATTGAAACGGGGTATACAGGATGTTACACATTTACGTTGGAAAACACGCTGGCAGTGTTTGCTCATGATGCGGGTTTAATCTCATGGTTCGGTTAAAGCGCTATTTTATTGTGCGTAGCCTTCAGTGGCTGATCCTGATTTCGCCAGTCTGGCTGGTCGTGGCCAGCACTAAAATCAGTGATGATGTGAAAGCGGACTTTCAGCAGATGTTAACCGACGTTCGGTCTTTGCCCGAGCTTGAAAAACTGGAGCGGGTTAATCAGTATTTTAATGAATCGGTTCGTTTTATCAGTGATCAAAGGCATTGGGGGGTTGAAGATTACTGGGCAACCCCTTACGAGTCTTTACAGCGGCGCGCCGGAGATTGTGAAGATTTTTCCTTAGCAAAGTATTTTAGCCTGATTAAAGCAGGCGTTGACCCTGAAAAACTTAGAATAACTTATGTAAAGGCCATTGAATTGAAGCAAGCACATATGGTGTTGGCCTATTACAGCAAACCTTCCGCAGTGCCTTTAGTGTTAGATAATTTAATTCCGCAAATTAAACCGGCTCCGGAAAGAAGAGACTTGGTGCCCGTGTACAGTTTTAATGGTAATGGCTTTTGGTTGAATAAAATGTCTGGGAAAACGGTACGCCTTGGCGGAGCTTCCCGAGTGTCTATGTGGGCTAAGTTTCTGGATAAAATGGCAGAGTACGATCCAATGGGGTTATTAGAGGCGCCTCAACCATAAACTGCCTTGAAACCGTAATCCCGGATTGAGAGTATACCCGTCCTGGGGAAGTTAGACTGAAAAGGAGAGTTAGTCGTGACCCTGTTTCAACGACTTGTAGTAATGACCATGATGGTGTTGTTTTTGGCGCTGGCCGGGAATCTGATTTCTGGTGTGTGGTCAGTTAAAGAGCATTTGAATCGTCAGTTGAATACCAATGCTGAGGATGCTGCCCGTTCGCTCGCCATTTCGATGAATACGGCGTTGCGTGAGAACGACAAAGGCAGTCTTGAGACCTTGCTTAATGCAATGTTTGATGGCGGGGAATACCTCAGTATTCGGGTTTTTTCAGTGGATGGTCGCCTGTTGATCGAAAAGATTGCTGAGCAAAACACCAGTAAAGTACCCGTCTGGTTTAAATCGACTATTTTATTTACCAGCATTACCTCGGAGGCAGAGGTTTCGGATGGCTGGCAGCAATACGGTCGGATTTTCGTAACGCCCAATACAGAGAAGAGTTATTTAAAACTTTGGAACATTTCCAGCACCATGATCGTGTGGGTCTTGATGTTGATGATGGTGACGTTGCTGATGATCGTGTTATTCATGCGAGCTTTGCTCAAACCTTTGTCGGATATGGAGCATCAAGCCAACGCCATTTCAAATCGGGACTTTCAGACCATTCCTTTACCAAAAGCCAGAGAGCTTCGTCGGGTTGTGATGGTTATGAACGGCATGGCTGAAAAATTGGGTCAGCTTTTTTCTGATCAGGCGGAGATGACTGAACAGCTCAGGGAAATGTCTTATCGGGATTCCTTGACCGGTTTGTCGAATCGCCGGGATTTCGTGGCTCATTTTAAGTCGTATCTGGACCCTCGGCAGGGATGTCAGAGCGGAGCTTTGATCCTGATCGGGGTACGCGCATTTGATAAGTTTAATCAGGAGCACGGTACTGGAAAAGCCGATGAGCTTTTGGTTCAGATATCCAATCAAATTAAAGAGTTCAGAAAAGACCACTCTAAGATTGTTACGGCCCGTTTAAAAGGGGCTGAGTTTGGAATCTTTATACCGGACATTGACCGGGAATATGCGTTTCAGGTGTTGCAGCAATTGTTCAAACAGATATCAATGCTGGAGTCGGTTGCGAACCAGCAAGATATGTTAGATCGAATGCACATCGGCTTGGGTTACTTTTCCGATGTGGGTAACCAGCCGATTCCTTCCACAGGCGAACTGATCAGCCTTGCGGATCAGGCGTTGCGTCGAGCGCAAGGTCGTGGGCGAAATTGCGTACTTATGTTGTCGATGAATGACTCCAAAGAAGCTGACGGTGTCATGGGCGATCAAGCATGGCGCAGCTACCTTGAGCAGGTCATGGATCGACGTGCAGTGAAACTGCTGTATCAGCCGGTTAAACAGTTTGGCATCAGTTCCGCGCTGGATTATGAAGTGTTGGCCAGAACGGACTACAAAGACAGCTTGGTGACAGCCTCATTATTCTGGCCGATGGTAGAACGTTATCAGTGGACCGAAGCGTTCGATCGCTTGATCATCACGAAAGCGATGTCGTTGATGGCCAGCCAGCCGAAAGATCTGAGGTTAACCATCAATGTGTCACCGAAATCGCTGGTATCGCCGAAGTTTGTGGCTTGGTTAAAGCAGATTGCTCATGAAAATAAGGCGTTGTCTAACCGGATTGTGATCGAAGTCTCCGAGTATGCACTGCATCATGATGCGGAAGCCATGATTAAGCTGTCTAAAGAGCTGACAGACAGCGGTATGCATATGGCGATTGATCACTTTGGTGCAAGTTCTGGCACATTCAGTTATCTTAACCGCATAAAAGTGGATCACCTGAAAGTGGACAGAAGTTACATTCGTGATGTGCATCTATCGAAGGACAACCAGTTCTACATTCGGTCGCTGGTACAAATTGCCCATAACCTGGATATTAAAGTGTATGCAGAAGGCGTGGAGACGGAAGAGGAGTACCAGGTGCTCAAGTCTCTGGGATTGGATGGTGCAATAGGGTACTTATTTGGTAAGCCAGTAGGTGAACCGCAGTAGTATATTCAGTCAATAAATATCATATAAAATAAAGAAATGGAGCGAGTAATGGAAAGAAAAACCTGGTATGTAGCTGCCTCGGGGGTGGGAGTTTTGGCTTTCTTATTAGTCCTCTTAGGCTGGTATTGGAGTTCAGAGCCTGATTCGTTTGATGTTGTGCAAAGCTCTTCTGTGTATGCAGAAAAAAACGGTCAGAATCTGGTAACAGGCTCAGTCACGACTTATACATTGATTGAAATCATCGATACTTTGTTGAACAAATCGGGCGGTTATATTTCCAACGATGTGGTGCCGCCGGGCCTAATGATGGACAACATGCCGAACTGGGAATTCGGTGTCTTGGTTCAGGTACGGGACATTGCCAGGGCTTTCCGAAGAGATTTCAGCCGCTCACAGTCCCAATCTACCGAAGATAAGGATTTAGCTAAGGCTGAGCCTTTGTTGAACTTTGATCATCGAAGTCGCTTTTTTCCATCTTCCGAATCTCAGTATTCAGATGCGAATAACTACTTAACGTCTTACTTGGGACGCTTGGCAAATCCAAACAAACCGGAAGCGCAGTTTTACGCTCGGGCCGATAATTTAGCGCGTTGGTTATCGGATGTTGAAACTCGTCTGGGCAGTTTATCTCAGCGTTTAAGTGCTGCGGTGGGTAAGCCAAGAATCAATACTTCGTTAGCGGGTGATACCGTGACTCAACCGTCAACGCCAATCGCAAACATTGAAATTGTACAAACGCCTTGGCTTGAAATTGACGATGTGTTTTATCAGGCGAGAGGCACCAGCTGGGCGTTGATTCAAATTTTGACGGCCATTGAAACGGACTTTCGTCCTGTTTTAGAAAAGAAAAACGCCAAAGTGAGTCTGCAGCAAATTATTCGTGAACTTGAAGCAACTCAGGACTCAGTGTGGAGCCCGGTAATCCTTAATGGAGAGGGTTTTGGTATGCTGGCGAATCATTCTTTGGTGATGGCGTCTTATATTTCCAGAGCGCACGCCGCTATCATTGATTTAAGGTACTTGCTCGAACAGGGCTGATTGGTATGAGGTCAGGGCTGCTCAAGACTGTTGAGCAGCTTATCCGCAAGGTACAGTAATCTGACTGCCTGCTCTTTTGGCAGAGTATCGCGATAGGCGTGCTCTGCAATCTCTTTTATTTCTTCTGCAATTCGCCGAGTATTTTCTGCAAGGTTAGCCGAACTATCTGGGGTTTCGTTTGACTGAGGAGTCTGTATTGGGTGGCTGATTAAATATTCGGCGAGCTGGGTGTCTATTTTTAATATGTGGTTCTTGAGCCAATTAACCAGAAACTCCTGAATGATGATGGCATCTTCAACGGACATGCTGTCCAGATCGGTTTGGCAACCATTAAGCTCGGCAATGAAAAGCTGGTGTTGCTTTTTATGCTTTTTAAGTTTGTCTGAGGGGTAACCACTTGCTTCCATCAGGTTTTCTTCCGTGGTGAAGTGGTAGCGGGTGTAATCAAATAGGCGTTGCAGAACAGAGTTGAGCTTTTCCGGTGTAAAGCTGGACTCGATGGCGTCGTGCAGTTCATTTATCAAGGCAATCAAAGTCTGATGTTGGTTATCAATCTGCTTGATACCCACGGCGTATTCTGGTTTCCAGCGAAATAACGTCATTTTCTTGCCAAACCTATCTGAGCTTATTACTCATAATACTAACCATGAACAGCAAAACTTGTATTGATTTTGATCAATGACGTATCAACTCATGGGAAGTTGGTTTATAGTCGCACTAAAATTTTTTTGATCACTCAAAATCAATAATTTAATTATAACAAACTTATTAGTACTTAATATCTAAGTGTTTTTTCGGCAGGGAAGTTATTTCTATGTTTTCGCTTTATCGTTCGGTGGTGTTATCGAGTCCTAAACTTTGGGTCTGTTTGATCATCGTGTTGTCACTTTCCGCCGTTTACTGGGGACAGTCTTTTAAAATTGATGCTTCGGCCGATTCATTAACCTTAGAAAATGATGAAGACTTGCGGTATTACCGTGAGACCGTTAAAGAGTTTGGTGCCGATGATTTCTTGTTTGTCACGTTTGCACCACACGATAACAACATCATCAGTGATCAAAGTTTGAATGATATCAGTCTGATGTCGACCAAACTTGAGAAGTTAAGTGCGGTGTCTTCCGTTGTGAGCATTCTTAATGTTCCTTTGCTGGATAGCCCGAGAATTACCCTGACTGAATTATCTCAGGGCATGCGAACGCTTATGACGCCGGGAGTGGATAAGCAGTTGGCATTGAAGGAGTTCAAAACCAGCCCGCTTTATAACCAGCTTTTGGTGAGTGAAGATGGCAAAACAACGGCTTTGCAAGTCAGTCTGAAACGGGACGATGAATACTTTCGCCTTTTAGATCGTCGCAATCAGTTGCGGGAAGAGATAGGTACGGAACCGGATAATCTTGTTAAGCAACAGGCGTTGGACAAGGCTTCACTTGAATTTGCGGAGTATAACGCTGAGCGTTTAAAACGTGAAAGCCGAATGATTGAAGATGTCAGGTCGATACTGGCAGAGCATCGTGGCAATGCAGATATCTTCCTTGGCGGCGTCACTATGATTACCTCAGACATGATTAGCTTCATTGAGGATGATCTGCTGACTTTTGGCATTGGTGTGGTGTTATTTCTGATCGCTATGCTTACTGTTATTTTCAGAAAAGTGCGCTGGGTGGTGATTCCGCTCATGAGTTGCTTATTAACCAGTCTGTGGTTGGTTGGTTTACTTGCTTTTCTTGATTGGCGGGCAACGGTGATTTCGTCTAATTTTGTGTCCTTAGTTCTGATCATTACTATGTCCATGTGTGTTCATTTGGTCGTACGGTTCAGGGAACTGCACCTGGAAATGCCAAATGCCAGCCAGTTTCAGCTGGTGGAAGCGACTACGCGTCGAATGATCCAACCTTGTTTTTACACCTCTTTGACCACCATCGTTGCGTTTATGTCGCTGATTTTCTCAGACATTCAGCCCGTGATCGGGTTTGGCTGGATGATGGCAACCGGAGTGGGGTTGGCGTTTCTCCTGACCTTCATTATTTTCCCTGTTTTAATGTTGTTGCTGTCGGTCGATGAGCCTGTTGAAGAGCACGATTTTACTGAATCTTTTACTTTATTCTTTGCCGGTATTACTCAACGTCATTTTAAGTTGATTGCTTTGTGTTCAGTGATCATGACCGTTATTTCTGTTTATGGTATTTCCCGACTTGAAGTTGAAAACAGTTTCATCGGTTACTTTGATTCGGAAACTGAAATTTATCAGGGAATGTCGGTGATTGATCAGGAGCTGGGTGGCACAACGCCTCTGGACATTATTATTTCGCCTGATGAGGGGTTTCAGGGGTTTCTGGACTCTTTGAAAGAGCCTATGTTTGAAGATGTTGAAGCGGACGATGCTTCTGAGACCGAAGGGAACAGTGATGATTTAGCCGTGGCCGAAACGTTGGATGCTGAAGACGAATTCGATGAAGATTTCGATGATGAGTTTGATGAAGACTTTAGTGAGGGTTTCGGTGATGGCTTTGGTGAAGCGGATGACATGAATACGCCAAGTTATTGGCTGAACACCAAGCAGCTTGCCAGATTAAAGGAGGTTCATGAGTATTTGGAGTCTTACCCGGAAATAGGCAAGGTGTTGTCTTTGAGTACGGTCATGGATTTGGCGACGATGCTCAATGATGATAAGCCTCTGAGTGATTTCGAATTGGCGTTGGTGCGAACCATGGTGCCGGAGGATGTGGCCAGTATTTTGATTAAACCGTACCTGTCGGATGATGCCAATAAAGTTCGAATTACCATGCGAATCATTGACTCTGACCCTGATTTAAAACGCGATGCATTACTGACTAAAATTAAGCAGGATCTGCATGAAAAGTTTGGACTGGAAGCAGAGCAGTATCGCCTGACGAATATGATGGTGCTTTACAACAATATGCTGCAAAGTTTGTTTACTTCCCAGATTGAAACTTTGGGGGTGGTATTTCTGGCGATCATGATTATGTTCTGGATCTTGTTCCGTTCTTTGTATTTAGCGGTGGTGGCGATTGTGCCTAATATGTTGGCTGCGGGCTTGGTGCTTGGCATTATGGGGCTGACGGGCCTGCCTTTGGATATGATGACGATTACCATTGCTGCGATTACGGTGGGCATTGCCGTGGATGACACGATTCATTACGTTCATCGATTTAAAGAAGAGTACAGGCTCGATCATGACTACTTTGCTGCAGTTCAGCGTTGTCATGGCAGTATTGGTAAAGCCATGTACTATACTTCAGTCATTATTGTGGTGGGCTTTTCGATATTGGCGTTGTCTAATTTTGTTCCGACCATCTATTTCGGTTTACTGACCGGTTTGGCGATGATGGCGGCAATTTTTGCGGCACTGACTTTGTTGCCGTCTCTGTTGTTGATGTTTAAACCTTTGGGAAATAACACAAAATAACCTAAATGAAGTTCAGCTTCCTGAAGGCTGACCGATATCTATAGGGCACTTTCGGAAGTTGCTTGAAAACTGTATTGGTTTATAAGGTGCATTTGCGTTTAAAGCACATTTGTATTTTAGGCGCATTTGCGTTTAAGGCATAGATAAGCAACGGGTCAGCATGGAATAGATAAACGGAGCGAAGTTTGAATAACTTAGAAACTTTGATTTTGATTAATGTCATCGGATTTGTGATCCTGCTGACTGTTACCTTTATCGCAGGGTGGTGGTTTTTAAAGAAGCAGGCCAACATTGTGTCCCGTGAGGCAGTGAAATCCGCGCAGCAGGAAATAAAAAAAGCTAAGCAGCAATTGATTAAGATGAATAAACAAATGCTTAGTCAAATGAACAAAGAATCCAATGAGGTTGATCTGGAATATTCCCCGGTCGTCATTGATGGCAAATCCATTCGTGCGGTTGAGGAAATCTACAAGGCGTTTGTGGTTTGGGGCAAAAACAGTGCTGACGGTTCCACCCGCATTATTAAGATTGGTGCTCAGGCGCTGGCAGGCATGCACTCGGTTAAGCAAGAAGAGCATGTAAAGCGTTTTTATGACGATACCCGAAAATTGCTGAAAATGGCGACCCAGCTTGAACATCAGATTCAGTTTGATGCAGCCTATCTGGATGAAGAGCTTATTCAGGACATGGAAAAGATGGCGGCTCAGGCGGTGAGTTTAAGTGAAAACCTGTTGGACTCGGTGAAACGGGCTGCAGATCAGGTGAAAAGCACGGCAGCTAGGGAAAACCTGAAAATTTACACTTCCATGGAGCGTGTCGCTCAATCCATTGTGAACTTTCATCAGGTGGAATATAAGAATTTTGTGAAGCAGAACCTGGCTAAGAAAGTACGTGATCTGAGGACGGGTATGAGCTTGGCAAGTGAGGAAATGGAAGAGTAGTTTTTTTGTTCACAAAAAAGCCGGAATAACCATGGTTATTCCGGCTTTTTTATAACAAGCTGAAATTACTTCTCAGCGTTGTTGTATGCTTCAATTGAGTCAACGATGGCTTTCTTAGCCGCTTCTACGCCGTCCCAACCTTCAACTTTAACCCACTTGCCAACTTCAAGATCTTTGTAGTTCTCGAAGAAGTGTGCAATCTGATCGCGAAGCAGTTGCGGAAGATCCGTGATGTCTTCAACGTCATCGTACATTTTAGTCAGTTTCGTGTGTGGAACTGCAACTAACTTAGCATCTTCACCGGCTTCGTCGGTCATGTTCAGAACGCCAACCGGACGGCAGCGAATGACTGAACCTGGAGCTACCGGGTAAGGAGTTACAACCAAAACGTCCAATGCATCGCCATCATCCGCAAGTGTCTGTGGGATATAACCATAGTTTGCTGGATAGAACATAGGCGTTGCCATGAAGCGGTCAACCATTAGCGCGTCATACTCTTTTTCAATCTCGTACTTGATTGGAGAGCTGTTTGCTGGGATTTCGATCGCTACGAAAACGTCGTTAGGCACATCCTTGCCTGCTGGAATGTTGTTGTAACTCATAATCTATTCCTGAACTGATGCTAGTTTGAGGTTAAAAATAAAGCGGTGATTATAGAGGCTGTCGAAGTGGAATCCTAGTGCAGTTGAATAAAACATCGTCTCTGGCATATGATCTATCCATAATCGCTAAAAAGGATCGACAAATGGTCGACAAAAAGAAGACGAAATCGGGGAAAACTTCCGAAAAGGTGCTTGCTGATGAAGATCAGGGGGCAGAGTCTTCTGTTCAGGACGCGCCTGAGTCAGAAACCAGTGAAACGGGAAGCCGTTCTTCGTTCGTTCGCAGATTGGCGGAAGACGCGCTGAAAATGGCGTGGAAAACGGGTGTTACTTCGTTAAACAAAGCATCGAAACTCGTTCAATCGCCTGAGAACCTGAGATTAATTGCAGACGCTGGCGAGTCCCTGCGTGATATGCGGGAAGTGGCAGGCTTAACGAGATCAGAGTTGGCGGAAGCCCTTGATTTAAGCGATAAGCATTTATTGGAGGCTGTGGAAGAGGGGACGGCAACCTTATCGTTTGAGTTAATTCTGAGATTGGCGGCTTTGTTAGCGCGTCATGACCCGGTTCCGTTTGTGATGAAGTACGTCAGGGCGTATAACCCTGAGTTATGGAAACTGATGGAAGCCTGGGGGCCTGCGAAGGTCACGACCCAGTTTGAACGTGAACGGCAATTCATTAATATTATGCGAGGCCATGACGCAGCTCGGCAACTCAGTGATGAGGGGTTTGCCGAAGTATTGAAGTTTACCCGCTCTTCGTTTGAAATGGCGCTTCACTTTGTAGCTCAGCAAGAAGATGTAGAAGATAAAATCGTGGACCCGGACGAAGCCTACTCCGAAGCCCCTAATTCTGACCGGCAAAAATAAATACTTTATTTGTTTGACAGCCAGGCGCGCCCTCCATATAATGCGCCCCACAATGACGCGGGGTGGAGCAGCCTGGTAGCTCGTCGGGCTCATAACCCGAAGGTCGTCGGTTCAAATCCGGCCCCCGCTACCAATTCTATCTATGTGGGCGAAAGCCCCATTGATAGCCTTATTATCATTCGATGCGTTCAAGCATAGTTTGTCCAAGATTTTCATATCTTTCGTCTCCAAAGACATATTCAAGATTCCAGCTAAATCTCCGTAAAGATCAATACGCAGGCCTTTCTCGCCTTCCTCTGGCGTTAGCACCACTTTGTCGATAAGCCCCCTCAAATGCTGTGATGCTTCGGCGCGTGCGCCATCCGCATTCAACGATGCCTTTAAGTCTTTAATGGCTTGGTGATAACGTGATGCCATGGCCGGATGAATCAGAGGTTTGAGTGCAGGTTGCACCGTCAGAGCTTGTTCCGCTTTCTCAATGCGCTCTGAAACGCTTTCCAGATCATCCTTGACCATACTGGCGGGAATACCGTCTTTGATGGCCTGTATTAGGCGCTCGCGCTCTTTGAGAAGGCTGTCACGTTGAGATTCAAGCGATTTACGCTGCGCATTGGCCTGCGCATGCAAGGTGCTCAAATGCTTGGTGTATTCCTTACAGAACACATTGACCAACTCTTCACGCATGAGGTGGCCTTGCAAGCCATCCAAAACATAGCCCTCCAGCGTTTCTCGTTTGATAGTGCGGCGATTGTTACAAACGCTATCCCCTTTGTTCTTGGCCGCAGAGCAGCCATATTGGGTAGAGTTGATTTTGGAATACCCGCCACCGCAAACGCCACACTTGGTCAGTCCTGATAACAGATATTGGGGGCGGTTCGTTTGCCAAAGCGCGGTAGATTTACGATCCAGTGTTTTCTGGCGCGCCTTAACCGCTTCCCATAGCTCAGAATCAACGATGCGTTGCTCTGGCACGTCCTGAATAATCCATTCAGACGGATCATTCAGGCGCGTTACACGCTTTCCTGTGGCAGGGTCTTTGATAAAGCGTTGCCTGTTCCAGATCAGGCGACCGATATAAAGCTCGTTATTCAGAATGCCCGTACCGCGCTTACGGTTTCCGTTTATGGTGGATTGCCCCCAGCTTTTGCCAGATGGGCAAGGTATGTTTTCATCGTTGAGCTGAGCAGCAATCGCTTTGGGCGATTTGTTCTCAAGGCCATATTCTCGGAAGATGCGACGGATGATATCGGCCTGCACTTCATCAATCTCACGATCCCCTTTGATGGCTTCACCATTGGCGTCGAACTGTTTTACCACCTGATAGCCATAGGCCAGACCGCCACCAGATTTGCCTTTCTCTACACGACCACGAAGACCACGGCGAGTCTTGTCGGCCAAGTCCTTCAAGAACATCGCGTTCATTGTGCCTTTCAGGCCTATGTGAAGCGTAGATATTTCCCCTTCTGAAAGGGTGATGATTTTAACGCCAGCAAACTCCATGCGTTTAAAAATGCCTGCGATATCCTCCTGATCACGCGAGAGGCGATCCAAGGCTTCTGCAATGAGTATGTCAAATTCACCATTCATTGCGCCGCTGAGCAGAGATTGAATGCCAGGGCGCATGAGTGATGCCCCAGAAATTCCTGCATCCGTATAACAATTGCCAAGCTTCCAGCCTTCAGCGCTTGCTTTGTCGCTACACAGGCGAATTTGATCTTCAATAGATGCGTCACTTTGAAGGTCAGAGCTATATCGGGCATATATGCAAGCACGTTGCGTCATATTCCTATCCACCATCTTCTATATCGGGATTGCTAAGCGCGCTGCGGTAAAATTCGTAATCATCTTCGGCGGCGCGTCTTGCCAGAAACTTCACGAGAGCGATTATCGCTTCATCGTCAGAACCCCGATTATGACTCGCTTTCAGCGGAGTCTTCAAACAAATCTGAGCCTCATTTGACTCATTTTTATCCAGTTTTATGAGGGGGTTATCCATATATCCCCCCATAAAAAAGCAGTGAAAGCGAATTACTGCTCTCACTGCCGTATTCTTTGCGCCAGCCGCGTATATCTGAGAGATGGCACGTTCTGGGTGCGGAACATGCACATACACCCACCTGACCACAAAAAAAGAGAGTTGCATGGAACGCTCTGGCGTCCCGACAATCTCTCATACTTATAATGATACGCCTGAAATCGTTAATAAATCGTAAATAAGCGCCCTGTAAACCGCATGTTTCCGCCGTTTTCTTGCTTTCTATTTTTGTGGGCAATAAATTAATCATATTCATTACCCCGCCTTTGATGATTTTTTAAGAAGGTAAAAACAGGCAATGATCGATGCGATCCACCATTCGATATGATTAATTGAGAACTGATTTAACACACCAGCTAAGGCGAAAAGAAGAAGCGCCTGCGAAGCAAGTTTCAATAAAGCCGTATTTGTTTGCTTATGCGCTTGTGCTGATAAGCCACGACTAAGAATTGGAGGCGATTGCCTCGCTTGCAGCATGCGTCCCCAGATGAAAATGCGATACCACGACTTTGCAGCCAAAATTAATAACAGCCATGGTGTTACCCAATGGAAAAGAAAACTAACTGGCGCGTATTCATAAGGAGGGATTTTCCCATCAAGCCCAATCCACACGCTCCATGCACATACGCCCATTACAAAAATTGAAAACCATGCTCTAAATATCATACGCTCACCCTCCATCAAATATCGAAGAGAGAGGCGCAGCAATGTTCAGCCCCTGCTTAGTGAAATTAACAGGCTTGCTTATTGGATCGTCAGCAAAGTTTGGATGAATATCGTAAATGGGCGAACCATTTTTATTTCTATATCTTTGATCCAAAAAGTAAGCGGTTTTGAAGCATGCGATTGGATTGGCATGAGACAAGATAAGAATCTGAGCAACTGGGCTCATCGTCATGACTTCGTCGGGAGTAATAAGCGAACGCGATGTGAGCGCATCCTCTCGGCTTAAAAAATTGGGATCACTAAAAAGGCGAGCCCGCATCTCAGCACTGTACTCACTTAACGATTCTATTGTTGTGATGCCGCACAGCCTTGATGTGTATTCTGAAGTCATTAAATCTCGGGTGCCGAAGATTTGTATAACGCCGCTATTGGCAATGAAGGTTTGCCACCTCTCGCCGTAAAGTGAGACGAGCTGATTTAAATCCTGCACAATCATGTGAAGCTGCATGCCATACCCCGCCATAAGCCCAAAGGCGGTTTCAATTACCTCCATGCGCCCCAAAGCAGCGGCTTCTTCCATAAGGAAGTACACGGGAGGGTTTGGCTTGGTCTTAAAGCGGGTTACTGAAGTAATCGCAGAACTTAGCAACATCCGCAAAAAGCGGTTATAGGTAAACAATCTTCCAGCAGGCAAAACGACAAAGATATCTGTTTTGCCATTTTCCAACTCTTCAAAGGTAAAGTCTGATTCCGATAAAGTGCGCTGTATTTTGGGGCTTTCTAAAAAATGCGTATTTTGTTGCGCCGTTGATAAAATGCTGGAAAATTCCTTCGATGCTTTATTGAGAATACGTGCGGCTGAAGCGCGAACATATTCGTTGGAGCTTTGCATCATGCCGGGCTTTATTAAAATAGCATTGCCATCTTCGTCTTCAGCATACTCTCCGCCAACGATTTTTTTAAAGTCATCGGAAGATAGGCTTAACAATCTTCTCAATTGCGGAATGTCTCGGGAGCGTTTGGTGGTCGGCATTAGCACCAGAGGCGTGGCCGCAACATAGAGAATTAGCCCCATAACGAGCGCGCGAGCTTCATCCGTCCAAAACGGGTCTTTTCCGCCTCGGTCAGTGACAAGGCTATCGGCTATGGTCATGGCATCCTCAACAAAGTCATCATTGTCAGGATCAAGCCAATCCATAATGTTAAACCTTGATTGAGGCATGCCTAGCTTTGAGCAAGCTAAATCCCATGGATCGATAATGATGACTTTATGGCCAAGTACATCACGCCGATATCGCGCAGCGATTAAAGATAGCTCACCATCTTTCACATCAAGTGCAACCAGCGAACCACGATGCTCCAAGCATCGCGGCATACTGGCGGTTAGAAGTTTTCCGCTACGTGTAGGCGCTACAGTCAGCAGGTGCTTTTGAGTGTTTGTGGTTATACCATAAGCGCGGCCTTTATTCGCTTCGGCCATGCCGTAGCCAAGGAATATGCGCCCACCTTCGCCATAACCTTTTTGGTGAAGGTGGTTTATCGTCGCCCATTTACTAGAGCCATGCAGATCGGGGTCGCGGCTATATATCCGCGACGGATGCTGTGCCCCTTGGCTACGGAGTTGCATGCGCACCTCCAGAGCAAGGCTTAACGCTCAGAACTTTCTGGCTTTTATAAGCAAGTCCGATGGCACTAAAGTAATGCGATAGCGACTGCCTAACATTGCCGCCTTGAGAAATGAAGTGATCGGTAATGCCTTCAAGGTCATCTTTATGGTTTCCGCCAATGAAATACACAAAGGTCAGAATGCCATTTTTATTGGCGAGTAATTCAGCTTTTACTTTTGCATCATTTACGGTGTACCCGTCAGTAATAACGATAGCCGCCTTCTGATACCCATTGAAGTAACTGCCTGATAGGTCTGAATAGGCACTGCTCAGCGCCTTAAAAATATCTGTGCCGCCACTGGCTTCAATATTTTCAAAGCCAAATCCGCCGCCATTGCATTGCTGGTAGTTTTTATGGCCGTATGTTAAGTCGGAGTTAAAGCTACCAACGGCGCATAGAGCATGCGGCGGCAATGAATTAAGAAAGTTATTGGCTGTGCTCTTAACCGCATCTATATTGCCAGCCATTGAGCCAGAACGATCAAGCAGTAATGCAATACCAATTTTAGGTGGTGCCTGCTGAACGGTTTTGTAGTCAAAGCACAGCTTTTCACCACTCATAGAATAAACCGCGACGCTATCGGGAGGTGGCGAAACAAACTGACCACTGGAATCTCGAAAGCTGGCAACGATGTTGAGCTGCGAAGGGTTTCCTGAGGTTTGAATAATCTCGGAGGTTCCACCGCTAAAAGCGACAATGATATTGTTCGACTGATCAATATCGAACCCCGATACGATCTTAATGCCATTGGCATCGACCATTCCGAACTTGGATATTGTCCTTATGAGAATGTCCGAAGCATCAAGCGAAGGGTCAGTTTTTAATTTCAAAGAAATGGATTTCTCAAAATCATATTTTGATCGAATCACAATGATCGGCGCTGAATACTCACTTTTAGATTTAACAGTGATAACAGGCTCATTTGCCAGCAGGTTGGTGTTGCAGAAGGCCGATAGGCCAACTGCAACTGCGAGGTTTTTAATGAGAGTTTTCATCGATATCCCTCCACCTAAAGCAACGTATTCAGTCGGGACTTCGTTTGCGCCTCACCAAGCAATTCAAAATCAATATCGCCACTGCGCGCACGTTTCAAAATTCCGAGTGAGCCAAGATAGGCTTGCAGCACCTTGTCTTGATCGGGGTGAACACGCATAATTTTGAGAGTGGTGAGTTTGCTGGCGAGATTTGCCAGCGCTAACTCGCTTGGTACTTCTTGAGGCACTACAACGTCAATCGGATCATTACCTTGCTGAAACGGTACATGAACCGTTGATCCAATCCAGTACAAGCGAATGCTGTCAGGCTGCGTCAGGTTCACCGTTGTTTCAATCTGATCAAACGCCATAACCAAATCCGAAAAGGTCGGTTTGAACACAATCAGATTTTTAACATCTTCCGCTTGTGAAAGAAGCTGCCCAGCCGTTCCAGACCACGCAATACGGTTAGGCAGTGCGCTCAGAATAATGTGAATCTGAGTGTCACTCGTGGCTTTCCTTCGAGAGAGTGAGGTCAATTGCTGAAGTAAGTGAAGCGCGGTATTCAGCGCTTCCCCTTGATCTTCACTGGCAATGGTTCCGCCATTCTCGATAAGCACGAAGATATCTTCATGAGTTTTAGCTTTGGGAGCCTGCACTTGTTCACCGCAAGCGGTAATGCAAAGGGTAAGCATAAGAGCGGTTAAATATTTCATGACTATTTCTCCTCTGACTTAAGGCTTTGGAAGGCGCGTGTAGTGAATAGCGCGAGGATGATGTTGATGACGGCAATCACTGCGCTCACGCCAATCGCCAGCCCTTTGTTTTGTGCAAGGAATGCCATCACGCCGCTTTCTTGCTGCACCACAAAACCACCTTGAGTGCTTTCTCGTGCAACGAGTGTGTATAAATTTACGACCTCAAGGCCAATGACCATGATTAAGACCAACCCAGCGATGCTCGCCAAAATCTGATTTTGCGGGTGAGAAAACCATTCTTGAGGATCATCCAAGATATTTTGACGATGCACTTCCGCCCAGATGAAGAGCGGCGTTGCCACCGAAAACGTGGCCAGCAGTATTGAGATGATGTGAGAGGCATTGGCATCAGGATCGAGCATGCCAAACATCCCTCCCAGAACGGGAAGCTCTGAAAGGTACGTTTCGTTCATCAAGCCTATCGTTTCGGTGTAGACCGCATAGAACATAATGAACATGGCGGCTTCAAGAGAGATGGCAAAGAGGACTTTGACTACTCCTGAAGGGCTGACGGCTTTCACACCGTCAAACGGGGATGGTTTGTCGAAGTTCATGAGCGCACCTCCTCAGATTTGCGGGACAGCGCATTACGGCAGCCATGCTTGGCACAGTATTCACTGTTGCAGCTATAGAACTGCTCGCAGCGAAGCTGATCGGCTAACGGCGTGGGTGGTTGTGGTTGCTCATACACGGGGTCATACACCGCTTCGAGCGTGACATTGATTGAAATTACTTTGAAATCAGACATTTAAAAGCCTCCAGCCCCTTTGAAAAGGGCGAGTTCGTTGAACTTTTTGGTTCTAAGAGGCTTCGCGCAAAGCTTGATTTAATCGTATCTGCTAATTGCCTAGCTGTATCTCCATAAACGGTAAATTTCTTTTTGCACAAATAATGCTAAACTATTGATTAATATCATAAAAATATAAAACTGAGTGGAATAATTATGAGGGTATTATGCAGGCTGGTAACTCGCACGAATCTCGTAAGTCGTTCTGGTGTGGACATATAGAGAATTGGCTTCAAAATGAGAATTGTTCTCAGCAAGCGTATTGCTTGAAGAATGGGTTATCTGAAAGCTCGTTTTCCCGTTGGAAAAGTAAAATTAAGCCGAAGTTACGTCGAGGGAAAACGGTATCAAAGACAGAGAAATACTGGCGCTTTGAGGTGGATAATTGGATCAAAGATGCTCGCAGATCAAAGAAGGATCGCCTCTCATTCAGTTCGCAATCATATTATTGTTTGACTGCGGCGTGCTCCGAAAGCAGTTTTTCAAGATGGAAAAATAAATTTTATCCAGAATTAAAAAATAAAAGACAGAAAAGAAATGAAAATTTCGATATGAGGTTAAATCGATTGTCGAAGAAGTCTTTTAAAGCTCTGGTTAGCGGGTTTGTGGATCAAGAATCACCCAAGCAAATAGCTCTCAATATGGGGATCAGCTTAAAAACATGCTACAAATACTTAAAGATAGTTGAGAGTAAATTTGTGCTAGGAGCAATAGAATACCCCGCGCTGTTTAACGGAGCCGGTATCCTGTTGTTTTTCGGACCTCCACCCAATATTCATGAATCTCTACTAGAAAATTACAAAAAGAGGGGCAGAAAGCCCAGCAAAAAAACTTTCTCAAAAATCCTAAAGAACTCAATTTTGTACAATTCATTATATGATTGGACATCAGACGAGATTTGGTTTTTTTATATGCATGGTTGGATGCTTTTTTTTGAACGTATCTATAAAAAAGAGAATGGAGTTGAGGGCGGATTTAGTGAGAAGCACAGAAGATATATAAGAGCTGAGAACCATGAGTCAGATTTGATTGGTAAATTGTGGGATGACTATATTCAATCAGGGTTTGACGAGCTGTTGACGGTAGAGACTTGGCATGCAACTTACCACACGCATAAGCATAAAAATTTAGAGCTTCATCGACGCCAGATGATTTTTGATCTCTCTTGGGTCTTAAAAAATCAGCACCCCATTAAGAGAAGTATTTATTGGGATGAAAATTTTCCAAAGCCTTGTGAAAATGTAATGACTGTTGTTAGTGACAGGATTAATAACAGTTTTAATTTATTATTCGGCGGATGATTTTCAATATTGTTCTAGATGTCTGGTGATGGATTTTCTTGGTCAGTGGGAGCGAATGTCTTTATGGGCATAGTTTCTGAAGACTGTTGTTGGTTATCAACCTTTATAGATTCCCCCCAGATTTCAGATATTAATGTGTCAGATATTTCTTCAATGGTTGATAAACCTTTGTCAGGGCTGTTTGATAATTGCTCAAAGGTGTTATTTTTGTTGTTTCTGTCCATTTGCAAAACCTTTCAGTTTTACAGATATCAAAAAACTTTAAGTTTTTTCAATAAAAATCGTGATTAGACGCTAAAAGCGATTTTCTTAAGCCACTCGTGCTTTTTCTCAAGCATGTGACCACGGCCGTATTTCGGCCCCGACTTCTTGTGCCCCATAAGTTCGTCGATGACTTCCTCTGGCGCGCCTGCGTCGCGGAGGCGGTCTTTAAAGGTATGGCGCAACGAATAGAGGGAATGATTTGGTGTTGGCTTTAAATAGTTTTCACGCAAATATTTATTGATGGTCGTGGACGCGGTATCGGCAGTGCGATAATGGTTAAATCCACTCGGTAGTTGTTGGAAGGCATGAAGCGCGGCACCAACGAGCGGGATTTTGCGCTCTGAGGTAAGCGTTTTGAGCGCTTTGTTTTCACGCGCGCGAATCCAAATATAGGGAATAGGCTCATCCAGAACGATATCTTCTTTTGTAAGGCCGATCAGCTCAGATTCCCGCGCGCCAGTATCGGCCATGGCAAATACTAAAAGCCTCGCCTCATCATTCAATCCATTGAGGGCGTGCTTGGAAAGTAAGACATCTTGAACATAGCTGGCTTCAAAAGGAGGCCGTGATTGCTCCAGTTCCTTAAGGCGTATTTTTGAAAACTGCACATCAAAATCGGTAGCCACTTCATATTGAAGCCCGACCACCTGAAGCATGTCTTTCACATACATCATGTTCTTATTAGCAGTCGCGGCCACGACTTCGCCTTTTTCAATACGATCCATCCACCATTGTCGGAACTGCAAAATGTCAGAGCGCGCAATGGATTTAAGAGGCTTATCACCGATAGCGCTGATAAAGTAATTGATGGCAGCAAGGCGCGGATTTTTCCATTTACGGATTTGATGCTCGGACTTATTGGTGAGTCTGTCACGGCATAGCGGCCAGTATTTGTCCGCACAAGTGCTTAACGGTAACTCTGGCACATCCGTGCCGCCAAGCACGGAAGAGACTGTTTCAGGTTGTTCTATGGCCTTGTTTGCCGTCTTCAAGCGCTCAACAATTTCTTCTAACGGTTCTTTGGCAATTTCAACGGCATTCTTATAGGCAAAGCCATGGGCTTTTGCGAGCTTGATAGCGGTGCGATATTCAGCTTCAGGATCAGCTTTGCCATTGCCCTTAATCAGGCTGCGCCAATAATCTTCGATATAGTCGTTATAGATGGCAGCTTTTCGGATGGCTTCTTTTTCATCTTTGGTGCCCAAAGATATTTTGATGATGGCGCGCTTATCGTAGTCGGACACGTATTCAGGAACGCGCCTGCGATAATAAAAATTCTTCCCTCTGCAAAATACATAGTTTGCCATCCATGTGTCCCAATTTGTAGCCCACCTTGTGTACCATTTTTAGGTAAAGCAAAAATGCGCCTTGGTCAATTGAAAAGTAAATTTCAATCAATACAACATGTTATCGGGAAAATAGTTAAGATTATGTAAATGAAAATGGTGGAGGGGGCAGGATTCGATTTGAAAAATCTCATCTATAATTATGATTTTATTTCAGTGCGTTAGGTGCTTATTAGAAATTACTACTATAAAAATTTGTGTCCCAGTATGTGTACCATTTTGTATCCCAGTTTTTAGAGGTCTGTAGGTTCGAATCCCGTGTGCTTTTCTGCAATTTTTATAGCACGATTTAGGATTTTAACTTTATCTTTTCTATCGTGGTATTCTTTTTCAAGCCGTTCGAATATCGGTAGGTATTTATCACCATATCGCGCCACAATTTTTGCAGCCTGATGATACGCTCTTTTAATTTGTGCCAAGCTTAATTGATCACTCATGCAGTCCCCTTTGGTGATAGAGGTGCGGGCACTTAATCCATTCATGTAAATCTTTCAGGTAAAACGCTTCGCGAATACGCTTACCTGTTGAGGACAATGTTCTAGGTTTTGGGAATGTACCGCAGTCAATGCGCCTTAGTATTTCGTGTTTCGGGATGCCACATAAACGAGCGGCAAGCTTAAGCGGGATAAGCGCATTGCTCTGAATCATAAGCGCCGCTGTTACCTGCGCTTCAAAATCTGCCTTGATGCTTTTGCCGTTTAATAACTCATCCATGGGGCTTTCCTTTTATAGGAAGCAGCGGTAACAGCAAAATGCCGCATCGCAGCCTTGCACCCATTTATTAACGTTAACTTAGGATGGCCATAAAACAACCAGCCTACGATGACGATAACAGATAAATACTAATTTTTAGTTAATACCGGCAAGTGTAGCTAAGGATAATCTCGTTATAGATCAGATTGTTGGTTAGAGGTACACAAGGCACGCCCAAAATTAAGATTTGTCTGACGTTAGCTTCAAAAAAATTTAGAAAACTGAACAAGGAAATGCAATGGAGTCTTAGTCAATACGCTATTGCATCTCCTTTTATCTACACATTCACTTGATAACTACATCAGATCGAAAATACTGCACAATCTCAGTAAGATCTAGAGCAACAAAATCTATAGTATGTTGCTCTCGGAAATGCTGATTGAAAGCCGCTTCATTTTCAAACCTTTCCCATAACAGAAATCGACACTCATCGTCCAAACACTGATGCAAACTAAATAAACTGCAACCTGACTCTCCGACCGTATTTTGACATAGCGTTACCAAAGCAGCTTTAGCCTCCGATAACCTTCTTTTGTCCTTTACTCGCAGTTCAGCAGTGATATGGTAGCCTGTTTGTTGCATTATTCAATACTCCTTTAAATAGCTGTTAAGGAATATGTTACAAGCTAGAGTTCACTCTAGGTCAAGCTTTTTTCTTTTTCCTCGTACGCTTTAATCTTATAATCTACGACAGACAGCTCCTCTCGAAGTTTTTGAATATTTGACTTCAATTTAATCGAGTGATCTATAAGCATGTCTTTTCTTTGAGATATGCTATCGTCCCCCAAATACCTCAAAGAAGAAAACTGCCTAATCTCGTCTAATGACATGCCTGTAGATTTTAATCTTTGAATCCATTCAATCCAAACTAGATCATCGTTACTGTAAACTCTCCTTCCTGAATCGTTTCTTGTGACGTTTTCTAGCAATCCCTCTTTTTCATAGTATCGTAATGTGTGTACCGATAATCCGGATATCTTTGATATTTCTGAAATATACAAATGTCGTACCTATATTCTGTTACAAGCGGTGGATTTTAGGTCAATACTAAAGGCGTTAGATATAGTTAAAGAGTAGGCGTAGACGGGGAGGCTGAAAATTCTTTGTTTGCCTTAATTGAATAAAATTCACAGTATAACCTCATAATTTCCGTAGCATCTCGCTCCGCTCTATGCTCTGTTTCATCGGCTATCCCCGCCTGTTCATACGCCATGTCAAAGTCTGGATCTTCCAGAGCGATAAAGTCATACAAATAGAATACGTCGAACCCACGCTCTACCCCTGAAGCCTCATACAACCTATCAAGCCAGAATAAATCGGCCCTAGCATTTGGGCTATCACACATGGCTATTTTACCGTCTACTTGCTCATTGAGCCATTCCGCAACAAAACGACTATTTCTACCTTCTTCGAATAATCGTGTGCGTGAAATTCTGTGAATAGCTCCAATATCCTCATCGCTAGGTTCACTGTTCCAGTCTTGCCAGCCTGGCTCAGGGCGAATTAAATAAGCCTGTGAACCTCCATTATCATGTGCAACGGCGATCTCGACAGGGTAGCTTAATAGTGCAGCATCATGCGTATCTCCAGAAACCCCTCTCAAAGAGGAGGCCTCAATGTCAATTATTACAACCTGGGAGGGTGACGGTATACCAACTTTATTGTCTAAATCTCTGTTCATATAGCCAAACGTATTTGTGCGCGGGACTTGAGTCAACTTAAAACCTACTTAAGTGCTTCACAGCAACATTTGGCGTTCCTCATTTTAGTTTAACAGAAGCGTGGAGCTAACTTACTTACCGAAAGTGTGATTTAAACTAGCCCTGGCTAACCTAAATCACACGTCATACGAAAAGTCACAGATAGCGCTTCACATGCTAAAATAAATACTTTGATTTAGTCGCTTAAAGTGGGTAGCCCAACACGTTTACGACCTTCTGAAGTTTTGAGTGAAAAGTCTGTTCCTGCGTACTCCGCACCTTCGTCTCCACATAGAAAAGCAACGGCTTCGCCTACCCACTCAGGTGGTATGTGGACGCTCCAATCTAAATTGCTCACAGTGTTGATTTTAGAATCCCGTATTTTTTCCATCATGGCAGTAGCAACAGTGCCAGGTGACAGTCCTACGACTCGAATGTTCTTTTCTCCAATTTCTTTGTGAGCAACCTCTGTAAGTTTTTTGGCTGCGACCTTCGCAGAGCAGTAATGACTCCAGCCGATGAGGGCGCTATTCGCTGCCCCTGAGCTCATATTAATGATTATTCCACTCCCATGTTCAATCATAATTGGGGCCGCCGCCCGAATTCCGTGGTAGACCCCCTTATAGTTAATGTCAGCGGCGCGTGCCCACGTATCTGGGTCGCTCTCGATAAGCGGTGCAAGGGGCTCTATCACTCCCGCATTATTTACCAAAATATCGATCCTTCCTGTCTTTTCAACTGCATATTCGATGGCCTCGGTGACGGAGAGATAATCACTAACATCACACGGAACGGCCAATGCGCTTAATCCACCAGAGCGAAGCGAATCAGCTTCTGATTCGATTTTCTGGTGTGATCGAGCAGTCAAAACAACCGTTGCGCCGTACGCTGCGAGAACTTTAGCTGTTGCTAGCCCAATACCCTGGCTTGCACCCATAATGAGAGCGGTACGCCCTGAAAAGTTTAATGACTGCAACATATTAAGACTCCTCAACAACGAGCTGGGATATATCAACCAAGGCTTGCCTTTTCGCCGTTTCGAGTGCATCAGGATCGCCTGTTGTTCCTTCAATACGGATGACGTGCGTCTTTTCTATCCCAAGAAAACTCATTAAAGCTCTGAGGTAGGGTTCGAGGAAGTCCATCTCAGATAAGTCACCACCCTGAGCGTAGCCTTGAGCCCCATAACTGAGGACTAATACCGACCGCTTAACAGCAACAAGCCCTTCAAACTGCGACCCGTCAAACGCAAAAGTTTTATTGATCCGTACGATCTGATCGATCCACGCTTTGAGTGATGATGGCACCCCAAAATTGTACATTGGTGCGCTAATTAGTAGTGTGTCGGCCATCTTTAACTCTTGAATGAGTTCGTCTGATAGAGCTGTGGCTGCTTTAAGTTTCTCAGTCTTGCCACTCGGAGGTGCATAGAAGCCAGCAATCGTATCATTGGTGATATGAGGCAAATTTTCGGTCGCAAGATCTCGAGTCTTGGTGCTGAGAGAAGGAATTAATGTCAGTAGGCGTTTCTCCGCGTTATCTGCTAATTCTCGCGACACAGAATCACTGTTTCTGGGACTGCAATCTAATCGAAGTAAGTAGGTCATGTTGATCTCCAATGGTTGGGGTTCTACACACCTTAATAAAATCAAAATACGCAATAAATAACCTTCTTTGCAATTCATTAGTGTGATATAAGCAATTATGAATACTGATTACATTAAGACATTTTTGGCAGTGTATCGAGCGGGAAGCTTTGTAGAGGTCGCAAAAGATCAAAACTTGGCTCCTTCTTCGGTCTCTCGTTCGATAAGCGCGCTTGAAAATTTGTTGAAAACACGCCTCTTTCAACGTACCACGCGGAATCTAACTCCTACGCGGGCCGGAGAAATCTATTTTGAACGAATCGCGCCATTGATAGAGGAAATGGATTTAACGCATCAGTCCTTAATTGATGCCGCAGCCACCCCATCGGGACGCTTGCGCGTCACCGCATCAGTGACCTACGGTCAAGTCGTGATTGCTCCTCGTCTGAAGCTATTTCGCGAACGTTACCCAAACATTGAGGTGGAGCTTCTGTTGTCCGACGGGCAGGTAGACCTTGTTAATGGTCAAGTGGATATTGCGATACGGCACGGCAATTTACCCGATAGTACTTTAGTAGCGCGAAAACTGGCTAATGTTACCTACCGTCTGGTTTCCAGCAAAACCTATCTTAAACAGAACGGAATACCTAAAAGTCCAGATGACTTGCGACAGCATGAATTGGTAACATTCGTTTATGATAATTTCCGCTACGCTTGGGTATTTGAGGCTAATGGCGACACCTGCACGCTTCCTATAAAGCCGACATTAACGATATCCAGCGCCGCCGCGATCCGACAATGTGTGATTGAGGGCGCGGGCATTTCGCTGCTTGCAGACTGGATGATTGAAGAGGACTTGCGTAAAGGTCGGTTAGTGGAGCTGCTTCCAGACTGGAAGGTTAGCGGCGCATCCTCTGACTCTGCAATTTGGTTGGTCTATCCATCAAGTCGGTTTATTCCAGCAAAAAGCAAAGCTTTTGCAAACTTCCTTCTCAGTTAAAGGAGAACAAATATGATTTCAATTTCCCATATTGATCACATCGTCCTCACTGTGCAGTCGATAGAAGACACTTGTGATTTTTATAGCCAAGTTCTTGGAATGGAATGTATTGAGTTTTCCGAAGGCCGAAAGGCCCTAAAATTTGGTAATCAAAAAATAAACTTACACCTTAAGGGTAAAGAATTTAAACCTCATGCTGCTCACCCCAAAAGTGGTAGTGCAGATATTTGTTTTATTACGGAATGCCCTATTAAGGACGTAGTATCTTCTTTAACGGCCGCATCTATACAAATCGAATGTGGGCCGATTGGTAGAACGGGTGCAGAGGGTAAGATTGAATCAGTCTATATTCGAGATCCGGATGGAAATTTACTCGAAATATCAAACTACTTGACGGTGTAGTATTATTGTAGCTCTGTAGTGCATCACAACAGTTAGGGTTTATTCCACCAAAAGCGATAAACCTTTTTTAATTACATTATGGCCAGCGAAGATTGAGGCAACACCATGGAAATTTTACTTTTTATACTTGTCTCGATTGGCGTCATTATTGTCCCGGGTCCTAATGTGTTGGTCATAGTATCTACTTGCATTTCCCATGGGCGATCACGAGGTTTGCAAACCGTCGCCGGAACAAGCGCTGCAATGCTGGTGCAACTGCTTATCTCAGCTTTAGGAACGTCATGGTTTATATCTCAGTTAGCATTCGGTTTTTTATGGCTAAAATGGATTGGGGTCGCTTACCTTTGTTACCTCGGAGTGAATCATCTTATCAAAGCTGTAAAGAAAATTGACGCTCAGGAAGTTACTGGGTTAGGGTCTTTTCAGCGAGGTTTTTGGGTTTCATTAACCAACCCAAAAACAATATTATTCTTTAGCGCATTCTTGCCGCAATTTGTTTCCGCGTCACAACCTTATCTTAGTCAAATAGCAATGCTTTCGTGTATTTTTTGGCTGCTCGCACTAGTGCTGGATTCCGGTTACGTATTTTTAGCAAATAAGGCTTCGAAAGTGTTTGGTGAAAAGCTAGTCGCGCGTCAAAACTATTTTAGTGGCGCGCTGTATCTCGGTGCAAGTGGTGTGTTGGCGGCAACTGAAAAAGGGTCATAGATAAGATAGGAAGCAACTGTTTTAGAGAGTTTGATTCATCTATTTAACCAGTGATTTTAGTTCTTTGTTAAACAGAGTCGTCTATGTGTTAGCTCGTCACTAACGAGGGGCGGTTAATATCAACTAAGCTAATATCGTCTGTTTCATCCAGTTTATCAAAGGCGTCTAATCCTTTTTCTTTGATCAATTCATACTCGCTTCCATATATAGGAATTAACCAAAACAAATCTACATGTTGAGAGCCGATGTGAAAGCAGCTAAGCTCTTCAGGTTCGCCTCTTGGTTCATCGAAGAGCAGCGCCTTGGGCCAACCATTGGGTGCCAATGGACTTTCCGGTATTGTCGTCCCGACAGTTAATTGCCTTCCCAGAGTGTTAAGTAGGTAAGAGGCCACGTCGAATAGATAGTTTTTGATTTGATCCTCTTGTTCAATAGCTACTTCTTTAGGTAGTACCATCAGCAGTTCAGCGTCAACGCTATATTGTCTTTCGCTGTCTTTTGATCGGATTGAAGACAAACCAATTGTTGAAAACCGCGTTACATTCTTACTGTCGTCGCCGGGAAACGTGTAAAGTTCAACCCGCTCGTTTTCTCGACTCATTGTTTGCCTAAACTCTGGCATCTCCCAATGTTTCATATATTCGGATAGTATGATTGTTCGCCGTATATCAAAAGACAATTTCTGGCACTCGGTTTCACATGTACCGTTATGCTTGTTGCGTTTCATGTAAATTACCTTAGTATGTTGAATGCCATTAAATCATACAAAATAAAAAATTTTGTTATTGTTCGTAGAGCAAGTTAATACCATTTTACGTTTGTTGCTTTACGGAATTATACAAAGACGCACCAAAGAAAAACGGATTGTCAAAAAGAAGAATATAATTATACGGTTCAAAGTCTCATCCTTTTTTGCGAACTACGAAATCCACTAAAGTTTCTATGTTTCGCCCAGTTACAATTGGCCCAGAATCTAACTTTTCGACAGGGCGTCCAAATCTATTTACCCATACAGTTGGATATCCAAACCAACTGGCACCAGCGGCATCCCATGCGCCAAAAGCTGCAAAAGCTATGTTTCTTTTCGGCAATTGAAAGGCATCAACCCCCATCTGATAGGCGCGTGGATCAGGCTTAAAAGCTTGCACAACATCTGTGCTTAAATAAAACTCGAAGGCATTCTCTATGCCGTTACTTCGTGTGTTCGTCCTTAACATCTCTTCCGATAAATTAGATAGAAACCCTAGTCTAATTCCGTTATTTTTAAACACTTTCAGCGCCTGCATAACATCTGGCCATAGTTTAAGCTGTAACCAAATATTGAGTAATCGATCACGCTGATCCGTACGCAATGTAATCTTTAGGTCTTCTGCGGTGTAATCAAGTGCATCGGCAACAGTGCCATGAAACCCCTTATATTGTTCAGCGCTTGTCCGCAACCATGTATAATCAAAAATTTTGTCAAACCAAGCTTTGCCGAAAGCTCCCCCATTCTCTGGTATGACTTCTTTTACCTCACCCATAATTGACCGAGGATCAAAAAGAGGAAACCCATCAAAAGCGATAGCCTTAATATCCGGACTTTCTGTGGCGGCCATTGCTAAATTCATAAGGGGATGGCCAATCATAAGACTAGCGAGCGAACCTCCCGCCGTTAATGATAGGAAGGTTCTGCGGTCAATCATATTCTCCATTATAGGGACTCCTTGTAAGCCATCAGACTTGTTGTACATTTGCTTTTGCGTAGCATCATTTTCATTCATCGTGAACCTCCTTTAAAACATTTGTTGCATTTGCCATCGAAGGAAAGCCTGAGTAGGCTCCCACCAGAATAATAATGTCGGCAATCTCTCTTGAGAGGATTCCAAGGTTTAGTGCACCTTGTATATGAAACTTTAATTGGTTTGTTGCGTCCATTGCAGTGAGCGCCGCAATCGTGATCATTTCTCGCGTTTGGTAGTCTAGCGTTGGTCTCGACAATATCTCGCCAAACGCATATTCAATAACATGTTTGGCAAAGTTAGGCGAAACATCTTTATATGCGTCCTGAAGCGCTTTAGCCTCTATGACCTGCAACTTCTCAAGCTGATTAGAGCCAACCTCTAGCCTTGATTTTTCTGTTTTTTGCTTAGATGCTAAGGGTGGGCTTGTTACATCTGTTATACCTCTTTGTTTACGCTGATCTAACACTTCTTTTAGTGCATTCATTCCATTTACAGAAGATGGCAAGCCCGAATAAACGGACATTTGCAGCATCACCTCTTGCATTTCTAAAGCTGTCCAACCCGAATTTAGCGCACCATTAATATGAACGCTTAACTCAGTTGTGTTATCACCCAATGCGATCAACCCAGCCACCAATACCAGTTCTCTATTCTTAGGCGAAAGATTTATGGATTCATAAACTTCGCCGTAAAGAAAACTGATAAAGTGCTCAGCCAGAGCGGAAGGTATGCCATTTGTTAAGGGCTTACCTTCCGTGTTTGGGGAAACGTTTTTTAGGTTCTGCAAACCTCGCTTGTACAAATCCATATCAATACTCTCCTTGGCGGGGAGTGGCTCTGCACCTGCTGCCATTCCCGATACCAGGAAACTTGCAATAAATACATATGCCAAACGGCTTTTTCGATCAGTCATTTTATTAACAATCCACATAGGTAAGCGGGGCTATAGCAAGGCCATTGGAGAACTAAAACTGTGCCGAAGTTACCGAAGAGGATGCGAGCATCTTTGTTACTTCAACGGGTTTTTCTAACCACTCTTCATATTGAGCAAAAACAGCTTTGGTATAGTCTTGCTCATAATGCAGCTGCAACGCTTGTTCATTTTCAAAACATTCGAAAAGGTGAAGCGCCCCATTACCCTCTTTATTTTTCATGAGAGAAAATACATGACAACCCGGTTCATTGAGTGTCTGGGGAATAATGGATTCAAGGGCGGCTAAGCCTTCGTCGTAGTGTTCAGGTTTTAAGGTGATCGTTGCCGAAACAAACAATCTGTTATCCTGTGCTTCTATGCCTGCCATCGGCAAAAATGAACGAATGAACTCAGCTTGCACTGGCGCGACTCGCGTGTTGATCTGGTCAACCCCCATATTATGGCCAACTGTCGTGCGTATCGGCCGCTCGCCTTCCATATCGACAAGTTCCGCAAGCTGATCTGCGACATTTTGTGCGTCGGTACTTTTATCCCCTTGAGCAAATACGCCTTGGAACATGTCCACAATATTCGCTGGTGCTTTAGCGATATCACCATATGACTCAATGCACCGGGTATCGGATGGAGCGGGAGGGCTTTGGATCAGATCAGTACCATGACCGCCAGGCTCAACGATTATGGACTCCACGCCAAAGCTGGCGAGTTCATAATGCATAGATTCTGCCATAGCTTCTAGTGCCCATTTGCTCGCGCAATACAACCCAAAGAAGGGCATCGCAAGCCGACCGGAACTTGAACTTATATGGATTAGAAGCCCTGATTTTCGTTCGCGCATGTGCGGGAGAACGGCTCTACAGGTGCGAGCAACACCGACAACGTTAACATCTAAGCATGCTGAAACCTGCTCAGGTGTATAAGCCTCTGTGATGCCACAAGGCATAATGCCAGCGTTATTAATAAGAATATCAATATTTAAACGTTCTTCCAAAGCTTGTATCGCGAAATCTACGGAATCTTCGGACGTAACATCCAGCTCTACTACCTCCAGAGAATGGCCATGCTCTACCGCCCAGCCAGCAAGCTCGGTAGCAATAGCCGCATTATGTCCTTTAATATCTCGCATAGATGCAATGACGTGGTGTCCCAGTTTGGCAAGTGTTTTAGTCGTCAAGTAACCAATTCCTCGGCTCGCTCCGGTGATTAATACGTTCTTACTCATTTGCGTGTTCCTTTCTTAATGTTAAATATGGTTTTTTCAAAGAGTTGAAGAGGGGCTTCGCTACGCTCAGCTTTCATGCGCACCAAAGCGCCACTCCAGGCGTTCATAAGCCAATCCGCAGCTTCTGTATTGCTTAGGTGGCCTAAACCAATATCGCCAAGCTGAATATGCGCTAAACATTGTGCGACTTCCGACGAGAGCTCCGCCCAATGTTTTTTGAGTATTTTCTGAAACTCATCATTTGTGTCCGCTAACTCAGTTGATAGATTGCACATCAGGCAACCTTCTGCGTAATTGCGAGTTTTAAATTCTTCGCTAGCGCCTCTAAAGAAAGCTTCCAGGCGAGCTATAGGAGTGAGGGTTTGATCATTTAATACGTGGTTTGCGCTCTCTATTTGCAAGCCGTGATAGTACTGGGCTACTTCTAGACCGAACGCCTCTTTACTTTTGAAATAGTGGTAAAAAGAACCTCGCGGTACGCCGCTTTTTTTAAGAACGTCGTTAATGCCAATACCTGAGAAACTCTCAGAGCGTATTAGTGACATTCCTGTGTCCAGTAAGCGCGTTTTTGCGTCGTCGTAGTTTTTTATATCTCGTGTTCTAGCCATCTGTTTTGATCATCATTTGTCAGGTTAAGTTGGGAAAGTATCGATAATCCTAATGTCAGATCTGTGTCATGCCACCGTCAGCAACCAGTTCAGCCCCAGCCACAAAAGAAGAGTCCGATGAAGCGAGAAATAGTGCAGCTGCTGCTATTTCGTCTGGCTGTCCAATTCGCTTAAGCGGGATCTGGGATGCTTGCAGTGCCTGAAAATCGCCAATCTCTTCCTCTGACAGACCCGTTCGGCTGTACGCCGCTGTCATGACTGGGCCAGGAGTAAGAACATTTACACGTATTTTTCGAGGTGCGAGCTCCTGGGTTAAAGTTCGGGCAAGCGCTCTTACAGCAGCTTTGGCTGAGCCGTAGACACTCATGCCCGGTACAGCTCGGCAGTTAGCACTTGATGATACGATAATGGCCGCTCCACTATCGTTCATACATGGAACCGCCTTTTGAAGCGTAAAAAATACTCCTTTGAAATTAACATCACTCTGATAATTAAAATCTTCTTCTGTAACCTCCAGAAATGGCTGCATTATGGCTCCTCCCGCGTTAGCGACAACAATGTCGATGGTGCCGAAGTGGTTCCGTGTTTTCTGAAACAATGTCTCTAGGTCTTCCTGAGAACAGACATCGCCTTTTATAAACATGCTTTCCCCAGCAAGAGCTATGTCTGCATCCTTCAGGGACTCTGCATCGCGACCAAAGATAACGACCTTAGCGCCATGATCAGAAAACATCTTTGCTACCGAAAAACCAATACCGCTATTCCCGCCTGTTACTACGGCTACCTTGCCCTCTAATTTTTTCATTTCCTTAGCCTCACGGTCATTACGTTGTAGTCGAAAGAGTCGATAAGACAGGTGAGTAGTTCGACTTTTGTTATTTATTATTAGACCGATCTACTATTAATGTCAAGGCAATGTGCCTTTGAATGCAACGCTACTCTAGCTTACTCCGTCAATAGGTAGGGTTTTGAGGCACTACGACGCTTATATGTCTAAGCGTCGAAAACACAAAGACGGGATTAAGAATTGAGTTTTTCTAGAATGAACATGTGATAGCCAAACTCATGACCAAATTGAGTGCAAATATTCACCTCATTCTGTACATCTTTAAATGCGGAGCTATCTGCCAAATCCCTTTCTAGCTCGCTTAGTCGCTTCCCCAAAGGCGTATAGTAGTTTAACCATGCGCTTTCGCTTTGTGGGAAGTGATCAATGACCTGATAACCGGCTTTTTTCATTTGATTAATTCTGCTCTGAACCAGTTGAATATCCGGATATTCTTGTTCCCAAAACTCAATTGACTCACAGCTCGGAGTCGATGTTCGCCAGACCATATCGCTGAGCATTAAATACCCGTGCTTTTTAAGTACAGAACGCCATTGCGCCAATGCATTTTCTACTCCAATTATATAGGCACTTCCTTCCGCCCATAGAAGGTCAAAACTGTTTTTTGGAAAAGGTAGCTCCGTCATGCCTGCACAAACCGTGCTGAGTTGGTCAACCAGACATTGTTGCGCAAAGCGCTGCTCCAGCCTATCAAGAGCTGATTGCTCATTGTCCAAGGCTGTAATCTCTGCGTTACTACATTTTGCCAATACTTCAGTAGAAAGCCCTTTACCGCAACCGATCTCCAGAATGGATTCTGGCAATTTTGGTACAGCGAGCAATGCTTTTTTGGTATCTTCCTCACTACCTGGCCCCCATCGCTCTAGTGTTTCAAAAATCTTCATGAAATCATTCATATATAAGTCGTGTTCGTTCATATTCTTTGATAACCACTTCAGTTGTAGAGCTTCTTTATCGCTAAAACCCTGAGTTAATAACCATTCTAAATGAGCATAGGGTGCCCGCTTATTTAAGTCTTCGTGCCACGCTTTGGTGTCACCTTCACCGATTAAGGCCACAAGCAACTTTTTAGACTGTTGTTTTTGCTCAATCTCTTTATCAAGTGCTGTTAAACGCTCCAGCAATAGCGCTTTATTAATTTTTTCCTCAAGGCATGCTTTACATTCCTTCAGTGTCAAACCACCAGATTGCAATTTTTGGATCAACAAGATTCGCTGTAAATCTTTCTCTGTATATACTCGATAACCATTCGGCTGTCTGTCGCCAGAGATCAATCTAATCTTTTCATAGTAAAGAAGAGTGGTTCTTGATAATCCAACTTTGCTTGCAAGTTCTGATATTTTGTACAGAGCGTTAAACCTTCTTAGAATTGACTGTGATTGATCTTAAACTGTAAAGCAGTAGACAGGTCAATGGGTATAAATGAGTCCTAGCAAGAAAGTTAGCGCTTATGAAGCGCTAACCAATGACATAGATTGAAACCGTTACAGTTTTCGGAACAAACATTACTGAATATCACCTAACAAAAGGGAGCCATCTCAAGAATTACTTGATCTAATTTGCTTTAAGAAAGCATCTTTTGATAGCAAGAAATTCTGCACGATTAGATTTGAAGATAAGCAACCAGATCTCGCCCCCTTTGATAGCAAACCAGTTAAATCACTCGATACTTTCAAGCGAAAAGCTCAACGCTTATCTTTATTAAGCGCCGTGCTCGCACGCATTAAACTGCTTTACTCGCGGAAAATCGTGCTCTGGGTCAGCGACATGTCGGATATATTGAAGACTGGTATAAACACCTACGACACCAATCACTTCCAGCAAAGCTTTTTGGCTGAAACCTTCCGCTATAGCGTTGTCTATCGCGTGTTTAGAAACGCGACCTCTATTACGAACTAGTTCATTGGTGTAATCAAGTAGCGCCTGATTGCGAGGGCTCTGTGCGCGTGCGGACAGGGCTTCGACTAAATCTTCTTCGCTCAGTTTATGCATTTTTCCAATCTGCATGTGGACGTTAACGCAATAATCGCAATGGTTCAGCGCCGAGGTTAGCATTGCAACAAGCTCGGTTTCAGCAGGTGTTAACTCAATGGATTCAGACAGCTCTCTATTGAAGGCTGCGATGCCTTTTAGTACGTTCGGCCCATTCGCAGTTACTTTAAAAAGATTAATTACCGCTCCGAATTGAGACTTAGCTTCGTTAAGTGCTGCGAGGGCTTCGCTGGAAGCGGTTTCCGGTTGAATAGCATTAAACATATAGACTCCTTGATATTTGATAAAAACAACTTGAGGTATTGATATTATTTTTAAAATAACTAAAAATATAGTACGCACCTTTTGGTAACCATAATTTTTGTCAAATAAATGTAGAATTCAGGGTTTCGTCATGTATGAACTACCTAAAGATCGTACGAAAGCACAGCCAAATGTTTTCAACGCGAAATGTCCAGCACGTTGTCTATTGACCTTTCTAGCCGGAAAATGGCACTTACTGGTGATTGATGCGCTAGCTAAAGAACGCTGGCGAAATGGAGAGCTGATGCGGAAAATCGAAGGCATTTCTCAAAAAATGCTAACTCAAACCCTGCGCGAACTCGAGAACATGAACCTGGTGCTTCGCATAGACATGGGCACCGTTCCACCCCACGTCGAATACGAGCTCACTCCGCTCGGACAGGATCTCAGGATGAAAATCTGCACCTTGGATCGCTGGATAGAAGATAATATGTTTGAATTGATTCGAGATAACGACTCGGTGCCTTTGGATTATGTGTAGAGACTGCCTTCTGCATGAAACCGTGGCTTTTCTTTTTCTTTTTCCTGTTCCCACCACTCCTGCTTAAGCTGTTGGGTTGTAGCAGGAAACTGTTCCTCTAAAACCTCCATATCCACTATTCTGTCCGTGCGAAAGTGCCTGAATCCTTCTCGTTTTTCGCACCATGCGACAGCGAGTTTAACCGTTTCGAAATAGGCAAGCATAAAAGGCCAAATAGTTCGCTGGCTAACCTTGCCAGCTCCATCTGTATATTCTATTTTGACTTTCTTTCGCGAGCGCATTGCTTCACGCAAAACCTCGGAGTCTATCGTATCGGAGATGATAGGCGTAAGGCAGGGGGCTACAACAACCAAAGAATCAGCGACTTTTTTTAGGTGCTGAGGTACGACATCGTTTAGCTTTTCAACCAAGCTTCTCGCGCCGATCGAGAGTTTCTCATCACCACGCTCGGCAACCCATTGAGCCCCTAAAAGCGCAGCCTCCAGCTCATCTAACGTAAGCATCAAAGGAGGCATGTCGTAGCCATCTCTCAAAATGTAACCAATGCCTGCCTCCCCCTCTATTGGGATGTTCTGAGCCTGAAGCTCTGCAATATCTCGATAGATAGTGCGTAACGAGACCTCCAGCTGCTCACATAATTGTTGCGCAGTGATCGGCCGCCTGGCCGATCGCAAGGTCTGAATAATACTAAAAAGTCGTCTTGTCGCTGACATAAGGCTCTTTTCACATTTCTGGTAATGACTTTTTAACGCCATCCATTTCTAGCATGGCCTTGTACCACCTTCCAGTGCTTTCCCCTGTGGGAAGTTCGTCTGCTAAACCCAGATGAAATATATTAGAGACAAGCGCAAGATCGGCGATGGTCGGCCTTGCGCCGCAAAGAAACTGCGAATCAGCAAAGGTTTTCTCTAGCAGAGGCGACAACTCTACCATTTTTTCTTGCCCTTGCTTGATAGCATCTTGATCAGCGTCCTCTCCCATAAATACTTTGTTAAGCACAATACCGAGAACAGCGGGAGATAAACGGCATTGAATCCAGTCCAGCCACTGATCTACAGCCGCTCGCTGATCTGCATCCTGAGGGTACCAAGCCTCCAAGTCATGCTTGCTACAAAGATAGCGTAATATCGCATTTGACTCGTGAATCTTAACATTATCGGCAATTAACGTGGGAACCTGATGATTTGGATTGATCTCCAAATATGTTGGTGACATATGCTCACCATTCATCATGTCGACGTTTTTAAATTCGTATTCTAAGCCAGTCTCTTCTAATAGAGAAACCACACGTCGACTGTGCTGTGAGAATGGAAAGCCATAAAGTGTATACATAAAGATATCCTTAAGTTAGGGTTTGGATGATAAATAAACGCGCCGAAAGATTAACAGAGCACTGCTGTCACCTCCTGTCAGCAGTCTTTCGAAATGTAAAAATGAGTGAGAGAAGAAGTTACGAAAGGAGCTAATTTGTGGGAGAAATTACATTTGTTCATCTCAGTGAAATGTACGAAAAACAGCTCATTGATTTAATGAATAACCCTTTAGTAGGCAAGCACCTGCCATTACTGGAGGGCGCTTTTTCGGAGGAGAATTGCCGAGAATTTTTAAGGTCGAAAAAGCAACTCTGGGAAGAATATGGGATTGGCCCTTGGATTGTATTAGTTAATAACAATTTTGCTGGATGGGGAGGGTTGCAGCCCGAAAACGGAGAGATAGATTTTGCCTTAGTGCTCCACCCTGACTTTTGGGGCTATGGAAGAAAGGTATTTGATAAGATCAAAAATATTGCGTTTGTTGATTGGAAGCTGGAGTCAATAACAGCGCTCTTACCGATTGATAGGCCAAACTCGAAAGCCATCACTCGATTTGGTTTTGTCGAAGATGGAAACTATTTAATCGGTGGCCAGCAATTTGTTCGATTTCGACTATCAGCTATACATGTGTAAAAACTAAGGTGAGGCGATGTAAGTGGTTGCACGTTTATTCGCCTCGCTCTACCCTCCAGGGTGGATTTAGACGATTGGCACCAGCCCAATATAGTTTTATCTTATTACCTGATGGGTCATGTAATATTGCTTCTCTCCATAGATATTCCATATCCATCGGCTCTTGATCAAATTTGAACCCTTGTTCTTTGAGATCAGATACCAATTTATCTATTTCGTGATTCTCAAAGTATATGACACTACCATTTAGACATTTCTTCTTTTCAAGAAAAAGAGAAAATGTTGACTGCCCTTCAGGGCATTCGAATCTAGCATAATGAGGAGTATCTACTATTTGTAGGAACCCCATTCGCCTATAAAAATCTGTTGCTTCATCCATGTTTGAAACGGGTAGCATCACCTGATTCATATTCATTGTTCGGTCCTTTTTAATGGTTTTGTTAGTTCAAAAAATTCTTCTCCGAAGAAACACAAGATTTTGTTCCTTCTGAATTTTCCGGCGTTTGATACACTGCTTACTCTTAAAACAGGCTTACTTTATGGCATTAATTTTGAATTCATCATGAAGTTTTACCCAATGTTCTCTGAGCGTATCTTTGTGCGCTTCGTCCATCGGTAACGCTTTCAGAGCCTCAGGCCATAACTCTCTCGCTTTTGTCATTGTGTCATCTAAATGAGGTTTGATCGCTCGCCACGGAATACCCGACTTATCTGCCCACGACTGAAAATGCGCCACGGTGACGGTATACCATTCTTTGGTTTTACCGAGATTGAGCGCATATTGGGTTTCGTTTTCGATATATACATTGGTTGTAACGATGTCGTAGGCAGGAGACAGCCGTGGCGTAACCTTATCGGGATATAGAAAGCTCCAGTTCTTGAGGTGGGCATCCCCATTCGCCAAGAGAATATTCACCAGTAATCGCCTTGCGAACTGTTGAGCGTCGGCAAGGCCGTCGCCAGAAAAGTCATAAATGACTTTACCGATATTCTCATAATTAGCTGATGTGTATTTTTCGTGTGGGTACTTCACCAGAATTTGCGCGAAATCTTCCATGTGAATACGCAAGTCGTCATCACGATCAAATCGCTTGATGGCAAAGGCTTTCTTTTCATCGGGCAAGTTAATTTGTGGCAGGTTATCGAGCTTATCCAGCTCAACAAGTTTGATCTCAGGGATATCAACGCCAACGAGCCCCGCCAGCGACATGGCCGTATATTCGTTCAGTGGTACGAACTTATGCTTGGTTGATGGTGTTTTGACGATCCAGTCGCCCAGCACGTCACCTTTGGATAAGTTATAGCGCCCATCCTTCTCCTTCATGGAAAACTTCATTTGTACGCCAGCCAATGAAAACTTGTTTTCTTGGGTGACTTTATCGAACTTAACCGCCTTAGCCTTTCCGTGCGTACTCAGGACACTCTCTAATAAAAGGACGGGAACATCTTCAGGCTCCATTGGCATGGCTTCGATTGCCCCCGGCAAATCTTCGCCAAGATACGAGAAAATGTGAAATTCATTATCTACATGCACTTTCAGGCCTTGTGCGATCAGCTCACGTAATGACCCCTCTGGTAACAAGTTTGAAAGTACTGGATGCAGCCGTTGATTTCGTGCCCATGGCGCAGCCATGAGCTTAGCCACATTCGGAAACGCGGGATGAGTAATCAGGCTGAATGTCGGACGATCAGGATCGTTTTTAAATGAGTCTGCAATGCTCAAGACATTGCGGCCATTATTAAACCCTGCGAGATAGCCGATCAGCACGCCATGAATTGAGAGCTGTAGAACATTTACTTCATCATTGCTATCTGTGCTCATTCATTCTCTCCCAGCAAACCCTGCCATGGATCATCGGCCAGTGGGTCACTTTGTTCTCTTCCCGTCTTGCTTGGCTTGGTTTGTGTCCCAGTTGATGACCCAGACTGTAAAAGAGTATCGTCGGCCAGTACCGCCAGCACAGCATTCAATTTTTCTTGTGGTATTAGCAGCAATTCACTTTTAAGCCCCTTGGCAACAAGTTCAAGAGTATCAAGCCGTGGGTTGCCCTTGGATTCCAAACGCTGATATTGCTGGCGCGATATACCAACGCGCAGCATCATATCGTGCTGCTTAAGCTTCAATGCGATACGGCGTTTTTTGATCTGTTCGAGTAGTGAATTCATAATGAAACTTATATGTTGCTATTTACCATTAAGAAACATATTAGTTTCTTTTTGCGGTTTTGGCAACATATAAGTTGCTTTTGTAGAGTTGAAGTCTTTCAACAGTAAAAAGAAGCATATATGTTGCTTTTTTGAGATGCTTCTACGTGCTGTTGTTCGCTTATTGTGTTGTGCCAAAATTCGCTTATTGTGCTTATTTTGATGCAGCGAGCCATATCTCAAAGCCTTAAAAGCCCCCAGCCAGTTCTCCCAATTTGCATAGCAAGTAGCGCAAGGCCTTGCTCTTAATAGTGAAGGGAAAACTGACTGGCCGCCAAGCCCACCCTATATGACCTGATGGCAATGCCATCGATCATCCGACTGCCAATATGATGATTCAACAACGCGCTTGTAATCAATATCGGCAGTCGGTAAACAGGCAGTGGGTGCGGAGCATTAAAGAGTAAACTTCTGCCCTTGGGGCAGGCCTCAGCACCGCCGTCATCGTGAAGATGAGACAAGAGTGACTAGGAATAAATTGCTGCAATGCTGCATAGTTCCGCTATTGGCGCGGCTTTACGATGACCGCAAGATGTGTGCGTGTAGTACAAAATCGAAGATTTTTCCCTCCCCGCACCTATCTTGAGAAGGACGTTGCCCCGTCCGTTCTATCCTCAGGCGGCGCTCTAAGCCTCGAATTATCATTCTCTGGCAAGAGCTTATCTGGTGCGCTACTGATTTAAATCTATATGCTGCACCAGTAAACGTATGGCCGTTTA
>NZ_BAABBN010000007.1:1318731-1478532 GCF_039537985.1 Litoribacillus peritrichatus
TAGCTCTCCCTTCATGGACTTCCCATCAATCAAAGGGGCATGTCATAGCCCCTCATGAACTCCCTCGACCAACCCTGCGCGGCTTGGATGCCGTAAGCGTTTCGACGCTTAACCACGACCACTGTTTCGCCAGTGGAGGACGACCAAGGTGCGACCTTGGGTGCGAGTGTATATAACTGCACCAGCATGAATATCTTTGGTTGTCAATTCCTCTATTTTCCCATATTCTCCCCTATAGTTATGAGGGCAAAAAATGCTATGACTGATCAAATATTGACCTTGAAAGAGGTCGCAGAGTATTTAAAACTCGCTGAAAAAACGGCTTACAAACTAGCCGCTGAAGGCAAGTTGCCGGGCTTTAAGGTCGGCGGGAGCTGGCGTTTTAAGGCTGTGGATATAGAGCGCTGGATAGAAGAACAAAAGAAGAGAGCAGAGTAAATGACCAATAACGAAGAACAACAGTTTTTAGCAGAGCTTGATAAAAAGCTCTGGAATGCCGCTGATAAGCTACGCTCTACCCTCGATGCATCTCAGTACAAACATACCGTGCTTGGCCTCGTCTTCTTAAAATACGTTTCAGACGCATTCAAAATTCGACAGGATGAACTTACGGAACAGTTTAAGAATCCTGACCACGATTATTATTTAGACCCAGAAGATTTTGGTGGCGAAGATTCAGAAGAATATGCTGAAGAGTTAAAAGTGGAGCTTGAGCAGCGAGATTATTACGCGGAGGTAAACGTGTTTTGGGTGCCAGCCGCAGCGCGGTGGCAGTTTTTGCAAGACAACAATAAAACCGTTATTGGCGGCGCGGAGCTAAAACTGCCTGATGGAAGCACTAAAAAGTTCAGCTCTGTGGGGCATCTAATTGACAACGCTCTAGAGCAAATTGAAGCGGATAACCAAAAACTCAAAGGCGTATTGAACAAGCTCTACACCCGCTTGCAGATCGATCAAGCCAAGCTGGGCGAGCTTATCGACCTAATCGCAACAATTCCATTCAATCACGCCAGCCTAAATTCTAAAGACATTCTTGGCCACGTATATGAATATATGCTTGGCCAGTTTGCCTTGGCTGAAGGTAAAAAAGGCGGTCAGTATTACACGCCTAAATCTATTGTTAGTTTGATCGTGCAAATGCTTGAGCCTTTCAAGGGGCGGGTTTATGACCCAGCCATGGGCTCTGGAGGCTTCTTTGTTCAGTCGGAGCATTTTATCAATGCTCATAAGGGCAAGATTGGTGATGTTTCTATCTACGGCCAGGAATACAACCACACGACATGGCAGTTAGCCGCCATGAATATGGTGATCCGTGGAATTGATTTTAATTTCGGTAAAGAGCCTGCCAATACTTACACCAATGACCAACATCCAGACTTACGCGCTGATTACGTGATGGCCAATCCCCCTTTCAACATGAAAGAATGGGATACAGGCGTCAGCGAAAACGACCCTCGCTGGAAATACGGAACACCGCCATCTGGAAACGCCAACTTCGCATGGCTCCAACATATGCTTTATCACCTTGCCCCTAATGGTGCGATGGGGTTGTTGCTGTCTAATGGTTCGATGAGTTCTAACACCAATAATGAAGGTGCAATTCGTAAAAAACTAATTGAAGAAGACCTGATCGAATGCATGGTGGCGCTTCCGGGGCAACTTTTCACCAATACGCAAATTCCTGCCTGCATTTGGTTTCTAACCAAAAACAAAGGTGCTCGTACTGCGGCTAGTGGTAGACAACTACGTGATCGTAGAGGCAAAGTCCTGTTTATCGATGCTCGAAATTTAGGGTATATGAAAGACCGAGTATTACGTGACTTTACCACTGACGATTTGAATAAAGTGACCAATGCCTTTCACAATTGGCAGATGGGTGAAGAATATGAGGATGTGGCTGGCTTCGTCAAATCTGCAAAGATTGAGGAAATTCAAAAACATGATCACGTCCTCACCCCCGGTCGTTATGTCGGTGCCGCCGATCAAGAGGAAGACAGCGAACTCTTCGCCGAAAAGATGGCTAGATTAACTGCTCAGCTAAAGGGACAGTTTGAAGAATCCGACCGTCTGGAAGCAGAGATCAAACAGAACTTGGCGGGGTTGGGTTATGATTGCTGATACAGATACTCTTGAATCGATGTGTGAGCTAGTTATTGATTGCCCACACTTTACCCCAAAGTGGACTGACTCTGGCTATATTGTTCTTAGAAATCAAAACATAAAAAATGGAGTTCTTGATTTAAGTTCACCAAGTTTCACAAATAAAGAAGATTTCAAACGCAGGAATAAGCGAGCAACTCCAAAGGCTGGTGATATTGTTTTTACTAGAGAGGCTCCAATGGGTGAAGTCTGCATGATCCCTGATGGGTTGGAGTGTTGTCTAGGGCAGAGACAGGTACTGCTTCGACCCAAAAATGATGTCTGTGGGCAATACCTATTTTGGGCTTTGCAATCTCCGTTTGTACAACACCAAATTTCATGGAATGAAGGAACGGGATCAACTGTAAGCAATGTTCGGATTCCTGTTTTAAAAGCATTGAACATCCCGCGCCACCCTAAAAAAGAAGACGAAATTGCAAAACTGCTTTCTGATCTGGCAGACAAAATTGAACTAAACCGTCAAACGAACCAGACACTAGAAAATATAGCTCAAGCAATCTTCAAAAGCTGGTTCGTAGATTTTGAGCCAACCCGTGCCAAAGTTGCAGCTAGGGAAAATGGCCAAGACCTAGAGCTTGCTGCTATGGCCGCTATTGCATGTAAAGAGGTTGATGAGCTGGATGCTCTAAGTGGTGATCAGCTTGAGAGGCTCAAATCCATCGCCGAGCTATTTCCAGATAGGTTTGAAGATTCTGAACTCGGTGAAATCCCTATAGGTTGGCGCACAGAAAATCTTAGTGATGAAATTGATATTTTGAATGGGTTTGCTTTCAAAAGCAAAGACTATTCAGAAAAAGGAACTTTCGTCTTAAGGACTAAGAATTTTAATGTTTCGAATGAAACTGAACGACTTCATGATGATGTTTTTTTGCCGGAAAGTTTTTTAATTTCCCATGAAAAATATATGGCTAAGCCATTTGATTATCATCTAATAATGGTGGGTGCGAGTGTTGGCAATAGAGGTATCATTTATCCTTGCCACTTGCCAGCTTTAAGAAATCAAAATATGTGGTGTTTTCGTGCAAAAAGAAACTCATTTGTCTCACAAGTATATACTAAATATTTACTGGATTTTCTTGTGGTTAAATCAGTTGGTTTGGCTTCTGGAAGTGCTAGAGAGTTTTTTAGAAAAGGCGACTTTGGGTCTCAAAAAATATGTATTGGTAGCGAGGAAATACAGGCCGCGTTTTATAGGGTGGTGATGCCTATTTTTGAAAAGAAGGCAAGTTTGGTTGAAGAAAATCAAATACTAGAAACTCTTCGTAACTCACTTCTCCCCAAGCTCCTCTCTGGTGAGATCGATTTGGTTGAACAAGAAAAGGCGGTTGTAAATGGTTGATATTGTTCAATGGAGTGACATCAAAGAAGATTACCACAAAGGCAGTCTCTTACTTGGTAATGGTTCGAGTATCGCTGTAGATGGTTGCTTCAATTATCCATCTCTATTTGAAGAGGCAGTGAGGTTGGGTCATTTGACTGAAAATGTTCAGGCCGTATTTGGTAAATTTGGTGTTAGTGATTTTGAACTTGTTCTTAGACGTTTATGGCAAGCCAAGCTTGTTAATGAAGCTTTAGAATTGCCGCGTGGCGAGGTTGAAGAAGCTTATAAAGCTGTGCGGAGGGCATTGATTTCGACCGTGCGTGACACTCATGTTTGTTATGATGATGCACGTGATCATTTAGAACCAATTTACAAGTTCATGCAGGAATTCGACTTCGTTATTTCGTTGAATTATGACCTCATTGTCTATTGGGCTGCTCAGTTTGGAAATAGGTCTCTTGGACGTTGGTTTAAGGATTGTTTCCAACCGTCAACTTTCCGAGATGACTGGGAAGAGCTTCTTACTCCCTATGGTGCTGTAGGTGCAACACTTTATTTTTACCCGCATGGTAATCTGGTCTTACGTCGTCATGGCTTTTCTAGTGAAAGAAAAATTCAGGCCGGCGAAGATAATAATCTGCTTGATGCCATATTGGAAAAGTGGGAAACCGACAATCTTGCACCTGCTTTTGTTTGCGAGGGAACGGAGCAAAATAAGCGCGATGCAATTTCAAGCTGTAACTACTTTGAGCGTGTGTTTTATGAAGTGCTACCATCTCTTGAAGAGACGTTAGTTGTTTATGGTTGGAGCTTCGGTGATCAAGATCAGCATATAATAAAACAAATCTCCAAATCAAAAATAAAAAAAATGGCTGTATCTATTCATGGTAACGACGAAGTCTTAGCAGGAAGTATTGAAAGAAAGCTCGAGCCACTGGGACTGGATGAATTACTTTTTTTTGATTCAGCAAGTGACGGCTGCTGGAATAATCCAGTGCAAGAAGAAAATGAGGAAGAGGCATGATTACTGAAGATCAACTAGAACAACTTTGCCTCGACTGGTTTCAGGAAATTGGATACGACTATATCTGTGGCTATGACATAGCGCCAGATGGCGCTAGTCCTGAGCGAAGCGATTACCGCCAGATCATTCTGAGTGAAAGGTTGCTTGAATGTCTAGTAAGAATTAATCCGCATATTCCAGTTTCAACGCTTGAGCAAGTTGCTCTTCAGGTTGCTAAGCCAGAAACTCCCGTACTGATTAAGAACAATAAAGCCTTCCATCAAATGCTGCTGGAAGGCGTGAAGGTTGATTACAAAGACGATAACGGCGAAGAAAAACATGATTATGCTCGCCTTGTTGATTTCGACAATTTGCAGAACAACCAGTTTTTGGCAGTAAACCAGTTTACGCTCATCGGCAGTAAAGGTAATCGTCGCCCAGATGTTATTGTCTTTATCAATGGTTTGCCACTAGCGGTATTAGAGCTTAAAAACCCTGCGGATAGTAAAGCTGATATTTGGTCGGCTTATCAGCAGATTCAAACTTACAAGGACGAAATTCCTGATCTGTTTGCTTTCAATGAGGCGCTCGTTATTAGTGATGGGCTTAATGCTCGCGTTGGATCGCTGACAGCCAATAAAGAACGCTTTATGGCATGGCGTACTGTCAGTAATGAACATGATAGACCACTATTTGAGTACGCACTGGAAACATTGATCAGGGGCTTTTTCAAACCAGATTTGTTTTTGGATTATATTCGCCACTTCATATTATTTGAACAGGCTGGTGACGTAACTATCAAGAAAATAGCGGGTTATCACCAGTTTCACGCAGTACGTGAGGCGGTGAGAGCCACGGTTATCGCTTCTCAAACCGAGTATGGAATTGCCGAGCCACGAGCTAACTACGCAAATAAAGTAGTTCCCGGCTCAGGTAAAGCGGGTGTTGTCTGGCATACGCAGGGCTCTGGCAAATCTATTTCCATGGTGTGTTATGCGGGTAAATTGCTCGCCCAGCCTGAAATGAACAATCCGACAATCGTGGTAGTCACTGACCGTAACGATCTGGATGGTCAACTCTATGACACTTTCGGTATGGCCGCTGAAACACTTAAACAAACGCCAGTTCAAGCTGAAGACCGTGATGATTTGCGAGAAATTCTATCTTCTCGGCAATCTGGCGGGATTATCTTCACAACGGTTCAGAAGTTTGCACTACTGGGAGATGAAACGTCTCACCCTGTTCTAAGCGAACGAAAAAATATCGTTGTGGTGAGCGATGAAGCACACCGAAGTCAGTATGGTGATAAAGCCAAATTTAATGCCAAAACGGGTAAGTACACATTTGGCTATTCAAAACATATGAGAGATGCGTTGCCCGCAGCCTCTTTTATTGGCTTTACGGGAACACCGATAGACTCTGCGGATAAAGACACCAGAGCTGTTTTCGGTGATTACGTCTCTATTTATGATATTCAGGATGCCGTTGATGATGGCGCTACGGTGCCTATTTATTACGAGTCCAGATTGGCAAAGTTGAATATCAACGAAGCAGAAATGGAAGCGCTCAATGATGAAGTCGATGAAGTTATTGAAGACGAGGAAGACGTTGCAGCAAGGGAAAGCACAAAATCTAAATGGGCGGCATTAGAAAAATTAGTTGGTAGCGAACCTCGAATTGCCTTAGTCGGAAATGACTTGGTTGAGCATTTTGAAAATCGAATTGCAACCATGCCCGGTAAGGCTATGGCAGTTTGCATGAGTAGAGAAATCTGTGTTGATTTATACGATGCGATAGTAGCAATTAGACCAGAATGGCATGACCCTGATCCAATGAAGGGAGCTATTAAAATCGTTATGACAGGGGCAGCTTCAGACAAAGAAAAGCTGCAATCGCATATCTACAATAAAGAAACTAAAAAGCTGTTTGAAAAGCGCTTTAAAGACGTAAACGATCCTCTGCAAATCGTGATAGTACGCGATATGTGGCTAACGGGTTTTGATGCGCCTAATTGTCATACTATGTATATCGACAAGCCGATGAAAGGCCACAACCTTATGCAGGCGATTGCGCGAGTTAACCGCGTGTTTAAAGACAAACCCGGTGGGCTTGTTGTTGATTACATTGGTATCGCCAACGAATTAAAGCAGGCACTAAAAACCTACACAGGTTCAAACGGTAAAGGTAAACCAACACACGATACCCATGAAGCTTACGCTATCCTGCTAGAAAAAATGGATGTTGTGAGAAGCATGTTCCATGGCTTCGACTACAGCAGTTATGAAGACAATGCGTTGCAGCTATTGCCCGGTGCAATGAACCATATTCTGGGGCTAAAGGGTAAAAACGACGAATTAGATGGTAAAAAGCGATTTCTGGATGTGATGGCTGCAATCAGCAAGGCTTACACACTTTGCGGAACCATGGATGAGGTAGAACCGTACAAGAAGGAAATTGCATTCCTTGGTGCGGTTAAGAATGCTATCAGCAAGTTCACCACTATTGATAAACGCCGTTCTGACGAAGAGAAAAACTCAGCACTGAAACAAATAATCGACAATGCCGTTATCGCAGATGGTGTTGATGACATCTTTAATTTAGTCGGACTTGATAAGCCAAATATTGGCCTGCTGTCTCCAGAATTTATGGAAGACGTGGCCAATATGAAGGAGAAGAACCTTGCCGTTGATTTGTTAGAGCGCCTATTGCGTGACGAAGTTAAAGCACGGATGAAAACAGATGTGGTTTCTGAAAAGAAGTATTCAGAACGCATACAGGAGACATTGCGCAAGTATCACAATAGAGCGATTGAAACGGCACAGGTTATCGAAGAGCTAATCAAGATGGCCAAAGAAATGGCCGAAGATGAAGAACTTGCCGCTAACTCAGGTTTAAATAGTGATGAAATTGCTTTTTACAGGGCGCTCATTCAGAACGAGTCTGCTGTTAGAGAGCTAGGTGATAATAATCTTCGTGAACTGGCTAAACACGTAACAAACCAGTTGAGAAAAAGTACGACCGTTGATTGGCAAGTGCGTGACAGCGTGCGAGCGAAATTACGTAACCTTGTACGTCGGGCGCTTAGAAAGTGGAAATATCCACCGGACAAAGCTGATGAAGCGATTGAGTTGTGTTTAAAGCAGGCGGAAGCATTGAGTGAGCATTGGAGTGCTGGTGTATAAATAATCTGAAGACAATTTATCCAGTGGCGGTTTCTTTAGGTCTGTTTGTTAGAAGTGAAAAATGAAACTTTCAAATGACTGTAATAACAAGAATCGATTAGTTTGAATGGCTGAAAAGGAGGTCGCGCATTATGATTGGTAAAGGGTCAGAGTGGCATAGATGGGAGCCTCATATCCATGCTCCCGGCACGGTACTCAACAATCAGTTTGGGAGTAATAACCCTTGGGAAGAATATTTAACGACAATAGAAAAATTGACGCCATCCATAAAAGTCTTGGCGGTGACAGATTATTATCTTACAGATACATATGAAGAGGTTCTAAAATACAGAAACACTGGCAGAATTCCCGATGTTCAACTTATTTTTCCGAACATTGAATTACGCCTTGATGTTGCTGCTAAGACTGGATTTGTAAATATACACCTTCTGGTTAGCCCTGAAGACGCTGATCATCTTACACAACTCCAAAGGATACTAGGTCGTTTACAATTTCACGCTTATGACGATCGATTCGATTGTACAAAAAATGACTTAATTGCACTGGGGAAACGTTCAGATCCAAATATCACGGATGATTTCGCTGCACTAAAACAAGGTGCGACACAGTTTAAAGTGAACTTTGATCAGCTTAGAAAAGTCATTCAAGAGAGTGAATGGGCAAAGAATAATATTCTCGTCGCTGTTGCTGGCGGTTCTGGAGACGGAACTTCTGGATTGAGGCAAGCATCTGATACAACAGTTCGGCAGGAAATAGAAAAATTTTCTCACATTATATTTTCAAGTAGTCCATCCCAAAGAGAGTTTTGGCTAGGTCAAAAGTCAGTTACTGTCGATGAACTAAAAGATCGCTACCATGGCTGTAAACCATGTTTACATGGCAGTGATTCTCATGATTTAAAGTCTATTGGTCAGCCTACAGATAGTCGTTATTCTTGGGTTAAAGGAGCGCTAGAATTCGATTCACTGAGACAAGCTTGTATTGATCCTGAAAACAGAGCTTTTGTCGGCTCTGAGCCACCTAAAAGTGCAATGCCTTCTCAGGTTATCTCTCGCATCAAAATTAATGATGCGGGGTGGGCAAATACTCCAGAGATTCCTTTGAATCCCGGTCTAGTGGCTATCATTGGAGCTCGAGGTTCCGGTAAAACTGCTCTTGCAGATATGGCTGCGGCAGGTTGTGATGCTATTTCTAACCAAGCTTGGCAGAGTTCCGAGTATACAAGCCCTTCTTTTTTGGCTCGTGCTCGACAAGTTATTGGAAATGAAAGTGTTACATTAAATTGGGGGGGAGGAGTTGAAACCACTCGTATGTTAAATGGCTCTGATGCAAATAACCATTTTTCATTCCCTCGCGCTAGGTATTTATCACAGCAGTTTGTTGAAGAGCTTTGTTCATCGAATGGGGTATCTGATGGACTAATTGAGGAGATAGAAAGAGTCATCTTAGAAGCGCATCCCGTTGATGAAAGGGATGGCGCTATTAGTTTTTCAGAATTTAGGGATTTGAAAACAAGCCGCTTCCAACAAGCAAGAAAGCGTGAAAATGAATCTATTTCTGATATATCGGAACGGATTTCAATTGAGCTTGAAAAAGAGGCTCTGGTAGATAGCCTTGCCGCACAGGTAGATCAAAAGAAGTCATTGATAAATAACTATAACTCAGACCTCAAAAAACTTGTTGTAAAAGGAACTGAAACACAGGCAAAGCGTCACGCTGAGCTAGGAGTTACTGCTCAAGACATTCGTTCCAAAATACAGGCGTTTAACAATCAAAAACGAACGTTTATAGCGATGCAAGACGAAGTTATCAGTACTCGTGCAACCAAAGCCCCGGAGCTGCTTCGTCAAGCACAAGAACGCCATCGGCTTAGTGGGCTTAGTCAACAGCAATGGGAAGAGTTTTTGCTCACGTACAAAGGAGACGTTGACTCCAGCTTAACTGGTTATATCACTTGGGCGGACCAGCAAATTTCTCAGTTAAATGGTAAAGCTCCGGAAAGAACAGACCCTAATTCACCATTGATAGCTGAAAATGCTGATTTATCACAATTGAGCTTGTCAATTATTGTTGCAGAAATGACGAGATTAGAGGCACTACTGAGCGCCGACAAGCTTATACGAGATCAATACACTGCTTTGTCTAACCGTATTAATCAAGAAAATATCGCGCTAAAAGCACTTGAAGACAAGTTAAGCGATGCGAGAGGCGCATCTGGCCGAAAGAAACTCCTCCAAACAGAGAGAGATGAAACTTACAGCCGCATATTTGAAGCAATAATAAGTGAACAATCCGTATTATCTCAGCTTTACCAGCCTTTGATGGGCCGCCTTTCCAAATCAAGTGGAACACTAGGAAAGTTGAGCTTTTCGGTTCAGCGAGTCGTCGATGTTGAATCATGGGGTGATTTTGCGGAGAAAAATCTATTAGACCTTAGAAAGGCTGGCACTTTTAATGGAAGAGGTTCGTTAACTGCTTTGGCAAAAGAAAGTTTGATGCCTATGTGGGAGAATGGCACTTCCGATGAAATCAAATCTGCGATGTCTACGTTTATATCTAAGCATATGGGAGAGCTTCTTGAACACGCCCCATATTCGAAACTACAACAGGTGGAATATAAAGCGTGGCTTAAGAGCTTTGCGCACTGGTTATTTAGTACCGATCATATTTCTATTCGCTATGAGATTTTGTATGACAACGTAGATATACGGAAATTATCACCGGGAACTAGAGGCATAGTTTTGCTTCTACTCTATCTGGCTCTGGATGATGCTGACGATAGGCCTTTAATAATTGATCAGCCGGAAGAAAATCTAGATCCTAAATCGGTTAATGACGAATTGGTGCCTCTCTTCATTGAAGCGAAATCGAAAAGACAAGTAATAATGGTTACACACAATGCCAATCTTGTAATCAATACAGATGCCGATCAAATCATTATTGCAGAAGCTGGGCCGCACCAGACAGGTGGACTTCCTCCTATAAGCTATAAAGCTGGTGGGTTAGAGAATTCGTCAATCCGTACATCAGTTTGCGAAATTTTGGAAGGCGGCGAAAAAGCTTTTAGGGAGAGGGCTAGACGACTTCGCGTTAGATTGCAGCGTTAAACCTTCTAGTCAATCCGAATTTACGTCAAGGATATGGAGCCCTTGACGCAAGTTCGTTCTCGATATTTTCAAGTGAAGCTAAAGCATTTACACGCTCCAGTGTTTGCGGCTTACTTTTTGCCAGTTCGTTAAAAACCTTTCTATGTAGGCCATAAAGCTCGTTCGTGTTTTTGGCTGACAGTTCAAATCTTGTAATCAATCTCATTGTTACCTCCTGTGTTTGGAGGCCGTGACTGCCACGGCCTTTGTATGGCCGCGTGTTTGTGCAAAGTGACTGATCTGCACCTTGGGTCGCAATAGTGTGAAGAGGCTTTACGCTTGCTGATCCGTTGTCACTTTTCGCTAGTGGTAATGCTAAAAGGCAGTGCTGGTTAAGGGCTCAATCAGGTGGTGCTGATTGAATAAAAATTGCTGGTAGTGCTAAAGCACGACTGCTTTGAAAGGCGTTGAAAGTTTTCGCTGCGCTAGGCTGAAAGTTCAATAAGGTGTGAACACTGATCGTGTTCGCCTGATTCAATAATTACGTGCCCCTTTTGGGTAAACGTCAAAATATCACACAACTTGTCTCCATCAAGACATCCCCCTTCCTTCCGCGCCCGAAAATACTGGCTTGTGCAGGACGGGCGGTTCCCCCTGTCTGGATTACGCCAAAACATGTGATCTTACGCTCGCTTCTCTCGCTCCTTTGTCTGGGGTTTTCAACCCCAAAAGGGGATGTGTTTTTAAGATTAAGGAGAAAAGCAATGAGTGAAGAAATCAGAATTTATGTGGCATGTTTGGCAGCGTATAACAGTGGCTATTTGCATGGTGTTTGGATTGATGCAACGGCAGACATTGACGACATTCAAGACCAAATAAACAGCATGTTGGAATCCAGCCCCGTAGAGGATGCAGAAGAATACGTCATTCACGACTTTGAAGGATACGGCAGTTATCGCCTATCAGAGTATGAGGGTATACAAAGTGCCCACGAATTAGCCTGTTTTATTGAAGAGCATGGCGAGATAGCAGCCGAACTGATTAGCCATTTTTCAACGCTTGAAGAAGCAAAGAAAGCCATGGAGGAAGATTATCAAGGCGAGTATGCAAGCCTCTCGGATTACGCGCAGGAAATCACGGAAGAAACAAGCGAAGTGCCCAGCCATTTAGAATTTTATATCGACTATGACCGCATGGGGCGCGACATGGAAATGGGCGGCGACATTTTCACAATCGAAACGGGTTATCAGGAAGTGCATGTTTTTTGGAACCGCTAAGGCGGTTCCCTTCATGCGGAAAGGGAATTTTAAAATGCGAGATTTAACAAGCGAAGAAAAACAGCAATCACTAAAAAGGGCTTTAACTTGCACAGGTGGTGCGCTCGATAGATGGAGTGCCAGAGCTGCAACAGGTCTGAATGATGCAGATATGGCAAAAGCGGTACGTTATGAACTGGGTATTTGCGGCGGTTCAGGTTGCAGCAATAGTATACATATTCATTACGAAGGCGCTGGCTTGAAAGTATGGGCGGCATGGGAAATATTTATCCCTTCATCTGAAGAGCCAATATTTCAGGGAGAGGCCACCATTAAGGCTGCACGGTGTTTGTTTGGTGTTAAAAATCCTGATGACGTGCAGCTCGATCTATTTTGATTAAAAATCGCGCCGCCAAGCTTGGGGCTTGGCGGCGAACTGCAAAAGAAACCACAAATTTGCATAAATACAAATCCAGTGGTATGAAAATCTATAAGAAAGAGAAAGCTATATGATTGGTTCGTAAGACACTTAAAAGGGGCGCTCAAGCTGCTATTGGATTAACCGTTGCGTTTGAAGTTGCGCTTTTGAATTTGCCTGATCTTGTTTCCTCACCATTGGAGGAATATATGCAAGAAAATGATATTCCTCTGGAGTTAGTAGAGGGGATGAAAACCGATGGCATGCGAGTTTATCACGAGCACGGCCACCTTTCTGCTCTCCATTTGTCTGCACTTCTATTTACTAATAATGCAAAAAACTTTGACTTTCTATGGGCAATAGTCGAGCCATTAAGAGCTTTGCCGAGCGCGTATGGTCACATGGGAAGCCTTCACGCTTCGCATGGCGACTGTATGATTTTTATGCCTGATAAAGACCAGACAATTGATGACTTAATAAGCAAAACTACAGGCATACCTGAATTCGACTTAGAGCTTACTGAGAAGCTAAGAAATACATTTAAAGCTAATATACTTGTTCATGAGGTGGCTCATGGGCAACCCATGGAGCGATTCAATCAAGAGTATTGTGTGCAAGAACATGGGACAGCGGTAGATAGTTCGGGCTCTTCTGAGCTATATAGCGAGTTAAGAAGCGATGACGCCTCGCTAGACCTGATGAAAGATGCCGATGTTACCGACTATATGATTTCGTATCGAGCCGTCACCGCATTTAATCATTTGCACGATATATCTCACGATACAGCCATATATCTCGATGAATGGTATAACAAAGACAGCCTAACTTTACGAGGCGAAATGCCCGATCACCTTGTTTACAAAAATGATTTTGCCCAAGTTTTTAGCCCTTATGTTGAAAAATATTCTTCAGAAGAACCGGCTCCCTATCAGATATATAAAGCTGCGTTAGAATTTTTGGACAATCATGCCGATACTGGAAAAGTGCGCGAGTCATCACGACGGATGGTAGAGCTTTACGTTAAAGGTGTCGAATATTTTGCTCCAACGAAATCCGAAGAGCTGCGCGCAATGCGTAACTCTCAGGATTTAGAAGGTGACAGTCCTGTTGTTTTTTGATCGCAGCGCTAATAAGGAAAAACGCCAGTGAATGGCATTTTGCTGTTTAATATCACCTGAATATCTTCAGGCAAGTAAATTGTTGGATCGTCATAGCCGATCCGAATTGCGGAATTATTGCGCGGCATGAATTCCATGCCGTCTTTTTTGATAGAAAAAATGAGCGTGTTGTGCGCAAGCCAGCGTCCAAAGCGCACTTCATAGCCTTCGCTCTCAAGTAGTTCGGCGATTTCAGGTGTTTCAATTTTTCCGTCGCCGTCATCGTAGCCGAATTTTGAAAAGGCATGGCTCCAGTGGTAGCGGTTTCCGCAATGTCCGCATTTATCACAAGCCATGCCATTGTCCTTTCTTATATCTCAGGCTCAAAATCCATGCCTTTGTCATCATCACGTCTGTTTTGACGGTTTGGTGCATTGGCGTTTTGAGTGTTTTTGCTTTGTGTATTGGTTTTCGAGCGATGAGCGTGTTTTGATTTTTCTTCATGTTTGGCGATATGAGAAAGATCACGCACCAGCGCTTGGCGCTCTTTTTCTTGGGTATCGCGCACCAATTGGATTTGCGTTTGCAAGTTCTGGCGCTCGGTTAACTGCTTTTGAATCAGCTCTTCTTGCTGTTTACGATCCCGCAAATGTGCCTGCCACGCTTCTTGCTCATTGCGTTTTCGGGTTTTCCAGTAGCGGCCATTGAGCTTGTCCCAAATGCCTTTAAAGCCCTTGCGGATTCTGGCAGATCGCTTCAATTCTTCAGCTTGCCAGCGTTTTTGCTGATATTCCTTAAGGCTGGCGCGTACCGAGCGGTGTTCATTGGTTAGTTTGGCCTTATCTGCTAGCAGAGGTTTGAGCTTTTCATTGTGTACGCTGCGCAATTCTTCTTTATAAGAATCAAACAATTTAGAAAGCTGGCCTTGTATGCCGTTTTTCACTTCCTGCACTGATGGCAGTTCCTTGGCACTTCCAAGGCGCGCTTCTAGGGCTTTGTTTTTTTGCCCAAGTTGGCGCGTGAGCGAATACACTTCGCCATATACATCTAAAGCCACAAAACCGCGTTTATCGCCTTTGGCTAAAAAGTAGCCTTTTTCGCGGAGTGCATGCTCGAAGCTGGTTTTGGTGTCGGATATTGCCCAGCACTCCTGAAGCTCACTTTTTATGTCCGAAGCTTTACGGCCAACGCGCTGTGCTTGCTGCCATTCGGCGCGGGTGAAGTTCAGCGGGTTTTTCTTGGTTTTGTCTTTGAAGCCTTCAGGCATCTTCCAGCCATGTTCGAGATAAAGTGACTTTGAAATATCATTGAGCTTTAGTTTTGGGTGCGAGATATTGACCGCCTTCATCTCATCCGTATTGATGCGGCTCCAAACGCAGTGCGCATGGCGGCGGCCTTCCTTTTCATGGAAGACCACCACACGGGGCTGGCCTTCCAGCCCCAGCTTTTGCTCCACGCGCTCCAGCGTTTTTTCAAAGGTCTCAATATCGACTTTTTTATCCTGTGGCGGGTTCAAGCTCAGGGAATACATGAATTGCTTGCACTTGGTTCCCTTGGATAGCGCATAGGCTTCATTCAATGCGCCTAGAACATCCTGCGCCATAAAGCCGCTCACCTCATGCACATTGACGTGCTCATTTTGCTCCCCGTTGAGCAGGTGAAGCGCCATTTGGCGACCGCCAGCGCGTTGATTACCCTTGAGGATCATCTTCATCCTCCTTATCTGGCTGACTTTGGGGTTTTAGCCCTAGAGCTTTGATTAATGTGTCGCGCATCCACTGAATAGCCGTAACAGACTCATTGAGTGATTCCACAACGTCATGATTGACGGGGAGAGAGCCAGAATTAGCCGCCTTGGCGAGCTGGTTAATATTTGCGCTAATACGGGATTGGCCGAGCGCCCCAATGAGCTTGGCGATGGCCTTTTGATCAATATCAGCAGTTTCGCCGCGCGTGCGCTTTTTGGGCATTTCGGGCATATCCTCTTTGAAGATTAGCCAGCGAATGTAAGCCGCTAGTGGTCTGCCTGCCGCAGCCGTCTCCAGCGCCTTGCGCTCTTCCTCGGTAAATCTCATGGAGAATGGAGGTGGATACTTGGTTTTTGGCGTTTTATTGTCCATTTTAAGCCCCTCCACTTGTCAAAATGGGGCTTTCGCCGTTATACTCCGCGCCCTGTGAAGCGTGGGCTCCCTCTAAGCTAGATAGTAACGCGCTGATATGTGGTGGCTTAGAGGCAATATCAAGGGCATTTACCAGCAGCTTAGACAGCGTTGGCAACCAGCCCCCGCAACCAGAATTTTAAAAAAAGCCGAGATTTTTATCTCGGCTTTTTTTGTCTGAAATTTAGGAAACTGAAATCGGTGAAGATGGTTTGATAAGGGCGGCCTATTTAATTCGAAGTTTTTTAGGTTTTCATTTGACAGCCATAGTAGGGATGCATATAATGCGCCCCACAATGACGCGGGGTGGAGCAGTCTGGTAGCTCGTCGGGCTCATAACCCGAAGGTCGTCGGTTCAAATCCGGCCCCCGCAACCAGAATTTTAAAAAGCCGAGATTTTTATCTCGGCTTTTTTTATGCCTTCAGAAAAGGGTAGCCTGAATGTCGATTAAGTGCATTGCTTGGCTTTCCGGAGATTATTGTTAGCTTGGAGTGTGTGTGAATATGTCCATGATTCGAGTGTCCTCAGTTTTTTGTCTTATTCGGCTTCTGCCTATATTCAGACAGGTAATCACTACTTCCCTGGTTGGCGCTATGTTACTTTTGAGTAGCTACCAGGCACTGGCGTTTGAAGAAACAAATCAGTCTGCTGTTATTCTTCAATATCATCATGTAAGTAACGATACGCCATTCCTGACCTCGATCAGCCCAAAAGATTTTAAATCGCAAATGACTTACCTGAAGGCGCATGATTTTAATGTCATCCCTGTGACTGAGTTGGTTCGTCGGCTCAGAGCGAAACAAGCGATTGATAATAAAACGGTGGTGATTACCTTCGATGATGCATATAACTCAGTGTATGACATCGCCTGGCCTGTGCTGAAAGCGCATGGCTTTCCGTTCAGTGTGTATGTGAATACGGAATCCATTGATAATCAGCAGAAACACTCGATGAGCTGGGCGCAGATCTCTGAGATGGCAGAAGCGGGCGTGGAGTTTGCCAATCATAGTCACACTCATCTTCATATGATCAGACAGGACGATAAAGAAACTGAAACTCAGTGGTTGTCCCGGCTTGAGTCGGAAATTGATCGTTCAGAAGCGTTAATTCAACGGCACACCAAACAGAGTCATAAAATTTTGGCGTACCCGTTTGGGGAGTATAACCCTCAAATACAAGCGTTATTATTGAAGAAAACGTATGTCGGTTTGGCTCAGCACTCGGGTGCCGTGGCCAGCAATACGAGTTTACAATCTTTGCCGAGGTTTCCGTTTGGGGGCTACTACACAGACCTGGAAGATTTTAAGTTGAAAGTAAATGCTTTGGGGCTCCCGGTTCAGTCAGTTCAGGTGGGTGTTTCGAATGTTCAAGAGCTTGCAGAGACTTTAGTGAAAGGTGACGAGGCTGAACTTTACTCGATCAAAAGTGACTGGACCTTTAACTACGAAGAAGCTAAGCCTTTTGTATTGGTCGAGCTGGCCATAACGCCAAGCCAATACCGGCGTTTTGCCTGTTATGCAACAGGCTTGGGTAAGGTAGATACATCGCTGGTATATCATGAAAATAATCCATCGTCAGTGTATGGGGTTGCGGTAAACATTAAGAACTTATTGCAAGTTGGCCGTTCTCGGATTAACTGCACTTTGCCCTCGAAATGGTCTGGGCGATTTTATTGGTTCAGTCAGCCATTTATACGAAAAGCGGTGGAAAATGCGTGGTATGCAGAATAGAGTAAAAGAGTAAGTTTCAGACACTGATGGAGTGCCTAATGTTTACTTTGATTCGAATTACAAATGCTTTAATGGTGAGTGCCGGAATGGCATTCATTATCTTGATCGCAGGTTGTGCAGGCACCGTTTACCAACCCTACGATGGCAGTCTTGGATATCAAGAAAGTTACGACAGCAAAGACCGGTTGGTAATCACTTACATCGCTACTGACTCTACGGACTGGTTCACTATAGGGACGTTTGTGGATAAGCGAATTGCAGAGCGTAAAGCTGAAAACTCTTGTGTGGATTATCAAATGGTGCGCGATGTTCAGTCCGAGCAAAAAGTCACAATTCAACGCCAGCAAGATGCTCAGTACACCACCATTCTGGGGATGAACGCCGAGTGGTCGGTTCAGACGCATGAGAGGATTGATCTTGAAATACCGGCCATGGTACGAGTTTATAAAAGAATCTTAAAACCCATCGCTCAATGCTGATGACTTTGAACCGTGTTGAAGGCTCTGAACAGTGTTAAAGATTTTGAATCGTGTTGAAGAATCAGAACAATGTTGAAGACTGTGAATAAGATGATCACCGCTCAATAAAAACGGTGCGGGTTTTAAGTGTCTGCTCAAACTTTCTGGTTGGGCTTCTTTTTGAATATTTAGGCTTTTGAATACCATTTGAAAGTGGTTTCTTCCTGTGCCAGATCAAGTTCATGATACTTTTCTGTCCTATGGTTAACACGATTAGTGTATATTCTGTCCATCTTTTAAGTTGGTAAGGAGCTAATTTCATGCGTCCCTATAGTGAAGCATTGCAGCAACTGCTTTCAGACGTTGGTCGTTTGTCTCAAAGTGAAGTGGAATCCGTCGAGTTAATGAACGCGACAGGGCGGGTATTAGCGAATGACGTTGTTTCACCAATGAATGTTCCGCCTAAAGACAACTCCGCGATGGATGGTTATGCCCTGAAGCTGAATGAAGCGGATGGGACTGATGCAGAGAGAACTTGGGTGGTAACCGCGACTCGTTTGGCTGGGGATGCGACTGAAATTAATGTGCTGGCAGGCCAGGCTGTTCGAATTATGACGGGGGCTGAAGTGCCGGAAGGCGCGGATACTGTCATTATGCAAGAAGAAGTGACGCGTGATGGGGATGTTATTCGTATCAAAGGTGAGCACCGAGAGGGCGAAAACATCCGGGTAGCCGGAAATGATATTGCCGAAGGCCGAACGATCATTGCTGCGGGTACACGCCTGGACGCCTCTCACATGGGATTATTAGCCTCGGTGGGGGTGGATAAGTTATCCGTTTACCGTCAACCGACGGTGGCTCTGTTATCCACCGGTGATGAGTTGACGGAACCGGGGCAGCCTTTGCCTGCGGGAGCCATCTATAACAGCAATCGTTATTTCTTATTGCCGATGCTGGAGAAGCTGGGCTGTAAAGTTCTGGATTTAGGCACCATTCGTGACGACAAAGCAGCCATTCGTCAAGCCTTTGCTCAGGCGGCGCAAGACGCTGATTTTGTCGTCACGACCGGTGGCGTTTCGGTCGGGGACGCCGACTTTGTCAAAGAAGTGTTGGATGAACTCGGCAACATTGATTTCTGGAAAGTGGCTATTAAACCCGGTAAACCGTTTGCCTGTGGATCGTTAACCAAAGACCCAACCAAGAAAGCGGGCTATTTGTTTGGCTTACCCGGCAATCCTGTGTCCGCGATCGTTACTTTCATGCTGTTAGCTCGCCCAGCACTTGAACAGTTTTCGGGTCAGGCTGTGCAGCCTTTGGCAATGTTACCAGCCAAACTGAGCCAGTCGGTCAGGAAGCGACCGGGACGGATGGATTTTCAACGGGCAAATTACAAGGTTTCTGAAGCTGGTGAGTTAGTGGTTACTCCTTTTAACTCTCAGAGCTCCGGGGTGTTATCGTCGATTGCTGAATCGAATTGTTTTATTGTTTTAGCTCGCGATCAAGGCAGTGTGGATGAAGGTGCGCAAGTAGAAATTTTACCGTTTCGTCAATGGCTATAATAAATACAGTGTGCGCTGTAACAAGAGCTTAACTGGAACGGTTAGAAAGAATAATGTGATGAGGTTGATGTGAAGGTTGTATATTTTGCACGTTTAAGAGAGTCGGTTGGTCTTTCCGAAGAGATCATTGAGAAGCCGGTGGACGTCAATACGGCAGGCGAATTAAAGGACTGGCTCGCTGCTCGTGGCGAGCCTTTCCAAAGTGCCTTGTCGGGCGCCAGAGTGCTGATGGCCGTTGACCAAGAACATGCTCAAGCGGATTCCGATATTTCAACATGTTCGGAGGTGGCATTTTTTCCTCCGGTTACGGGGGGGTAATATGAACTGCAAAGTTGAGATTGAAGTTCAGGAAGCGGACTTTGACTTAGGCGCTTTATCAGACTCCTGGACCGAAGGCGATACGGAAAACGGAGCCCAGGTCATGTTTGTCGGGCGGGTGCGAGAGTTTTCCGGCGCGGGCGAACAGTCTATGACCTTAGAGCATTATCCTGGTATGACGGAACGCTCATTACAGGAAACGGCCAGGATTGCTGCATCGCGTTGGCGTTTGAATAAAGTGCTTATCATTCATCGTGTGGGTGAGTTAAAACCGGCGGATCAGATTGTTTTGGTGATGGTGCTTTCTGCGCATCGTGAAGATGCATTTAATGGTGCTTGGTTCATTATGGATCACTTGAAAACAACGGCCCCGTTTTGGAAAAAAGAAACCTCCGATGGCGAAGGGGATTGGGTGGATGCAAAAGACTCCGATGACGAAGCATTAACGAAGTGGAATCTTCCGGGAAACTGAGTTATGTCAATCTGTGGACGCTATAAACACGTTAGAATTCACTCATACATTCGAGAGTTGCTGATGAGAAGCTTATGAAAAAGATAGTGTCTGTTTCTGTTCCGTTTATAGTGAGCTGTGCTGCCTTTGTTGTGGTGTTTGGTGCAGCAGCGGTTTGACCGAATGGCCTAGGTTGTTGTTTTATTTCTTAAATATTAGGGCGCGAAAGAGTGCCCTTTTTATTGTCTCGCGTTTGGGAGGATGTTTACCGAAATTTATTAGTGATCAATCTAAACTCATCCAGTAACCTGCCGATAGATTGATAATCTAGAAGGCAGTATATCAATGAAGACAATTTTATTATTAGATTTACAGGACGATTCGCAGGTTCGAACTTTGCTTGTGGCATCTGGCGTCCAAGTTGTTGATTTCAATGATGTGGATAATCAGGGTTTGGTATGGCCGAATTTACTGAAACGCTGTCAGTGTTTATTGGTGTCTGGTGCCGATAGTTTAGTGGATGAAACGCCCGAGCTGGAAGCCACACTGGAGCCGGTGATCGCTACCGGGTTAGCGGTTGAGGTCCTGTGTACTGATCAGCCACTGGACAACATTCCTACTGCCATGATCAGTGGCGTTCACTATCACTTTGGCATTGATTTCAGCTCTTTGGAGAGTGTGGAGTTGGTATTGAGTGAGATTCTGAAAGATGGGTTAAAAGCGAAGTACACTGCGTAACCTTGTTTGGCTGACCCTTTGTTCGAGTGAGGTTCTCTAGTCTTTTGTCATTGTGCCATTGGTTGACAGTCGTGTGACCATAGACAGTGGAACAGGACAATCCCAGCAGTCTGCCAGCATTCTGATCCAATCCACTTCTTCGTTGGTGATGACTTCATCGTGGCTGAAAAGGTCAAATATGGCTCTCAGGACGTTTCGTTTCAGCATGGGGGCAAGGTGTTCAATTTTAAAGATGGCAGTGGCCAGTTCATTATGGTTGATGGTTTGCGGGGGGAGCCGAACTAATGGTTCATGGCTGAACTGCCGCACCGCAAGGTCAAAGGCCGGGTCTTGATTGTGCTCGTTGGTAAACTCTGCCAGAAAGCTGAATAACTTTTGAATGTCGTTTAACAGGGGAGTAACAGAGTGGAATTTAATCGTCTGGGCTCTGCCTGCTTTGGTATTTAAATGTCGGAATAAAACAAGGTAGATGAACAGTTCATTGGGCGCTATATCTTTATCCGATGCAATCAGCTTTTTAGCGTAGCTAAGCAGCTGCTTTTTTTCGGTTCCTGACAAAGATTTTAAACTGCTGATGCCTAATTGCAGTACCGGAAATATCGGTTGTTCAATGGCTTCTGCAAGCATCAGGTCGTAATGATTCAATATCACCTTATGAGCAGGAAAAAAGCCCTCCGTGATGAGCTTTTTGGCCTGTTTGGGTTGGCTGTTTGCATGAGCTAATAACAGCAAGACAATGTATTGGGCATAGTCTGGTTGGTGCAGTGCCGCCAGGATACTTGGGTTTAATGACGACAATACCTCTTTGGCAGCAGTTACGCTGTGATCATCTGTGATCCCGATGGAGTCTATGGCGTGGTTGATTGATGCTTCCTGTTGAGGTGAGACAAACTCAATCATTTCTTCCGAAGTGATTGCACCGGAAGGTTGTTGTATTTCAGGCGTTGGCGAGCCGGGGGCAGTGATGTTGGACACCGTGTCCGTTGATGCGCTGACCGAAGGCAAGGCCGCTGTATTTTGTGTTTGTTGAGCTTCAAACTGTTCCTTTCTTTGCTGAGCTGAAGAAATGGATGCCTTGGTAATAAAGTGCGGTTCAATTCGAGTGATTCTGTCTTCAATGGGAGGATGGGAGGCCAGTGCATTAGCAAAGCGTATGTTCATGGTCTGACCGATGCACATATGGCTTAAGTCTTCAGCGTGTCGGCTGATGAGGTTTGACCCATATCTGTGGGTGCTGATTTTGTAAAGTGCTGAGGCAATACCGTAGGTCTGGCGAGTAAACTGAACGGCTGAGGCGTCTGCCAGGAATTCCCGTTGACGGGAAATGGCTGCTTTGATGATGCGGCTGCATAACACGCCTAAACTTCCGAGAGCCCAGATTAAGATGCCAATCAAAATAAACAGGATGTTGCCGCCTTTAGAATCATGGCCAGAGTGAAACCCGGATTCAATCAACCACCTTCCAAGTTGTCCTACGGCAATCAACCCTGACAATATGGACATCAGCTTGACGTTCATGCGCATGTCGCCATTGAGAATGTGCGAGAACTCATGGGCAATAACGCCTTGAATTTCATCTCTGTTCAAACTCAGGATTAATCCTCGGGTAACGCAGATGGCCGCTTCGTTGGGGGAGTAACCCGCAGCAAATGCGTTTAAACCATGTTCATTATCCATGACATAAAGTTCGGGTACGGGCAGGCCGGACGCCAGTGCCATTTCCTCGACGACATTGAGCAGGCGTTTTTCATCTTTGTTATGGGTATTGGCCGGGATGATTCTGCCGCCCATCATTTTTGCGATTTTTCCACCCCCTTGGCGCATGGTGAACCAAGTGGCCAATGAAACACTGCCGACAAAAATTACGGTGGCTAAGGTAACTTGCCAGCTGTAACGGGATTCAAGCCATAGCTGAATCAGTTGTTTGAAAGAGCCTTGGTATTCCGGCTGAGTGAGAAACGTCCAGGTGATCAGGCCAGCAAAATTAAAGCCGACCGTCAGAATCATCAAAGCGATGCAGTAATTGAGAACCAGAAATTTACTGGTCCGTGTTGCTTTGGCTTGATGTTCAAAAAAATCCATGTTTTTGAATCTGCTATCTAACGAGTCGGAGCATTAATGATGAGCCGGTAGAGTATGGGTCAGTTTAGTTGAAACTGACTTTTACAGCTTCGCGCTTTTTAGGATCATCAATTTCGAGTAATTCTGCAAACTTAAACCCGAACATGCCGGCGATGATGTTGCTTGGAAATTGCTCCCGGTAAGTGTTGTAATTCATAACGGCGTCGTTAAATGCCTGGCGCGCAAAAGAGACCCGGTTTTCGGTTGAAGTTAACTCTTCCATTAATTGTGAAACGGTTTCGTTGGCTTTTAAATCCGGGTAATTTTCAGCAACGGCATAAAAGCCACCAAGCATTGAGGTTAATTTGCTTTCTGCCTGAGAGAGCGCTTTCATCGCGGCAGGGTTGTCCGGGTGGGCCGATGCCTGTTTACTGGCGTTCGATGCTTGGTTGCGTGCTTCCATCACCTTAGCTAAGGTTTCGCGCTCGTGGGACATGTAGGCCTTGGCTGATTCCACCAGGTTGGGGATAAGCTCGTACCGTCGCTGCAATTGGACATCAATTTGTGCGAAGCTGTTTTTAAAACGGTTCTTGAGTGTAACAAGCTGGTTGTACATGGAAATAACCAACAAAATTACACCAACGACAATGGCAAGACCGATGATGGTATCCGTACTCATAGTTGCTCCTGAGTTTGTTCTGAAAATCACAATGTGCGATCAGTATAGCACTACTTAGTGACCATAAAGAGAGGTGCTTATTCCTTAAAAGCGTGACTTAAACCGCATTCTGATTGATTACTGCTAAGATAAGATTGGGAACTCTGAAGGTGGTGCTTGCTCAGCACGCCTGCATGTGTTTGGTTTGATTAATCAGGCGGATGAAGTCGTTTCCGTTTACCGGTCGGGAAAAATAAAACCCCTGGTAACTGTCGCACCCTTTTTGAGTAAGGAAGGTGAGCTGTTCTTTGCAATCCACGCCTTCGGCGATCACGGGCATTTCCAGGCTGTGGGCCATATTGATGATGGCGGTGACCAAATTGGCGTCTTTTGGGTTGGCCATGATGTTGGTTAAAAATGACCGATCAATTTTCAGGTAATCGATGGGAAACTTGGTCAGATAACTGAGCGAGGAAAAGCCTGTACCAAAGTCGTCCAGCGCAATGGTGATGCCGAGACTTTTCAACGTGTGCAGCATGGCAAGGTTATCTTCGTCGTCGGTCATTAAAGTACTTTCGGTGATTTCCAAAGTAAGGTTTCTTGGGTCCAGACCGGTTTCTTCCAGTGCCGATTTTACTGCAACCAATAACCCTGTGTTACGGAATTGATAGGGAGAAACATTCACCGAGATTCTGTGCGTATCGGCAATCAAACCTTCGTCCTGCCAGAACTTCCAATAAGCACAGGCGGTCTGAATTACCCAACTGCCGACCTTATCGATCAGCCCGGTGTCTTCCAGAATAGGGATAAACTCCATTGGGCTGATTGCCCCATGCCTGGGATCACTCCAGCGAAGTAATGCTTCTGCACCCTGTATGGTTTTTGAAGAAAGCGCTAATTGGGGTTGGTAGTGAAGTTCAAACTCGCCGTTTTCGATGGCGGTGAATAAAGACGATTCCAGCTCTAGCCGTAGTTTATCGGGTTTTGTATTGCTTGATTCAAAAAAAGCCCAGGCTTCATTGCCTGGGGATTTGGCAACTTGGAGTGCGTTATCAGCGGCGCGTATGAGGGATGCCCCGCTGTCTGTGGTTCGGTCAGCTTTAGCTATGCCAAAACTGACCGTGATATATAACTCCAAGGCACCAATTAAAAACGGTGTGGTCAGGTCATCTATGATTTGACCGACCAGAATTAGAACCTGGTTGTCGGTAATGCCGGGCCTTAATACTACGGCAAATTCATCGCTGGCAATTCGGTATAGCATGTCCTGCTCTTCAAGGTTAAACCGAATGCGACGTGAAAGTTCGACTAACAGTTGGTCTCCTTCGTTGCGACCGAGGGATTCATTGATTATTTTAAAACGGTTGATGTCGATCAGCATTAAGCTCGGTGAATCGTAGCTTCGGCTAATGTCCCATTGTGTGATTTTTTTATCGAGCCGGTTTTGCAGCAACTCCCAGTTGGGCAGTTGAGTCAGAGGGTCGTATTGTGACTGCTTTGCTGCGGCTCGCTGAGATAACGTTTTTTGCCGAATGTCTCGTATGACTGATAAATAACGAACTTCTTTCAGGCCGGGTAGCTCTGTGATGGAAAGCTCCACTGCGATGATTTTTCCGTGGCAATCGACGCCTTCGCCTTCTTCAAAGAATTTATGGCCCTCAGAGTGATCATCAAGGTTGGTATTAAACTGGGATAAATATTCTTTTACGTGTTCGTTATAGGGTCTGGGTAAAAGCTCCGAAACATTTTTACCATCCAGTTCGTGGTTTTTATAGCCAAATAAATGATTAAGCTGGTGGTTGGTGATCAACAAGTTGCCAGATTTGTCAGCAATGGCAATGCCATCTCTCGATCGATCAAACAAAGTCTCCATCAGCAAAACCTGAGACTTGAGTTCGTGCATGACTCGACAGTTGGTCAGTATGGTGTTCAGTTTTGCTTCCAGCTTCCCTTCCGGGGCAGGCCAGATTAAGCGGTAATCGTATTCGTTGGCGTGCTGCCAGTATTCCGGATCAACTTCATCCAAGATGTATAAAATATAGAGGTGTTTGTTGGTCGTTAATAGTTGATCCCTTATCTTTTCAAGCGCAGGCATACTTGATGGCGTGTCTTTTAAAAACTGATCCCGGGTATCAATGATCAGTAAATCAATATGAGAGGATTCAATGGGGTGCGCGCAGGCAACAGAGGGCACCTGATGTTCAATGTTAATGTCATTGATGTTGGCCCAATGGTTTATTTGAATTTTTAAGTGCTGGTCTTCGGTTAATAATATTGAATCCATCTCTTGATTATAGGCAGAGGCGGAGAGGTCAGAATGTAAAAAAGATAAGCGAGTTGTCAGCTTTTGTTAACGACGTAAGTTAATCCGCATAGATAGTCAAAAGGCTGTCTTTTCAGAGTGTCATATAAATGGCCGGTAACTTTGCTGTCTTAGTACAGTGAGAGCATTACCGGCCTGATATCGGTTAGAATCAGCTGAATATTTTCAGTTTTAAGCGTCGCTTCGTTCGCTTAATGCAGTCTTCCAGCGTCTGGCTGATTTGAGAGTGGGCTTTGATCATAGAGATTTTCGGCCAGGTGGCTCGCTGTCCTTCCAACATGAACTGGCGAAGCATTTCAGGGGTTGGGTTTTTGGTGATCTTCAGGTAGTCGGTAAAGGAGTACTTTGGTGAAATGGTGACATCACCATAATAGCGCTGGGCCATCACTGTGTATGCATGGCCTGCGGTTTGGCGAAGAATTTCAGTCGGCGCTTTTTTCCGTAAGAAATCAAACACCCCTTTGCCGTGATACTCTAATTCAGACTTGACGAGACGCCATGGCAGGTTAGCCCATGTCGGGTCTGCCGGATGGCCTCCTTCAGGGATGAAGGGGACAATGTGTGGGTTGGTTTGGCTCACGACGTGAAAGTTTACATCATAAAGGTGCGTTAAACGTTCAATCGGCAAATCACTCTTCATTGAGCCGTCCACATATCTGTGTAATGGCAGATACGGACTTAATGCGTTATTGGCGTTTTTCTGGATTAAGGTGGCTGGTGGAAAAATGCCTGGAATAGAGCAGGACGCGAGCGATGCACTCCATACGGTGACGTAAGGGGACGTGTAGCCGCAAAGCAATCTGGACTTTTGGTTTTTGGAGGCCGCTGGCGACACTGAAATATTAATGCTTCTGCCGCTGTGTTCGTAAGCTTCCTGGAAGGTGTAGTCGCCCACTTTTTCACGGATGCATTTTTCCAGGTTTTTGGCATCGTAAATGCCCCGGCCAAGTAGCAGGCCTTTTAAACCCAGGTATTTCCAGGCTTCCAGGTCGTGATCGTCACGATCCAGCAAATCCTGTAACTCTGCGTCGGTACGGGTGCCAATGATTCCTGCGATGATGGAGCCAACGCTTGAGCCGGCAATTACCTGAGGGAGCAAGTTGTGCTCCCATAAAGCTTTCACGACACCGAGGTGGAATAACCCCAGAGTTGCGCCGCCACTTAATAACAGCGAAGGGCGGCCGAAGCTGAGTGTGGTATCTTCAAAAAAGCCAAGTTTTTTATCGAGTGGTAAGGCGTCAACATCGTTATCGCAAAGGAAATTCAGTGAATAACATACCTGATTGACATAGTCTTCAATCAGCTTTTTGGTGCCAATGTGGCTCTTCTCATAAAGCTTGTAGTTACCCATGTTGCCAAGGTCGTGGTGAAGCCCTTCTCGCAGAGCACGTGTAAGCTGAGCCATGTCGTTGGTACGATGGCTTAAACGCAGTTGTTCAAGGCGTCGGGAAATCAGGGTGTAATCGTACAAGGAGGATTTGTCGATGCGTTTCCACTCGTCATTTCCTTCAAGGTGGTCCAGAGATAGGGCAGCATTTTGCCATTCATCGTAGGTCTCGGCGTTAGCAACTTCCTGTTGTAGCTTTCGTACAAGCGCCTTTCGATTTCTCACTGAAAACTCCTTTGAGGTCTGAAGAGACGGGGAATAATTACACAGGTGTAAGGCCAGTGCAATCAGACAAATAATTTATCCACACAACGTATATTGATATGTCTCATATTAGGGCATTTTTGTCCCGGAAAGACACTTTTTAACAAAGTTGTTTCGAAACAGGTTGGATTGTGTTGCTGAAACAGCGCTGCAGGTATAGCAACTCAGATGGTTTATTGAGGAAGGATGACGCCGGTGTCGGTGCCCATTCGCTTATAGATTGAAACACGGTTTCGCCCCAGCTTTTTGGCGTCGTACAGGGCTTCGTCTGCTCGGTGAAGCAGCGCTGCAATATTCTCGTCTTGCATGGTGCCGGTGGTGACTCCGACAGAGCAGGTGATTGTAACGTTTATACCTTCGGGTGATACGGCTTCGATTTGCTCAATGGCTTCCCTGAGCTTTTCCCCCACGTTTGCTGCCAGATATTCGGTGGTTTCTGGTAAAAGGACGACAAACTCTTCTCCTCCCAGTCTCGCCATCAGGTCTGTTTTGCGTAGGCACTCCAGGCAGGATTTGGTGAACGTTTGCAAGACTTCATCACCAAAGGCGTGGCCATGAGTGTCGTTAACGGTTTTAAAGAAGTCCAAATCCAAAGCCAGAATAGACAAAGGCGTTTGGTAGCGCTGCGCTCTTTCAAGTTCTTTATTGGCGATTTTCTCAAAGCTGCGACGATTGCAAAGCCCGGTCAGGTGGTCGGTGGATGCCAGCTCGAGCAGTTGCCTGTTTTTCTTTTCCAGTTCTTCCGTTCGCTTTTGGATGGTGTTGGCCATATCGCGCTTATTAGCATTAAGGTTGTCCAGTGTTAATGCGGAGAACTGCATGGTGAGTCCGAGGCATAACACGAAGACCATAATGTGGATTAAGCTGAGGTAAGTATCTTCTGCCACGAAGGGGCCTAAACCGTTGGCGGTGGCTATGATTGTCCAGAAGCTGACAAGCGTTAGCGCTATGCTTGAGCCTGCATAACCGGTATGAATGATGAGCACTAAAAAAATCGGCAAAATCAGGTATAACGGCAGGTCTGACAGGGAGAAAGACACCGCACATACCACTAATAGTGCGATGATGGAAATCAGTCCGATTTTAAATTCTTTGAGTGTCCAGGGGTCTTGTTTGATCAGCCAATAACTTTGGTAGAGGGCGACCACCAGGAAAATGCCTAAGGTGTGCGCCATGGTGATGACGACGGTATTTTCTAACCAGAGTTGCCAGGGGCTTAAATCACTGGTTATGTAACCGGTCAGGATAAACAGGCCAACGATCGCCCAAACGGTGACCAGGCAAGGCGTAAATGCAACGCGAGTAAAAAAGGTCAGCACGTCTGCCCCAGAAGAAATGCCTCTTGAAGCAAAAATCTTGTTCCAGAGCAGGTGTGCATACCAGCCTTGAAAGGTTTCAATGATGGCCGCGACCGTGAGGGTCAGTAACGACAATACGGCAGCGTCGGCCTGGTAGAGGTAGGGCAGCTTGATGCTTAAAGACCCTAGAAATATGGGGATGGTTGCAGAAGGGCCTAATAATAAGATTCCAAGAAAGGCAATGCCTGAGGGCAGCCAGATTACCGATAAATGACCCGGCGGAAAGCTGACAAAACTGATGCCCAAAAAGCCTGCCGTGATATAGATAGCATAGATCGCCATAAACCACAGTCCGCGTTGTGATATGGAGCCCTTTTGATCTTGGGAGAGCTTACAGTCCATTGCTATCCAGTGTATAACCAGTAATTGTTGAGTAACTAATCAATAATAGGAGTAAAGGTTGATGTTATGCAAGTAAACCCGATTCCGACAATTGATGTATAAACAGCTTTTTCTCTATCTGTTCCTTTTTGTTCAGTGTAGCGTTCATTGCCATTCGTTGTAAGTAGGGCTTGGCCTGTTCTTCAAGGTTTTCATGGCTGAAGGCCTTTAAAACCGTTTTAAACAGTTCCGCTTTACTGGACTGAATAGCTTTCAGCTTTTTCAGGCAAGCACCAATCTGAAGTTCTTGTTCGGTAAAGTCTGTGCCTAAAGGAAAGGTCGGAAACAACCCGTTTTGTTGATACTGCTGAATGATTTCGGCCACGGCTTCTGGTTTGTTGTTTTTAAATGCGTCAGGGATTTGATACGAGTTGGGTATTTTCCCGTTTTGTTTCGCTTCTTCCAGTAGGGGTGCCTGAAATCTGGAATCGGTAATGTTTAACATCGCTTGAATGACTTCTGAGTCTGTTTTGCCTCTTAAGTCGGCGACACCGTATTCGGTGATGACGATGTCCCTCAAGTGACGAGGAATGGTGGTGTGGCCATAATTCCAGATGATGTTGGATGATACTTCGCCTTTACTGGTGCGCGTGCTTCGAATGAGCAGGATGGATCGTGCACTTGGTATGGCGTGTGCCATTGATACAAAGTTGTACTGACCACCGACGCCGCTGACGATTTTACCGGATTCTAATCCGTCAGACACTACGGCTCCGTTCAGCGTTGCCATGAGTCCGGTGTTGATGAAACGAGCATCTTTGCGTTGAGCAAAGATCAGGTCTTCATTTATGAGCAGCTGATTAACGTGGCCTACGCTGGTCATGCTGATGGACTCATGTTCAGCCTCAGTCATATCAAACAGGGCCTGATAAAAGTCTTTTGGCCCAAGGAAAAAGCCGCCATGCATGATAATGCCATGCTTCAATTTTGAACCGAGACCGTGGTTTTTGAGCTTTTTAATCAGCTCTGGGTCATGAGGGTTAGTGCCAAGAATATGGTCTTCCAAGTATACCTGGTTGAATTTCCAGGTTACTTTATCATTAAAGATACCAAAGTATTTGGCGGTCTCAATTTGTGTTTCATGGAACATGTCGCCAAAAAAACCGGATTCGACCAGTTGATCCAAACAGTCCGGTGTCAGGTTTTCCTGAATTTTATTGTCATTCACCAGCCTCTGAATATGAAGATTCTCGTATACTTTGCGTTTAACAATGTTGTTTTTGATCAGATGCAGAAAGCCGTTCACAAACATTTCACTGGAACCGTAGAGGCCTTCTGAAAAGGGGGCGAGGTCACCGACTTTATCAATTAAGGGTTGGTAGTGTTCTCCGCCCAGTTGCGATAAAACCTGACGGAAGGTTTCGTTCTGGGTATTTCTTAATATGCTGGCGTAAACGATGGCATCCCCTAGCGAGCCTATGCCGATCTGTAATGTACCACCGTCCCTGATCAATGCACTGGCGTGCATTCCAATGGCAAAGTCGACCGCAGAAACAGGCATGTTGGGTGGTGCAAACAAGGTGGAATAAAATGCTTTGTTGTCAATGATGCAATCAAACTCGTCTTCCGCCACCAGGGCATCGTTCAGCATAAACGGAAGTTGATCGTTGATCTGGGCAACCAATTTGATGGTTTTTCCTCGCTCTTGCTCTTGTCTGATCAGGGGCATAAGGTCGATCGTAACGTCTGGGTTACTGCTTAGCGACAGATAGTGTTTACCCTGATAAGACCCTTTAGATACCTGTTGGGCTAATAGGTTTGCCCCTTGATCGATCATGTCTCTGGCTACGTGGGTGTAGTTACTGGAGATGTAGTTTTGTTGCGCGTAATCATTTTTCAGCATGCTGCCGGATTTAAAAAAGAACTCACAAATTTGAATGTTATCCGGAACCACTTGTTTCTTGATGTCCGCGACGTAATCCAGCTCCACGTACCCATCGAACAGCCGATCAAAGACTGGCTCCAAAAACCTGGCTTCTAATCCCGGAGCGGTTTTTGGTCGTTCTAATGACAGTGCGGTGATGATTTTTAATGAAATACTGGGGTCTTGCTTGGCTTTGGCATAAAGAGCATTAATGAACTGGTTTGGCTTTCCGATCCCCAAAGGCACGCCCATTACGATGTTTTTATCCAGTGACTCAATGAGTTGGTCCACGCATAGGTCGAGATCAGTAAAATGCTGAGTGGTCATGAATGAAATCCTTTTTTGGCGAGCAACTTGTATTGGTTAAATTTAACTCTATGACGTCTGAGGTGTGGACGAGTTGATCTTTATCAATGCCTATAACCGAACTGTCGTGTTTTTAGTTGCGTGTTTTACTTGAGCATCTGTGTTTATAAAAAATAGTGTATACCTTGAATTCCGGGGGATGAAAATAACTTTATATGAATGATTGATTGCCAATTTAGTTTTCTCTCTTAATATACAGGCCATTCATTATGAAAGAGATCTGAATTGGGAGGAATAATGTCTCAGAACTCACAGGTATTAGGGTTTATTGGTATTGGCTTGATGGGAACTTCCATGACCAAGCGTTTGTTGGCAGCAGGTTTTGCCGTCAATGTCTGGAATCGAAGTAAAGAAAAACTGGCGGGTGTTGTTGAGGCTGGTGCGACGGAATGCGACTCCATTGCTTCGTTGGTTTCTGAATCGGATGTGGTTTTGTTATGTGTGACCGACTCAGATGCCGTTCGACATGTTGTTTTTGGTGCGGACGGTATTGTCGAGGCTTTGTCGGGGCAGGAGCAGCCAAAACTCAAAACCTTGGTGGATTTCTCCAGTATAGACCCGGAACAAACCCGGGAAATGTCAAAAGTCCTGAAAGAGTGCTGCTCTGTGGACTGGGTCGATAGCCCGGTTTCTGGCGGTGTTGCTGGTGCTGAGCAAGGCTCGTTAGCCATCATGTGCGGTGGCGAAGAGGCGGTTATTGAATCATTATCTGCGGTGTTCGAGCCATTATCTCAACGCGTAACCCGGATGGGGCCAGTGGGCAGCGGTCAGGTCACCAAGATATGCAATCAGATGATCGTGAGCAGTAATGTTTTGGTCATGGCGGAGGTGATGGCGTTGGCGGAAAAGGCCGGTGTGGATTCAGCCCAGATTCCGATGGCACTCAAGGGGGGCTTTGCCGATTCGATTCCATTGCAGCTGACCGGGCCTCGCATGGCTAACCGGGATTTTGATGAAATAAAGTGGCACGTAAAAACCTTATTGAAAGATTTGGATATGGCCAATCATTTAGCGAAAAATGTTGAGTCTTCAATTCCTATGGCTGGCCTGGGCGCCGAGTTAATGCGTATGCACGCAAGCAAAGGGTATCGGGATTCTGATCCTTGTACTCTGATTGAACATTACCTCTCTGACGGTTCGGATAAATAAGGTTCTCCTATGAAGTTGTGTGCCAATATTTCACTTATGTTCACCGAAGTTCCCTTAGTGGAGCGTCTACAGCAAGCGAAAGACGCGGGCTTTGATGCGGTGGAAATTCAGTTTCCCTATGAAGTTCCTCTGGATGTCTTAGTTCAGGCTAAGGAAAGCGCCGAAGTGGACGTAGTTCTCATCAATGTTCCGGCGGGGGATTTGATGTCGGGTGGGGAAGGTTTGGCTTCTGTTCCTGAATTGACCGATTCTTATTCGGATGCGCTGGCTCAGTGCCTTGATTATGCAAAAGCACTGAATGTGTCTGTGGTGAATGTTCTGGCGGGTCGCTGTAAAAATGAGGAGCGACTGGATGCCTATCGAAAGACATTTGAATGGAATTTAACACGCACAGCCGATGCTTTAGCTGAAATTGGTGTAGTGGCTGTGTTTGAGGCTATTAATGTGAAAGACATGCCTGGTTTTGTCATTCATCGAGCAGAACAAATGTGGTCTGTGATGTCGCGCCTGGAACATCAGAATATCAAAGCTCAATATGATCTCTATCATATGGCGATGATGGGTGAAAATTTGTGGCATGATTTGAGTACACAATCTCATTTGATTGGTCATATTCAGTTTGCCGATATGCCGGGCAGAGGAGAGCCGGGAACAGGCGGTCTGGCATTTAAAAAATTATTTTCAATGATTGAGGAAAGCAACTACCAAGGGTTTGTGGGAGCAGAGTATAAACCAACACAGGTGACAGAAAGTACGTTGGACTGGATGGTGAAGGTTTTACCTTAGGTGTCAGATTGTGAGTAGAAACTGAAAAACAGCAGGCAATAAAAAAGGCGATGAAATCATCGCCTTTTTTGAGTTTAATCGATCGGGTTATCTGATCGATTAAGACGCAAGCTCTAAATTATAGAGGCTTAACGTTTTCAGCTTGAGGACCTTTCTGGCCTTGGCCTACAGTGAACTCAACCTGCTGACCTTCAGCAAGAGTTTTAAAACCGTCAGATTGGATTGAGCTGAAGTGTACGAATACGTCTGGGCCATTCTCTTGCTCGATGAAGCCGAAACCTTTTGATTCGTTAAAGAATTTTACTTTACCAGTTACTGTGTTTGACATTGTACTTACCCTGTAAGTTGTGTTGTTTAAAAATTTTATTGCTGAAGAACAGGGTATAACTTATGTAGTACAGAACAGCGAATTACTAAACGGTTTTTCGTTGTCAGGACATAAACTAGCCCAATTTCTTGAAAAAACATTATACATGGCTTAAACCAGTAATCAACAATCTGAATGCAGTAAAATATTATTTATTTTAAAGAATTTTATTTGTATGAAATCATGTCGTAATCGACAAGAAAATCTTTTTAGTCTTTGTTTTATAAAAGATTTATTTTTCAGAGGGGGCACATCCCGTTTCAGACGAAACGGGATGTAAGTATGAAGCTTTTATTACGCCGTTTCTATTTCTTTCACTAAGCCTTCGCTTTGTGGTGTGTTTTGTTGATTTTTGATGGACTCGATCAGTTCATCTTTTTCCTGCCATATTGCACTGATCCAGTCCTGAAAATCAGCTCTGAACTCCGGATCATTGTTGTAATCGCCGGTCAGTAACTCAGGTGGAATAACGATTTGTTCGACATGAATGGTCGCTTTATTCACTTTGCCGCAAAGGAAAGACCAGTAATCCATTGGCGTGTCTTTGTCATACACCACAGTGATATTGACTAAGCGGGTGATTAAGCCATCCATCGCTTCGAGCACAAACGCAGCACCACCGGCTTTAGGTTTTAGCAGATGCTTATAAGGTGAATTTTGACGTTCGTGCTTTGATTTGGTGAATCGAGTACCTTCCATAAAGTTAAAAATTGCAATAGGAGTGTGCTTGTATTTCTCACAGGCTTGGCGCGTTGTTTCCATGTCCTTGCCTTTTAAGTGAGGATTTTTTTCCAGAAACTCCTTGGAATAGCGCTTCATGAACGGAAATTCCAGCGCCCACCAGTTGATTCCCATGATGGGCACCCAAATTAATTCTTGTTTAAGAAAGAATTTAAAGAAAGGAACGCGCTTATTAAAAATATGCTGGAGGATGGTGATGTCAGACCAGGACTGATGGTTGGAAGAAATTAGGTACCAGCCTTCATGTTTGATGTTTTCAATTCCGGTCACCCTGTATTCCAGTTTTTGAACCAGTTTCATCCAGCCACTATTACAGGCAATCCAGGATTCGGCTATGCCAATGATAAAAGGATCAAGTGCACGTCGAACAGACTGGAAAGGCAGAATCAGTTTAATGATGGCCAGAGTGAACAGCAGCGGCGTCCAGAATAGAGTATTCAATAGGAGCAAGACAGAAGAAATAATGCCCTTTAGGTGTGCTGGTAAGAAGCTAAGCATAACGAACCTGTAAATTCAGCTAACATGTGTGCGCTCATTGTAAGTACAAAGCGAAAGAAAGCCAAGGTCGATTCGGCCATTGTTTGGTTATTATATGACTGGTGCGATATTTATCAGCAGGGATAGTTGTCTAACACACATTACCGGGGGAAGTTGCATCTGTCTATAAGATGTTTTGTAGGATGACCAATCAGCCCTTGATTAGGGCTGATTGGTGAGGGCAGAAGCAATCGGAGGCGCTTAAATAATGCCTTGTTCTGCTTGCTTGTCGGCGGTTTGTTTCGCCTGGATTGCCGTCAGAGCAATGGTATAGACAATGTCTTCGACCAACGCGCCTCGGGAAAGGTCATTCACCGGCTTGCGCAAGCCTTGAAGCATAGGGCCAATGCTGATTACATTGGCGCTACGTTGTACTGCCTTATAGGTCGTGTTACCTGTGTTCAGATCCGGGAACACGAAAATGGTGGCCTGCCCTGCAACCGGGCTGTTCGGTGCTTTGCTTTTGGCTACGTTCTCAATGGCTGCTGCGTCATATTGCAGAGGGCCATCCAGGATTAAATCAGGACGCCTTTCCTGAGCAATTCTGGTGGCTTCAATGACTTTTTCAACGTCCGCGCCAGAACCGGATTTACCTGTGCTGTAGCTGATCATGGCTACCTTAGGGTCAATACCAAAGGCTTTGGCGGAGTCGGCACTCTGAATTGCGATGTCTGCAAGAAGCTCAGCGTCCGGGTCTGGGTTAACGGCACAGTCGCCATAGACAAGTACTTGTTCCGGTAAACACATGAAGAAGACAGAGGACACCTGCTTCGCGTTCGGACTGGTCTTGATCAGCTGGAGTGCCGGTCTGATGGTGTTGGCTGTGGTGTGGATGGCTCCGGATACCAAACCGTCCACCTCATCCATGGCCAGCATCATAGTGCCGAGTACTACGGTATCTTCCAGCAAGGCTTCGGCCTGTGGTGCGGTAACGCCTTTGTGTTTTCTCAATTCGACAAAAGGCGCAATGTAATTATGACGCACTTTATCGGGATCGATGATTTCAACCGCAGACGGCAGCTCCACGCCCTGGTTCTTGGCCGTTTCCAGAATGCGTTCTTCTTTACCAATCAACACACAGCGGGCTATGCCGCGTTCAGTACAGATGGCTGCTGCCTGAATCGTGCGCGGTTCTTCTCCTTCCGGTAGAACAATGCGCTTGTTGGCTTGCTGGGATCGCTTAACCAGCTGATAGCGGAACGCAGGTGGTGAAAGGCGATTCACTTCAGGCAATTTCAGAATGTCACGTAAGCCTTCACCATCGATGTTGGTTGCCACAGAATCCATGACTTTATTGATTCTGTCGGTATCGTCGGTCGGTACTTCGGTGTTCATTTGGGTCAAACGGCTGACGGTGTTGAAGCTGTCGAGGTTGCTTTTCATGATCGGCAAACCGGTTTCAATGGCTTGTCGACAAAGATCAATAATGCTTTCCGGTGGTGTTAAGCCGCCCGTGACAACCAGCCCAGCCAGTGGAACGCCTTTCATCGCAGCCAAACAAACGGCCATGATGATATCGTGTCGGTCACCCGGAGTGATCAAAAGAGCACCCGGACGGATTTCATCGGTCATGTTAGCCGCGCTTTTTGCGCACAGCGACATGTGAACGACGCGTCTGTCATCGGACAGACCTTTAAACACAAACTCGGCTTTAAGATGGTTGCAAACGTCAGTTGTTCTTGGTGACATCAGCTCCGGTTGCCAAGGAATGGTGCCCAATAAACGGTGGTTTGATCTGAAAATATCCAGAGAACGAATGGTTTCTGCTTCGTCGACTTCTGCTTGTAAGTCATTGGATAAAATTGGAGATTTAGGCACTTTGGCGGCCGGGCTGTTCAGTTTGTTGACTATGACGCCGATGACTTTGTTTTTCTTACCGCTGCCAAACAGGCTGCTGGTGATCGAGATTCGCTCTTCAAGTTCACTGTAGCTGCCAAACATGGTGGGTGTAGCAGTCAAAAGCACCGAGGCATTCAGTGACTGAGCCATTTCAACATTGAGTTTTGCAATGAAAGGTTCGTTTTCAGGTACTAACCCCTCAATGACAACGGCGTCGTAACCTTCAGACGCTTGTTCGGTCATGGCCACCACTTCTTCCATTAGGCGGTTTAATTTTCCGTTACCGATCAGCTTTTGAGCGTATTTCAGTGTCATAGGTTTGGGTGGGTCAAGTTCCGTCATGCTATGCACGATACTGGTTGAGCGCTCAGGGCCTTCATCGTACTTGTGCATTTGTGCGATTGGCTTTACGAAAGCCACTTTTAAACCTTGTTCATCCAGTGCGCGAAGCAGACCGACACTGATGGAGGTCAGGCCTGTACTGGCACTGGTGGGTGATAAAAATAATTTAATAGACACTGTCTGTTATCCTGTTTAACTGTATTCTGTTGAGAAATCGTGTTCTGTTTGGTCTCTGAGTTCTGCTGGAACGAATCAGGCCACGAGAGCGTCGGTATCTTTGGCGATCATCCACTCTTCGTCTGTGGATACGACGTAAGCAGGGGTGCTGCCCGAGCTGGTAATAAGCCCTTGCTGGTCTTTGCCTGCTGAAGCGTTGTGTGTTGAATCGACCTGAAAGCCAAGTACGGATAATTGATTAAGTACTTTTTCTCGAATGCTGGCTGCGTTTTCACCAATGCCTCCGGTAAAAATCAATCCGTCCAGACGTCCCAGAGAAACCGATAAGGCGGCAATTTGCTTGGCCAGGCGATAACAAAAAACATTGATGGCCAAGGTAGCACGTTGATCGCCTTTTTGACTCGCTTCATCCAGGGTTCTCATGTCATTGCTGATGCCGGATAAGCCGAGCAGACCACTTTTTTTATTAAGAAGGTTGTTCACTTCATCAATCGTCATATCCGCTTGTGTGCATAGAAAGTGGTGCAGGCTTGGATCAACGTCACCGCTTCGTGTTCCCATGACTAAGCCTTCTAAAGGCGTCAGACCCATGGTGGTGTCGACACTTTTGCCTTTGAGTATAGCGGTAGCGCTGCAACCGTTGCCAAGGTGAGCGGAGACAAGGTTCAGTTCTTCGAGTGGCTTGTTGAGCGTTTCTGCCAAAGCTGCGGATACATAGCGGTGGCTGGTGCCGTGGAAACCGTAGCGTCTGACGCCATGTTGCTCATACAGCTCATAGGGAATCGGGTATAGATAGGCGCTCTTTGGCATTGTTTGGTGAAAGGCGGTATCAAATACTGCGACGTGGGGAACAGTATTTAACAGCTTCTGACACTCCTTAATGCCGATGAGATTTGCCGGGTTATGCAGCGGGGCTAAATGGTTACAAGATTCAATGGCTGAAAGCACCTTGTCGTCTATGATGATGGAGCTGGTGAAATTTTCTCCACCGTGCACTACCCGATGACCCACGGCTTTGATGGTGGATAACTGTTGTTTTTCGTCCAGCTGCTTTAACAGGGCGTCCAGTGCTTGAGAATGGCTGCCGTTGGCAATGTCGATGACCTGCTTTTGGCCATTTTCTTTGATGGTAAGAATGGCATCGGAATCACCCAGACGTTCGGCTAATCCGGTAATAGGTTGGTTGCCTGTCTGGCTGTTGACTAATGAGAATTTCAGTGACGAACTGCCACAATTGATGACCAGAATGTTATTGCTCATTGGTTTATGAATACCTTACTTGTAACTCAATTTGCAGGCATTTTATAGCGATCGTTCTTTAAGATAGTGATTACAATCAATATAAAGTAAATACCCAAGTTAGAAACTATGACATAAGCTATATCTATTTTATGACTTGTAAAAGAAGTAGTTTCAAAAGTTTTACGCCTAAGTCTGTGAATTTGTTGCTCATTAGAATAGCAAAAAGTTGTTATACTCATACCTAATTATGAAATTAATAGTAAATTCCCGAGGGAAATTATGAAAATCATCACATTAGTTATTGCTTTGGCTGTCTTAGCTGGCTGTGCGGCACCGCAAAAGGTCGTGTCTGAAGCGGAGCGCCAACAGCAAGCGGTTCAATGGGCAATCAAAGAAGAAGTGAAATTACGGGTTGTGGCAGCGGAGTGCGCTCAGTTGGATGGTATTCTCGAAGCGGCTGCAAACTATGCTGTTCGCGATTGGCATTTACGAAATGGCGATTTAGTGAATTCTGCCGATGATCATTTCACTTACCATATGGCGATGTTCAATCAAGGCAACTGGGAAGGCGCGACGTCAATGTCACAGCAGATGGTTTATGCCGCAGTTCAAAAGGCTGAGATTGAAGCCGCTGCTATGATCGGTGTGGAACCTGAAGATAAACGCTCTGTCTGTATGAAGACTCTGGACCAGTACAAGCAAGGTTCGTTTGACCTGGTTAAGGTGAACCCCCTGATGTCCGCACAATTGAATGATTTAAAAAGTAGCCGTTCGGTTCAGAAAGAGCGGCTAGCCCTTCAGAAAGCGGTTGTAAAAGAAGCGCCTAAATCGGGTCGCTCTTTGTACCTGGTTGAAAAAGTCTGGGCTCAGAAAGGTTGTGCCCGTGGGGCCGTATCTGCCTTGGTTTCAAAGTGGCCGGATGAAGTTTATCATGGCATCTGTAAAGATGAGTCTATCGTTATCGCCTGTAAGTGGGGCAATTGTAAGGAGCTTAAATAGTGAAGTTTGTTGGCAAGATCAGAATGATCACGATCAGTGCGTTGATGGCGGCAGGACTGGCAGGGTGTTCAGGTGACATGGAGTTGCTGGGGGAAGATCAGACGTTATACGGTGCTTGTCATAATATTTATCAGACCTTAGTGGAAGGAAAGCCGCAGGCAATGGTTCGTGCCGATGCCGTGTTTGTATCTGAAGCAGGTGACGGTGCAGAGCTTATCCTCAGAAAAGGAGAAGAAGGCCTTGAAGTGGATATGAGCGGCTGTGATGAGGCGTCCAAAAAGATGTTTGATCAATTGGTCGAATACGTTGAAGGCCCACCGGGACGTGCGTTAAAGAAGGTAATTCGATAATCTCCGAATATCGTGTTGAACAGACATTAAAAAGCCAGCAAATTGCTGGCTTTTTAATGTCTGTTGTTTTTGTTCTGTTAGTTTTTCTTCTTTTTAAACGGGGCTAAGCCATCGCTGTTGCTTTGAACATTGCCTCGTTTCGGTTTTTTAGGTGCTGCTTTGCGCTGATTTTTTGTATTATTGCTCTTTTTCGGCGCTAATGGGTCGTTTTCAAGGAAGATGTGACGGCCTAAATAGCGCTTTATGGCTTCGAGAGATTCTGTGTCTTTGCCTACAGACGCAAAAGAGATGGCCGTACCTTTCCGCTCCAGTCTGCCTGTTCGCCCGATTCGGTGGACGTAATCTTCAGGCTTAGTTGGCATGTCGAAGTTGATGACTCGTGTTACGTCGAGTACATCCAGGCCTCGGGCGCCCAAATCTGTTGTAATCAGTGTTCCGTTGGCCATGCTCTTAAATTTCAACATGGCATTGTTTCGATCGGACTTTGCCATTTTACCGTGCAGCGATACCACTGGCAGACCTTGTTCTTCAAGGCGCGAAGTGAGCTGATCTACTGCCGCTCGGGATGTGATAAAGACAATGCTCTTCAGTGCGGGTTGTGTTTTGATCAAGTGACTCAGTAAGTCGAATTTCTGGATGATGCCCTTCAGACGGTAAAAGTGTTCTTTGATGTTTTCCAGAGGCTGGTCGACGCGGTCAACGATGTGCTCGACCGGAGAAACCATGACTGAGCGTGCAATCTCAAGCGTTTCAGGGTGATCCAGGGTGGCTGAAAACAGCAGCGTTTGTTTGTTTGAAGGGCATTGCTCGATCAGGTACTCAATGTCTTCACGGAAACCCATGTCGAGCATACGGTCGGCTTCGTCCAGGATCAACACCTCAAGACGGCTGTAATTAACGGTGCCGTTTTGCGTGTGGTCGATCAGCCGACCTGGTGTCGCGACCAGAATGTCGATGGGCTTTTTAAGAAACTTTTCCTGGTCTTTAATGTTGGAGGCATTACTCATCAGTTCGCATCGAAGATTCGTAAAGGTAAGCAACTCTTTGGCTTTCTTAAACAGCTGATGGGCCAATTCTCGTGTTGGGCTGAGAATTAACACTCTTGGCCCTCGGACGTTACGCTCTGCTGGCGTCAGTAAGCGCTGAGCAATGGGCAGCATAAATGCAAGGGACTTTCCTGACCCTGTTCTGGCGCACCCAATGACATCCTTCCCTTCGATGATATCGCCAATCACCGCTTCTTGAATGGGTGTTGGATTACGAAAGCCATTCACACTTAACGCGCGAGTCAGTTCTCGATTTAAAGGGTAGTTTTTGAAGTTGGAAATTTCGTTGGTAGTCATTAAGGCGCAAGTCCGTCCATTGCAGAAATAAAAGAAATGATGGACAAGTATATACCAGAGGCCTGGTGAGGTCAGTCAGTAGATGAAACGAAACGGCTTTTAACTTGAATCATCAGTGCGCTGAGCGCAATGCCTGAGGTATTGGCTAACATGTCGAGCCAAGAGAAGGAGCGGTATTCGGTCATGCCCTGGGCTATTTCAATGAGCGCTCCGTAGATAAAAAGTAAAATAAAATGATACTTAAACGCATGCAAGGTATGTTTTTGAACGTGGCTATCTGCCTGAATGGTCGCTGGGTAGGCAAGCCAAGCCAATAGGCCCAGAACCAGGTAAGTGGCTGTGTGTACAATCTTATCGAAATGATTGACCGGGCCTTGATGGTTAATCGGGATCAGACACACAACGGCGGTGAAAACCAGTGCAGTGATGAACGTAAATTTAAAGAGTAATGGCAACGAGTTTTTCATGGCTGACAGTTTAGTTATGGATTGTTTGGCAATGGACTGTTTAGTGGCTGAATTGCAAGGATATTGGCTGTCTGGCCTGAGACCTGCCATTTAATGTCGAAATCATAAAGTCGTACTGTGAACTCGTCACGGTTTGCTTTGACTTTCATATATGCAGGTCTTGGATCTTGCGAAATGATTTCTTCGATGAGTGTTTTTAAATCCGGGTGGGAAGCAGCCAGTGTTTTTAGCTGCGCTTCGGACGTGCCGGTGAAGCATACATGCAGCGAGGTGGCGGGGGCCTGTTCGAAATCGCCTGCTGTGGCTGTGATGACAGAATCACTGTAAGGAATGTAAGGCTTGATATCGATGATCGGTGTCTGATCCAGTAAATCGTGGCCTGAGATGTGTAATCGAATGCCGTTTTGATGCACTTCCAGTTTGTCAAACCGTACAACCGACAAGCCAAGGTTATTAGGTCTGAAATTGGTCCGGGTCGCGAAGCATCCGAGTTTTTGATTTCCGCCTAACCGAGGAGGCCGGACAGAAGGCTTCCAGTCATCACTTGCGGTTTGGTGAAAATAGAATTCTATCCACAAATGAGAGTACTGCTCGATGCCTTCAAACGCTTCAGGGCGAGCATATTTTGGGGCAATCTCTATGCAAGCGCTGGCGTGTTTGGCCAAGCCTGGTTGTCTAGGAATTCCGAACTTTTGTTTGAACGGAGACTGAACAATGCCGATGGGTTCGACCTGAACGGGTTCGACCTGAATGGGTTCGACCTGAACGGGTTCTGCCTGTGTAGGTTCTGTTGGCGTGAGAGTCGGGTTGGCCACTTTATGACTGTAAACCTTTTAATAAATCGGGAGACTGTTGTTCTTCAGTGAGTAATTCAATGAACTCTTCTGCAGGCAAGGCTTTGCTAAAATAAAAGCCCTGCATCGAGTCGCAGTTGTGTTCGAGTAAAAATTGCAGTTGGCTGCTGTTTTCAACGCCTTCGGCCAGCACGGACAGTCCGAGCTTCTGTGCCATGGCGATGACTGCAGAGGTAATTGCTGCATCGTCTTTGTTGTGGTTGATGTCTTTGATGAAAGAGCGATCAATTTTTAATTTGTCGATTGGAAACTCTTTTAAATACGCCAAAGATGAATAGCCGGTTCCGAAGTCATCAATGGCTAACGAAATGCCATTATGATGCAACAATTTTAAGGTCTCTTTGGTGGATTGGACATTGTCCATCAGCATGCTTTCTGTCAGCTCCAGTTCGAGGCATTGAGCGGGCAGTGCATTTTCTAACAGAGCTTGATCCAGTTCCTGAATGAGTTGATCCGGTCGCTTGAATTGATAGGCGCTTAAATTGATTGCTAATTTAAAGTCGCCTTCCACATGAGGCAAGAACTGTTTGGTGTAGCAACAGGCTTGCTTGATGACCCAACTGCCCAGGTCAGCGATCAGTCCGGTTTCCTCGGCTAACGGGATAAACTGGCCTGGAGAAATGGCTCCGCGTTCGGGATCGAACCAGCGAACCAGTGCCTCGGCGCCAATGATGTCACCGGTGTGGATATTAACCTGGGGTTGAAAGTGCACATCCAGTTCTTCGTTTTGAATGGCCCGACGTAAGCGGTGCTCCAGATCGAGACGTTTAACCGCTTTGGTATTCAGATCCGGGGTGTAAATGTGATACGAGTTGCCCTGGTCTTTTTTAGCTTGATACATCGCCAGGTCGGCATTTTTTTGAAGCTCTTCTGCGGTTTGAGCGTCTTGAGGGTAAAGCGTGATCCCAATACTGCCGGTTAAAACTACGGAGTTATCCGCTATGAGGGTTGGCAGTGAGACGGTTTCAAGTATGTTGTTCACTAAGCCGAGGATGGAGCCGTTGACCAGAACATTGGGCAGCAGAATGGCAAATTCATCGCCGCCCAGTCTTGCTAACGTGTCGTTGGGTGAAAGCAGTTCTTGCAATCTTTCCGCAATGGTTTTCAAAAGGCGATCGCCATTGTGGTGGCCTAGGGAGTCATTGATGTGTTTAAAGCCATCCAGATCCAGGTACATGAGTGCCAGAATTTGTTTTTGGTTGTTCTCTTCGAGTGCCGATTTGATCCGAAGGGCCAAATGATTCCGGTTCGGTAAATTGGTCAGTGGGTCAAAGTGGGTCAGCTGATTTATTTCATCCTGAGCCTGATAGAGTTCTGTTCGGTCTTCGAGGTGCAATATGTAGTGAGAAACTTCACCAAGTTCGTCGTGCATGTAACTTAATTGCAGGTTGCTCCAGCGCAACATGCCTTGGCGGTCTCTTTGAACCACTTCGCCATGCCAGGGCTGTTTGGTTTCAACGTGATCTCGTATGCTTTTGTGAATCAGAGGATTGTCTTCAATCGGGCACAAAATACTGAAAGGGCGACCAAGCAGTTGTTGTTCTTCGTAACCACTGGTTTCGCACAGTTTGGGATTAATGTATTCGATCATGAAATCCGTGTTGGTCAGAATGATGGCGTTTGCACTGGACTCAATGATGGTTGTTAATTGCTTTTGCAGCAGTGCATTTTGTTTCTGGACGTTGGTATGGCTGAGCTGGTTAATGCGGAAACAGATTTGGTTTCTGAGTTGATCGACAAGCGCGAGAATGGCGCTGTTCAGTTTATTGGCTTTATGGGTGAACAGAATGATGCTGAATTTATTGTCGAGCTGGTCATCCAGATTAAGGACCGCTAAAGAACTGTTGGCTTCAAGCTTTTCAGTGAGTGTGTTCGGAAGGCGAAGCTCTGTGATTCGGCTGTAAAACTGAATTCCGCTGTCGTTATCGAGAATCCTTGCCTCAATTTCAGACTTGGCAACGGTGGTTTTTAGTTGCTGCTCTTGGTTGTTGAGCAGTTTGAGAGAGAATATCTCGCTTTGGTTGTCGGACTCCAAAACGGCAATGCAGTTGAATAAATTAAAGGTGGATAATTTTTTACCAAGCTGAAAAACAAGGTCACTGGAGGTTTTGGCGTGTATGTTTAAAAGCTCGTCAAAACGTTCTATCAACTGCACTTCAAATGAGCGCTCGGTATTTTCATGGATGTGAAACTCATCCGGGATGGTTTCGATGTCTTTGAATTGAACTAACAGTACTGAAGACTTTTCCATGGCAAAGGATGATATGTCCAGATGAAGCGAGAGCGTGCCTTTGTCGTAAGGCATGTTCAGAATGTTGCTTGAACGACCGTGTTTTAACCAGTTCGCTAAGTAGTTTTTCATGACCTCAGGAATTTCCTGCGAGCTGTTTTTTCGGCTCACCAGTCCGAGGACTCTTTTCGCTTCATTGTTGGCTTGTTGTATTTTGAAAGTTTCAGTGCAGACCAATAAAACGCCTTGTTGAGAAATTGAATACAGGGATTTTAGGTGGCTGGTCGTGTCCGAGAGCGATGTTTCCAGCTCTTTTTCTCGTTGAGAGTAACTTGGCAGGGCTTTCGGGAGAAACCAGCCAATGGAAAACAAACCACACGTCAGTGCCACAATGCCTGAAAATACATGAGGAATTTCGGTTCTGACATTTAACAGGTACTGAAGTTGAGGCAGAGAAAGCAAGTTGGAAAGGGCAAGGATTGAAATCAAAATACCATGAATGGCCAGCACCGTACTGACTCTGCGAGTAATTTTAGGGTGCTTTAGTGTACTGAAATACAGATAGTATGCACTGATCAGCAGCCATACCAAGGCGGCTGCGGATAAAGCAATATTCGCAATAAAACTGAAGTGCATGAGTTGTCCGTTTGTTAGCTTTTGTCCAATCGCGTCGGCTGTTGTTCTCTGTGTCACAGCTCAAGACGTTGCGACCTGAGCGAGTAGGTTCTTTGTGTGTTTTTTAAACGCATTCAGAGCCTTACTTTTGTATACAGTAGTTGCCCTTATTTTTTAACATGAAAACTCGTTTCTGAACACAGCTGTTCTGGTTTGTTTATCGGTTTGTTTCATTATTTTTTAAATTTTGGTATCGAAGTTCGATTTTAATTTTTAACTCTAGTAGATCGTTATTGTTCTATAAAGAGGATGTTCAACGGATAACAATTTAAATTGTTTTGATAAGCCAGAAATTTAAGAATTTGCTACTACATTAGTTTTGTAAAACAATAGTTAAAGTGGTAATCTAAATGATAATAAATGTCATTTAAGTTATTTTTTAAGGGTAATAATAATGAAAAAAGCGTTAGTGTTGGGTGTGAGTGCTCTTTTTGCTGCGGGTTGTGTGGTTGGAAAGACTGCTCCGGAAACAACAGAAGAAGCAGTTTTATCAAACTATTCTGATATTGCATATGCAGTGTTCAGTGATTCTTTGACAACAGCAGAATCTTTAAAAGTTGCTGTGGATGCTTTGGTTGCTAATCCTTCACAAGAAACACTGGAAGCGGCTCGTGCGGCGTGGAAAGTGTCTCGTGTTCCTTATCAGCAGAGTGAAGTTTACCGCTTTGGTAACAGTAACGTTGATGATTGGGAAGGGGATCTGAACGCTTGGCCTTTGGATGAGGGCTTAATTGACTATGTTGATCCGAATTACAATCGTAGCGCAACCAATCTTGAAGAGGGTGAAGAAGTTGATCAGTCAGCTACTTACTCCGTGATCACTAATTCTGCGCTGGACATCAACAATGATGGCAAGGCAGATACAGCAGAAATTTCCAGCTCATTGATTGCAAGCCTTCATGAGTTACGTGGTGGCGAAGCAAACGTATCCCGTGGCTATCACGCTATTGAGTTTTTACTGTGGGGCCAAGACTTGAACGGCACGAACGCCGGTGCCGGTAATCGTCCATTCACTGATTTTGTAAATGGCGCGGGTTGTACCAGTGGCACAGTAAAAGCGGATGCAAACACTTGTGTGCGTCGTGGCCAGTACCTAACGGTTTCTACAGACATGTTGATCGAAGATCTTCAAAATATGGTTGCTCAGTGGAGCCCTGAAACGGAAGGTAACTACCGTGCGACTTTGATTACTGAAGGTCAGGCAGGCATTAAGAAAGCGTTGACGGGGATAGGTGAATTGGCCGGTGGAGAATTGGCCGGTGAGCGTATGCGTGTGGCTTTGGTTGCAAATGACCCGGAAGACGAGCATGACTGTTTCAGTGATAACACGCACTTCTCTCACTATTACAACATCAAGGGTATTCAGAACGTTTATTTAGGTAGCTACACACGTACAAACGGTGATGTGGTTCAAGGTTCTTCAATCAAAGACCTGATTGCCGCGACGGACGCAAAGGTTGCTGAGCAATTGGCGGTTAAAATTGAAGATGCACGCCAGGCGGTAAATGGTTTGGTTGAGTCTGCGGAATCGAAAGAAAACCCTCAGGCGTTTGATCAATTGATTGGCCCAGGAAATAAAGAAGGCAATAAAGTGGTTCAGAAGGCGATTGACAGCCTGCTTTTGGTGACTGAAACCACTGAATCTGCTGCTAAGTCTATTGGCATTACTGAGCTGTAATTGATTTCAGCTTAGAGCGGTATGAACAAGCGCTGAGGTAATTTTCAGTATTCTTTATCTACCGCGTTGAATACAACTGAAAGGAGGGATGATCTATATCATTCCTCCTTTTTTGTTTAAACGTATAATAAGAATGATTTTTGTTTTGTTCTTTAATCAGGTATAACGTGCCCCAAATTTCTCATGGATGGTAAAGGGTTAAATACGCTTCAGGGACCGGAAGCGGGAAAGTAATTCACAATGAGTGAGAATGAGTAAAAGGCTGTGGGAGAAGAGTTAATGTTGTTGAGTAATAATGAGGGTCACGGAAAGGCTAAACGGAGTTTGGCATTGGCCGTTTCGTTGCTTTTATCTCCTGTTGTGATGCAGTCTGCTCAGGCAGATGTGCTAAATGTCACTGCTGACTTTGACCCCAGGGAAGTCAGGCAAGGCGGGGACAACTCAACAACCACCATGACCTCGAATGCGTTTTCGAAACCTTCCACTTTATTAAAAGGCAGTCATCGTGCCGACTTTAAGGTTGGTAACAGTTTCTTTAAAAACCCGTGGGTTGTTGCGCCGGCGTCAACGGATGCAAGAGACGGGCTGGGATCACTGTTTAATGTCAATGCTTGCCAAAGCTGTCACATTAAAGATGGTCGGGGGCATGCTCCTAGGGATGCTTCGGATCGTGCGGATTCCATGTTGATTCGCCTGAGCATTCTTCCGCAGAATCAGGCTCATCAAGATTTATTAAAGCAAGGAAAGACGGCCTCCATTGCTGAGCCGAATTATGGCGGCCAGTTTCAGGATCAGTCCGTGTTTGGTGTAAAACCTGAGGGGCGAGTCGAAGTGACCTGGAAAATGGTTGATGTAACGTTTGCCGATGGTGAGGTGGTTGAGTTAAGAAAGCCTGAGTTTGCTTTAACCCGTTTGGCCTATGGTGAATTGCATCCGGATACAAAGATGTCTCCGCGTGTTGCTCCTCCGATGATTGGTTTGGGGTTGTTGGAGGCCATCGACAGCAAAGATATTCTTGGTCAGCAGGATCAGAACGACAACAACAATGACGGAATTTCTGGCAGGGCAAACTGGGTGGTTGACGCAAAAACCGGCGATTTGGTTTTAGGTCGCTTTGGTTGGAAAGCCGGTCAGCCATCACTTGAGCAACAGGGTGCGGGTGCGTTTAATGGCGACATGGGGTTAACTACTTCGTTATTCACCAGTGAAAATTGTACATCGGCACAAACCAGTTGTTTAAACGCGCCGACGGGGTCTCGTCAAGGCGAACCGGAAGTGAGTGATGCTATTTTAGATGCCGTTACCTTTTATAGCCAGAACCTGGCTGTCCCTGTCAGACGAGATGCAGATCATATTGATGTTCTGAAAGGAAAGGCTCTGTTTTATGAAGCCGGATGTCAAAGCTGTCACACACCGGCGTACAAAACCGGTGCTTCCGCTTCTGTTGATAAGCATTTAAGAAACCAGATCATTTACCCTTATACCGATATGTTGCTGCATGATATGGGCGAAGAATTGTCCGACGGCGGCCACACCGAATTTCTGGCGGAAGGCAATGAGTGGCGAACTCCGCCATTGTGGGGCATTGGTATGGCGGAAACGGTGAATGGCCATACGGAGTTTTTACACGACGGTCGTGCCAGAAATGTGATGGAAGCCGTGTTATGGCACGGTGGTGAAGCAGAGAAAAGTAAGCAGTTGGTGCTTCAGATGTCCAAAGAAGAGCGCAAGCAGTTGGTGCGTTTCCTGAATTCACTGTAAGGAACGGTTTGTGAAATTGAATATTGGATTAAAGCGTTTTTTTAGTAAAGAGCGCTTGAGCGTTAATAAGCCTGTAAGTTCTGTCGCATCGATGCTGGTTGGGTGTGTTCTTTCCGGTAGTGCAATCTCTACTCATGCAATGGCTTCCGGGGACTTTTGGCAGCCAGCTGTGGATACGGTGTCTGCGAGTGTTATTAAGCCCGGTTATTCCGGTCTTGCCTCAAACCTTTCTTTGTTAGGTAAAGAGGTTGATGCTTTTTGTGCAGACCCTTCAGAGCAAACTATGGCGAAGGCTCGGTTTGCCTGGAAGCAGTCAATCTTGTCATGGATGGAAGTAAGTTGGGTGCATTTCGGCCCGGTATCCAATGGCAGTACACGGTTTGATATTCAAATTTGGCCGATTCGCAAGGGCATTACTCATAAAACGGTCAACACTTTAGTGGCTATGGGGGATGAGCTTAAAGCAGAAGATATCGATCAAAAAGGTGTTTCTATTCGTGGAATTACGGGTAGTGAGTATCTGCTGTTCAGTGGCTCGGGCGGGCAGTTAAAGCATTATCAGGCTGCGGATGCAAAGCAACGTTGCATGGTACTTAAACGATCGGTTGAAAACAGTTTGGTGTCTGTGAATAAGTTGAATAAGGATTGGCAATCGCCGTCTGTTCTCGCGCCGTTCAAAATGGGGGTGGATATGCTGGATGCCACCAAGGAATACGAGTCAGCGGCTTCGATTGTGTGGAATGCACTTTTGTCTGAACTGGAGTTTATTCAGTTAAGGAAACTGGAAGGGCCGTTGAATGAGCACGGAAAGAAGGCCAAACCTACGTTTGCTGAATCGTGGAGAAGTTTGCACTCTTTTGAAAATATCGCGCATCAGCTTGCAACATTAAAGCAGGTCTATACGTTTGGATTCGAGCCGATGATTAAGGCTTCCGATGCCGCTTTGAATCAACAGGTTGTAAGCAGCTTTGATCAATTACAGATGACGTTATCGGGATTTAAGCAACCATTGAAGAAGCTGGTTGCCACTGAAGATGGCAGACAACAGTTAATCGCGTTTCGGGATGAAATTCGCAAACTGTACACGCTTCTCCGGAATCAGGTGACACCATTGACCGGGTTTGTTTTAGGGTTTAATGCGAATGATGGTGATTAGTTCAAATTATGAGTCAGACAAGACGGTCGTTTGTTAAATTATTAGGGACTTTAGCGGCATTGCCCGGCAGTGAGCTTATGGCCAGCGCGTTGTTCCCTGCGTCAACGGGCCGTCTTGCAAAGCAGGGCGACTATTTGTTGTCTGCATTTGATGATCAACAAGGGCAGCATTTCGTTGGCGTATTTGATCTGATCAAATCGCAATGGCTGATTCGTGCTCAGGTTCAAGAGCGATACCACAGTGGTGTATTCAGCCGACCAACAGTGGGTGAAGGGACTGATTCTGCTACTTCACTGAAATTCATTTTTGTGTCGAGGCGGCCAGGTAAGAAGGCCGTTATTTGTGATTTATTGTCTCAGAAAGTTATGGAAATTGCGGCACCTTCTGGGCAGCACTTCTATGGCCATGCTGCTTTGGATGGTAAAGGCAATGCTTGGTTTACCGAAAACGACTTTCAAAACGGCAAGGGGTTGATTACTTGTCGTTCAGAAAACGTTTCAGGGGCTGTTTCTAACGTCATTGATCTGAATGGTATTGGACCGCACGAGCTGAAATTTCTTTCAGATGGGCGTCACGTTGTTGTCGGTTTAGGCGGAATTGAAACACATCCGGACTTTCCCAGAAAAAAGCTGAACCTGGAATCCATGAAGTCGGAGCTATTGCTGGTGGATACTGCTACCTCTGAAGTGATTCATCGCTTGTCTCCACCGAACCCTCAGTTGAGTCTTAGGCATCTGGATGTTGCTCAAGATAATACAGTGGTGGTTGGTGCTCAGTTTCAGGGGCCAAAATACGAACAATTTCCACTTGTGTATTGGTATGCTCCAGGGCAAGCGTTGACCGCTTTTGACGCGCCTTTGGCGGTGTGGCAGTCGATGAATCAATACATAGCCAGTGTCACGATAAACCCTGTTAAACAGGAGGTTGTGGTCAGTTGTCCCAGAGCGAATGCAGTGCATTTGTTTTCTTTGAAGGATCATCAATGGAAAAGCAGCTACAGGCTGCAAGACCCAGGTGGCGTTTCTGTGGATTCGAATGGTCATTATCTGGTGAGCTGTGGAACGGGCAATATTTTGTGTTTGTCATCAAATAATGATGTATTGGCACTTGAGCAGCAGTACACTGTAAGCGATACTCGTTGGGATAATCATATGGATCGTGTTGTTTTTAGTTAGCTTGGGTGAATTCAGGCTAATTATCATGGTTTTTTAAGATCCAATAATAAAAAAAATATCAGATCGAAAAGGAACGCTCTCATGTCGCCAAGAATAACTTCGTTATTGGCTATTTCTTTAACAGCTGTGTTATTACAGGGCTGTTTTCCCGGTCCGGGTTCAGGGCTAACAGTGGTTGGTTTAGGTGGCCATGAGTTTGCCATGAATCAGGAAAACATCGCATTAAGATCACATGCAGCATTGCATGAAGAAAGTGATTTGTTAACTTTCTCAGTAGAAGCGATTGCCAAAGATAAAACGGACAATGCAGTTAAAGTGTACCTTGAAGGGTACAACAGCGAGAAAAACTCCAAGCCGATACGTGCCTTGGCGGTTTATCAAATTGGCTTGATATATATGAATTTATACAATCGTTTTCGAGATGATGAAAAAGCAGAACATTATTTGAAATTAGCTAAGTCGGAGTTTGATCTCGAACCGTTGAATAAACGCATTGATGCGCGTTTAAATACGTTGGAAAAGCGGAAGGATCAGGTGGTGATTCTGACAGCCGATCAGTATTTAATGAACTGGAAAAAGCAGCCTAAGTTGCCACCGAAGAATATTCCGCATGACGATGAAATGAAAGATTTCACGGCTCGGGCTATTACGACAGACCGTATTCAGGAAGCTATCCTGCTTTATACCCTGATGTATGAAAATGAAGGATCTTCTCAGTCCATTAAAGCCGGTTCATTGTATCAAATAGGCTTGATGTACATGAGTCCTTATAATGCACACGCGGATGAATCTAAAGCGTTGGAGTATTTCCTTCGAATTCAGCGGGAATTCCCGAATTCATCCTTTAATAGCAAAGCAGAAATCAAAGCCGGTTACTTGATCAATAAGCAAAAAGTCATATTGGATTAAGTTTTTGGAAATCAAAAGGGGGTGCAATTGCACTCCTTTTTTCTGTCTGTTTTGTTTTCTTACCGTGTGGCTGCTCAGTCTTATAGCCATGCCCAACGTTTGCGGTGACAGTGAGTTATTCCTATTTTATCGTGTCACTCAATGAATTTCATAACAAAGTTGCTCAAAGGAGAAGAACATGGAATACCGAAAGCTTGGTCAGACGGATCTCAATGTAAGTGCCTTATGCCTTGGTACTATGACATTCGGAGAGCAAAACACACAGGCGGAAGCATTTGAGCAATTGGACTATGCCTTGGCTCAGGGCATTAATTTTGTGGATACCGCTGAAATGTATCCGGTTCCACCCTCTCCGGTAACGCAAGGTGATACGGAAACCATTATTGGAAACTGGATTCAGCAAAGAGGCCTGCGCGATGATTTTATTCTGGCAACAAAAATAGCTGGCCCGGCGGATTGGTTGCCCCATATTCGTGGCGGCACACGTCATACGGAGAGACACATTTCTGAGGCGATTGATACCAGCCTGGCTCGTTTGAAAACGGACTATATCGACCTGTATCAGTTGCATTGGCCTGACAGAAATACCAATTATTTTGGTGAGCTGGGTTATAAACACAACCCGAATGAGCAAGCAACATCCATAGAAGAAACACTTAGAGCGTTAGATAAAGCGGTAAAAAGCGGCAAGATTCGTCATGTTGGCTTGTCGAATGAAACGCCGTGGGGCGTGATGTCTTTTATTCATGCGGCAAAAGAGTATGGCTTGCCCCGAGTTGTGAGTGTGCAGAACCCATATAACTTACTTAATCGAACTTATGAGGTAGGCCTGGCGGAAGTATCCATTCGTGAGAGTGCCGGTTTATTGGCCTATTCTCCGATGGCGTTTGGGGTGTTGTCCGGGAAGTACTTGAGTGGACTAAGGCCTGAAAAAGCCCGATTGACATTGTTTGAGCGGTTTACCCGTTACACCAGTTTACAGGCAGAGGAAGCCACACAGGCGTATGTTGATCTTGCCAAGAAACATGCGTTAAGCCCTGCGCAGATGGCACTGGCCTTCGTGACTCAGCAGCCCTTTGTGACTTCTAACATTATCGGGGCGACTTCCATGGCCCAGCTGAAAGAGAATATTGCCAGTGCAGAGGTAACGTTAAGTGATGAACTGATAAAAGAGATTGAAGCCATACACTCGGCGAATACCAACCCGTGTCCTTGAGTAATAAATTCTGATTAAAATTTCTTATGAGTTCTATTAAATCTTTTTAATACAATTAATGATCGAGTTTTATTACACTAGCGGCAATTTTATCTACGATACAATAATAGGCCTACATTATGAGTGATGTTAAACATTGCAAACTGTTGATTTTGGGTTCGGGTCCTGCGGGCTATACCGCTGCTGTTTACGCTGCACGTGCTAATCTTAACCCTGTTTTAGTTACTGGTATGCAGATGGGTGGTCAGCTGACGACGACGACGGATGTAGATAACTGGCCCGGTGACGTAGATGGTCTTCAAGGGCCGGACTTAATGGCTCGTATGCAGCAGCACGCTGAACGATTTGAAACAGAAATTGTTTTTGATCACATCCATACCGCTAAGTTAGACGAAAAGCCTTATCGCCTGGAAGGTGATAGCGGTGTCTATACCTGCGATGCTTTAATCATTTGTACTGGCGCTAGTGCCAAATATTTAGGTCTGGAAAGTGAAGAGGCATTTCAGGGCAAAGGTGTTTCAGCCTGCGCAACATGTGATGGCTTTTTCTATCGCAACAAGCCCGTGGCTGTTGTGGGCGGTGGTAATACGGCTGTTGAAGAAGCGTTATACCTATCAAATATTGCCTCTAAAGTTACTGTGATTCATCGTCGTGATTCTTTCCGTTCTGAAAAAATCTTACAAGATAAAATTCGTGAGCGTTCAGAGAACGGCAATATTGAAATCAAGTGGTTCTCTGAACTGGATGAAGTATTGGGCGATGATGCCGGTGTTACCGGAATGCGCATCAAAAACAGTCAAACCGGTGAGAAAGAAGAGATCGATGTTGATGGTGTGTTCATTGCTATCGGGCATCAACCAAACACCAGCTTGTTTGAAGGCCAGTTGGATATGAGCAACGGTTATCTGAAGGTACAAAGCGGTTCTGAAGGTAATGCAACGCAAACAAGTATTCCTGGTGTCTTTGCTGCAGGCGATGTTATGGATCACATTTATCGTCAGGCCATTACTTCAGCGGGTACAGGTTGTATGGCTGCTTTGGATGCAGAGCGTTATTTGGACAGTCTGGAAGATTAATCTCTTTCATATAGTCTAATACGTTTTTCTTAAAATAAGCCTGCGAGCCTATCGCAGGCTTTTTTTTGTCTATAATGTGATTTGTGTTACAAAACGTTACATCCGTTTTTGTGAAGGGTGTCACTATTTCTGTATAATGGCGCCCGCTCACAAGACGGATCTGTCATTCAGGCGATTGGAATGCGATCAAGTTATCTACATATTGATCTGGAAGGTAAGTAATGCATTTTACTCATGGTAAAGTACTTGCAGTTTTATTGTCTCTTTCTACAAGTTTTGCAGTAGCTGCTGTCAGTCCTAAAGAAGCAGCGAAACTGGGTCAGGAACTCACACCAATCGGTGCAGAAAAAGCAGGTAATGCAACAGGAACTATTCCTGCGTGGACGGGTGGTCTTACTGAAGGTCCTGGTGGATTTAAAAATGAGCAGGGATACATCAATCCTTTTGCTGATGATAAGCCTGCCAAAGTTATTACGTCTCAGAATTATCAAAAGTACGCAGATCAATTAACCGAAGGTCAGCAGGCGATGTTCAAACGCTATCCTGACACTTTCAAAATGCCTGTGTATCAGACTCGCCGTACTGCTGCTTATCCTGATTTTGTTTATGAAAAAGCAAAAGCAAACGCGACAACAGCGGTGTTGGTTGATAACGGTAATGGCATCGATAAATACGATGAAACAGTGCCTTTCGCCCTTCCTAAAGAAGGCGTTGAACTGGTATGGAACCATGTAACGCGTTATCGTTCACGCGATGTTCAGCGAACGGTTGCTCAGATTGTTCCAAATGAAAACGGTTCGTTTAATCCGATCGTATTAACCGATGAGCTAAAGTTCGTTGGTGATCCGTCAGAGAACAGCCTGTTCTATTTCAAACAGATCATTAAATCACCGGCTCGTTTAGGCGGTAATGTACTTTTGGTGCAAGAAACCATCAATCAGGTAAAGGAGCCACGTCGTGCCTGGGTTTATAATGCAGGTCAGCGTCGTGTTCGCCGTGCGCCTCAGGTTGCTTATGACGGACCAGGTACAGCGTCTGATGGCCAGCGTACAGCAGATAACTACGACATGTTCAACGGTTCTCCGGATCAATATACCTGGGAATTGAAAGGCAAGAAGGAAATTTACATTCCGTATAACTCTTACCAGTTAATGAATAAGTCTCTGAGCCATGAAGATCTGATTCAGGCAGGACACATTAATCAGGATCACACACGTTATGAGTTGCACCGTGTTTGGCAGGTGGAAGCTAAGCTGAAAGATGGTATTCGCAACATTTACGCTAGCCGAACTTTCTACTTCGATGAAGACTCATATTCGGTTGTGTATGTCGACCACTACGATGCTCGTGGTCAGCTATGGCGGATTGGTGAAGCGCACAGTGCACAACTTTATGATGTGAACGTACCTTGGTATGCAGCTGAAATTTTGTATGATCTGAATAACGGCAGATACTATGCGTTCGGCATGTCTGTAGATACAGAAGGTTATAACTTCGACTATCGCAGCTCTAAGAAAGACTATACGCCTTCTGCGTTACGTCGATCCGGTGTTCGTTAAGTTCAAGTTTTAATTGACTAAAAAAGGGAGCCTCAGCTCCCTTTTTTATGTTTGAATGTTGGGTGTTCAATCTTCGATTGGGGTTCCAGAATGATATAACCACTGGCCTGCCTCACGAACAAACAGCGACTCCTCTTTCAGTACGCCTTGTTGTCCTGATTCATCAAGGTAAAATGCGGCAAACGCAACCCATCCTTTTTTATCCAGTGACTTTCCCTTCTTTGATCCAAGAATTTTAAGTTGTTGCCACTGAGTTTTGTCTTTGTTTAATTCCAGCTTTTGTGGGCAGCTAAATGGATGCCAGGTTGCTTTCAGATACTCTTCATTAGCTAAAGCGTAAGCAGTGAAACGGCTTTTCATAAGTGCTTTGGCGGTAGACGGTTTCTTAACTCCATTGATGTAAGGGCCACAGCACAGGTCGAATCGTTTGTTGCTGCCACATGGACAAGGTTTGGTTTTATTTTGGTTGAGTATCATTAGACTGTCCTCGGAATTGGCTCAAAAACGGTAATGGTGACATCAATGGTGATGGCCAGTTCATTCAGAGATTGAAGTTTTAACCGACCGCTTTCCGGTGCACGCCATTGATGTGGGGTCATGGCTAACAGGCTGGAAATCTGATTCTGGCTGATTAATGTATGCTGATATTGCACTGTTTGTTCAGTCACTTTATTGAAGAGTGAGTTCAGTGTTGCTTCCGGGTTCATGAATTGTTCTTTGACGTCGTTATACAGTACGTTCCGCATCTCCAGCAAATGCTGTTTTCCTGTGGTGACAACGACTAATTTACCCGATGTTGCTAGCGCTTTTGCCATGCCTTCAGGCATTAAGCGAGTAAATAAGCAGGTGATTAACTGTTGGCTGTGAGGGCTGACAGGAATCTCCGCACCCGAAGCAACGATCCAGGTGATGTCTTTATTGCGTTTTGCTGCAAAGCGGATGGCGTCTTTGGAAATATCAAGACCGATCAGTTCTAAGGTGTTTTTATTTGCGGGCTTTTGACCGGTGTAATCTTGATAGGTGCACTCCTCACTGGCCTGTTCCTGATCAGCAAGGGCTTGCCAAAGCCGGTTTGTGTAATAACCTTCGCCGCAGCCGATGTCTAAAATGGTGTTGGCTGATTGGCTGGTGGCTAATTTCGTAGTTGGTAAATGCTCTCGGCAGACCTGATTGAGTGCGTCTGAAATAGGTTGGTAGATGCCGGTTTCTAAAAATACATGACGGGCAGCCACCATTTCAGCGTTATCTCCGGGTTGTTTAGACTTTTTCTTGTTAGACAGTAATAAATTGAAATACCCTTGTTTTGCTTGATCAAAGCAGTGATTATTGGAGCAGCTGAGTGACTTATCAGATAAGGTCAAAGGCGTAGCGCAAGTAGGGCAACTGAGTGTCGTTGAGGTCATAGCGTTTTCTCAGGAAAGGTACGGCAAATCAAAATGCAAATTATACCTTAGGAATGGAGTTGAAAAATTGCTGAATTTACTTCGTCGGCAATTTTTTTAAATTATCGAGTTTAAGCAGAATTGCTAAACGATCAGGCGTTATACTGTGTTAGTTGTAAATCAGAGAGTTGTATGGTTAGAGGGCAAAGCATGTCTGCTAAGGACAAAAACATTGAAAGAATCCCACTGAATCCTGAAGAATTGGCAAAGTTGCTTGATAAAACAACGTGGGGTAATGATTTTTCCTGGGATGAGTTGATCAACTTAGGCAAGTTTATCCAGGCGTTTAAGGTGAAAATGAACACAGTGCTCTTTTCGGAAGGACAACTGAACCAAACGATGGCAATTCTTGTCGAAGGTACGGCTGAGATTTTTAAATCTTCGGCGAATAATCAGAAAAAGTCCATTGCCCGGGTGAAAAGCCCGCAAACGTTTGGAGAAATGAGTTTGATTGATGGCCAGCCAAGATCGGCAGAGGTGCAGGCCACATCCAATTGTATTTGTTTATTGTTGTCGAAAGAAAAGTTTCTTGAAATGTCGGATAAGCAGCCTAAGCTGGCTTTTAAGATTTTATGGAAGATCTCAAGTTTGATGAGTCAAAGGCTTCGTCAGGTGAGTGGTCAGCTTGTTGACTTGGTCTGATAGACGATTAAAAAGGCATATGTACTGTCAAATTAATTATATAGATGTCGTGGTATATTATTTTAAGTTATATAAAATATGGCCTCTCTGAGTTTATATAGGGTTTAATTAATGCTATCAAATTTGGTTAATAAGTTTTTTAAAATGGAAGCTGCGCCAGGCATCTTGTTGATGCTAACAACTGCACTGGCTTTGATTTTTGCCAACACGCCGTTGGATTACTTTTATAAGATGTTTCTTTCAACCAAGATGGGAATTTCGGTTGGAACGTTCGAAATAACTAAGCCATTGTTGTTATGGATTAACGACGGTTTGATGGCGATCTTCTTTTTTCTAATTGGTTTAGAGCTAAAGAGGGAGTTGATCGAAGGCGAGTTATCTGACCCTAAGCAGGTCATAATGCCAGCTGCTGCAGCCGTTGGTGGGATGGCGATCCCTTCCCTGGTATATGTTTTCTTTAACTATGATGACCCGAGAGCACTAACCGGTTGGGCGATCCCTGCTGCAACGGATATTGCTTTTGCGCTTGGTATTTTAGCGATGTTGGGCAGCCGTGTTCCCGTTGCTCTAAAAGTTTTCTTGGTTTCTTTAGCCATTATCGATGATATTGGCGCCATTGTTATTATCGCGCTTTTTTATACCAGTGATTTGTCTGTTCAATCTTTGGTTATTTCAGCTGTCAGTTTGGCCATTCTTTTTGTCTTAAATAAAAAGGGCGTAACGAACATTACTCCGTTCATTTTGGTGGGTATTGTACTCTGGGTTTCGGTACTGAAGTCGGGTGTGCATGCAACGCTAGCCGGTGTTCTGATGGCTTTCTTTATTCCTTTAAGGGCGGAAGACGAAGACGGTGCTTCTCCTGCAAAACGTCTTGAGCATGACCTTCACCCCACTGTAGCGTTTTTGATTATTCCTCTTTTTGCTTTTGCAAACGCAGGGGTGGATCTGAGAGGCATTTCTCTGGATCGATTACTTCACCCTGTGCCTTTAGGTATTGCTATGGGCTTATTCGTTGGTAAGCAGGTGGGTGTGTTTACTTTTGCATGGGTGGTGATTAAGGCCGGATTTGCTAAGTTACCTAAAGGTGTTACTTGGGCGCAGTTGTACGGTGTATCCATCTTGTGTGGCGTTGGTTTTACAATGAGTTTGTTCATTGGTGCGTTGGCGTTTGAGCAAGGGGGTGGTAACCAGAACTTATTTAATGACCGATTGGGTATTTTGCTGGGTTCTTTACTTTCTTCGGTGGTGGGCTTTTTGGTTTTGCATAAGACCTTACCCAAGGGGAATAAACAGTAAAACGGGTTATGATCCAAAAACAAAAATGCCGAATCATTGATTCGGCATTTTTTTACGTCTTTGGTTACAGGTTAAAGCTTGTAACCAACACTGACCATATAAACCATAGGATCAATGGTTACGTCTGAAGTGAGTCTCAATGTTTGACCTGCCGCTGCTCCTCCAGGGACATTCAAGTCGACAGTAGCATCCGTGTCAATGTCCATACGGTATGCAGATGCGTTAAATAAAATTTGGTCTGTTACCATCACATCGACACCAACTTGAGCGGATATGCCCATTGAATCATCAAGGTCTAGATTATCAAATGGGCCAGAAGAGCTTTGATCAAAGAACATTGTATAGTTAATGCCTAGACCAACGTATGGGCGAACCTTTGATGTTTTGTCCAGCATATAATACTGAAGTGATACCGTAGGAGGTAATTGCTTCGTTGAACCCACATCGTATTTGCCGTCAGGAATGCCTGTAACACCTTCAACACCGGATAATGACACCTGAATATCGTGCTCAAATGGTGATGCAGCCAACACCTCTAAACCGAAGTTATCGGTTAGCATGTAAACAAAGTTCAAACCTAATTGGGTGTCATTATCTGCTTCAATGTTTGACCCTGCACCCAAAGCAGAAATTTGATCAACATTATTATTTGGGGAGTCTTTTGGAGCGACAGTTGCAGCACCTGCGCGAATTATAAAATCACCTGCTTCGTGTGCATACGTGGTTGTTGCACCTGTTAATGTTACTGTGGCGGCAATGATTGCAGCACCTAACTTATTCATTTTCATTCGCTTTCTCCAAGTCACCGAATAGAAGTATGTTTTGAATTGGTTAGGCGTAGTTTATGAGTTAGGGGTAGTAAGGCATTGATTTGGATCAACTAAAGAAACGCCCGTTTTACTCAAACGTTCGTTTCATTGGGCTGTATTGATCTGTATCAGGTAAAGGTGGGGTTCTAAATATAATCCTTATATATTTTAAGGCTAATAGGATTGAGACCACTCGACCAGGAAGGATGCGTCGGATGTTGAGTCGGTACGAATGTCTTCAATAAGTGCAAAATCCCAGGCGGTATCTGGTGAAGACTGCCAGGTGACTCCAGCGGTAAGCTGCAATGCCTCGCTGCCTAGGGGTTCTAAGTCGCTGTCTGCAATGGCGGTGTGTGCTTCGAGTTGGCTTTTAAGGGTGACCGACTCGCTAATACCCCAAAACAGACCTGCATTTAACGTGGTCATCCAATTGTTTTGGTGGCGAACCTGATCGCTGCTGCTCAGGTAGTGCTGGCCTGCTTCAAGGGCGGTAGTCAGCGACTCAACGTTGAAAAGCGCAGGCTTTAAGTAACTCAAGCTTAGCCCTGTATCCCAGCTGCCACTGCTCATTAGGTCATCTTCATCACCGGTCGGTGCTTTTAGGTGTATGTGAGCGGTTAATGGCATGTTGGTAGGAAGTTGATGGCTGATTTTGAGTTTTAAGTCGCCGATGCCATTGGTGTTGTCGGTTAAGCGATAGTCAAGGCTGCCTTGGTTGGAATAGCCGTAGAGTAATTCGTTGCGATCAAAGTCGTCACGGCTGCCTTCTCTTAACTGGAATGTCTCGTGGAAGGTATCAATCGAACTGTCCAAAAAACCACTGGTGTGTCGGATCAGGGGCAGCTCCAGAGAAAACTGCCAATTTTCTTTGAACCCATAACGCCAGCGTGGGGTTAGCCGCCAGGTTTCTCCATCAAAGCGTACGCTTTCTTTTGAGTTGCTCATGGCTACCGCGTTACTGATGATTTCCGCTCTTAGGGCAAATTGTTTGGAGCCTTCTGCTTGAATATTTGTACCGGAAAAGGAGGGGATGTTAAATAAGCCTTCAATTGGCGAAGAGAAGTGGCTTTGTATTGGCTCCTGGCTTTCGGCATAAAGGTTTGCGGACTGAGTCAGGAGGGTTAGAGTACCTAAAGTAGTGGCCAACTTATTCACTATTATGAAGTTCCCTTTCTGTGTTAATTATAAATACGAATAAATATCCATCCTAGATAGATAGTTTGGATATAGCAATTACTCACCGGATTCTTTAAGGTAATATTTTTTATCTCAGTACAGGTAAGAACAAATGACCAACTTAGTCAGTCACAGTGGCGCTCCAAGGTTCGGGTGGCTCAAGGAACCCGTCAGCGAAGTTAATTTTCAGGATTATCCGCTACAAAATACAATGGATAATCAAGTTAACGGTTGGCGTAAAAACTTCAAATTTAATCAGTTTCATTTTATTGGTTTGCTAGGCCCTGATTTCATGGCAGGTATTGCCATTGTGAATTTAAAGTTGGTTAGCAACTGCTTTTATTATGTGTGGCATAAAGAGCATGGTTTGTTGGTGGAAGAAAGTAAGTTGGCACCTATGGGGCTAGGTACTAACATTGGAACTTCACCTGATTTGGGGGCGTCACGATTTTTGTTGCCCGGCACTCAGTGTTATTTTGAGCAGCATAATGAAGTTACCCGCGTTCGTTTAAAAACAAAACATGTCAATGCCGAGCTGACATTAACCCAAAACAAAGGTTATCAACCACTGAGGGTTTGTTCGCAAGCGGGTTATAACGGTTGGGTGTTTACTCAAAAGACGGCAGGCTTGGATTGCAGCGGCTATTTGAATGTGAAAGATCATAACTTCGAACTTTCAAAGATGGATGTACTGGGGAGTGCTGATTGGAGTTGTGGCTTTATGCGCCGAGAGACGGCCTGGAACTGGGCTTGTTTATCCGGCAGAGACGCTGAAGCTCGACAAATCGGCTTGAACCTGGCTTCGGGGGTGAATGAAACAGGCATTACCGAGAATGGTTTTTGGGTTGATGGTACGCTGCATAAGCTTGGGCCTGTTCGATTTTCTTTTAATCGCCATTCGCCTGAGGAGCCCTGGCGTGTTGAGTCAGATTGTGATCGAGTAAAGTTGACGTTTCAGCCTGAAGGAAAGCGCACAGAAAAAGTAAATGTAGGGGTATTGGCTTCAAACTTTAAGCAAATGTTTGGTTATTACAGTGGCAGTTTAGTGACAGATCAAGGAGAGGAAATTCAGTTAAAAAACCAACCTGGGTTTGCTGAAGATCATTATGCCAAGTGGTGATGTATAGCCATAAATGAATATAAAAACACAACCTGTTCAGATTGTGTTTTTATGGTTGATACTTAGGCTTCAGGCAGAGTGATATTAAGCTCGAGTACCGAGCACTCATCAGAGTTCTCCAGCTGAACCTGAACGTCTTCTTCTGAAATGGGCACGTACTTACGAATCACTTCCAGAATTTCCCTTTGCATTTTAGGTAAATAGTCCGGTTGTGTTCTGGTGGTACGCTCATGTGCCACTATGATTTGTAGGCGTTCTTTGGCAATGGAAGCAGAGGCCTTTTGCTCCTTCTTGAAATAGCTAAAAATACTCATCTCTTAGCCACCAAACATTCTTTTCAAAAAGCCTTTTTTCTCTGCTTCAAGGAAGCGATAGTCAACTTGTTCACCAAGCAGACGAGAAACCATATCTTTGTAGGCCAAACCGGCATCGCTTTTTTCATCCAGAATAACAGGCGTGCCCTGGTTTGAGTTACGAATAACCGACTCGGACTCAGGAATGACGCCCAATAGTGGAACAGCCAGGATTTCTTCTACGTCTTCTACCGATAACATTTCACCCTTTTCAACTCGAACCGGGTTATAGCGGGTGACTAACAGATGTTCTTTGACCGTTTCTCCGGCTTCAGCTTTACGGGATCGGCTCTGAAGTATGCCGATGATTCGGTCTGAATCCCGTACTGAAGAAACTTCCGGGTTGGTCACAATGATGGCTTCATCTGCAAAATACAGGGCCATAAGAGCACCGTGCTCAATGCCTGCAGGAGAATCACAAATGATATAGTCAAATTCCTTTGACAGCTCATCCAATACTTCGCCTACGCCTTCTTTGGTCAGTGCGTCTTTGTCTCTGGTTTGAGAGGCAGCAAGGATATGAAGGTTCTCGCAACGTTTGTCTTTGATTAACGCTTGTTTCAGTGTTGCTTCTTTATTCAGTACCTGAACAAAGTCAAAAACGACTCGGCGTTCACAGTTAAGAATCAGATCCAGGTTACGAAGACCTACATCAAAATCGATGACAACAGTTTTATGTCCATTTAATGCGAGACCGGTACTGATTGCAGCGCTGGAGGTAGTTTTACCAACGCCCCCTTTACCAGAGGTGACAACAATTATTTTAGCCATGTAAGTCCTGTATTTACTCTCTCTATCCCTACGGGCGGAATTTTATGTTTCTGGCGATTATTGGTTAAAGCGTGTCTATATGCAAGTTGTTTTCCTTGAGGCCAACCTGGCAGCTTTGCCCCAGTTGATCGCTCGGAAGATCATCGCTTACCTTGTAAATTCCGGCGATTGAGACCAGTTCGGCCTGCAATGATTGGCAGAAAATTCTGGCTTGTTGATTGCCGCTGGCCCCTGCAATCGCACGACCTCTGAGGGTTCCATAGATGTGGATATTGCCATCGGCAATTACTTCAGCGCCCTGACCGACCTGTGACAAAATAATTAAATCTGTGTCTTTTGCATAGATTTGTTGGCCAGATCTCACTGGCGTGCTGATTACTTTGGCCGGAATATGAGTATTTTGTATGAGTACTTCCGATGAACGGCTGTCGGCAGGGGGGGCTTCCGGAGTGTCTTCTACCGAGGACGCTTCGGGCGAGCTTAACTCCAGTTGTTCAGTGGGGGTTGATGCAACCGCTTCTTCTATTTTGGGCGATGGGGTGTTTTCAATGCCTTCGCCGCTCTTTTCCGAGCTTTCATTCGCCTCTATGCTGGCCTTTGCTTTCTGCGCTTGTTTTTGAAGCTTTTTACGGCCAGGAGGAATCCAGGCCAGGTCGAGCTTCTGGGCAAGTGATTGAAGCGTATCGGACCCTCTTAAAGCAATGGGCAGAATGTTGTTTTTACGAATAATAAACAACAATTTCTGAACCAGTGATTCGGTAACAGGTTCTAATTCGTCAAGACCTAGAATGGCAGGCATTCGATCAAACAAAGCCGGGCTGGTGGCCACTTTTTGTGCGATCTGTTGTTCAAAGGCTTGCTCATCATTCGAGGTAAACTCTATTACTGTGAGCGGAATCATTTGGCTCTTTAAAGCAAAGGCATTGCTGGTCATGTTATTTTTAATCCGAAGAAGTAATTATTTTAATGTAAGTGCATTTGCTTCGATTTTAACGCCGGACCAGCCGTGTTTGATAAAGTTTCGAATGTTTTGGTGATCGTCGCCTTCCGGGTTTTTTAATACGTCGTTGCGATAGAAGTCACCGAAACACTCAAGTACTTGTTCTTCAGAAAGATTAAGGTCTTTGCCCAAGCAGAAAATCTTACATGATCCTTGATTGGTACCTGATTCGTTGACTTGTTCCCCTACAGTGAAGGCAACGGGGGTGAAGCGGTAGTTCGCTTCGATGTAATCCATGGTTTCCTGAAAAGAGTGGGACTTACTGTTAAGGCTTTTAATAAAAACTTCTTTAATCATGATTTCTTCTTAATAAAGGATGAACTAATAAAGGCAATCTTATTGGATTGCCACTACTTTGGGTTTGTGTGCTGCCACTTCCGGCATGGTCATGCCTGAGTTTGCGTTGATATAGGTTGGGTCGGTGACCGTGTAGTCCTTCCCGTTCCAGGCAACTTTATCTCCTGGCACTGGCTTACTGAAGTGTACGGCTGCAGCAATATGGCCCGGGTAGTCTAGTCCGACGACCTCCAGGCCAAGAAGTTCACGAACCAGCCAGGCAAATAACACCGAGCGGTCTTCGCAGTCGGAGGCTGGCATGGTCAGAGTCTCCTCGGCAAACAGGTAGTTTTCGTAGCCAAACTGTTGATCATCTGTTTGGTATTCAAAACCGGTTTGGACGAAGCGAAGTAACATATTTACAGCTTCCAGCTCGGTTTTACCTTCAAGTAATGGTCTGAAGTGAGCCAGAGCATCGTTGGCCGTAACAGTATCCACCGGTGAGACAAAGTATTGGTCAATGTCCATCTGTGGATAACTGGCTAAATAATTCACACGGCTAGGGTTCACATTCAGTGTGATTCTATGCTGTCGTTTGTCAAAAGAGAATTTAAAGCTGCGTTGTTTGTAGTTGGTTTCGTCGCTGAAGGCTAAGTTGTCTTTCATGCTGACGGGCTCGACTGCTCTTGGGTATTCTCCATCATAGGTAAATACCCGGCCTAAATCTTTGGACTTTCCATCCGGAGATACGGCATAGAAGCGTTTACCGCCAAATGTAAAGAACGTGACCTCATAAAGTGATTCATTGGCAGGAATTAATAAATAAACGCCTTTGTCGTTATAGGCCAGCCTGGCTTGATAATCTTGTTTGATCAGCAGAAACCAGGTTGCGAAGCTTTGGTTGTTGATGTTCGATGGGTACAGCTTCTTGGTGAGCGCAAAAGCAAGCTGAACCTTTCCCCAGTCGCCCAGGTTATGTGTGTTTGCGATGTGGGAGAGCTGTTCCAGTACGGGTTCATAGTCGGTCAGGCTTAGATTGGACCAGCCATCCGCGATGGTTTTGCTGTTGTATTTGTGGCCCAGTCCTTTGGACAGTTTTCTGTCCGCGTAGATGGTGGTCTTGCGACCAAAAAAGTTAAATGTATGTTTTACCCCAGAGTATTTTGGCAGAGGTTTCTTTTTAGGGTCTGCAATAACAATGGGTGTAGTGATGGGTTTTTTAGGTTGCTCAGCTACAGGTTTCTCAATAACAGGTTTCTCAATAACAGGTTGCTCAATAACTGGTTGTTCTATAGTTGGCTTTTGAATCTTAGGCTCTTCGATGATGACCGGTTGTTTCACCACAGGCTGGTCGAGCTTAGGTTGTTCGATAATGGGTTTTTCTGTTTCCGGCTTCTTTAGTTCAGGCTGGCTGACATCGGGAAGATCAATTTTTGGTAGATCTGCTAACGGTTGATCAAATACAGGCCGTTCTTTTTGTGGCTTCTTGTCCACTGGCATTGAGACCACAGGTATATCGGTGGTGGGTGCGGTCACGACAGGCTTAGGAGGCAGAGGTTTTACTGTTTCCGGCAGCTTTACAACCGGTAATGGCTCTTTTATTTTTACTGGCTTTGGCTTTGCGATCGGCATGTCCACAGGTTTTGGTGTGGCATCTCGAACCACACCTTCTTCTGTATCCACCTCTTTCCACTGTTTTTTCAGAAAATCAGTGAAAGCTTTGTCCCGCTCGTCTTTATATTGTTGATAACTTGTCATGGTTTGCTGTTTCCATTGAAGAAACTCGTCACTGTATGTTTTCGCTTCAATGGCACTGGTGATGGCAACCGCCAGTGGTAATGCACTGAATAAAGCTATCAACTTGGTTTTGTTCATTGTCGTTCCCTAACGATTTTGACAATAGGTGATTGTCAGAATGTTTACCTTGGTTTGAAGGTAAGAGTTATACCAAGTTTATATCACTCTTTACGAACTGAACATATTCACGCTAAGAATTCGACCTGCTGGTTGATTGTTATGGTTCTTCTGATCAGCGAGTAAGGTACAATGCTGGGCATTTACAGTGCTTTGAAGGTCGATTATGAAAGTTTTAGTTGTATTGGCGCACGGAAGTCGCATTGCTAAATCGAATCAGGAAGCCGTAACATTGGCTGATAACCTGAAAAAGAAACTTGGTGCTCGTTATGACGAAGTTGTTCCGTGTTTTTTGGAGTTAACGGAGCCTAAATTTGACAAAGTTATACAGCAGTTGGCCGAAGACTCTGCCACTGAGTTAGTGATTTACCCGCACTTTTTGGCCGAAGGCCGGCATGTGAGAGACGATATTCCAGAGATTATTGAAGCGTTCCGAGAACAGCACCCCGGTGTTAAAGTCGATATGCTCGATTATCTTGGGCTTTGGGATGGTTTGACAGAATTTATTGCAACGAAGTTGTAAGCGCTGTCTGCAGACAGTTAGCAACAAACGCGATTCCGGCCTGTTTTCTTCGCTTCGTATACCTGCTCATCTGCACTTTTGATGAGTTGATGAGCAGTGTCTTCAATGTTGAGTTTTTCTGCAGTTGAGCCATTCAGGCTGGCGACGCCGATCGACAGCGTCATTTTTAATTGTTGGCCGAGCATTGAAAATTCGGACTCAGCAATATTTTTTCGAATACGCTCGGCAATTAGGTTTGCATGCTGTAGATCCGTTTCCGGTAATACTATCGCAAACTCCTCTCCGCCATATCGGGCCAGGTGATCCGAGCGCCTTAACAGGGGTTTAACCTGAGCTGACAGTTGTTTGAGGGCCTCATCACCGACCTGATGGCCGTAATGGTCATTAATTCGTTTAAAGTGATCAATGTCGATGAATAAACAGGACAGTTGGCGTTGGTGTCGTACCGCGCTCGATGTTTCCTGAATGATGATGTCGTCAAATGCTCTGCGATTGCATACACCGGTTAATCCGTCTATTAGGCTCAGCTGTCGAACCTGCTCCATATTGCAGGCGTTCTCCAGACACAGTGCGGTTATAAGGGCCATGCGTTCCAGAAAGTCTGTGGCCATATCTGGCCGAAAGCGCTCCTGATCCGGGCTGCCAAGGTTGAGGATGCCCAACAAAGTGTTATTACGAATGAGCGGTAGCTGCGCGAACGACAATGTGTTGATCGGGATGTGTATTTCGCTGCTGATTCGTTTCGGGGTTGCGCCCATATAAAGTGAGCCGCTTTTATTAATCAGCAGGTGTGAACAATTTGTTAAGTCAAAGGTCAGAATTCCTTCGAAGTCGTTCAAATTTAAAGGGGTGACGCGGAGTTGATCAAATATTTTCCGATCCAGAACCAGTTTTAAATAGGGGACTTCAAAATAGTCGCCGAATTCGGTGGTCATGGCGTTAAGCAATGTTGTTAAGTCTTTGCTCTCCATGAGGCGAGCTTCGAATTGTGAGAATCGCTTGAATAGCTGCTCATTCAGACGCGCGTTTTCGATCAAACCAGAGAATTGTTTTTGCAATTCTTTGTATTTGCTCTCAGGAACGGTTTTGTGTGAATTTTTATTTGTACTGTTAAAGTATGTCACGCGTCCGTTTGCTCGATCTTTTGTTCAGTTGACTATAGTATAGGTAAGCATCTAACAATTTTCTGACTTTGGATAATATACGCTATAGTGAAGTTCAGAAATACGTTGTATTGTGGGTGAATTGTAAATTTTTGACTGAGGAACCAGGAATGAGCGTGTCTCATCAACTAGCTGACGGACAAGTAGCGGTAATTAAAATTGGTGAAAAACGATTAGATGCAGTTAACGCGACCAATTTAAGAAACTATGTGGCTGATTTAATTGGGAAGGGCAGGGATCGTATCATTGTAGATCTCACCGGATTGGATTTCATGGACAGCAGTGGCCTGGGGGCAATCGTTGCGTGCAAGAAGTTGGCCGGGAATGAAGGCTACTTACGTGTTGCAGGCGCTCAAGGTGCCGTTCAGGAGCTGTTCCGAATTACGCGTATGGATAAGCTGTTTCAGTCGTTTAATACGGTAGATGAAGCGATCAACGGCTAAGCCGCTGTCGCATTCGTAATTTCTTTTAGGTATCGGCATAGCACCGTCTTGGCCAGATCATCAATCTTGGTGATCTGGATGCCTATGCCATATTCATCGCTAAAACTGGATTGTTGGCACCAGATGATTTCGCCTGAGATGGAAATCTGATGACTTGGTGTGAGAGGTAAATCCAACTTTAATAACCATGAATCATTTACTTGAGCGGGTTTATTGCTCATTAACATGAATCCTGATTCGCTTAAGTTCATTACTCGACCGATGAGTCTGTTGGTCTGGTCTCTGCAAGTTGTTGTTTGACGTGTTTTAAAGCGGGCTGCATTTCGTTGGTTTTTTACGTCTGAGAGCATGGTGGATTTCCTTTTTATTCTTGTACGAGATATCTTACAGGGAATTTAGTATGTTTCGCAGCTGCTATTTATGCAGGCTGTGACCAGATTCACGTAGCAAAAATAAATTCAATCAGTGACGAACTTTATTCAGTTTTTCCAATTGATATCGCTCAGCCGCTTTTTTATTAATTTCATACAGAGCAATGACCAGCGTTCTCATGTGGGCTTTTATCATTGTCAAAAATGGAAAGCGGGGCGCTTGGTTTTTCTTGTGATCTTTCAGCTGTCTTATAATTGGAGAGCACTTAAACCACACTCGACAGGCGGCAACGGCTTCATCGCGGCTGTGGTGTGATGAAATCCAGTTTCCGCTGCTGGTCATAAGCCAAAATGTGTTGTTTGGTCTGGAAATTACTTGATATGCCATTGTTAATTCCACTCGCTTGCTTTTATGTGGCTTGATTATGCGTAACCGGGTTACCTTTTATGTGGCCAATCTACGGTTTTGAAGTAACAAGAATGTGACCGATGTGTTAAAGAAATATGACTGCGCCTCTGATGCGGCTTTGATTTAGCAGACGGTAGACTGGCTTGATGACGAATCAAAAATGATGGCGTATTAATCGTGAATCAGACTGAAAGTCCTTATTAATTCGTGTACAATTTCGCAACTTTTATTTTTGTGCGGCCCTTATTAATACTTACATCAGTGCCTGCCGGTCTTGTTTACGCTTAAGCATGCAAATTACTGCTTATTGACTGGTGTTTTGTCTGGTGCAGTTGTCAGGGCCCTGATTGATTGAATTTGGGGGCTAAATTGGAAGTTAATCCGATTGTTCAAACCATCAAAGACCTGAAAGAACGAACCAGCGTTCTTAGGGGGTATCTTTGACTATCCTGAGAAGAAAGAACGACTAGAAGAAGTTAACCGAGAGCTTGAAGATCCGGCTGTTTGGGATAATCCTGAAGGTGCCCAGGCGCTAGGACGAGAACGTTCAGCGCTGGAAGCGGTGGTGGACACCATAGAAAATATGGAGTCCGGCCTGGAAGACGTTGAAGGTTTGTTGGAGCTGGCCGTTGAAGAAGATGATCCGGATACGGTTGTGGAGGTTGAAGAAGAACTTTCAGGCTTGAAGCAAATTCTTGAGAAGCTTGAGTTTCGTCGCATGTTCTCCGGTGAAATGGATGCGAACAATGCCTATGTGGAAATTCAATCGGGCTCTGGCGGAACCGAAGCGCAGGACTGGGCAAACATGATGTTGCGTATGTACCTTCGTTGGTGTGAAGCGAAAGGCTTTAAGGCCGAGTTGATGGAAGTCACTGATGGTGAAGTGGCGGGCATTAAAGGTGCAACCATCAAGGTGGATGGCGAATACGCGTTCGGGTGGTTAAGAACGGAAACCGGTGTTCACCGTTTGGTTCGTAAATCGCCGTTTGATTCGGGCAATCGTCGTCATACTTCGTTTGCTTCCGTGTTTATTTCTCCGGAAGTGGACGACAACATTGATATTGAAATTAACCCGGCCGACTTGCGTATTGACGTGTATCGAGCATCGGGGGCTGGTGGTCAGCACGTTAACCGGACAGAATCTGCGGTGCGTATTACTCACTTGCCGACCAACGTAGTGACCCAGTGCCAGAATGATCGTTCTCAACATAAGAACAAAGATCAGGCGATGAAGCAGCTGAAAGCTAAGTTGTACGAGTTAGAGCTGCAAAAGCGTAATGCCGAATCGCAAGCGATGGAAGATAACAAAGCGGACATCGGCTGGGGCAGTCAGATTCGCTCTTATGTGCTGGATGACTCCCGAATTAAAGATTTAAGAACCAGTGTGGAGAATCGCAATACTCAAGCTGTTTTGGATGGGGATTTAGACCCGTTCATTGAGGCCAGCCTGAAAGCCGGTTTGTAAACCAAGCGTTATAAATTTGAAAACACATTATTTATTGATAATTGAAATCCGAACTAAGGATTAAAGGTTAAAAAATGTCTGAACAACCTCGTGATGAAAATAAGTTGATTGCTGAACGCCGTGCGAAGCTTGAGAAATTGCGTGAAAGCTGCAAAGCCAATGGCCATCCCAATGACTTTCACCGTGAACACTTTGCTGGTGATATCCAAGCGGAGTTGGCAGACAAAGAAAAAGAAGAAATTGAAGCGATTGGTAAACAGGTCAGTGTGGCGGGCCGTATGCTACGCCGTGGTGGTCCTTTTATTGGCATTCAGGATGCAACGGATTCTATCCAGGTGTATGTTGGCAAGAAGCTTCAAAAAGAAATGGAAGCATGGGGGCTGCTGGATCTGGGTGATATCGTTGGTGCTCGTGGCACGGTATTGAAATCAGGAAAGGGTGCTTTGTATGTTAACGTGGAAAACGTTGAGGACTTGGTGATCCTGACGAAGTCTTTGCGTCCGTTGCCTGAAAAATTCCACGGTTTGGCGGATCAGGAAACCAAATATCGTCAGCGCTATGTGGATTTGATCATCAATCAAGACACTCGTGATTTATTTTTGGTACGCTCAAAAATCATCGAAGGTATTCGTAAATTCCTGAGCGATCGCAACTTCATGGAAGTTGAAACGCCTATGTTGCAGGTGATTCCTGGCGGCGCGACAGCACGTCCGTTCATTACCAAGCACAACGCGTTGGATATTGATATGTATCTTCGTATTGCGCCTGAGTTGTACTTGAAGCGTTTGGTCGTGGGTGGCTTTGAGCGAGTTTTCGAAATTAACCGTAACTTCCGTAACGAAGGTCTTTCAACCCGTCATAACCCAGAATTCACTATGATTGAATTTTATCAGGCGTATGCGGATTACAACGACCTGATGGACATCACGGAAGAGATGTTGCGAACTGTCGCTCAGGATGTTCTTGGCACGACGTTGATTAAAAATACCGTTCGTGACAATGATGGAAATGTGGTTGAAGAAAAAGCGTATGACTTTGAACAGCCGTTCACGCGCTTAAGTATGGTGGATGCTGTGCTTAAATATAACCCGGGCTTCGATGCTTCAGTGTTTGCAGACCCTGAAAATAACATCGAACAGCTTAAAGCTTACGCAAAAGAAGTGGGCATCGCCGACTCTCCTAAGCAAGCGGCTTGGGGGCCAGGTAAGTACATTTGTGAGATCTTTGAAGAAACAGCTGAGCACATGCTGGATCAACCTACGTTCATCACTGAGTATCCGTGGGAAGTCTCACCGTTGGCTCGTCGTAATGATACGAATCCGTTTGTTACTGATCGTTTTGAGTTCTTTGTGGGTGGTCGTGAATTGGCGAACGGTTTCTCGGAGTTGAATGATGCTGAAGATCAGGCTGCTCGTTTCCGTAAGCAAGTGGAAGAGAAAGATGCGGGTGATGATGAAGCAATGCATTACGACGCTGACTACATTCAGGCATTAGAATACGGTATGCCGCCAACGGCAGGGGAAGGAATCGGGATTGACCGTTTGGTGATGTTGTTAACCGACAGCCCAACGATTAAAGATGTTATTTTATTCCCACATATGCGTCCTTTGAAGTCTCAGTCGGAAGACTAGAAAGTAAAAGACGATAACGTCTCTTAAATAAAAGGCCGTATCTGTTGTAAGATACGGCCTTTTTTATGTTTGAAGCAAAAGGAATAACTCTACAGGTGTGTGTTTTCTGAGTTGAGATTAATGGGGTTTTCAGAGTACTTTCTAGTGTTCACCAAGCATGTCTTTGGCTTGTTGGACCTGCTCTTCAAGTTCATCATTTTTCTTAATGAAGGTGTTGGGGTCAATGTCCAAACGTTTAAATGAACCCACTGAGTCCCAATCCAGTTTGGTGTGCGGGTGGTTGGTGCCACCTAACGTGTGGAGATAGGATACTTGCACTAAGTCGACGTAATCTGCGAAATTGCCTTCTCGGTCAAATTGCAAATATTGATAAGGCACTGCGATCAAGTCCAGAGTGAAATTCCATTTTTGTAATAAATACTTGCCCAGGATTGGGTGGAGTTTCTCTATGGTTTTATCGAGCGCAAAGCTGTCGTTTAATAACTGGGTGTTTTCTTCTGCGTACATCAGGATCGGCAAAGAGCCAATGTTGTGCATCAGGCCAGCCAGAGCGGCCTGGTCTGGTTTAAGGCCGAGTTTTCTTCGGGTTTGAGCTAACACATAACACATGGCAGCCACTTCAACAGCTTTGTTCCAGGTGTTTCTCATTCTGCTGTCTACGGCATCGGTTGTGGCCTGAAACATGCGTTTCATGGCTTGTGACATAGCAACGTTAACGGTGGTGTCTACGCCCATTCGGTTTACCGCGCCACTGACATCACGGCATTGATTTACGGTTCTCATGAGTGCGCTGTTGGCACAGCGTACCAGCTCCGCACAGACGGCCGGGTCTTTTTGAAGAACCCGCACGATGTCATTCATTGTGCTGTCTTCATTTTCAGCCGTGTCTCGTATCTGAAAGGCCACTTCAGGTAAAGTAGGTAGGGTTAACGTATCTTCTTTAATACGCGTTTTTAAATCTGAAAATACGGTTTCAAATACGGAAGACATCGTGATCGATCCTTAAAGTTGTCTTTTGTATCAATTAAAGCGACCTTCAATCGTCATGTAAAGTATTGAATTGTTAGGTTTTATAATACTAGTACAGACTTCACATACGCGCGGGTTTTTCATCCGGTTATTTAGACTTTACAGAAGTAAAATGCCATTAATTTATGACTAAAGTTACGGGAGCGCCATTAATGATGAAGTCTTCAGTATCCTTATAGTCGTTTTCCAGAGTGATCAGTGCTGTGTAAGTGTTTGCTGATGCCAGAGCGGTGATGATTTGGCCTACATTCTTCTTTTCAGGTGCATCAATTTTAGTGCCTTCAGAAAGCGGGGCTGCATTTTCTGTAATGATCTGAACTTGTTGCAGCTCTCTTTTGAGTTGGCCCCGGTATTTCATGCGGGCAATAATTTCTTGTCCTGTGTAACAACCTTTGCTGAAACTTAATCCTTTGATTTCTTCCAGGCCAAGTAGCTGAGGCAGAAACTCTTCGGAGGTCTGAGTGTTTGTCCAGGCTATTCGGTTTTGGATGTCTTTAATGTTCCAATTGGACTCATTGCTGAGGTGATCAGCATTGGTTAGTAACTTGACGGCATTGTCGGCTGTTGTAACGTGAAGGCGTCGGTTGTCAGCAACGTTAATGGTTCGGCTGGTATCTTGACTTGTTACCGACATGAACGATAAATCGTTAGAACCAGTTTGTTCGCCTAATACCACGGTGTCTTCATTTTCCGTTAACGTTACACGAAAGAATACGGCAAATTTTGTTAAGTGTGCGATAAGGGGGGCGACCAGATCTTCACTCATAATGAGGTGAGTGGACTGGGCGTCATCATAGGCTAGAAAGTTGGCAATCACTCGGCCTTTCAGATTACAAAATGCGCCAAAACGGGCTTGTTGTTCGTTAATCTCCGTTGTGTCGCACGTGGCTTGTCCCTGTAAAAATTTAAGACGTTGTTCACCTGTAATGCTTAACACGCTTTTATTGGCGCACAGTGTCATGCTTGGGGCATCGTTAAGTATTTCAGTTTGATCGATAAGCGCGAATGTAGGAACTTTGTTTTCAATTTGAAGAATTTGGGTGTTTGGAACCGATGATGTAATAGAGTCTAGTGCCGTTCTCATTCAGCAGTGTCCTGAAGTGTTTGATTGGATTGTATTGTTGAGATAAATCATATCAAAATGCTTGGTTTTGACATATTCCTTTATTCGGATTTATCAGTGATGGCATTGACGTGTATAATGCCGACTCCTTTCAGAGACTCTTGTTCATGGTAGGGCTGTTTTTGTCAGGATCATTTAAGTTGCGTTTTTTGAGGAAGTTTCGTGAAATATACTGATCAAGAATTAAACCGAATTTACTGGCACAGTCGTCGTGGTATGTTGGAACTTGATGTACTTTTGATGCCTTTTGCAAAAGAAATCTTCCCGACTTTGGATGATGATAATCAGCTTCGTTATATTAAGTTGCTGGAATGTGAAGATCAGGACATGTTTCAGTGGTTTATGCAAAAAAGCAGACCTCAGGACACGGAAATTGCAGCAATCGTAGATTATATTCTAGAACGTGTTCAGCCAGGCTGATTTCTATTTAAAGCCTTCCAAGCAGGCAGTGGTGCTTAATGCTGCTGTCTTGTTCTCTTTCTTTTGGTTACTTCATTATTTAATTGAAGAACTTTTCCTTTTGTTGATTTTATCTGCGTTTGGTTTGCTCATTTTTGTTGGATGGTGTTTTAGATATCTAAAGGCTGGGCATTCGGTCTCTGTTCGGAAGAATGGTGAGCTCTCCTGGAATGGCCAGAGATTCCGTATTCAGCCTAATACTGTGTTATTACCTAATTATATTTTGCTGTGTTTGCATGACGAACAAGGCTCGGTTTTCAAGCAGCGACAGCGAATGGTATTTCCGGATCAGTGTGACCGAGAGGAGTTTCACCATTTAATACGATCAATAAAACTGAGTACTCAGTTTTATTGATCGTATTAAATAGCCTAACGCCAGGTTGGTTGCTTAGGTGGTGGGGTGAGTAACGTGTCTTTTGCGGTTGCAAGTATTTCAGGGTGATCCAATGTAAAGTGAAGTCCCCGGCTTTCTTTTCGCTGGAGTGCAGAGCGTATAATCAGATCTGCAACCAAGACTAAGTTTCTTAACTCGATTAAATCCCGTCCAATTTTGTAATTGCTGTAGTAGTCGTGAATTTCTCTCATGAGTAAATCTACACGATGCTTGGCTCGCTCCAATCGCTTGGTGGTTCTTACAATGCCCACGTAATCCCACATAAAACGACGCAATTCATCCCAGTTATGCGAAATGATGACATCTTCATCCGAGTCTGTGACTAAACTGTCATCCCAGGCTGGAATGTTGAGCTTGGGGTAGCCAGACGCTTCTTGGTGGTGCTTTTCAATGTTCTTAGCTGCCGCTCTTCCTAGCACAATGCACTCTAATAAAGAGTTGCTGGCCAATCGGTTGGCACCGTGAAGGCCTGAGTGGGCCACTTCGCCAATGGCATAAAGGTTACGAACATCTGTGCGACCTTTGTGGTCTATGACCACTCCGCCACACGTATAATGCGCGGCAGGAACCACAGGAATGCCTTCGGTGGTGATGTCTATATTGAATTTCAGGCATCGCTCATAAATTGTAGGGAAGTGACTTTTAATGAAGTCTGCGGGTTTGTGGCTGATGTCCAGAGTGACATGGTCACAGCCCAGGCGTTTCATTTCATGATCAATAGCACGGGCTACGATGTCGCGTGGAGCAAGCTCTTTTCGCTCATCGAACTTATGCATGAAGCGTTCGCCGTTAGGCAGCTTTAAATGAGCGCCCTCACCGCGTAATGCTTCACTGATCAAGAACGATTTGGCGTGGGGGTGGTAGAGGCACGTCGGGTGGAATTGATTGAACTCCATGTTGGCGACGCGACAACCGGCACGCCAAGCCATTGCGATGCCGTCGCCACTGGCGCCATCCGGGTTGCTGGTGTACAGATATACTTTGCTGGCGCCGCCTGTGGCAAGCACAGTGCTTCCGGCTTGAAAGGCTTCTACCTGATCTTTGTCCAGATTCAGGACGTATAATCCAACGCAAGCGGACTGGCCGTGATTATCCGGCGAGGTAATTAAATCAACGGCGATCCGGTTTTCAAAGACGGAAATATTTTTACGTTCTAAGACACGGTCGATCAGAGTGGAGGTGATGGCGGCTCCCGTCGCGTCTGCAGCGTGGATGATACGCCGGAAACTGTGGCCGCCTTCTTTCGTTAAGTGGAAGCCTTCTTTGTCATTGGTGATTTGTTCTTTATCTTCGCGGGTAAAAGGAACGCCTTGTTCAATCAGCCAGTGAATACTCTCGGTGCTGTCTTCAATGATGCTTTTCACCATTTTTGCATTGTTCAGGTGTGCACCGGCTGCCATGGTGTCTGAACAATGGCTCTCTACACTGTCTTTTTCGTCCAGTACCGCAGCGACGCCACCTTGTGCCCAGGGTGTTGCGCCACTCTTAAGTGCCTGCTTGCATATGATGGCAATGCTTAAGTGATTAGGCAGCTGTAACGCAGTTGTCAGTCCTGCTGCTCCGGACCCGATAATGACAACATCAAAGTGTTGAGTGCTTGATTGTTCAGTTGGCATAAAATTCACGTAATTCGCTTTATTTCGTTGGCAAGAATAACAGATATGTCATACTTGGAGGGAACAAAAAAATTTATTTATTGTCGAATCCAATTCGAAACCGTTGTAACGTCCACGGAGAAAGAATGACAACAACAGTGGAATCAGATCAGTTATTAGTAGAGCGTGTTCAAAAGGGTGATAAACGCGCTTTTGATCTGCTGGTAATCAAATACCAAAGTAAAGTTTTAAGTTTAATTGGTCGTTATGTGTCAGATGTTCATGAAGCAATGGATGTTGCGCAAGAAGCCTTTATTAAAGCTTACAAAGCCCTGGCGAACTTTAGAGGTGAAAGTGCGTTTTATACCTGGCTCTATCGTATTGCTGTGAATACAGCTAAAAACCACCTGATCAGCCGGGGGCGCCGTCCGCCTGGTACTGATATTGATGTGGACGAAGTCCATGCCGATGGTGGTATGAGTGAATTAAGTCATATAGATAGCCCGGAAGCGAGTCTCCATAAGGAACAAGTCGAGCAAACCTTGTCTAAGGCTCTTGAAGCTTTGCCGGATGATTTGCGAACGGCTTTGATGTTAAGAGAGTTTGATGGTTTGAGTTATGAAGACATAGCCCAAGTGATGGACTGCCCTGTGGGCACCGTTCGTTCTCGGATTTTCAGAGCGCGTGAAGCGATTGATAAACAGCTTGAACCAATCCTGGAATCGACTGTCAATTGTTAATAGACAAGTTATCTTAATTAAATTGTGATTTAGTATTTTGTTAGAGAGGAAATTATGAGCGATAAAATTGCGGAAAGTTTGTCTGCTCTTTTGGACAACGAGGCAACAGAGCTGGATGTGCGTCGTTTGACCAAAACCATGACCGACGAAGATCTGGATACCTGGGCTCGCATGTGTGCAATGAAGCAAGGTTTGCACAAAGAGAACGTCTCGCATCAGTCGATTAATATTCTGGATGGCATTCGTGCCGGTATTGCAGATGAAGAGATTGTTGCCCAACCTAAACCTGCCGCTTCTGGCTGGAAAAACTGGTTAGGTGGTGCGGGTGTGGCTGCTGCTGTTGCTTTGGCTGTGGTGGGCATTGGTGTCCAAAACAATGATTTTGGTTCGGAAGCGGGCGGTCAGTTGGTAACGAACGATCAGCCAGTTGCTACTGAAAAATCAGAACCAGCTGCGGATGTGGGTGAAACTCGTTTAGCCGCAGGCGACATGTCTCCTGAGCAATATAAGGCGCTGCAAGATAAGTTGCGTTCATATATGCAACAACATGCTGAAAATTCACCGGATGACTTGGTGGGTGATGTAATGCCTTATGCTCGTGTGGTCAGTTTTGAAGTTGAGCAGGCTAAACAGGCTGAAAAATAGCCTCTGTTTGGATGATGAGTAAGGTGTCTGTTAAGTATGGTTGATCGTTCATTTAACTTTCATAATTGGGCGTTTATGCGCTCAGTGGCAATAATTCTTTCATTGATGGCTTTTTCCGCCTCCAGTTCTGCCATGACTCCTCTGGAGTTGTTGTCAATGTTAGACGAAGCCCGTATGAAAAACTCTTTTACCGGTACTTTTATACATCGTCGTGGCGACAGTATGAGCAGTTTCAGTATTGTTCATGGTGCCCGGGACGGCGTATTGCATGAACGATTAAAGAGCCTTGATGGATCACCCAGAGAAATCTTACGCGATGGCGAAAGCGTTACTTGTATTCACCCCGAAGGAGAAGGTTCCAGGTGGGATCAGGTTCCGCCGTTAACGCCTTTGGTGCCTGCTGATGATGTTAACTGGGAGCGTCTTCAGGCTTGGTTTGAATACAATATTTTGACCTATTCCAGAATCGCAGGCCGCGAGGCGGTAGTTATTGAGGTCCGTTCCAAGTTTCATGATCGCTTCGTCCGCCGCTATGGCGTTGACTTAGAAACGGGCCTGTTGCTAAAAACAGAAATTATTGGTCCGGACGGTCGTTCATTGGAGTTGGCTCAATTTTCTCAGATTGAAATTGACCCAGACAACCTGGACGAAAAGCTGCAACCTACGATCAGTGGTAAGCGAACGGTATTTGATCGCAACCATTGGATGGAAAGAAAAACATTTGCTGATAACTGGAGACCGGACTGGTTGCCAGGTGGTTTTACTTTGACAGGTAAAATTATTGGTGATGAAAGCAAGAAATACCTGGAAGCTTACACATACAGTGATGGTTTATCGTCTTTCTCTTTGTTCAGAGAAGAAATTAATGACCAGTTTGTTGAAATGGAAGGTCGGGGCGGTGGTGCAACGGTAGCGGTGTCTCGAGTGATTAAAACGAAAGACGGTGAGATCTGGGGCATTACATTGGTTGGTGAAATTCCGGTTGAAACGGCCAAGCGTGTTGCCAGTTCCGTTACTATGATTAACTAACACCTTTACCTTTCAGTCTCTATGCTGAAGTTATCTATAACTACTCGTTGTTGTATAGGATAAGTCATTGATTGAAGAGATAGGCCGTGTTGTGGCGGTGGATAACGATAAAGCCTGGGTCGAAACGATCCGAACCAGTGCATGTGATGCTTGCTCAGCTCAGAAAGGGTGTGGTCATGGGCTGATGAACAAGGCCAATCCAGGCAAAGCATTTCGTTTGGAAATACCTTTAAATTCAGCGTCAGTGCAATTGGGCGATGAAGTAACAATAGGCATTCCAGAAGACTCTTTGCTTAAAGCTTCTGTTATTTGCTATCTAATGCCTTTAGTTCTGTTGATAGCAGGTGCGGTGCTGGGTAAGTTATGGCTTGGGGAACCGGCAAGTGCTTTGCTGGGTGTTTCAGGTTTAGTTTTAGGTTTCTTTTTAGTTCGTTGGGTTGGTCAGTTCAGCAACTTTGAAACAACACCAGTTTTACTGTCTGTCCGTTCTGGACCCTTTGTAGCTGCTCGCTAGTTGCTGAATAGATCAAAGCTTTCTTAATAAATAAAATTATTTGTGAGGATATGGATGCGCTTATTTCATAAATCTTTGATGGTCTGTGTTGCTTTGTTGATGGGGCTTTCTTTGCAGGTTTCAGCAAGGAGCTTGCCGGACTTTACGGAGTTAGTAAAAGATCAGTCCCCAGCGGTTGTGAATATCAGTACGGTCACTCATTCCAGAGTAAGTCAGAGCGGTTTGCCTCCAGGTTATGAGCAAATGCCGGAAATTTTCCGTCATTTCTTTCAGTATGGCCCCCGAGGAGGTCAGGGTGCACAACCTCGTCAACGAGATGCCCAGTCTTTGGGGTCTGGATTTATTATTTCTGAAGATGGCTACATTCTGACGAATAATCACGTAGTCGAAGGTGCGGATGAAATCATTGTTCGTCTGAGTGATCGCAGCGAATTGACTGCGGAATTGATTGGTGCCGACAAGAGTTCAGACATTGCGCTGCTTAAAGTCAAAGAAAGTGGTTTGCCCTATGTAAAACTGGGTGACTCGGATGAGTTGGAAGTCGGTGAGTGGGTGTTGGCCATCGGCTCTCCTTTTGGTTTTGATTATACGGTTACATCCGGCATTGTGAGTGCCAAAGGTCGAAGCTTGCCAAATGAAAACTATGTGCCTTTTATTCAGACCGATGTGGCCATCAATCCTGGTAACTCAGGCGGTCCTTTGTTTGACCTGGATGGTAAAGTTGTGGGTATTAACAGCCAGATTTATACCCGCTCAGGCGGTTTCATGGGGGTTTCTTTTGCCATTCCGGTCAATGTAGCGATGAAAGTGGCCGATCAGTTGAAAGATAAAGGCTATGTGAGCAGAGGTTATTTAGGGGTTCGGATTCAGGAAGTCAATAAAGAATTGGCTGAAGCGTTTGGACTTGAAAAGCCGGCCGGAGCTTTGGTTGTTCAGGCTTATGAGAATGAACCTGCGGCGGATGCCGGAATTGAAGCGGGTGATGTCATTGTAAAATTCAATGGCGAGCCCATTATTCTTTCTTCTGATTTACCGCATTTGGTCGGTCTGGTCACGCCCGGTGAAAAAGCCAGTGTTGTGGTCAATCGTCAAGGGAAAGAGAAGAGACTAACGGTTAAAGTGGGTGAGTTGCCGACGGAAGATCAGTTAGTTTCTGGTAATCGTCCGTCCAAGTCTCCAAGCAATAATAACCCATTGGGTGTGGTTGTCTCTGATATGACGGACGAGCAGCGTCGAAGTGCGGATATTAATAAAGGTGTGATCGTTGAACAGGTGGCTCAGGACAGTGTGGTGGCTAAAAAAGGTGTTCGTCCCGGGGATATCATTGCCATGTTAAATCATCGTTGGATTTCAGACGTTGACGAGTTTAATAAAATTATAGCTGAATTGCCTGCCGGGCGAAATTTGCCGATGTTGGTCATTCGTAAAGGTATGCGTCGTTTTGTGTGGGTTCGGTTAGAGCCATAATTTAAAAATTTTATCGTCTATATAAAAAGGCATTCCTCTGGAGTGCCTTTTTTCGTTTTGGGGCTTTTTCTAAAAAGGTTTTGCCGACCGAGGATAAAGCTTACGTTTGTTTCCTACTGCGGGCATTTTATCCAGAGGGTAAAGTTTTGGGGGGTGAGATATTGTTGTTGCAGGAATAACGATCAAGTCTCATATTTCAGAATAAAGCATTAAATCTGACTAATTGATCAGAAAATTGCTGTAAGATGCACTCCTTTTGAATGGGGGGAGTTCAATGCGTTTTAGTATTCTGATTATGTCTGTTTTATTGAGTTGTTTATCCGGTGCTACATGGGCAAAGCCAATTAAGGTTGCTTTTGTGTATGTCAGCCCGGTGGGCGACGTAGGTTGGACCCGATCCCATGACCAGGGAAGGCAGTACCTTGAAGAGGTATATGGCGACAGGGTTGAAACCAGTTTTGTTGATTCGGTTCCTGAAGGCAAAGACTCAAGAGAAGTGATTGAGCAATTGGCGAAGGATGGTAATGACATAATTTTTACCACATCCTGGGGTTATATGATTTCCAGCGAGAAAGTGGCTAAGAACTACCCTGAAGTGAAGATTGAGCACGCAACCGGCCTTCGTTGGGGTGATAATTTGTCTGCGTATTCAACGCGAGCGTATCAGGCGAGGTATTTATCCGGTGTTGTTGCAGGCAGAATGACTAAATCCAACCGAATTGGTTACGTTGCAGCGCATCCCATTCCTGAAGTAATTCGAGGCATTAATGCATTCACTTTAGGTGTTCGCTCGGTCAACCCTGCCGCTGAAGTCGCAGTAGAGTGGACTAAGAAATGGTATGCCCCTCAGGTGGAGGCGGATATAACCAATAAATTGATCGATGATGGGGCTGATTTAATTACTCACCATACTGATACATCAGAGCCTGTAAAAGTGGCTGAATCAAGAGGGGTGTATGCCATTGGTTTTCATACCGACATGTCAAAGTATGGGCCAAAAACTCACTTACTCTCGGTCACCCATCATTGGGGAAGAATTTATGAGCAACGAATTGCTGCTCTTGAAAATGGCGCCTGGACTGCGCAGGATTTTTGGCCCGGTCTGAAAGAAGGAACGTCTGAACTGTCTTCTGTAAGCTCGGCGATTCCTAAAGCTGTGATGCGTCAGGTTGATCAAATAAAAAATGAGATCGTGGAAGGCCAATTGCGAATTTTTACCGGGCCGATTAAGAACCATCAAGGACGAAGGAAAGTGCGTAAAGATAAGGTATTAGATGATTCTGATTTAGCCAGAATGAATTGGTTTGTCGAGGGCGTGGTCGGCTCTATTTGATTGCATAAAAAAACCTGCCGAAGCAGGTTTTTTTATATCGGTCAAAAACTTAGAACTCGTTTAGGAGTTTCTTTAAGCTTTCTTCGTCTGAACCTTCATCGGTTGCACTTAGAACTTTTTGTCCTTCAAATGCAGATGAAATCAGCTCATCACTGAACCCTTCTTCAAGCGCACAGATGGCAATGAGACCAGCTTTAGCAAATTCAGAAGCAATTGCAGCATTATGCGCTGCGTCTGAACCTGCTGTGTCTTCATTAACCACTGCAACGGCACGACCCTGATTAAACAGAAGGCGCTCCAGTGCGCTTGCCAGTTGTGCTTGCTCTTCAGAAAGCAAAACGATGGAGCCGGTTTGACCGAATCGAGCTTCGCGTTCTTCCAGAGTGACCGGGCTAAGCTCATCAAGATTGATGCTTTCTGTGTTTTCAGAAACATGAATCATGCCGGCACCAACAGTGATGTTGGACATGCGGTCGATGATGATGAATGCGCCAGTGCCTTGGTTTTTCTGGTAGTCATCAAAGCTGATTGGTTTGCTCAATGTGATTTCACACAGACCAATCTCGTTCAACGCCAACTGTGCAGCATGCTTGTGCTCCAGTGTATTGACGTCAACCCGGTGGCGTAGTGTTGAAATACGGCCGGTAGTATTATTGGTGTTGTGCTTGATGATGTACTCTTTGCCCGGTGTCATGGCTTCTTCAGACATCCAAACAAGGTGTGCATCAATCTTTTCTGCACTGGCTGGCTGGTTGTCAGATTTAACAATAACGTCGCCACGGCTGCAGTCGATTTCATCTTCAAAGGTCAGCGTCACGGCCATTGGAGCGAAAGCTTGCTCTAAGTTGCCATCGTAAGTCACGATTTCTTTGATTTTGCTGCTTTTGCCAGAAGGTAAAACGCTAATCTCATCGCCAACATTAATGATGCCGGATGCAATCGTGCCTTGGAAACCACGGAAGTCAAGATTCGGACGGCATACCATTTGAACCGGCATACGGAAATCGTCAAGGTTTTGATCTTCTGCAATTTCGACCGTTTCAAGCATTTCCATCAGAGTCTGACCCTGATACCAGGCAGAACGCTCGCTGCGGTTAACAACGTTGTCACCGTCCAGTGCCGACATAGGAACGAACTGAATGTCGGTGATGTTCAGCTGTTCAGAGAACTGCAGGTAATCTTCTTTGATTTCGTTGTATTTAGCTTCATCGAAATCAATCAGATCCATCTTGTTGATCGCAACAACAACGTGGCGAATGCCCAACAAAGATGCAATGTAACTGTGTCGCTTGGTTTGGGTCTTAACACCTTCACGGGCATCCACAAGAATGATTGCCAGGTCACAAGTGGAAGCACCAGTGGCCATGTTACGCGTGTACTGTTCGTGTCCCGGAGTATCCGCGATGATGAACTTACGCTTGTTGGTTGAGAAATAACGGTAGGCTACGTCAATCGTAATGCCTTGTTCTCGCTCAGCGGCCAAGCCATCAACCAGTAATGCAAGATCGAGCTTCTCACCCGTTGTGCCCATTTTGGCACTGTCGGATTTGATCGTTGCCAGTTGATCTTCATAGATCATTTTTGAGTCGTGAAGCAGACGACCGATCAGTGTACTTTTACCGTCGTCAACGCTGCCGCAGGTTAAGAAGCGCAGCAGTTCTTTATTTTCGTGTTCTTTCAGATACGCCAGAATGTCTTCGGCGATCAAGTCAGATTGGTGTGACATGTTTGTTTCCTATCTCTGTTAGATGCCTTAGAAATAACCTTCTTGCTTCTTCTTCTCCATGGACGCAGCGCTATCGTGGTCGATAACACGTCCCTGGCGTTCAGAAGTGGTCGTTAGCAGCATTTCCTGAATGATGTCAGGCAACGTCGCTGCTTCAGACTCAACAGCACCGGTCAGTGGGTAGCATCCCAAAGTACGGAAACGAACGTTCTTCATTTCTGGCACTTCACCTGGCTCCAGTGGCATACGCTCATCGTCTACCATGATCATTACGCCATCGCGTTCTACGACAGGGCGTTTTGCAGAGAGATAAAGAGGAACAATTGGAATTTCTTCCAAATAAATGTACTGCCAAATGTCCAATTCAGTCCAGTTAGACAGAGGGAATACACGAATACTTTCGCCTTGATCTACTTTACCGTTGTAGATGTTCCAAAGTTCAGGACGCTGACTCTTAGGGTCCCAACGGTGGTTCTTATCACGGAACGAGTAGACACGTTCTTTAGCACGAGACTTTTCTTCATCACGGCGGGCACCACCAAATGCAGCATCAAAGCCATGCTTATCCAGTGCTTGTTTAAGAGCAGCGGTTTTCATGATGTCTGTGTGTTTTGCACTGCCGTGAGTGAACGGGCCAACGCCTTGTTCAACACCTTCCTGGTTTGTGTGTACGATCAGGTCAAGACCCAGCTTTTTGACCATCTCATCACGGAAGGTGATCATTTCCTTGAATTTCCATGTGGTGTCCACATGCATCAGAGGAAAAGGTGGTTTAGCAGGGTAGAACGCTTTCATTGCAAGATGAAGCATTACTGCAGAGTCTTTACCGATGGAGTAAAGCATTACTGGATTTTCGAACTCAGCAGCGACTTCACGAATGATGTGAATACTCTCTGCTTCCAGCTCCTTCAAGTGCGTAAGATTATAGTCAGACATGGTTTGTCTCGTAATGTCCTAAGTAAGTTGTGGGCATTTTTTTGATATGGACAGAACTATATCAAAAAATAAAGCATTATAAGAACAGCTAGCTTTAGACTGAATTGGCATATAAATATTCGATGTGTTTCTTTACGGAGAAAAGTAACGGTTCATTCGTGCAGAAACAACATGCCCATGGTAGTAAGTATTTTACAACGGGCATGTGACTATTTATAGGCTAGTGATCTGAATACGGTTTAACGGTAGCCTCTGTGCATTTACAGCGTCGGTCAATTAAAACGTCGGGCGGTTCAGTTTGAACTGGTTAACGTCCTTGATCGGGTTGTTTACTTTTAATAATTCCGGCTCTTCGGACTCAATACTTTGGCCTTGGTATTGAATCACCAGCTCACGGCTTTCATCACCAAAAAAGAAACGGTCATAGAAGCTCACCAGTTCAGGTTGAGTGATTGCACCAATCGCTTTGACCAATCGTTCCCGGGTGTTGAAGTCCGTTTGTTGCTGGTCGAGCTGTTGCCAATATAAGTCGGAAAGCTGGCTTAAGCGCTGAGGTTTTTCATTCAGTTTGCTGATTAAACCTGCTTTGTGTTGTGCAAAGTCTTCCGCTGACATATTGCTTAATGTGTCTCTGAATTCCAGCAAGAAAGATTGGTAATCATTTGCCAGCGTTTTCGGGCTGACCACATGCGACTGGGTAATTAAAGTGAAGCCCGGAACACGAGCCAACGGAATAGGTGTGGCAAACACGATATAACCGCGTTGTTTTTCTGTTCTGATCTGGTTGTAGAACGGCGTTGAAACCACCTGGCTTAACAAACCGGCGTAAGCTCGTTCCAGGTCCGAAATTTCTTTGCCCTGGTAATAGGTCAGCAGGACGGAATCATTATGTTTGGTTTCAAGATCCAAACCGGCCACTTCTCCCTTGGACAGTTGGGCCACTTTATTTGCTGGTACAACCGTGGGCGTACTGCTTTTGAATAATGAGTCTTTAACATTGGACGCTAACGTCTTCGCGGTATCCTTGGTTAAGTTACCATGAGTTAACATAACAACTTCAATTTCTTTCAGAAGCTCCTGACGATAGCTGACCAAGTCAGGTAAGGTAACCTGCTCAGCTGCGTTCAAACGATCCGGGAGAGACCAGGTTGAACTCATGAGTACGCTCATCAAACTTTTATAAGCCAAGCTGTAAGGCTTGTCTTTTGCTTCGTTACGGTACGCTCTTACCATCTCTTCTTTATAAATATCAAAGCGCTTTTGTTCCAGTGGGGCGTTAAAAACAGCGTCCAGTACGGTGTTTAACAGCGTCTCTAATTTTTCGCTGTAGCCGGAGACTTTTATGGTTACGCCACGGGAGTTGCGATAAAAGGTGTAGTCCAGCCCAGCCAGATAAGCGGGATAGGAGTACTCATTAAGGCTGTCGTTCACCAATTTGGCGAACAGGTTGCCCTCAACCCCGGCGATGGGGCTGTTATTGGCTTTCGGACTGCGGATATTAATGTAGATGTCCGCCTTAGGGCTTTGAAACTCGGTGTTGGTTCGATGCCAAAGTTCAAACCCTTCGTCATCAATGAGCTGAGTCGGCTTATCTGTGGCGTCGCTTGGCATTTCCAGTAAAGACAAGTGCTCAGGCACAAACTTGTTTTCTTCCGGTAGGCTCAGGCCTTCAAGTAAAGGAGCGGACTTCCAGGCGGCCAGTGTTTCATCGCTTATTTGCTGTAACGAATACGGCGTTTGATACCACTTGGTCGTTTGATTGGTGGGTAAGTCTTGAGCTGCAACGGTGATCAGCACATTACTTGGGGTGAGATAAGCGAGGTATTCTTCAATAATTTTGGCATCGTAACGAGCCATTAAGTAAGGCCCACGAATCACTTCGCGAGGTAAGTATTTTTGTAAATTGCCTGCCAGATGTGAGGTGGTTTGGCTGGCTGAGCGTTGTTCCTGGAACCGGAAAGCGATGTTGTTCAGTTTTGACTGTTCGTCGTAAATATTTTGATCCGGCCCTTTTGCAGTTAACAGGTTGATGTAAGAGAAAACTGCTTGGGTGACATCATTGTATTGGGCTAAGCCCTTTTCAGTGAGTTTGACTGAGATATGGAAGGTGGCGTATTCCAGTGTATTAAAACCAGCACCAGCACTGAGCCCATCGGCAAGGCCTTGTTCTTTTAAGGTGGATAATAAACTGCCTTCACCTTCATGACCGATCAGGTTGGAAATGTATTGCGTTGGCTTTTCTCGGTAATAAGGCGCTAAGGGTTTGATTGGGAAAACCAGCGAAAGTGTTCTGGTGTTTTTGATTGGGTTGATGAACACTTCGGCGGGCAGCGTACCTTCGGTGAACAGAGGCACTTTGATGGCGTCCAGTTTTACTGTTTTGTTCGGAATGGCCGAAAACTTCTCCTCTACCCACTTCTTCAGAGTTTCAGTGTCTTCTTTACCGGAGACCACCAAGGTCATCAGGTTGGCTGAGTAGTACTTGTCATAAAAAGCTCTTAAATCTTCCTGAATGGTGCTTTCAGGGCGATCTGAAAGCGTTTCAAGTGCACCGACTGAGAAGTGAGACGCCGGGTGCTGGGGATTAAATACGCTGCGAATGACTTCGTAATTACGACGCACGTCGTCTTTCAGCTTGGCCTGGTATTCGGAGTGAACCGCATTTTTTTCCCGGTCCACGTATTGTTCAGTAAACAGCGGAGTTTTGAAAAACGCGCTGAACCGATCCAGAGCCGGAGCTAAGTGATCTTTATCAATTTCGAAAAAATAATTGGTGTGTTCACTGGCGGTGAAAGCGTTGTGACTGCCGCCGTGTTTTGTGATGAACTGCTGGTATTCACCGGCTTCTGGGAAGTCTTCCGTGCCTAAGAACAGCATGTGCTCCAGGAAGTGGGCTAAACCTTCACGGCCTTCTGGGTCTCGTAAACTGCCAACGTGCACGTCCAGCGCGGCGGAGGCTTTATCGGCTTCAGGGTCAGAAATCAGTAACACCCTTAACTTATTGCTCAGCTCCAGATATTGGTAAGTTTTGTTGTCGGTGTCGGGGGTGACAACTATGTTTGGATCAAACTGAGAGTTTTTAAGTGAGAAATATGCAACTGCCATAATAGCTAGAATACCAATACTGATTAAACTGAACTTTGAATTCATCAACGTATCCCTGTGTGTTTCTTGATACATGCAAGGTGTGACGGACTATCCTAACGTTAGATTGCTTAGAATGCATCCGTTAATGATTTTAAGATTGAAAACAGTTGGACATTGAAACTGAAGGACAGTTTCACATCTATAAGGAATTTACTTTTCGTATGAGTTTCTTTTCGACCAATGCAGCGATCAGTGTATTGCGAGCCGGTAAAAAGCACCCTCGTTGGAAAGAGGCTGCTGAGTATGTGATTGAACGGGCATCGCCTGAGGTGCAGTTGTTATTAACTGTTGGCCGTCAGCTGGAGCGGGATGAAATACTGGCTGAACAACAGAGTCAAACGTTGACTTCGGGAGACTGGGGACCGCTGTTGAAATTTGCTCTTATTATTTTGGTGACTGCCTTGGTGAGCGGTGGTATCGGCTATGTATTTTCGGACGTCATTGCGTGGTGTTGATGGTGTCCTGATTGTGAGTAGCCTGATCCGCTGGTTGCCTGTGATGACGATGGTTGAATGATTCTATGTAAGACAATAAACAAGGCACCAGAAGTAAAATAATCACGGTGCCAAAGCCTAACCCGAATACGATAGAGGTGGCCATAGGGATTAAAAATTGTGCCTGTAACGAGGTTTCAAAGAGGATCGGTGTGAGTCCTGCTATGGTTGTCAGGCTGGTAAGTAACACCGCCCTGAGTCGTAAACAGGTGGCATGAACGATTGCGTCCTGAACGTTTAAACCGGTGCGTTTCAGGTGCTTATAGAAGGTAATCAGTACAATAGAGTCATTGATGACAATGCCCGATAAGGCAAATAAGCCGAACGTCGATAAAATGGTGAGCTCAATGCCCAGCGTCAAATGGCCGAAAATAGCGCCCGTGATGCCAAAAGGAATTGCGGCCATAATAGCAACGGGCCAACTGTAAGACTCAAACACCCAGGCGAGCACAATAAAAATCAGGATTAAGGCAATGGCTGCACCGAAAATCATGTCCTGACCTGTTTGTTGTTGCTCCTTAGACAGCCCTTCCAGGCCTACGTTTATATTGTATTTATCCTGTATGCGAGGCAGGTGTCTCTTATTAAGATCGGCCATCACTTCGTTGGCGTTGGTGCGGTGCCGGTCGAGGTTGGCTGAAACTTGAATGGCCAGTTCACCGCCTACGCTTCTCAGTATGTCCATTCCTGATCGGCTGTGAAAAGTGGCGAGGTTTTGTAACGGTGCGGTACTGCCGTTGGCTAACAGAATTGGAAACTGCTCTATGGTTGCCTGAATTCGGCGCTCTGTTTCCGGCAGTTGTACTCTGACTTCGATCTCGTCATCCAGGTCATTTAAAATCTGTACCAGATAACCGTCGGTCGCGTCTCGCAACTGACGTCCAATATCCGTGGTGGTGAGTCCGAGTGAATGAGCCAATGGCGTCAGAGAGAATACCCATTGTTCTCTGCCGAAGGGGAGGTCGTCTGATATGTTGTATAACCCGTCATAGCTTCTGAGAATATTCTGAAGTTCCGTTGATGCCGCCTTGATGTTTTGAATGTTCTGACCGACCAGTTTTAAGGAGAAAGGTTTGCCCTGAGGGCCAGACTGTTGTTTTTCTATGATCAATTCTGTAATCCTCCCCGAGTCCGGCACCCGTTTTTTGAAGGTTGTTAAAAACTGATCCAGGCTGAAATCCCGGTTTTCTTCGCTGACGAACTCAATCATGATCGAGGAAAAATCTTCACCTCGTTGGGTGCTTTGCCGACCTGGGCTGCCACTTAGATTGGCCTCCATGTTGTGAGTGCTGATTAAGGTTTGAATGCTGTCTGGCCCATGCCCTAAATCGTTCAGTGTCGGTTTAATCGCAGCTTCTAAGGATTGGAGGTAACGACTTTTATCCAGTGAACTGGTGTTTGGATGAAACTGGATATTGATGAACACGTTGTTGCCGTCAATTTTGGGGAAAAACAAAAACTTTAAATATCCGGTCATTAAACAAGTGATGGCCAGAATAAATGTCGCCAGGATCGCGGCGACTGTGATGCCTCTGTGGCTGATGGCCCAATGCACTGTTTGCCTGAATTTGTGGTCGCGAAAGTGATCAAAGCCTTCATCGAAAGACTTTCGCCAACCCGGTATTGAATGCTGTTCTCGTTTCATACTGTGACGCAAATGGCCAGGAAGTATGATAAAACATTCCAGCAGCGAGGCTAAGATGACGCATATGACCACGATGGGAATGTCTTTCAGAATATTGCCAATTACCCCACCAATGATTAATAACGGGATAAAGGCACAAATGGTGGTTAAAGAGGAGCTGACTACAGGCGCTAGCATCCGGTTCGCTCCGCCAATAGCTGCTTTTTCAGCGGACTCGCCTTGCTCGAAATGACTTAAAGTATCTTCTCCGACCACAATGGCGTCGTCCACTATGATGCCCAAGGCCATGATGAACGCAAATAAGCTGATTAAGTTGATAGAGCCGCCTGAACTGTAAAGGATGGCGATGGCACCCATGAATGAAACCGGAATACCCACAGCAACCCAAATGGCCACCCGGCTATTGAGAAAAAGAAAGAGAATCGCAACGACCAAAACCAATCCCCCCAAGCCGTTTTTGATGAGTAAGTCAATCCTGTCCTGCAGGTAGCGCCAAAACTCCTGGTAGGGGGTGATGGTTATGCCTTCCGGCAAGGTTGCGGTTGTCTGCTTCAACCAATGGTGAACGGTTTCAGCAACGTGCAGTGCATCTTCATTTTCTGAACGGTACAGTTCCATGCTGATGACGGCTTGTCCTTCGGAGGTGAGGTAAGGCGCGCCCTCGGCATTGCTTTTAATGACGTGAGCAATGTCACCCAAGTAGCTGGTTTCCTGGCTGGCGGTCGTGATAGTAATCTGTTCAAAACCGATTTCGTCTCGCTGAAGGTTCATGCTGCGAACTAATTTTGAGCCGTCGTTATGGCCGATTAATCCTACGGGCAAGTCGACACTTTGTTGTTGGATTTGCTGAGCGATCTGAGCAACACTCAAGCCTGTTTGCTGCAGTCGGTAGGAGGGCACTTCAATTCGAATTTCCTGCTCAGGCAAACCGACGATATTGATCCGCTGTATGCCCAAGGCAAGGAGTTCCCGTTCGAATTGCTTCACTAGGGGGCGCATTGTTTCAAAGGGCGCCGGGCTGTGAATCATGAGTTTGGAGACCAGGTCGTAACGAACGATGCGGTTGATTTCTGGTCGTTCGGCGTCTTTTGGCAAGTTACGGATGTTACCTACTCGTTGTTTTACGTCATCTAACACTTTGGTTAAATCTGCGTCTTCGAGTACTTCAACCCGAATGACGGATGAGCCAATACCGGATTTAGAATACACCTCTTTGATGTTTGGGATGTTCTTAAGCTCGCGTTCAATGGGTACGGTAATTGACGCTTGAACATCTTCCGCCGACGCCCCGCGCCAACTAACGGCAATGGTGACTACGTCTATCTCAAAAGAAGGGAACATTTGGGTTGTTATTCGACTTAAAGACCAAAGCCCAAGCAAAAGGAAGAGAGACATCAGTAAATTGGCTGCAACTTTATGCGTAGCCAGCAAGTGGATGAAGGCTTTGACGCCTTGATGAGGCTGTTCTGCAGAAGGCTCGGGTAGGTTATTGCTCATGCACCCGAACCTTTAAGCCATCAATCGCATTGGGCAGTAAAGAGCTGAGAATGGTATCCCCGGAAGAGAGCTTGCCTTCAACGACCCAGAAGCTGAGTGTTGGTTGGCTGGGGTTTGCCCAAACGCCCAGCCGTTTAATAGCGACAGACTGCAATTTTTGATCAGTAATCAGGTAGACGTACTTTTGTTGATAAATGGAAGACGCCGGGACAACCAAAGTATTGGGAATGCCTGGGAGTACTATATCTACAGCAAGGGTTTTTCCTAAAGGAAGTTGTTTTAGTGGTTGCTGAAATGAAAAAACAGCGTCGATACCGCCGGACCCTTGCAATACTTTGCCGGCTAACCGTTCGAATGGTAAGCGATATTGGATTCCATGAATGACAGTATGAGCGAAGATAGCTTGGGGCGTTTGATGGTAGGTGGTGATTTGCTCCCGGATTCGATTGGCTGTCAGCTCCGGAGCATGCACTCTTAATTCTAGGTGCTCGGTTGAGTAAAGGGTAATGAGAGGAGAGCCTTTGTTAACCCGGTCTCCTACCGCAACATGTACTTGGCTGATACGACCATTAAAAGGGGACTGGACAAGGGTGCTGGCAGCATCGTCTTCAGTTTGATTAAAAGCGGCTTCGGCCCGGTTGACCCTGGCTTTGAGAATGGCCACCTGATTTTTATGATTGGCAATGTTGAGTTGGCTATTACTGACCTTTAAAGCCTGTTGGGTTTGATTGATCAGTGCTGCTTCCAAATCTGATTCGGCTGACAGGTTTTTCTGTTTTAAGGTTTTGAGTCTCGCAACGGAATTATCGGCCAGTTTTAACTGGGCTTTCTCATGGACTAAATTACGTTGATTGAATTCGTGCCGGATGATCTCGACGGCTAAGTTGGCTTTGGCTTCTTCCAGATCAGACAAACGTTGTTGGAGGATTCGATCGACCTCGGAGGGATCGATGGTGACAAGGGTTTCTTTATTTTGAACCAAATGACCGTCCTGTTTGGGGGTTGCCTGCACAACACCAGAAACCCGGGAAGTGAGGGTGGTCGTGGCTGAAGAATGGATTGATCCAAACAAACGAATGGTTGGGGAATATGAACCTTGATTAATGATAAAGCCTTCGACATCCCAATACTTATCCACAGGTGGTGACGTTTTAACTTTTGTCCGGGATAAGTTAAGCGTAATAATCGCTGCAGCGGTTACCAAGGTAATGGCTACTAAAATGAGCTTTGATTGATGTCGGTGAACTTTTTCAGGCAATAAGATCACGGTCTTGGCCCTTAATCTTTTTGACAACCGGTCTTGTTAAATCGTACCTTTTAACGCGCCCGTTTTAATGCTGCCCAATAAAATACAAAAATAAGTAAAGGAAACGCCCTTGCTCTCTCAAGATATTCCACTTGAATGGCTGCTTGTCATCCCGGTTGTCGCAGGTTTTATCGGCTGGTTTACCAACTGGTTAGCCATCAAAATGATTTTTTATCCAAAAAAATACCTTGGCATAAGACTAGGTCGGCTTCACTTAGGTTGGCAAGGAATTATTCATCGTAAAGCCGACGGCTTTGCTCGAGTGGTTGGAAAGCAGGTTTCGGAACAAATTTTACAGTCGGATACTTTGATACCGGAAGTCGACCCTAAAATCGCCAATGAATTTATTGATCGTTTCCCAGAGTTATGGAATGAAATAGAAAGTGGTCAGCTGTTGCCGGATTTATTAGGTGAACAATGGGAGAAAATGTCGCCGATGCAGCGACAAATGGTGTCGATGCAAATTCGATTTGATAGCCGTTCATTGTTTATTGAAATCATTAAAATGACCCGACAAAAGTTCATCGAACGATTCGACATGAGGGCGGTGGTCACACGTAGGTTATCCAATGATTCCCACTTATTAGCAAAGCTCTACGGTGACATTGCGAGGCCGGAGCTGAAACGCATTGAAGTGTTTGGTCTGTATTTTGGCTTTTTGATTGGCGCTGCCGAAGCCTTGCTCTTTAGTATGTTTGAACTCAATTGGCTGATTTTTATTTTTGGCATCTTGATTGGTGCATTCACAAACTGGCTAGCCATTGAAATGATTTTTAAACCCAGACATCCTGTGAATATTTTGGGATTCAAGTATCAAGGGTTGTTTCCTAAGCGGCAAAGTGAAATTGCTGTTCAGTTTGGTGAGATTGGTGCAACTCATGTTTTACCGGTATCTGCGCTAGTGGAGGAAATTATGGCAACCCTTCAACAACAGGATTTCATCGGAGAACTTGAAGACACATCTAAACGTTGGCTGACTCGCATCGTTGAAAATTATCGCAGTCACTTGCCTGACGACGTCAGTTCAGAGTGGATAGCCAACAAAGCGGTAGACCTTTTTTATCAGAAAAAGCTGCATGTTCAAGAAGAGTTGTCGGTAGAGTTTGAAAGATTGCTTGCTCCTCGATACCGGGTGTCTGAGTTGATTACTGAAAATCTGCTACAACTGCCTAAAGAAAAGTTCGAACGTGTGCTTCGCATTGTGGTGGAGCAAGATGAGACTACGCTTATTCTGATTGGTGCGGTCATTGGGTTTATGATCAGTGCAGTCCAGTTCTCTGTGTTTAGTTGATATAAAACGGTTAAGCAGATAATTTATTGAAGAGCGTTTATTAATTTAAGGAAACGAAATTGCTATCGTCAAATGGAACTCAATCTCTCTTCAAGTATAAAGCTTGGGCAAATGAAGAGCTTTTCAATTTGGTACTCACTATTGACCAGAACGAATATCATGAAGTAATTCACTCAGCCGCTCGTGTTCTAAATCACGCGTTTGTCGTTGATGATATATTTAAGAGCCACCTTCAAAAAACATCACATAACTACGTGGCCACCAACACTGAAGAAACGCCAAGCATACAAACGCTTTTTTCAAAGGTGCAAGAATTGGATGCTTGGTATTGTTGGTATGCATCCAATCTATCTAATGAAGCACTTCACGAGTCTTTGCAATTTGAGTTTACTGACGGCGAAACCGGCATAATGAATCGTGAAGAAATGCTGCTTCATGTTATTACTCATGGCGGTTATCATCGGGGTCAGGTCGGTCAAATCATTCGGGCGGCGTCTGTGAATCCGCCTCGTGATATATTGACTCGGTTTTTACATGTTAGTGAACCTTTTCGCCGAGAAAATAATACTTAACAAACTGTTCTTCTGATTAGAGATAAGCCCCTAACGGCTTCCGGCTCATAGCATAGATGGGCTCAATATCGCCATTCATCATTTATCAATAATAGGGTCAGCATTAAAGCCGCTTTCGTCAAATGATGAAGTGAGGGAAAGAGGGGACGCAGTTGGTGGAGTAACGCACTACACTCGGTTTGTATTGTAATGCTGCTCCATTTAATAGGGCCGCATTACAATACAAAAAGGCTTAAACTCAGCGCCTCAATTGGTCACTGTTAAGCCGCAAGCGGTTGTTTGATGTAACGGGTTACCCATGCGCCAATAGTTTCTGCCACATACTCCGCATCTTCTTTACGAGTGATCAGGTGGTCTGTCTGGTCAAGAGACACAAAACTCTTTGGATGCATGGCCGCCTGATAGATGTGGGCCGCTTCTTCAATTTCAACGGTGTCATCAATTGGCGAGTGCATGATCAGCAGTGCTTTTTTCAGCTTGCGAATCTTTTCATCCAGCTTTTGTTCCTGAATGTCTTCCAGGAAGTGTTGTTTGATGGTGAATTCACGACCACTCAATTTCACCAATGCGCATCCGCAGTCTTCAATTTCTTCGCGGTGTGCTTCAAAAAGGTGAGCAACGTGAGCCGGGTCACTCGGTGCGCCAACGGTAACCACCGCTTTGGCGGAAGGCACTTGGTCTGCACATGCAAGCACGGCAGCTCCGCCCAAGCTGTGACCAATCAATAAGGTAGGCGCTTCGTATTCTTCTTCAAGGAACCTGGCAGCAGCCACTAAGTCTTCAATGTTGGAAGAAAAGTTGGTGTTGGCAAAGTCGCCTTCGCTGCTTCCCAGGCCGGTAAAATCAAATCGCAGTACGGCAACACCTCGTTGTGCCAGTTCGCGACCAATTCGGCTGGCTGCAACACTGGTTTTTGAACACGTGAAGCAATGCGCAAACAATGCGTAGGCTTTAGGGTCTTCGGGACTTTCAAGCATGCCATCAAGGCGAAGATTGTCAGAATTAGTGAAGGTAACTTTTTGTCTTATAACCTTTGTCATAATTAACCCTTTTGAGGTCCTCTAGTGCAATTCTCAAGTATATGGTGAATGCTCGGAGATGCGTTGCTATCGAGAAATACGTAATGAACTCTATTTATCAATGCATAGGAGACAGAACATATAATAAATAGGCGTAAGCGAATAGCGTGCCACTTAGCCAAATTTTATTTGATTCAGGTCATGAATACAATTGGTAGGCCCTGCCCGTCAGGGGAAATTAATTATTCAATTCAACGATTGTTTGAAATTGGTGCGGAAGTGCACTTTTTGGTAAAAATTGCCTTTTTATGGTGCTTTAAAAAGTAAGGGAAGTTCAGCTTATAAAAGGTATCACCCAAGGCAAGAGGCTGAGGTGAATACCTGTTTTTTTTAGCGTCCAGCCTTTCATGTGCTCTGGTTAGGATTGTAAGACTAAATTGTTGTTTTGATCGTAAACCTTAATCCGAATGCTGTCTGATTCTTCTTTTGAAATAGGGTGGTCAATCGTTACAACAGTACAGGGGCTGGTCAACGCGGATGAAGTGAAACTGTCCGGGCCGGGAGTAACCCATTTAACATGCACATTTAATGTATTTTCGCTGAGAGCGGCTTTTTGAACGATAACGCCATAACCCCCGCTGGATCGTTGCCCCATATTGATTGCTAACACGGCTTGTTCTTGAGCGACATGGTGTTTCATTTTAGGTTTACCAATCACGCGCTGTTGTTGCTTTTTTTGAAGTTGATTGAGGTATTGCTGGCCCTGTTTATAGTCAAAAAGTTGGACGCCTGGTTCAGAAATAGAACATTGGGCTGACGCATGGCTGACCGACCAGGTTAACTCGGCGGCGCTGGAGAGGGAAGTGCACCCGGCAGCAAACGCAGTCATAGAAAGCGTGAGTGATGTGACAATTGAATTACGTCCTTTAAATAAAGTCATTTCCTATCCTTCTATTGATCTTGATCAACAAGTCGATCGTCCTAAGGGTAATACAATACCTTCATAGTTAGTCTACGCTAAAAAATTAAATATTAGTAAGCGAGATGATGAGTATGGACGATATCGAAAAAAAAGATGAACGGAACATGTTTTTGTTCATGACTGTGGTTCTTTTCCCAATTCTATCTGTGGCGATTGTTGGCGGTTATGGCTTCATGGTTTGGATCAGCCAGATCCTGATGGGGCCTCCGGGAGCTTAACATGGATAAAGCCCGTCGTGCCTTATTTCGAGGTCGCTTTGCTTCGAAAAAGGCAGCAGAAACACAAGTGATTCATATGCCCTGGGCATTGAGTGATGATGTTTTTCTGGATCAGTGCACACGTTGCAATAAGTGCGCTGAAGCATGCCCAGAGCAAGTCATTGTGAAGGGGGATGGTGGCTTTCCTACTGTCAATTTTAATCAGGGTGAATGCACATTCTGTGGGGATTGTGTGACTGTTTGCCCAGAACCTATCTTTAACGATCAGTCTGAATCGCCTTGGGATTTAATCGCAGAGATTACAGATGCATCGCAACATCAATCCGTTTCTTTGGATGGGGTTTGCATGGTTCAAAAAGGCATTGTATGCCAGAGCTGCAAAGATGTGTGTGATGTAAGAGCGATCAATATGAAATACAACCAGGCTTCGATGCCTGAACCTGTGATTAATAATGACGTATGTAATGGGTGCGGCGCATGTGTTTCAACTTGCCCAACTGCAGCAATTCATATGATATCCATGCCCGGTCAGCCTACCACTTCTAAAGGAGAGAACGCGAGTTATGCGATCGCCTGAGCAATACATCAGCGCTTTGGATGGGGAATACCATATTTCCAGTGCCATCGTGCAATTTAAACCCGAGCTTATGTGCCGTGTGAATAAGCAAATCGGGGAACTTGAAGGCGCAGAAATAAGCGCAACGGATCAAGACAAAGGTAAGTTGGTTGTCGTGGTTGAGAGTGAAACAGAACGTGGCATGGTCTCCGTGATAGACCAAATTAAAGATGTCGATGGTGTTGTCAATGTTTCTCTGGTGTATCACCAGATTGACGATGAGAACGAATAAAGATTTTTTGTAATTTAAAAATGATAACTCAGCATAAGCTTGGGGTGAGAGATGAAACTAACTCGTCGTGATTATATTAAGGCACAAGCAGCAGCTACGGCTGCTGCTGCAGCTGGAATTTCGTTACCGGCACAGGCCAGTAATGTGATTACCAGTTCAAAGGAAACTGAACTTAAGTGGTCCAAGGCGCCGTGTCGATTTTGTGGTACGGGTTGCAGCATTCACGTTGCAACCAAAAAAGGCAAAGTGGTTGCTACCCACGGAGACATTAAGTCGGAAGTCAATAAAGGCCTGAGTTGTGTGAAGGGTTACTTCTTATCGAAGATCATGTACGGCAAGGATCGTTTGACCACGCCATTGCTTCGTAAGACCAACGGTAAGTTTGATAAGAACGGTGAATTTGAACCTGTATCGTGGGATGAAGCCTTCGATATCATGGAAGAAAAGTTCAAGAAGACGTTGAAAGAAAAAGGCCCGAAAGCGATTGGTATGTTCGGTTCAGGTCAGTGGACTGTCTGGGAAGGCTACGCCGCTTCCAAGCTGATGAAGGCAGGTTTCTTATCCAACAACATCGAACCCAATGCTCGTCACTGTATGGCTTCAGCGGTTGCTGGTTTCATGCGTACTTTTGGTATTGATGAGCCAATGGGCTGTTATGACGACATGGAAAATGCGGATGCATTTGTTCTGTGGGGTTCTAACATGGCTGAGATGCACCCGATTCTTTGGACGCGTGTCACTGACCGTCGTTTGAGTGCACCGCATGTTAAAGTCGCTGTGTTATCAACCTATGAGCACCGTTGCTACGACTTGGCTGATATGCCAATGACGTTTGAACCTCAGTCTGATCTTGCAATTCTTAACTTTATTGCAAATTACATCATTGAAAACGATGCCGTGAATTGGGACTTTGTGAATAAGCACACCAATTTCCGTCGTGGTAATACGGACATTGGTTACGGCTTGCGCCCAGAACATCCGCTACAGAAAAAAGCGAAGAACGCAGACAAAGCGGGTGGTTCTACCCCGATGAGCTTTGATGAGTTTAAAGAATTTGTCAGTGAATACACCGTTGAAAAAGCGAGTAAGCTTTCTGGTGTGTCTGAAGATAAGTTGATTGCTTTGGCTAAGATGTATGCCGATCCGAACACCAAAGTCACCTCGTTCTGGACGATGGGTGTTAACCAGCATACACGTGGGGTTTGGGTGAATAACCTGATTTATAACGTTCACTTGTTAACCGGTAAGATTGCAACACCGGGTAACAGTCCGTTCTCATTGACTGGCCAGCCGTCAGCGTGTGGTACTGCTCGTGAGGTAGGTACGTTTGCTCACCGTTTACCAGCGGACATGGTGGTTAAGAACCCTAAACACCGTGCTTTGGCTGAGAAAATCTGGAAGCTACCGAAGGACATCATTCCTGCTAAGCCTGGATATCATGCGGTTCTGCAAAATCGTAAATTGAAAGATAGTGAGATCAATGCTTACTGGATTCAGGTGAATAATAACCTGCAAGCAGCACCTAACCTGAACGAAGAAACGCTTCCGGGTTATCGTAATCCAGACAACTTTATCGTGGTTTCAGATGCCTATCCAACGGTGACGGCACAAGCCGCAGACTTGGTTCTACCAACGGCAATGTGGGTTGAGAAAGAAGGCGCCTTTGGTAACGCAGAACGTCGTACACAGTTCTGGCATCAGTTGGTGGACGCACCGGGAGAAGCGAAATCAGATTTATGGCAGTTGGTTGAGTTCTCTAAGCGCTTTACGACGGACGAAGTTTGGCCAGCAGAAGTTTTGAAAGAAAACCCTTCTTACAAAGGTAAGTCGCTTTACGAGGTACTGTATAAGAACGGTAATGTGGATAAGTATCCGCTTGAACAAACCAGTAAAGATTACAACAACGTTGAAGCAAAAGACTTTGGTTTCTATATCCAGAAAGGCTTGTTTGAAGAATACGCTGAATTTGGGCGAGATCATGGTCATGATTTGGCGCCGTTTGATCGTTATCACGAAGAGCGGGGCTTGCGCTGGCCGGTTGTGAACGGCAAAGAAACCAAGTGGCGTTACATTGAAGGCGAAGATCCGTATGTGAAAGAAGGCACGGGTTATCAGTTCTATGGTAAGAAAGACAACAGAGCGATTATTTTTGCGTTGCCTTTTGAGCCTGCCGCTGAAGCGCCGGATAACGAATACGACCTTTGGTTATGTACTGGCCGTGTCCTTGAACACTGGCATTCAGGGTCTATGACTCAACGTGTTCCTGAGCTGTATAAGGCCGTGCCAAACGCGGTATGTTACATGCACCCGGAAGACGCCAAGAAACGTGGATTACGTCGTGGTGATGAAATCAAAGTGACCTCTCGTCGAGGCGATATTCGAACTCGTGTGGAAACCCGAGGACGAAATAAGCCACCGGTAGGTTTGGTGTTTGTTCCTTGGTTTGATGCGTCTCAGTTGATCAACAAAGTGACACTGGATGCAACCGATCCAATCTCTAAGCAGACGGACTATAAAAAGTGCGCTGTGAAGATTGAGAAAGCATAAGGGGAGAAGGATCATGACTACATTGAATTCAGTTAAAAAATCTGTCAAAGCGGTAGTAACTGGTGTTGCTTTGGTCAGCTCGGTTCTTTTTGCTTCTTCTGCGAGCGCAGGTCAGGAATACATCTCTACGTTGCGTGGCGAAGTAAAACTGAACCAGGAAGAAAAAGCGCCAGTCATGGCTAAGGTGGAGAATGAGGATATCAAGCGTCAGCGTGCGTATCCGATGCAACCACCGACCATTCCACATAAAGTGGATAACTATCCGGTGAATAAGAATGCGAACAAGTGCATGTCTTGCCATGCTCGCGATCGTGCGGAAGAGTCTCAGGCACCGATGGTGAGTGTGACCCACTATATGAACCGTGATGGAAATTTCCTGGCAGAAGTTTCTCCAAGACGTTATTTCTGTAATCAGTGTCATGTGGTTCAGTTGGATACCAAGCCATTGGTTGAAAATGAGTTCCAGGATGTTTACCAAATAATTGGTGAGAAGAAGTAGCCTGAGGAGACACGAATGAATGCCATAAAAAAATATTTAAAGGTCCTTAACAGACCAAGCGTGCATTACAGTTTGGGTTTCCTGACTTTGGGCGGTTTTATTGCAGGTATCATTTTCTGGGGGGCGTTTAACACCGCCCTGGAAGCGACCAATACCGAGACGTTTTGTACGGGTTGTCATGAAATGCGCGATAACGTATTTCAGGAGCTAAAAACAACCATACACTACACCAACCGTTCGGGCGTAAGGGCAACGTGTTCAGACTGTCACGTTCCGCATAACTGGACGGATAAAATTGCTCGTAAGATGCAGGCTTCGAAAGAGGTGTGGGGCAAAATTTTCGGCACCATTGATACGCGTGAAAAGTTCCAGGAGCACAGAAGACGTTTGGCTGAAAACGAGTGGCGACGGTTGAAAGCGAACGATTCTCTAGAATGCCGTAACTGCCATAACTTTGACTTTATGGACTTTACTCGCCAAAGCAAGCGGGCCATGGAGCAGCACTCAACGGCCTTGGCCAGTGGCGAGAAAACCTGTATTGACTGCCATAAGGGGATTGCCCACCACCTTCCTGACATGAAAGGTGTTGAGGGCTGGTAATTAGAATGACTTGAATTAGCTCGATCCTCTGGTTAAATTAACCGCCCAACTTTGGGCGGTTTTTTTATGAGTTCAAACTATTTAGCATTAACTTTTTAAGGCGGAATCTGATTTATGGGACATTCATCGGCGAAGGAATTTAAAGCGGCACGTATTGCTGTGTTGACGGTTTCAGATACTCGTACCTTAGCGGAAGACACTTCTGGCCAATATTTGGTGGACGCCCTGACGGAAGCCGGACACTCGTTGTCGGATCGAAAACTCATCATCGACGATGTGTATCAAATGAGGGCGGTGGTTTCCCAGTGGGTCGCCTCCGAAGAAATACAAATTGTACTGATCACGGGCGGCACCGGGTTCACTGGCAGAGATACGACGCCGGAGGCAATGAGGCCGTTGTTTGATCGTGAAATTGAAGGCTTTGGTGAGTTGTTCCGTCAGGTGTCTTATCAAGAAATTGGTACTTCGACGGTTCAGTCCCGAGCATTAGCCGGTTTTGCTAATGGCACCGCAATTTTTTGTATGCCTGGTTCCACTAACGCATGTAAAACGGCTTGGACGAAAATACTGCAAGAACAGTTGGATAACCGCCATCGTCCTTGTAACTTCATGCCTCATGTTAAACCTTAAGCTTGTTCTGTTCGGGTAAACGCTTCTTCTGGGTGGGTAGCTCGACTTCAATGCCGGACATAAGTGCGTCTTATTTCCGGCATTTGGTTACATTTTGTTCTGTGGGTAATTTCCCACATAGAATGGGTCATTTCATACGCATTAATGCGTCATCATGCTTCTATACTGTCTATTGTGACCGAAATGATCGCCATAAAGGCGCAAGTGGAGAGTATGGGCGTATCGTTTAAAAATAAAATATCAACACGTTTAGCAAAGCAAACGGTGGCCATTGCGTTTTTACTGGGTGCATTGTTGAGTTCTTTACAGGTTTATCTGGATTATCAAAACCATGGATCTTCATTTGATCAAAACATAGAGCAGCTGTTGTCTGTTTCCTTGGGGTCTGCTTCTCGCTCAGTAAGAACGCTTGATAATAACCTGGCGGAAGAAGTGGTAAATGGGTTGATGCATTACGAGTTTATTCATGAGGTTCAGATCGTTGATGATCTTGGGGTGGTGTTGGCTGAGTCGGAACGAGCGTTGGCTCCTCACTCTTCTACTTATTGGATTACTGAGTGGCTGGAACCCGGTGAAAAGACTTACGTTCATCAATTATCTGTGGATCAGGATCAAAGCTCTCAGTTCGGACAGTTGATTATTGGCATTGATAAAGACGTGGCGTTGGGTCCTTTTTATCAACGCTTGGTTTACGTGGTGTCCAGTGGTTTTATTCGGAACATGTTACTGGCATTGATATTGTTTTATGTGTTTTATGCAATGTTAACGGCCCCGATGACTCGGGTCGCTCAGGTGATGCGGCGGGTTAATCCTTTGGCCCCGGGAGGCATTCGTTTAAGCAAGGCGCTTGTTAACCGGGGTGATGAATTGGGTGCCATCGCGGGGGTGACTAACGAGTTTTTTCAAACCATCGAAGAAAGCATCAAGGAGCGTGAGGCCTCTGATAATAAATTATCAGACAGCTTAAAGCAGACTCGTCAAATCATAGATAACGTGCCGCATCAAATATGTGCGCGGAATAAAGATGGTCAGTTACTGTTTGTGAATCAGGCCATTGCCGATTTTTATAATATGGATGCCAAGACGATGGAGTCGGTGTCCTATTTTGACATTCATGACCGGATTCATAAGGAAGAAAGTCAGGAAATTCAAATTGCAGATCAACAAGTCCTTTCTACCGGCCAACCTTATTTTATGCCGGATCACGCAATCACCGATTGTGATGGCAACTTGCACTACGTTCAGACCTCTTTAGTCCCTTTTCAGTACTTTGGTGAAGATACGGTGTTGGCTGTGTCGGTGGATATTACTGAAAGAAAAGCGGCTGAAGAAAAAGTCATTGAACTGGCGTTTTATGATTCATTAACCGGGTTGCCTAACCGGAATTTATTGATAGACCGAATGAATCTTGAAATGAAAAGGGCGGAGCGGCACAACTCAATAGGTGCGTTGTTATTTATTGATCTGGATAACTTCAAAGCGGTCAATGACTCGTTTGGTCATGCGGTGGGGGATCAGGTTTTACAACATGTGGCGACCCAGTTAAAAGGCTCGTTACGAGCCGTTGATACGGTAGCCCGTCTTGGTGGCGATGAGTTTTTGATCATCATTCCCGAATTATCGAGTGATCTGTTGGAAGCAAAGAGCCGGGCCAAAGACATTGCTACTATGCTGACCGAGAAAATCGCGACACCATTTTTTGTAAAAAACCGGGATTGGGTGGCGTCTGCCAGCATCGGGGTGGCGATGTACCCTGTGGATTGCAATGACGTCTCGGAGGTCATGCGGTTTGCTGATACGGCGATGTATGAAGCTAAAAAACAAGGGCGCAGTCAGCACGTCTTTTTCGAGTCGGATATGGCCAGTCGGGTGGAGCTGGCTTACTCATTAGAAAATGAACTCAGGCAAGCGGTCAGTCAACAGCAGTTCTTTTTGGTTTTTCAACCCCAGGTAGGCGTTCAGGAAGGCGTTATTCAGGGTGCAGAAGTATTAATCCGTTGGCGGCACCCCGAGCGCGGTGTCGTACCGCCTTTTGAGTTTATTCCGGTGTTGGAATCTTCCGGGTTGATTCAGGAGGTAGGCAAGTGGTTGATTTTTGAGTCGTGTCAATGCATTCGGGACTGGCAAAATCAGGGGCTTTGGCAGGAAGATGCTTGGCTATCGGTGAATGTGAGCCCGAATCAATTTTACAATCCAAGCTTTGTTGATGATGTGTTGGCGGCGCTGAAGATCACTGGGGTTAAGCCTGAATGTCTTGAGCTTGAGATCACTGAAGGGATTGTCATTGGGGATACAGAAAACACCATCAAGAAACTGCAGAAACTTCGTTCTCATGGGATTCGGGTGGCGATGGATGACTTTGGTACGGGCTATTCTTCATTGTCGTATTTAAAACGAATTCCTTTGGATGTTCTGAAGATTGATCAGTCTTTTGTTCGTGATGTAACGGTGGATAAAACGGATAAAGCCATTGTGGAAGCCATTTTAGCGATGTCGATCAGCCTTGATCTGGAAGTTGTCGCTGAAGGCATTGAAACCAAAGAGCATTACCTGTTCTTTAAAGGAACCCGTTGTCACAGGTATCAGGGCTATTTATACAGCCCACCGGTTGAAGCGTCATTCTTTAAAGAAATGCTAAAAGAAATAGTGGTGGCTTAGTTGTTTTCTGGGTCGTGTTAGCGTCAGAGAAGCTAAGGTAAACAGAAAGGGTGAGTGAACACGCCAGCGACAGGGGGTATAAGAGGTGTCACAGGCATGTACCCAAATCCATATGAGTACGTGGTCGCTTTTGTGTTCACTCGGGACTGTATAGTACGGATATTTTTTATAATGAAAAGTACTTTCAGGTACCAAAGGGCTAAAACCTAATGTTCTAAGAATATAACGCTGATTTAATGTTTCATCATTGAACTTTTCTTCGAAGTTGAGATTTTTTTCTATTTATCAACCGCTTTACATCTGACTTTGTTCTATTAAAGAGATGTAGCTGGTCAGTTCTGATTTCTCAGTTTCTTCCAAATCGCAATTTAAGAGTACAAAGTCGATGGTCTTAATGACTGAGCGCCACCTCGGATTCTTAGGTAGCGTTTGTTCATTCAGGTATTTGTCTAAGGTGCGGGTTTTGATTGACCCACCATCAATATAGACACGCCAGATTTTGCTTTCTTCAGCCAAAGACGCTTTGGTCTTGCCTGTGTGTTTTTCCCATACCCGAATGGCCAGTCTGGCGGCTTTGACTAAGTTTATTCTGTTCTTGGTCGCACGGTTTAAGCCAGGGGCTAGATTAATGTCAGATTCAGGGGAGGCTGAAACAGAGGATTCATTGGCGGTTTGGCTGGGTAGCTGATTGGAAGTTTGGTCAGGAAACTGGCTAATGCTCAGATGGCTCAATACCGACTCCAATTTTTGAAGGCGGGTCTCCAGTTGTTCTTTGGCTTCCAATTCCGAGATCAGGCGCTCGTTGTTCTGGGCTAACTCATGGCTGAGTGACGCTTTCAAATGCGCCTCCACTCTGGCGTGAAGCTCCGGCTGGTTGTATGGTTTGGTAATGTAGTCGGAAGCTCCGGCCTCAAATGCCTGAACGATGTCTTGGGTTTGTTGCAAGGCTGTGAGCATAATGATCGGAAGCTCAAGAGCTGAAAACTGCTTGCGAATCGCCCTACAGACCTCAAGGCCGCTCATGCCGGGCATCATGATATCCAGTAATACTAAATCGGGCTGTTCATACTCTGGCAGGGCCTCAAGTATTTGTTGGCCCGAACTGAAGCACCTGCACTGATAACCAAAGGTGGTTAATTGATTTTGAATGATTTGCAAATTGATGGGCTCATCATCCACGGCCCAAACCACAAGTGCATGCTGGCTTTGGGGTTGTTGAGCCTGCGCTTCCGGGATCATGTCGGGGCGGTAGGTTTCCCTTCGATCCTCAGCGGTGGAGGCTGTGTCCTTTTTGGTGATGGCGGTGACAGACTTGGGTAAATAGGTGGTGGTGTCCAGAGTGAAGTAAAAGGTGCTGCCGTGGCCAGGTATGCTGCGGACTTGCAACTCACTGTTATGAAGGCTTAATAAATCTTTGGTGATGGTTAAACCGAGACCATGGCCACCGAGCACTTCACCTTGTTGTTGGCCTTGCTTGTACGCTTCGAAAATCTCACTGGTTTCTGAATGATCGATGCCTAAACCTGTATCTCGAATGCTGATTTTTAATTTTTCGTTGGGCTCCTGTTCAACAATTACGTTGATGTGGCCATTTGAGGTGAACTTAATGGCGTTGCCAATCAGGTTAAACAGAATCTGTTGCAGCCGGTCTTCATCCGCCATTACGTTAGGAATTTGATCTGGTATTTTGGTTTGAAGGGTGACTGGGCGGCCTTTGAGGAGAGGCCGTAGGCTGGTGGTCACTTGCTCAATAAGAGGCGCAACTGACACCGATGTTAATGACAGCTTCAGGTTATTATGTTTGATGCTGGACAGGTCGAGGATGTCATTAACAAGATTCGCAAGGCGAATGGAAGAGGAGTGAATCAGTCTTAGATTCGTTTGGGAGTCTTTATCGATGTTTTGTTCTTGTTTCAGAACCAAGTCGGACAGGGCTGAAATCCCGTGGATTGGGGTTCTCAGTTCATGAGAGGTTTGAGCCAAAAAATCATCTTTCATTGCATCAATTTTCTGCAGCTGAATGTTTTGACGTTGCAGTCTTTCGCTGAGTAATTCTTCGTTGGTCAGGCTAAATGCGTATCTTTGGTTAAGCAACCATGCCTGAAGAATGAGAAAGGCTGTAACGCCCCATTCCGTGACCATAGGTAACTGCAAAATCATGTTGTGAGTTAGAAGGTCCAGAATAAAACTGACAATAAAAATAAGACAGCTTAACCCGAACAGAATGGCTGACTTTCTTTTGTGCAGGAAGGCCAGAATGGCAATGCGTAAAATATAAATCACCGCAACCGACGCTATGGCCTGGTAGGGAATCGCTAATAAAGTGTATTGAGTTGAGTGTAGTGCCAGCGTCAAAATCGAAAAGGTGACGGCAATGGCGCTAAATACTATTTCTGTTTTGTGAGATTGGTAATGAGGATACAGCCGGTTTACGAACGCAATGAACAGCGGGACGCTGATGTAAAAACAAATATATTCCAGCCGTTCACTGATGTTCCAAGTAAGGACAGGCAGCAGGTTGTTTAAAATGTGTTCGCCGGTAATGCCGTTTCGAAAACCCACCGCTAAGCAGAAGCAACCGAAAAATAGCGCTGCAGTTTCTTTTTTACGAGCCAGATACAACGAAATGAATAAGCCACCGAAAATCAGTAATAAAACGGTCAATGCCGAATCCAGAATGGTGGGCAGCGTGACCAGCTGATTTAATCCGGAGGGGCCGGTAATCAGCAGTGAACTCCAGAAACCGCCTTCCTTGTAATGAAAATTGGAGGTGTGTATGGCTAACCGGATACGCTCTTGCTTGGCTGAGATATAGGCTGTTTTTGACGAATATCCAGGCTGCTCCAGCTCGGCAGACAGTGCTGGCGTTCCTTGTTCGATAACTTTGATCCCGTTGGCCCACACAACTCCGGCTGACGGTAAGTCGGACAGTTTTAGGTAGACTCCCTCAATATTTTTTGGAAGTTTTAAATCCAAATAAAGCGTTGCTGCGCCTAAGGGACCTTGCTGACCATCTGGCCGAACCACGTTATTCCAAACGGAGGGAATAACGTAAGGTTGAGTGGTTTCGGGTACGATTGTTGGTGAAGAAAACCGATTCCAAATGATTCCCCATTCGGTGTCGAGCGGGTGGACATTTTGTTCTGAAAAGTCGGCACCTGAAAGGTCCAGCAAGGGTGCCGCAGACAAATGCGCTGAATAAAATCCGATGAATGTACCGATGACTAGGCAAAGCCACGCAGAACGTGTTTTGACGTTAAAAAAACTCAAGGTTCTGAATCCTGTTTTTATCTTTATTATTAGAATTTAGGATTATACTAACATGTAGAATTTTGTTTTTGCGTTATAGGTTTACCGAATAATATTAAAAAATCAGGTGTGCTTAACTATGACAGGAAAGAAAAAACGGGTATTAGTGGTTGAAGACAGTCCGATTGTTTTGAAAATCATTGGGCACATGGTTCGACAGGAGTTGGATGAGAGTCTGTACGAGGTCGATTTTGTTGATTCAATGGCTGCGGCCAGTCAGTTAATGGAAGAGCACACCTATTTTGCGGCATTAGCGGACTTAAATTTACCCGATGCGCCAAATGGTGAAGTGGTGGATAGTGTTCTTGCAAAAGGCATTCCTTGCATTGTTTTGACCGGTACATACAGTGAAGAGCGAAGGGAGTCCCTGCTCAAATTAGGCATTGTCGACTATGTTGTTAAAGAAAGCCGTTTTTCATACGCCTACGCCGTTAAATTGGTGAATCGTTTAGCATTGAATGAATTTATTAAGGTGCTGGTGGTTGAAGACTCCACCACGGCCCGTAACTATGTGAAAGGGTTACTTGAACAGCATTTATTTCAGGTGTTAGAGGCTGAAAATGGCCTTCAGGCTTTGGATATTTACAAACAGCATCCTGAAATCCGGCTTATCATTACGGATTACCATATGCCTGAAATGGATGGTTTTGAGCTGGTTCGTGAAATCCGTGGGCAAAGTGATAAAACCGACCTTGCTATTATTGGGCTGTCTTCGGTTGAAAAGAGCGCTTTATCGGCCAAGTTCATCAAAAATGGCGCGAATGATTTTCTACAAAAACCATTTTTTCCGGAGGAGCTGCACTGCCGGGTCATTCATAACCTGGAATCCATTGAGCTTATACAGGCTCTGAACGATGCTGCGAACAGTGACTATCTGACCAAGCTTTACAATCGACGTTATTTATTTGATGTAGGCGGCGCGCAATATGACCATGCCCAACCTAATAAACCGTTTGCCGTGGCATTGATGGACATCGACCATTTCAAAGCGTTCAATGATAATTATGGGCATGAGGCTGGTGATGCGATGTTGGTGCATGTTGGTCAGTTGTTGAAAGAGTCGTTCAGCCGGTTTCTGGTTGCCCGTATGGGCGGTGAAGAGTTTTGTGTGCTTCTGCCCGGGCTCTCTCAAAATCAGGCGTACACCCTAATGAATAACTTTCGGACGCGTTTTGAAGATGAAGGCATGTATTTAGGGGATGAATACATTCAGGCCACCATCAGTATTGGTGTTACCAGTATGAAAGGGGATAACCTGGACAGTATGATAGCAACCGCCGATGAGCTCCTTTACCGAGCGAAGGAAGTGGGAAGGAATTTTGTAATCGGTGATGACTCTGCTTGATGTGCTTAGGCCTGAATTGGTCTTTGAATAAATTAGCAAACAGATTTTCTCAACCAGAGTGGCAGGGGGATGGGCCGCTCTGGTGATCCGTGAATTCAATGACTGCTTTAACCTGCTTTTCCTAGCAGCTCATCGGTGGTTTTGTCCGGGCACTCCCAGCTTTGAATGACCACTTTATCCTCCATGGATTCGAGTTTGATTGGAAACCCCCACAGCGAATGGATGTGCTTGAGCATTTCATCGGTAGACTCCTTGCTCAGCGGTTTTTTATCGTGCATGTAATGCCTTAATGTTAAGGCCCGGTCACCCCGCACGTTAACATTGTAGACCTGAATATTTGGCTCGCTGTTACCAATGTTGTATTGCGCGGAAAGCTCTTCTCTTAATTCCTGGTAGCCCATTTCGTCGTGTATCGCAGTGACTTTCAGGTGATCCTGTGAGTGATCGTCTTTTATGCCGAATAAGTGTAAATCCCGCATGACCTTCGGCGACAAAAACTGAAGAATAAAACTCTCGTCTTTGTAGTTCCTCATGGCGTTATCGAGGGTCTTGATCCAGTCTGAACCGGCGATGTCAGGAAACCACTGTTTATCCTCATCGGTGGGTGATACGCAAATGCGTTTGATGTCCCGCATCATATTAAAACCCAGTGTGTATGGGTTAATACCACTGTAATAGGGACTGTCAAAGTCGGGCTGAAAAATGACATTGGTATGTGACTGCATGCATTCGAGTAACATGCCTTCGGTGATGTAACCCCGGTCGTACAGCTCGTTGATCAGGGTGTAATGCCAAAAGGTGGCCCAGCCTTCATTCATCACCTGAGTTTGTTTCTGAGGGTAAAAATACTGTGATAACTTGCGTACAATCCGGATGATTTCCCGTTGCCAGGTTTCCAGCAGTGGCGCATTTTTTTCAATGAAATACAGAATATTTTCTTCTTGCTCCGCCGGGAATCGCTGTACTTTGGCGTTCTTTTTCTTTTTGGTCTTCGGAATGGTGTTCCACAGTTGATTGAGCTGCCTTTGGCGGTATTCTTCTCTGGCTGCTTGTTGCGCTTCCTCCTGTTGCGGTGAGAGCGGCACAGGCCTTTTGTAGCGATTGACGCCGTAGTTCATCAGGGCGTGGCAAGAGTCGAGTAGCTGCTCAACCTGCGCTGTACCGTGGCGTTCTTCACAGCGTTGAATGTATTGTTTAGCGAATAATAAATAGTCAATGATGGCCGTTGCGTCCGTCCAGGCGCGAAACAGATAGTTGCCTTTGAAGAAAGAGTTATGACCATAGCAGGCATGGGCAATGACCAGTGCCTGCATGGCCATGGTGTTTTCTTCCATCAGGTACGAAATGCTGGGCGATGAGTTGATCACAATCTCGTAAGCCAAACCCATGGTGCCGCGTTTGTAGTTCTTATGTGTTCCTAAAAAGTGCTTTCCGAAAGACCAATGGTTGTACATTAATGGCATACCGATGGACGCATATGCATCCATCATTTGTTCGGAGGATATAACCTCAATTTGATTGGGGTAGGTGTCTAGCCCAAATTCCTCTGCCAGCTCACTGATTTTACTGTCGTACTTAGCAAGAAGCTCAAAGCTCCACTCTGAACCCTCTGATAAGTATTGTGTTTTGAAGGGGCGTTTTTGTTTTTTTATCATGCCTCTTTCCTCTCAAACAGCTCTCTGAATACGGGATAAATGTCTGCGGCATCGGTTAAATCCTGCATGGCAAATTGATCAGGAAAGGTCGTCGCCACCTGTTTGTATTCTTCCCACAGATTTTGATGAAAACGGGAGCCGATTTCTACGTAGGCAAAGTATTGAACCAGGGGCATAATTTTTTCCATCAATAACTTGGCGCACTTGATGGAGTCATCGTCCCAATTGTCTCCGTCCGAGGCTTGTGCCACGTAAATGTTCCAGTCAGCAGGGTTGTATCTTTGCTCGATTACTTCGGCGGTTAAATCCAGTGCACTTGAAACAATGGTTCCGCCGGTTTCCCGTGAATAAAAGAAGGTTTCTTCGTCGACTTCCTGAGCGGTGGTGTGGTGGCGAATGAAAACAACGTCGATTTGCTTGTAATTCCGCTTTAAGAAGAGAAACAGCAAGATAAAGAACCGCTTGGCGATATCTTTAATGGCTTGGGTCATGCTGCCTGATACGTCCATCACACAGAACATCACCGCTCGGGTACTGGGCAAAGGCACTTTGACTAAATTGTGATAACGAAGGTCGAAATCATCAATGAAAGGCAGCTTACCGAGCTTATGACGAAGCTCTTCCAACTCTTGTATAAGCGCATTACGAATGACTTCAAGATCATCGTTGGTTTTGCCTGCTTCTTGCTCCTCCTCCAAGGCTTTCAGCTGCATGAGAATTTCTTTAGCCCGTTTACGCTTCTTACCGCCTAACGCGATTCGTCGGGCGTGCGCGTTGCGCAATGAGCGGACCACATTGAGTTTGTCCGGTGTGCCGGAATTGGTGAAACCTGCTCTGTGATATTCGAAACTGGTGGCATCTTTCAGTTGTTTTCTGATCAGGTTCGGAAGTTCGAGGTCTTCGAACATATAGTCCAAAAACTCCTCCTGGCTGATTTGAAATACGAAGTCATCCATGCCTTCGCCCTGATTGCTGGCTTTGCCTTCGCCTGCTCCGCCTGCACCACCGCCTGAAGGAGGGCGGGCAATATGATCGCCCTGGTGAAACTCTTTATTGCCCGGATGTACACGCGTATTTACGCCGCCCGGACCATGATGAAATATGGGTTCTGATACATCGCGACTGGGCAGGCTGATTTCAGTGCCTTGCTCCATGTCCTGAATGCTGCGTTGTTTGATGGTCTGGTTCACCGCTTCTTTAATGTGTTTTTTATAGCGGTCAAGAAACCTCTGTCGGTTTACAGTGCTTTTATTTTTGCCATTTAAACGTCGGTCTATGATATGGGTCATAGGCCCTCCAAACTCTTTGGACGCAGATAACCACCTAGAGCCAAACTCTAGGTTGGTGAAAAATCTGCATCAGTGAATGATTTATTGAGACTTACGTACCCGGATATACCACTCACATAACAACCGAACCTGTTTCTCTGTATAGCCTCGGTCAATCATTCGTTTCACAAACTCGTTGTGTTTCTTCTGGTCGTCACTGGATGCTTTGGCATTGAAGGAAATAACGGGTAACAAATCCTCCGTGTTTGAGAACATTTTCTTCTCGATGACCAAACGCATTTTTTCGTAACTGGACCAGCTGGGGTTTTTGCCTGCATTGTTTGCGCGGGCTCTCAGTACAAAATTGACGATTTCATTTCGGAAATCTTTCGGGTTGGCAATGCCTGCTGGTTTTTCAATTTTCTCCAGCTCTTCATTGATTGCAATGCGGTCAAGAATATCGCCGGTGTCCGGATCTCGGTATTCCTGATCTTGTATCCAGAAGTCCGCGTAAGTGACGTAACGATCGAAAATGTTTTGACCGTATTCTGAATAGGATTCTAAGTAGGCGGTCTGAACTTCTTTTCCTAAGTATTCAATGTACTTCGGCGCCAGGTATTCCTTAACGTATTTTAATAAGCGTTCATGGGTTTCTGGCGGGAATTGTTGCTGCTCGATTTCCTGTTCAAGCACGTACAACAAGTGTACGGGGTTTGCTGCAATTTCTTCCGGATCAAAGTTGAATACTTTTGATAATATTTTGAAAGCAAAACGGGTGGATAAACCGTCCATACCTTCGTCAACACCAGCGGTGTCTTTGTATTCCTGATGGCTTTTGGCTTTCGGATCGGTATCTTTTAAATTCTCGCCATCGTAGACTCGCATTTTGGAGTAAACGCTGGAGTTTTCCGGTTCGCGCAGTCGTGAAAGCACGGAAAATTGAGCCAGCATTCTTAGAGTATCGGGCGCACACGGTGCTTTATTTAAAGAACTGTGTTCAAGCAGTTTTTCATAAATATGAATTTCTTCGGTGGCGCGTTTGCAATAAGGCACTTTTACGATGTAAACACGATCAATGAAGGCTTCGTTTGTTTTGGTGTTTTTAAATGTTTGCCACTCGGATTCGTTGGAGTGCGCTAAGACCACGCCATCAAAGGGTATCGCACTGAGACCTTCGGTACCGTTGTAGTTGCCTTCCTGTGTGGCCGTCAATAAAGGATGAAGCACTTTAATGGGGGCTTTAAACATTTCCACAAACTCAAGAATGCCTTGGTTTGCGCGACACAGGCCGCCGGAAAAGCTGTAAGCATCGGCATCGTCCTGGGAATAATCTTCCAGTTTTCGGATGTCGACTTTCCCGACCAGGCTGGAGATGTCCTGGTTATTTTCATCGCCTGGCTCGGTTTTGGCCACGGCTTTTTGATCCAATATCGATGGATAAACTTTTACGACTTTGAACCTGGAGATATCGCCGCCAAATTCGTGCAAACGCTTCACTGCCCAGGGTGACATTATGCCTTTCAAATAACGGTGAGGAATGCCGTAATCTTCTTCCAGAATGGCTGCATCTTCTTCCGGATTAAATAAGCCCAGAGGTGATTCCTGAATGGGCGAACCTTTAATTGCATAAAAAGGTACTTGTTGAATCAGGCTTTTTAGTTTTTCCGCCAATGATGATTTACCACCACCGACCGGACCTAAAAGGTAGAGGATCTGTTTTCTTTCTTCCAGACCTTGCGCGGCGTGCCTGAAATAGGAAACGATGTGCTCAATGGCTTCTTCCATGCCATAAAAATCTTTGAAAGCAGGGTATTGTTTGATGAGTTTGTTTGAAAAGATGCGTGATGAACGCGGATCTTTGGATGTTTCAATAATTTCAGGTTCGCCAATTGCCATCAACAAACGCTCTGCTGCATTTGCATAGGTACTTGGCTCTTCTTTACACAATTGCAGATACTCTTCGAGTGTCAGCTCATCCTCTTGCTTAGCGATGTAACGATCCTGATACCTGTCGAATATGCTCATATGGCCTCCTGGGTAGGTTTTCAATATAGCTTTGTCAGGCTCAGGTGATTCTTCCTAATCACCCAGCCGGGTAAATTGTTATTGAACAATTTCACCCGATAATGTTCTTTTGCATTTGTTATGCCATTACTCTAAGAGACAATCTTAAGTCTCTGATTTAAAGTGTAGCCCAGATTTTTGGTGTTAAATGTAAAGACCAAAATATCTCTTTGCTTAATCACTTTGACAAGAAAATGACACACTAGGTTCAGCCAAATCCGATGTGTTTGGTTTTGAAGTCTGTATTTTGGGTCAGATTTTTTTAAGTGGTGTTGCTTTTCTAGGCCTTTCAAACCCTGCCTTACCTACGGTTTAATGGTTTTCTGAATGCTTTTTTAACATTATGGTTAAGTAAGTACTGCCTTAGAATCGTGCGGCTTGAAGCCCCTCATTACTTTAAAATAGAGTCGATAAATTGTTGGGAATTGGTAATAATGTTCTGATCATTTTGTAGTAGAGATTTCTCCGTTGACAAACTCTGTTGTTGATTCTAATTCGGTCAATCAAGGTAGTTCATCCTCTTTAAATGTGTCTGAGGTACCTTCGAAATTTGATCAGACTTTCTTTAAGAACTTGCTGCTGAAGCACCGTAAAGAACTGATTTACGCCCACCTGATCGCTATTGTAGCAACCGTCATTGCGGTGCCATTACCCTTGTTATTGCCCGTGTTGGTTGATGAGGTTCTACTGGATAAACCGGCCGGGGCCATTGATTTTCTGCAATCGGTTCTGCCTTCCTCTTGGCATGCTCCTGCCGGATTCATTGTCGCGATGACGGTGATCAGTATCGTCCTGAGGGTGGCCAGCATGCTGTTAAATGTTTGGCAAAGTCGGCAATTAACCATCGTTTCAAAAGATCTGATTTTCCGTATGCGCGTGAGGTTACTTAATCAACTAAGCCGGGTATCTATGCGTGAATATGAATTGTTGGGCAGCGGTGGTTTAGCCAGTAAATTTGTGACGGATCTGGATACGATTGATCGGTTTGTCAGTGTTTCTGTCAGTCGTTTGTTGGTGGCGGTATTAACCATTGTCGGCACGGCCGTGATTCTATTATGGATGCACTGGCCGTTGGCTCTGTTTATTTTGTTTTTAAACCCGGTGGTGATTTATTGCACCATGGTTTTGGGCAAGAAAGTAAAGACTCTGAAGAAGCGTGAAAACTCGGCCTATGAGACCTTCCAGCAAGCGCTGACTGAAACCCTGGATGCCGTGCACCAGATTCGAATAGTGAATCGGGAGCAGTATTATCACCAGCGATTAAAAGCGTTTGCTGAGTCCGTTAAGAACCGTTCAATTGCTTTTGAGTGGCGCAGTGATGCGGCCTCTCGGTTCAGCTTTAATGTATTTTTAATCGGTTTCGATTTGTTTCGCATGTTATCCATGTTAATGGTGGTTTTTTCTGATTTGTCCATCGGACAGATGTTTGCCGTGTTTGGTTATCTGTGGTTTATGATGGCGCCGGTACAAGAGATTTTGAACATGCAATATGCCTATTACAGTGCAAAAGCGGCATTGCAGCGAATCAATGGTGCATTTGATCTTCAAAAAGAACCTTCAATGATGGAAGAAGTTAACCCGTTTTCACGAGCAGGCACCGGCGTAAAAGTGGAGATTGAACATGCTTCGTTCGGTTATTTAGACGAAAAACCGGTTCTGAGGGATGTGTCATTGACCATTGACGCAGGCAAAACAGTAGCGTTTGTGGGGGCAAGCGGTGGTGGCAAATCCACCTTGGTACAGCTACTCACAGGCATGTATCCGCTTTCTTCTGGTTCCATTCGTTACGATAACGTGGATGTAAACCGGATTGGATGGGCTGAAGTTCGTAAACATGTGTGTACGGTGATTCAGAGCCCGGCTTTGTTTAACGCCAGCGTGCGTCAGAACTTATCAATGGGGGAACGCTATTCTGAAGCGCAGCTTTGGGCGGCACTTGAAGTGGCTCAACTGGACTTGGTCGTTCGGGAGTTACCACAGCAGTTAGATACTATTGTGGGCAGAAACGGTATTCGCTTATCGGGCGGACAAAGACAGCGGTTAGCGATAGCCCGGATGGCACTGACCGATCCCAAAGTGGTTATTCTTGATGAATCAACCTCTGCGCTGGACACAGAAACAGAATCCAATTTGCATGAGGCCCTGGCTGAATATTTAAAAGACAGAACCACCATTATAATTGCTCATCGGCTCAGTGCGGTTAAGCAAGCAGATCAGATTTTTGTGTTTCATGAGGGGCGGATTTGTGAGCAGGGAATTCATCAGCAATTAGTAGAAAAAGGCGGTTTATACGCGAATTTATACGGTGATCGTCAAGCCGTCTGAGCTGGGTTTACCAGTACTTTTTCTGACACTAAAATTTTATTTGCTTACACTGTATTTTCTTAAATTTCATTTTCTTAAACTTCAGAGTTATTCCGGTTCTGTGATTCCGTTTTCTTTACTTCCAGAGTGGGCAAACGGAACAAGTAGACCGACACACAAACGGCGATCAGGTACATGGTGATGATGGCCCAAATGGGCGGTTGAACCAAATAGGCGCTGATGGTCATCATGGTGATCATCAGTGCAGAGGTGTAGCATTTCGCCTTTAAAGGTATGCCTTTCCCATCCAGATACGCTGCTATAAATGTCCCCAGTTTCGGGTGATGAATCAGCCAGTAATAAAATTTATCTGAAGTTCTGGCAAAGCACGCTGCAGCAAGTAACAGAAAGGGCGTTGTTGGTAGGATAGGCAGGAATATTCCGAGCACGCCTAAAATGACGGCGGACCATCCAACGATTAATAATGTCCAGTGAATGACAGGGTGTTTCCTTTTATCCAAGTTACTTACCAGTCTGTCCATAAAGATTCCAGTCTATTGAAGTTGACAAACAATACAAGTCGATTAATGCTGTCTATCTTAATAAAGTAAGTATCCCGAACCAGATCTTATCAATGGTTAAAGTAGATCAAGAGCTGGTTGTGAGGGTGTCCGGCAGTTGAAGCAATGATCCACAGTTGTGCCTGTCTGATTCTGTTAAACGGATTCCGTTCCGTTATTTAACGGCCAGTCATAAAATTCCCTTGGGAATATGAAAACATCATTACATGGAGGTAAGAATGAAAGTGTTGGTTGTCGATGACCAAGAGATCAATCGAACACTACTCAGCTTTATTCTTGAAGATGAAGGCTATCAATACAGCATGGCGTCGGATGGCGAACAGGCCATCAACTTGTATTCCGAAGAAAGGCCCGACCTGATTTTAATGGACATCATGATGCCGGGCATGGACGGCTACGAAGCCGCGCGACGTATTAAAGCTGAGGCCGGTCGTCGGCATATTCCGATCATTTTTCTGACGGCCAAAACGGATCTGGACTCGCTATCTCGCTGCCTGGACGACGGTGAAGACTTTTTAACCAAACCCTTTAATGAAGTGATTCTGAAGGCCAAAATCCGGGCTCATCGCCGTGTGGCTGATTTGTATCGGCAGTTAAATGATAAGAACGATGCACTGGTGATTCACAACACCCGTATTCAGCAAGAGCAATTGATGGCGCAAAGGGTTTTTGACAATGTCATGACCAAAAATCCAAATCACTGTGCCAACCTGAGGCACTATTTATCTTCGGCGTCGGTATTCAGTGGTGATTTATTTCTCTACAACCGGAGTCCTTCCGGTGGTTTGTATATGCTTTTGGGCGACTTCACCGGTCATGGTTTGCCTGCCGCCATTGGTGCCATTCCTACCTCTCAAATATTCTTTCATATGTCCTCCAAAGGGGCGGCGGTCAGTGACATTGCCCGGGAAATAAATCGCGAGCTGTTTGCCATTTTACCGAGCCATATGTTTTTTGCGGCGGCGGTATTGGAGATCAATAAACATGGAAACCAGATCACTACTTGGCAGGGCGGCTTACCGGATTTGTTGTTGGTTTCTAAGTCTCAGGACCAGAGTGACGATGAGGTCTCCAGCTTAAAGCAGTATGAGCCGTTGCACCTGCCACTGGGTATGATTGATGATGCTGACTTCGAGGAAGAGGTGAAGCTGATTACCGTTGAATCCGGCGATGTACTTTATGCCTATACGGATGGGATTACGGAAGCGGTATCGCCAGACGGAGAAATGTTCGGCTTGGATCGCCTGTCTCAAACGGTTGCTGAAAACAGCGAAAGTGGATTGGCGGGCATTCTGCAAAACTGGAAATCTTTCTGTGACGAGAAGCAAGAGCATGACGATGTTTCTTTAGTGGAGTTACGCTGTGGTTTTGTGGAATGGGAAGATGAACCGGATACCGAAGAAACAGCGGATCAGAAAGTATCACCTTGTACCATGCATTGGCGTTTAGAGGGTGAACAGTTAGCAGATTTAAGAATGGCGGATTCCATCATTGCAATGGTTGAGCCGTTTTTTACCGAAGCGGTGAGAAAAGATCTGCTTCGTATTGTCATGAATGAAATGTACAGCAATTCATTGGAGCACGGTGTGTTGCAATTGGATTCCAAGTTGAAAGACATGGATGACGGTATGAACCAATACGAACAGTTAAGGGCTGAGCGCATGCTGGGTCTCAAGGCATCGGACTGGGTCAATATTGTCACTCATTTAAAGTCTGAGATGGGAAAACCTTATCTCGACATTGAATTGTCAGACTCCGGCAATGGCTTTGATGTGGCAGAAGTCACCACCCGGCCTGAAAATGATGCCCTGAGCTACGGTCGGGGACTTGGCCTGATCAGCTACCTTTGCCAATCCGTTGAATTCTTAAAAGGCGGTACCTCCGTGCGGGCCAGATTTAACCTTTAGCGACGGGTTCAGTGAATAACCGTTTTGGTTTATTAGGCGCTCAAGAGCAGGTTTCCTGGTCTTGGACGCCTCTTAGATAAGAACTTACTTCCGTTTAGCGCCAGGCTTTTTCCCTCTTGAGCCGCGCTTTTTTTGATTGCTTCCTTTTGTCTGGGCTTTGGGTTTACCGCCTTTGTCATCAATGACACGGTACATGAGGAATAAATCGACCAGCAAATCCGGAATTTCATCAATCCACTGACTGAACAGCTGATCATTGTCCGTAATGTCCGCTGTTTCTTCTTCTAAAATGCCGGAAATTGCGATGATCGGCATCAGTAATTGCGTTGCTTCTTCTTCAAACTTGCTGTTTAACCATTGCTCTTCGTGGTCAAACACCACTTCTACAAAGCCGGAAGCCCAGGAAATAAGGGCTTCATCGTCTTCATCGTCTTCTTCGTCCTCTTCCATCCAAGGTAAAATAACGCCATCATCCCCTTCCAGCTCATTTTTCAGGTGCCAACATTGAACATTGATTGCCTCAATGAAACTGTTTAATTTATCTGATGGGAGGCTTTTTACCGCTTCATCTAATATGTGATTGGCCATTAATTGACCGTCAGAATCTTTTGGCATAATGACAAAAGCAGCCAGAGCACCTAGGCAACCCATATAATCTAGGGCATCTTCTTCTAATTCTGGTAAGGTAAGTATTTCTTCAATAACTTGCTGGGCTTGGTGAATGGACATGATTCGCCTTAAACAGTGTATGGTATTTGTGACAATAAAAAGTGATTATACAGTCAACAACAAAGACACAATAGTCGAGTTTGTAATGGTAGCAACGGAATTTTATATATGCCGCTGAGAGTTAAATTAGCATTGATCCTTATGCCGCTGGTGGTACTCCCGTTAATTTTATTGGGAAAAATTTCTCTGGATCATTTACAGGAACAAATACACCAGGTCAGAGAGACTCAAATCAACTCGGTGATCAGTGAGGCTTCGACCTTAATTAATCAACTTGAGAGAGAAGTTGAATACAAAATAGATTTCTTTATTCACGATACTCACTTTCAGAGTTATGTGGCGTCTCTGGACTTTAAAAAGAAACACCAAACCAGTGCTGTACTGGATGCTCGGTTTAAGCGTGCCGCAGAAACATTTCCGAGTCTGAGTTATTTAGCGGTGTTTAATCACCGGGGTGAGCCGATTGCGATTTCTGACCCCTCTCAGGTCAATGAGTTACACCGTGATGTGCTGATCGAGCAACTGGCAGATAAAGACGGCATTCAATCCATGAACTTCTTTGATCCGGACTCCGGCCGATATTTTATATTGAAAGCTCAAAAAGTGACTCAACCCGCAACGGGTGAAGCGCTGTTTGTGATGTTTGGCGTCAGGTTGGATGAAGTCAGTCAAATATTAAAAGAAGTGGCGGTAACCTCTCAGTCCCATGTCATGCTATGCAGTTCTTCCGGTGAAGTGATTTTAAACGCCAATCATCAGATGCATGCACACCCCGAAATTGATTGTTTGAACGCAATTAAAAATAAAAGTGTGTTGAAAACAGTTGATGATGTGAATCATCAGATTAAGGTCAGTCAGTTACGACGTGATTTATGGCTGGCGGTGAGTGTCGATGATGAAGAAATAGCGATCTTGGGCCAGCAGCATGGTATTTTGTTGTTGGTGGTTGCCGGTCTTGTTTTAGTGGCCTCTTATGTTCTGATCTATTTGATCATGGACTACTTTATTGTTCGTCCAATCAGGGCCTTGAGTCAGGTAAGTGAGCATGTAGGTCAAGGCGAGTGGCACGTGAATTTACAGTACGAAGGTAAAGATGAAATTGCTACCTTGTATCAAAGCTTTCATACCATGGTGGCGAATATTCATGCTGCTTACCGAGAGGTGGAAGACAATAAAAAGAACCTGGAAACCAAAGTCTCCGAACGTACCCGCTCTTTGCAAGAATCTGCCTGGCAATTAGAACAAGCTAAGAAACAAGCCGAAATTGCAAGCCGGGCAAAGTCGGACTTCCTGGCTAATATGAGTCATGAAATCAGAACGCCCTTGAACGGTATGTTGGGCATGGCTCAGATCTTGGAAGACACTCAGTTAACCAGTGAGCAAGCTAATTACGTCAATCAAATTAACGATTCAGGTCAGGGTTTGCTGTCACTGATCAACGACATTCTGGATTTATCGAAAATTGAAGCCGGTAAAATGGCTTTGCACCTGGAGTCGACCAACCTTGAAGTGGTGATTCAGCATGTGGTGAATCTTTTGCGTGGCTCGGCGATGGAAAAGAACATAAAGCTCAATTATCAAATTGATGCGGCCATGCCTGAATTTGTTGAGGCCGATTCATTGAGAATACGGCAGGTTTTGATGAACCTGATTGGTAATGCCATTAAGTTTACTGAGTCTGGTCAGGTGAGCGTCATAGTTGAGTGTCTTGAAGTTGATCGGTCTTTAGAAATCACCAAGTTTAAAATTAAGGTGGTTGATACCGGGGTCGGGATTTCTCCACAGCAGTTGACCAGTATTTTTGATGCTTTCAGTCAGGCCGATACCTCTACAACCCGTCAATTCGGCGGAACCGGTCTGGGGCTTTCAATTACCAAGCGTTTGGTGGATATGATGCGAGGTACAGTGCACGTAGACAGTGTCTTGGGTGAAGGCTCCAGTTTTGAATTGTTATTTATCTGGCCGATAGCACAACCGGCTAACATGACACCAAGTAAAATATATACCCGTCATTTGCAGAGCATTAAAGGTCAGATATTGCTGGTGGAAGATAACCCGGTGAATTCAAAAGTGGCTGAAACGATGCTTCTTAAGTGGGGGCATAAGGTTGATATCGCTTCCGATGGGGCGGAAGCTCTCGAAAAGCTGAAAAATCAACAATATGATGCGGTGTTGATGGACGTCCAAATGCCAAAAATGAATGGTTACGAAGTCACCAAGCAATTCAGGTTATTTGAGCAGATCAATAATCTAAAAGAGACACCTGTGATTGCGATCACCGCCAATGCCCTGAAATACGACCAGGAGCGTTGCGAGATGGCAGGTATGAATGACTTCATTGCTAAGCCTGTCAAAAAAGACGAACTCAGTAATAAGTTGCAACAATGGTTGAACGAGAGCGCAATAGCATAGGAAATGGCCCTTATCTATTTCTATGCTAGGTAATCATTGGTCTTTTTGCGGTATTTTTTTAAAAATTAAAAATAATAAGTAATGCGTCATGCTTTAAATAACAACAAAAATTTAAGACTCGGAAACTAACCATGAGTGAAATTAAGACCTATCCGGTAAATGAATATTTTGCTGATCGAACACTATTGAATAACGATCAATATTTGGCGATGTATCAATCCTCCATTGATGATCCTGAAGCCTTCTGGGCTGAACATGGTAAACGCATTGATTGGATGAAACCCTATTCAAAGATTAAAGACGTTTCTTATCGTCACGACGATGTGCACATTCGCTGGTTTGAAGATGGCACCCTCAATCCAACCATCAGTTGTCTTGATCGTCACCTGGCAGAACGCGGTGATCAAACGGCTATTATTTGGGAAGGTGATGAGCCCACGGACGATGCCACCGTCACTTATGCAGAGCTCCATGCCAAAGTCTGTCGTTTGGCCAATGCGTTGAAAGTGCAGGGAATTAAAAAAGGGGACGTTGTTACCATCTATATGCCGATGGTGGTGGAGGCTGCCGTGGCTATGCTGGCCTGTTCTCGTATCGGTGCGATTCACTCTGTGATTTTTGGCGGCTTTTCTCCTGAGTCTATTGCCGGAAGGGTGGTTGACTGTCAGTCCAACTGCATCATTACCTCGGATGAAGGCGTTCGTGGCGGCAAGAAAATTCCATTAAAGGCGAACGTTGACGAAGCCTTGTCTAAAGCTGGCACTGATATTGTGAAAACGGTTGTGGTTCTGCAAAGAACAGGAGGTGAGATCGACTGGAACGAAGGGCGTGATGTTTGGTATCACCAGATTACGGAATCCGCCTTGGCCGATTGCCCAGCGGAAGAAATGTCGGCCGAAGACCCATTATTTATCTTATATACTTCAGGCTCTACGGGTAAGCCAAAAGGGGTAATGCATACCTGCGGTGGCTACTTGGTGTACGCCTCCATGACGCATCAGTATATTTTTGATTATCATCCGGGTGACATTTATTGGTGTACAGCGGATGTAGGCTGGATTACCGGCCACAGCTATATTGTTTATGGCCCGCTGGCCAATGGCGCGACCACTTTGATGTTTGAAGGTGTGCCTACTTATCCGGATGTGTCCCGCTGTTGGCAGGTGGTGGACAAACACAAAGTCAATATTTTCTACACCGCCCCGACCGCTATCCGTGCCTTGATGCAGGCCGGAGATGCGCCTGTGAAGCAAACGTCGAGAGAGAGTTTACGTTTACTCGGCACCGTCGGCGAACCGATCAACCCGGAAGCTTGGGAGTGGTATTTTCATGTGGTGGGTGACGAGCGTTGTGCCATTGTGGATACCTGGTGGCAAACAGAAACAGGCGGCGTGTTAATTACCCCTTTACCTGGGGCGACGGATGTCAAACCCGGGTCGGCAACACGGCCATTCTTTGGTGTACAACCCGGCATTGTGGATAATGAAGGGAATCTTCTGGAAGGTGCCTGCGAAGGTAACCTGGTGATTAAAGACAGCTGGCCAGGGCAAATGCGGACGGTCTACGGAGATCATCAGCGATTCATTGATACTTATTTCTCGACTTATAAGGGCTATTATTTTTCTGGAGACGGGGCTCGCCGAGACGAGGATGGTTATTATTGGATTACCGGCCGTGTGGATGACGTTCTCAATGTCTCCGGTCACCGAATGGGAACAGCGGAAGTAGAAAGTGCTTTGGTGGCGCACCCTGCCACATCTGAAGCGGCGGTGGTTGGTTATCCTCATGATATCAAAGGTCAGGGGATTTACGCTTACGTGACACTGAAACAGGGCTACGAAACGTCGGATGACTTGATCAATGAACTGAAGTCATTTGTTCGTTCTGAAATCGGTGGTCTTGCTGTGCCGGACATCATTCAGTGGGCACCTGTGGTGCCTAAAACCCGCTCAGGAAAAATTATGCGTCGTATTCTTCGTAAAATTGCCTGCAATGAGCTGGAAAACATGGGTGACACTTCCACGTTGGCGGACCCCTCGGTGGTTCAAGCTCTGATTGATGATCGCGTTAATAAATAACCGACCTATCAAAACAGAACCTGCTAGATAATAGAGCTAGGCCGGAAGGCCGGCTCTATTGATACCGCCTCTGAGTGGACAGACGATCGTACGCCTGTTGAATCTGAATGAACTTTTCCGGATCGCCACCTTTGTCCGGATGATGCTGTTGAGATAAGTTCCGATATTGTTTTTTGATCGCTTTCATCGTGGTGGCCCCCTGAATTTCCAAGGTGCTGAGGTCTTCATCCCGAAAATCCATGACCAGCATCGTCTCCCAAAACGAATTCAAAAGCTGGTTGACGTCTTCCTCGGTTTGATTGAAATTGGCCCAATCCAGATAGTATTTTGCCAGAGCATCGTCGATGACCATGTCTTGAGTGGCGCGTACGGATTTTGAAAACTGCTGAATCTTTAAGGAAGAGATGACATAGTTGTGAGTCGTTGATTGTGCCTGTAGCTGGTAGAGGGCATTCATCACCACAAAATTGGTTTGAAACAGAGATACAGGCTCTCTTAGTGCCTGCTCATCCAATAAGCTATGCGGCGGGTGACTTAAACGTTTAATTAGATCGTACAGACTGATACCGCCGGGTTCACTTTCTAAAATCTGAACGATCGTCTCGGATACGGTGACGAATGCACTTTGATATTCAGAATACTGTTGTGATGCGGAAGCAGAGTTGGTCATGTTCAACAAAATCAATAATATAATTTAAGACACTTTATCATCATTCAAGGGAATTAGTTTACTTTTCAACCTGTTTTCGGTAAAACGCCCTTTGAAATTTTAAACGTCATTTGAAGCTCAACTGGCGTCTTCCTTCCGATGTATCAAGAGGCCAACATGACTGCTGCTAATTCAACTGACCCTAAGGCTCGTTTGGAGTTAAACAAACTGCAAAAACGTTTGAGACGAGATGTGGGGAAAGCGATAGCAGACTTCAATATGATTGAAGAAGGTGATCGTGTGATGGTTTGTCTGTCAGGTGGTAAAGACAGCTACACCATGCTGGACATCCTGATGAACCTTCAACGAAGTGCGCCGGTTTCGTTTGAAATCATTGCCGTAAATCTGGATCAGAAACAGCCGGGCTTTCCCGAGCATGTGTTACCGAAATACCTGGATGAACTGGGCATTCGCTATCACATCATCAATAAAGACACCTACAGCATTGTTAAAGAGAAAGTGCCGGAAGGTAAAACTACCTGTGCGTTGTGCTCCCGTTTACGACGAGGAACGCTGTATGGTTTTGCTGAGCGAATTGGTGCAACCAAAATTGCGTTAGGTCACCATCGGGACGATATTCTTGAAACCATGATGCTGAACATGTTTTATGGCGGTAAGATGAAAGGCATGCCGCCTAAACTGCTTTCAGACGATGGAAAGCACATTGTCATCAGACCCCTGTCGTATTGTCGTGAAAAAGACATTGAACGTTACTCAGGCATGAAAGACTTTCCTATCATTCCATGTAACTTATGCGGCTCTCAGGAGAACCTTCAGCGTCAGGCTGTTAAACAGATGCTTCAAACCTGGGATAAAGACTTCCCTGGACGTTTAGAAACGATGTTCAGTGCCATGCAGAACATCACGCTTTCACATATGGTGGATGCGGATAAGTTTGATTTTAAAAATCTGGAGATCACGGGCCGCCCGGTGAAAGATGGCGACACTGCGTTTGATCCGCTTGAGTTCCCGACGATGGTTGAGGCCGATACATCGGCGTATTTAGAATCGGGCAGCTTGTTTAATGAACAGATGGGCCAAAAAATTGATATTGTGGAAGTGAAATAATTTTAGTGCGTTAAAGTTATTTGGTTTCGTCAAAATTTACGCTTAATTGGAAGAATTATGTCAATCCGCGCAGAGCAAAAGGAAAAAACACGTCGTGCCATTATGGAGGCTGCTTTAAAGCAGATCGGGCAGGATAAAGCGTTTTCAAACTTGAGTTTGAGAGAGGTAGCCAGAGAAGCCGGAATTGCTCCGACCTCTTTCTATCGGCACTTTCAGGATTTGGATGAGCTGGGGCTGGCGTTAGTTGATGAAGCTGGGTTGTCTCTCCGGCAACTGATGCGTAAGGCGCGGAAGCGCATTGCTGAGAACGGTACTGCGATCAGAACATCGGTGGAAACCTTTATCGAGTTTTTAAACTCAAACCCCAATTTATTTCGTTTATTATTGCGTGAAAAAGCGGGCATCTCAGTTGAACTTCGTCGTGCTATTCAACGGGAAGTGGATCATTTTGAATCTGAGCTTGCTGAGCATCTCAGTGCTCAGGCCGTGGCCAGGGGCAAGACGCTTTATCGTCATGAAATGGTTGCCCATGCCATGGTGTCCTTGGTATTCAACCAAGGGGCGGATGTGGTGGATTTAAGTAAAGCTCAGAAAAAGGCGATTGGCGAGGACTTGATTTGTCAGTTGCGAATGATGATGTTGGGATCAGAGTTGATGTCGAAGAACACTTCGATGGCCAATAATTGATATTAATAAAGCACTAAGAGAGTGAATTTGGATTTCATTTAATGCATTAATTTGGTGCTTGCTTTGTTTGTATGTATTTTTATGGCGCACTTTGTGCGCCTTTTTAATGCGTGTAATTTAATATTTTACTGATTTATGGTGGTTTTAAGAAGTTGGCCTTATTCTTGTATGCGCTATTTTGAAGCATTTTAATAATAACTTAAGAATAGTGCACTCTATGGGGGAGGCATGAAGTTAGTAACCGCAATTATCAAACCTTTTAAGGTTGATGATGTTAGAGACGCTTTGTCTGAAATTGGTGTTCAGGGCTTAACCGTTGAAGAGGTGAAAGGCTTTGGTCGTCAGAAAGGGCATACGGAATTATACCGTGGCGCAGAATACATTATCGACTTTGTTCCTAAAGCAAAAGTTCAAATCGCTGTTTCCGATGCGCAATCAGACGCCGTCATCGAAGCAATCATTGAGTCAACCAACACCAATAAGATTGGCGATGGCAAAATTTTCGTGGCCGAGCTTGAACGTGTGGTTCGAATTCGTACCGGGGAGCAGGATGATTCAGCGCTTTAATTACTTATGCATTAAATTGGTGCGTAGTTGTTAAGGTGGTCAATCGAAATGGTTAAGAAAAGTATTGAAGTAGATGTTTTAGGGGAAGTACTTTGAATTTTATTAAGCAAGTTTTCGTTTTTATTTTGGCATTAATGCCTTCAGTGGTGATGGCCGATGAAGTCAACGGCGCAAATACTGCGTGGATTTTAACTGCTACGGCTTTGGTTCTGATGATGACTTTGCCTGGCTTGTCATTGTTTTATGCGGGTTTGGTTCGTGTCAAAAACGTTCTTTCAGTATTGATGCAGTGCTTTGCCATTGCCTGTGTTGCTTCTTTGATCTGGATGATCGCTGGGTATTCTCTGGCTTTTACTGATGGCGGAGATTTGAATAGTGTCATTGGTGGTCTGGGTAATTTCTTTTTGGCCGGTGTGCAGGAAGAAACCGTATCCGGAGACATTCCTGAATCCGTGTTTGTTATGTTTCAGATGACCTTTGCGATCATCACACCGGCACTGATGGTTGGTGCCTTTGCGGAGCGTATGAAGTTCTCCGCGATGCTGTTGTTCAGTGCGGTTTGGTTGCTGTTGGTGTATGTACCGGTCACTCATTGGGTGTGGGGCGGCGGTTGGCTGCAAGAAATGGGCTTACTGGATTTTGCCGGTGGTACTGTTGTTCATATTACAGCGGGTGTTGGGGCATTGGTTGCCGCTATCGTACTGGGTAATCGTAACGGTTACGGTAAAACCGCCATGCCACCGCATAATCTGACGATGACTGTGACCGGTGCCGGTATGCTTTGGGTCGGTTGGTTTGGGTTTAATGCCGGCAGTGCATTGGGTGCTAATGGTGATGCCGGTATGGCGATGTTAGTAACGCATATTTCTGCTGCTTGTGGTTCGTTAGCTTGGATGACCATTGAGTGGATCAGACACGGTAAGCCGTCAGTATTGGGCATTGTTACCGGTATGGTGGCCGGTCTAGGAACAATCACGCCTGCTTCAGGATTTGTAGGGCCTGGCGGCGCGGTCATCATTGGCTTTACTGCGGGCATCGTGTGTTACTTCATGACGGCCTGGATTAAGAATGGTCTTAAGATTGACGATTCATTGGACGTATTTCCGGTTCATGGCGTAGGTGGCATTCTGGGTACTTTCCTTGCAGGTATATTTGCTTCGACTGAGTTAGGCGTGTTCAGTGGTCAAGGCTTCGCGGATGGTATTACTTCTATGGGTCAGCAAGTGGGTGTTCAGCTTGTGGGTATCGTGGCTACGTTTGTGTATACCGCTGTGATTTCCTACATCTTACTTAAATTAATCGATGCGATGATTGGCCTTCGAGTAAATAAAGATATTGAAACCGAAGGTTTGGATATCAATGAGCACGATGAGCGTGGTTATATTATTTAATCAGGTCAGTGCGTCAGGTTTCTGGCCTTAGACTTTAAGACCAATATTAAAAGCCTCTATGCAAATAGGGGCTTTTTCTTTGGTATCTATTACAGCAGTATGGAAATCTCTGGTTAGGTATGGTTATATTCCCAAAAAATGATAATTATAAAAATAAAGGAAGCTTCTAGTGTACAAGGTAGGAATAGCACTTTTATCTGTCAGTTTAAGTTGCTCAGTTGTTTCAAAAGAGCAGTCTGACTCAAAATTCATGTCAAAAATGGTTGAACTTTCGGAAACTGAAATGGAAGTCTATGACGCTCAATTTGGTTTTGAAGAAGAGCTGCAAGAGGACATTGATAGCCATTCCGAAGTGAGGTCGATCAAAACTAATTTTGATAATCAGCGTATCGTTCAGCAAATTCAACTTAAGCAAACGCATGTCTATGGAAATGGTTTAGACAGTCAGTAGTTGATTGACTTAGTTAAGAACACTGTGCGCATGGTGAATAATTCGATCCGTCAGTTCTTTGTTGAGCTCGGTTTTCAGGTTCCAGATATGCCAGTACAGAGGGATATCCAGGTACTGGCCCGGAATAAGCTCGGTCACTTGCTGCGTAGTTAGCAGGGGCTGACTTTGTACATCGGGCACCATTCCCCAGGCGTAACCTCTTCGAATGAATTCTAAATAGGATTCTGTAGAGGGTATTCGGTGTCTGAGACCAATATTTCTGTCTTGAAACAGAGTCTTCATATAAAGGCTTTGCAGCTCATCTTTGTTATTAAATTGTACGGCAGGCGCTTCAAGCATGGCTTGCTGTGTGACGCCGTCTTTGAAAAACTGATGCTTAAAGTCAGGTGAAACCAGGCAGCGATAACGCATCACGCCCAGTGAAAAAGAGTTGCAGCCCTGAATGGGCGCGCTGTCGGATGTAATGCAACCAATCACTTCTCCCTTGGTAAGCAGTTCCCTTGTGTTGTCCTGGTCGTCCACTTTGATATCAATCAGAAGTTTATTGGAATCCAGCAAGGGTTTCAGGGCATCAAATAACCAAGTGGCCAAACTGTCTGCATTCACCCCGATGGACAGGGTTTGTCGATCGAAATCGGCATTTTGATTTAACGAGTTCAATAACTCTTTTTGTAATAACGTGGTTTGTTGATAAAAGCGCAAGACGGCGTGACCAGCGTCCGTCAGTTTTGGAGGGCTGGATCGTATTATCAGTGTTTGTCCTACACTGGATTCAAGTTGTCTGAGCCTTTGTGAAACGGCCGATTGGGTGATGAACAACTTAGTGGCGGCTGCGTCAAAACTCTCTTCTTCAATAATTGCCGCCAGCGTGGCCAGTTGTTTTTGATCGAAATTCATAGAATTCTTGTATTAAATTAATTAATGATGGATAAGATCTATTAATTTAACTTCTTATCTTGGTCAGCCTATCATTTCCTCCATTGATTGCAAATGACATGGTATTAAGGAATGGGGTATGAGTGAGAGTTTAACTGTGATGACGTCGGGCTTTATCACCAGTATCAGTCTGATCATGGCGATAGGGGCGCAAAATGCGTTTGTGTTATCTCAGGGAATTAAAAAGAAGTTTAATTTTGAAATTGCCATGACTTGTTGCTCGATTGATGCCCTTCTTATATTTGCCGGTATTGCAGGGATGGGACTTTTGATTTCTTCCAGCCCAATATTGATGTGGTGCATTGCCGTGTTTGGTGCCGTTTTCCTAACGGGGTATGGGCTAAAAGCTTTTATGTCTGCTTTTTCTGAGCAAAAAATGGTCGCTGAATCTCAGGGTATTCAAACGGTGGGAAAGGCGTTGGCGATTACTGTGTCCATTACCTTGTTAAACCCTCATGTGTATCTGGATACGGTGGTTTTAATCGGAAGCGTTGGTGGTCAGTATGGGGCGCCTGATCGCTGGTTATTTGCAGTAGGCGCTACCTTGGCATCTGTGATTTGGTTTTTCAGTCTGAGCTTTGGTGCGGCTAAATTGGCGCCACTGTTTGAGCGCCCGATGGCTTGGCGAGTGCTGGATATATTAGTGTGTGCCATGATGTGGGCAATTGCGTTTTCGTTGTGGACTTTGGTGTTTGAAAAAATGCCCTTTGAATAGGGTTTCTAATGGTCAGTCTTTCTGTGGTTTGGCGTATTTTGAGTTTGCTTCAATCCAGTGCTGGGTGGCAAATTCGGTAAAGGCTTTGGCAGGCATGGGCTTCGCGTAATAAAAACCTTGAGCGTAATCACAGCCCTTGGATTTCAGAAGTTCAAATTGTCCTTTTGTTTCTATGCCTTCCGCCACCACTTTCATCCCGAGTTTATGAGAAAGGGTGATGATCGCTTCGACTAAGGATTGCTTCCGTTCTTCCCCCTCTATGCCGTTAATGAAGCTTCGGTCAATTTTCAGTTCATCTAACGGAAAGTTGCCCAAATAAGAGAGGGATGAATAACCGGTGCCAAAGTCGTCGATGGATATTTTTACGCCCAAAGTTCTCAGGTTACTCAGGGCCAGGGTCATTTCTTTTTGGTTCTTTAAAAACAGGCTCTCGGTGATTTCTACGGTTAAGAAATCGGCGATTACGCTGTATTTTTCCATATTGTCCAAAAACGAGGAAACCAGCTCTCCGGACCAAAACTCCAACCTGGAAACGTTTACCGACAGCCGAATGTTCAGGCCGTTATTGATGAGCTGTTTGACTTGGCTGCAGGCCTGATCCCGAATCCAGCATCCGAGTTCTTTGATGATGCCGGTTTTCTCTGCAATGGGAATAAACAGTCCTGGTGAAATAATGCCGCGTTCAGGATGGTTCCAGCGGATTAAACACTCGGCTTTGTCCAGTTGATTGGTTTCCAGGTTTAGTATCGGTTGGTAATAAAGCTCTAGTTGGTCTTCTTTTAATGCGACTTTTAAGTCTTGATGCAGCTTTGCTTGTGAATCTGCCTTTTGTTGCAAGCCCTGGGTGAAGAAACAGTAGCAGTTTCGGCCTTGTTCTTTTGCTGAGTACATGGCTTGGTCGGCCGAACGAAACAGTGCTTCAATGGTGTCTCCATCATCAGGATACACCGCAATGCCTACACTTGCGGTGGTGTAGCTGAGGTTTTCCTGATCTATTAAGTTGTAGGGTTTACCTATGTCCTGGATAACGCCTTTGGCTATGACTTCGAGATTTTTGCGGTCTGCTAAGGTTGGAATCATGATGGCAAATTCATCGCCTCCAAGCCGGGAAATGGTGTCTGAACCTTTAATGTGGGATTTAAGCCGCTCGGCGGCATGAATCAGAAGTTTGTCTCCCAGCTCATGGCCCAAAGAGTCGTTGATTTCTTTAAAGTGATCCAAGTCCAACACTAATAACCCAAATTTACTTTGGCTGCGTTTACAAAGCCTGATGGCCCAGTTAAGGCGTTCCAGTAAAAAATTACGGTTGGGCAGGTCGGTTAACAGGTCGTAATTGGCTTGATGATGAATGACGCTTTCGGCTTGTTTTCGTTCACTGATGTCATCAAACAGCCAAATGTAGCGATCAATTTTGCCGCTCGAATCCCTCAGGACGGTGATGGTCTGCTCGATGAGAAAATCTTCGCCGTTCTTTCTTTGGGAAGTGATTTCTTCTTTTCGGCTGGAGGTTTCATCCAGGGCACTTAATTCTTCGCGATAGTATTCTGAGGACTTTCCAGGTGCCATCAGCATGAAGGCTTCAAGACCTTCGATGTCATTAAAAGAGTAACCGGTAATGCGTTCAAATGCGGTATTGGTTTGTAATATCTGAAAGTTGCAATCGGTGATCGCGATTGCATAGGGCAGGTTATCAAAGATGTTGTTGGTTAACTGCTGATGTTTTTCAGCTCTGGTACGTTCAATGGCGATACCGGCCAGTCGAGCGGCTTCAAGAATGAGACTGATGTCGCTGTCGTCGGGTACTTTTACGCTCTTGTAATACATTGCAAACGTGCCGAGAACCGAGTTTTCTGAACCTATGATGGGCTCCGACCAGCACGCTTTTAAGCCGGCCTGTAACGCGACGGCTTTAAAGTCCGTCCAGTACTCGTGACTCTCAATGTCGGCGACAATGACTCGCTTCCCTAAGTAGGCAGACGTGCCACAGGAGCCGGCTTTAATCCCAATGGCCATACCATCAATGGCTTGGTTGTAAAAATCTGGCAAGTTAGGGGCCGAGCCTTCAATCAGGTGATTTTTATCATCACTGAGCAGTAAGATGGAGCCGATGATGCCAGGCTTTTCCTTCTCGATGAACAACACCAGTTCGTTAAGAATGTAAGGCAAAGGGGCATGGGTCAGTAACAACTCCATAAGACGGTTGTAACGCCTGATGCTGTTTTGACTGGTCATATTGTCTGTATAACGAATGCTGGACAGACTTTGTTGACGGTATTGTTCTTCGGTAGGTACTTTAGGCATCAAGCGAATTCCTAACCATTGATATCTTTGAGTTTAATATCAATGGTAGAAATTGCTTCTCTGTTCGTCCGGTTTTTAGTTCGACGGTAAATTTAAGAGGGCGTGAGGATTTCTCGTAGCGCTTGTATCAGGGCTTGGCATTCGTCTTCTGTGCCAATACTGATTCGTAAATGTTGATCGATGTTGGGCTTATTAAAATAGCGAACAATGATGGAGCGATCGCGTAGCGCCAATGCCAGGGCCTCAGCATTGTGCTCAGGATGTTTGGCAAAAACAAAGTTTGCGGAAGAAGGAATGACCTCAAAGCCAAAGGCCGTTAATTGCTCCGAAAGCAGGTCTCGGCTGCGGACGATTCGAGCGCAGGTCTGCTCAAAATAAACTTCATCAGCGAAGGAGGCGACAGTCGCTTTGATTGCCAGTTTATCAATGGGGTATGAGTTGAAACTGTTTTTAACGCGCTCAAGTCCTTCAATTAACGCTGGGTGACCAATGGCATAGCCAAGTCGTATGCCGGCCAGGGAGCGGGATTTAGACAGGGTTTGGATAACCAGCAGGTTGTTGTATTGGTTTACCAGTGAAACAGCGCTTTGACCACCAAAATCAATGTAGGCTTCGTCTACCACTACTACTGACTTGCTGTTGTTTTTCAAAATATCTTCCACTGCTTCCAGTGCTAACAAACGGCCTGTCGGAGCGTTAGGGTTGGGGAAGATAATGCCACCGTTGCTTTGACGATAGTCTTTAGGGTTGATCTCAAATGTGTCGGTCAGAGGAATGTTTTTATATTCCACCTGATACAGTCCGCAGTAGACCGGATAGAAACTGTAGCTGATATCAGGAAAAAGTATGGGTTCGTCTTGTTTTAAAAGGGCCTGAAAGGTATGTGCCAGTACTTCATCAGAGCCGTTGCCGACGAATACCTGGTCACGCTGAACCGGGGTGCCTTTAGCTGTAAAATACGCTGAAATTGCGTCTTTGATTTCATCCGCATTCGGGTCGGGATAAAGTCTGAGACTCTCGTCCGTATGGGCTTTGATCGCCTCCAGCACCTTGGGTGATGGCCCATAAGGGTTTTCATTGGTGTTCAATTTGATCAGATTAGATATTTTAGGTTGCTCACCCGGTACATAAGGGGTGAGGGTGTTAACAATTGAACTCCAAAACTGGCTCATGCAAATAACTCTATGTTGGATCTGGATAATTTTTTTTGATTATCCTAGATATTTTATAAAAATTCATCATGGTAATTTCATTAACGATGGTTAACATTAGTACAAAGGGTACGAATCTAATGGGTTTTTAAATAGGGTATAAGGGGTCAGGATGAAGATTAAAGCGTTACAAACGGGTTTAGCCGCCTTGATTTTGCCAGCCATGGTGCAAACTGCCAGCGCGGAACAGGAAGGGCGTTTTTATATTAACCCTGCCGTTGGTTATCAGACTTTTGATGACGACCGTAATTTGGACGAGGCTTTTACGGCCATTATTGGTGGCGAGTATGTGTTAACGCCTAAGTTTGGTGCAGAAGTGACGTATATGATGTCTTCACCGGATATCGATGATGGCAACGGTGATGTGGATCTGGATCAATATCGGTTGGGCGCGCTTTATTATTTACCGGAGTCCGGCCAATGGAAGCCGTTTTTAGGGGCTGGCCTGACCCATGCTGAATTTGATTTTGACTCGTCCGAGCACGAAGAAACTCAGCTTCACCTTGGTGGCGGTGCCCGTTATTCATTTTCAAAGGATTGGTCAGGGCGCCTGGAAGCGCGTGCAATTAACAGTCTGGATGAAGAGGATTGGGATGCGTTAGTCAGTATTGGTATCAGTTATGCGTTTGGCGGTCAGGAACCAAAGAAAGCAGTGTACCAAGAGCCTGCCCCTGTCGTAGTTGCAGCACCGGTTGAGAAAGACTCTGACGGTGACGGTGTGATGGATTCGAAAGATCAGTGCCCAACGACGCCGAAGGGCGTTCAGGTAGACTCGAAAGGTTGTGCGTTGGATTCTGACGGTGATGGCGTTGCTGACTATAAGGATAAATGTCCGGGCACTCCAAGAGGTGTGGCGATTTCTCAAAATGGCTGTCCTTTAGACTCTGATGGCGACGGTGTGCCGGACTATCAGGATAAATGCCCGAACAGCCCTCAAGGTGCCAAGGTAGATTCTTCCGGTTGTGAATTGGTGGTCATGAAAACTGAGTCCATAAATCTGGCGGTGAATTTCGCTAATAATTCGGATGTGGTTCCTCAGTCGTCTTATCGTGAAATTCAGCGTGTAGCTGACTTCATGAATCGTTACCCAAAGACAACGGTAGTCATTGAAGGTCACACCGATGATCGTGGAAACGCTGGCTATAATAAACGACTTTCTCAACGCCGCGCTGATTCAGTGATGCAGGTTTTGACAAGTGAATTTGGTGTCGATGCCAGCCGAGCCAAAGCCGTAGGCTATGGTGAGGAACAGCCTGTTGCAGATAATAATACAGCCGAAGGGCGTCAAAAGAACCGTCGGGTGATTGCAAACATCGAGCACCAAGTAAAACAGTAACGTTCATTTGCTGGTTTAGAAATAAAGGCCAAGTAGTTGTAGCTTGGCCTTTTTTGTTGGCTCTGAATTGGCCGCTAGTTAAATTTGTCGTATATACAAATAGAGATTTTTTTCTCCATATGTAAGGTCGATAGGGATTTTCTACTGTCGTTTTCAAGAGATCTCTTACATATTGTTATGAGGTGATCGGCTACTATAGCTGCCGTCTAAAGAGGTAGCCGACAGTCGATCAGTTACTAAACAATAACAAATTAAAAGTGTGACGCAGTCGAAATTTTTACTACCTTTGATATTAGTTATGGTTGCTTTCGACAGTTGGATTATAAAGCTGAATAGGAGCTGGCTAATGGATTTTTTTATCGCTATTCGACGCTGGAATGGGAAGTCGTCAGAAGATATTGAAAGCCTCTACACTGCACTTGTGGATCAGCCGGATTTTGAAGACCGGCTGGTATCTGCTTTAGCGGGCGATGAGGAAATTCACCGGGGCGCTAGCTGGCTTTTGAAGCATCACTTGGAGCATAGACATGCACTTACCGATGCTCAGGTCTCAGAGGTGCTTGATCAGTTGCCGTTGCTCAAAAACTGGGAAGCAAAGCTGCATATACTGCAATGCCTTACCTATATTGCTGTACCACTGGAGCACAGGAATACCGTTGAAGAATTTGTTCGCAGCTGTTTGACCGAAATAAATAAGTTTGTTCGCGCCTGGGCCTATAACGCCATGTTCGAGTTGGCTTGTCAGTTTCCTGATCTGCAGCCTGAAGTTGAAGTCATGTTTGAAGCGGCTTCGGAAGACGAAGCCGCTTCGGTGAAAGCCCGGGTACGAAATATTCAAAAACAGGGGTTTCCTGTGCTTAATCAGGCTTCCTGATTTATTTGATTTTGCATGATCGAGCAAGGAACCGTCTCGACGGTTCTTTGCTCTTTTTGCAGTTTATTTCTGAATAATACCATTAGCATTGCAGCCGTTGCGGCCAGTCCAATGCCCAAACCAGACCAAACCCCAACCAGCCCGTAAGTTTCCATGAGTACATAGGCGCTTGGGAAACCGATCAGCCAATAGCCCACCGCCGTGATCAGGGTGGGCGCAGTAGACATTTTTAATCCTCTGAGTATGCCCATAGCGATGACTTGCGTGCCATCAACCAGTTGGAAAATCGCAGCGACCACCAGCAGTTTAATCCCCATTTCCACCACTAGAGGTTTGTGTTCTGCATGATCTGCACTAATAAACAGGTTAATAATAAACTCTGGGAACAGCACCATAATGGCTGCTGAAGTTGCAGTGAACATGGCTCCTAGAATTAAGCCGGACTTGGCATAACGCTTAACCTGTTCAATGTCGTTCTTTGCGAAATGGTTGCCGACGAATACGGATGTTGCCTGTGAAATACCCGTGGGTAACATGAAGGCTAATACAATGGTTTGTAAGGCAATCTGATGTGTGGCGAGTTCCAGGGACCCAAGCCAGCCAGCAAAAATTGCGGCAGCTGCGAACAAACCGCTTTCCATGGCGTAAGCGACTGAAATAGGAATGCCCAGTTTTAAGGTGCAGGTGAGTTGATTAATATCAAATCTGTTCCAGCCATGCCAAAAGTAGAAGCGCTTATACTCGGGTTTTCTGTATAGGTCTATCGCAAACGCAGTAAACATACAGCAAAGAACGATGCTGGTTCCATATCCGATACCGGCCAGGCCCAAAGCGGGAATACCTGTCCAGGGCTCCAGAAGCCCGTTCATTAATACGTAACTGACGGGCAAGTTCAGTACAGCCCCAATCAGGCTGATTTTAAGAATCGACCCGGCATTGCTCATTCCTAATGAGAAGTTTCTGAGCACGGTCAGGGCAAATGAAGGGAGTAAAGACCAAACCACTGCCTGTAAGTAAATCGTGGCAAGTTGAGTATTTTCAGCAGACTGCCCCAAAATGCTCAGAAGTGGCGCTATATTCCAGATGATGGTACCGGTAATAAGGGTTAAGATGACCGCTAAGAAAATACCGGCCAGTAACGTCTGGTGGATTTCATCCTGGTTATCTTGTCCTTTTGCAAAGGCCACTAAGTTAATGGTGGCGGCCAGTATTCCTGTCGCAACAATGAAGATAAAGTGGAAAACGGCAACGCCAAGGCCGCCTCCGGCCAACTCAGAAATGCCCAGCATTCCCATCAATATCGCATCTGTGAACATCAGGGAGCTTTGTGCGAGTTGGGCGCCAATCAGTGGCAGTGACAGTTTGATGATTTGTTGAAAAGAACTCATTACCTTCGATGTCCGAATGTTGATGGATGTATTGAGTGGTGCACTTTATGAAGAAGACAAACCTGACTCAAACGAGTTATATTCTGTCTTGAATGAGAAAAAGTAATGCTTTGATCAAGCATTCAGATGATTGGAATACCGCGATGAATCGTAAGTTACCCCCGTTGAATGCCCTTAGAGCGTTTGAGTCCGCTGCCCGACACATGAGCTTTACTAAAGCTGCCGAAGAAATGTTCATCACGCAAGGTGCAGTTAGTAAGCAAATTAAGGTGCTCGAGGAGTATTACGGCATGCCTTTGTTTGTGCGTAAGCACCGAGAGCTTGTTTTGACGGAGGCGGGGCTTCAGCTATTACCAAAACTCACTCAAATTTTTGATGAATTGGTTATGGTCAGTCAGCAAATTCAGCTTTCGAATCGGTCGGAAGTGCGGGTTAAGGTTTCTCCTACGTTTGCGATTCGTTGGTTGTTTCCAAGACTCAATCGGTTCAAAGAAGCTCATCCAGACGTCCCCCTGCATATCACCAGTGCCTGGCAGTGTGAGTCAAGTGACCGAGAGCTAGACCTGAATATGTACGACTTAGTGGTGCATTGTGGTGAACTTCCGATACAGAGTGCTTACTCTCATTTTTTACGGGATGAAATGCTGGTGCCTGTATGCTCACCCAATCTGGAAGGGGTTGATGCCCTGATAGCAAACCCGAAATTACTCAGGAATCACACTTTGGTGCATCCTACTTTGGAGCATCAGGATTGGTCCCTATGGTTATCGAGCATCGGCTACGACCGGGTGGGAATGACCGAAAGTGAGGCCAACAAAGGTGCTGAGTTTGAAACTCTGGATATGGCGATTACAGCTGTGGTTGCTGGATACGGCATAACGGTGGCGGACTATATGTTGGTGAAGGAAGAGATTGAAGCAGGCCACTTGATCGTTCCGTTTGACTGGCGTGTAAAAAGTTCGTTTGTGTATACCGTCCGGGTTCGCCCGGAACGGTTGGTGGAACCTAAAATTCAGGCTTTTTTTCAATGGTTGTTTGAACAAGTGGCTGCCAGTTCCACAGATTAGTTCTTTTCGATCTGGACTGATTGTCTGATCGGACTCTTTAGGTTTTTTGCAGGCAAAAGTTTTCAATCATGCCTCTCAGAACGTCAACCATAGGGTTGATTTGATCAAGCGCCATGAATTCGTCCGGCTGGTGTGCCTGATCGATAGAGCCAGGCCCTAAGACGATGGTGTCCATGCCCATTTGTTGAAGGAAGGGCGCTTCGGTTGCAAACGCAACGGCCTCAGAATCGTGGCCGGTAAGTTTTTCTGCCAGTTGCACCATTTCACTGGTTTTTTCAGAAGCGAAGGATGGCACGCCGTCAAAGAGGGCCTCAGACGTTAATTTGACATTAAATTGCTCTCCCAACGGAATCAGTCGCTGTCGAATGGACTCTCGCAAGTCATCGTTACTCATCCCGGGCAGGGCTCTTAGGTCGTATTGAAGTTCGCAGTGGCCGCAGATTCGGTTAGGGTTGTCGCCACCGTGAATACAGCCCAGATTTAGGGTAGGCACAGATACCTGAAAGTCTGCGTTCTGGTAATTGCTGGCCAGCTCTTGCCGGAAACTGATTAATTCGCCCATGACCGAGTGCATGGCCTCTAATGCGTTATTCCCAAGGTCCGGGTTGGAACTGTGACCGGCTTTTCCCTGAATTCGGACAACCTCCATCATTATGCCTTTGTGCATGTGAATGGGCTTCAGGCTGGTGGGTTCTCCAATGACGGCGTATCGCGCTTTAGGGTAACCTTGCTGTGCCAGAGCCCGGGCTCCACTCATTGAACTTTCTTCGTCGGCGGTGGCCAGCACAATCAGAGGTTGTTGAAGTGGTTTGTCTAAATATGGCAGTACCGCTTCAATCACGACCGAGAAAAACCCTTTCATGTCGCAGGTGCCTAATCCGTAAAGTTTGTTGTCTCTTTGGTCGAGTTTTAAGGGGTTGCTGTTCCAACGGTTTTCATTGAAGGGCACTGTGTCTGTGTGGCCTGACAATACCAGCCCGCCGGGCCCAGACCCAAGAGTAGCAATTAAATTGGCTTTACCGGGTTGATTGGGCACATGTTGTATTTCAATGGCAAATCCCATGCGTTCAAACCAGTCTGCCAGTGCCTCAATGACGGGCAAATTACTCATGTCCATGTCAGGGTGTGTGCAACTGACGCTGGGTAAGGCAATCAATGTGGACATTCGATCAATAAGGGCTGGCAGCTTCATAATGGATACCGGTTTTTGAGTCATTTATGTTTTATGGTATGCGGCCAAGATCTAAAAAGAAATGCTTTCGGAGATATTCATGGATATTTATTAGCACTCAACCACGTTCACGGCCAAGCCGCCTTGAGAGGTTTCTTTGTATTTTTCCTGCATGTCTTTGCCGGTTTGACGCATGGTTTCAATGACCTGATCGAGTGATACTTTGTGACTGCCGTCGCCGAGCATTGCCAAACGGGAAGCGTTAATGGCTTGGACGGCACCCATGGTATTTCGTTCAATACAGGGAATCTGCACCAGCCCTTTTATAGGGTCGCAAGTCAGGCCGAGGTTGTGCTCCATGCCAATTTCGGCGGCATTTTCGATTTGTTGATTGGAGCCACCCAGCACGGCGGTGAGTCCGGCGGCTGCCATCGAACAAGCGACGCCGACTTCGCCCTGACAACCGACTTCAGCGGCGGAAATGGAAGCATTTTCTTTAAATAGAGTCCCGATGGCCGTTGCGGTAAGCATAAACTTACAAATACCGCGTGCTTCGGATAAGGGCTGATCCGGGTTAACGAATTTAACGTAGTAGGCTAACACCGCAGGAATAACGCCCGCTGCGCCGTTGGTGGGGGCAGTGACGACTCTGCCGCCTGCAGCATTTTCTTCATTCACGGCCAGCGCAAATAAATTAATCCAATCCATTAATGCCAGGTTATCGGAGATCTTCGCCTGCGTTAATTTTTGGTATAAATTTTTACCTCTTCTGGGAACCTGTAAGCCCCCAGGTAAGTAACCCGATGCACTGCATCCTGAGCTAATACACTCGTCCATCACTTGCCATAATTTAAGAATACCTTGGCTGGTTTCGGATTCTGAGCGCAGTGCATTTTCATTGCACAAGACCAGTTGCGGTATGGTTAAGTGATGTTGGTCGCATAAGTTTAAAAGTTGTTCGCAGGATGAAAACTGATAAGGCGCCGATGAGGTCTTGTTTTTATTCGGTTGGGAGATTTCATTTTCAGAGAGAACAAAACCGCCACCGACCGAAAAGTAGTTTCGAACTTTTAAAGCAATGCCGTGTTGATCGAATGCTGAGAATGTTATTCCGTTCGGATGTTCTGGCAATGTTGATTGCATGTTGAATTTAAGCTGTTGCCTTCTCTTGAAGGGGATTTCTTTCTCCCCTAACAGTTTCAACGTTTGCGACTTAATGATGGATTTCAGTTTTTCCGGGATAAGGCTGGCTTCTATCAAATGAGGTTGTTCACCTTGAAGTCCCATCAGAATGGCTGTTCCTGTTGCGTGCCCTTTTCCTGTTAAAGCGAGTGAGCCATGCAGTTCGACCGACACTTTGGTCGTGCTATCAAACAGGTTGTGTTGTTTCAGGTGTAGCAAGAATCGGCGGGCAGCCACCATTGGCCCAACCGTATGGGAACTTGACGGGCCTACGCCGATTTTAAATAAATCAAAAACACTGATCATCATACTCTTCAGTGTAGACTCATAAGTGAAGATGAGTGCACTAGAGTGTTTGAGCTTTTAGTGAATCTATTTTGTTTCTTGAGTATTTAGTCAGTAAAATGGCCGATTTCGATGACTAGAGTTTTAAAATGTCCGTTGATTCTGTTACTACTTTTTATTTGGAGATGATGGCGTCCTCTGAGTTGTGCGCCAAGCCTGAAAACCCTCTGCTGGAGGTTAAGCGATGTGAAATCAAACAGTTTCAATTGAATCGCTTTTTATACCAGCTGGTGGGTGAGCAATGGGGCTGGACTGATAAATTGAAGTGGACTGATGAACAATGGCTGACATTGGTTAATTCAGATAAGCACCAAACCTGGGTGGCTTACTTTCAAGGTGCGATTGCAGGTTATTATGAACTTTATCGTGAAGGCCTGGATGTGGAGATATTGTATTTCGGCTTATCGCCTGAGTTCATTGGTCAGGGTTTCGGTGGTGACTTGTTAACTCGGGCTATACGCTCCGCTTGGGCATGGCCTCGTACGCTGTTAAACGATGATGAAACCATTCGCCGGGTTTGGGTTCATACTTGCTCTTTGGATCATCCTTCAGCTTTGGCTAACTATCAGGCGAGAGGCTTTAAGATCTATAAACAGGAAACCTAGCTGTAAATTCAGGAGGGAGTGCCCCCGAAGGGGCACCAAGGAAAACACCTACAAGCTCATTGGCTTGAACTTGATAGATATACTCTAGACGGCTTTTCAGATTTTGCTGGCTTGTGAAGCAAAATTCATAAAATAATCATATTTTGAAAACTACCGATATGAAATTTCACTGGCAAGAATCACCTCTGATTCTTTCTTTCCTTCGTGGGTCCATTGCTCCATATACGGGTCTGACAGCAGATAATCTATGTAACTTTGGCAGATGGAATTCATATCAACCTGGTAGCCTGAAAAGCGAATGGCCATAGGGGCAAACATACAATCCAGTATACTGAACTCACCTAATAACCAGGGGCCATAGGAGGCGAATTCTTCTCTGAGTTCGGTCCAAAGCGCTTCCACTCGATCTACTTCTTCTCGTACCGCAGGCGAAAGCGGCAGTTTGATGTCGATTTTGCAGTTCATCGGGAGCTCATTACGAATGGCAGGAAACCCGGAATGCATTTCAGCAGCAGCGGATCGGCCAACGGCTCTGGTAGAGGCATCTTGTGGCCAGCCTTTGTGGTCCATGTACTTTTCAGAAATGTATTCGAGGATGGCCAGAGAGTCCCAGATGGTGTTGCCCTGATCAATCAGCACAGGCACTTTTAAGGTGGGTGAGTATTCTGCAAGGTCAGCTTTAGTTGTAGCTGTATTCAGCGGGATACGAATTTCTTCAAATTTTAAGCCTGCGTGTTTCATTAACAGCCAAGGTCGAAGTGACCATGAAGAATAATTTTTATTTCCTATGACGAGCTGCATTTGAATACTCCTTAGGTGCCTGTTGTTACTCAGTGTAGCTGTTTGAATGTGATCTCATAAACGTTAGTGATAACGCGTTTACTCCAGACTCAAGGATTAACATGGTTTTAGGTCTGAGCGGCCAGGGCTTTATCCAAGTCATCCATGGTGTTGTTTAATTCTTGAAAGTAATCAATTAACCGAAAACACAAATCTACATATTGGATCGCTTCTGAACCGCCCACTTCATAACTCTCAGCGTGTGCGACTTTATTTCTCAGTCTGCGAAGTTCGTTAAAGAGTTTGCTCTTTTTCAGATCCAGCACCTCATGCTTTGTCAGCACATAACCTATGTCTTTGTAGGGGGTATCTTCGTTAATGGTCGCTTCCGGAAAGTGTTTCTTTACCAAGGTTTGCGCCTGAACGTTGAGCAATCCCCAGGCTTCGAGTACGCAGCTGTTCGGGAGATGACGGGCGGCTGCAGTAAGGTGTGTCTTAGGGTCGGATTTTAGATCCGGAAAAGCCGTTTGGGCATTTTGAACCAGCTCATCAATTTCGTCGCTGAATTCCACTTCAAAGTCTTTAAACTTAAGCTTACGAGTGAACGGCATGAGTTTGGTCAGGTTCTTACGAAAACTCAAGACTGTGATTAATACCACGATTGGCCAACTGATGGCATTCAGTAAGCCAATAATAAACTCCATCCAATCCATGATGCTTGCCTTTTTTATTATCTTTTAGGGAATGATACCAACTGGTGGCTAAGAAAGTTGTTATCCAGCACTCGTTTGCAGGATAAGAGCTTGTTTTCAGCCACACTCTGTACCCAGTCACACTCTGCACCGCCAGTATCATCAATCCGTTTCTGTGTTTCAGTATTTACTTTTTATCCTTCAAGCTGCTGAGCGTGGTAAGCAATGTGTTCGCCGATAAAGGATGCAATGAAAAAGTAACTGTGATCGTACCCTTCGCGCATTTTTAATGTCAGCTTATGCGATTGATTTTCACAGGCAATGACCAAAGATTCAGTCATCAGTTGTTCGCCTAGAAAATTATCGTCCAGTCCCTGATCGACCCGAATTGGCCAAGGCAAACCATGCTGCTTTATTAACTCACAGCTGTCGTAATCCTTCCACTTTTCTTGATCCGCCCCCAGGTAACGCTCGAACGCCTGTTGACCCCACGGGCAGTGAATGGGCGTGCAGATGGGGGCGAATGCAGAAACAGACTGAAACAGCGTGTGGTTCTTTAACGCCAAAGTCAGTGCCCCATGTCCTCCCATGGAATGACCAAAAATCCCTCGTTTATGGATAATAACGGGCTGGGTTTCATTAATCAGCGGAATCAACTCATTCAGAAGATAACTCTCCATTTGGTAGTTTTTCGACCAGGGTTGCTGAGTTGCATTCAAATAGAAACCGGCGCCTTGGGCAAAGTCCCATGCTTCGGTATCGGGTACCCCGTCTCCTCTCGGGCTGGTATCCGGCGCGATGATGATGACGCCATGTTCAGCTGCATAGCGTTGTGCGCCTGCTTTGGTGACAAAGTTCTGGTCGTCACAAGTTAACCCGGAAAGCCAGTACAGGTGAGGGAGGTGAGTGTTTTCCGCTTGTGGAGGCAAGTAAACGGAAAACACCATGTCGCACCCCAGTACCGGCGAGTGGTGACGGTAGCGCAATTGCCAACCATCAAAACAGCGTACCCGGCCGATTTCAGTCAATTCAGTCATTTCTTTTAACACAGTTATCTCACTTAATTAATTTGTTGGATGATTCAGTGGGTGCGCTTCGCTTAAAATAAAATTACTGAGCGAATGCTCTTACCTTCATGCATCAAATCAAACGCCTTATTGATGTCCTCAAGAGGCATAGTGTGCGTTACAAATTCATCAATTTTGATCTCACCTTTCATATATTGCTCAACGTAGCCAGGTAATTCGGTTCGGCCTTTGACTCCGCCAAATGCGCTGCCCCGCCAAACGCGGCCTGTAACCAACTGAAACGGACGGGTGGTAATTTCCTGTCCGGCTCCGGCAACGCCAATGATCGTGGATTCGCCCCAGCCTTTATGGCAACACTCAAGTGCCGCTCTCATGGTTTGAGTATGCCCTATGGCTTCGAAGGAGTAGTCTACGCCGCCGTCGGTCATATCGACGATGACATTCTGAATAGGGGCATCAAAGTTCTTTGGGTTAACGCAATCGGTGGCGCCCAGCTGTTTGGCCATTTCAAATTTGTCTTCATTGATGTCGATGGCAATAATGCGTTCAGCTTTAGCCAGTACAGCGCCCTGAATAACACTCAAACCTACGCCGCCTAAGCCGAATACAGCGACGGTGGAACCTGGCTCGACTTTAGCGGTATTCAATACCGCTCCGATGCCGGTGGTCACGCCACACCCCAGAAGACAAACTTTATCAAGAGGCGCGGCTTTATTGACTTTGGCCAGTGCAATTTCAGGCAATACGGTATATTCCGAAAAGGTGGATGTCCCCATGAAGTGCATGATGGGCTTGCCGTCCAGAGAAAAACGGCTGGTGCCGTCTGGCATTAAGCCTTGTCCTTGAGTTGCCCGGATGGCCTGGCATAAATTGGTTTTACCGGACAGGCAAAAACGACATTGGCCGCACTCAGGGGTATAAAGTGGGATGACATGGTCGCCGACTTCAACGGAGGTCACACCGTCACCAACCTCAACTACTACGCCTGCACCTTCGTGGCCAAGTATCGCCGGGAAGACGCCTTCAGGATCTTCGCCGCTCAATGTAAAAGCATCCGTGTGGCAGACGCCTGTAGCGACCAGTTTGACTAATACTTCGCCGGCTTTCGGACCCTGAAGGTCAACTTCTTCAATGGTTAAAGGTTTCCCTGCCTGCCAGGCTACGGCTGCGCGTGTTTTCATGATGTGTTCCTGAAAAAAGAGTTATGACTAAAGGTTGAGGTATTGTTTATTTGAAATGAAGTATTGGCTCAGTTTCCGGCAGTTGCAATAGCTTTTTACAGAGATTACCGTTTGGCGGGCTTTTGGAACGTTATTATATTATTTGCTGTTATACAGGGACATTGCCCTGATGAGGAAGAGTAAGCGCTGAACATCGTGGTCATCAGCGCTCAAACAGTGGATTATTGAATGGCTTTTGATGGCGGGAAAAAAGCATAGCCTAATGACTCGGCTACGGGTTGGTTGGTTATTTTTCCTTGCCAGACATTCAACCCGTTTAACAGATGTGAGTCCTGCTGACACGCTTTCTTCCAGCCATGGTTTGCCAACTTGAGAATGAAGGGGAGGGTGGCATTATTCAGGGCGTAGGTGGATGTTTTGGCGACTCCGCCTGGCATGTTCGCCACGCAATAGTGCACTACCTCATCGACCACATACGTTGGGTCTGCGTGGGTTGTGGCTTTGGAGGTTTCGAAACAGCCCCCCTGATCAATGGCCACATCCACTAAGACCGTACCGGCTTCCATAGTCTGAACCATGGCCTGAGAGATGAGCTTTGGCGCGGCGGCCCCTGGAATGAGTACCGCACCGATGATTAAATCTGCCGCCAGAACCGCCTCGTGGAGCGCTGATTGTGTCGAATACAGTGTTTTGGCTTTACTGCCAAAGTAGTGCGACAGCGACTCAAGTACAGCTGGGTTTTTATCAATGATGGTGACATTCGCCTGAAGGCCAACGGCCATTTGCGCCGCATTGAACCCGACCACACCTCCGCCAAGAATCACTACGTTGGCAGGCGTAACACCGGGCACGCCTCCTAGTAACAAGCCTTTACCTTGATGGGATTTTTCCAGAGCCGTTGCGCCCGCTTGAATGGACATTCTGCCAGCCACTTGGCTCATGGGTTTTAATAAAGGTAAGGTTCCATGTGGATCAGTGATGGTTTCATAAGCAATGCATGTGGCTCCGGAATCAATCAGGTCCTTGGTTTGACTTGGGTCAGGGGCAAGGTGTAAATACGTGAAGAGCAGTTGACCTTCTCTTAATCTGGCTCTTTCTGAAGCTTGCGGTTCTTTGACTTTAACGATCATTTCAGCGCGGTCGAACACATCGTCGGCAGTGTCGACGATTTCCGCCCCTGCGTTTTGGTAATGCTCATCGCTGGCGCCTATGCCGAGTCCGGCACTGCGCTCAATGATGACCGAGTGTCCGTGGTGAATTGCTTCTGAGACACTTTCAGGTGTCATCCCAACACGGTATTCATGGTTTTTAATTTCTTTAGGAACGCCGATTAACATATGCCACCTCGTTAAAATTCCTGATGATGGTGTTGAAACCCATCTTAAGAGTCAGAATAGGGTGTTAATAACGCTGTTTACCGGAGAAAAGTTTTCTTCTCCGAGAATTAGGGTTAGCCTCAAAACCTTTCCGAGGATTGTCCGGAAAGGGAGGTGTAACCCATTCTTCGTTTGTATCTTGAAGTATGGTTGAAAGCATCAAAAAAATTGCAACTTTTTGTGATGTTTCATGGCAGTGATTTTTTCAGTTGAGCTGATCAGGCCTGATTTGATTGGTTACTGGCTTGACTGAATAGTAGTTTGGCCGCTCAAAGGTGCGTTGGTGATGTCAGATAATTCCGAATGCACCTTAACAATGCGGGCTCTTACTTCGGTAATTCCGTTAGAAATCATTTTTCCGAGGTATTTTTCCAGATACTTTTGAGCCTGAGACTCGTTTTGGAAGAGATAGACGCCTCCGGCTTCTTCCTGTTGCGGATTTTCCGTCCATATCTTCCAGAGTAGCCCTGGTTCGTTTGAAGTTTCTTCTGCGAGCGATTTAAATTTTTCAGTCAGTGCTGGGCCGAATGGGCCTTTAAACGGGTAATCGATGTGAACTAATGTCGTCATAATAATCCTTAGGCTTCGTTGTTGTTTTTTCACATTATCCAAAGAATAGGCGCTCATGTGTTGCAACCTAAGGTTCTATGGCCAAGCCGCAGAATTTTGCTGAAGCGCATTATTTTGATAAATAATATGGCGTGGAGGCTTTTGGCGGGGGAATTGGCTTTTATATTGCTCGCTTTCAGTCTTCTTCTCTTTATAATCGGAAATAATTTGTACTGATCATTCTAAAGTGCTGTTTTCTGTTGGAGTTCTCATGTCTATATCGCATCTACAACCACAACGCTTGTGGCAATATTTTTCGGATATTTGTGCTATTCCGCATCCTTCAAAACACGAAGCAGAGTTGATTGCCTACATTTTGGCCGAAGCTGAAAAGCATGGGGTTGACGCTGAAACGGATGAGTTAGGTAACATTCGTTTAAGTAAACCAGCGACAAAAGGGTATGAACATTCAGTGCCTGTGGTTTTGCAAAGTCACATGGATATGGTGCCCCAAAAAAATGCTGCTACGAATCATGACTTTTTGACAGACCCGATTAAGCCTTACGTTGACGGGAGTTGGGTGACTGCCGATGGCACCACCCTTGGTGCAGATAATGGCATTGGTATGGCGGCAATTTTGGCGGTTATGTTCAACCGTGATCTGGAGCATGGCCCGTTGGAAGCGCTGTTAACCGCCGACGAAGAGGCGGGCATGAGTGGTGCTTTTGGCCTGAAACCGGGTTGGTTTGAGGGCAAGGTTTTACTTAATCTCGATACCGAAGAAGAAGGTGAACTGTATGTGGGCTGTGCCGGCGGTGTGGATGTAAATGTTCGTTGGCCTGTGGAATATGAGGCTGTGCCTGATGTTGGATATTGTGCCGTAAGCCTGAGTGTTACTGGCCTTAAGGGCGGGCATTCCGGTATTGATATCCACAAAGGCCGAGGCAATGCAAACAAGTTACTCTGTCGGACGTTGCTTGAGCTTTCCAGGCACCTTGAGTTATCTGTAGCCAGCATTGAGGGTGGGTCGTTGAGGAATGCAATTCCTCGAGAGGCGTTTTCTACGTTAGTGATCCATGAATCTGACCGTGATCAGTTTAATCAAATATTGTCGGATGTGATTGATGATATTTCTGATGAATACGAAGCGGTTGAGTCGGATCTGATGATCAAATCTGAGTCGGTTGATTTGCCAGAACAGGTCATGGTGCAAGAGGCCTTCGTTGGTTTATTGAATGCGATTGTCGTGTGCCCGAATGGCGTGATGAGAAACAGCATCAAGTTTGATGGCGTGGTTGAAACGTCCAGCAATTTTGGGGTTATTACATCTGATGATGAAGTTGTTTCGTTGTTGTTCATGACCCGAAGTTTGAAAAACCATGCACGAGACAACACGGTTCAGCGTATTCGCAGTTGTTTTGAAATGGTGGATGCAGAAGTTAAAGCGGAAGGTGCCTATCCCGGATGGACGCCTTCTGATGAACCGAAATTATTGAATCTGACAAAGTCGGTGTATAAACGCTTAATGGGTAAAGAGGCGGGTGTTCAGGTTATTCACGCGGGTCTGGAGTGCGGTATTCTCGGGGACATATATCCTGAGTGGGATATGATTTCTTTTGGGCCAACCATTACAGGAGCACACTCACCGGATGAACGGGTAGATATCGCTTCTGTAGCTCGGTTCTGGGATCTACTGGTTGCTGTGTTAGCTAAATTAGCAAAGTCGTATGAGTGATGTAACGACAGCTGAGGATAGCTTTGATGTGGTTTTTGATCATGACGATTTTGTGATTATCAATAAATCGGCGGGCATCAGTGTTCATAAAGACGATCAAGCGTTAGGGCTGGTGGACATTGTTGCCCGCGCTTTAGGTTATCAGAAACTGTATTTGGTTCATCGCTTGGATAAAATGACTTCCGGGTTATTGATTCTTGCTAAGAATAGCCGTAGTAATCGCTTACTTAGTGGTATGTTTGAAAGGCGTTCTGTATCAAAATACTATCTTGCATTGTCAGATCAAAAACCGAAGAAAAAGCAAGGTTTGATTAAAGGGGATATGGAAACCTCAAGAGGTGGGAATTGGCGGTTAGTGAAGACTTACACCAATCCTGCAATTACTCAATTCTTCTCATTCAGCCTGACGGATGAGGTAAGTAAGGGCTTACGTTTGTTTGTTCTTAAACCTCATACTGGCAAAACTCATCAGCTTAGGGTTGCGCTTAAAAGTATAGGATCAGGGGTTTTGGGGGATGAACGTTATTCCAGCTCTCAGACGGATGAAGACCGGGGCTATCTTCATGCTTGGGCTTTGAATTTTGTGTATCAAGGGAATGAAATTGCGGTAAGCGCATTACCAAAGCAGGGGCGTTGGTTTCTTCATCCCGGTTTGATTAACAAACTAAAAGAGATCGGTGATCCGGCCTTGTTTTGTTGGCCAAAGATTTAGGCGTTGCTCAATTCATTTTCGAGCAGGATGAAGATGTTGGGTTTTTATTTATAAAATTATAATGAGAACGGACAATGAAAAAGCTAGCGGTATTAATTTCTATTTTTGTACTTTTTGTTGTGTTTATTTGGTGGCGATACGCTGAGACAGAACGTTTTCCCGACTTAACTTCTTCACCTCTGTGGACAGAAGATAGACTGGAGCTTGTGGCAGAGTTACCCATGCCTCCGGGGAACATTGCTGTTGCTCCTGATGGCCGGATTTTTATAACGTTTCATCCGGATGCCGGGCCTGAGTTTAACGTTGTTGAGCTGGTAGATGGAGAGGTTCGACCGTTTCCTGGTCGAAGCTGGCAGCCAGGTGGGCCGGAACCCAAGGCATTTCAACAAGTGCTTTCTCTTCGGGTGGATCAGCAAAACAGGCTATGGACATTGGATGCCGGTACCCATGGTGTTGGTCAGCCGAGACTCCTGGCGTTTGATTTGGATACCGGAGCGTTAGTTCATGAGTTTGATTTTGGTTCTGAAACGTTTGGTGTTGGCTCGCATGCAAATGATTTTCAGGTAAGCCCAGATGGCTTGTACGTTTTTATATCAGATGCCAGTATTTTTGCGCAAACCCCCGCTTTGGTTGTTTACAGTGTTGAAAAGCAAAGTGCTCGTCGTATCTTGGAGAGTGATATTTCCGTGCGTGCGGGTCAATATGAGCCAGTGGTGCAGGGTCGCCCGATGACGATTGCCGGTATTTTTACCATTAATCCGGGGGTCGATGGCATTGCTTTGAGTCGCGATGGCGAAACCCTCTTTTATGCGTCTGTGTCTGGTGACATGTTGTATAAGATTCCCACACGGCATCTCAAATATGCTCAGGCAAATGATCGTGTGCTGGCCGGGTTTGTTGAACCTGTTGGTCGCAAAACGATGACTGACGGGATGACAACGGATCAAAATGATAATGTTTACCTGACCGACATTGAACACTCTGCTGTGGTTCGCATGAATTCGAATGGTGAGAGAGTTACCTTATTAAAAACGGACAAGCTGCGTTGGCCGGATGGATTCAGTTTTGGGCCGCAAGGGTATTTATATATTACCTGCAGTGCGCTGCATGATGTGTTAGGTAAGTTTCCTGATAATGTCCGTAAAATGGCGCCTTATCCGGTGTATCGTGTGAAAACGAACCAGCAAGCCGTTGCTGGTCATTAATGGTGTTATAACTCATAAGGTTCCACTATTGTCCGAAACTGGTGTGTTCTCCATCAAGATAGCGTTCTTCTTCCGGCGTATTCTTTCTTTGCAGAACCTTGTTTCGATGGGGGAAACGCCCAAACTCTGCGATGATATCTCTGTGATGCTTGGCAAAACGTATGTAGCCATCAATGGTTTCTTCTTTGTGGTGTGGGCTTCGTTTTTTAAGCCCTTCCAGAAGGCGGATGCACAGTTCCTGATCTTCCAGGTCTTCAGAGTGCTCAAGGGGCATATAAAAGAAAACTTGTTGTTCGGCTGTTAAATCCAGATCCTCGCCAGATGAGAGGCCCATCTTGCAGATTTTCAAAGCTTTGTTGTCACCCGAAAATGCTTGTTCTGTACCACGATAAATGTTGCGCGTGAACTGATCCAACAGAATGATGGAAGCCAGTTTTCCTGTCGTGGACTCTCGCCAGTCCTTGAGCTGGTGGTTCAGAGCCTGTTTGACTAAGTCACCAAATTTATGACTTATTTCCAAGTCGATTTCATCGGAGGCAGACCACCACTTCTGCTTTTCTTCTTGGTGTGCAAACCCGTCTTCATCTAGAGTACCAAACCAGTAGTTAATCACTTGTTTCATTGGGCTCATAAAATTGAATGTCTTCTTTGGTTGTTTTTGAACAGAGTATAGCAATAACAGTAAAGATTTCTTTTTTAAAGAGGATAATCTATACATGAAAGCATTAACTTAAAAAATACGATTTAGTTTTCTTCGTTCTGTTTTAAAAATTCGATAGAATTGTCACTTTATTAATGAGTTAAATGGATACTTTATGCACTTTGAGGTTGAGCTGGACGTTACTGAATTGGATTCTTTAGTGGCTGTTGATTTTTTATGGAGTCACTTTGATCAACTTTCGAAGTCTCGTATTAAAGATGCGATGAAAAAAGGCGCAGTCTTTTTAGAGCGAAAAGGCGAACGCTCGTCACTGAGAAAAGCACAAACGCCTCTGAAGATCGGGGATAAAGTTGAGGTGTATTACGATCAGGATTACCTCAATATGAAACCCCAGAAAGCTGAATTGCTGACGGATCAAATACAATACAGTATTTGGTTGAAACCTGCAGGCATGCCACTGGAGGGGGAGTTGTTTGGTGATCACCTTTCGTTATTAAGAGTGGCTGATCAGTCTTATGATTCAGAGCGTGATGCCTACTTGTTGTATGAGCTGGCAGATGACTCCAAAGGTGTTTTGTTGATTGTTCATCATCGTCGCTCAGCCGCGACGTTTACCGCCATGTTGGAAAATAATGAAATTCGATTTAAATATCGGGTAGAAGTTTCTGGTCAGTTTGAAGACAGTACTGAGCTGGATTTTGATGATGAAGACTTTACATTAAAAGGGAAGTTAGAACCCGTTCGTTACGTGGAGCATACGCACAGTACCGTGGTTGACCTTTACCTGAACCAAGGTGAATCTAAAGATATCTGCAGTTATTTTATGGAGCGAGGTTACCCTGTTTTGGGGGATGAGTATATTGGAGGAAATACAGACCGAGACGTCATGCAACTCGGATTGGTTGAGCTGGATTTTACTTGTCCTATTTCGGGAGATTTGATGCATTACCGAGCATACTGAGTGTTTCGTTAAGCAAAAGATGGCATCTCAGGTGAGCTTTTTGTCAATCAAGCTTACTCAATCTCAGCGACATCAATATGAAAACGGAAGCAAGCAAGGTAAGTGAGCTTGCTTCGTGGTTTTTAAAGGTTTGCGTCGTCAGATTCAACTCACCTGGTTCAGTTTGTCAGGCTAAAGACCTTCGTTTCGGATGACGCCAACCCCCAGTCCTTCGATGAAGACAGGCTCAAGATTAGTATCAATTTCAATGGGCTCTAGATCTTCATTTTCAGGCAGTAAGCGCACAATGCTGCCTTGTTTGTCCAGTCGTTTCACTGTGACATCATCACCGATGCGAGCAACGACAATTTGACCGTTCTGCACATTTTCAGTTTTATGCACAGCGAGCAGGTCGCCATCCAGGATGCCGATATTTTTCATGCTCAATCCCTGGACTCGCAGTAGATAATCCGCTTTAGGATTAAAAAACTCTGGTTGAACCGGACATATGTGATCGACGTGCTCTTCTGCTAATACCGGTGAGCCAGCGGCTACACGGCCAATGACCGGAAGCCCTTGAGGCTCGTTACTTAAATCATCGTTTGCAGAGTTATGTGTATTTGGTTCGTAATCAGGGATTCTTAAACCTCTGGATGTGCCTGGCATCATTTCTATGGCACCTTTTTTTGCCAGGGCTTTTAAATGTTCTTCTGCGGCATTCGCGGATCGGAAGCCCAGCGTTTTTGCAATTTCTGCGCGAGTAGGGGGGTAGCCAGTATCATCGATGTGGTTTTTGATCACATCAAGTACTTCTTGTTGGCGTTTGGTTAGTTTAATCATGACCTGACCTTTTATACAGTTTTGTATATGTATACAGTATTTGCTTGTTGGAGTAAACCCGGCTGAGGGGGATTCAGCCTCAATAATTTGCGGAGTCGTATTATCTGGATCTTTTTATTCGTTGTTCGCTGGTGTTGATAAACTACGAACCAATGAACTTTATTTTAGAGCAGGGGCAGTGTCACTCTTCTATATAATGTATTGAGTTTACTGGTTTATTTTTAACGCCTGTTTCGATTGGTTGTCTTGTGATTTGTTTTGGAAATCTGGTATTTTGGAGGCTCTTTGTCTATTTTAGGTTGAACACTCTAATCAACAATACGTTAAATTTTTGCTTTTCTTGACATAAATAGTTTTCAAACGTATGTTTCAAACAGTTGTTTTTTTATGTGGAGACGCAATGATGGCCAATGGAAATACGGTCGATAAAATTTTGGATGCGGCGCAGGAGTTATTTGCCGAAAGAGGTTTTGCAGAAACTTCATTGCGTATGATAACAAGTAAGGCGGGAGTTAACCTTGCTGCTGTAAATTACCACTTTGGTTCTAAAGAAGCTTTGATTCAGGCGACTTTCTCGCGATTTTTAACCCCGTTCAGCCGAGAGTTTCGTGATCAATTGAATGCCTATATTCAGCAAGTCGGTGAAGATAACATTGATATTGCACATATGATTGCTGTTCTTGCTTCCTCTGCTCAAGTGGTCGCAGTACGGAATGATCAAAGTGTTGCTGTATTTATGAGGCTTATGGGGCTGGCTTACGCTCAGGCCCAAAGTCATTTGAGAGAATATTTAAAAGAGCATTACTCCGATGTGTTTAAGCCTTTCATGAGAACCATGAAGACGGCTTGTCCAGAAATGACTCCGATCGAGTGGTTCTGGCGAATTCACTTCGTACTTGGAACCCTTGCATTTACTATGTCCAGCGTAGACTCACTGCAGGCGATGGCTGCAAGTGACTTGTCCGTAGATAGTCAGTTTAAGGATATGATTTCATACCTTGCCAAATTTGTAAGTGCTGGTTTGATGGCTCCCGCAACTTAATGAATTCTTATGTGTTTGCAGTGAAGCTGGTTAAGTTTAAAGTGTGAAGTTAACCGCTAAATTACATTTGGTAATTAATTGACCTCATGTCGCATTTTTCCTTGTGCTAAGATGCGGCTTAGTCAGAATAGTTGGCTGAATAAAAATAATAATTAAAGTGCCTTGGATATATAAGGCACATCATGCTCAAACGAGTTAAGGGTGGCGAATGGTTGGTAGCCCAGAGTCTGTTTTCAGTTTACAAGAGCTGAGAAAGTCTATTACACAAATTCCTTTGATTGAATCTAAGATTAAGGCTTCTGCGCTTGAGTCTTATTTTATTCAGCGAAGTACGATCGATAATCCATTTAATAAACCTCATACCTCACTTGCGTTGGTAACGGCGCCTGCAGGAACGGGGAAGTCTGTTTTACTGAGTCAGTGGTATCATGAGCTGGTAGCTAAAGATGAAAAAGTTTGCTGGTTGAACCTCTCTCGTGATGATAATGATCCTGTTCGGTTTTTTTCTTACATCATCGAATCTTTGCAACGAACGGAACCTGTAATCTGGCCTGATTTGGATGCTTCTTATCGACGTTTCGAGGATGAGCCCAACGTAAATTTTCTTCGCCTGGCTGAGCAGCTGATCGCTGACCTGGAAGAGTTTGAAGACCCCATTTATTGTTTTATTGATGATTTTCATCTACTTGATAGCCCTATTTTGACGGCAGCGATTTCGCTGTTTTTAGCGCACATGCCGAGTAATGTGCATTTGTGTTTGTCCAGTCGTCATCAGCCTCAGATCAGTGTGGGTCGTTATCGATCAAAGGGAAAACTTGCTGAATACAAATACCATGATTTGAAGTTGTCTTCGGGTGATAGCCGGTTGTTGCTTGAAGCCATTGATGCTCCTGTAAAGGTGCAAAAACGGGATGCGTTGATTTCGGCGCTGGATGGTTGGATATCAGGCTTGGTGCTGGCTTCTAATGCGCTGGATCATATCTCTTCTGAAGAACAAATGAAGATTGATAGCTTTGAGGAATATTTTGGTAATCATCAGGATTTTCTCAGCTACTTTTCTGATGATGCCTACCAACATCTTGAAGAGCCTATTCGTCGGGCAGCCAAACAACTTTCCATTGTTGAGAAGTTTACCAGTCAACTGTATTCGACACTGAGTGGTAATACAGAAAGTGATGCTCTACTTGAGCGGTTAAATGCTCAGCAGCTCTATATTGAGCCTGTTGGCTTGGGTGAACATCGTTTCCATCCATTGTATCGCCGGTTCCTGCATCAGCGTCTCATGGTTGATGAGCCTGAAAGTTTGATCCAGCTGCATTTTTCCGCAAGTATGTGGTACAGCACGCATAACCACAGCGTATCTGCCATTGAGCATGCTTTTGCTGCCAGAGATTTTGAGATGGCCGCCAGCCTCATCAGTGCGTGTATCTTTGATTTACTGAATCAGTCCTCTGCATCTGAAGTATTTGCTTGGGTTAAACAGATTCCGCGCGATATTACGCTTCAATATCCCAGGCTGCAGTTGGTGCGTATTTGGATATTAATTCGGGATGGTTATGATCAAGAGGCCGAGCGGGCTTTGCTGCGTTTAATGCAGCAAGATGAGCGCCATCAGCCCGTGGGAATATCTGAGCGTGAGGCAATTTGTTATTTGTTGTCCATTCTCATTAATTTACGAAATGATGATTTGGACAGTGCTCATGTCAGCATTAATAAAGTGCAGCCTTACTTTGATGAAATTGATCCTTGGTTAGCTGCGCATTTTAATGTGTTGGCTGCTGTTATTTTGATGTTGCAAGGGCGCCCCGGAGAGTGCGGGGATAATATCAGTTCTGCTGAGCGTTTTGCTGCGGAGCTAAAAGGAGATTTCACCAAGAGCTTAATTAAGGCCATTCGGGCGTATCACTTTTATGAAACCGGAATGCTAAAGGCGGCAAGGGCTGAAATTACTGCTTTGGAATCGGTTAAAGAGGTAGAGGGGATTACTGAGTGGTATCGCCTTGTGAATGCGCTTTTAAATTTTGAAGGGAATAAACTTCAAAATGCCTGGGATATGCTTCAGGATCGTAAACCTGTTGCTGAAGGGATGGTTCAGTCCAGCTTTTTACAGGCGCGTTTATATGCGGTACGAAGCCGACTTGTTTCCTGGTTTAGGGATGAAGAGTCCGGGTTGGATGAGTTGGAACGCCTGCTGAATCATTATAAACAGCGAGGTCAACAAAGGGCTTGGCGAATTTGTCGTGCAGCTCAGGCGCAATTGCTGATGGATCATGGTCGTTTTGATCGAGCTGAATGGTGTCTGGCTCAAGAGGGGGTGCTTCCTCAAATCGGAATTTCTCCGTACCTTTCTGGTTATGGCTGGGTGATTACTGCTAGGTCTCGTGTTGCATGGCATAAACAATCCATTGGTGAGCTTAAAGCCATTTTCGATTTAATTGGTCATGATGTACAGCGGGATGACGGAGTCAGTCGTTCGGGCACAGAAAATCTTTTAATGGCTATGTATCACTGGTTGGATGATAACAAGGATACCGCACTTACTTTTTTCAGAAATGCAATCATAGCGGCCAGCGAACAAGGTTACCTTCGGGCGTTGGCAGAATTGCCAGAAGCATTGATTGTGTTTATTGATGCATCTAAAAACTCAGGACTTTTTCACGACTCAGATTTGGTTGCTTACGTAGAGAAACTTGAGAAAGCGATTCATGCTAAACAAATGAATGGTCAGCTGGAATTGGATGATCAGCAAATATCATTAACGGCGCGTGAAAAGCAAATTCTTGAACTGGCGGCGGAAGGTATGTCGAACCAGGAGATCAGCGATAAGATTTTTGTCTCACTTGGTACTGTGAAATGGCACTTGCATAATGTTTACGATAAATTGGGGGTTAAGAATCGAACTCAGGCGCTGAAAGCGGTTCAGGCATTTCAGAAAGTTTCTTAGTTGATGTATTGCTAATGATTTAAAAAAGCCACCTTCAATAGGTGGCTTTTTTGTTACAAACCTTCCAGTTGTTGTTACTTTATTGCCTGTTTTGTTTTATTGGCAAATTTTATTGGCTGATAAGTCTTGTTGCTGGATAAAACCATACTTTCGGTTGGTGTGTGTTTTGTTAGAGCTTAATTGAATGTTTGCTGATTGTTGGGTTATTTGGAACGGAATGTCCCGTATAGTATGTATAGAAGTTGGTACTTCATAACTAAAAAAATAAAAGAGGTTCTTCCATGAAAGGTTTCAAAAAGCTGGCTCTAGTAGCTGCAATCGCTGCCCCGTTAACTTCCGTTCACGCACTTGAGTCTTTGGATGATTCAGTACTGTCAGACATGACTGGTCAGTCTGGTGTGTCTATCGATCTTAAAGCACGTGTTTTGATCGACGAAGTGGTTTATACCGATACAGCGCACCAAGTGGGTGTTGATGGTAACGGCG
>NZ_BAABBN010000008.1:0-768 GCF_039537985.1 Litoribacillus peritrichatus
CCCTTATCGTTACTCATGTCAGCATTCGCACTTCTGATACCTCCAGCATGCTTCTCAACACACCTTCAACGGCCTACAGAACGCTCCTCTACCATGCGTGTAAACACGCATCCGTAGCTTCGGTACTATGTTTGAGCCCCGTTATATCTTCCGCGCAGGCCGACTCGACTAGTGAGCTATTACGCTTTCTTTAAAGGGTGGCTGCTTCTAAGCCAACCTCCTAGCTGTCTAAGCCTTCCCACATCGTTTCCCACTTAACATAGATTTTGGGACCTTAGCTGACGGTCTGGGTTGTTTCCCTCTCCACGACGGACGTTAGCACCCGCCGTGTGTCTCCCGTAATTGCACTCATTGGTATTCGGAGTTTGCAAAGGGTTGGTAAGTCGGGATGACCCCCTAGCCTTAACAGTGCTCTACCCCCAATGGTGAGATACGAGGCGCTACCTAAATAGCTTTCGAGGAGAACCAGCTATCTCCAGGCTTGATTAGCCTTTCACTCCTATCCACAAGTCATCCCCTGGCTTTTCAACGACAGTGGGTTCGGTCCTCCAGTGCGTGTTACCGCACCTTCAACCTGCTCATGGATAGATCGCCTGGTTTCGGGTCTAATCCCAGCAACTGAACGCCCTATTAAGACTCGGTTTCCCTACGCCTCCCCTAAACGGTTAAGCTTGCTACTGAAATTAAGTCGCTGACCCATTATACAAAAGGTACGCAGTCACATTCGAAAATGCTCCCACTGCTTGTACGCACACGGTTTCAGGATCT
>NZ_BAABBN010000009.1:0-614 GCF_039537985.1 Litoribacillus peritrichatus
TTAACCGCTCTTTAAAAATTAGGACAGAGATTGTAATACGAGTAATAAATCAAGCGTATTTATATCCGGTGATCGTTAATCAGTCATTGAATACCTAATCCAAACTATTTTGGGTTATATAGTCAAGTGACTAAGCGCACACGGTGGATGCCTTGGCAGTTAGAGGCGATGAAAGACGTTGTAGCCTGCGATAAGCTTCGGGGAGTCGGCAAACAGACTTTGATCCGGAGATTTCTGAATGGGGAAACCCACCCGATGTAAGTCGGGTATCTTACACTGAATACATAGGTGTAAGAGGCGAACCGGGGGAACTGAAACATCTAAGTACCCCGAGGAAAAGAAATCAATTGAGATTCCGTCAGTAGCGGCGAGCGAACGCGGATTAGCCCTTAAGTAAGATTGTAGTTAGTGGAATCTTCTGGAAAGTAGAGCGATACAGGGTGATAGCCCCGTACACGAAAACTTATATCTTATGAAATCGAGTAGGTCGGGACACGTGGTATCTTGACTGAACATGGGGGGACCATCCTCCAAGGCTAAATACTCCTAACTGACCGATAGTGAACCAGTACCGTGAGGGAAAGGCGAAAAGAACCCCTGTGAGGGGAGTGAAA
>NZ_BAABBN010000011.1:0-16454 GCF_039537985.1 Litoribacillus peritrichatus
ATTCGCTCAATAGATCACGAAGTTCCATTTCCACCAACTCTAGCATCTCGTCGTACTCTTCAGTACCGTGACCGCCACAGTCTTCAGCAAGAAGATCAGCTTTGTTCAAGAATACTACGATGTACGGTACACCAACCTGACGAGAAAGAAGGATGTGCTCACGAGTCTGTGGCATAGGACCATCAGTCGCACCACATACCAAGATAGCGCCGTCCATCTGAGCAGCACCAGTGATCATGTTCTTAACGTAATCGGCGTGTCCTGGGCAATCTACGTGCGCATAGTGACGATCCGTTGAATCGTACTCTACGTGTGAAGTCGCAATAGTAATACCACGCTCACGCTCTTCAGGAGCGTTATCGATGTTTGCGAAGTCAACCTTTTCGCCACCGAATACTTCAGAACATACACGAGTAAGCGCTGCAGTTAGAGTAGTTTTACCGTGGTCAACGTGGCCAATAGTACCAACGTTAACATGCGGTTTGGAACGTTCAAATTTTTCCTTTGCCACTTTCAAATACCTCAAAAAATAAAATTAATGACCAGTGTTTTTCTTAATAATTTCTTCTGCAATGTTTGCAGGTGCTTCTGCATATTTTGCAAATTCCATCGAATAGGTTGCACGACCCTGGGTTGCTGAACGCAAATCCGTCGCATAACCAAACATTTCAGACAGAGGAACCTCAGCATTAATAACTTTGCCTGACGGTGAATCCTCCATACCCTGCACCAGACCACGACGACGATTAAGATCACCCATCACGTCACCCATGTAGTCTTCCGGAGTAACCACCTCAACCTGCATCATCGGCTCCATCAAAGCTGGATCACCTTCCGATGAAAGTTTTTTTGTTGCCTGTGAAGCAGCGATTTTAAACGCCATTTCATTCGAGTCAACATCATGGAAAGAGCCGTCATACAGCGTAGCCTTCACACCCAACACCGGGTATCCAGCCAACACACCGTTCTGCAACTGCTCGGCAATACCTTTCTCAACCGCAGGAATGTATTCCTTAGGTACAGCACCACCAACAATTTCATTTACGAATTCTAACGTATCGGAATCGGCATTTTCTTGTGGCTCAAATTTAAGCACAACATGCCCATATTGACCGCGACCACCGGATTGACGAACAAACTTATGATTAATATCAATCGTTGAACGAATTCTTTCACGGTATGCTACTTGCGGAGCACCAACATTTGCCTCAACACTGAATTCTCGGCGCATACGATCAACAATAATATCAAGATGAAGTTCACCCATGCCTGAAATAATTGTTTGACCGGTTTCTTCGTCTGTCTCAACACGGAAAGAAGGGTCTTCCTGAGCTAGTTTGCCCAAAGCAATCCCCATCTTCTGCTGATCAGCTTGCGTTCTGGGCTCTACTGCAACCGAAATCACCGGCTCCGGGAACTCCATACGCTCAAGAATGATCGGCTCCGCAATGGAACATAATGTATCACCAGTCGTTACATCTTTAAGACCAACAGCAGCAGCAATATCGCCAGCACGCACTTCCTTGATCTCTTCACGACTATTGGCATGCATCTGCACCATTCGGCCAACACGCTCTTTCTTACCTTTCACAGAGTTAACAACGCTGTCGCCGCCATTCAATACACCAGAGTAAACCCTGAAGAATGTCAGCGTCCCAACAAATGGGTCGGTAGCAATCTTAAATGCCAATGCAGAAAAAGGTGCATTATCATCTGCTTTACGAACAGCCAAACTCTGCTCTGCATCATCCAGTGTACCTTCAATCGGCTTCACCTCAGTAGGCGAAGGCAAATAATCAACTACACAGTCCAACATGGCCTGAACACCTTTATTCTTAAAGGCAGACCCACATATCACAGGGATGATTTCATTTGCTAAGGTACGCTGACGAATTGCAGCTTTAATTTCGTCATCGGACAAATCACCTTCTTCAAGGTATTTATCCATTAATTCTTCGTTTGCTTCTGCAGCACTTTCTACCATGAGCTCACGGTACTCAGCTGCCTTATCCTGTAGCTCTGCCGGAATATCTTCCAACTCAAAGGTTGCACCCATGTCCTCTTCGTTCCACATGATTGCTTTCATGCGAATCAAATCAACAACACCAGCAAACCCTTCTTCAGCGCCAATATTTATCTGCAAAGGCACTGCAGTCGCTCCAAGACGATCTTTAAGTTGCTCAACAACCATAAAGAAATCAGCACCCGCACGGTCCATCTTATTCACAAAGACCATGCGAGGAACTTCATATTTGTTAGCCTGACGCCAAACTGTTTCAGTTTGAGGCTGAACACCCGAAGAACCACACAACACAACAACCGCACCATCCAAAACACGCAAAGAGCGCTCTACTTCAATCGTAAAGTCAACGTGTCCTGGCGTATCAATGATATTAATACGATGCTCATCGAATTGCTTAGCCATCCCACTCCAAAAACAAGTGGTCGCAGCCGAAGTAATAGTAATACCCCGTTCCTGCTCCTGCTCCATCCAATCCATTGTCGCAGCACCGTCATGCACCTCCCCTATCTTATGGGAGATACCTGTATAGAACAGTACGCGTTCTGTGGTTGTAGTTTTACCCGCATCCACATGAGCACAGATTCCAATATTACGATATCTTTCAATTGGGGTTGTACGTGCCACTGTAGTTCTCCTGAGTTATTAGAAGCGGTAGTGAGAGAACGCTTTGTTGGCTTCAGCCATACGATGCACGTCTTCACGCTTCTTAACAGCAGAACCTTTACCTTCTGCAGCATCTAGCATTTCATTTGCCAGACGTAACGCCATAGATTTTTCACCACGGCCACGAGCAGCATCCACCAACCAACGCATAGACAAAGCTTCACGACGGCTTGGACGTACTTCTACAGGAACTTGGTACGTAGCACCACCTACACGGCGAGACTTAACCTCAACCATAGGCTGGATTGATTCCAGTGCTTTAGCGAACATTTCTAGTGGATCAGCGTTTGTACGTTCAGCAACCACGTCTAGTGCGCCGTATACAATTTTTTCCGCTGTTGATTTTTTACCACTAACCATTACATGGTTCATAAATTTTGCCAACGTAGTGTTTCCAAATTTAGGATCTGGAAGAACTTCACGTTTTGCAACAACTCTTCTTCTTGGCATTGATAAGTCCTCAAAGGTCTTCAGGTTTCCCCAAGACTAATACATCAATTTTTGCTTGGCCTTACATCTTATCTACAGTAAAGCTATCTTATTACCGGGTTATTAACCCTTAGGACGCTTAGTACCGTACTTAGAACGACCTTGCTTACGATCTGCAACACCTTGGGTATCCAAGCTACCACGAACTGTGTGATAACGAACACCAGGCAAATCCTTAACACGACCGCCACGGATTAGAACAACACTGTGCTCTTGCAAGTTATGACCTTCACCACCAATGTATGAAGTAACTTCAAAACCATTAGTCAGGCGAACACGACAAACTTTACGCAATGCAGAGTTTGGCTTCTTTGGTGTAGTTGTATACACACGGGTACAAACACCACGACGCTGAGGGCAAGCTTGCAATGCAGGTACATTGCTCTTCTCTACAACGCGCTTACGCGGTTTACGTACCAACTGGTTAATCGTTGCCATTAAAACAACTCCAATTAAGTAATCAAAAAAACAAGAAAAGGTGAAACCCAAACAGGTCTCACCATTATTCAGGATGCCGAATTCTAAAGACCTCAGCAATCCTAGTCAAGTCTAAGAGCGTGAAGTCACCAATTACTCGATGCCCTTCATCTCTTCAGACAGACGTTCTTCTGCTTCGTCCGCATTCAAAGTTGGAGCAATGAATGGATCCAACTCCTGCTGCTTACGACGCTTACGCTCTTTATGGTAAGTCAAACCTGTTCCCGCCGGGATCAAGCGACCTACAACAACGTTCTCTTTCAAGCCACGCAAGTAATCGCGCTTACCAATCACCGCACCTTCGGTCAGAACTCGTGTTGTCTCCTGGAAAGAAGCCGCAGAGATGAACGATTCAGTCGACAATGATGCCTTCGTAATGCCAAGCAATACGTGCTCAAATTTGACAGTAACCTTATTCTGAGCTGAAAGTTCTTTGTTCAGTTCAAGAACATCTGACAATTCAACCTGATCACCAGGAATCATGTCACTATCACCTGCAGCAGCTACATCAACTTTACGCAACATCTGACGAATAATAACTTCAATGTGCTTATCGTTGATTACAACGCCCTGTAAGCGATATACGTCCTGCACTTCGTTTGTAATGTATTGAGCCAAGGCCTCAACACCCAACAAGCGTAAAATATCATGAGAACTTGCAGGACCGTCAGCAATCACTTCACCCTTAGTTACCGACTCACCTTCAAATACGTTCAGGTGACGCCACTTAGGGATCAATACTTCGTACGCTTCACTGCCATCAGTTGGCGTGATTTGTAGACGCTTCTTACCTTTGGTTTCTTTACCGAAACCAATAACACCTGTGATTTCAGCAAGAATGGCAGGCTCTTTAGGCTTACGCGCTTCAAACAAGTCAGCAACTCGCGGCAAACCACCGGTAATATCTTTGTTACCTGAAGATTCCTGAGGAATACGAGCAACAACATCACCCACCTTAACCTCAGCACCGTCTTCAACACTCACCAACGCACTACCTGGCAGCAGATATTGTGCCGGTGCACCAGAGTTAGCAAATTTAAGTTCGTTACCGTTTTCGTCAAACAACTGAACCATCGGACGAATGTCTTTACCTGCAGCAGGGCGATCTTTCGGATCAATTACCTGAATACTGGATAAACCGGTTAATTCATCAGTCTGGCGGTCGATGGTAATTTTATCTTCCATGCCAACGAACTTAACACGACCCGATACTTCAGAAACGATTGGGTGAGTGTGTGGGTCCCAATTCGCAACGATCTGGCCCGACGTCACTGCATCGCCATCCTGAACGCTAATAACGGCACCGTAAGGCAATTTATAAAGCTCACGCTCTCGGCCGAACTCGTCCGCAATCGCCAATTCGCCTGAACGAGAAGTCGCAACCAACTCACCCGTTTCACGTTGTACGTGCTTAAGCTTGCGAAGACGAACGGTACCACCGTTCTTAACCTGAATATTATCAACAGCAGACGCTCTTGAAGCAGCACCACCAATATGGAAGGTACGCATGGTAAGCTGTGTACCCGGCTCACCAATCGACTGTGCAGCAATAACACCCACAGACTCACCAGGGTTCACCTGATGACCACGAGCCAAATCACGACCGTAACACTTAGCACAGATACCAAAGCGCGTTTCACAGGTAATTGCAGAGCGAACAACGATTTCATCCACACCCATGTTTTCTAAACGCTTAACCCAACGCTCATCAATCAAAGTGCCTTTTTCGATCGCAATATCATCACTGCCTGGCTGCATAACATCCAGAGCAACCACTCGACCCAGTACTCGATCACCCAACGGCAGAACAACGTCACCGCCTTCGATGAGCGGCGTCATGATTAAGCCTTCTTCCGTACCACAGTCATTTTCAGTAACAACCACGTCCTGAGCAACGTCCACCAAACGTCGAGTCAGATAACCGGAGTTCGCCGTTTTCAATGCCGTATCCGCCAAACCTTTACGGGCACCGTGCGTTGAAATAAAGTACTGAAGAACGTTCAAACCTTCACGGAAGTTCGCCACAATTGGCGTCTCGATGATTGAGCCATCCGGCTTAGCCATCAAACCACGCATACCAGACAACTGACGAATCTGAGCTGCGGAACCACGAGCGCCAGAATCGGCCATCATGTAAACGGAGTTGAATGAGTCTTGCTGAACCTCGTTGCCTTCACGGTCAACTACGGTTTCTTTACCCAGGTTTTCCATCATCTTTGTGGAAACCACTTCGTTCGCACGCGACCAAATATCAATAACTTTGTTGTACTTCTCACCTTGCGTTACAAGACCTGACGCATACTGAGATTCAATCTCTTTTACTTCCTGATCCGCAGCTTCAATAATTCCCGCTTTTTCTTTAGGAATTTCGAAATCATTCACACCAATGGAAGAACCGGATAGGGTTGCATAATGGAAACCGGTGTACATTAATTGGTCAGCAAATACCACGGTATCTTTTAGACCAATCACTCGATAACACTGATTCAAAAGCGCAGAGATGGCTTTCTTCTTCATCGCCTGGTTAACCATTTCAAAAGAAATGCCTTCAGGAACGATTTCAAACAACAATGCTCGACCTACCGTCGTTTCACGAATCTCGGTTTTTTCATGGCGATTTCCATCGTCATCGATCACAACATCACGGATACGAATTTTAATCTTGGCCTGCAAGTGGGCACGGCCAGACCAGTAAGCGCGGTGCGCTTCTTCGATATCAGAGAACACAAGGCCTTCACCTTGAGCATTGATTCGATCACGGGTCATATAGTAAAGACCCAATACCACGTCTTGCGAAGGCACAATAATCGGATCACCGTTCGCAGGTGATAAAACGTTATTGGTTGCCATCATCAACGCACGCGCTTCCAACTGAGCTTCAGTTGTCAGCGGTACGTGCACAGCCATCTGGTCACCATCAAAGTCAGCGTTATACGCCGCACAAACCAATGGGTGTAACTGAATCGCTTTACCTTCAATCAGTACTGGTTCAAATGCCTGAATACCAAGACGGTGAAGTGTAGGTGCACGGTTAAGAAGAACCGGATGCTCACGAATTACTTCCGCAAGAATATCCCAAACCTCTGCTGTTTCGCGCTCAACCATCTTCTTAGCAGCTTTAATCGTAGTTGCAAGACCACGTAGCTCAAGCTTAGAGAAAATAAACGGTTTAAATAGCTCAAGCGCCATCTTCTTAGGAAGACCACACTGATGCAAACGTAACTGAGGACCTACGGTAATCACCGAACGACCAGAATAATCAACACGCTTACCTAGTAGGTTCTGACGGAAACGACCGCCTTTACCCTTAATCATGTCAGCCAGTGATTTCAGTGGACGCTTATTTGATCCCGTGATTGCACGGCCACGTCGACCATTATCAAGCAACGCATCCACAGACTCTTGAAGCATACGCTTTTCGTTGCGCACGATAATGTCAGGAGCGCTAAGCTCCAACAGACGCTTCAAACGATTGTTACGGTTGATCACTCGACGATACAAATCGTTTAGATCAGACGTCGCAAAACGACCACCATCCAACGGAACTAACGGGCGAAGATCAGGCGGAAGCACAGGTAACACTTCAAGAATCATCCACTCAGGGCGATTTCCTGACTTCACAAAAGACTCAAGTAATTTTAAGCGCTTTGTAAGCTTCTTAAGCTTAGTCTCAGAATTGGTCGCGGGAATTTCTTCACGAATTTCAGTGATTTCTTGATCTAAATCCAAATCCTGAAGCAAGTACTGTACTGCTTCTGCTCCCATACGGGCATCGAAGTCATCACCGAATTGCTCTAACGCTTCGAAGTATTCTTCATCGTTCAACATCTGGCCTTTTTCAAGCGTGGTCATGCCAGGCTCGATTACCACGAACGATTCAAAATAGAGTACACGTTCAATATCGCGTAACGTCATATCCAAAAGCATACCGATACGAGACGGCAAAGACTTTAGGAACCAAATATGCGCAACAGGACTTGCAAGTTCAATATGACCCATACGGTCACGACGTACCTTTGAGAGTGTAACTTCAACGCCACACTTCTCACAGATAATGCCTCTGTGCTTCATTCGCTTGTATTTACCACACAAGCATTCGTAATCTTTGATAGGGCCAAAGATCTTCGCACAGAACAAGCCTTCACGTTCAGGCTTGAATGTACGGTAATTAATCGTTTCCGGTTTTTTAACTTCACCAAATGACCACGCACGGATCATTTCTGGTGATGCAAGACCAATACGAATCGAATCAAATTCTTCAGATTGGCCTTGTGACTTCAGCAAGCCTAACAGGTCTTTCATTGATAAAGCCTCATTTAGCTTTATGAGCCTTCGGAATTCCTCAGGCTCATAGTAATACTAAGTTAATTATTCAGTTTCTAGTTCGATGTCGATGCCAAGCGAACGAATTTCTTTAACCAGTACGTTAAACGACTCAGGCATACCCGGGTCCATACTGTGATCGCCGTCTACGATGTTTTTATACATCTTCGTACGACCGTTCACATCATCTGACTTAACTGTCAGCATTTCTTGCAGAGTATAAGCCGCACCGTATGCTTCCAGCGCCCATACCTCCATCTCTCCGAAACGCTGTCCACCGAACTGAGCCTTACCACCCAACGGCTGCTGAGTTACAAGACTGTAAGAGCCTGTTGAACGGGCATGCATCTTGTCATCAACCAAGTGGTTCAACTTGAGCATATACATGTAGCCAACCGTTACCTTACGGTCAAACTTCTGACCCGTACGACCATCAAACATGGTCATCTGACCACTTTCAGGCAGACCGGCAAGTTTCAACATGTGCTTAATTTCAGCTTCTTTTGCCCCATCAAACACAGGCGTTGCCATCGGCACACCGCCTCTTAAGTTTGCTGCAAGATCCAGAATTTCCTGTTCAGACAGTGAGTCGATATCCTCAACCTTACCGCCAGTACAGTCAGCCACTTCAGAATTATAGATCTGCTTCAGGAAGTCGCGAAGCAGCTGGACTTTTTCCAGACGCTCTCTTTCTTCTCTGAGCATTTCATTGATTCGATCACCCAGCCCTTTCGCTGCAAGGCCTAGGTGCATTTCCAATACCTGACCAACGTTCATACGCGAAGGTACACCCAGTGGGTTAAGTACGATATCAACCGGCACACCGTTCTCGTCATGCGGCATATCTTCCACCGGCATAATTGCTGAAATTACACCTTTGTTACCGTGACGACCAGCCATCTTATCACCAGGCTGAATACGACGTTTAATTGCCACATAAACTTTGACAATCTTAAGAACACCAGGAGCCAAGTCATCGCCTGTCTGAATCTTACGCTTCTTATCTTCGAATTTCTCATCCTGCTCTTTGCGATGAGTCTTCAAGTAATCCTGAGCTGCCTCAAGCTGCTCATTCAAAGATTCGTCAGCAAGATTCAGTTTGAACCACTGATCGTGCGCCAGGTTATCCAAATATTCCTGAGTTAAACTGTCGCCCTTTTTAATGCCTGGGCCAGCAATGATTTCTTTTCCAACCAAAGCAGCACTTAAACGCTCAAACGTCGCACGTTCAACAATAGTGAACTCAGCCATTAGATCTTTACGGAATTCGTCCAGCTGTGCCTTTTCAATATCCAAAGCACGCTGATCTTTTTCAACGCCATCTCGGGTAAACACCTGAACGTCAATGACCGTACCTTTGGTACCCGTCTTAACGCGAAGCGATGTATCTTTTACATCCGATGCTTTTTCACCGAAAATTGCACGAAGCAGCTTCTCTTCAGGCGTTAGCTGAGTTTCACCCTTAGGTGTCACTTTACCAACAAGAATGTCACCAGGACCTACTTCCGCACCGACATAAACAATGCCAGACTCATCCAGCTTCGCCAATGCAGACTCGCCCACATTAGGGATATCGGCTGTAATCTCTTCAGAGCCCAACTTAGTATCACGACTGATACAAGTTAATTCCTGAATATGAATGGTTGTAAAACGATCTTCCTGAACAGCGCGCTCAGATACTAGAATCGAATCCTCGAAGTTATAACCATTCCAAGGCATGAAGGCGATACGCATATTTTGACCAAGCGCAAGCTCACCCAAATCAACGGACGGTCCATCAGCCAATACATCACCACGGGCTATCTTGTCGCCCGGAAAAACAACAGAACGCTGGTTAATACAAGTGTTCTGGTTTGAACGTACATATTTGGTTAAGTTATAGATATCAACACCAGCTTCACCAGCCGCTGTTTCATCGTTATTAACACGTACAACTACTCGGGAAGCGTCTACACTTTCGATCACACCACCACGGTCCGCAATGATACATACGCCGGAGTCGCGAGCAACGTATCGCTCCATACCCGTACCAACCACAGGCTTTTCAGCGACCAACGTCGGAACAGCCTGACGCTGCATGTTTGACCCCATCAATGCACGGTTCGCATCATCGTGCTCAAGGAACGGAATCAAAGATGCAGCTACGGATACCACCTGGCGTGGCGATACATCCATATAGTCTACTTTTTCAGGCGACATCACGGTAAATTCTTCCTGATGACGAACTGGAACCAATTCACCGACCAGATTATTACCTTCATCAAGCTCTGCGTTTGCCTGAGCAATCACCATTTCTGTTTCTTCGATCGCTGACAAGTAATCAATATCGTCAGTCACCACACCATCAACAACTTTACGGTATGGACTCTCCAAGAAGCCATATTCATTGGTGCGCGCATAACTCGCCAAAGAGTTGATCAAACCAATGTTCGGACCTTCTGGCGTTTCAATCGGACAAACACGACCATAGTGAGTTGCGTGTACATCTCGAACCTCAAAGCCTGCACGTTCACGAGTCAAACCACCAGGGCCTAACGCAGAAACACGTCGCTTATGAGTCACTTCTGAAAGCGGGTTGTTCTGATCCATAAACTGAGACAACTGGCTTGAACCAAAGAACTCTTTGATTGCCGCAGCAACTGGCTTAGCATTAATCAAATCCTGAGGCATCAAACCTTCAGACTCAGCCAAACTCAAACGTTCACGCACTGCACGCTCAACACGAACCAAACCTACACGGAACTGGTTTTCAGCCATCTCACCAACAGAACGGATACGACGGTTGCCAAGGTTATCGATATCATCGACCGTGCCTTTACCGTTACGGATGTCAACCAGTGTTTTCAGTACATCAACGATGTCTGAAGGCTTACTGGTGTCTTCATCGAAGTAGACACCATCATAAAGAATGCCTTCGCCTGTCGTTTCTTCACGACCCAAGCGACGGTTAAACTTCATACGACCTACAGTCGACAAGTCATAACGCTCATCAGTAAAGAACAGGTTATGGAACAGAGCTTCTGCAGATTCTTTGGTCGGTGGCTCACCAGGACGCATCATTCTATAAATTTCTACCAAAGCTTCTAGCTTGTTTCTGGTAGGATCTACTTTAAGCGTGTCAGAGATGAACGAACCACAATCCAGATCATTGGTATACAAAGTTTCAATGTTTGTAATACCAGCTTGTGCAAAAGTTTCCAGTAACTCCATGGTAATTTCAGAGTTACATTCACAAAGAATTTCACCTGTCGCAGGGTGAATAATGTTCTTCGCGATGGTTTTTCCACATAGGTACTCAACAGGTACTTTCAACCACTCAAGGCCTGCCTTTTCCATTGTACGAATATGACGAGCCGTAATACGACGACCCGTTTCTACGATCACTTCACCTTTGTCATCAACAAGGTCAAAGGTTGCTGTCTCACCACGCAAACGGCCGGCAACTAACTCAAGATAAACGCCGTCTTTACGGAATTCATAACTTGAGGTTTCAAAGAAGATATCCAGTACTTGTTCAGCTTCATAGCCAAGTGCACGCATCAAGATAGTCGCAGGTAACTTACGGCGACGGTCAATACGAACAAATACATTATCTTTCGGGTCAAATTCGAAATCTAACCAAGAACCACGATATGGAATAATACGTGCTGAATACAGCAACTTACCAGAAGAGTGCGTCTTACCTTTATCATGATCAAAGAACACACCTGGTGAACGGTGCAACTGAGATACGATAACACGCTCGGTACCATTGATAACGAAAGTACCATTCTCCGTCATGAGTGGCATTTCACCCATGTAAACTTCTTGTTCTTTGATATCCTTAATAGCCTTCGTTGAAGACTCTTTATCGTAGATAATCAAACGAACCTTAACACGTAACGGTGCGGAATAAGTAATTCCACGAAGCACACATTCCTTAACATCGAATACAGGCTTGCCTAACCGATAACTAACGTATTCCAACGCTGCATTTCCAGAAAAAGATACTATAGGAAATACAGACTTAAATGCTGCATGTAGCCCCATCTCCATACGGGACGCAACATCGACATCCGATTGTAAAAACTTCTTGTACGAATCCAGTTGGATTGCCAATAAGTAAGGCACATCCATTACCGGAGGCACTTTACTGAAGTCCTTCCGAATTCGTTTTTTCTCGGTATATGAGTAAGCCATTAGTGATCCTCAGCTCTTTACCAGCGATCGCTCTAGTGCGGGTGACACTATTAATTTTGTACTTTATAAACGGTAAAAGGCCGGCGACAAAGGCCGCCAGCCAGTATTACTATAGAGCTATTTGTGCAGTTTTGAGATTACTTGATCTCAACGCTTGCACCAGCTTCTTCAAGCTGCTTCTTCGCTTCTTCAGCTTCTTCTTTAGAAGCGCCTTCTTTAACTGTAGAAGGAACACCGTCAACCATGCCTTTTGCTTCTTTCAAGCCTAGACCAGTGATTGCACGTACTGCTTTAATAACGTTAACTTTCTTCTCGCCTGCGCCAGTAAGAACAACGTCAAATTCAGTTTTCTCTTCAGCTGCACCGCCAGCGTCGCCGCCAGCTACTGCTACTGCTGCTGCCGCTGCAGTTACGCCGAATTTTTCTTCCATTGCTTCAATCAATTCTACAACGTCAGTTACTGACATTTCAGCAACTGCATTGATGATATCGTCTTTAGATAGAGACATAATATTATCCCGAAATCATATATGAGCTTTCGCTCGTTAATTTTTCACTAAACAACCAGTACTGCATCCAACGGACGACAATAATTAAGCTGCTTCTTGTTCTTTCTGATCGCGGATCGCAGCAATTGTACGAACCAGTTTGCCAGCGGCTGCTTCTTTCATCACGCTCATTAGCTTTGCGATCGCTTCGTCGTAAGTTGGTAGCGTTGCCAGTAAGTTTGCATCTGCAATCTTACCTTCAAAGGCAGCTGCCTTAACTTCAAACTTGTCATTTCCTTTCGCAAAATCTTTAAAGATTCGCGCAGCAGCACCTGGGTGCTCATTAGAAAATGCAATCAAAGTTGGACCAACGAAGTTTTCAGTCAGACACTCATATTCAGTGCCTTCAACAGCACGCTTAGCCAGTGTATTACGGACAACTTTCATCCATACACCCGCTTCACGAGCTTCTTTACGCAAAGCAGTCATCTCCGTTACAGATACACCACGTGCATCAGCAACAACAGCAGACTGAGCTGACTGAGCAGCTTCCTGGACTTCAGCAACAATTGCTTTTTTATCAATAAGTCCTAAAGCCACAATTTAACTCCTAAAAGTTATTTAATGCCCCGAAGAGCTAACTTTGGTGTGACAATTCAGTATTCTGAAGGGGTACACACCATCTGCGCAGGATATTAAGTTTTATTTAAAACACCTGCGGTCTTTGACGGCCTCTATTACTAGAGACCCCAAAGTTCTGTCTGGCCTTGATTAAATATCAAGCGCCGTATGATCGATCGCAAGACCTGGACCCATAGTTGAAGAAAGCGTTACCTTCTTCAAAAATACGCCTTTTGCAGAAGCTGGCTTTGCTTTCTTAAGGTCAGCCAACAATGCTTCCAGGTTACCTGTGATTTGAGCCGCATCAAATGTAACATTACCGATAGCAGTATGAATGATACCTGCCTTATCATTACGGTAACGAACCTGACCAGCTTTCGCGTTTTTAACAGCAGTTTCAACGTCAGCAGTTACAGTACCAACCTTAGGGTTAGGCATTAAACCACGAGGACCAAGAATTTGACCTAGCTGACCAACTACACGCATAGCGTCTGGAGTTGCAATCACTACGTCAAAGTCCATGTTACCCGCTTTAACATCAGCAGCAAGGTCGTCCATACCAACAACATCTGCACCCGCAGCTGTAGCTTTATCAGCGTTTTCACCTTGAGTGAACACAGCAACACGAACTGATTTACCGTTACCGTTTGGTAGAACAGTAGCACCACGTACGTTTTGATCTGACTTACGAGCATCAATACCAAGGTTCACAGAAACATCAACAGACTCAGTGAACTTAACAGTGCTTAGCTCTTTCAATAGAGATACAGCTTCTTCTACAGAATATTGCTTTTCAGCATCTACTTTTTCTGCAACAAGTTTAGCGCGCTTAGTAAGTTTAGCCATGATTAACCCTCCACCTCTAAGCCCATGCTTCGTGCTGTACCAGCAATAATACGAACCGCTGAATCCATATCAGATGCATTCAAGTCAGCCATTTTCGTTGTAGCAATTTCTTCCAACTGCGCACGTGTCACTTTACCAACTTTGTCAGTATTAGGACGAGAAGAACCACTCTTCAAACCCGCTGCCTTCTTCAAAAGAACTGAAGCTGGCGGTGTTTTCGTAATAAAAGTGAAAGAGCGATCGCCATACACTGTAATTACCACAGGAACCGGAAGACCAGGCTCCATCTTCTGTGTTTTAGCATTGAATGCCTTACAGAATTCCATGATATTTACACCGTGCTGACCTAGAGCAGGACCTACCGGCGGACTTGGATTTGCTTGACCAGCTGCAACCTGCAACTTGATGTAAGCTTCAATTTTCTTAGCCATTATTTACTCCTATTGGGTAGTAACGCCTTACGGCTCCCCGATTAATTATCAGGTTTTTTCAACCTGACCAAACTCTAATTCCACTGGTGTTGAACGACCAAAAATAAGAACCGAAACTTTTACCCGACTCTTTTCATAATCCACTTCTTCAACAACACCATTAAAGTCCGCAAACGGACCATCATTAACTCGAACAACCTCACCGGCTTCAAACAACGTTTTCGGACGAGGCTTATTAACACCGGACTCTACGCGCTGAAGAATTGCATCCGCTTCGCGTTGTGTAATCGGCGCTGGCTTATCGGCCGTACCACCAATAAACCCTAAAACTCTGGAAGTGCTTTTGACTAAGTGCCACGTATCATCATTCATATCCATATTAACTAACACATAACCAGGATAGAATTTACGTTCACTTTTGCGCTTCTTCCCTTCGCGCATTTCTATAACTTCTTCAGTTGGAACCAGAATCTCACCAAAGTGCTCTTCCATTCCCTTCAGGTTGATTTGCTCTTTTAAAGAGTTCATCACTCTTTTTTCATAGCCAGAGTAAGCTTGAACAACGTACCAGCGCTTGGACATATAAACCTCTAACCAATCAGCAACTTAACAAGCCAACCAAACAACGTATCCATCAGATACAAAATAACGCCAACAATAAGAACAGCCACAACAACAATAATTGTTGTTTGACGTGTTTCTTCTCTTGTTGGCCACACAACCTTCTTAACTTCAGCCCAAGACAAACGAACAAATGAAGAAAACTGCTTTCCATGCTCAGTTGTCAAAGTAATACCCAAAGCAACCACTGCCAAAACAAGCACAGCAATCACACGATACAACAAGGACTCATCACTAAAGACAGAGTTTCCAACAACTGCCACTGACACCAGTGCAGCAACCAGAACCCATTTCACGATATCTAATGGAGATTTTTGATTTTCAATATTTGAATTCATTGTGCGCGCTAAAGAGGAGAAAAGGTGGCAGGCCAGGAGGGACTCGAACCCCCAACTTTCGGTTTTGGAGACCGACGCTCTACCAATTGAACTACTGGCCTATTTAAATACCCCTCTATTTAGAGAGGGGCACATTATACTACTACTCAGTGATCTTTGCAACAACACCAGCGCCAACTGTACGGCCGCCTTCACGGATCGCAAAACGAAGACCTTCGTCCATCGCAATTGGAGCAATCAGTGTTACTGACAACTGAACGTTATCACCAGGCATTACCATTTCAACGCCTTCTGGCAATTCACAAGAACCAGTTACGTCAGTTGTACGGAAGTAGAACTGTGGACGGTAGCCTTTAAAGAATGGCGTATGACGACCACCTTCATCTTTACCCAACACATAGATTTCTGCTTCGAACTTAGTGTGTGGAGTAATTGCGCCTGGCTTAGTCAATACCTGACCACGCTCAACTTCATCACGCTTAGTACCACGCAACAAAATACCACAGTTCTCACCAGCACGACCTTCGTCTAGCAACTTGCGGAACATCTCAACACCAGTACAAGTCGTCTTAGTCGTTTCTTTAATACCAACGATTTCGATTTCTTCACCAACAGTGATGATACCACTTTCGATACGACCAGTTACTACAGTACCACGACCCTGGATTGAGAAAACATCCTCAATCGGCATTAGGAATGGCTTGTCTGTATCACGCTCTGGCTCTGGGATGTAAGAATCAAGAGCTTCAACCAAGTTCTTAACAGCAGTTGTACCTAGCTCGTTATCATCTTCACCGTTCAATGCCATAAGAGCAGAACCAGCGATGATTGGAGTATCATCACCAGGGAATTCATATTCGCTCAATAGATCACGAAGTTCCATTTCCACCAACTCTAGCATCTCGTCGTACTCTTCAGTACCGTGACCGCCACAGTCTTCAGCAAGAAGATCAGC
>NZ_BAABBN010000012.1:0-199932 GCF_039537985.1 Litoribacillus peritrichatus
GGGTGCCACTGGCTTCCCCTGAAATGGTCAATTTGGTTAAGTCCACATCATTGGTCGCCCCGGGGTGTTTAACCAACCGGGTCCCGGTGACCACCAATATGCCCGTGGCAAAGTCGTACGTTGCCGAGGTGATGGTTGGGTCTGCGGAACTGGACACCGTGACGCCATTGCCGGTGGTATCGGCAATGGTGGCATTGATCGCGGCGCCTTGCTGCCAATCTTCGGCGCCAGCCAGGTTATAAGTGACGCTGTCATCCGCCGCAGTACCGTCTTTGTTCAATAAGCCGTTCACATTGATTTTATCGGTATCGCTCAGCGTGATCGTAAATTCGGTTTCTGAACTGATCTCGACCGAGCTGCCCGTTAACGTATAACTATTACTTCCCTCCCCGGTCAGGCTCAGCTTGGTGGGATCAATGTCGTTGGTGGCCCCGAATTTACGAGCGAAGCCGGTGCCGGTCACCACCAAGGCTTTACTGTTCGCGTCATAGGTGGCACTGGTGATCGTCGGAACTTGCACATTGCTGACCGTGACCGTGTTGGTGGCATCTGCGATGTTGGTCGAGGTCGCCACCGCTGGCATGTAGTCATCGGCCAAGTTTAAATTGTAATTCGTAGCACCATCGTCGGCCTGGGTTCCGTTTTTATTGAGCAAGCCGTTCACCACCAATTTATCGGCGGCATTCAGTGTGACGGCAAACGAGGTGGCACTGGAAATCTCCACATTACTGCTGGTTAAGGTATAAGTGTTCCCGCCTTCCCCGGTCAGCGTCAACTTCGTCACGTCGACGTCATTGGTGGCTCCCACCGCATTCACAAAGTTGGTGCCGGTGACCGTCAACACGCCCGTGCCTTGATTGTAGGCGGCAGACGTGACGGCAGGCGCTGTCACATTGCTGACATTGATGGTCGCGGCGGCATCAGCAATGTTTTGATTGCTTGCGCCACCCGCCATCCAGTTATCCGCAGCGGCCAGATTATAAGCCTGTCCACTTTCAGCACTGGTTAAATCCTTATTCAGAATACCGTTCACGTTGTGCTTATCTGTGGCGCTGAGGGTGAGGGTAAAGGCCGTCGCAGAAGTCACATCCACATTACTGGTATCAGTCAGGGTATAGGTACCCCCACTGTCTCCGGTAAATGTGAAGGTATTTGCAACCACATCGTTACTGGCACCGCTGATGCTGGAAAACCCTGTACCAGTGACAACTAGTGCCCCGGTACTGGCATCGTAAGTGGAGGACGTGATGGCCGGATTGGCATAGTTACTGACGGTCACACCATTGGTGGCAATGGCCGTATTACCTGCGGTGACGTTGGCCACAAAATCATCCGCTGCGGCCAGGTTATAGGTGGTGCCATCGTCTGCTGACGTGCTGTTTTTATTGAACAGAGCATCCACCCGCAGTTTATCCGTGCCACTGATCGGCACAGTAAACTGGGTGGCGGAGTCTCTTTCAACGTTGGTTCCCGAAGTCAGCGTATACGCCGAGCCACCACCGCCTTCGCCGGTGAGGGTCAATTTATTAACTGTGATATCGTTCGCAGCACCGGATTTGGCTTCGAAGTTGGTGCCGGTCACCACCAGGTTGCCGGTGCTGGAGTCATAGGTCACGTTCGTGATGGTTGGATTCGCTGCTGGCGCTACATGATTAGACAATGTGAAACTGGATATTCCATGGTTGCCCTGTCCACTGTCTGCCCCGCCAGAACAAACCTTAACAGTAAATTTGTTTAACGCCTTACCTGTAACATTTGTGATCGTCATGGCGCCGTTATTGGCATCGGTTTTACTAATGGTATTGGTGCCCGTAGAAGCATTATTAGAAGCGTAAAAACCTTCAACCGTAATATCGCAGGCATTCGCCCCGCTATAAGTAACTAACGACAGCGCATCCAGCTGAAAGCTGTACAGGGCTCCAGTATCAGTAATGGTAAAAGTAAAAGTTGCCTCGGCATTATCCCCCGTAATATATAGGGAGGTAGTTGAATAATCCGATACCTGATACGGCGCATTGAGTGTCAAATCGCCATAACTGACGGGGGTGTTACAAGAACCAGTATCACAAAATTTATGGCCAGCGTGGGTAGTGGTGAAGGACAGAATATTATTAAAATCTTTGAGTGCCTGTTCACTGAACACATTGTGACTGTTAATATCGCCCTTTTTTATTTCTAAATCCCAGTCGCCTTCCAGTGCACTGGCACCGGTATAGTCATCAGAAGCCGCGATATCAACATTGGCGTTGTTAGCAATTAAAGCCAATAACGCCTCACCCTTTTCAGTCTTAGCCAACTCACAGCCATAGAGCAGTAAATCTGCATTGTCTTTCATTGAATTATTCAATACAGACAGCGTATTAACTTCCTTGATAAGTAGCTGCTCGGTTACTTCAGTATTACCGAGATAAATCACGCCATCTTCTGCATGAGAAACAATATGCAGGGCATCCAGGTTTTTATAGCGATGTAAAATATCAGTTAGCTGAATCAGTCCGTCCTGACCCGATGCTATTTCTTTCACTTCAACACCTGGCTTAATGCTTTGATAAAAAGCATGTTTATCAGGTACCGCCTGATCAATAATTATCAGCTCAGAGACAATGTGACGAGCATCTATAACCAATTCAACCGAAGATGAATGATCAGTAAAGTCCGCAGTAGACGTCTCAATATTTTTCTCAGTAAAATTCTCTATATACAAGTCAGAAACGGGATTAACTTTCTGGACCAAAGAAGAAGTTGTTAATGGCTGCATCCCAACTTTGTTCGGTACAGAACCAGTCTTATCTTGAAATCCACGCTCAGTAAAAAAATTTCTGTCGGTCAGGTCCAAGTGCTGCGTGTTTAAAGAAGCCGGAGTTGATATACCCCGGTGCTGTCTAGAGTAAGCTTGCACAGCGCCATACATCGTTTGAGCACTGCTGTAAGCCTGCACTGGCGCCCCGCATACACCTAAAGACATCATGGCAGATGTGATGCCATTTAAAACATGCTTATTCATAACCCGGCCTTAGTTTATATTTTTGTTGCTTTACTGCTTGTTTAATACAATTCCGTTCGAGACAACTAACTTCGAGGTAACCGATTTAAGTAATTAAAAACGCATTTCATCAGTCAGCATGAAAGTGCTTATTATGCGTTCACATCAGCAATGCATGACTTGACAGATTTGAGGTTACATATGCGATTGAACTTAAAAGAATTTTGACGATAGGAGGTGTAGAAGCTGCCCATCAAAGAAGCAGCCAAACTCGACATCGCAACGTAAAAGCGAGAATTCTGGAGTAATACTCCTGCCAACAGAGTAAAACCCGAACAAGGTAAACCAGAAATAAAAAGTACTTTTCGCATACGCTCCATGCAACCGGTTGGTGACTTAAACTGTAATCATCGATAAAGATAAACAGCATCGAATCTAAACGGTACTTACCAGTCTAGTTAGATTGATCGTTATTTATACTCTACGGTTAAGCATAACCACTCGCTTAGTCGACTCACAAAACAGCCATCACTGCATTCGCACAAAATGAAAGGCATTATCTCAATCCATGCATGTAATATTTCACCGGCTAATCAAGTGACATGTCATACACTCCACTTCTCTCTGGAGTAAGGTTATTCCCGTTACTTAACGATCAGTAAGCTTCCATTGGTAAATAACTAACACTGAGCCGCTGTTTAACAGGCATCATTCTTCGCCATTAACAATGGTTTTGGCCATTTTTGGCGAACAGGCCGTTAGGCCCATCTGTTAAAGAGTAAGTTTTCATACTGAACCGAGCAGGAAGTATGTTCAATTACACGTCATTACATCTCGGATGTATTTACTTAACGATGGAAATCAGCAGGAACTAGATTCAGGCGTACATAAGGACAATCAACAAAGTCATCGGCGGTAGCAGCAAGGCTCCTCAAAGTATGTCGCTCAGAACTCATAAAATCTTACAAAGTCGTTTATGCTGCCGCAGAAGCTAAGCATCATCATAAGCTGTATACCTGAACCTGGAACAAGAAGAGAAATTACAAAAAACAGAATAATTGAACGCGACAGATATGTTGGGGAACACCGCCATCCGCTACCAGATTAGCAGACTTACATTTGTATGTTGCTGTCTCTATACCAAGTTTCATAGTCATTGGTATAAAAACCATATACTTTTTGTGTTTTGTAGGTATGGGACTTACCGTTAACTATGTCAAATAAGGATGTATTCGAGAGTACAGCAATATATTGTAATAATAAGTTCTTCGCGAGACTTTTAACTTCATTGGAGACTAATCTGGCCTCCTGATCAAATGCAATGAAAGTGTCAGGATTTACTACATCTTGTGTTGAAACCGTATAATTCGATATAAAATCAATCGTTAGAGCCTTTTTATTTTTTAGTTCATCAGATATCGAAGTTCTTAGCGGCAAATAATTCCTGCAAGCGTTGATTTTCAAATCTTTAAATCGAGATTTTTCGTAATAAGAGTCATACTCCATATGAGAAAGAACATCTCTTATTAATACTTTTCGGATTTTGACTTGGATATTGTTAACACTTTTCATTACCTGATATGAGTTTGTAATATCAGTCGCATATTTATTGCAATAAAAATCAAGTTGGTTCTCTTCATTGGCAGAAACTACTCTGACAACCATTAGTTGGCTTATAAAGATTAGAATCCACTTATCCATAAATACGATTTTCCATTCTCAGCTAACGTCCGCAGCTGTAGAAAAATAGTGTGGCGGCCTTTTGTCAAGCGGATGACGCGTCATTTTGTCCGGAAGTCTGCGATTGTTACAAGCGCAGAATTCATAAAAATTCACCATTTATATAGAATGCATTATTTTTCTGAAATTCAGGACAAATTATATAATTTTTCGAATTTAATACACTTGCGATCTCGTTAATACAGGCTATGAATATAGAAAAGTCATCTTCAGAATCGATACTCGAAAATTCTATATCAATAGTCAGCTCATTATTCTCAATGATTGACAATACAAGCTCAAAACCATTGGAGCATTCAATGTGCGCACTGTAGCTTAACTCTTCAGATAAAAACCTATTTAAGCTGAAGTCACTTATTGGGATTCGTCCATACTGGCAGTCAAGTAAAGTCACTCGCCCCTTCATCCAGTCAAATAGAGATTTCCAAGAGGATTTCGAAACCTCATGAAAGTAGACTTCAATTAAATCGTCTGGATCTCCATTTAAATATTTACGGATGTCGATACGCATCACCTAATTGGTTTACAACGCCAACCACAGCTGCAGAGTCTGATTGCTGGTTTTTGTTATGTGATTTCAATTTGTAGCTCGGCATTAACCTTACCACTTATTACCTTTTCAATAGCCTCATCCCAATCTTCTTGGATTGCTGGGTCAGCTACATGCCCATCGGAGAGAATTGACATACTACCAAGAAGCCCTCCGACATCATCTGACTTCGTTAATTGATAGTATTCGTCCAGAAACGAGTACATTGCCAGAAATGCCTGATTCTTAGTCAGTTTAGGCTCACTCATGACACACCTCGAAACACATAATCGGGATAGGAGGAGAACTCACGACCTCCTTCCTCCGACACCACCGAGCATACGGATCTCGTACCACGGTAGTTCAAATTTATTATTCCCTCTCTTTGCCAAGTCAATTAAACTCGGCAACACTAAATTCTTAAACTATCTATTTGGTAATGCCTTGTAAAGCGCTGGATTGGCACCGATGTTTTTCAACATGGCTTTAGCGTACCAAACACAACCCCCGAAACAATGGACTACGATCAACTAGAGGGACTCAAAGCGCAGGAAAAATACACGTAAAATGAGGAAAAACACAGAATTAAAAAACAAATGAATAAACAATCAGTCGAAGGACTGTGACTTCGTTCGGATCGAAGACTGCGGGCTCATACACACTCAGATTAAGTTGCGGCTGCGCGCAACCTATCTGTCTTAGTTACAAGCCTTTTTCGATTTCTTTACCATGCCAAACTCGTAGAATGTAAATAGTGTCTTTGCCAATTAAATGCCGAACGGTGTAATTGGAAACGAACAAATCTCTAATTTTCTTTGGATCTGGTGCCAGATGAACTAATAAACCAATTTCAGGGAACGACTTTAATTTCTCAATACCAGTAAGAATCTTTGCCGCAACTCGTTTTGCAGCATATGGATTTTTTACCTCGATAAGCTCTCTTAGCCGAACTAAATCGTCGATTGCCTCTGGTGAATATTGAATGTTCATACTTTTGGTGGCGATAGCTCTTCTTCAGTTCCCCAGCTTTCAAGCCAAGCAGTAACTTCATTTCCATCAACGGTTTTGCCGGCCTTGATTGAACTTAGCGCTTCCAAAGTATCTTCCCACCGCGCATCTTTCATTGATTGCCGCTGAACAAACTCTTTAATTGCTTGATTAATAAGATAGTTTTTTGATCTATCTAATTTATTAGCAAGATTTTCAAGTGGTCCTTCCACTTCAGAATTTAAACGTACGCTTGTAACACCCATTTGCTATTCTCCCAGATGTAGCTATTTGTATTACATTATAGTACACATGAATAATTCAGAGTATATAGAACTTGTAACGCCTTTAGTTGCGGCCGTAGTAAATTGGCAGGCTTTTTGGAACAAAGAACGAGCAGCAGACAGCCACTTTAAGAAAACACCCAGTCTATCACCTCACAACTTCCAAGCCTTTGCAACAAATCTTAATACAAACTACCAATAACCAGAAAGTCCCTTAAAAACGCAGATCACAGACACAACAAAGCCTCAGCGAGTGCCGAGCATAAAAACTTCTTTAAATTCTTTTGTGTATTGTTTATACGTTCGCTTTGTACTCAAACTGACACCTTATTGATTGACAATTATTGCCTCTCATTAATGTGTCCGGTTCCATTAGACCAGTACAAAGAGAGCAGGATCAGATTATTGAGAATCGAGCTCTGACCTTGGAGGGGCCTTCAGGTTTCTGCCCCTTGACAACCCCCCCGGTCATATAGATGTTAGCAGTTTAATTTTGTTGATGTTTCTAATAATGATACCTACAAGATATTATGGTTAAGGCTTTATCTTCAACTGCGTATACCAACCTATTAGTCTCATCAATTCGTCGGGACCAAAAACCAGATAAATTCTCTTTAAGAGGCTCTGGTTTACCAATACCTTCAAACGGTGATCGTTTTGTATCAGTGATTAGTTTATTAATACGCTTTAAAGTCTTTTTATCTTGCCCTTGCCAAAACAAATAATCATTCCATGCTTCGTCAGTCCAACAGAGTAACCTGCTACTCATCAATTAAATCTCTTTCTTTAGTTTTGCCATTTTTATATTGCTCAATTGATTTTCGTAAATGCTCCGCGTTAGCAGGAGATTTTAACAAGTGAACCGTTTCCATTAGGCAATTGTAATAATCTAATGACATAACTACCGCATCTTCAGAATCACGACGTGTTATTACCGTAGTATCTGCATCGTTAACAACAGAATCAAGAACTGCTTTTAACCCATTTCTAGCTTCTGTAAAAGACACAATTCTCATACCTTCCTCTAATATGTACAACTAATTGGACAACTATAACTTAAACATCACTCTTGTACAACATATGGAACATGTATATTTTAATGCTAACGCCCGCGCAAAACGCGGATAATACGTAGGTTGCTTTGTGTTAAAGTGAGCGCAGCGAACACAAAGCAACCGGAGTGTTAGCCGTCGTTTTTGACACGCTTGTTGAACGAAGCCGCTTCGCGGCAGAAGACCTGATCAACTGTACTTCTTAGACCCTTCAATCCCGAAGGTGGTGTGAGGAGTTCAAACATGAACATACAAGACCAAATCCGTTTCGATTCTCTATATCAACGCTATCTTAACGAACTTACCCTGCAAGGGAAAAGCCCTAAAACCATCAACATGTATTCCCGCTGTTTACGTCAGGTTGGGGATTACTTTGATTGTTGTCCTGATCTGCTTACCGCAGAACAGCTTAAAACCTATTTTCTGGATCTGGTCGAGCGCCGTTCCTGGAGCATGGTGAAAGTCGCCCGTAATGCCATCCAGTTTTTCTACAAACATGTACTGGGTCGCCCCTGGCAATGGATCAACATCGTCAAACCACCGAAAGTCCAACCCCTACAAGATGTGCTCTCTCAAGATGAGGTCTGTCGGATCATCAATCAAACCCACAAACTGAGTTATCAGGTTTTTTATCTCACTTCGTACAGTATGGGTTTACGTCTGGCGGAAACACTCAACCTTAAAGTTGCGGACATCGACAGCCACCTCATGCGCGTCCATATCCGATTCACCAAAGGCAATAAAGACCGCTTTGTGCCTTTGCCATTGGCTACCCTCAAAGCCTTACGTCTTTATTGGAAAACCCACCGTCATCCTGAACTGCTCTTTCCCGGCGGAAAACCGCCCTTCGTTCGCGAAGGCAAAACCATGTGCATGGATCGCGGCGGCGTTCAAAAAGCCATTAAACTCATCGCCAAAGAATGCGGTATCTCAAAGAACGTTCACGTACATACCTTACGCCACAGCTTTGCGACCCACTTGTTGGAGAATGGGGTCAACCTGCGCTCGATCCAAACCTTGCTTGGCCACGCCAGCCCGATCACCACTGCGCGTTACACCAAAATGACGGAGGAAGCCCAACAAAACAGTGCGTTGATGATCAATGCACTCATCGATGGTTTTAACATCCACTGGAAAAATGACGATCAGGAGGAGAAGTGATTGGCCTGGCGCAGTTACTGCGCCAATACCAACCTGACTTGAGGAGTCAATGTCCGATGGAAGACCGCCATCATTGGGCTCTACAGAACATTATAGACTGTCATTCCTCAGCCTGCGGAGAGATATTGTTCCGCTGTCGGGACTGTCATCAGGATCAACACGCATACCACTCTTGCGGTCATCGGAGTTGCCCCTCCTGTCAGCACCAAGCCAATAATCTCTGGTTGGATCGACAACGCCAGAAACTGTTGCCCGTCGAGTATTACATGGTGACCTTCACCTTACCGTCTCAGCTTCGGGGCTTCGTCTGGCACCACCAACGCTGGGCGTATCAAGCCCTGTTTGAATGTGCCGTTGACACTCTGATGAGCTTCGGCCACCGAGATAAACAACTGCAAGGAAATCTGGGGCTCACTGGCGTTCTTCATACTCATTCAAGACGTTTAGAGTTCCATCCGCACGTTCACTTCATTGTCCCCAATGGCGGGCTCAGTCGAGACAAACACCGATGGCAACAGAAACACGGGAAGTACCTGTTCAATGGCAAAGCACTGGCTAAGGTCTTTCGAGCAAAATTCCTTGAGACCATGAAACTTTATGGCTTCAATGTCCCAAAACATACGCCCAGAACATGGATCGTTCAGTGCCAGCACGTAGGAAAAGGCGAAGCGGCACTCACTTATCTGGCCAGATACTTATATCGAGGCGTGATCAACGAACAAAACATCCTGAAGCATGAGAACGGCCAAATCACTTTCCGATATAAGGAGAGCAATACAAAGCAATGGATGACGATCACTGAACCTGCGGTTCAGTTCTTATGGCGGGTCTTGCAACACGTTTTACCCAAGGGCTTCCGCCGAACGAGGGATTATGGCTTCTTGCATGGTAATGCTCATAAAACACTTAAACGGCTGCAACTCATTTTAAGAGTGAAACTGCCAGAACAAACCACCGCCCAAAGAAAGAAAATCGAACGGCTATGCCCGTGCTGCGGTCATCCGATGAGGGTCATCCCGTTCGTCAAAGTAAGACAAACTTCCAGGCTTCGAACGATCAACTAAAGGGAGCCAGCGCACAGGATAAACACACCAAAACAGAGGAAAAAACAGAATAAAAAACAAAAGAAATAAAAGACCAGTCGAAGGACTGTGGCTTCGTTCGGGCTGAAAAAAGTGACCTTCAGCCCGACACTCAGAATCAAGAAAATCTCAAACCGATAATTACTTAAATAGGCTGCGGGCTCGTACAACAATCAGATTAAGTTGCGGCTGCGCGCAACCTATCTGTATTAGTTATGCGCGCCGACTAGCCTTTCTTGCTTCAAGCCTTTCATACCACTCAATCCCTCTAGTGCCGGTTCTCTCTTTGATACTAATTTTTAATGTATGAGTTTTGCTATTGAGATCTTTGACCCTAGCTTGAAACGTGTCCCTTTGTTTTTTTATCTCGTCTTTGTCATCGAAAAGTGAAGATCGAAGCTGCTGGATGCTAGTTATTTCTTCTTGAATTTCCTTTTTGTCTGATGGGCTAGTAGCTTCTTTTTTTCTTTTAAACAGAATTTCTCTTTGCTCTTTTGTTTTTACAATGGCTTCACCAATTTTATCTAAAGACTTTCTAGCATCTTTTAATAATGAGTAAGCTTGGTCAGCTACTTTGACACAGGAATAGTGCATATCAATAAGGACTTTAAAATCATATGATAGACGAGCTTCATGAAGGTGATTTTCGATCTGCTCCTCATGCCATTCTATACTCCTTTCAACTTCTTCTCGTTTTGACCTCCACCTTTCCCGTTCAGCAGCAGACTGTTCTTGAAGCTCATTGTAAATCCAAATACCTGCGCCAACCAGTGCAACGCCTGCTAATACTGGAAGCATTTATTAATCCTCACTAAATGTCAGTATACGATCACTATTTGGCATTGCTTCTAGTGCTTTTTGAGTATTCTGGGCTATCAAATCTAGTTTTACAGTACTTTGCTCACCAAGTGTTTTTAAAAGCCCTGTAAGCTCAGGAAGAAGTGTATTTGACATTTGTTTTTCTTCTATTGATAAATTAGTGTCAGAAATGTTTTTCACGAGGTTACTTATACATTCTAAAATATTTTGCTTTTCTAGATGGGTATTTTCTAGGTCTTTAGCCACAACTTCTAAAGCCATCTCTAAGGCTCTTCTTCTTTCTTCAAGCAGTTGCAGCCCTGCTTTAAGAGCTGAGTCAATCTGTTTGTGGCGAATTTTTGCCTCTTCTTGAATTCGAACCTGCTCTGTTTCAAGGTTTTTAATTTGTATTTTATAGTGTGTTATTTGAGCGATTGCTTCAGATGCAAACTGTAACGGGTTTAAACTTTTTAAAAAACCCATCATACCTGCTTTATCAAAATCGAGCGATTTTCCAGCTTTCACATCTTGGATAAGTTTTCCTTTTCCAGCAGTTGTTGATGGTTTTGGTGGAGGGTTTATATCTTTCATAAATATTCCTTTATTCATTATGTCGAATAATTAGTCTTACTGCATTGATATTGGCGCATAACGCCTCAAACACCGGCGCAGCTTTTCTGCGTCCGTGTGCTTTGACTTGTTGAACGAAGCCGCTTCGCGGCAGAAGACCTGATCAACTGTACTTCTTAGACCCTTCAATCCCGAAGGTGGTGTGAGGAGCTCAAACATGAACATACAAGACCAAATCCGTTTCAATTCTCTGTATCAACGCTATCTTAACGAACTTACCCTGCAAGGGAAAAGCCCTAAAACCATCAACATGTATTCCCGCTGTTTACGTCAGGTTGGCGATTACTTTGATTGCTGTCCGGATCAGCTGACCGCCGATCAACTCAAAACCTACTTTCTGGATCTGGTTGATCGCCGTTCCTGGAGCATGGTGAAAGTCGCCCGCAATGCCATCCAGTTTTTCTACAAACATGTGCTGGGTCGCCCCTGGCAATGGATCAACATCGTCAAACCACCGAAAGTCCAACCACTGCAGGATGTGCTCTCTCAAGACGAAGTTTGTCGGATCATCAACCAAACTCACAAACTGAGTTATCAGGTCTTTTATCTCACGTCGTACAGCATGGGTTTACGTCTGGCGGAAACCCTCAACCTTAAAGTGGCTGACATCGACAGCCATCTCATGCGCATTCATATCCGATTCACCAAAGGCAATAAAGACCGCTTTGTGCCTTTGCCATTGGCTACCCTCAAAGCCTTACGTCTTTATTGGAAAACCCACCGTCATCCTGAACTGCTCTTTCCCGGCGGGAAACCGCCCTTCATTCGTGAAGGCCAAGCCATGATCATGGATCGCGGTGGCGTTCAAAAAGCAATCAAACTCATCGCCAAAGAATGTGGTATCTCAAAGAATGTCCACGTTCACACCTTACGGCACAGCTTTGCAACCCACTTGTTGGAGAACGGCGTCAACCTACGCTCGATCCAAACCTTACTCGGCCACGCCAGCCCAATCACCACTGCGCGTTACACCAAAATGACGGAGGAAGCCCAACAAAACAGCGCGTTGATGATCAATGCGCTCATCGATGGCTTTCACATCCACTGGAAGCATGACGATCAGGAGGAAAAGTGATTGGCCTGGCGCAGTTACTGCGCCAATACCAACCCGATCTAAGGAGTCAATGCCCGATGGAAGACCGCCATCATTGGGCATTACAGAACATTATAGACTGTCATTCTTCAGCCTGTGGCGAGATGGTGTTCCAATGCAAAGATTGCCGCCAGGATCAACATGCCTATCACTCCTGCGGCCACCGGAGTTGCCCTTCCTGCCAGCACCAGGCCAATAATCTCTGGCTGGATCGACAACGTCAGAAACTGCTGCCCGTCGAGTATTACATGGTGACCTTCACCTTACCGTCTCAGCTTCGGGGCTTTGTCTGGCACCACCAACGCTGGGCGTATCAAGCCTTGTTTAAATGTGCCGTTGAAACCCTAATGAGCTTCGGCCATCGGGATAAACAACTGCAAGGTGATCTGGGACTCACTGGCGTTCTTCACACTCATTCGCGGAGGTTAGAGTTCCACCCGCACGTTCACTTCATCGTGCCCAATGGCGGGCTCAGCAAAGACAAACATCGATGGCAACAAAAACATGGCAAGTACCTGTTCAACGGAAGAGCTCTGGCCAAAGTCTTTCGGGCAAAGTTCATCGACACCATGAAGCAACATGGCTTTAGCGTACCAAACACAACCCCGAAACAGTGGGTCGTTCAGTGCCAGCACGTCGGCAAAGGCGACGCAGCACTGACTTATCTGGCCAGATACTTATATCGAGGCGTGATCAACGAACAAAACATCCTGAAGCATGAGAACGGCCAAATCACTTTCCGATATAAGGAGAGCAATACAAAGCAATGGATGACGATCACTGAACCTGCGGTTCAGTTCTTATGGCGGGTCTTGCAACACGTATTACCCAAGGGCTTCCGCCGAACGAGGGATTATGGCTTCTTGCATGGTAATGCTCATAAAACACTTAAACGACTGCAACTCATTTTAAGAGTGAAACTGCCAGAACAAACCACCGCCCAAAGAAAGAAAACCGAACGGCTATGCCCGTGCTGCGGTCATCCGATGAGGGTCATCCCGTTCGTCAAAGTAAGACAAACTTCCAGGCTTCGAACGATCAACTAAAGGGAGCCAGCGCACAGGATAAACGCACCAAAACAGAGGAAAAAACAGAATAAAAAACAAAAGAAATAAAAGACCAGTCGAAGGACTGTGGCTTCGTTCGGGCTGAAAAAAGTAACCTTCAGCCCGACACTCAGAATCAAGAAAATCTCAAACCGATAATTACTTAAATAGGCTGCGGGCTCGTACAACAATCAGATTAAGTTGCGGCTGCGCGCAACCTATCTGTATTAGTTAGCAGTTTTTAATGATGTATTTGATGCTCAAGACGCTCAGCGAGCCACACTTTAATTATTGATTGACGCGTCACACCAAGCCTAGAAGCTTCTTTATCTAATGACTCAATCATCCAAACGGGAAAATCTACATTAACCCTTTTTTGTTGCTGGTTTACACGTTTTACTGAAGAAAGATCTAAATTTGAAATTAAGTCTTCTTCGTTTGCATCAAATTTCTCTTCAAAATCTTTAGCTTTCATATAACGAAACCTCAGTATTTCTAGACCTTCTAACGGAAATTATACGAATAGTTGAGTTTCTATAAGTTATTACTGCTGACCAGTGTTTACTGCCAATTTGACCTATAACTAATGATCTTGGTTCATCTGTGGTTTTAGCTGAAATCTCAACCAAGTTGGAATCATCCCAAAGACACTTAGCTTGCTCAAAGTCAATGCCATGCTTTTCTAGGTTTGATTTACTTTTTTGTGGGTCATACTCAAAATCGCTCATACATAGAAAATATACCTTTATTATATAAAAAGCAAGATCTCGCTATTCCACTTACTGCTGCTAACGCTGCCAACAGCGGCAGATTTGGAGTGGCGAAGCCACGGAAAAGCTGTCCAAACCCCGAAGGGGTTGATGCTGCTTGGCCTGGTTATATGTTGTTTCCACCGCCTTAGTCTACAGTTGAATTGGCTTATAAGATAAAGCCTTTTCAACAACTTCTTCAGCACTTAACTCGGGGCGATGCCAAAAAATTAAATCAGTGACTTCTGGGTGAGGAACATTATTTTGGAGTAAATACAAATCCTCATTTTGTTCTTCTTCAGAGCCAGTGCAATCCATTATTTTTTGCACGAGCGCAATTAACTCTTCCTTGTTTAATTTATGCATGACTATCGTTCGCTAAATACATATAACGCCTCAATAATGGGCCGGAAGCCGCGTAGCGGTTGGAGGTCCAGCCCGAAGGGCGATCATTGATTGACTGGTTATAATTGGTCATTTGAACGAGCTTAAATCAATTTTATGCTCTTCAATGACTTGTTGCGCTTGTAGTTTCTTTTGCCCTGCGGCAACAGCCATTACTTTTGCTATAACTTCTGATACTTCACCCTTCTTCACACCTGCTTTTTTGGCTTGATGAAGATAGTATTTAGTACATGGTTCGCAGTTCATTCCCATTGCAGCGGCTAAACCAACTAGCACCTCTGTTTTGGTGTCTAAATGCTCATTTGCATGAGTAGCTTCATAGAACGAATCGTAAAGTTCTTTGTGATGCTTAGTGAGCATGAGTGCACCTCCTTGTAAAGTTATAACAGTTAATCGACGGAAAAATTCCGTAATCTAAACACGGAACTAATCCGCAACCTCTACCATCCCTGAAGGTTGGTTAATTTTTGAATCAAACAATTTCAACTGAAATCAATCAGATAGTCAATCAGATAGTCAATCATCTTCAGTAAAGACTAATTAATTCCCACTATAAATACAGAATAAATCCGTATTTCACACTCCCACAAGCCTGACTAACATAACTGTAAATTTATACATAAAAGGTATTTAACTATGGCATCTGAGTTTATGAACCAGGTTCGAGTGGCTATCCGCCTGCGTCATTACAGCAAGAGAACAGAAGAAAGTTATTGCCAATGGATTCGTAGGTATATTCTCTTTCATAACAAACAACACCCAAAACATATGAATGAAAGCCATATTGAAGCATTTCTTTCATACCTGGCCATTCAGAGACATGTATCTCCAAGTACTCAAAACAGCGCATTGAATGCCCTCACCTTTCTCTACAGAGAGGTACTTCAGATTGAGTTGAAAGCTTACAACCAATTTACTCGGGCAAAGCCTAAGAAAAAATTACCGGTATTTTTAACTCAGGAAGAAATTGTTCTGTTCTTCCAACATATAAAAGGCCAGCCTAAACTAGCCGCAGCATTGATGTATGGTTCAGGGCTTCGGCTAATGGAGACACTCAGGCTCCGTTACAAAGACATTGATTTACATAAGCTCTGTGTCAGAGTAATTGATGGCAAGGGAGGAAAAGATCGGGTAGTCACACTCAGCAAAAACACAGCGAACCATCTCGCGATGCAAATGAAAAAAGTAGAAACGCTATATTTACAAGATAGAGCGGATAATGTCCCCGGTGTTTATCTACCCCACGCACTTGAACGCAAATACCCTAATGCATCAACGTCTCTGGCCTGGCAATACTTGTTCCCTTCCAATCGTTTAAGCCTGGATCGGCGTACACAAATAAGGAGAAGGCACCATATAGATGAAACCAGTGTTCAAAAAGCTGTAAAGCGTGCCATTTATGAAGCAGGTATTCAGAAAGCTGCATCTTGTCATTCACTCAGACACAGTTTTGCTACACACCTGTTAGAGCGGGGAGCAGACATCCGAACGGTTCAGGAACAACTGGGCCATTCAGATGTAAAAACCACTCAAATTTATACTCACGTTTTGAATCGAGGCGGCAATTCCGTTCAAAGCCCTCTGGATGATTTAAGCCACATATTGAATTTATAGTAGACACAAAAAACCCCAGCCGAAGCCAGGGCTCTTATGTTCAGGATGAACGGTATGCCGCGAGCACATGGATGTGCAGGAGCGGCGCGATCAATCCTGTAGGTGCGTCACCTAATCTCTCTGCTTACTTAGCAGCTTTGAACTTCAAGCGGTAAGCGTGAAGCAATGGCTCGGTATAACCACTTGGCTGCTCTTTACCTTTGAAGATAAGGTCAGAAGCTGCCTGGAACGCGATGCCGTTAAAGTCTGGTGCCATGTTTGTGTAGTATGGGTCGTTTGCATTCTGACCATCTACAATAGCAGCCATACGCTTCAAGCTTTCTTCAACTTGCTCTTGAGTACAGATACCGTGCTCCAACCAGTTAGCAACGTGCTGAGAAGAAATACGCAGTGTTGCACGGTCTTCCATTAGGCCAACGTTGTTGATATCCGGTACCTTAGAACAACCAACGCCTTGATCAACCCAACGAACAACGTAGCCCAGGATACCCTGACAGTTATTGTCCAGTTCATTTTGAATCTGCTCTGGCGTCAACGCCTTAACTTCTTCTTCTGTCATTAGAGGAATAGTAAGGATGTCGTCTACGTTTGCGTGATCACGAGTTTTAAGTTCGTTTTGAACTGCAAAAACATCTACCTGATGGTAGTGAATTGCGTGAAGTGTTGCAGCCGTTGGAGATGGAGTCCAAGCCGTGTTTGCACCTGCTTTAGGATGACCGATCTTCTGCTCCATCATCATGCCCATTTCATCCGGGATAGGCCACATGCCTTTACCGATCTGAGCACGACCTTGAAGTGCAGTTTCAAGACCTGTGTCTACGTTCCAATCTTCGTAAGCGTTGATCCAAGTTTGCTGCTTCATCACAGTCTTAGGTACGAAAGGACCAGCCAGCATAGAAGTGTGGATCTCGTCACCCGTACGGTCTAGGAAACCAGTGTTGATGAATACAACACGGTCTTTCGCAGCACGGATACATTCTTTCAGGTTAACCGTAGTACGACGCTCTTCGTCCATGATACCCATCTTCATAGTGAAGCGAGGTAGGCCCAGTGCATCTTCAACACGGCCAAACAATTCGTTAGAGAACGCAACTTCTTCAGGGCCGTGCATCTTAGGCTTAACGATGTTTACAGAACCTGTAGTTGAGTTCTTGAACGGGCTGTTGCCTTTAAGGTCATGAATTGCGATCAACGTAGTGATCACACCATCCATAATGCCTTCAGGAATTTCTGAGCCATCTTCCAAAAGGATCGCAGGGTTAGTCATCAAATGACCAACGTTACGAACGAACAACATTGAGCGGCCTTTCAAAGAGAAAGTGTTGCCGTCAAGACCAGTGAACTCACGGTCAGCGTTCATTGTACGGGTAAAGGTCTTGCCGCCCTTGCTTACGTCTTGAGCAAGGTCACCTTTCATCAAGCCTAACCAGTTACCGTAGGTGATCACTTTATCTTCTGCGTCTACCGCAGCAACAGAATCTTCACAGTCCATAATAGTTGTCAGTGCAGATTCCATAACGATGTCTTTAATGCCAGCTGCGTCTGTAGAACCCACAGGGCTGGTTGCATCGATTACGATTTCAAGGTGAAGACCGTTGTTTTTCAGAAGAATTGTCGTTGGCGCCGCTACGTCGCCTGTGTAACCAACCAATTTCGATTCGTCTTTAAGGCCGGAAGCAGAACCATCAGCCAAAGTAACAACCAATTTGCCTGCTTCGATAGCATACTTAGTTGTTCCAACATGTGAACCGTTTGCCAAAGGCGCTGCAGTATCAAGAACACCACGAGCATATGCAATTACTTTGTCGCCACGTACTTTGTTGTAGCCTTTGCCTTTTTCAGCACCGTCTTCTTCAGAAATAACAGTCGTGCCGTAAAGTGCGTCGTATAGAGAACCCCAACGAGCATTAGAAGCGTTCAATGCGAAACGTGCGTTCATTACAGGTACAACCAGCTGAGGACCTGCCATTTCAGCGATTTCCGGCTCAACGTTAGCAGTCGTCGCTTCGAAGTCTGCACCTTCTTCTACAAGATAACCGATCTCTTGAAGGAACGCTTTGTATTCAGCGAAGTTAAGAGCCTGACCTTTACGCTCAGTGTGGTATGCGTCGATTTTCGCTTGGAGATCATCACGCTTAGCAAGAAGTGCTTTATTTTTTGGAGCTAATTCGTTAGCAATTGCGCTGAACTCAGCCCAGAATTTTTCCTGGTCTACGCCAGTACCTGGAATTGCTTTTTCGTTTACGAAATCATAAAGCTCTTTTGCAACCTGAAGGCCGCCCGCTTGGATACGATCAGTCATATTCGCCAATACCCTTTAGTGAAATATCTAATATCTATAACTACTAAGACCGCCTCTCCTCATTTCTAAAAAGTGCTAAATCGCACTTAAAAAGAGACAGCCGCGAAAGAAGTGCGGCGTATTCTACTTGATTTAACTCAATTAATCATGCGTTGAATGGCAGGAAATGTTCGAACGGCATTCGGATTACTTGCAAATGCACCGATTTCAGGTGGTTATTCGATGAGTAACCCTAACAACGTTTTTTCTATGTTTTGCCAATCAAGGCGTTCAAAGTGAATGATTTCCATCCGGGCTGCGCCAGACTCCGAAGCATTCAATAAGTACTGGCAATCCAGCTCGGTGCCCTGACCGTTCACCATAAGGTGTTTATTCCTCACCGGAAATACACCTTTTACCCTTTCAACTTCAAGTTGCTTCAACCAAACCATCAACTGCGCTTCATCAAACTCTGCGTCCCGGTTAAAGGTCCAACCACAACTGTAAAAACCCTCCCCTTCGTTTTCTTTACGACTCCAGACGGAATTTTCTGGTAACTCAGCAGAAGAATAGTGATGGTCGTGGTCGTGGTCGTGGTCGTGGTCGTGGTCGTGGTCGTGGTCGTGGTCGTGGCAAACAATACCCTCTGGCTGATCGATGTCAAAATCCAACCAAGCATGTTTGAGTTGACCCTGAGCAATCCATTGATAACGACTGGTTGGTTTAATTTTCTTCGCTTTTTTTAACGCTGAAAACCACGCCTGAAAGGCAAGTTTATCGGACTCCGCATACTTGTCTGACTTAGTTCCCAATAGCCAATCTGCCACCGCCAATTGAGACTGATATACTTCATGTTGCTGGTATTTATCATTATTTAAGCTTTTGGGATCAACCAGTGTGAACGTTGACTTTAGCGCTACAACGTCTTTGTAATCATCGCCAGAAAGCATCGTTATGATCTCGTGCGGATGCCCAAGCCCTGTAGGTTCTATTAACAACCGATCCGGCTTTTTACTCAACAAAGCATTTAAACCAACCTTCGTCGGCAAGCCATTCACACAACACATGCAGCCACCGGGGATTTCTTTAACATCGACCTCATTCCGGGGCAAACTTCCCTTGCTCCCACGCTCTTGAGATAAACCGCTCAAAATCGCCCCATCTACGCCCACTTCACCAAACTCATTAACTAAAACCGCCCAACGTTCGTCTGCGGGTTTATTCTTTAACAAATGGATGATTGCTGTGGTCTTCCCTACGCCCAGGAAGCCAGTGATTATATTCACCGGAATTTTATGATCTGTCACTCGTCAGCCTTTATTTTTCAGGTATTTAAATCATGAGGTTTGATATACTTGGAATCAATTCAGTTCACCCAGTTTAAATAGAATTTTTATCTATGACAGAAAAACTTCCCTACGGAACGGCCGACGCATCCTTTCAAGCCGCTGGCGAGTACGAAGGCATCAAACAGTTAGTGGATGACTTCTACACCGTCATGTCTTCCATTCCGGAAGCAAAAACCATTCGCGACATGCACCCGGACAATCTCGAAGAGTCCCGAGATAAACTTACTCGGTTTTTATGTGGTTGGTTAGGCGGCCCTAAATTGTACAGCGAGAAATACGGCGCTATTCGAATCCCTGTTGCTCACAGACACCTTGACATTGGCCCGGCCGAAAGAGATGCCTGGTTGGCATGTATGCAAATTGCAGTCGACAAACAATCGTACCATGCCGATTTTAAAGATTACTTGATGAAACAGCTTTATGTGCCTGCCGAGCGAAGCAGAAATAAAGATTAGGAACCTTCCATAAAAATTATGGACTAAGCATGGAACGCGCAGAAAACAGGACTTGATCAACAGCAGGGATTTTGCACACTAAACATGCAACTAAAAAGACTTGCACAGACATAATGCAAAGAGCGCACTCAAATAAAGCATTTTCTCTTTTATTTGACGAAATTTGTCTATAATCTCTTAAAGATCATAATCTCATTGCAATATATATTCTGATATAATGCGCAGCTCAAACGATTTATTACAGGCTTAAAGAACATTAAGATGACCACAAGTCGTCTTTCGATAAGCACCTGATATTAAAGCCATAAGCAATTCAGGACGAAGAATGACAAACAACACACCTAAAATTATCTATACAGAAACGGACGAAGCTCCAGCATTAGCAACTTACTCATTGCTACCTATCATTAAAGCGTTCACTAAATCTTCAGGCATCAGCGTAGAAACCAGGGACATATCACTTGCAGGCAGAATCATTGCAAACTTCCCGGAGAACTTATCTGAAGATCAGAAACAATCTGACGCACTGTCAGAATTAGGCGAACTGGCGAAAACACCAGAAGCCAATATTATTAAATTACCTAACATCAGTGCTTCAATACCTCAGCTTGTCTCTGCCATCAAAGAGCTTCAATCTCAAGGTTACAACATCCCGGATTACCCAGAAGAGCCTTCGAACGACAAAGAAGCCGCCATCCAGAAGCGCTATGCAAAAATTTTAGGCAGTGCTGTAAACCCGGTATTACGTGAGGGCAACTCAGACCGCCGCGTTGCTGCTCCGGTTAAGCAATACGCCAAGACACACCCACACTCAATGGGTGAGTGGAAGAGCGATTCAAAGTCTCATGTTGCACACATGGACGCCGATGATTTCTATGGCAGCGAACAATCCGTCATCATGCAAGCCGAAGACGATGTAAAAATCGAATTCGTTGCAAAAGACGGCAGCGTCACCGTACTTAAAGAATCTACGCCGCTTCAGGCTGGCGAAGTCATTGATTCTTCCCGTATGAGTGCAAAAGCACTGCGCGCTTTCTACGAGAAAGAAATTGAAGAAGCAAAAGAACAAGACATCCTGCTTTCATTGCACTTGAAAGCTACCATGATGAAGGTGTCTGACCCTGTCATGTTCGGCCATGCTGTAACGGTTTATTATAAAGAAGTTTTTGATAAGCACGGCGATGTTTTTGAAGAGCTGGGCGTCGATCCAAGCAACGGCATTGGCGATGTGTACGCAAAAATCAAAACACTGCCGTCGGATCAGCAAAAAGAAATCAAGTCGGACATCAAAGCGATCTACAAAACCCAGCCTGAATTGGCCATGGTTGATTCCGATCGCGGCATCACCAATTTACACGTTCCGAATGACATCATTGTTGATGCGTCTATGCCGGCATGTATTCGTGCATCCGGTCGTATGTGGGGCCCGGACGGTCGTCTTCACGATACAAAAGCAATGATCCCGGATCGCTGTTACTCTCGCATTTTCCAGGAAACCATCGATTTCTGTAAAGAAAACGGTGCTTTCAATGTACAAACTATGGGGAATGTCTCGAACGTAGGCTTGATGGCTCAAAAGGCTGAAGAATACGGTTCTCATGACAAGACCTTCATCATTGAAAACGAAGGTCAGATTCGCGTTGTGAATCAGGCTGGCGAAACACTGATGTCTCACGATGTCGAGCCAGAAGACATTTGGCGCATGTGTCAAACTAAAGACGCGCCTATCCAGGACTGGGTAAGACTGGCCGTAGATCGTGCTGAAAAAACCGGTCAACCGGCTATTTTCTGGTTAGACGAAAACCGAGCTCACGACGCAAACCTGATTAAGCTGGTGAATAAATACCTTCAGGATCATGATACTGCAAACTTGGACATTCAGATCAAAGAGCCAGTAGAAGCAATTCGTTTTACTCTTGAACGAGTTAAGAACGGAGAAGATACCATCTCGGTTACTGGTAACGTTCTGCGTGACTACCTGACGGACTTGTTCCCGATTCTTGAGCTTGGCACCAGTGCGAAAATGCTTTCAATCGTTCCTCTGCTTGCTGGCGGCGGTTTGTATGAAACAGGCGCAGGCGGTTCAGCCCCTAAGCACGCTCAACAAATGGCGGAAGAAGGCCACCTTCGTTGGGATTCATTGGGTGAGTTCCTGGCACTGGCAGTGTCTCTTGAAGATCTTGGTCACAAGACCAACAACTCAAAAGCGTTGGTGCTTGCTGAAACATTAACCAATGCAACATCTCACTTCCTTGAGCGCGACAAATCACCTCAACGTTCGGTCGGTGAACTGGACAACCGAGGCAGCCACTTCTACCTATGTCTATACTGGGCACAAGAGCTGGCTAAGCAAGATCAGGATGCTGAATTGAAGGCCGTTTTCCAAGACCTGAAAGAAGACCTGGACGAGCACCGTGAAGACATCGTCTTCCAACTAAGAAGTGTTCAAGGCAAGCCTGTAGAGCTGTATGGTTATTACCATCCGGATTCTTACGTTGCGGCGAAAGTAATGCGTCCTAGCCCTACTTTCAACAAGATCATTAATGCAATGATCAATGCCTGATAAGCATTTGCTTAATTAGCAAAAAGGTCAGCACTTGCTGACCTTTTTTAATTCTGATGAAGTTTAAGCGCACCGCTTCTCTTTAATGAGCTGAGCAGTCAACATCTTTGCTTCCACCGGCTTAGCAAAATAATATCCTTGCCCATAGTCACAACCGGCGGAAACCAGAAGTACTTTTTGTTGTTCGGTTTCTATGCCTTCTGCTACGACCTTAATGCCCAGTTTATGCGCCATAACAATAATGGCTTCGCATAAAATATGCTCTTCACTGCCCTCCTCCATATTACGAACAAAAGCCTGGTCTATTTTGAGGCAATCAATATCGAACTTCTTTAAATAGGAAAGCGAGGAATAACCCGTCCCAAAATCATCTAAGGCCACCTGAATCCCGGCCACATGAAAACTTTCTATCTGATCTTTTACCGATTGATCTGACTCCAGTAACAGCCCCTCCGTTATTTCAATGGTGATGGCATTACCAGACAAACCACTGCGAGAAAGAGATTCAGCCCAATTGCTAGGGGTTTCCTGATGGAACTGAACCGGAGACTTGTTCACACTGAGCTGAAAATCCGGATTGATTAACCGACGCCATTCTTTTACTTGGTTAACCGCCTGTTGAAATACCCACTCACCAATTTCAATTATTAACCCAGTTTCTTCTGCCAAGGGTATAAATTCAACCGGACTAACAAAGCCGTATTCGGGGTGGTGCCAACGAATCAATGCTTCGGCTTTATAAATTTCTTCTGACTTCAGGTCAATGATGGGCTGATAGTAAACCTCCAGTTGCTCCTGTTCTAAAGCACCCCTTAAATCCTTAATCAGCTTTCTTTGCCGTGTTGCAGACTCTTGCATACTGGCAGTAAAGAAACTGTGCCGATTACGCCCCTGGGTTTTTGCTTCGTACATGGCCTGATCCGCAAATTTAAATAGCTCATCAACATGCACACTGTCGTTGGGAGACATAGCGATGCCGATACTGGCCGAAATAAATACCACCTCATCATTTAGATTAAACGGCTTAGACAACGTATCAACAATGGCGGTGGCAACTCGCTCAACACTGCTTGGGTCCGCGATATTGGTGAGCATCACGATAAATTCATCCCCTCCGAATCGGCCTACGGTATCGCTTTCACGTATCACCATCAGAATCCGCATTGCCGCTTCGACCAAGAGCTGATCACCAACATTATGGCCTAAAGTGTCATTTACCTCCTTAAAGTGATCAAGGTCTATAAACAACAAGGCACAGGCATCACCACTGCGTTTGCCCCTCACAACCTCCTGTTCAAAACGATCCAAAAACATCGCGCGATTGGGTAATGCGGTAAGGTTATCGTAATTGGCTTGTTGCCATATTAAATGTTCCGCCAGTTTCTGATCCGTAATATCAATCATTGAACCTGCAATTCTTCTTGCCTTGCCGTCCTGGCTGCGAACAGCCTGACCGATCACCTTTACCCAGCAGTATTCCCCACGTCGGGATTTGATTCTGTATTCCATGTCATAAGGCACGGAACAATCTTCTATGTGCGCAGCAACGGCTTGCCGGACAGCGTCAACATCGGCCTCATGCACGGCACTCCAAAATGCTTCTTGCGTGTTTGGGAATTCTTCCGGTTGATAGCCCAGTATTTCTTTAAACTTATCGGAATAATAAACATCCCCTGTCAGCAGATTCCAATCCCATAATCCAACACCGGAACCTTTCACCGCTAATGAAAAACGCTCTTCACTTTCTTGCAACAGAGCCACGGTATTGGTCAGCTCATTAATGAGTTGCGCCCGCTCAGTTATATCAAAAATGCTTACAGGCACACTGAGCGCATCGCTGATTGACTTTGGCAAAGGCATTGAAAGGATCGTAGTAATAAGCTCGCCATCCAGCGCTCTAAAGTCCACTTCTGCTCTGAATGATTCCTCACCATTCCAAATCGCGATCAGTTCATCCCGAAAGACCTTTGCCGAGCTTTCAGTGAAGGTGGTATCAATCCTGGATAGTAAGTCATCCTCTGTTTCGGCATTAAAGAGCTCCAGTCCTCTAATGTTGACATGGTTAACATGAATTTTTTGAGCCAGCGATAATATCAACTCAGGGCTTTTGTCCAAATACTCCGCCAAGTTGTGAACACCACTCTTACGAAGAAGATCTAACTCTGAATATACCCCTGTAAAATTTTCATCCCAAATAGCAACTTCGGCGAAATCAAACAATTTTTTAAACCGGGCTTCCGTCTCAAACAAGTGGTGCTCTGCTTCATATCGGTCGGTAACATCGACGACTGAGCCAACGTAACCCATGAAATCGGAGCCCTCATAAATCGGCTTTAACTTTGCGCGAAACGTCCTCTTTCCCAGCTGAGGGCTGACATGGAAAAACTCCTGTTCAAACGTTTCCTGAGCATTCAGTGCTTTCAACCAGTTCGACTGAACAGAACCGCCTGATGAGGAGTTAATGTACTCTGTCCAGTTTTCACCCAAACAGTTTTCTGGTTCTAAACCGAACATGTCATACATGGAAGAGCTGATAAAAGTACAAGCGCCGTCACTGTCGGTATAAAAAATTCCGCCAGGAGAACACTCGACTAAACGAGTAAAAACTTGCTTATCTTTCACAGGTTAGGTCTCTGTGCTGTCACACTCACAAATCTTTCTCCAAAATCAGACCAATTTCTTGGGACTTTTTAGCAGTTTAGTTCAAAAAACAGGAAATTTATGAAGTGCACACTTCTTCTCATTTACGCAACAAATCCGCGCCTTTTGCTGCTCCAATCAAGCATCCGTTTAAAGCTTTGCGTCTTAAAACTGACTTATTGAGTTAACCAAATTGTCAACTTTCTATCATAAAGCACCTTTAGTCTTAGGCTCCTTCTTTACAACCTCAAGACGTCACAGCCATAACAAAACTAAAGGATTTAGAATGAACACCCTCCAACGATTTAGAATAACAAAACGGCTACCCTATGCAGTCAGCCTCACAACGTTAGCACTTTGCTCTGCATCAACTCAGGCAGACATCATATTTTCAGAGTACATCGAAGGCTCTGGAAACAATAAAGCGATTGAGTTGACCAATACCGGGGTCAACACCGTAGATCTTTCAGATTATCTCATCGAGCTTTATTCAAATGGCAATACGACCACAACCAATACCCTTAACTTGACAGGCACTTTAGAACCCAACAAGAGTTACGTCATCGCACACCCTTCGGCAACCACAGACATCCAGAATGTTGCTAACCTCACTTCTTCAGTGTCCTTCTTTAACGGTAACGATGTACTTTTACTAAAAAATGACAATCAGGTTGTCGATCGCATCGGACAGCTCGGTAGCAGCGAAAACTTTGCGAAAGATGTTACCTTGGTCAGAAAATCGTCCGTAGTCACGGGGGATACGAACATAAACGATGCCTTTAAGATTTCTGAAGAATGGGACGTTTACGACCAGGACACTTTCACCTACCTTGGCAACCCCGGCAACGGCAATCAAGAACCTCCCACTCAATACGCTTGTGGAGACCCGGTAACCTTCATTTCAAGTATTCAGGGATCAGGAGCTCAGTCCCCCATAGTAGGTGAAAGCGTTGTCATTGAAGCCGTCGTTATTGGTAACTTTCAAGAAAGTGATCGCTTAGGCGGCTTCTTTGTCCAAGAAGAAAACAGCGATACAGACAATGATCCGACAACGTCCGAAGGCCTGTTTGTATACCACTCAGAGACACCAGTGAACGTGGGGGATCGAGTCCTTGTTGCAGGCGTCGTGGATGAGTTTTTTAATCTGACCCAGCTGAACCAAGTGAATCAGGTCGAAATCTGCGATACGGAAGTAAGCCTGCCCGCCTATACTGAATTGAGCCTGCCTTTCAACACCGCTTCAGAGCCTGAACACACAGAAGGCATGAGAGTGGCCTTTCCGAGCACCCTAACCGTAAACGAAGTGTACAACTTAAGCCGTTATGGAGAGTTCGCTGTCGCCAATGGTCGTAAGTTCATACCCACTGAGATAGCAACACCCGGCGCAGAAGCCAACCAGATAGACATTCAAAACGATTTAAACTTGCTGATCGTAGATGACGGCTTCAAAGCGCAAAACCCCGACAATGTTGTCTATCCTTCACCTGGCTTGACAGCCCACAATACCTTACGCGCAGGTAACCAGGTTACCAATTTAGCCGGCATCATAAATTATTCATTCGGCGACTATAAATTACTCCCCACCTCAACCCCCAACTTTGAAAACACCAATGAACGACCTCAAGCCCCGGAAAGCCCAATTGAAAGTCAGCTGAGAATTGCCAGTTTTAACGTATTGAACTATTTCAATGGCGATGGCCTTGGTGATGGATTTCCTACAGAGCGAGGCGCAGACACTCCGTCGGAATTAACACGACAGGAAACAAAGTTAATCTCGGCCCTCGATACCATCAACGCCGACATAGTCGGACTAATGGAGCTCGAAAATGATGGCTTCAATGAGTTCAGCGCCATTTCAACCATAGTGAACGCGCTGAATGAACTGCAGGCGGAGGGCCAGGAGTATCTTTATATAAAACCCGATGTTGAAAGAATCGGCGACGACGCCATTGCAGTAGGCATGATTTATCGTCCGTCAAAAGTCGCATTACTTAATAATGCTGCGATATTAAACAGTGCTAATTCGCCTCTGGACGAACAAAACAAGCCTCTGTTCCGTGATGATCTGAATCGTCCTGCTTTGACCCAAAGTTTTACCGACCTCGCTTCCGGAGAAGTCTTTACCCTGGTAGTAAATCACTTAAAGTCTAAAGGCCCCCGCAACTGTGCAGACCACGAAGATTGTGACCAAAATGATGGCCAGGGCGCTTACAACCAAACAAGAACCCAGGCAGCAAAAGCTCTCACCCTTTGGTTAGCATCCAACCCAACGAACGTAGATACCGAAAATAGAATCATCCTGGGTGACTTAAACGCATACGCAAAAGAAGACCCAATCACCACCATCATCGAAGCGGGCTATACTTCGCTAAAAGAAAACGGCAGTTATACTTATCTTTTCAGTGGTGAAAGCGGCACCTTAGACCACGCATTAGCATCAGCAAGCATGGCCGAACACGTACTTTCGACTCAAAGCTGGCACATTAATGCCGATGAGCCAAGGGCGCTGGATTATAACGAAGAGCATAAAAGCCCTTCCCAGATTGAATCCTTTTACTCCCCCACCCCGTTCCGCTCTTCAGACCACGACCCTGTGATCATTGATTTGGCTTTTGATCGGAACCAAGCCCCTGAAGCAGAAATCAAAGCGCACCGCTTTTGGTTCTGGTGGTTGCTCACAAGCAACAGCTACGATCCAGATGGCTATATTGAGCAGCAAAGCTGGACGATCGGCAATAAAACCATTGCTAAACCGTGGGCTTTCGTTTCAAACCATTACCTGAAGCGAAACAACATTCGGGAGATTTCCCTAACCGTCACGGATAACGAAGGCGCCAATTCAACGACACGTCATAGGTTTAAATGATTTTTTAACTTTTATTCCTGACTAATTCACGTATACAAGCGTATATGAACGCATATGAAAGCCCGGGATAACCTCGGGCTTTTGTATATTCAAACGAACATACCTCTCTTCTTCCAGCTCACACCATTCTCATTACGACTTATGATTTGGATGCTGATATAATTATCGCTTGGTATTCAGTTTTCGCGCTTACGCACTTTGGTATATAGGTTATCCCATGAATTTAAATAAAGAACTTCAGCAACTTCAACACAAACTCGACAAGCTACGCAATAAGTTGGTTGCTGCTGAAAAAAGAGATGACCCTTCAGTCGTTCAACGATTTCAAAAAGAAATATCAGTCACGCTGAAAAAAGTGGAAAGCATCAAAGGCCAGAAATCTCGTCAGGTCAGTAGCAAAAGCGACACCATTAAAGCGATGCCATTCCATCGCGAATTGACCAAAACAGAACAAGCCGACATGGGCAAACTGAAAAAGTCCGTACGAGGGCTTGTCGTGGTTCACCCAATGACGGCGTTAGGCAAAGAAATGGGGATCACCAAAATGACCGGGTATGCGCCTAAAGAGTTCTAAGTCGGCGTTTCACCACCCCCCAACCCTATAAATCAACAAACACGATTAAGCCTGTTATAATGCTCGCCCAAATGCGGTATGCCCTTCTGTATAACATAACGGGCTGTTTTTTTCGGAGCCATAAAACACCATGACAGACAGACAAATTCCTACCTACTTACAAGATGCTGATCAGTTGATTTCAGAGAACGGTTTCAAAACCAGCAATGTTTGGTATCACGGCACAGCATCAGGATTGATAGAGTCCATCCAGGAAAAAGGTTTATTGCAATCAGGCGATAAAGAATCCAACGCTCGCGCCAAAAAGACCATGTCCACCATTGGCGGCTCCTACAAAGAAAATAAAGATCCGATTTGCCTGTCTCAAAGCAAAGAGCTGGCTTACTTTTGGGCAGAACAAGCGACAAAACAACGTAATTTGCGCTTTGGTGGAAATGAAGAACCCGTCGTGATCGCCATCTCCCTACCGGACGATTTAAATTCAGACGTTAAGCCTGACGTAGGTGCTGCAGCCATGCTTATCATTGGTAATGCATACACAGATGAACTGAAAACCATTTACGAAAAAAACGGATTAACCGCACCGGATGTTGACCCAATGAATGCGGACAGAATGGAATACCTCTCAAAACTGGGCTTGGCTTACTACAAAAAGAACATTGACCCTCGGTACATTCAGTTAGTCACTGAATAGCAGTCCTGTCATTATTGCAACGCAATAAATTCGTCAATAAAGCCAGCTTCTTTGCTGGCTTTATTGCTCTTTACTTCGAACAACACTTCGCACAAATTATGGACATACAAGGTTTCAATCGATATTCGTTTTAAGAAACTAAACAGTTTGTTCCATTTAACTTTTTCTTCCTGATTTCTTACTTTCTTCAAAACAGCTTCACTGCAAATCTCTGACCAATTACTACTCTACAATTTTTCTAAAAACACCCAAATTCTGTGGCTTTCAAAGGCTTCAGGCTATTTCTGAATGTAAGTTCATGTAACTTTAAATAAACAAACATTCTCATATTCATTCATCATCAATTCCAAAGTTTTTACTTCCTGTTGAATAAATTCAACCATCAAGTTACTAGCGTTATAAGAAGCTTCTCCTATATTTGCTCTACACAGTGATTGCAGCCGGGGTGGCACATAATGAACAGACAACTAATAGGAATAACAATACTAACCTTAGGCCTTCATACGATGGCGCACGGAGGATCTTTAATGAATATGGATCTTACTGTTGGCCAGGCCCCGAACCCCAGTAACACTAAAATGTTTGAGTATTCCAGTACAGAAGACCTCATAAAGCAGTTGGATAACGATAACCTCAAACAAGACTTCTCCAACTACCAAGAAGATTTTACCTTCGTAGATTCCACCATTAATTATCGCTCTCTGCCTATGCGGATGACGTTTCAGACCAACAGCCAGACACTTATATTTTCTATACCCGATTTGGGTATCAACGAACAGTTTGACGGCCAAGGCGATCGAGACAACGCCATTGATCAACTGCTTGATTACTTAAAAGGGAAAGACTCGAATACAGCCAATAAAATCAACAGAAAGCTGGTTGAAATCTCCCCGAGCAGCCCTATCGCAGGCAACCCTTCTGCAATGATGAACATGATGGTGGACAGTGCTTTTGATGCTGGCGTCGGCTTTGATCGGAGCCAGGCAAACATTGCAGCCTCTGATCTATCCGACGAAAACCGAATTGGTATTGGTATTGATTACGCACAATATGACCAGGCTGGCCAAACCTCTGATAACTGGACTTTACCCTTGAAATACACCTGGGCGGATGAAAACGGTCGCAATTTAACCATCGACCTTCCTCTGAGCTACAACGACACAGAAGGCTCCGAAACCTACAAAGCGCGTTTAGGAATTACCTACCAATTCCCAGTCAACGCCAATTGGCTGTTAACGCCTGTACTTGATTATGGCGTTACCGCATCTGAAGACTTATATGATGGTGCTCAAATGATTTCAGGCGCCATTACCAGCATGTACACCTTTGACCCCCTATCTGTAGCAGGCGATGAGATCTCGGTTAGCATTGGTAACATGGCGGGCTACTACAAAACACTGCCTTTAGACATTGACGATTACGAAGTAGACCCAGACATTACAAACCAAGTCACCAAAAACGGGGTTCTTATTGATACGTTAGTCGATATTTTTTCTTATCCTGCCAACGTTCAGTACATTCTTACCGATTCCAGATACTTTGGGGACGAAGTTTACGCAGACAACTTCAATGAGATTGGATTTTCAGTAAGACCCGCTCATACTTCCAGCGATTTCTTAGCGCTTACATTTCTATATATTGCAAGCCCAAGCTCTGAAGATATCAGCGGATTTAAAGGCAAACTGTTTTATTCTTTCTGAGGTGTTCAGAAAGCATTCCCGGCCCCTCATAAGTGCTGTGGCAACTTGAAATGCCACAGCACTTAACCCCGATTCTCTATCTGTGTTGCCCCTCCTCAATACAAAGCATTCAAGTCCTTCTTAACCACTGCGCCAACCACAGGTGCGGAAACCTTGCCCAACCAACCATCGCCGTTCATGTGAGCCGCTAGTGCCTTAGGAAATGACGTTAAAGAAGAGGTATCAGGAAAACTGTCTGCCGCCCAAAAATCTGACGAGGCAAGCAGTGACGACCGAGATAAACACACTGAATCGACCTCAATTAAAAGACCTAATTTTGGTACTTTGTTATTAACACCAAAGGACTCAAGCAATTCAGGCGCGCTTATTATTTTTGCTCTGCCAGTTACAGTGAGAAAAAACTCACTGTTTGGAATAAAAAAGCTAAGGCCTACAAGTTGGGTAGCCAGAATATTTCTCAGACTGATCGCTACTTTATTGCCCGGCCTTTCCGGAATGAGTATTTGCCCTTGTTCAAGAACCTTAGCAACGCAATTTGGGTCACCTCTTGGCGAGAGTTCCGTTTCCCCTTTGTTATCTTGCGTACCCAACAACACATAAGGCGATGCTTCAATAAACTGAATATGTTGTGCTGTCAGATTTTCTTCAACGACTTCATCATTTACTTTATTGTCTCGTTCAAAATTACCTTGTTCAAAACTGTCTCGTTGAAAATCACCTCGTTCGAAAGGCAGTGCCTTATCAGAGTGCCACAAGCCTGATCTAACCGCTGCCCGGGCACACTGAAAATACAAAGATCTGATTTCCACTTCAAATAAATCCGGCTCTTGGTTGCCAGTCATCCGCCCATTCACTCTAAGTCCGTGACCAACACCAGGAATCAGAAAATACAAACTGCATTGCAAGGAAGCTGCATTCGTCTGCTGCACTTCCTTATTAATGCGAATTACAAAGTGTTTATCTGACTTCAAAGCAAAACAATCGGGATTTTGAAGATCGAGAATATCAAAGCCAAACCGACTGCCACCAACATAAACAACACCCGCTCTGGCCAGTTGTATAAACTCCAGGCTGTATTTATCCAACTTCGTCTGAATTCTTTTATCAAGTAACTTTGGATAAGGCTTAATTACTCGCCTTAACGCCACTTCCGTGGTTATTTCTTCAATATTTATCATCTTGCCACCCTTTGAACGATTTACGGATATGCCATCGTAGAGTTATCCTTATCCCGACAACATGACCATTGATTTCAAATGAATGGCAATTTGATTCATTATTAAATGACCCTATGACACAATCATTTCATGAACAACCATTCCATAAAAAAACATCCCAGAACACAACATCAACGGTGTCCGCCGTTGCATTGGTAGATTTAGCGTCTGAGCTCTTAAGCCTGAACGTCATCAACCTGGATGACATAAGCCTAATTTCGCCAGCACTTCAAAAGCTCATGGAACAAAACCGAAACTTAACGCCAGAGGATCGTTTTGATGAGAAAGCGCTGATTGATTTATGGCGTTCAACGAAGCAAAGCAATGATAAGCAGATAGGTTTGAAAATTGGCCAGAAAGTGAATAAACACGCCAAAGGCGTATTAGCTCACCTGTTATCGCACTGCAATACCCTGAACGAAGCCTTTGATACATTTACGAGTCTCATTGCTTTATTAAACCCGTCCGAACTTTGGGTAAAAAAAGAACACGATCAGCTTGTAACTCTCGAATTTTGCTTTCAATCCAACCACGATTACCCCCATCAAGCGGTAGAAAGAAGTGTTTGCGCCCTATTGCATTGGGCCGAGTTTTTCGTTGATAAAAAAATTACACCGATGGCCGTTACCTTCAGGCATGACGAACCCCAAAATACTCAGGCGTACCTAGATGCTTTCAATACAAAAGTTCAGTTTGGCGCACAGGCAAACAGTTTGGTTCTAAGTTCAGCCGTTATGACTCTGCCCATAAAAACTGCGAATGCATATTTAAAAGAAGTGCTGAGCAGCCGAGCCCATCACATTCTGGAATCGTTGAAAGTTCCTGCTTTCACTCAAGAAGCGGCGCCCCTGAAGCAAGCGGTCACCATTACCGATAAAGTTCTGACACTTTTTAAAGAAGACCTGAGTACGTTTCACCAAACCGAGCAAATATGCTCGCGTTTGCACCTCAGCCGAGTGACGCTCTACAGAAAACTCAAGGCGGAAGGCACGACCTTCAGAACACTGCTGAACCAAGTAAGAAAAGAACTCGCCGAGCACGAATTGAAAAAAAACACGCCGGTGATTGAGCTTTGCGAACAACTTGGATTCAAAGATCCTAGCACCTTCTACAAAGCTCAAAAGCATTGGAAATAATTCAGAATAAAGTGCGGATTGCCTACAGAAGCTCTAACTTCGTTCGGTCACCCGTTGAAAAGCCAGCAACTAAAGAGTACTGAAAGAAAGCCAAGCAGGTCGTTAAGTGATCACGCAACCAATATTTAACCATTTCAGCCTGCGTCTCTTCAGGGCTCGCTTCAAAAGCAGTCAAAGTCACTTTAACTAAGTGCTTACCTTCTTTTTGTTTGGTGTCGTCCGTCACTAAAACCACCAACGACTGCTCTTCTTGATTCCACTCAAACAAGCAGTACATGGAATCATCTTCCACGGATTCATTGAATAAAGTAAATGCGTAATCTGCACACGCCAAAACAGACGACTTAATTGCCAACTCAGTATTATCTGAGCAAGTCGCAGAGTGCAGTGTTTGGTTTGTAGCCGTGATTTCAGTATTCCAACTCAAGAAACTAGCCCTTCTTCAGAAAAAAAGCGGCATTATGCAGTGTGATTTTTAATAGATAAAGTGAAAGATTCAAAACAGCCTGTATAAATAATGGCCTTATTCTTGCTCTATACTCAAATTGTCAGAAAACCAACACCGGAGCAGAAATACATGGCATTACCAACCTCCCAACAAGCTGTACGCCCCCTGCTATTCAAAACGCTGGCAGGACTCACGCTCTGGTTTCTGGCCTGTCTTATCTTAGTATTTATAGTGTCGAATCAATCAACGACCGAAAAAGAAAATCACCAGACCGCCGACAACAAAAGCGCTCAAGAATTCGATGTGCTTCAAAATACATTAAAAACTTTAAAAAAAGCCGTATTAGCACTCCAACAAAAGCAACAGTCTCAATCCGAACAACACGCTCAACAAATCAACGGAATTCGCTCTGAAATAAACACTTTCATAGAAAGTGAACAACTAAAAGCCAATGCTCAGGCCAAACTTCAATATGAATCATTTATGTCTGCAACCCAAACCACACTGACACAGCTAGAGCAAGCCATAGAAACATTACACCAAAATCAGCAAGCGCAATCCCAGACTCCCTATATCGACCCTTATTCAGAAGAGTATTTCAAACGATACAACGAGGTTCAAAAAGGGTTATCGACCTGGCTGCAACTGGCTCTGGATTCCGGAAATGACGGCTTGGCTTACCGTATCACCCGCACCAAATATTTCCTTTCGACCGGTTCCCTGTATTTAAGCGACCTGCTAACAGGTAATAAGCTGAAAACAATAAATAATGTGATGATGAATTTCCAAGCGACCATTGATTACATCAGCCGCATGGAGGCCCTGAGTTATCAAGGAAAAGACGAATTAACAGACCACATTGATGAACTGATGGATCTGGGTAGCCAACGTTTTGAAACCTACCAAAACTATCACCAAAACAAGCACAACAATACACAAACGGCGCTGGACGCTTTAACATTGAATCTCCCCGTCCAAAAAGTTGACCAGGCCTGGCAGGATATCGCTTTTTCTGCACTCCCTAAATTCCCGACTACAAACCAAACCTCAGACATTCAATTTGATCATTTGATTAAAGACATTGATCTGGCAACCAATGCCATTACTGAGCTCAAACGACAGCTATCAACCAAAGCTGCGCCGAAAAACCAGCAACCCCAAAAACAACCCTATTGGTTGCTTCTAACTCTGATTGTTGCAGGGCTTGCTGTGTGCTGGTTGGTCTTTTCCTTGATGTCGAAACGAATCGTCGATCAGGCTGAGGCGATGACGCAAGCCGCTCTGTCCAATCAAGCGACAACGATGGAAGCCGAACGAGTACTGGCGCTTCAGGGACAGAAAGAATCAAACTCAGCGCTTTTTAAATCCGGTTCTGCAAAAATATACCAGGAGCTTCAAACCCAACAAAACTGTACGAGTCAAGTTCAAACCCAACTGATCGACATCATTGCGAGTCTTGAGGAAATAACACTCAAATCAACCGAGACATCAAACACAACCGATACAGCGGAAAGCCGAATTCAAACAGGTGAAGAAACAGTTGTTCAAGCCATTGATAGCATCCAAGATTTATCCAATGATGTCAGTGCTGCTTCCGAAGTCATTTTAAATCTTGAAGAGCAAAGCAAGAAAGTCGGCGCCTTTCTGGAAGTCATTGTAAGCATTGCCGAACAAACAAACTTACTGGCATTAAACGCAGCCATTGAAGCCGCCCGGGCAGGCGATCAAGGCAGAGGCTTTGCCGTCGTCGCAGATGAAGTCAGAACACTTGCAAAGCGGACGCAAGACTCCACTCAGCAAATCAGAGACATTATAGAAGTACTTCAGGCCGATACTCAAAAGGCCGTAAGTGTTATGCACAGCGGCAGAGAAAAAGCCGCTTTTGGCGCAGAAAGAACCAGCAGCGCGGGTGAAGCGCTGAAAGAGATTCAAGACGTAATCCATCAAATAAAGGCCATCAATCAGCAAGTTCTTGATCAGTCCACTCAGCTCGCACAGCATTCAAACACTGCCGATCGCAATATGGAGCAAGTATCTCAAGCCTCATTGAACATTCATAAATCACTGGAAAGTATCGACCAGTCAATGAACAGCCAGCTTAGCTGACCTCACGACTAAAAACCGTATTGTTTCAATAAGGCATCATAAGTTCCGTTGGCTTTAATTTCCTTCAACCCTTTGTTAAACGCCGAAATAATTTCTTCTTTGCGGCTGTTACTCAGACCGACCGTAATGTGCAATTTATTGCTTGAGAGAGAGTCACTCGTAAACTCTATTTTATTCAGCAATTGAGACGCTGTTCTCTTCAAAATATCACGCGCGACCACTTCATCTTCCAATGTAAGATCAATTCGGCCTGCGATCAGTTTTTTAATATTTGATATCAGGTTCTTAGACTCTGGTCGCTTAAAATTTGTCGCAGTAAGAAATGCGTCCCCGTAACCGTATCCCCTGACCACACCGATATTTTTACCTGTCAGGCTATCCAGCCCGCTGTATTCAAAGTCGTCATTTTTACGTTTGATGAATTTAATTTGATTTTCCAGATATGGGTCACTGTACATCAAAAACTTAGTGCGCTCCTCGGTGTACCAGGTTCCAACAAGAATATCTGAATCCGCTTCTTTGACTTCATTAATTGCCCTTGCCCAAGGCATAAACTGCATTTGTAATTCATGCCCTTGGGTTTTCAAAGCTGCGCGAGTGATCTCCAAAGCAATGCCTTGGTTAGGCTTGTCTGGGTCAAGAAAAGGCGGCCATGGGTCTCCGGCAGCAACAAACGTTTCCGCCAAACAAGACACACTGAATAAAATACCGAACAAAATAGAAATACAACGAGACATTTTTCACCCCTACTTTCTGGAATCGTTTGAAGACTGACATACAAAACCAACAACTTGGATAAGTTTCAGAGTAGTTCAGAAATGAACATTTCACATGAGTCGTGCATCCTTCAAACATCAAATAGAACTGATTATCATTTGCAAACAATATCAATTATTATAAACTTGCAAAATCAACACGAATCGAGATGCATATATGTCTGAAATTTTATTAGTATTCGGAACGGACACCGGAAATACAGAAGAAGTTGCTGAAAAAATCCAAGGCCTGTTCTCAGAAGAGGGTCACTATGTGGAACTGATTAATGTCTCCGATTGCAACGCAGAAAAAATCAATGAGGCAGACCTTTGTATCTTTGGCATACCCACTTGGGACTTTGGCGGCATTCAGGGAGACTGGGAAGACTTTCAAACCGAACTAGAGACCACGAACCTATCCGGGAAAGCGATTGCTCTTTATGGTTTAGGGGATCAGTTTGGCTACGGAGATTATTTCATTGATGCTGTGGGTTGGTTACATGAGATCATCGAACCAATGGGCGCCAACATAAAAGGCTATTGGCCAACCGACACTTATGAGTTTGATGGAAGCAGAGCCCTTAGTCCCTGCAGGAAATTCTTCTATGGACTCGCCATCGATGAAGATCAGCAATTTGAACTGACAGACGATCGAATTAAATCGTGGGTCGACCAGCTATTAGCAGAATTCAATTTAAGTGAGGCTGCCTGATGTGCAACAAAATCAGTAAGCTTGCGTACCAGAATAAATACCAATGGATTGGCATTTGTAGCCATGGTTCAGCCCACGTATTCTGGCGAACAGTGCATGTATGCCTCCCCTTCGACGAACTGTCAAAATTACTTGAACTCGCGTCTCAAATTCAACTCCCGGTACAACCCCACGGGGAGTTTCACCTGCTATGGCTCAACCAGGTCGCTATTAGATTAACCAATAAAGAGTACCAGGAAATACTGGCATTATTCATCGAAGCCAGCAAACAGCAATCCAAACCCTCAACGTTGCCTGCAAAAGCCCCCAAAGCACTTCCAGCAACAGAATCCAACAACACGCAGAGGGTTTACCACTGAAATAAAATCCACCAGACAATAATTTTATCCGAACCAATTTGCCTGAATAGAGACTTAACTGCTATTCCTTTAAAAAAGAAGCTCATTATGACCCATGAATATCAGACTTCAGCCAAATCAGGCAAATACACCTCGGTTACAGATTTCCCCATTAATCAGCGTTGGCCAGCACAAAATCCAAACATACTTCAGCTTTACTCGTTTCCTACGCCCAATGGTGTAAAAGTATCCATTGCTCTTGAAGAGTTAGGGATTGAATACGAAGCACATCGAGTTCGCTTATCCGATGAAGACGTAAAAAGTGCAGAATTCCTGTCTCTTAACCCCAACAATAAAATTCCGGCAATCATTGACCCCAAAGGCCCAAACAATGAACCTATCGGCTTATTTGAAAGTGGTGCAATTCTCATTTACCTGGCTGAAAAGTCCGGCAAACTTCTTGGTAACAACCCCGTTGAAAAAGCTAAAATTCTTCAATGGCTCATGTTTCAAATGGGCGGCGTTGGCCCAATGTTTGGTCAACTGGGTTTCTTCCATGTATTTGCAGGAAAAGAAATTTCAGACCCTCGTCCGAAAGCGCGATACCTGAATGAGGCTAAGCGTTTACTGAATGTGATCGAAAACCAACTCAACGGGCAAAACTGGATTGCCGGAGAATTCTCCATCGCAGACATTGCCATTGTCCCTTGGCTGCAAACATTGCAAACGTTTTATCAAGCCACTGAAATCACCAAACTGAACGACTTAACAAACGTTAAGGCTTATATTGAACGTTTTAATCAACGTCCTGCGGTTCAAAAGGGCTGGAAAATTCCGGCAGAAAACAAGTTAAAAGAAGCTTCCTAACTGCACTTTAAGCACTCAAATCAGCTTTGATCACCTGAATACACTGACCGGCCCGGATACGGGCTGGTTTGGCTTCCCTTTCGTACCTAAGCTCTCAAGAACTGCTTGTTTCAAAGTAAGGTATCTTTTTGGCAACAACTTATTCCTCTTCTGCACAAGATACAGAGTTTCCATCACCTGCTTAGCCGGTTGATGAATGACCAAATCGTCTTTTCTCCCGAACGCATCAACCGCACTCCTGGGTAATACAGTAAAACCAAGCCCTTGAGCAACAGGCAAGAGAATCTGGCTAAGCTGATTGATGTAACCGGTTTGAGGAATGTCTTCAATCATCAATCGATCCAATTCATCATTGGCGCAGTTGTCCAGGTAAAGAGAAAAATAAGCGTCTGCATCAGGGTGGGCAATCAAGCCACATTCCTTCAGCGTACTGCTTGTTATTACTTGGTTTTTATAGGCCACTGGCAGTATTAAACATAAACTCTCTTCCGCCAAAACCTCACTATCAAACACGCAAGGCGACGGAATGTAAGTCACAATGCCTTGGTCAACAGCCCCCGTTTTGATGTCTTCAAGGATTTTATAATTAGGCGCGGCCTCCAAAGAGATATTCAGGCCAGAATGCGCTGTCTGAAGCGCCAACAGTTGAGGGTAAATAGACAGGGCCAACGAACCGGAGCATGACAGTCGGCAAAGGCCAGAATAAGGATCATCAAAACTCAAAGACTCCATTAAAAGGGCTTCATTGCTATCCAGTGAATTCGCGTACTCGTAAACCAACCTGCCCTGCTCGGTCATCTCAAAACTTTTCTTATCTCTGCGAATGAGACTGTGTTTGCAAGCTTGTTCTAACTTTTGAATATGCTGGCTAACGCCTGGTTGTGTCATGTGAAGCTTGTCGGCTGTTTTGGTGAAGTGCCCCACTTCAATCAATGTCTTAAAGGTTTTAAGCCACACTGGATTTAACATCTTACCCACCCTTATTTAACCCGAACTTGCTTGCCTTAACCTGCCAATCAAGTTTTATTACGCACTCATACATCATAATGAAATTTTATTAAAATAAGAAAAAATAATAATTTTTAACAAGCTTAAATCATCCGTATCTTTGAGCCATCCACATCGAAGTTCGCTTCGATTCCGAAAGTTTAATTTTTCATAACCTTTTGAGGCACGAATGATGAATGAGCACTCGACCCCTTATCCTCGTAACTTTTCACACATTGGCATTTCAGTGCCAGACCTGGAAGCCGCCGTTAAGTTCTACACAGAAGTACTTGGCTGGTATTTAATAATGGAGCCAACAACCATTACCGAAGACACCAGCGCCATTGGCGAAATGTGCACCGATGTTTTCGGCGCAGGCTGGAGCCACTTCCGAATAGCGCACTTATCGACAGGCGACCGAATCGGAGTTGAACTCTTTGAATTCAAAAACCAGGAAAACCCGGAAAATAACTTCGAATATTGGAAAACCGGTATTTTTCACTTTTGCGTTCAAGATCCTAACGTTGAGGCACTTGCAGAAAAAATCGTATTGGCCGGCGGTAAAAAGCGAATGAAAGCACCACGCTACTATTACCCAGGAGAGAAGCCGTATCGTATGATTTATATGGAAGACCCATTTGGCAACATACTGGAAATATACAGTCACAGTTATGAACTGCATTACGCCAGCGGTGCCTATAATTCTGTCGAACCATCGAGCAACACTGAATAACATCCACTTAAGGCCACCACATCCATGGGCTAATGCCCAACCGGAACTTCCCTTGCATTTAGGCACTCTCGTCCGAGTCAGTCGCTATAGTGACTGACCCGAACGTTACTTAACAGTCAAAATATTCAATTAAATCAATCGATTTATTCATGAGTCATCTTGGTTGCAACAGCAATGCGGTTCCAGGCATTAATAGTAACGACCTGCATAATGCATTGAGACAATACTTGCTCACCTAATATATCCAGACATAAGTTATAGGTTTCATCCGTCACCCCCTCGTCTGAAATTAACGTTACTTCGTCCGTTAACTGCAACACAGCTCGTTCTCGCTCATTAAATAACGGGGATTCCGTCCAGGCAGACAAGGCCATCAGGCGGTGCAGTGACTCATTCAGTTTTAATGCCTCATCGGTATGCATCTGGATGCAATAAGCGCAGTTGTTTAACATAGAGGCGCGCACTTTAATTAACTGCCTGAGTTTCGGCTCTATGTCTGACTCCCCTAAATACCGTTCTAAGCCCATCATTGGATTAAACGCAGCGGGTTCTGTTGCTTGGATTGATAGTCTGTTGCTCATGAGATTACTCCTTGAATCAAATAAGAATTATTTAAGTACTTCCATTGTAGATTTCACCGGTATTCAATAGAATCCAGATAAAAAGCAATTCAGCTTTTCAATTTACGCAAAGATACCCACTCAGACAGAAAGCCATCATAAAAGGCCTGATTCCATGCTTAATTTTATTCGGGTGTTCATTAAGGTTACAGAAGCGGGCAGTTTTTCCAAAGCAGGTGAAGTGCTCAATATGGCTCCTTCTTCTGTCGCCAGAAACATTGATAATTTAGAGCAAGAACTGAATGTAACCTTGTTTAAGCGAAGTACACGCAAGTTGGTGCTCACAGAAGAAGGGCAACAGTTTTTAGGGGGCGCGGAAAAACTTCTGTTCGATGCCGACGAATTAAAAGCATCAATGAATCAAGTAAACCAAGCGCCTGAAGGCGTATTAAGAATTTCCGCCTTTGAGAGTTTCGGCAGGCTTGTAGTATCGCCCCTGCTTCCAGAGTTTTTGGCTCGATACCCAGGCATTAAAGTCGAGATCAATCTGGACAATCAACTGGTGGATCTCAGCAGAGACAACGTAGACTTAGGAATCCGGGTAGGCCAACCGGTTGACTCATCCCTTCGCGCAAGAAAGTTACTCAAAAATAAAACCTGGATCTGCGCATCTCCCGAATATTTCGAACGTCATCCACGCCCGGAAACACCCGAAGATTTAAAAGACCACAACTGTTTTATTCTTTGTCAGGACAGGCAGAGATATTACTGGCATTTCAAACGGAATAAAGAAACGGCCAAAATACAAATCCAGGGCAACTTGTCATCCAAAGGAGGCACACCGTTACTGGAAGCAGCCATTCACGGAGGAGGCATTGTACAAATGTCACAATGGATGCTGCTCGACTACGTCATCGACGGAAAGTTAGAAATCTGTTTACCCGACTGGCAATCCAGTCTTCAGGAAGGGTCTAATGGCGAGGTGTATGCGGTTTATCTCGGTAACAAATACATGCGCCCTGCCGTACGGGTGTTTATTGATTATTTGGTTGAAAAGCTACAACAACGCTTACGCGAACTCGATGAAACCTATGGCCATCGCTTTCCAAAATAACAGACACAGAAACAAGACCTCTTGAAAACCAACTCTGCTTTACAATAAAGGGAACAAAATAGCCTTTTGCTCCCTTTTAAACGTTACTTCCTAGCAGGCCTGTTGATTTTCGTTATCGAGGCAGAACTAACAAGGCAAAATCAGGCAGAAACCTCTACGCCTTTAGGATCATGAAAACACGGCAGCACATCTTTCAGAATCGGAAAATATTTCACCGGGTCCAGCACGCCTTCTAAACCCAGTAAAATTGGGTACGCCACCACATGCTGATAAATAGTCTGTTGGAAATAGGTTTTACACGGTTCGGATAAAGTCCCGGGCAAGAGCGGAGTACTGGCCTGAGGCTGTGTGTAATCCGTCAACAAGGAAGCCAGTTTGGCCTGAAATATAAATAAATCGAAAAACCAGTTAGGCTTGGCAACGGGTTTGAAAATATCCGGCCAGGTTTTAACTGTTTCATTACTCCATGCATTGGGCACCAAATCCAATGAATTACCAAAACGATTCATCGTCTTTTTATCGAGGAGTTTATCAGAGTACTCCGCAAAAGCCCTGTTGCCCGCCGTTGCACCTGCAAACGCTTTAACGGTAATTTTGGCTTTGCCGGTCGGGTCCCAGCGCTCTTTCACAGGAATGTCCTGATTCCCGGAGCATTGTTTTAAGAACAAACCATAAGTGGCAGACAACGTGCCGCCCAGACTGTGCCCTGTCACGTAAACCTCAAGCGGTTTATTCTGCGTTTCAGACTGAATTCGCAAGAACTGTAACATGGTCGTTCCTGCACCAGGCACACCGGACGGAGCCTCCAGCTTTTTGACTTTTCTCATGGCCAGATTTGTACCGTGGGATATTTTTGCACCTGGAATTCTTTTATTGCCAAGCATCCAAGGGTCTTTGCGGAACACAAAAAAATCTTCATCAATCCAGTTGGATAATGACACCGGATTCGTCCCCCGAAATACAACAGCAAAACAATTCGGTTTTTCGATGTGCTGAACAATGTACGCCATGTTGTCATCAAAAATTGATAAAAACAGCTCACTCACGGCAGGCCCCCAAACCAAACGCCACTTATTTGCGGTCGGTAACTCCAGAGCCAAGTCTTCGACAATTTTTGGCGCAATTTTTCTGGCATTGTGTTTATCACTTCCCGCCAGACAATAGCCTGTGTAAGAGATGTAGGACAGCGTCAGCATTTGCTGATCGATGTTGAATTTCATGGTAATTCCTCGCGTTATGATCCCAGGCGTTTACCCCACTTACAACATTTCTAACAGGGCCTTTAGGCATGGATGTTTTCTGAACAGAAGACCAGAGAATATGCTTGAAAACAGCAAAGGCATACACGAAGACAACCCAACGAAGCGTTGTCTTACAATATTTTCAGCGTTATAGGTAAATCGAGAAACACGACCAAGAGTCGAAGCGGTAAAAAACCACTTCGACGATAAAAATGCACGCCTTTATTTGATTTGAGCTTTGTAGGACATACCTGCTTCATAATGGCCTGGAATGTTACACGCAAATAATGCCTCACCATCCCCGGCAAACTTCCAGATCAGGGTTTCCGTTTCACCAGGTTTGACGGATATAGTGCTGCCATCTTCATGCTGCATATCAGGCATTTTCTTCATCATTTCACGGTGGGCATGTTGTTCCTTCTCATCACCAATGGACAATTCATGCGTAATTTTTCCTTGATTGGTCACCACGAATTTCACCACATCGCCAGCCTTGATATCGGGTTCCGTCTTGAACTGATAACGCATTGTATCTAACGTGATCACCTCAATAACTTTGTTCACTTCCGACTCTTTACCTGGCCCTCCTACCGGGCTGTTCATGGTCATCATAGACGAGTGATGACCACCATTATGATTCATCTGATGATGTTCATGCCCACCGTTATGAGTACCCGCTGCAAGCACTGCTCCGGAGAACATACCCGCTACCATCATAAATCCAAATTTATTAACAACATTCATTTTATTTACCCTTTCAATCTCTATTTCTATTTCTATGAAAATCACGTTATTTAATCGTTCGCTTACGCCATAAGAAATACACTACAGGCAACACCAAAAGTGTGAGGATTACGGCACTGACCATTCCACCGACCATAGGCGCAGCAATACGACTCATCACTTCCGAGCCAGTACCGGTGCCATACAAAATGGGTAACAACCCGACAATGATTGCAGACGCCGTCATCATCACCGGCCGTACTCGTACGCCCGCGCCATGAATAACGGCATTTCGCAAAGCTGATACGGTAGGCTTTCCGCCCGCTTGCTCAACATCCGTCAACATTTGTTGATAGGACTGATTCAGATACACCAACATGATGACGCCAATTTCAACAGCAACCCCCGCTAAAGCAATAAAGCCAACCCCCACGGCGACAGAGAAGTTGAACCCTTGCAGATACATCAACCAGATGCTGCCGACCATCGCCAATGGCAAGGTGCCCATAATGATCGCCACTTCGACAAAATTACGAAAATTCAAGAACAACAAGATGATGATAATGGCCAACGTTAAAGGGACAACGTAAGTAAGCTTTTCCTTTGCACGCTCCATGTATTCGTATTGGCCAGACCAAGAGACAGAGTAACCCGGTGGCAAATCCAACCTGTCATTGACGACTTGCTTGGCATCCACCACATAGCTGCCTACATCCACACCTTCGATGTCAATGAACGTCCAGCCATTGATGCGTGCATTCTCACTTTTAATTCCTGGTGGCCCATCTTCAATGGATATTCGGGCTACATCCCCCAAGGGTATTCTTTGTCCATTCGATGTAATTATGGGCAACAGCGCCAGTTGCTCCGGCGAATCACGATACGCTTGCGGGTATCTTAAATTAATCGGATAACGTTCCAGTCCTTCCACCGACTGAGAAACATTCATACCGCCAATTGCAGTGGAAACCACTTGCTGAACATCCGCGATGTTCAAACCATATCGAGCAGCCTTTTCACGTTGGATATCCACTTTAATGTAACGACCACCAGCCACACGCTCAGAATAAACGGATGTAGTGCCGGGTACGTCCTTTAATATGCCTTCCAGTTGCAATCCGATGTCCTGAATCACAGAAATTTCAGGACCGGCTATCTTTATTCCCACTGGGGTTTTAATGCCTGTTGCCAACATATCGATACGCGTTTTAATTGGCATTACCCAGGCATTGGTTAACCCCGGAAATTTAACCAAGCTGTCCAACTCTTTTTTGAGTGACTCAGAGGTCACCCCTTCGCGCCACTGATCTCTGGGTTTGAGCTGAATAAACGTTTCTATCATAGTGAGTGGCGCAGGGTCGGTGGCTGTCTCCGCACGTCCAACCTTACCGAACACCGTTTCCACTTCAGGGACGGTTCTGATCAGTTTGTCCGTCTGTTGCAGCAGCTCACGCGCCTTACCGATTGAAATGCCCGGATAAGTGGTGGGCATATACATCAGATCCCCTTCATCCAACGAAGGAATAAACTCACTGCCAATTTTGTCCACGGGCCAAATCCCGACCCACAAAATGGCCAGAGCAGCCAGTAACGTAGTTTTAGGAAACCTCAGCACAGTTTTTAAAACCGGAATATAGCCAGCCGTTAATAAACGGTTGATTGGGTTCTTATGCTCAGGCATCACCTTGCCACGAATAAAGTAGCCCATAAGTACAGGCACCAAAGTAATGGCTAAGGCCGCAGCCGCTGCCATGGCATAGGTTTTGGTAAACGCCAACGGCGCAAACATTCGACCTTCCTGTGCTTCCAATGTAAACACAGGCACAAAACTGACCGTAATAATCAGCAGACTAAAGAATAAAGCAGGCCCGACCTCACTGGCCGACTCTGCAACAACCTGCCATCGATTCTCTTTAGTCAGAGGCGTTCGCTCCATGTGCTTATGCATGTTTTCGATCATAACAATGGCACCATCAATCATGGCGCCAATGGCAATGGCAATGCCCCCCAAAGACATAATATTGGCGTTGATCCCTTGGATATTCATGACAATAAAGGCGGTCAGAATACCAATCGGTAAACTGAGAATGGCCACTAATGAAGACCGAACATGAAATAAGAACACCATACACACCAAGGCAACCACCAGAAACTCTTCAAACAACTTGGTCCAGAGGTTTTCAACGGCCCTTTCAATTAGCCCTGATCGGTCATAGACGGTGACAACCTCAACACCATCCGGCAAACCTTTCTTGAGGGCTTCCAGCTTGGCTTTCACCCCATCAATGGTTTTTTGGGCATTTTCACCAAAGCGCATCACGACAATTCCACCCACGGTTTCTCCTTCACCGTTCAGCTCGACAATGCCCCTGCGCATTTGAGGGCCAAGTCCTATGTCTGCCACGTCTTTTAATAACAACGGGGTGCCATTCTGATTCATGCCCAAAGGAATGTTCTGAAGGTCTTCCTCGCCTTTGATGTAGCCCGTTGCCGTCACCATGTACTCGGCTTCGGCCATTTCCACCACCGAGGCGCCCACTTCCTGGTTTCCTCGTTTGATTGCCATTTGAATATGAGAAAGAGGAATATCAAACGCCCTAAGTTTGTCCGGGTTCACCCGAACCTGATATTGCTTGACCATCCCTCCCACAGCAGCAACTTCCGATACTCCCGGAACGGTTTGAAGTTCATACTTTAAATACCAATCCTGAATGGATCGAAGCTGGCTAATATCGTTCTGGCCCGTCTTATCCACCAGCGCATACAAATACACCCAGCCAACCCCGGTAGCATCTGGCCCTAACTGAGGTTTCGCATTAGCAGGCAGGTTAGAAGCCACCTGGCTTAAATACTCCAAAACCCGGCTTCGCGCCCAATACAGGTCGGTATCTTCATCAAAAATCACGTAAACGTAGGAATCCCCAAAAAATGAATAGCCACGAACCGTTACCGCACCGGGCACCGACAACATGGCGGTGGTCAACGGATAGGTAACCTGATCTTCAACCACCTGCGGTGCCTGCCCCGGATAGCTGGTTTTGATGATGACCTGAACATCCGATAAATCCGGGATAGCATCAACCGGAGTGTTCTTCAGGGAGTACAAGCCGACCCCCGCCAGAATCAGCGTGGCCAGCAAGACAAATAAACGATTATGAACCGACCAGCGGATGACGGATTCAATCATTGCATGCCTCCTGACGACTCTGTTGACTGCTCTGTGGCATTCATACTGCCCATGTCCGAGTCAGGAATGTGAACCTGATTAATTTCAAAGCTATGATCCGGATATTTATTAATTTCGATATGAACCGTCATGCCTTCTTTCAGTTGGCTGACATCCACGCTCGGCACTACTGGAAAGTCCATATACATTTCAGGCCAGCTCCAGCTTTCAATCGGCTCATGTGTGACACCAACCATCGCTCGCATGCCTTCCATAGGCAACATAACGCTTTCAATTCTGGCCTCTACCCAGGCACGTTCTAAACCAGCACGTTCTAAACCAGAACTTTCTGCAGCCATGTCATTGGATTCGTCCGAATCACTGGTTTGGCTAAATTCCATGCGTTTAAAGTCAGACGTTTTGCTGGATTCAGAGTCAATCAGGAATTGCGCCGAAGTCACCACCCTTTCGCCTTCATTCAAACCATTCAGAATCACGATCCCCTGATCATCAAGCTGTCCCAGTTTCACTTCAATGGACTTGAAATAACCATCATCCAACGCAAGTACCACACGGTTTTGGGTTCCGGTTCTGATGACCGCTTCCCTCGGAATCACCAACGCCTCATCGGCAGATTCTGAATGGATAATCACCTGAGCAAACATGTTCGGTTTTAAAACACCTTCTTCATTTGCAAAACGCATTCTTACTTTGACGGTGCGTGTTTTTGGATCAAGCGTTGGGTACACGTAATCCACAGTTCCGGTCCATTCTCTGCCAGGAAGATAATCCAGCGTCATACTCACTTCTTTGTCTGGTGCAACCATTGCTGCCTGGCGCTCAAAGACCTCGGCTTCGACCCACACCTCTTCCAGGCTGCCAATGGACATCACCTGAGTGCCTGGCTTCACATAAAAACCTTCACGGATATTCAGGTTATCAACCACCCCATTTTGAGGCGCGTAAAAAGTGACAGTTTGCAGAACTTTCCGAGTCTTAATTAGCTTCTTTATCGCGGACTCAGGCATCTGCAATGCCTTCAGGCGGTCTTTAGCGGCTTGAATCAAACGCTGATTGTTACGACTCAGCGCAAGTACCATTTCTTCCTGTGCATTCACTAATGTAGGGGAATAGATGGAATACATGGCCTGACCCTTCTTAACCGGCTCGCCTTCTGCTTTGATCAACAGCTTGTCAATCCACCCTTCTACCCTTGGGTGAACATGAACCAGCTGCTCTTCGTTATACTGAACGTAGCCAACCGTTTTTATGGCCGTATGCAAAGTGCTCTTTTTAACGAGCGCCGTGCGCACCCCGAGATTATTAATTACATCGGGCTTAACCCGAATGGTTCCCGGCCCCTCGTCCACGCTCCCTTGTTCTTCGGCATAAACCGGAATCAACTCCATGCCCATAGGCGATAACCCAGGCTCATCACGCCGATAATTGGCATCCATAGGCGCAACCCAATACAAAGGCTCAGGTTCTGCGGCTGGTTCCATACTCATGGCGCCCGATTGAGGCTCATCTTTTTCCTGAAGATAAATGGCGGGTATGAAGTTCACTGCCAATGCACCAGCAATCGCGCCTACAAAAATCAATACAGGGTAGGTAAATTTGTTATTCATATGTGTGTTCTCTTCCTAGTGCAAATGCTGGTATGAATCGGTGTTATTACTGTCGTTTATGGTGCTAATCTGGGGGCGGTTCCCTGCGTGGTAGTAATCCAGTCGGGCCAGTAATATCCGCTGCTCAACATCAATTTTCAGGGCGTCCAATTTTGTATTCAGCTCAGCAATCCTGGCTCGCATCACTTCGGCGAACCCTCCCGTATTTGAGGTGTACGCGTTTAACACGGCTTCTGCCTGTTCCTGCATTTGAGGCAAAAGTGCACTGTCATACAGTTTTTTTCGATCATCCAACAGCTTCAACTGGGATGCCGTACCAAGGTACATACCCCGCATTTTTCTGATTTGCAGAATCCTGTCCGTCTTAATGGATTCACTGCGATAGGTTGCGGCACGAACCTGATTGTCCTGCCGGTTCTCAGTGAACAAAGGCACGTCAAAGGTAACCCCCACAGAAAAGAGGTCTGAACGATCACTGCCTGCCGGAGTGTCATCTCGATAGCCGTAACTGGCATTGACGCCCCACTGAGGTTTATAGGATTGTTCAGCCAATTCAATGCCGGTTTCTGATGCTTCAATCTGTTTATCTATCACCAACACCGCAGGATGCTTCGACAAAATTTCCAGTAACGCTTGTTCAGAGTAATGGCCAGTAATCACCTCAAAACGTTCATTTTGAGTACTGTTCTGAATGGACGGCAATTGCCCGACAGGCCGCATAATGAATTCGTAAGGCAGCCATTCCGCCAACCGATTTTTGAATTGCTCTGACCGTTGTCGCAGAACATGCAGTCTGTCATTCAACCGGGTCAGCTCCAGTTGAGCCCTGACCACATCCTGCTGTTGAGTCCGAGCGGACAAACTGGAGTAAGAAGACTCAGCCACATCCACCAACTGCTCAAATAACGCCCGATCTTGCTCGATCAGCTCAATTGACCTCTCAGCCTGATAACTGTTTAACCAGTTTTCCGTCACTTTCAGCATCACCTGAGCTTTTCGGTTTTTCCACATGAACGGATGCTGTTCACTGGTTTGTTTGATTTGCTGCTGCTTGAGAGACAAGCTGTCGCCACGGGGGAACATTTGAGAGACCCCCAGCTTTAATTGCGTCATGTTTTCCTGAGCAAAATCAAAACTGTCCGAAGGTAAATTCGCCATTGAAACCGATATGGTGGGATCAGGGAGCGTGCCAGCGGCAAGGCTTTCCGCTTCTTGCGAGATATGAAGCTTTTGGCTTCTGGTAAGCCAATCATCATGGCTGATGGCGTACTCTATCGCGTGCTCTAATGACAGCACCTGAATGGAATGATTTTCTTTAGCATGACCGGATGAAATCACCGACAAGCCCAAAGCCAATCCACCCAAGTGATTCAATGTAATACGGTTTTTCATGAACTTACCCTAATAAATCCTGACCAAAATGCAGATTGGTCGTAAACTGAACGCTCAACTTCGATCGATTTAAAACAGGGTAAGTCTAAAACAGAGACACAACTATCAGGCTCAACTATCAAGCTCAAATATCAGGCTCAAAATACATTGGGTTCAAAGTACATTGGCGTGATGCTGTTTAATTAAGAGAAAGCAGGCCTAAAGTAAGACGGACTTATCCTGTCTTTTAGGCGATCGGAGGCCGATAGGGAGAGCCAGGGTAGTTACGAGGAACATCGGAAGTCAGTGACATTCCCACGTCAAAGGCACGGTGTGAATATTTAGAAAGATAATGGTTTGTCATGATGCCGGACACACCACAACCACTCATGGGACAAGTACAACCTTTAACACAACAGTCATCGTCCATTAGGGATTGGTTCATGGCTTGATGTTCGGAATCGGAATTACCCGACATTGACATAGCCATTGAACCTGACGACATATTTTCCATCATAGAACACGCTGTTTTATCCATCACAACGGCATAAGAAGCTGATTGCCCGACTAAGGCAAAAATCAGCAAAATTATGCTTAAGATGTGAGTAAATTTTGTCCGCACTGGAAATATCTCGTGTTCAGATTAACCATAGGATATCGAAAGCGACAAAAAGTTCAATCAGGAAGTGAAAATAATACAAAACTGAACGGCCGTAAAAAAGCCGCAATCAAGGATTGCGGCATAAAGCTCCAAGTAAAATGCCCTTGGATTTTTAACGACATGTATCGGGTGCATCCTGACTTTCAGACACAGCCCTTTTTTATTAAATCGTCAAACCCAGTTTATTTAACTTCATAGACCGTAGTTGAACCTGAAACCTCATTACCAACAATCAATAAGCCGTTATTGGTTGGGCTGTCTTCAGCGGCAACAAACTTCATGCCTTCAGGCGCAAGATCACCCGCTTCCGCCAGGTTCTCTTCGATGTCTACTTCGAAGTCACGATTGATGGTGTACTGAACAAACTTTGGCGCACTTGGCTGAGTGATGTCATACATCATAATTCCGCCAACACGCTCCAGGCCGATAAACGCATAGGTTTTATTCCCCACAGACCCAACGGCCAACGCTTCCGGCTCTGGGCCTTTATCGTCTGAACGATCATCAAAGTCATTTTCATCGTTGGTGGAGTTAAAGCCCGCAGTGCTCAGCGCTTGCGCTGTGATTTGCTCAAAGTCATCACCCGAGTCAAACACCAATGCGCCAGTGGCGGCATTAAAGATACTGAATGAACGAGTTCCAAAAGAGTAAAGGTTTTCTAACGAACCATTGGCATCCGTATCACCTTCCGTTGAAAGTACTTTCAGACGACCAAGATTTGCTTGATCCGCAATCGTTTCATCAGTGAAAACCGCTTCATTCAATGAAAGATCCAGATCCTCAAGGTCTTTCACTCGTACTTCATCAATCCATGACAAACAACCATCGTCTTCGTCGTAATCAAGACCACCCGCAGCCGTGCATGCGTCCTCATTCTCTACCTCAAAGAAATATTCACGGGAATCGCCTTCATTGGCCGTAACCACGTAGTTCACGCCGTTCTGAGAAAAACTCGCAATGGTGTCCGGCATGTACAAACCACGAAGATTTGCATAGGTTTTGATGTTGATCCCATTGTTCAGCGCTGTGCAGTCGCCTTCTTGAATGTCTCCTGCATCACAATCGTCTTTGTTGCTGGCATCCAAACCATTGCCTTCAACACTGTGATCTTTATAACCCAGGCCAAAAATACGACTGACTGACCCGGCTTCCAAATCAATCACAGCAACGGCGTTGTTTTCCTGAAGAGAAACAAAGGCTTGGGTATTATCAGCAGAAAACGCCACATATTCAGGCTCTAAATCCTGTGCAACGGACGCTTGCGGATGAGAAATACGAACAGAAGCAGGCAGCTCATCAGAACGGGCAGCCCCTGAGTTGAATGCAGTAAACATAACCTGATTCGCTTGGTCGGCCGGAACACCGTTGGTAACAGGAATAACACTCACACTGCCTTCCGGGTCAACAGTATAATCTTTCGAAGGTTCACCTTCATTGGCAGCGACCACCCACTTCCCGTCCGAAGAAATCTGAACGTTGTCCGGTAAGGCGCCTGCTGTGACCGACTTCAGGAAAGTAGCAGCCCCCTCTTCATTCAGGGTATAAAACGCAATCACACCGGCCTGCTGCTTATTGTCGTTTTCTACGGCAACGGCCATTAAATTCCCCTGAACCGCAACTGAATTAATTCCCCCGGAGGCAAAAGTTTCCGTATTGACATCAGCCGCTATATTCAGCTGAGACCGGGCGGTCATGTTAGACGCGGATAAGGGGTTAGCCAGCTCATTGCTGGTTAATGTGCTTGCGTTAAGAATGTCAACGCGACTGGCTGCCGCATTAATAACCATGATACTTTCACTTGCTTTATGGTAAGCAACAATCTCGGACATCCCCTCATCAAGCAGCTGGTTTTCTGCAAAACGTCCAATCAAAGTCAGGGATGCCGTAGTATTGACTTCATTTAATGTTTGTTCGAGATGCTTCGCTGCCTGATCGGCAGACACAAGGTTTGGCGCCAAAGCCGCCACTTCCGCTTCAAAGGTTTGAGTGTCTGCCCAGTCCGTCACCGCCAGACCTGCCGCTGCGGCGTGCGATGCCTCAGTAATGGTGATGCCATTTTCCGGGTTAGAGTCTGAATCCAGCGTCTGCAGCAAACGCGCAATGTTATTTGCAGCCGCATCGTAAGGATTCTCTGAATTGGTCATGGACAATGGCGTCACAGTACCCGTTGCGATAACAGCAGGAAGTACCAAATCACCAATAGAAAATCTGACCGTATCCCCTGCGACATAGTTGTATTCGCCATCCGCATTCGTGGCACCACTCTGGGTTGCCGTCGCATAATTAATACCTTGAACCGCCGAATCTAAAAATGCACCCGTTTGTACTCTTGGTTCACTCGAAGAGCCACTGTCATTATCGCTGCACCCCACCAACAGTGCAGACCCAAAACCCATCGCCAAAGCCACAGGGCTCAACTTCCAAACACCTTTCATCGTATTACGAGCCATTTTCATCTCCAAAAATTACAACCAAAATCACGGGTGTAGTTTTTACGTTACGAAGATGTCAGTTCGGAGTCAGAAACAAGACAAAAAGATGACAAGAAAGGTGCAACCCGAATTAACTCCCCAAAATTTTCATGGGTAAACTAAGAATAGGATTCTGTGAATCAGCAAAACTAAAGATCACCAGAATATGGCCCGCCGACACCAGAAAATACCAAACTGCCGAGAATACCTGTCCATAAGTATCCAGCGGTACTAAGTGCGAGTACTGTCGTTGTCGCCATTCAAAAACAATTTCCAGCGCACCCACAATCAAAAAGAATACCAGCAGAGCCAAGCCAAAGGTATAAGATATCCATAACCCCAAACCAATGCCCGCCATACATACGGAAAGACCCACCCAGGAACGCATGGAAAAACTGATACTTTTTAAAACGTGACCACCATCCAATGGCAAAATCGGCAATAAATTAAACAGATTTAACAGTGAACCAAGCACCGCAGCACCGGCAAATAATTCTAGATCGGTTATGACGTACAATAACCAGCAGCCCAACGACATGATTAAGCCAAAACACGGTCCCATGATGGATATCACTACATCCTGCCATCGGGTGTTCACTTTATCGTCTGAGACCGCCAAACCACCCACAAACGGAATCAGATAAATGCCCTTGGTCTTAATGCCAAAATATTGCATGGCTCTGACATGACCGTATTCGTGAGCCACCAAACAAGCGATTAACACCAGCGCAAATTCAATGGAGAATAACCACGCATAGCCCGCAACTGAAGCCCCGGCCAACACCGCTTTCACCACCTTCGCGCTTTTTAATAATTTAAACGCCAGCGCTGCAAGCCCAATGAGGTTGGTGTGTTTTTTGGCTTTAACCAGGTGGCCGTCTCTTGGCAGCGGGCACTGACCACTTTCTTGTTGCCGCTCCCCCACCCATAGCTGATAGCTGAGGTTGTTGTCTTGCGCTTGTAAATTCAAGCTGATCGATACCGTCGTATCGGCTTGGTCTGCCGCATGAAGCTGTAACTGAAAACGGTGCACAATTTCACTGATTTGTACGCTTGCCAGTTCTGCGCAACTCACCAGTTGCTCGCCCCAGTAAAGGCGTTGCACCGCTTCGCTGTCCGTGATCAAACGTAATGGTTTGCCCATTAACTCCAAGGTTAATAGCTCAATTGATTCCCGGTTGGCCGCATCGACGGCATTTTCATCTAAATCAGACAATGGATAAGACTCTCATAGTAAAAAATGACGCAAGTGTACCTGAAATCAATTTTAAACGGCTAAGGAAAATACCAAGGAAGATTCCAACCCCACAATTTGGTATGATTCCGGGCCATAACAATTTCAGCCCGCTGATTCAGATTCACCATTAAGTACCCGCTAAAATGAAACGAATTGATGTCCTTCTTGTGGATTTAAACCACGCAACCTCCAGAACCCACGCCCAAAAGTTAATCAGCTCAGGCCGGGTGAAAGTGCAATTTGGCACGCAATGGAAAGTCATTACCAAACCCAGTTTCAAATTAGACGGTTCAGAACCCTTAGAGATCGAAAGCCACGAAGAAGACAAGTACGCCTCCCGTGGCGGCTTAAAACTCGAAGGGGCGTTAAAAGACAACGGCATCGATGTGACGAATATGATCGGCCTGGATGTGGGCTGCTCCACCGGCGGGTTCACCGACTGCCTGCTTCAAGCCGGTGCAAAGCACGTAGTAGGTGTTGAAGTCGGTCACGACCAGTTAGTTCAAAAACTACGAAATGACTCACGAGTCACACTGTACGAAGGCATAAACGCGCGTGAACTCGACCCGGCCTTGGTATTACCGCATACCGATGACAATGAAGGCTTTGATATTGTGGTGATGGATGTCTCATTCATCTCACAAACCAAAATTCTTCCAGCACTCGCCCCCGTCATGAAAACCGGTGGGCACCTCGTTTCTTTGGTAAAACCGCAATTTGAAGTGGGTAAAGAAGGCATTGGCAAAGGCGGTATTGTGAAAGACCCTGCCCTGTACAAAAAGGTTGAAAAAGACATTCGCGAAATGTGTTCAAACCTTGGGATGACCGTAAAAAACTATACGGAAAGCCCTATCAAAGGCGGTGATGGTAATCGTGAGTTTTTGATTTGGGCGGTGAAAGAGGGTTCTTAGGTTAGATCAATACGGCTGCGCGCAACCTATCTGTATTATATATGTTTCTCAATATTACTACTAAGTGTGTCTAAGCATACACCTATACCTCGACAGCAATGAAGTCTTCTAATTTCATTTCAGCGAACTTGACTTCGGGCTTTGAAGAAATCATAAGTACTATTCCTTTTGAGGAATCTATGTCCTCTTTAGTTATCTCTGTCATGCTTTCCTCATATTTAGATAATTCAGCTCGATCTAGGAATAGGTGGAATGCATTCTCTTTTCCACAAAACTGTAAAAGTTGTGTTTTTTTGATTTTATCTAAAGTAGTTTTAAAATATCTTCTTTTCCATGCCAAAGTGAATGTTAATTCGCCAATATCTCTAGTTTCTATTTCGTCTTCCTTTGATGTGAAATCCATACAATAAGGAGGAGCGATTTCTTTAAACGTGATAACTCCACACTCTCCTTCTGATGGTAGATTTATATCACCATTTTTCCATTTATCTTCAAAAAGACTAAACGCATCAATACCATTGTACATACGTATCGAAAATGACTCGCCAGGACGAATGTATACATTACTACATCTGGGGGAAAGCTTGGTGGGCATTACCTCCATCAAATATACTTCTATTAGAGTGTCAATATTCCAATCAGGATGACACGCTTCTTGCGCTGTACAGCACACAACCCCATTAGCAGCTGCTTTTTTTAGAGCGTTAGCTGTGAATCCGTTTTTTGCAATAAATATACTTTGCTTTACGTCAAAATCCTGTAGCTTTCCCACATAAGCATCTATGTAAAAGATGTCAATTGGTCTACCATAATCTTTACATTCAACAACTACTGAAACCTTATAGTCTTCATATACATTTGAAACTACTACATCAAACTGCCTTTCACCAAATTCACTTTCGAGTTTGACATCTCTATCAATTACGGCGCTTACATTATTTGAAAATATCTTTTTAAATATATCTTCAGCTAACTTTTCGTATTCTTTTCCATCACTACTCTTACGTTTGGCCATCAGTTTTTGCAACTTCCTTTGTTTGAAATCAAATTCCAATCTACTCAGACCCCAATGATTCAAAACATAGAAAGTAAACTCATAATAATTGCAAATTTCTTCATCGTTTATTAACTCTAAACGCCTTTGCCATTTGCTTCTTGGTTGTAGTAGAGTTTGGAGGTAATGTGGCTTAGTCCCCCAAAACGGAACGTAGAACAAAACGTCAAATGAACATAATTGTTAAACACTTTTCACTGTGTCTCTTTTTAAACTACACCATGCGCTTACTGCACCTGCAGCACCAACAAGACCACCAAAAATGATGGATAAAATAGCTTGTGTATTGTCAACTTTGTACAAATTTGGAGTCTCTCCATGAGCAGAGATCGTAGCTGCAACAAAAGAAAGATATGCTGGAATATAAAAGCCAATACCTGCAAAAATTATAAGCGAACAAGCAAGCGATGTGCGCTTAAAAATTGGGATTAGAGGGATTAGCAAAATAACACTAAACATGAACCCTAAAACCCAGAGAAACCCAGCCGCTATTAGCATACCGGCAATAAAATTCTTATCAATTTCAATCGAAGAAGCATCCCGAAATATCCCAATTAGAAAGAACATTACCACTACTGTAAAAGCGCAATATATAGATGCCTTGATCATATGTTTAATGAGGGCCTAATAATTAATAGACAACACATGTCATAACTAAAAACAAAACTCGTAATTTATCCTTTAAAAGCTACCGCCAGCCTCTTAAGTCCATATTTTTCATAAGATATCAAACCAACGAACTAATTGCCATGTCGAAAGCAATGGCTTTTATCTGATGCAGTTTCAACAAACCAATACCTACGACTGAAACTAAAAAGGCCTCCCTAAAGCCCCCCAAAAACTTTCATAAATTTATCAGTAACCCCAGAAATCTTGGAAAAATAGGAACAAATTGCAACTCCTCCCAGAAATCATCTGAAATGGAACCTGAGGCACCAGTTAACGCCAGAGCTCCCGCTACGGCTATGTGCATTAGAAGTGCATTAGGAATCAGTAGAGGCAGAGTAAGAAGCCAACAAACAGAACCAACACCAACACCAACACCAACACCAATTTCAATTCACTCTTAAATCATAACCAAAAAAAGGTTATACGCAGGTACTAATCAATCTCAACAAAATCATCGTCTTCAGAAGTATCACCATGCGTTTTTCGATAATTTTCAAATTCAATATCAACTTGCTTGTCACTTTCAGGCCAACCAGCATCAATTTGGTTCAAAACCTCTGTAGCTAAAGACCAACCGACAATTTTAGAAGAAGATCTGTTTAACCAATTTTTCCCATCCCAAAACAGATAGTCATAAGAACCAAAACCGAGTTATTGTCAAATCTGGTGTTCGGGCAGTTTCAATTAAGCAGCTTCTTGATCGTTTTCTGCTACTTCAATCCCGTCCCTGAACTTTACTCCCGTTATTACTTTCGCTAAGTAATTAAAGCCTCGGAGCTTTCTCCATTTCTTCTCTGCACACATGCCTAACTTATACATCATGTGCAGCATACCATCTCGCGTCAGGCAGCCTTTTGAACGCTTCGTTCGATGGCGTATTGTGCCGAACGCCGACTCGATTGGGTTACTCGTGCGTAAACTTTGCCAATGCTGGGCCGGAAACCCGTAAAAGGCCAGCAATTCGTTATGGTCTTTCAGCAGGCATTCCACGACTTTCGGATACTTCGCTTCATACATCAGAATAAAGTCGTCAAACGCTTTCTCTGCCTTTTCTCGTGTCTCAGCCTGCCAGATATCATGCAATGCTTGTTTTGCTTTTGGTTGCGATGATTTCGGCAGTTTATTTAGCACATTGGCGGTTTTGTGTACCCAGCAACGCTGTTGTTGAGTCTCCATAAAGACTTCTTCCAATGCAGCCCAAAACCCCATAGCCCCATCTCCGACGGCCAATTCAGGCGTATTCATGCCCTGAGCTTTGAGTTGAAGAAGGACTTCTCGCCAGCTTTGCGTCGATTCCCGTACGCCGTCTTCAATCGCCAGAAAGTGCTTCTCGCCTTTCTCATTGACGCCAACGATTACCAGAGAGCACAGTTTGGCACTTTCAGCCCTCAAGCCACTGTAAATCCCGTCAGCCCATATATAAACCCACCGGTCGCGATTCAATGAGCGTTGTCGCCACTGCTTGTAGTCTTCGGCCCAGGTACGCTTTAAGCGTGAGACCGTACTGGCAGAAAGTCCTTTGGCATCCGGCCCGACTAAGACTTCCAATGCCGCATCCATCTCTCCAGAGGAGATTCCTTTCAGATATAGCCAGGGCAAGGCAGCCTCGACAGAACGGGTTTTGCGCACATAAGGAGGAATCAAGGCGGATCGGAATGTAACAGGCTCACCGGATTTAGCACGAACCTTCGGGACTTTTACGGTCACCGGGCCGATACCGGTCTGGATATCTCGCTCAGGCAAATATCCATTACGGACAACCTCAGCTCGACCATCAGGTAATCTCCGTTCATTTACACTGGATAACAGCTCCTGCAACTCGGCTTCAACGGCTTGCTGGATTAACTGTCGAGCCCCTGATTTCAACAGTTCTGTCAGTGGATCAAGGGTCGTATCTGGACTCGCGATATCAACAACGTTACTCTTACTCATGGTGGCGTATTCCTCGTATTGGTTTAATGCTTCGCAACATCAAATCAATCAAATACGCTGCCTTTTTTCAACCGTCCAAACACCAGATTTAGTTATAACTCCGAGGTGATGCTTATCTACGAAGTTTAGTAATCCATGGAGCAAGAGCGGTGGCGATACATGCAAAGCCAAAAGAAGACAAACTGAGCTTATGGATTAAAAACTTAATAGAAAAACGAGGTTTTAATAAAGCGATAGTTGCTCTTGCCAATAAACTGGTACGAATTGCATGGGTAATTGTCGCGAAAAATGAAAGTTATAGAACGACTTGAAGATAGAATGTATTAAGAAAGATATAGAGAAAGAAATACCCAAAGGTTGCGAAGGCAATCGGCATTAGATGATACAACAGGTCACACTGGCGCACTGAAAACCTGGTTACTCTGAAGGTACTTGGATATCGAGGGGTCGATAAGGACTTTGCGCGCGGAGGCTCATCAAGGCCAGAGGATTTAAACCTCGTAACAGGCCGGATATACGGCAGCAACCTGTCACTGTTATCTATGCGGAAAGTCCTTGCAAGTAGGGAGGAGACCATATACAGAGTAAGAAGCCAACAAGCAGAAACATTTCAAATCCAAAATCGTGAGGACTGTTGACTCCGGCTGGCTTATGGGTGACCCATTGATTCATTCGGGCTTGAGGGGGAAATGGAAAGCCAACACCAACCATATCAATGGATCAAAACCCAAAACAGCGCCTCTTCACCGTGTGACCCGCTTAACCGCATTCGACAATTAATCTGCTTACTATAGCCAACTGCGTTTACTGTTTCGTTTTATTTCGTACAAGGAAGTGAATCTATGAGTTCAACTGACCATGGCTGGTTCGAAACCGCTGAAAAATTATTATCCTCTAACGCACTAGAAACCTGTCAGCCCTTTCTTACTGCCTTAGAACAAGTAAAACAAGGTCAGGCTGAAGAGGCTATTTCTGCGCTGAAAGACCTGAACGAATTACAATATTATTTGTGCATCATTATCTTAGAAATTCAATGGGTTGACTCAGCCAGAGATAAAACAAAACTAACACTGTTTACCGAAGCTTTGCGAGAAAATGTCGCCATTGGTTCGGTTAAGAGTTCAGATATTTATTACAAATTAACCCGTGTCTGGACAGAAAAGGTTGGGATTTTATTAACCCAAGATGACATCCTGTTCCGTAATGAATTTTCATCGGGGGATGCCATCCTGAGTTCAGTCATAAAACATCTGTCTCAACAAAACTTACACCAGACAGCATTGCAATTAATGCCGCATGTTAATAGCTACTACCGTGAAACCTTAGCTAACACCTGGTCACACGTTGTTTTAGGTCTTGATGAGGGGTCTCAAAAAGATCAGGCACTGATGACCTTAGCAGGCATAGGTGCGCTACGACCAATGATTCAGAATGGAGGCGAGGAAGTATCCGCCTATGGTATTGCCATTCAGGCATTCAGTACCCTGAAATTGGACAGCGGCCACCCTGCAGTTCAAAAAAGCGTTAAAGGCCTCATGAAATTAGCTCGTCACCGTGCGCCAAAAGATGTCCGAGCAGCCGGTACCTTTGATGCGGCGGTTGCAGCGGCGAATGCTTCTGCTCAATTAAACCATGAAGGCTGGTGGGAAATAGCTACAGCCTTAAAAGACAATATCTGGGATCAGGAGCTTCAAGCTAAAGCCAACACAGCCCTGTCACTAGCCAATTATTATCGACAAGGTGAGTCAGTTTCCGAGCTGAAAGAGATTATTGAATCTATTAGGCTTGATTGGTCTCAGGTGGATGACCCGATCTCAAAAATCAATGACTTTATTTTAAGTAAAGCCTCTAAAGCACCCAGTGCAGATGATGTATTAGCCGATGCAGTAAAATCAGGTCAGGACGGGGTTGATGAACAAGTCGAACTTCGGATGATAAAAGAAGATGAAACCAATCGTTATTACACTAGGGAAGGGAATCGCTTTGTACTCGGGTGTAAGCTGTGTTTATCGGATGAAGCATTGAAGCAGATTTACAACACAATCCCTACCCATTCACAAAAAGAGGCATTAGTTAAGGGGGCAGCTCAGGGCTTTAAGGGACAACCGGATAGAGTATTGAAGTATTTAAAAATGGGTTACCCCGAAGGCGATCAGTTTGGTATTTACACTAAACGATTATTGCCCTTTCTCGATGAAGCGTTACTCCTCAAAGCCGAACAGTTCTTTATCAATAATGAAAGAACGGAACCTCTCTCTTTGTTTGCGACCCATTGGATTTTGCAAGAGGACTTGCCACGGGCAGCCCGAATTATTGCCAACCTGGGTAAGGCAACGTCTACTAACGAATGGGTACCCAACTATCGCAGAGGGGATAGAGGAAAAACTCCCTATTTAACGACGGCGGATGCAGAAATAGCCGCCCCCCCCTTACCTTACTCAGGGAAAGTAGAAGACAGCAAAGCGCTGCTAAAAACCTGTAAAACCACGGCGTTATTATTACAAACCGCCAAAGACCATTGGCAGGATCAAGCCTTTATCGCAGACGTGCTAAACGCCTCCAAGCTTAAAAAGTATCAGAAATCCATTCTTGATCGTTGTGATTTAATTAAAGTGCTTGTGGTTGCTGACGAAGTAGAACAAGCGATTGCGCTGCTGCCCTCAGTCCACACAGGAAAAAGACGTTCAGGGTCGGAGGATTATGCTCAGGCCCCCATTTTATTCATTCTGCAATATTTACGCCGTCATCCGGAAAAGATGACCTTAGCGATATTCACTCCATTACTGGATGCCATGTCAAAGGTATTTCCGCAATACATTGCTTTAGCCTATAACAGTTTGGCGCGATTGCTCTATCATTTACCATCGGCAGACCGTTCCATTGCGCAAGACAGGATCATTAGATCCGCTTACCAATTATTTCGGTATGAATGTGACCACTGCACTGTCTACCTTGGGTTATTAAAAGGAAGATTAGCCGTTGAAGGCTACGGGGAACATAATGCGACAGACATTCAAGCTTGGTTAAATGAAGTGGAACGTTTGACGGGTAAATCCGGTTGTTATATTGGCCTTAGCTGGATTATGAGCCAAATAATCAACCTCGAAACCCATTTACCGGATGCTTTGTGGCAACCTTATTGTTTAACCTTGCTGTACGACTTCCTGGAAGAGCTGGTTAGCAACAAAAGTCACAACACCTTGTTGTTTTTAGAAATGACCTATCGTAATTTATGGTCAATACAAAACACTTCGATCATGAATGCCTTATGTCAATCAAACAAGCTATCACAACTGCTGTATTCAGAGCTTTGCCGAAGCATGTGGAAAGACATTCACTTTGCACCGGAACCCTACACCCTATTAAACCTAACAAAACCCAACGAAGAAACCGCCATTGTTTTAAAACGAGAATTCATTGAAGCGCTGAGCCATGTAATGACCAATCAAGGCCACCCGGATGCTGATCGTATGGCAGGGTTAGTGATGAACTAATACCAACACGGGGTCAAGGCTTTCTGAGCAGTATAAAATGGAATCAATGGGGTCAGTAATCAAGAATCAATTGGGGACAGAGTAAGAAGCCAAATTGACTCCCACCCCATTGACTCCAATCTATCTACAGTCTCTATTCAAAAACTCGCTGTAGCGCCTTTAGTGTTTTTGGAATTTCAAGCCAAAATCCTGCACACATAAAAACCCAGCTTAGTACAAATATAACCGAGGGCATAAAGGTGAATTCTTTACCTTCGAAAATTGAGAAAATAATACTCCAGAGTATTCCTCCCAAAAAGATAATCATGAATACATTTGTAAATAAGAGCATCCTAGCTTTGATGTTAATTCTTGTCCCCTGTTCACAGGCTATATATTCACCATCAAACACAGGAAAAAAACTATTTTGATACTTTAAATTTCTATACAACTTAAAACCTGTATTACTCGCTTGTCCTTCAAAGGTTGTTCTTTTGCCCCACACTTTCCCGTTGGTCCAAAACTTTTCAACATGTGGCTCAAGCTTCGACCGCACAGTCTCTATGTCTGCATCAACATCAATACTGAGCTTTGTATAAGGGATTAGTTTCATAATTGCTTTTGTAAATTGCCCATACTTTAACTTTGAGCTGATTTGGCGAAACAAGTATTAATCTCCACCAGCTAACATTCCCTTTAATTTCTGGAGTTCGGACAGCGTTTCAAACGACTCAACATCGGTGTCTAACACATGCCAGCCAGAGGCTGTGTTAACACACAAAGGGGCTACCACCTTGGCCTCTACATCAACAGGAAGCAAATCGAAAGGCATCCAATACATTCCCGAACTTCTCAACGCTGTCGCACAAACAACTTCCTTTCATTTTCATCCCTGAATACTGAATAAAACAGTTTGTTCAGAACTAATTCAACTTACCAAATGCACTTAAGACTTGATCCTCACCCAATTCTTCAGGGGCCCCGACTTCGCTTTCAATTTCCTGATAAAGTGAGTTCGGTAAAAATTTCTTCAGTAACCCCAAGTCTGTTCCGCAGGTATAGTCATGAGCGGTGCAAAAGAAATTATCGTCTGCCGAAAGTAGCGCTCGGATTTCCGGAGAATTCACTATCCTACCGGCCAGCTCCAGATAAAAAGCATCCACAATATCGACAACATAATCAAAGTCCAATTCCTCAAGCTTGGCGTTCAGCAGCTCATCGGAGTTGTCTTGATAGAAAAACTCACATTCATAGAAATATTCCATATCAGCAGCGTTGAACCACCAAATAACAGAGTCGCCCTTCCATTTCGCGCGCTCCGAAGCGGTTGGCAGGCCTATGCTAGGAGGAAAAGGACTTTCAGAAAAATATTCCAAAACCATCCCGCTTACATCCTCCGCTTCCGGTGGACGCTCTTTAAGGCCCGCGATGATCATCGCCATTACTCGGTCCTGATACTCCGCCAACAAGGTTGACAGAGGCTTGGCTGCTTCCTCAAGGCTGTAAATCAGCGAGCTGTTTGCAAGGTCTACAATCTCTTTTACTTGGCCATCTTCGAAATCAATCCTCATTGTCTTGTATTCTTTAAGAGCACCATCGGAAGGGATGTAGGATTTTGAGAGGATACCTTGGTTATTCGAGGTATAGTTTATGATCAGCGATGCACCGTCATAATACGTTAAAAACTGTGAAGGTGAACCTTCCTCAGTCAACACTAAAAGCTCAATGAGAACCGGTTTTGTGTCCCCGTCACTGTGATAAATCTGGTATCTCTTAATGGCGTTATCGTCATAAATATAGATGTCATCATAATAGATCTTATCTCCATAGAAGGTTCTAACCAGCTCGGCCCCATGGGAACCTAAAAGTACCAGTGAGAGAGTGTCACTGCTCAGCACTTCTGGTGAGTTGACCAACAGTCTGGAGGGTGGTGTTTTATGCTGAATTTCACTTCCATAAGGCTCCAGGGAGGTAAAATAATCAGGAGACCATTTTCCACTCTCCGGATCACTGATCGCCTGCTCCAGTAAATGTGGGTAGTTATCGGTCATTGACTCAAATTCAAGAGCCAATTGCTTCAACTGGTTGCTAAAGTTTTGATCTGCCATTCATCCTTCCTTTGATGTAATGATATTTCCTGTGCTTAGTCTTTACACTGGCATATTCGGTATACGTTAAATTTAAACCCATCACTTGAAGCCACCAAATTGCCAATCAGGTCAGCTAAGGCAGCTACACAAGGTATTTTCAGGTTCTTAAGCTCGAGTATCATTCTTGTTGTGCTGATCCAATTTATTTCCGAGTCGATAGGCATCCCAACCAGAAACAACCCATAATAAAATCAGGGTGTAAGTCGCCAGATTAATCCAATCCATTTGCGACCCGGTTGGTTGAAAGCGCGCAAGTTCAATGATCTTTTCCGGAGAAAGTATTACACCTTCTGCCTCAATTTTTTTAATCACGGTCATCGCATAAGTGTAGGCTGTCGTCATTAGGTAATAAATGCACAAGGCCGCAACGCTCATAAAGGCAACACCGGGTATAAATTTTTTAAGGGCCAAGTGCCCGGCTCCCGGACAAACTAATAATGAGAGCAAAAGCCCTTTAGTCGATGATTTCATTCCTGTTTGATCCTGTTTCTTACGCATTAAAGAAAACAAACCAACTTAACCCAAATAACACCCAAGATGCGGCTAGTAAAAACCACGGTAGCCGATAATTTGCAACCTCCTCAGATTCAACTTCCGAAGCAGTTTCTGCTTGGTTCGCCGCCAATGCTTTCTTCTTTTGTTTATCAAACTCACGGGCTTTGGCTTTTTGCTGCTTCTTATATTGATCAATGCCTTTTTGAATGCCTTGAGCAATCAGTTTGGTTTGTTCCTTAGTTTGCCCTGGCTTTTGAGTACCTTTGGCAATCGCCATGGCTTCTTGCTTGGTTTCTTCTGATACAGCATTATCTTTCGATTTGTTCTTAGTATATCTGGCCATTATTGGTGGATTCTCTACAATTCATTGGCTTTACGATACGCGCCATCGTAATCAAAAATACGTTCTTTCACACGCCAAAACTTTCCCGCTTTGCGTGCAACAACAAAATCCGGTGCTGTAAAATCCCGCTGACAGGCAATTACTTGCTCCAAATCCCCAAATTCTGTGGGTTCTGAACCCTGCTTGAAACGACGTCCAAAATAAAGATTAAAGTAATGCCGCTGTCCCTTATTGGAAAGGTCAAACAACTCACTTAATTCTTCACCTTGCTCATCATGATAAATGACTTTCAGCTTGCCGTTATTCGCTTCAAATGACAAACCCGCACAACGGATGACCATTGCATTCTTCAGTTGCAACGCAGCTTTTAATTGGTCGTCAGGATCAATGATGGGTTCATGACAGGAAGTACACTCTCGTGCTGCTATGTCATTTTCTGAGCCACAATGAGGGCATTCTTTAAAACGAAAACGATAATCGCATTCAATTCGGTCGCCGTCATCTGTCTCTTCATAACCCCAACACTTACGGCCATAGTGTTCGATAAGATTGCCAGCCTCATCGACTTTGCCCCAGAAAGTGTTAGCGAAATCACACTGAGGGCAATGCACCATAACAGGCACACTTTCTGAGTTGGGCTTTTGACCACCCACTTCCGGATGAAATAAGTTAAACCCGTTGCCAGCGTAATCAATCACCAAACAATCCTTTTTACCTTCGGATAACCGTAATCCACGGCCGACTATTTGTTGATATAAACTGGCGGATTCTGTTGGTCTTAAAATGGCAATCAGATCAACATGGGGTGCATCAAAACCCGTGGTGAGCACTGACACATTAACCAAGTATTTTAATTCTCGACGTTTAAAACGACCAATCAACTCGGCTCGAAGTTTATTGGGAGTATCCCCGGTGATTAATGCCGTTTCACCTTGATCAAGATAAGTAACGATTTCCTGCGCATGTTTAACCGTTGCAGCAAAAATCATTACGCCTTGCCGGGTTTGGCCTTCTGTTGACGTCACCAATGATTTAACCTGATCAATAATTCCCTCAGTTACCCTCGGGTACTGAGCCAGCAGGTTATTCACTTCCTGTTCCGGGTACTGACCGTTCGCTCGCGCTTTTAAGCCAGAGAAATCGTAGTGGGCAATGGCCGCATCAATCAATTTGGGCGGCGTCAAATACCCTTTTTTGATCATATAATTTAATGGCAGCTCATAAATACATTTAACGAATGGTCTAATGTCTGTTGACCGTGAAAAGCCGTGATGATGGTATTGATAAATCCAGCCGATTCCCATCCGATAAGGCGTTGCAGTTAAACCAAGTACCTTTAAATTGGAATTATGAGATCGAAGCTTTTGAATTAATTGTAAGTATTGGCTCTCGTTGTTTTTTGTTTCTTCGGAGTCAATATTGACGGCGTCAACATCACCACTGACCCGATGGCATTCATCAATAATCACCAAAGAATATTCTTCAGAGAAATCATCCAGATTACGGGCTACCGACTGAATACTGGCAAACGTTACCTGATGACGAGTACTTTTTTGATTAAGGGCTGCCGAATAAATACTGGCCTGAAGACCGTAACTCTCATATTTAGCGTGATTTTGCTCAACCAGCTCCTTTACGTGTGCCAGCACCAGAATCTTACGTTTCGCTAATCGGGCCAGTTCAGCAATCACCAAACTTTTACCAGCGCCCGTCGGCAGAACGATGACCGCCGACTCATTGGTTTTACGAAAATGCTGAATCGTCGCGTTCACCGCTTCCTGCTGATAATCTCTTAAGACAAACACCATTAGAAATTTACCATCAAAGTGCGGTCAGTATTTTTCGCAGTAAACTCTTATCTGTATCTTGTTCACGAATCAACAACAGTTCCCCAATTTGATTTTCGATGGCTTCAGCGACCTGATTTCTCAACGCCATTAAAACTTCTTTATCGGATGAACTGTTGGCCGAAGCCAAAGATATAGGCTCACCAAAAGAAAAGTAAAACTTCTCAGGCCGTGGAATGACGGACAACCCTAAGCCTCGCGCCACCGGGGGAATTAGGTCGCCATTTCTCAGAACTTTCTGATAAAAGCCGGATTGTTTGATGCGTTGACTTAATAAACCATCAATGTCTTCCGCATCCCACCACACAGAATACGCATTATCAGGCCCAACACTGGCGAACGGAACAATGTCATAACCATGCTCCAGCGCCATTTGAATAAAGCCCAGGCGTTCCTTCCACACCAACTTATAGGACTCCCCTTTGCGCTTGAAAACTTCTCTTGCGCCACCCGGAAAAACCAGCACCGATTGTCTATCTGCCATCAGAGCGCTGCAAATTTCTCTGGTGCCTTCAACGATCCCCATGCTTTCAATATATGGCGTCCAGCCTGGCACATTAAAATGCATATGATCTGCCAAAGCTCTGGGCAAACGCCCAGTGCTTTTATGTATCGAGCGCAATATTAAGATAGGGTCAAGCACACCATAAATGGTGTGGTTACCTACGAATAAAACGGGGCGATCATTTGGAATATTATCTAAACCAAACGACCTTGGAGCAAAGTATCGCTCGACAGGCCGAAATAACGCATCTGTCACACGATTTACTTTTGGGGCAAAAGCCAATACATCTTCGACTTGAGAAACCATTATTATACTTCCTTGAAAAACGGGAAAACTGCCAGGCAGTTTATCAAACCAGACAAGGCATCAAACAGAAGAATCTATCTAACCGGCCGGTTTACCCATTAAAATAAAAGGTCGAACCCGCCCTTTCAGATAATTTACGCCATGCGCGTATCGCGCAAATCTCAGGCGCTTCTGCAATTTACTGACGCTTCTGTTTTCGCTGACAACTCTATACTTAGAAACCTTGCTCGGAAAATTTCTGAATCAGAAAATCAATAAACACTCGCACTTTGGCGGGTAAGAACTGACGCTCCGGGAACACCGCATAAAACGACTGCTCCGGTAACTGATAGTCAGGCAATACCGGTATTAATTCCCCGGAAGCTACCGCAGCCTGCGACACGTACAAAGGTAAACGGCCGATACCAACTCCCTGGCTGATGGCTTCTTTAAGGGCTTCACTATTATTAACGCGATAATTCCCGGAAACCTGAACCTGATGATGGTTCTCGCCGTTCGAAAGTGACCACACATTCACGTCGCTTGAGTAAGAAAAGAGCACACAGTTATGACGAGTGAGATCTTCCGGAGCGACAGGCATCCCATACTCCGTAATGTAATCCGGCGAGGCACACAAACGGCTGATACAAGGAGCCAGTTTTCGCGCCACCAAAGTAGAGTCCGCCAACTCACCCACCCGAATGGCGATGTCGTAACCGCCAGCGACTAAGTCCACCTTTTTATCGTCCAGTTGCAAACTTATCTCAACATCCGGAAATGTCTTTAAGAATTCCGGAACAATTTTAGAGAGATACAAGCGACCAAATGACATTGGCGCATTAATTCGTAACAAACCTTTCGGTAGATCCTGCATCTGACTCACCGCATCTTCCGCCTCTTTTGCTGCCGACAAAGCTTTCAACGCGTGTTCAAAGTATCGCTGACCGGCTTCGGTCAAACTCAATTTTCGGGTCGTTCTGTGAAGCAACCTGACCCCTAATTTGACTTCCAGTTGCGACACTCGCTTGCTAACAGCAGATTTCGAAACCTCCAATTTCTTAGCAGCTCCTGAAAAACTGCCGTTTTCGATCACCGCTACAAATACTTCAAGAACGCCAAAACTGTCCATACTTCCAACTATTAGTTAACCGAATCAATTGAGAAAACTCATTTAGAGAGCCAATGTAACTTACCTATTTTGTAAACATTTGCTCAACAGTTATTTTCCACAAGCAGATATTATCACCAAACAAGAAACAATCTAGTATGTACTTATCAACTATCAACAAGACGAACAATTAAAAGAAACACCAGGAGAGCCGTTATGCCCCACATCAATATTAAACACTACCCGGGATTAACAGACGAACAAAAATCTGAAATATCCAATAGAATTCAGGAAGTTATTGTATCGGTGAGCCACTGTAAACCTTCCGTTGTTTCTGTCGTCATGGAACCTGTTTCAGCAGATGAATGGCATGAGAGGGTTATTGAACCAGAATTAATAGCTAAACAATCCTTTATAACCATAAAACCAAATTACTGACCAAAAAGTTATATTTATTTAAACCACAAACTATTATGATCTTTCGTAGTCAAGATTAAGTCTCATTACGTTTAAGGTGCTGACACTCAACTTGCGCCATAAAAATGGACTTTCTTTTTGGCTCTCAAAATCGATTAAATTAAGGGAATAAACTTACAATGAAAACGTTCGAAGCAATTCAACAACGCAGAGCAATCAAACACTACGCCAATAACGCGCCAATGTCAGACGAAGAATTTCAACAGCTGATGGAAGCCGTTATTCTTTCCCCAACTTCCTACAACATTCAGAACTGGCGTTTTGTTCGTGTCACAGATCAGGCACTTCGTGCGGAACTTAAAGAAGCTGGCTGGGGCCAAGAACAAATCAGCACAGCCTCTGAACTGATTATTCTGTGTGCTAACGTTGATGCATGGAAAGAGCAGCCAGAGCGCTATTGGGCGAATGCGGATGAAACCACGCGCAACATTCTGGTGCCAATGATCAAGGATTTCTATCATGACTATCCGCAAAAGCAGCGTGACGAAGCCATGCGCTCATGCGGCATTGCATCACAAACTCTGATGCTCGCAGCTAAATCAATGGGTTATGAAACCAGCCCGATGATTGGTTTTGATGTCGATAAAGTAGCCGAATTAATTAACCTTCCGGAAAATCATTTGGTCGTGATGATGATTGCGGTTGGTAAAAGTGACACTCAACCTTACCCTCGTGGCGGCCAGCTGCCACTGAGCGAAGTGTTGGTTGAAAACGGGTTCTAAACTAAAAAAGAAACAGTTGTAACTTTATTGCCTGTAGACAAACCTTGAAAGAGATTCTACTCTTCCGCTCACTTTCTTTTACCTGAATAAAGACAATGAGCGAAAATAATAAGCCTACAGGCAATAATTACGAAGAAATCCACGCTGCTTTCGAGCACATTAAAGAAAAACACAGACGAGATCTTGGCGATACAGATGTACACTACATCAAAAAGATCAGACGATTTTCACGCCTGTTTGAAATAATTGGCCGTGGTTTAATCTGGATTCTTCCCGGCCCCTTCGCTTTGCTGGGCGTCCCCTTTCTGTTTCTTCACCGAAATCTGGAATCCATCGAAATAGGCCATAACGTCTTGCATGGCCAATACGACTCATTTGATGAAATCCCCCAGTTTCACTCACGTAAATTCCGCTGGAAAGCCCCTGTGGATGAAGCCGCCTGGCGTCAGGAGCATAATGGCATCCATCATGTACATACTAATGTGCATGAAAAAGACCCGGATCTGAATCACGGATTCTTACGAACCAATGCTCAAATCCCTCATAACGTCTGGCACTATTTTCAGGTACCTATCTATTTATTCTTCGTATATCCAGCCATGCTGTATAACTTTAATTCTCAAAACCTGGGAAAAAACGACAAGTTTCGTGAACAAAGATTTCCTTTAGGCAACCAGGGCTATGCAACGTTCGAAAACAGTGAAGCTCTGACAGATGACGAAATCAAAAAACGCCACCGTCGTTCCATTTGGCGCGTTTGGGTGAAGGAATACGGGGTTTTTCCTCTGCTTGCATTGTTCACTGGTTCGGGATTTTTTAAAGTTTTCCTCGCTAACCTGCTTGCGGATGCATTGAACAACTACTGGATTGCCCTGACCATCCAGGCCACTCATTTAACGGAACCCCTGCAACCGGAAGATGCGATTAAACACCAAGGCAAGTGGTATGTCTCGCAATTGGATTCTTCGGTCAATTTTAAAGGGTCACGATTGCAGAGCATTCTTTGGGGCCATTTAAACTATCAAGTCGAACATCATTTGTACCCGGATATCCCTTCACACAGATACCCTGACATCGCACTTGAAGTACAGGCCGTATGTAAAAAATACAACTTACCGTACAAAACGAACGAAAGTTGGTGGCAAGCCATTCGCAACTACATAGGACTTCTGTGGCAATATTCTTTTGATAAAAAAGATCAACAAGTAGCGCCTTCTTTTTTAGAAAAGGAAACTTCCAATGTTGGGTAAGATGAAACAAAAACTACACCCTTTATTGATCAAGCACTTAGGAAGAGATCGCCTAGAGTACTTCGCCAGCAATACGATGAATATAGCGACCCAGGCGTTTGATTCCTTCATATGGAGCTATCAATGCCAAGCAAAGATCATCGAAGTTCGTCAGGAAACAGCGGACACCAAAACCTTTGTGTTATTGCCAAATCAGCATTTCAAACAACCTCTGCCCGGACAACACATCGAGATCACCGTAGACACTGACAACTCTGGCTCACCCACCGCTCGTTGTTATACATTATCTGAAATCCAGCAAGACACGGTTTCCATCACCGTGAAAAATAACCCGGATGGAAAAGTGTCATCCTGGCTCCATCAATACGGCAGAGCTGGCATGATCCTTAATATATCTTCGCCCAGAGGACAGTTCATTTATCGTTCTCAGGAAAAGCTCTTGTTTGTTTCAGCCGGTTCAGGAGTGACTCCTTGTTTCGCCATGCTCAAGGCACTTGAAAGCACTAAAAAGCCCGTCGACATTGCCTTTTATTACCGCACCAGAAACCCCGAACAAACCATTTTTCAGAAACAACTGGAACAGACCGGTCAATCCGTCACTGTCAACTTTAGCTATTCGCAACCAAAGGATACTTCCTCTCAAGCGCACTTGCCCCATCAACTGGCAGAAATGTATCCAGACATTAACGAAAGACATATTTATTTATGTGGGCCAGAATCATTCAAAAATGAGGTCGTCGCCCATTTGAAGTCCACGGGTTATGATTTGGATAATCTCCAGGTGGAGAACTTCCGCCCTCCTGAGGTCTCTGTCGATGAATCCAGCCGACTGGAAGGCCGTGCATCCGTCCTGCTGAAAGAAAGAAACATACAGTTTGAAATTGATGCCCAAACCAACCAAACAATTCTTGAAGCCGCAGAATCTCAAGGCATACAACTTGAACATGGCTGCCGAACCGGGATGTGTGGGACTTGCCGTACACGCTTAATCTCAGGCAAAGTCTCCGGCCAACAATTAGGTAACAGCATCTACCCCTGTACCAGCTATCCGGCCTCGTCCAAGATCGTGCTTGAATAACACAATTCATCGCCAGATTAGCAACTGGATAAGTTGCTAATCTGGCACTCCATAACCTACCCTGTAACTCTACAGTCTCTTAATTTTATTGATCTGAAACACTTACTGATATATTTATTAATAAAATAAGCGTACTCTGTTCGATTTTACGGTTAAACTTACCAGCAAAGTGAGTGTCTATGTGACTCAGGAAGATATTAGTCTGAGTTGATGAGTCAAGGAATGACCCTGATATTCCTGTCAAAAAGAATGAGCATTATGTCTACCGATTTTTATGTTTTTAGTGGCTTTCTTTATTTAAGTGTTGGAATGCTTTATTTTCTCGCTACCGCGACAGGAAAATTCAACGCCGAACTGCAAAACCTGAGCAAGTCAGAAGCGGCATTAAACCTGTTAGCTCTGTTTATGGTCTGTTTGGCTTGCTGGTGGATTGTGTTTGCTCTGAAGCCTCTCTTCAAACCTGCTCAAAAATCTATCCACGCCCACGCAAAATCACCGGATTAAATCCTCGGTGATTGGTTTGTAGATCTCGTCTGCACTAAAGCCGCCTTCCCTCCTACCTCTACAGAAAATTAAGACATTTCTCCGATAAAAAAAGCATAAAACCTACATTCTTTTCTCATTTCTTAAAGTTGAGAAATATCTGCCCTATTTTTAATTGCTTTTACGCTTTATTCAGCCATCCTGAAAGAAACGCTTTCAAGAAATAAATATTATGTTTCATGGGCCATTAGTATTTATTATCGCTGTTTACCTGTATTTTGGGGTCTTGTTCTTCATAAGCCACAGCAGTGGCCAGTTCGAAGAAGATTTGATTGGCCTACAAAAAAAAGAACAACTCACCAACTTACTTGCGCTGTTGCTGGTTTCAATAGCAAGCTGGTGGGTGGTTCTGGCCATGAAGACGCTTCATAAAAAGATGCGGTTATCTGTCTGACCCAACAAACCTCCTATACTTCGATAAAGTTATTTCCTTTAAATGTGCGAACTGCATGCCCTCTGATTAACTGGTGATGCTGCATCCGCAGTTCCCCTCTGGCCAGCTGTTGTTTAGCCAACGCTTCCTGTTCCAATTTATAACGGATAAGTTGCCAAGCTATCTTTTTATTTTGGTGCTGACTCCGCTCCGTTTGAACTTTTACCGACAGCCCTGACGCTTTATGTGTAATTTGAACGGCACTGTCAGTGGTGTTTACATGCTGACCGCCGGAACCTCCAGCCCTGCACGTTTTTATCCTAAAATCGGATGAAGCCAGATGGGCAGATGCTTTAGGTTCCCAAACGGAAGCATTCAAAAACCAATTTTTTCGACCATGTTTCGGACGATATGGACTTTTGCAAACCCACTTTAAAGTACCATTCCAGTGTTGATACACCCGTGACTTGATGTCATCAGTAACAGATGCATCGTCCATTGTGCCCAGCGGTTTAATGGCAACCAAAACCGACTTATAGGTTACGGAAGAACGGCCAGGTTCATACTCAAGAATATTTGCATCCAGCCCGACGTCAGCCATTTCTTTCAAAAGCAGTTTTAAAGCATTCGCGACAGCGAGACAGCATTCCTCCGGCCCCTGACCGGATGACAATTGAATCAGCAACATTTGCCACCTCCTGGTCGTCGAGCATATCCAGGAGACTTTGTCCTAGCTTCACTTTTAGAACCCGTCGCTTTGCTGGATAAAGTTTTAAATGTCAGTACCGGTGAAAATTCAGCAATGACGTCCACTAAGTTAGCTTCCACCAAATCACTGACCACCACATCCACGGCCTTATAAGCCTCCGGCGCCTCTTCATACAACAATGCTTTATCATCGCATATTACGCGACTTCCCAACTTGGTGCGTTCAAGCGCCTTGCGTGTAAACCTTGATTTAAGCCTGGCTTCACATTCAGTACGAACCCATTTCCTTCCGGCGCCGTGGGCAAGAGAATACAAACTTACTTCACACGCTTTTGGCTGAACTAAATAACTGATTGAACCACGAGAGCCCGGAATCATTACAACCCCTTGGTCAGCGGGCGTCGCACCTTTGCGATGAATCCAGCCACGATCACCCGCAAACGAGCCTTGAGATACCAGATTATGATTAACATCCAACACCACATCGGATGACCGATTGTCCAGGTCAACAAGCTTACGATTCAGCGCACTCAGCATTCGAGCCGCAATGATCGAGCGGTTCACTTCAGCCCAGCGTAATGCAAAGTCATGCTTTCTCATATACGCCTGAGCTTCTTCGGAATCAGCAGCAAGACCCTGATGACCAAATTGATCGACATGCTGACGAAGGATGGACTCACCCAAACCGCGTGAGCCACTGTGTACCAATAAATAGAGTTGAGCAGAATCGAGCCCTAAGGCATCAAACCGACTCTGATCCACGACTTTTGAGATTTTCTGAAACTCAGCAAAATGGTTTCCGCCACCGATCGTGCCAATGCTCTTAATAAAATCACGTTCTGTCTGATCCGAATGATCTGGATTCGTAGATAAACCATCCGTTGCTAATGCTTGTTGCAACAGGCTCAAGCCATGGTCTGACCAAAATAGTTGATCCGAAAAAGCACTGGTTCTTAGTTTATTCTCCAGCTTATCAAGCTTTACTTTACGCGTTAAAAGATCCGTTCGTACCAACGACATACCGCAGCCGATGTCATTACCCACTAACGCAGGATAAATCATGTTGTTACTAAAACACGCAGCCCCGATGGGATAACCCCTGCCGGGATGTAAATCGGGTAAACCGACCACTTGAGCCATGCCCTTTAAGGTTGCTACATGAGTTAATTGTTGTATTGCTTCGCCTTCGATCCAGTTTTCATCGGACGCAATAAGGCGTGTATGTTCACTCAAGAACTGTATGGAATTGCCCATAAAAATATCTACCAGATAATTATTTATAAAGGCAGACTGGGAGTAATGAATCGAAATACAAGAGACAGATCGTATTAACAAAAATGATGTTAATAACGATCAATCAAAATAGAATTAACCCAATCTGCAAGGAGATGAAACAAAATTTATATACAACATGATGTACCTCCTTAATTGGGTAATGCGGCAATGGCCTGTGAAGAATGGCGCGTATCTTAATCCATTTGGCGGCCAAGTCAACAAAAAGATATAAGACTATAACTTTTAATTATACGGCCGTCTCATATTCATCCAACTTGATCATTTCTATTGTTGTATCCACAGAATCGGCCGTTACCACTTCATAACTCGGGCCGCCCATATCCACTAACAATGTCGTAAAGCCCATGTAGTTCCTCATCAAGCGCCCAAGTTCCAGAGAAATATTATTGGTTTCCATTGCCTTGGCAATTTCCCACTCCAACCTGAGCAACAAGTTGCCTTTCTCAAGCGCCGCTAATTTAAAACGTCGGTAATCCGTGCTTCTTGGGTCTTTTGTCAGTGCTTCTGCGATTTCAGGGATGATTTCGGCGTATTTAACAGTCAACTGCTTGTCTTCGATGAACTTGCCTTGGGCGTTATACACCCCGATCACAGCACCACGTTTGAGGGCATTACAATACTCATCCCGGCTAATGTAACCCACGTCAATTTTTAGATTTTCACGGGGAATTAAAAAATTTGAACCAACAAGATCTTTCTCAATCATGATAGTTACTCCTTATCCTTGGATATTGGTACTCAATGAGCCATAAAATCTTTTTATGGCTTGATTGCATGAGCCTTTTCAATGTATTCAATGGCTGTATATTCAACAGCTGCGTATTCAATCACTATGCAGTCAGCTACTGCCTACCTACTCAATGACTGGCTGCCCATCAACTATGCTTTCAACAGAACACTTCTAAGTCGTGAGCATTATACCTTCGACTTTTTCCAGTTTTAATGTCGATTCACTTACAACGGTGTAAGAAAGTACGGACAAATATCTTGACTAACCGGTAGAGATTACACATGAAATCACAGAAAAATTTGTTTGGTCGTTTCATCAAAGACATTGCTCCTGGCACACTAACCTGGATCGGTCTTCGTCCAAAAAGAAAACACGACATGATTCCTGTAAAAGCTGCCAATGCTATTGAGGGGCTGGGACTGGAAGGCGATCACCGCTGTGAAAAGACCCCTGGTTCTGCCAGGCAAGTTACAATCATTTCAGAAGAATACATTCAGCAAATCGAGCACTTCACACACAGAGAACAAATTAGCCCGGAAGTACTTCGTAGGAACCTGGTAGTCAAAGGATTAAACCTGACAGCCATTCGACATCAAACCTTTCAGATTGGTGAAGCAATATTTGAAGCAACCGCCCTTTGCCACCCTTGCTCCAGAATGGAACAAGCATTAGGAAAAGGCGGGGTTGCAGCCATGCTAGGCCACGGAGGTTTATGCGCCCGGATCATCAAGTCCGGGCGATTTCAGGTTGGTGACAAAGTTGAGGTTTTATTGCCCATCGAACAAGAAAAGTAATGAATAACTCAGCACCCACTAAGTTGCCGTCGCCCGGTTAGCAAACCACACCACTTCATTGCCTTTTTCGGGTTGTACCGGCACCAATCGAGCCAACAACAACGATACACCCGCCATCACTGCCCCGGTTAAAAACACCGCTGCGGGCGAAACCAACCAGAGCAACCCATAAGCCGCAGGTAAAACAACCGCTGCGATGTGATTAATAGAAAAGGCGACGCCGGCAGTGGGCGCAATGTCTTTGGGATTGGCTATTTTTTGAAAATACGTTTTCTGAGCGATCGCCATTGAAAACAACAAATGATCAATAATGTATAAAGCCACAGCCACCCAAGGCGAGGTTACAAACGCATAGGCAACAAACACTGCAATCAAACCAACGTATTCAACCGTCAATGCTCTACGCTCCCCCCATACTCCGATTAACTTGCCAATTTTAGGCGCAAAAAGCATATTCAGAAGCCCGTTGGCCAAAAACATAATGGACACTTCTGCCGCAGAAAATCCAAACTTTTCTACCATCAGAAAACCCGCAAACACCACGAAAATCTGCCGTCTTGCTCCCCCCATAAAGGTCAGGGCGTAGTACAACCAATACCGCTTACGAACGATCAATTTCTTGTGTTGTTCCACTTTTTGCGGGAAATGAGGAAAGAAGACCCAGCAGAAAATGGCTAAAACCACTGTCACGCCCCCGCCGATCAGGTAAACCGCTTCCATCTCAACATTCAGAATATCCAGCGTCAGCCAGACTAAACCAAACGCAATTAACCCAGAGAATGAACCAACGGCCATCAGCCGCCCCATTTGATGCGCTGCTTCTTCTTTTTTAAACCATTGAAGCGATAAAGATTGATTGATCGTCTCATAATAATGAAACCCGATGGACATCAGCACTGTGGTGCAATAAAGGCCAACTTCGGTAGGAAAAAAACCAGTAACTGCCGTGCCGATGCCCGTAATCAACAAAGAGCACAATGCAACGGTTTGTTCTTTGAGGAATATCAATAACAACACAGCCCCAAACGCCAGAAAACCGGGAATTTCACGCAAAGATTGTAATATGCCTATTTCGACCCCCGTAAATGCAGCTCTTTCAATGGCAAAGTTATTCAGCAAAGCTTGCCACACACCAAATGAAATCGGCATGGCAGCGGCCATCACAAATAATAGAATCTCAGGTCGTTGAAACCTTCTCATAATACCTTCCCTATGCGTTTATCTATGATCGAACGATCAGACTGAGACTTTAAATATTATGAGAAATGACGTATACAGAGTTATATGACAATAAATATCGAGAAACGGACACTGCATGGCAAGCAGGTAAAAGTCCGCAATAGGATTCCGAAACACTGGCTGACGCTGAATGGCGAAACAATTAACGCACCGGATGACCTGCCCCGTCGTTTTGTGATTCATTCAGATCAACACCAAACAGGAATGTATGCCCCCTTTCATAGCCATGACCGGGGGCAACTGCTGTTTATTACAAAAGGGTTAATTCAAGTCTCAGCAAAGGACAACGGCCACTGGATTGTTCCACCGCAAAGAGCCGTTTGGATTCCTCCGTTTATTGAGCATGATGCCCTGACCATCAACCCCGTACAGCTTCACAATGTTTATTTATCGGCGGACATTTGCAAAGCCCTGCCGACCAACTGCCAAGTCGTGACGATTACGCCATTGCTCCGGGAGCTGATTATAAAGATGGCAACCTTCAAGACCTATTATGATGAGAGCGGGCCAGAAGGTAGATTGGTTGACGTATTTCTTGATGAACTACAAACAACGCCCGAAGTTCCTTTGTACCTTCCGCAACCCAACGATCAGAAATTACTGCTCATCACCGAAGCGTTACAACTCTGCCCAGCGGACAAACGAACAATGGAAGACTGGGGAAGCGCCTTAGGGTTAAGTCCTAGAACACTGGCAAGAAAATTCAAACAAGAAACGAACCTGACATTCGGTCAATGGCGACAACAAGCAAGATTACTGGCGGCCATCACTCGAATCGCACAAAACGATTCCATCACCAATATTGCCCAGGATCTGGGGTATGACAGCCAAAGCGCCTTCATTAGCATGTTTAAAAGAGCATTAGGAAAGACGCCTGGGCAATACTTTGAGCGAAATTAATAAACTCGTAAAATCAAAGCCTTGTTATTTACTGTTCTCAGCCATGTACTCAACAGTTGCTTTGATCTGTTCATCTGTACACGTTTTACAGCCACCGCGCGCTGGCATTTTGTTCACACCTTTGATGCTGAACAAGGTCATGGCCTCCACGCCTTTTGCTTGTAATGGCTTCCAGGTCTCTACGTCTCCGACTTCAGGAGCGCCAGTCATCCAGCCCTTTAGGCCGCCTCCATGACAGCTCGCACACGACGCATTATATATTTCTTCTGCCGTGCTGCTGGCTGTGATATCAACACCGCCAGAGCAACCGACCAGTCCCATAAACATGGATGATATCAGCGCTAACTTTAATTTCTTCATACGACACAATCTCCTTATTTTCTGAATTCAGGGTTTTGCCCATTATTCTTCCTGGGCGTGTAAAAATTTATTATTCATCATCAAGCTCGCGAATTCTAAATCATGTTCAAAAACTAATCCCTATATAAATGCGCACATGAGCGGCTATAATCCTGTAATTACTTACTTTTTGCAGTTTTCTAAAAAATAAGGGTTCTATGAATACCAAGCTTTATAAAAAAGTACACACACTGGCCACTGAGCTGATGAAAGCCGCTGAAAAAGGCAATCAAGCAAAGTTCGATGAATATTACACAGAACTTAAAACCCTATGTGATGAAAACGAGCATGATTCTGTGAAGAATCACCCTGTTCAGTGGGAAACACTGGCAGACTTTTGCGATGACACAGAAGAAGCACTTCCTATTTATGAGAAAGCGCTCGGTTATGCAGAAGAAATCAAATCCAATGATTTCATTGCGTCCATCAGCTACGCCATTGCTATTATTCACCAGCAGGAAGGCAGAACGGTAAAAGCATTGCGATCCGCAAAATATGCAGACGAGAGTGCAAAAAAGATAGGCGATGCAGGTCTTCAGCAAGACATTAAAAAATTACTGAACACGCTGACATAAAAAGGAGACACCATGATTACCTACTTTTATTGGTCCGTTGTTATTGCGGTTGCTTTGGCCGCACTGTTCTTTTTGGGCAATAAGGGCCACCAATGGAAGGCCGCTATTATTGCTGCTTTAGTGGTGATATTTGTTGGCTGGGCAGCCTACTTTTTCCATTTCCAACAGTTATTCGTTAAACGCTGGGGCGGCGTAATGACACTGTCTGTACCGGAAGGTCAACGTCATTTAGGAGCCACCTGGAAAGACGATAATCTATGGATTGAAAACTATGACCCTAAAACGAATACCTGCCACTTCAGAGAATATTCGAAAGGTAACCTGCTCCAAGGTAAGGTAACGATTAAAAACTGCAACCCTCTGATGCCTTCTCATTAACATCAGACCAACAAACAATTAAAGAGAAACACATGACACAAACACCAAAGCGAAGCAGACGTTTACGAAAGAAACTGTTTGTCGATGAATTTGCCGTCAAAGGGTTTGGCTTCAGCTGTTCCGTAAACACAAATAACGAACAAGAGCTGGATCAGTTTTTTGATGGCCTGCTGGATTTAGTGGAGTCACGTAACCTTCAAATTGGAGGCGGTGGCAACGAAGGGACTTTTGAAGGCTATGTAAGTTCCGCGAAGCGTTATGGTTCGGCCACGGAAGAAGATAAAAGTGCTCTGACAGATTGGTTAGCCGCTCAGGCTAATGTAACCGACGTCAACATTGAAGCACTGACGGACGCCTATTACGACTGATCTGTTCTTAGATTTAACAAGAACATGCACTGCGTTCACCTAAAATGAAAAATTGCATGTTCTTGCTTCAAATTCAGTTTTACGGTTTTTCTAACTGAATATTTTTGCTAACGGAAAGTTATACCTAGCTAAAAATAAAGTATTCAGCCGAAAAATCTAAAGCCACATTCTCAATGATTTCTTCGATCGGCGCTGGGTCTTTATCCTGTTTAAAGTCAGCGTAGGCCTGAACGCTGACCACCACATCCCCATTGTCGTCCTGAAATAGAACCTCTTCGTTTTTAATGGCTTTTAGCAACGCTTTCTTTTGATTGTTTGAAACCGAAATTTCTTGAATACTCATAGTTTTCCTAGTCTTTGATCATTTTTCCAAATTATAAAACAAAATGCCTCATTAAAAATTATTGATATTCAAAATCACTCAAATGACTTAATCTTAAGGCTATTTTCACCGCAAAACGTCTGATATTTCGTATGTTTAAAAAAATCATTCATGCCATCAAACCACAACCACTCATAAGCCCTGACAGCGCCGACTGGATTTACCAGGCATTCGACTGGGCTTTGACGCAATTTGATTCTATTGAGTTCTTCGAGCGAGCCAAACTGGTCCAGCCGACCAATCAGTTTTTTCCTGGCGGCGTGAACAGCGTCCATTCAAAAGCAGAGAATATTTTTAAACACACTCAACGCCATGCGGGTCTGGCACATTGGCCTCTTCACCTTGAACCGCCAGAGCAGTTTATAAACCAGCCAGTGCACCCTATGACCCTTGAGAAGTTGGAAAGACACTCAGGAAAGTCGACCCTTCCAGCACTCATTACTGACCAAACCATTAAGTTGAGCTATAATCCGCAACAAACCTTGAAGCCTGAAGACTTGTCATCCAGCTTTGCTCATTTGATGGCCCAGCACCTTGTTGTGCAATCCCGAGTTTTACCCCCTGGCGGCCAGGATTATTTTGCTGAAGGTACTGAACTGTTGGCCATTTTTATGGGGTTCGGTGTCATGTTCGCCAATTCGGCTTATACATTTCGCGGCGGCTGTGGCAGTTGCTATAACCCACAAGCAAATCGTCAGGCAACTTTATCTGAATACGAAGTTCTGTTTGCATTAGCTTTGTTCTGCCATCTCAAGAACATCCCCATCGCTGAGGCCACAGCGTACCTTAAACCTCATCTCAAAAGTAAATACAAACAGGCCCTGAAACAAATTCAAAACCAACCTAATCAAGTGGATGCACTTTTAAGTCATAAAGAAAACATCCCGACGAATTAGCTTGCTTATTAGCGCCCGTTACTATGAAATGTCGCAAAATCATCTAAGTGAGCCTTATTATGCGAGAAGTCATTATCACTAAAGAGCCGGTGGAGCTTTATAAAGTTTTAAAATTTGAAGATATGGTCGACAGTGGTGGTGAAGCTAAGCTGGTCATCGATCAAGGGCTAGTCCAGGTGAATGGGGAGATTGAAACCCGCAAACGCAAGAAAATTGTTTCAGGCGACACCATCGAATTTGACGGTGAAGCAATTAAGATTGTATTAGCCTGATACAAGCCTGAGCTACTACACCTAAGCTCAGTGAATAAGAGGCCAGCCACACGCTGGCCTTTTCAAAAAAACTGATGATTACCGCAAGAAAGGCACTGATAGTACACACCTCTTTTATTACGCTTTTGCTCTGCTAGCATTCCGCAAGTCCTGCATGTATCCCCCTTGCCTTGTCGCCATTTCCAATACCGAAAATAGTTATAGCCGCCCCAGGCCACAGCTAAAAAATACAACAAAGCCCCAATCAACGGACCAAACTCTTTCGATGCCTCCACCAAAACAAACAGTGAAAAAACATCCTCGAGAACCACTGGAACCACAGAACCCGAGACAAAGATAAACAGTAATCCAAAGAGAGCTAAACAACATGGCCCCTTATAAAGGTTCAACCATAACGCCTTCAAAACAAACTCCTTCAGTAACATTTTCACGTCAAATTTTATGAGGGACGCAGACTCTCATTTGATTAAGAAAGTTTGAATCGAACAAAGGTAGTAAATTCGAAACGTTTCGATCAGAGTGTGACTTAGGAGAGGTTTTTTTTGCCAAACGGTAGACACCCGGTTGATTGGCCTTGATTAATTCACTCCAAATTGCCCATCTGTCTCTGAACTTCATCATCAAAATTGGTCACCCCACTCTCACCTCATCAGGCACAGTTGGCTGCGTTAAATTTTTAAACAACAGCTTGGTGCGACCAGCAGACTCAGATAAATTTACCATGGGTTCCGGATAATTCAGCTTTTTTGCCTGAGCAAGACTAGGTTGATGAATATCCTTAGCATTCAATGAGGCCAACTGCGGAAGAAATTTTCGAATGAAAGTTCCATCGGGATCAAACCGTTTTGATTGGCTGACAGGATTAAAGATTCTGAAATACGGCGCCGCATCAACGCCCGTGGACGCACACCACTGCCAACCGCCATTATTTGAAGCCAAATCGCCATCCACTAGGTGGCGCATAAAAAATTGCTCGCCCAAGCGCCAATCAATGAACAAGTTTTTGGTCAGAAACATCGCGGTAATCATTCTCAACCGGTTATGCATCCAGCCTGTGGTGACCAGCTGTTTCATAGCGGCGTCGATGATAGGGAAGCCGGTATTTCCATCGCACCAGCGCTGAAAGTCTGCCTGATCATTACGCCAAGGCAATAAATCTGTTTCTTTTTTAAGAGGTTGATTCATGGATACTTCAGGGTTATGAAATAACACATGGCGATAAAACTCTCTCCAGATTAATTCATTAATCCAGCATGCAATGCCTTCATTTCCCCCATCCAGTAAACCTTCATTGGCCATCAATGCCGTTGTCATACACTGAGTCGTGGATAAAGCTCCAACGGCCAGGTAAGGTGATAACTGGCTGGTTCCCGGTACTCCGGGAATATCCCTCGTGGCTTTATAATCTCTGCTCGCAACGTCCATGAAACGTTCAAGCCGATCATGCGCTTCTGCTTCCCCTGCCGGCCATTGTTGCAACCATTCAGAGTCATAACCAATGCATTGTAATTCGGTTAAATCAGAGGAAACATCAATAACAGGCTGAGAGCCTGGAAAGTAAGCAACCGGCCTGGCCTTGAAACCGTACCCGGCAATAAATGCTTTCTTAAATGCAGAAAACACCTTGTAAGGTTCACCTTTCAGAGAAAGCACACTGCCTGGCACAACCATGCATGCATCATGAAAGGCGAACACCTCTGCTCCCAGCAGTTTTACTGATTGCTCAACCGCACTCTCACAACGCCGTTCATTCACTTCATATTCGCGATTAAAGTACAGCGAAGTAACACTGTATTCTTTGATTAAACGGGCAAGTGTGCCCGGAACAGAATCAAAACAATCCCCCACCTTCACAAGTAACGGAACATTAAGCTCAGCCAGCTTCTTTTCCAATGAATGTAGCTGACCTACAATCAATGCCCGCTGCGCCGGAGAAACATCGTGTTTGTCCCACTGTTCATGTGACAGCACATATACAGCAATCACAGGCCCTTCTTTCATGGCTTCCGTCAGAGCCGGATTATCATAGACCCTTAAATCACGTTTAAACCATACCATTACTGTCATGCTGCTATCTGCCCTATTATTCGTTGTGCTCACTTATTTTGTGACTTTCTAATTTTTCAATATCCGCAACGTATCAATTTATACGAATAAAAATAAACAACGGATCACAATGAACAAAGTTTCTCCCCAAGTTTAGATCCACTTAAATAGGCCGCCTCAAGACCGAACTCGCTCAGGCCCATCGCCAGATAATCGCCACACAGTCCTATGCCATCATCCCCCCAAAGATAACCTTGCTCTGACGCTTGATTTACCTCTCGATGGACAGAGTAAAGCCAGCGGTGAACATAAGTTGCAATCACATGAACCGACTCCCCTATGGTAGTTTCCAAATCAGCAATCAAAGATTTTGCAACTGCATCCGGAAGCCAGTCTGTTCGTTGTCGAGACCAATCTGTAGACGCTTGCACCTGCCAGACATTGATATGCTCCGGTGTTTCGCGGTTCGGCTTACTGCTTTCCAAAGACATTCCTGAAACGGAAGAAGGAAAAGACATTGGAGATAATGATCTGAATTTATCGCCTCTGGAGGTATCCGTTGCTATCATCAAAACCCACTGAGGTAATGACCGTGATTTACTGACCAGCGAGCGCAGAGAGTTATCTATTGGCAATAAGTCGAATGTTTGTTCTGGCGGTGCTGAAATAATTAAATACTTAGATGAACTGACGGGCACAAGCTCATCACCCATATTTTGATAACAAACCCAACGATCCCCCTCTCGACTAACACGAGTGACCTTAACACCAAATGAAACATTAAGCTGATCAACCAGGTTTCGGGTGATGCTCGAGTTTCTCGGAACCCCAACGTATTGCGGTAAAGCCTCCCCCACAGAGAGCCAAGGGCTTACAACGTGATCTTCAGCCCAAGTCTCAAGTTGCTTTTTGAACACGTCCGTTGTTGCAGTAACAGCCGAGCACCCCAAGTCAAAACTGATGTTTAGCCCCTGCTCGGTTACTAACCGTTTTGAAGACAAACGTCCGCCGCTGCCACGGGCTTTTTCAAAACAGGCAACACGCAAGCCTTCATCTTGCAGGCGCTTTGCTGCGACCAAACCACTTAATCCAGCCCCGATAACCGCCACATCACAATTCATCATTATCAGCCTCACGAAGTTAAATAATTTACCTAATACGCAGATGTCTCCTGTTTGGATCACTATCAATTTATGGAAATTTGCTTTTAGCATTTAAAAACATAAACTGAACAACAGTGCTGAAAAATCTATTTCAGGATCGGAGGCTCTAAAAGGAATCAGGATTTGCTTCAACACAATCACCTTGAAAACAAATCATTAAACGAACTGGTTGTGATCATTGGCCAAACACAGAACAAACACGCATTTGTTCAGTTGTTCAACCTCACATCATCAAAACTCAAAGCCTATGCAATTCGATGTGGAGCAAAACCATCTGAGGCAGAAGAACTGGTTCAGGAGTGTTACCTGGCTGTCTGGCGAAAAGCCCATACGTTCAACCCTAAAACGGCATCTGCATCCACCTGGCTGTTTACCATCGTAAGAAACAAACACATTGATCTGTTAAGAAAAGACCGCCCGGATTTAGTCACCTCCGACGACCTATGGCCAGAGCAAACGACCGAAGATCTGGAAATTGACGTTGAGAGTGATCTGAATGGAAAAGTCGTGCGTACTCTTATAGAGACATTGCCTCAGGAACAACGACAAATTATTTACAAAGTCTATTTCGAAGGTAAATCTCACTCTGAAATTTCGGAAGAACTTAATCTCCCGCTTGGCACCATCAAGTCCCGTTTGAGGCTCGCGATGAAAAAGCTGGATACAATGGCAAAAGAAAATATCTCATGGCTAATTATCATCCTAATGACGAACTTTTGATGCAGTTTTCCGCTGGCCAATTACCTAATGCCCTAGGAATAATGATTGCCTGTCACCTTGAAAGTTGTATCGAATGCAACAAAAAGACCCGCTTATATGACTCAGTTGGTGGCGAGCTTTTAAACTTATCGCCACCAGTCAAAGTTTCGGAAAATGCCTTAAGGACGATTTTAACTCGCATTGAAGAGCCACCAGCAGAAAAGAGTTCGGCACCTTCGAATGAACGAGTTAAAAACATGCCCAGACCACTCAGTCGATTTGTACCTGAAGATTTTGAAAACTTGCCCTGGAAAGGATTCACACGCAGTATTCAAGAATATCTACTGCCCATTTCAGATGAGAAACTAACGGCGAAACTCTACAAAATTGCGGCAGGAACAGAACTTCCTGAGCACACCCACAAAGGCAATGAGTTCACATTGGTGATGGAAGGTAGTTTTTCAGACAAAGCAGGATATTATCACCCAGGGGACTTCATTCTGTCGGACACTGAAACCATACACCAACCAAAAGCGACTATGAAACAAGATTGCATTTGTTTTGCCGTCCTGGATGCGCCATTAAAAATGACAGGCTTTTTTGGACGCATGCTTAACCCATTCTTGTAACACTTGCTCATAGTTGACCGGCACTTAGTTGACCGGCCCTTAGCAGACCTGTATTTGTTAGACCTGTACTTGGTAGACCTGAACGGTAAGCTCAGGCCTGACAAGAAACAAACCTAAGAATAAAGCGGCCATTAAGCCGCTTTAATCAGCCGCGATCAGTTAAGCCCCGCTCGCCATTTTTGGTTATTGCCACCATGAGATCGCCACATCACAATGGCATCTCCATTGCTCGTTCCGCTGGCATCAATGACCTGATTAGAGTCCAGTCTGGCACTGAAAACATTACCATGCTTGTTGAACTGCTGGTTCATGTTACTTTCCTGGCAATCCCAAATCTGCAGCTGACTGCCATTACTGGTATTGCCTCCTGGAATGTCCAGACACTTATTGCCTTCTAGCTGGCTTTTTAAAGTGCCTTTGATCGGATCAAAATACCACTGCTGTGCTGGTGTACCATTACAAGCATGCAACTGAACCTTCGTACCATTTGCGGAATTACTTCCCGTGACGTCCAAGCATTTACCTTCACGCTTATCCCGGAAATCAACCCAGGTATGAATTGCCGTCATAGGGCGTAATTCCCATTCTTGCCAGTCCGCGCCATGGTATTCCCATTGACCGACGTTATCACCGTTTCCATAACCGTAGGCATCAGCCACGATGTTTTCGTTATGTTTGCTGGCTAATCGGTTATCTGTGTATGTCCAGCGCAGATTATCACTGTCAACACAGTCCCAAATCACAATCTCTCCGTTATTGTATGCCTGGCCTCGGTTGTCTAAACACTTGGTACGGTCAGCACGATTTTCAAACATTTGCTTTTCTTTGTTGTAAATCCAGTGTTGATCAAAGGACTCATCATCGCAGTTCCAGAGCTGCACATTAGTACCGTTATTCAAATTGTCATCGTGACCAGGAATGTCCATACAGCGACCGGCTTTGCGATTATAGATTTTGACAAACTGCTCCAACGGATCAACGTAATCCGTATTGGTGTTGCCTTCCGCCCGCTCCCACATTTGGATGTAAGCTTCCGCAGAGTTCATAACGGATTCATAAATCCGCTCCGACGTCTGCTCTCGAATGTCCTGAACGTGATCAGCAACCAACCCATATTGTGCAATACCGTCTTGATTGAGATCGAAGACTCGATTACCCGAAACCTGCTTATCAAATACCAATCCAAATTCATTGGTGAATGGATAGCTCAAAGGATTAGTCGCTACATCCCCTCTTGGCCCGGCCTGACCTCCTAAACCACTCATGTCCGTTCCGAAAGCTACGGCGTGCAGATATGGCGTTTTTTCAACTTCATCCAAATAAGCTGAAATACTGCCACCGACAGAACTGGCGTTTGAGTTGTATGGTGCCACGAAACCGCCCGAATGAATCAGTCGTTTCATATTATTGTGCAGGCCACCGTTTTTAGCAGAGTTCATCCAGCTGTGAGAAGAAATGATGCCGCTGTAATTCCTGGCTTCAACAATATTCATGATCGCAGTGGCAGAGTCCGCGCTGGCATGATCCAGTTCAATCAGCATTTTCTTATCAATCATGCGATTCACAAGATACACACCCAGCTCGCTTAAACCGTGCTTATTGCAATGATCAATGGTTTCATCGTATTCCGGGTTGGCACCCGCAGCATCGAGAATTTCCTTAATGAAAGGCACGTCGCCAATCAAAGGGAAACCCGACTTAAACGGCTTTCCTCGGGTTTCATCATCACACTCTTTGGTTTCGAAGAAACGATCGCTGGCCAAGAGTTGCCCGACATTAATAAAGCCATCTTCAACCCGCGAGCCACTTAAATGATTGTCAAACTTATGAGCCGGATAAATCGTTCGAATGCCTAAATCATACAATTCGTTTAACGCCGCTTCGACGGTGTTGCGATTACATCCGTCTTTTAAGCCACAATTGAACGTCTCAGACGCCTCAACCCCCATCAACACCGCCATTTGACCATTCGCAATGACCGCTCGGGCTTCTTCAGGAGATTCAACCAACTGGAAGAATCCTTTACCCGGCCCGCCAGCCTGAGCATCAATATAATCTTGCATTTCATTCAGGCGTTGAACCTGAAGGCGGATACTGTCCATGGTGTTACAGCTGTTTGGATTAATCCAACTGGCCGGGTTCACCGTGGACTGAACTTTACAGAGCACTTCATTTTCCACGAGATCCGTGACCATCAACCGCAGGCCAGATAAATAAGCGCGTTCAATCCATTTATAATAATAACCGGAATGGCTCATTTGCTGATGATTTGGCCACCAGGGAAAGTCCGGCCAGCCGCGTGTATCGTAACGATTATTAACATCGCCGAAGGTGTACAGATTGCCAATGATGTCCAACGACCCATTCGGCCCATGCACAGCTTTGCTGTCCTTCAAAGCCTCTTCCACGCCCCACCGATGGAACGGTTTGCCATGCATCATTTTACCGCCCATGAACTCATAAGACGTGATGTGCGTGTGTGGATCAACGTAGCCTCGAATTGGCTCATCAACGTTGCCTTTTAACACGTCCCGGTTGCCTGTAACGTTAACCGTGACTTCAGGAAACGGTTTACAGTCATTTTGAGCTACCAAATTAAACTTGGTTTCACTTGAGTTGTTACCTGGATTTAAAAGGTCAAAGAAATACATGGTTCCACGTTCATAATGATGACGAAGACCCATATTCAAACCATTACCATGAAACTTATACTGAAAACCATTCGCTGTATTTCCCTCGGCTGACACTCGCCATTCCGCAAATACCCCGGCATACCGCCCTGCACTGACTTCTGCGGGTAAGTGACTCGCAAAATAGCGTCCATCTTTGTCAGTCAGCATATAATTGGAGAATGACGTTGGCTTAAAATAAAAGTGTGCAGCTTCCTCAACAGAAACATTCTCGAAGCGATAGCTGAGACCATTATCAACCACCCCTCCCTGATGATACTTTTTAATAAAGTTACCGTTCTCAGGCGACTGGATTGCATAACAACCCTGAGCTAACTCATAAACGGCATTTTCATTTTCTCCGGCCTGAACGTACGCTGAACACAGCGATGTGCAGGCTAACATGCCTGCGGTGACGTGTTTTATATCCATTCGAATCTCTTTATCATTGTTATTATTTTTTACGAACGATGAAACAACGATACAGCACATACACCGTTGGTTTAGGAAGCGCTCAAAACGAATGAAGCTCCCATAAGAAAAACAGATTAGAAAAGCTCAATCCTATGGGTCAATAAAAAAGATTATGCAAAAACTGCAAGAGTCATCAAAAGATTAAACTGGATTCCTCAAAAAGTTCAAAACTCGCTATGCAATTCCAACAACCGCATGATTTACATACGTTTTTGATGAGATAGTTATCATAAAAAATAAGAAATCAATGATTTATCCAGCGCCTATATTTAGACGCCAGAACTGAGAAAATCGGACAAAATATAATGACAATTCTGAACCCGTATTTGTGAAGGGCCTTCCTTGGCCTTCGAAGAGAAAGGTCACATGTTAAGCTTTCAGTGCTGAACTCACTCTGCTCCCGTAATCAGCATCTGCTTTAGTAAACTGTTCAACCATTCTGGCCTGAACAGACTCGGTGGCCATGCTTAGCCCTCCCACAATATTGCTGACCAGCTGTTGTTTCTGATGGTCAGACATCAAGCGGTATAAATCCCCTGCCTGACTGAAGTAATCTTCGTCCGATTGATCATGATGTCCGATCCAGGCATCCTCTAAAACAGGCATCGGTGGTGCGGTAAATTGTGCATCCGGTGCAGGTTCACCCTGATGTATTTGATCATTCGGATAAAAGTTAATTCCAGCCCCCTGATTATTAGTCGCCAATTCACCACCGTGCGCCGGGCACATTCCTGCAAAAGCCCCATCCCTTTGATAGTGCTGCACCGGACAACGTGGCGCATTCACCGGTATTTGATTCACATTGGCACCAACTCGGTATCTATGTGCATCCTGATATGCCAACAATCTGGCCTGAAGCATTTTATCTGGTGAAGCACCGATACCAGGCACCAAATTACTTGGTGCAAAGGCCGCTTGTTCAGTTTCCGCAAAATAATTATCTACGTTACGATTCAACTCCAGCTTGCCAATTTCTATCAGAGGATAATCCTTGTGAGACCATACTTTGGTTAGATCAAATGGATTCACCGAATAACTTCGGGCTTCGGCTTCTGGCATAATCTGAACCTTAACCGTCCAACTCGGAAAGTCACCTTTATCAATCGACTCAACCAAATCTTGCTGAGCGCCAAACGGGCTCATCTTAACGGCTTCTTCCTCAGTCAGAGTTTTAATGCCCTGATCCGTTTTAAAATGCCATTTCACCCAAAAGCGCTCCCCTGCTTTATTCCAGAAACTCAAAGTATGAGAGCCAAAACCGTGCATGTGTCGCAAGGAATACGGGATACCCCGATCAGACATTAAAATGGTCATCTGATGCAGTGATTGTGGGTGATTCGCCCAAAATTCAAACATTTTTGCAGGGTTGGGCAAATTAGTTCTCGGGTCTTTCTTTTGAGAGTGCACAAAGTCAGGAAATTTAATGGGGTCATTCAAGAAAAAGACTGGTGTGTTATTCCCGACTAAATCAAAGTTTCCTTGGTCGGTATAGAACTTCACTGCAAAACCTCTTGGGTCTCGGGCATAGTCGCTGGAATCCTGGCCGCCTCCCACCGTTGAAAATCTCAGGAAAACCTCAGTTTTATCACCTGGCGTTTGTAAAAATGAAGCGATGGAGAAATCACTCAAAGACTTGCTTAACGTAAATGAGCCATAAGCTCCAGTGCCTCTTGCATGAACCACCCGCTCGGGAATTCGTTCACGGTTAAAATGGGCTAACTTTTCAAATAAATAATGATTATCATAAGTTAAGGGGCCTCTCTGGCCCACACTTATGCTGTTATTGTCTTCTGAAACTGGTGCACCACTGGATGTGGTTAGCGTTGTCTTGGCCATAACTGTTCTCCATTTTTAGCATTATTCTTGATCAATTAAATTGATAACGAAAATTATTTAATGCACGTTGCTGAGAAAAGAATAGACGCCATGACAACAATAAAAAAATTAATTATAAGAATACATTTAATTGATTTTAACTATCAACATCCATTGAATTAAGTGCCGCTCGCAATAATATTCTGGTACAAATCATAACGCCCGCCACCCGGTTCAAAGACGGCTCGCATCCTCGCTTTTTGGCCTTTAGTGAACATAACCAGCACATCATCGTCAGAGTAATCCATGAAGTTCATGAACATGTCATTACTTCCACAAGAACTGGCCGGGTGATTTGGCTTGCCATTGTATTCAGTAAAGGAAGTGGGAGTATCGTTAACCAAATCTGTGATATCGCACGATTCTTTCTCACCAAAAATATGTATTAAATTCAGCCAATGGCCAATTTCGTGCGTAGCCGTCCGGCCTTTTGTATTAGTGCCATAGAGGGGTTCCACCGTCCCCATCATTCGATAATCCATCACGACGCCATCGGTTAAGGGGTCTCCACCAGGAAACTGGCCAGACCCGGCAAAGCCAACCCGACCATTTCGGTCTGCAGAATCATACAACCAGATATTCAAATATTGATCAGTAGGCCAGGCGTCTTTGCCGCCTGAGTTAGTGAAATAAATATCATCAAGCTCAGTGTTACCCTGTAAGGTTCGGGTTATGCCACTAGTAGGCATACCATTTGGATCAATTTCCGCCATTTTGAACTCAATCTCCACATCGGCAATTAAATCCACAAACTCATCAGGCACTGTGTTTAGGTCTTCATTCAAAGCTCTGAAGTCTTGATTTAAAACAGCAAGCTGAGAGAGTATTTTTTCATTACTAAGATTGGACTCAGGGTATTCATCGTCATATAACACATGCACAACCATGGGTATCACCAATACATTGGAGCGGTCTTCTCCAGGCGTTACTGCTGGTGAATCATTCGAGCCTCCGCCACTGCAGGCAGCTAACAAAATTGCACAGCAGGCAAACATGCTTGGTTTCATCATTATTAATTCATCCTTGATTATCAGAATCCATCATTATTAAACACAGTTCTTTTAATAAAATATATTTACATATCAACAACTTAAACCAATTCATCACTGTGACAGATACTCAAAGTTCTATCAATATATAAAATGGTTTTATAGCGCACATTCAACTCTGACTTCTTTAACCAAAGATCCTCCTATAATAAAAATATCTGTGCATATGATTGAGATCAAAGACATTCAAAATGAACAAAACCTTAAAGTTCATAAGCTATGTAACCATATTGGCTCTTTCTCAAGTATCAAACGCTGAAACACTTATATTCTACGAGGGTGATCCTCCCCTCTCGCACAAAGCACATCAGCAGCCCAACGGCGTCTATTACGACATTGTCACAGCCGTCTTTGATGACTTAAATATCCAGCACGATATCGTCAGCTTGCCATTTAAACGCGCATTAATAAGAGCAAAAGAAGGCAAAGGAATCGTAGCTGGCATTTTCAAAACGGATGACCGAGCCAAATTTCTGGATTTTTCGGATAATTTTTACAGCACAAAGGTGGTTCTATTCACACGAAAAGACCATAGCTTTCCGTTCAGCAAAATTTCAGACTTAGAGGGAAAAGTAATAGGAGCAAAACTGGGTTGGAGTTATGGAAAACGCTTTGATCAAGCCAGAAGCAATAAATTGTTTACAGTAATAGAAGGCGAATCTGACGATCTGATTCGGCAACTGCTTCTGGGTCGTACCGACTCATTCATAGACAATAAATTAACAGGCATCCATTCCACAAAAAATAATGGTGTAGCCGATCTGGTTGAAATCATTCCAATTCCCATTGATACAGGACCACATTATCTAGGCGCTAAAAAAGACACAAAGAGGCAACTATTAATGAAATTCAATCAACAACTAAAAGTACTTGAGCAAGATGGTCGATATCAAAAAATTCTGGAAAAATATCTGTAAATCACGAAAAGATGATTCCAATATCAGGCTTACCGCACCTCGAATTCAGTACTAAAAATCCCATTTCAGGACACAGTGTCTTTGCCTGCACTTACTGTCAATTTAACGCCCTTAGAAGATCAGTTGTCGCACTCCCGCATACACTATACTTTAATCAATTACTGAACCGGAGTCAGAAATTCTCGTGAAGACCAGTTTACTGACCAGAAAAATCTTCATAATTATTTTATGCCTTATCGCTCATAGATCTTACGCGGCGGGAGAGTGCACTCTGTCCCTTGTTTACAAAGACAAGGGAAAGCCTGGTTATATGGCTCCGGCACCGAACAATGAAGGTCTCTATAAAGCACTCTACCAAGAAGTCGCGCACAACCTAGGGTGTAAACTATCCATTCAAAGATATCCCAAAAAGCGCACTCACAGATTACTAAAATCGGGAGAAGCTGACTTATATCCAAGCACCGGTTTTGATAATGACCGCGCGCAATATTTGTTTTATATACCAAATGGATTATTTCGGTACGAAGCATATTTCGGCCTAGCACCAGACTTCATAAACAACCTAAAAAGCATCTCAGAAATTAACCAATACGGGCTCACTTGGGTTTTCGAAGCTGGAAGCACAACCAGTAAAATTGCAAAAGCCTTTAAAGTTCCAAACAAACCTATTACGAAATTAACCGACAGTCGCGCAATAACCATGTTAAAGAATGGACGGCTCATCTTTTACCGCATCATCAAAGAGGATTACTTCAAATATTTAGCCGCCCATAATCTAGAAGACTTAACGAGTTTAAAAATTTCAACACACAAGTCTTGTTGCAAAGCAAAGTCCCAAGAACTCTACACAGGCATATCCAGAAAATCGAACATTTACCAGGAAGAAGCAAACGCATTATTTAACCCGGGCAAACCTCTCTCGGCCAACAACGTTCCATATAAACTAAGCAGTAGCTCATTGGCTTATCGCCTTGCGTCAGAAATGAGAACAATGGTTGCTTCCGGAAGAATTGATGCACTTTATCAGCAATATATTGTTGCCCCAGGACATACGCCCTGATCACACATCAGAGAACAACTTACATAGCAATCTAAGTGTTGACTTATCTGGTGTTATTACTGATTTCCACTAGTATTTATGCTGTAAATATAAGGTGTTATGTCATTAAGAGATTAACTTTCATGCAAAGGCACATAATTTGTTTGTTATTTTCTTTAATTCTGCCTGGTCAGTTACAGGCTGAAAACATGACATGGTGTGCCTACTTTAATTGGAAACCCTGGATTTATCTCACCAGTCAGGGAGAACATGCTGGCATCCTGATTGACCAATTATCTCTATTTCAACAAATTAACCCTTCTATTACAGTTACGCTCAAATTCATAGACAATTGGAAGCGATGTCAGGCAGAAGTCGCCAGTGGCAAAATATCCTTCATTCTCGGTGCGAATAAAACACCGGAGCGTGAAAAGAAGTTCGACTACCTACCGGAGCCTTCGTTTTTAAATCATTCAAGCATGCTTGCGTACTCGGCATTAAACAACGATAAAATCCAGAAAATTCACTCCCTGAATGATTTAAAGCGTTATCGGCTTGCCATGGTAAGAGGTAATTCTTATGGCGATACACTGGATACGTTTATAAAAACATTAGAAAATGACCAGGTCGGTGAAGTCAGTTCTCAAGGTCAAATATTAAAACTTGTTAGCATCAAACGTTATGATTACTTTTTATTGCCCGCCGGAACACTAGCAACAACCATCAAAAAATACCAACAGGCCTTTCCTACACTTTCCAGTCACCAATTCAGAGTTATCTATGAAATACCAAGAGCAACTCCTGTTTATATTGTCTTTGGTAAAAACACAGGAAATTATGAAAAATACGCTGAACAATGGCTCTCAACATTAAAAGCATACTATTCATCCGTTAATTTTGATGACGAGGTAAGGCGTCATCAAAATACAAATGGGCAACTAGGTTCAAAAACCAAATAAAACCAGACCCGTTGTTCGAAGGCCTGGTTTGTCCTCTTAGCGATTCTTTGGCGTATTTGGATCGTTTTCTTGCATTTCACGCCCGTGAATCATATGAAAGGCAACCCGTTCAGATAGGGCACTGATGGTCGCTGTGGGGTTTACCGAGATCGCACTGGGCACAATCGAGCCATCTGCCACGTAAAGACCAGGATAACCCCAAACTTCACCCCATTCATTCACCACACCATCTTCTTTTTTATCCGACATAACACAACCACCCAATGGGTGAGCAGTAAGCAATTTACGCGATGGCCAATCCCAAAGCGGGCTATTGATAAAGTGCCCTCCAGACTTCTTACTGATGTCTTTAAGATGGCCAATCATGTCATTAAACATAGAACGGCTTTTTTTGTGCTTCCAGTCCAGCTTCAACCGCCCCCGCCAATCCAAATAGATTTTTCCATCAGCGGCGTCAGTACCCATGCCCAGGTAAGGTAAAAACTTCGTCATGTAGCCGCCATTAAAGAGACGTTCTGCTTCAAAATTTGACGTCAGACCCAAACTGCGCAATACATAATTCTTAGCCTGATCGACCGCATTCCAGAGACGCCCTGTCGTCGGCAATATACCATTCAAATACCACATAAACGGATCGGGAAAGCCTAAGTCTTCGATGTAAATATGCTGACTGTCCCCTTTAGTGTAACCAACACCAGCCGTAATGCTTGGTCCCCTGCCCGCATCAATTTCTTTATCTTTGTAATGCGTGCCTGCAAACAGAAAATCACCGTTACCAGAAAAGTGTTTTCCTAAACGGTCAGAGATATCAGGCAAGCTTTTGGTGCGATCACGACACTCAAGCAATAATTGGTTGGAGCCTAACGTTCCACCTGAAACAACCACTTTTTTACCTTTAACGACACCGGGGACAGATGTGCCTGAAAGAGGGTCCTCTGGCAGCTCCATGAACTCAACGTTATAGCCACCGTCATGAGGTAAGATATTGACAACCTGATGCAACGGGTACACTTCAGCACCGTGTTTTTCAGCCAGTGGGATGTAATTTAAATCCAGTGTATTTTTTGCGTTGACATGGCAACCCAATAAACAGTTACCACAATAGTCACATGGGCCTTGTTCCTGACCACCCGGGGATTTGGCTTCTTCATCAAAATGAACGCAGATATCGATTTCTTCAGCTTGTTCAGACGTTGCCGCAACGGCCTCAATAAAGGCGCTGGTTCGCTTTGGAATTTCCCGACCTTTGGGCGGTGTCAATTTATTTGCTGCGAGCATATCCTTTGCGACTTCATAATAGGGTTTCAAACTTTCTTTGGATATGGCTTTAGGCCAGCGAGCCTGATCGAAGATTAACTCAGGAGGCTGGATATGAACATTAAAGTAATGGAGTGAACCACCACCTACCCCTACCCCCTGAATCACATCCATATTTTTAAAAGGCAAATATTCGATGAACCCTCGCCCTTCTTCTTTATCCTTCTCATCCCAAAACGCGTGATTAGCCACTTCACCGGTTGACCTGGGAAACTCCGTTTTAATCCAGCGCTTGCCCTTTTCTAAAATGCACACAGAATTCCCCGCTTGTGCCAATCGGCAAGCGGTAATGGCACCACCAAACCCGGAACCAATAACAACGACATCGTATTCTTTTTTCATCATTTCTATCCCTAGCAAGCCCTTTAAGAGGGTTTTGTTGTTTTTATCGATATGCACAGACGCACAACACAACAGGGATTAATGGAAAAAGCACAGAGAAGACAAAACTCAGATAACGCTCTTTAAAATCAATCAGGGGTACGACGATTCGTGATATACAGCCGACGATTCATTTTATGTTTATTATAAAATTTCCACTCAGCCTGCGAGCCATTGCCTAAATCCTCACTCAGAACAATTATGGTCAAAGGCTGCACATACGCATAATATGGCAAAACTGATCACTCTTTTACATTACACGTTATTACATAAACTTTAGTTTTAAATCGTCACCGATTCCACGTCACGACATCAATATAAGAACTATGTATGACATTGATTTTATGGATAAAAACATCAATAAGACTGCAAATAAAACAAAGGAACTGACCTGTGCAGTTCCTTTCAAATTTCTATCTGAGTTACAACAGCAACAAAAACTACATCACCCAACCTCTACGAAAGAATAATACTCCGCTTAACAACATAAATATCAAAACCTCAACAACACCAAATGCCCCACCCTTATACCCTGGGTGATACCGAACTTCGGCCAATTTGGGATTATCTTTGACCTTCTCCTGGAACCGGCTAAGTTGGTGCCCCAAATTAACAACCATTTCATCAGAGGCTTCATGATAGCCTTTAGCACTATCCAGGCGTAATTCCTCTGTGAGATTGACCGGGGTAGAATTCCCTTTAATTGTACTGGTCCCTGGTGCCCTGAATAGCATTTTTCGGCTCTTGATATCAAACACAGAAGTATCAAGCATAGTGCTGGTATCATTTTTCTCACCAGAAACCACATAGGCTCCTACAAGTGTCCAATAACTTAATGAGAGTAAACCATTATCAGTAAATTGGATCTGATCATAGGAAACCAAAGCCATTACATCTACACCATACATGGTGCTAATTTGATCTAAGTTGGTAAAACCTCCCTCTTTAGACAAATAAGCAGAAGGGATTACTTCAATTTCTCTAACAAACTCTAGCGACCTAAAGTGATCTGCAACATTTTCAAGAATATCTGCCTTTCTGGCTTCACTCAGCCCTCCCCGAGCCAGAAAATGTTCCGATCTATTTCGATGCCCCCCAAAACTCATTCCGGACCAAAAATTCTGCCCTGTTCTGACAGATATTTTCTCTGGCACAAACGCAATACCAACTTTAAGGGGCAAGGTCAAAATGGGTACGCTTGGCTGAATTGCCTCGTTTAAACCTTTAGGATACAAGTAATCTACAACGCTACTGCTATTTCTGGTTTGCTGAGCTGAACAACCAGTCAAATACACTGTAACCAGTATGATGACCATGCTTGCCAGCCGTCCCCATTTTATGTTCATAATCGTCCCTTTATTCCTCTCCAACAAAAACACCCAAATCATCACTGACAATGATTTTGAAGCCTATTACGAAGGGACTTTAAAACATTAAGAAATATCATCAGAATACAAACAACCGAGTATTATAATTTGATACCTAGCGATGAGTAAGGTAATACCTGACTGATATAGAATTAATATTATGAAAGGCTTTGTTGGATAGCTTAAGAAGCTTTCATTCTTTTCGCCAAAGGCGAGGACGAAGTCGCATACCGAACACGACCCGAATTGGCACCTATCAATAACTTTTCATTACAAATAGTTTCGAATTCCCAAATAGGCTCATTCATGTCTGCAGTATCTGGCTGATATAAAGTCAAGCTTATAAACATAGCCCCTTTAGTCGCTACTGAGAACGCCTCAATAGCTTGTTTATAATTCAACCGACATTGCTTAATGGCCTTTAAACCAGGTGGTCGATATGTCAATATGGCTTGTGATGCCCCCTGCCCCTCCTTGTCCTCATAAAACTGATAGCACTTATCGTCGTATAAAGTAACCTGATCGAAGCCAGAAACATCATCCGACGATGATGCCCGACCATTGGTAATAAAAGCTTTTTGAAGCAATAAGTGACTAGAAGCATCGCAAGCCCCCAGAGCTGGATTCTTTAAGTCAGCAAGGTCCAAAAGCACTTCCTGGCCTTTAGCGATTAACTTAATTCCTTTTTTACCGATTTGAGTTGGATTTAACAGCAAAGAAAAAGACGTCGGTTTTGCCACTGGGCCTTTTCCTGGATTATAACCTATGCCAGTTTCTTCAAGGACGGCATGATACGGCCAATAGTCAACGTCTGCTGCGATCTGTCCTGTCGTATTATTTTTTGGGATAATTTTATGATCATACGAGAAATAATCATAAGCATCGATCACTCCACTCAAGACAACGCCCTCATTTGCAAGTGTAATATGCGCGCTAACTAAGGTTGCCGGCACAAAAACATCACACGCAGAGACTTCAGTAATTACATCGTTAACATCCACCAGCGTTGGAGTGCCTGAAGCCGTAAGCTGAATTGAAACCCATTGAAGTTGAAAGTGATCTGCGCTATTTAAAAGCACTTTATGGCATAGAAATCTTAAAAAACGCTTATTGCGGGATTTAAACTGAACAGCCACCGGATGAAAAAAGCGGCCTGGCTCCCGTCGCATGACCTCGTTAAACAATGAAAGGCTGCATTGATCTGGCTGAGTAAAGTCGGACCACTCACTCTTCATTGATAACCCATAACTCATTTTAATCTCCGTAAATTTCTCACACAGTACTCAAACGATCACGTAGAAGTAAAAGGACTAATCACTTCCCCACTTATGAGTTAAACAGAAGATCTAAAAAATGGTATTACACTCGATTACATAAAAAAACGGCCACACTTCGGAAAGCGCAGCCTCTGAACCTCACAGGATTAAATAGGACTTATTATCTGAACTCAGGGTTTAGTTTAAGCGTAAGCCACTTTGTTTAAACTCATTTTGGCTTTCAACGCCCACACCGCCCAATATTTCAACCACATTAGGGCCAAACCTTATTTCGCCGGTTCTTCTTTCTATAATTTGTGGCATTTGATCTTGGTATGGATAAATATCTAAAAACTGTTTCCTGAAGCGATATATCTGAATGTTGATATGGTTAGCATTTTGCCCCATCATTTTGCACAAAAGATCTTTATCCACCCAACCACTTTCTGACTCTGAAATCCCCGAGTTATGATCATTCAGGTATTTTCTGGCCAATAATAAAAGAAGGTAGTGATGGTTTCTGACCTCCAAATCAAGAATTTCATTGCCTGTATCCACAGATAATGAAACGTGCTCTTCATTTTGACTCACGTCAAATTTAAACACTAACTGCTTTGGGGGCTGACTGATTTTGTTTTTAATGACCTCCGTTTCAGTACTTGCCTGAGCATCCACAAACCGCCATTGCTTGTCCGTTGTGCCGACCCGGTCCCCCATTTTAAGTTCATAAACAGAAGACGCGGTTTCACACATCCACTGTCCTTTGTAAGAACGATAAATGGATATCTGAGGATCATCCTCGGAAGGCAGAACTGTAATCTGAGCCAACTTTATTGTGGGTAAGCCCAATGTAATCGGGATTAATAAGCTGTCTGGAGGGGACACATCTTTAACAAACCAAATCTCTGCCAATACACTGCCAAATTGAATTTGATCTTTAGCGTTCAGAACTTGCTGGGCACCACGAGCAAGATATTGTCCGTTGATGTATGTACCGTTTGAACTTGTATCCTTCAGAACCCACGCTTCCCCATCCCAAATAACAACCGCATGTGTCCGAGAAGCTTCAGAATTAGAAAGAAACGTTGCTGCCGTAGGATGCCGCCCAAAAACATGTTGAGGTTGAATATCGACATTTACGCCCGTTCGTTCGCCAATTAATATCGCCATGAAATCACCCAGTGAATAAACCTTTATTTATACATTACAACAGCACATACATTTCGCTATTACATACAATTACATTCAACCCTGCCTTGGTTAAATATATAAAGCATGAGGATTAATATTTGACTCATTCAAGGCCACGTCTTTCATTGCTAAATCCACAGGCACTTTATATAAACGTTCATTAGCAAATTGGGGCCAGATGTGGCACAAGCCCGGAACAAATACTTTAACTGTGTTCAAAGGGATTTGAGCTCGCGAATAATTCAAGACCAGCACTTCCATTTTGAGCGTCTTTAAACGTTCTACAATCCCCAGAACATCATCCTTCAAATCATCACCAGCTGAGCTGATCCGAGGAAAGGCACTTGCGAAGTTATCGGGATATAAATACGGGCTATCCGCCATAGCGTCAAAATCAAAAGGCGCACCATTTTGATTTCGAATAGGAATCAGCTGACATAATTCAGTTAGCGCCCTCTGCGCTGCAATTTCGGGCGTCAGATGACAACCAAACCCCATAACAAAACCACCATCTGCTTTACTTTTACCGATGGCAGCCATGACTGGAACCCCTACATCCAGAGTTAAATCCAACACCCAGAATTCATGGCCAGCCTCATCATCCGGGGATAATGTCTGCTTCAATTTTGATAAATTCTCTTGATCCAAACGAGACAAATCAAACTCCGGACGCTTTAACCGGTTATACCACCAAATTGCCACAGCATCCCGTTCAATCAGCTCAAAGACACCTTGTAGAATGGCCTCCTCAAGGGAGTTACCCGCTGCGCATCCATTCGAATGCCAGCGACCAAAGCAAACATCTTCAAATGGAATTTCACTGAAACACTGACTCAAAGGCACATGCACAGCCGCTTCATGGGTTAAAGACCATACCGGCAGCCAATGTATTGGCTGATCCAGATAGGGTTGAGCCGCTTGTTTAAGTTGAGAGTCTGGATGAACTGGGTCATTAAATTTTTGATATTGAGCCTCACTGTAAGGGGTTAAATCCTGAAAAATCAAAACCCGTTGCCCTTGAACGATTAACTCTGAATGCCTGCTTTTGATCAAAGGGATATCCGGCTGATAGAGCGCATTATAACGCTCTACCGCCTCACACAATGCACTCGCCTGAGACTGTATCGGGCTAACTCCTTTGCCCATACAAATCTGTACAAACCCTTGCTCCATGACCTCCGGTTTTAGATCCGACGGCGTTTTGAAAAATCCACTTCGATAAACTTTTACAGGGGAATTCGTTCCAAATTCTACTTCTTTAAGGTGGTTAATTACGCCAGTCACCGGGCTCACTAAAGTACACAATCTATCAACCGTTTCTTGGGCCGATACAGACCTTGACCCACCATCCTTATTGAAGCGATTCAGACAGGCATTCAAATGAACCGGACTATGTATCTGACGACTCATATCGTCCGTATTACCCAAATCAATATTGATCGGGTGCCGCTCTGTTTGACAATCACTTTTCCTATACACCGCAAGCACAGTGGGAGCAGACGAGGTCATTTGCAAAATGATCAGCTTTTTTAAATCCTGTAACTGCGCTTCCGTAAACTGAACGCTATTCCTTACAGGCAGCCCTAGTGAGCTAGCCGGCCACTTAATCATAGCGGCCTTGCGAACAGGTTGATTATCTAAAATGCGTTTTTGCAGGTTAAGGAAGTCAGTAAAATCCTGATGTGAATAAAGAGGACTGATCCAGCAACTCTCCCCCGTTAATTTCACAACCAACACTGACCCCGGCTCATTCAGCTCAACCTGGGTGATTCGCGGGTTCAGAAAATCATCAACTAAAATGTATGTAATTTTTGCCTTTGTCTGAGTATTCACAAAAGCATCTTCCACCGATTGAACAAGGAGGTCAGTTAAGCCATAAATACTCTCAATCTCAATCAACGATAAATTAATAACATCAAGTAGGCTCGTATTGTGAGAGAAGTCTTGTGGTTCCAGGTCTCGATTATTGTCAAAATCAGGTGCTAAATACTCCTCAATTATTTCTGAGTTAAGAAGAATGTTAGATTCTAGGAGCTGTTTCACTTGAAAGTAAAACATCGCTTGCTTTTGAGAATCCTCTTCACGTTGTTCTGCAATAATCTGGGAACAGGTGAGCTCTCCGTTCAGTTGATCAAGATACGGAAACTGCGACTGAGGTAACCACAGCTGTTGCTGTTCAGATATTAATAAAACATCTTTATTATCAAAAATATAAACACCAAACGACGGGTGCCACAAAACAACGCCATCTTTTCCCGATTTTCTTTGTACTTCCAATTTCATTAAAAGACATCCCTATTTATTTTTATAATTCCTAAAAATCAAGAACACATATGATTGATGAATCTATTTCTTTAAAGCGATAAATTAAATTTTTTTTGCAAAATCATAAGACTCACTAAGTGTACAAATACAGGATCAAATCGGGACCTGACGCTTTCATTTTGCCCTTTTAATTGTAAAAACAATTTCCTGACTTTCGAGCTAGAATACAAAGACGGTAAGTCGTTTCCACCTAAAATATACGATTCAAATAAATCGGCAAGTGGGCCTGTTTTTTTGAAACTGACTGGAGCAGTGATGAATGGCTTTTTCTTAACGTATGTGTAACTTTCTGGCATATATTTTTTAGCCACGTGCCTTAAAATCCGTTTGTTTTTCCTTAAATGAAATTTATATTCCAATGGCAAACTATGTATAAAATCCACCAGTTCGTTGTCCAAAAACGAAGGCCGCCCCTCAATGGCGTTCGCCATTTCCGTCCTGTCAGCCAAGGCAGATAAATTGTAAGTCTGAAAAACAGTTTTATAGTGAAGTTCTTGCGAAGTACAAATTAACGGGGAATCTTTCTCTCGGTTAATAGCCGAGTATTCATTAATCAGAGAGTATTTTCGATTCCGTAAATTATAAAGCGCCTCAGCCTGTGGTAATGCATGAGCCATTTGAGCAGGGACATAACCCAAGCGCTTATGAAGATAGCTCAAACGGCCAAACCCGTGACCGTCCTCTGCCTCACCTAAATAAGGTGAGGTAATGTCCTGCATAAAAAAGCCATACCCTAAAAGAGACTCATCTGCTCCTTCTCCGGTTAAAGCCACTTTATGCCCTCTTGCCGACAGCACTTTACTGAGAAAAAATTTTGCAGATACATTAAAGTTCGGTACAGGCATCTCACAATGATAAACAGACGCCTCAAAGCAATCGGCTAAAGTCTTTTCAGAAACAGATACAATCTCATGTTCAATATCAAGACAACTCGCAAATTCACTTGCCTGCGAACTTTCATCAAACATTGGATCTTCAAAACCTATGCTATAAGTTTTAAGCTTCTGGCTATATTGCTTGGTAACAGCCGCAATCATCGAAGAGTCAATGCCGCTACTGAGATAACAAGCATTCACCCCGCCAGTGAGGAGACGCTTTTTTATAGCCCTTATGAATAAACTCTCAAATTGATCTGCCGCATCATCAAAAGATAGATCACTCAGCCGATAACTTGCAGGAATCAATGGCGACGTATCGACATAAGTGATTTGTTTAACTTCGTCATTGACCACTTTTAAAACAACACCGGGCGGAACAGAAAACACCCCTTTAACCAGCGTTTGTGTTGTATCTGCAACAAAAGACTCTACCGACTGCAAATATTCCAAATTCCATCGGGAAGGAACGCCACAGGCCAGCAGTGCCTTGACCTCGGAAGCAGCAATTATTTTTCCATTTATACGGGCAAAATACAGCGGCTTAATACCATGACGATCACGTCCCAAGTAAGCCGTTTCAGAAGCCGAATGCCATACAGCAAAGGCAAATTCTCCATCAAGTAATTGAAACGCCCTTTCACCACAGTGCATAAGACTTTGAACTAAATATTCACTGTCCGACTTTGTCTGAAATTGAGCGCCTTCTTTTAAAAGAGAGGATCTATCGTTATACAGCTCGCCATTTATAACTGAAACCCACTGGTTGTCTGCGGTCACCATAGGCTGTCTTCCCGACTGACCACCATTGATAGATAAACGACAATGACCAAGAGCAACTTTGAGACCTGCTGACATCCAAAGCCCTCTTTCATCCGGGCCACGATGGTTTAAATAACCCAGCGCATCCTTAAATCTAGCGACATCCACGGAATCATACCGAGAGTAATAAAACAAAAGACCACACACGATTCATTTGTCCTTGCACACTATATCAATAGAGCTTGTTGGTTTAAGTTATTTTCATGCCTTGCATTGTCCAGTAAGCCTAGAGCCACAGGAACTTGATACAAACGATCTACTGCGAAATATGGAAAAATATGACAGGTTCCAGGAATAATAACTTTCGCCGTATTTAGGATCATATCCGGCCGGCTGTAATTCAATACCAACACTTCAAGACCGAGTAAACGTGCGCGCTCTAAACAATGATTGATGTCATCTTTAATATCCGCATTCTTTACCGTTTCAAAGTCTTTCAGTTTGCAAGGGGGTTGCGAGTCAGGAAACAAATAGGCGCCATCAACAATTGCATCAAAATCAAAAGGTGCTGTATTACGATCTCGAATTTCTGTTATTTGACATAATTCAGTAAGTGCTCGTTGGCAAGCAATATATGCATCAATATGACACCCGAAACCAAAACAAAACTGGCCAGTCGTCTTATTTCTACTGATGGCTGCGATCACAGGAATGTTAAAATCTGTTGTTATATCAATAGTCCAGTAATCCCACTCCGCCTCAATGGTATGCTCCAGCTGTTTGAGTAACTCATCACTGACGCCCTCAAAATCAATCATCCGTCTAGGCGTTTGGTTGTACCACCAAATAGCAATGGCATCACGCTCAATAATCTCAAAAAAACCTTGGAGAATAGCCTCCTCCAAAGTGTTCCCCGCAGCACCTCCATTGTGATAAAAACGACTGAATTTCTGATCGTCAAATGGCGTATTTGCATAGCAGTAACTTAAAGGAACAAACTTCGGTTGATAGTGAGTTAAAGACCAAACTTGTGTCCAATGAATTGGTCGGTCACTGAGGTACTTTTCACTAGCATAGAGCTGGTGCTCGGGGTTTGCCTGGATATCAAACGAGTCATATTGCTGGTCCGTAAAGGGAGTCAAATGTTGTGGTAAAACATAATCAGAAGAATTCGGAGGTGGAACAGCACTGAAGACATACTCATCGCCTTGGTACTGAGAAGCCAATCGTTCAATGCCCTCACTCAAAGCACTTGCCATTGACTGCTGTTTACTAATGCCCTTCCCCATTGTCGTATAAAGAAACGTTGCATTAGAAATCGGCCCGATATAATGATTCAGGGTCGGATTCTGGAAAAATCCACTTCTATATATTTGGTTTACGTACTCACCCTCTTTGGAAACAGAACTGCAGTGGCTAAGCAAACCACTAAACGGGCTAATTACTTCTAAAAGCCGCTGACATGTCACCTCAGGATCAATCGTTCTAACACCGCCATCTTTGGTAAATCGTTTGAGTGTAGACGTTAGCTTAATAGGCTCTAAACTTTGCTTTTTGAACAAGTGCTTATCACCACAACTCGGGCATTGGGGCCTTTTAATGATGGGGTGCATTGTCTGATTTAAAGTTTCATAATTTATTTCAACTATTAACTGCTTTTTCTTGTTCTCCAGCAAACTTTGTAAAACAGTCCTAAGAGCAAACTTCTGGCTCGCGTCCAAATCAAAGTGGTCTTTTACAGGAATAAAGCCTAACCTAATATGATCAAAAGCTGAGCTTGCTGAGGTATCGTTTGCACTAAAACGATTCCAACGTAAACCATTATTTAAAAACAAACGATGATATAGGCACTGCCAACATCCTCCATCAGAAGCATTAAAAACAGGGCCCAAAAACGCTTGCTCCCCGGTTAACTTAATTACCACCCAACTCTCTTTTAGTCCTAACATTTCCTTATGGATCGAACCAATTCTAGGGTCAAGGTAATCATCCACTATCACTATGTTTTGAATGTCAAAAGTTACGCCTGAAAAAATGCTTTCGGCTAAGCTGTCAACTCCCTCCACCTTGGTAAGACACCATAAACGCACTCGCACTCCACCTGAATTGAGCGATGAAATGACAGGTTGATTTGAAAAATCCGGATGCAAATACCTAAACGTATCAGAGTCTTTACCCTTCTTCTTAATAAGTCCTGACTCAAATAAACGAGCAAGCTCTTGATGATGATTAAGTAATTGGTGAGAGGCCAAAACGTTACTTAACTCGGAGAGGCATACGTTTCCCTCAACCAGCGCTGAAAGAGTACTTTCAGAGTCTAATGCAACAATGTGACTTTCTTGCTCTGATAAAAGACATAGATATTCATCACTAAATCTTTCAACAAAAAACTTGGGATTCCATTCAAAATAGTCAGCAAATAAATTCATTAAAATTTTCATAAAGTTCGAAGGTACCAATTAATAATGTCCTTCGAACTCAACATCCTTTAATTTTCTGATTAAGCCTAAAAATGGCTAACATAGAGCATCTCTTCTCTCAGAGATGCTCTAGATAAACAAATTTAGCAGGAGAACGGGAAACCAGCAGAATCCACATTATATCGGCTTAAAGCCACAGGAGAGTTATCTTTAAGTTGAGGTTGGATCGGTACAACCATTTCTAACGTTTGAAGTGGAATTTTAGGAAAAATATAGTAATCAGAAGGTGAAAGATTACCTTTTGAATCTAGCTGGTCGATCGTCTCTTGATCATAACGCCACACCCAACGATTTCTCAGCTCTAAGCCGCCTTGAGCTTCTTTCACAGAAACGACTCCTGAATCTCGGTCAACCAAATTCACTTTATCAAAGAACGCAGTATCATTATCCTCTTCAATTATTAAGTCTAAGAGGAATGGGTATTCATAACCAATTAACTCTTTGATAATCCGAACTGTTTGCCCTGGAGGGTGTTTTTCAATGTCTTCAGGCTTTGTAATAACCGCTTTCCGAATCTCTTCGCTGCTCCACATCAGAGCCAACAAGTTCTGCATCGCGGCACCAAAAGAATTATAAACAGATGGGCTATCCGATAAATCATAAGTCGAGTGCACATCCACTTGTGGAACAATAACCGAATCGATTGTTTGCTCAACTGGATCAAAGTTATACTCGCTCGTAAAACGAGTAACCATCTTAATAAACAATCCAGAGTTCAGTTGAAACTGCTCTTGAAGAATATTTAAGTCACCTAAAACAGATGCACCAGAGTTCTTAAAATTTAAGTCGTGTTGAGAAATGTGACTGTCACCGAATAATCCCGGAGACGATACAAAATATGCCGCGATTGCCTTTGTGAGCTCTGTAGGTGAAAGATTTTCCGGTTTCTTTGGTAGTTTAATAATAATTCTATTATTTACAAACGGTTGAACCATATACCCGCCGTTGCTCGAATTAAAAATCGGAGCCACACCTTTATACCAGAAACGGTAAGGGTTTTCGTTACTCAACTTGTCAAACACTTTAACCGGCCCCAGCTTCACAGTTAACCGAGCCCAAAAAGATTCCTGATAAGGCTTTTCGCCTGACTCAGGACACACCCACTCTGTAGGGTTAATGCTCTTATAGTCTTCGCCTGCCTCTTCAATAAATTTAGTTATTTCATCACTTTCAGACCAAATTTGAGCAATTGACTGAATGTGTAATTGCCGAAGAGTCGTAATTTTATTCAAAGTATGAAACGGATCTTTACGAGGAGTTTTTCCTATTTCAGGGTAAAGAATACTGTCTGTGGCGTTCTCAGATGTTTCAACTATTAGTTCAGTTTTATCATTCATGATTTCCATTCCTATGTATTTATTATTTACCTGTTTTCCGTTTTAGGCACTAAACAGGAAGGTTATTCCCATAGACTTTGAGAATTTGTTGAGACTCCAATTACTTCTTGAAGATCCAGAGGAAAGTGTGAGTCGATTACTCGATTAACTTGATTCATAACGTCAACTACACCCGACAAACTAGCAAGGCTGCTCGCTTGAACAAGATCCTTTTTAGCCTGTTCTTTTTTATCGGGGATGTAATTCAAATAACACAATGCTCTTCTGAGGTATAATTGAGCTTCGTAATAGTGTTCACCTACTTGCTCACATAATTGAATGGACTTGGTTAGCTTAGAAAGCCCTGTTTCAATGTCTCCAATGTCCAGGTATATATCACTAAGAAGCGAAGAAAAGTAAGCAACGGCATGAAGAGAGCCACACTGGTATAGCTGATCAATGTGATCAGCTTCTGTAGGTAATAAACCTTTCGCCCAACAATTAATAGGACCTCCATACGAAGCGTAAACAGGAAGGCCATGTTCATCTGCGACTTTCAACAGCTTGTTGGTCGTATTGAGGCAATTGGCTTTATCGTTATTGTATTGATGCACAATACTTGCGTACATTAAGCAAATACACATAGATGGCGGATGTTGAATCCGTTCTGCTTTTTCAACGCCCAACCGAGCATACTTTAACGCATCATCATAATCAGCGCAGTCCCAACAAATTCGCCCTAGTAAAGCCCAGGCAAAAGCCTGATAGTCCCAACCATAAACTTGCAAGTGCTTTCGATCATCGTATTCTATATCAACAGATGCCGAAAGCTCGGCATAGTACCTAGCAACTTCAAGTGATGGCCTTGCTTCTTTGCTTAAGAGACCATCTGGAGATACATATTTACCAACATGGCTTCCGGTGTACCGGAAATAAGCCAAACAACCATATAAATTCGCCTTATCAATTGGCTCTGCTGTCGAAACCAATTGAGTTAATTGCTCCTCTATTTCTGGAAGCTCGCTTCGATTTCCCGAAACAATTCCATTAAACATTTTCCACCAAAGTAATGGGATCAGTTCCTTCTGATATGTATCTTTATACCCCCTCAATAACTCAATTGACGCTGAGGTATAAAAGTTAACCTCATCCGAAGCCCAACCATTAACTTGCATGTGTGAAGTAGTTAAAACACTATTAACCGCCAGTGTGGGTTGGACCCTTTCTTCTTCAGGCAGCTCTTTTATCCATTCCAATAAATTCTTAGACTGCGAGATTGCTTCGTCACATGCAGAGTGCTCTATCGCTAAATTCGAGGCACTGATTCCATATTCAATTGCCTTATTAAATAATCTCGCATGATAAAAGTGGTTAGCGACAATCCAAGGCTGCTTTTCTCGTAAAGCACTAAAATAAAGCTCTATCGTGTCCGCAACTTTCTTATGATTAAACTCCAAAACTGCGGTGCTCATGCTTTCATAAGCCGCATCCCTCACCAAGGCATGCTTAAAAATATAGCTATCACCACTGACCTGACGCTGACGTATCACTAATTCATGGGCTATCAATTCATTCAGGTCAGTCTGAATAACCTCTTCAGGCTTCGGCGAAGCAGCAACCAACAAGGCATAATCAAACTCCCTGCCAACGGTGGCTGCCAGTTGCGCCGTATCTTTGGAGGATATTAAGCTGTCCAGTTTTTGCTGAAGGGATTCCAAAAGCGTTTCAGGTACATCTTCAATGCGTTCCGGCGACACAAAGTCCACCACGCCGTTCAAGTGCTGAACCAGTTTTCTGGCCTGCAGCATGTTGACTAATTCCTCAATAAACAGAGGAATACCATCCGTTCTGGCCGTCACGACATCCATAACATTCTGAGCAACATTTTGATGATTAAATAATGTCTTTATGAACCGGTTGGTTTGATCCGAATTCAACCCTGTTACTGTTAGGTTGATATCGTAGTCAGGCGCCAGAGCTTCGGGCAATGCCTGCCGTGAGGTACTGATCAACACCGTTTTGGAAGATGAGAATTGGCTGTGTTTTAACAAATAACCAATGAACTCAATGCTCGTTGGATCAGCCCAGTGCATGTCTTCAAAAATAACTATCCCGGTCGCACCATTCGGAGTTTCAATGTCTTCAAGTAACAACACCGCAATGGCATTAAATAGAATCTCTTTCTGGTCTTCAGGCGTTAACGTGACAGCGCTTTCCACCTCATCCATAGGAAGATGCAACCAGGTGCACAACAAATTTACTGCGGTTCTGAACTCAGAGTCTAACTTGCCAATCAAAGCCTGCCGCAGCACATTTACAGACGTTTCAGGCGTCAACGAGTCCAGCGAGTATTTGTACTTCAATACATTAAGAACCGGGTACAAAGCACTGTACTTGTGCTCCGGCAAACATTGAGCAATGTAATGATGAAAGGTATCGGCCCTGTTTCTCAGCTCAAAAATCAGCCGTGATTTCCCAATTCCGGCTTCACCGTGGACGTGGGCTACCGTTTGGTTACTTTGAGGGTCTAAAAGCATCAAAAGCTCGGTCAATTCATCTTCGCGACCTACAAAATCATAGCCCTTCCGGTTTGCCCTCAAGAAGCCAAACGCCTCAACGGAACGCTCACCCAAAAGTTGATGCAACGCCGTCATTTTTTGGCTCACCCCTAAAGCATGGGCTCTGAAGGGTTTAAACTCGATGTAAGTATCCAGCAATTTTTTAGTAAAATCGGAACATAATACTTGTCTTGGTGCAGCCTTCCTCGCCAGCTCCATTGCCACATTGGGGGTATTCCCTTCAGGAACTGCATCGGTGTAGTTGGTAATCAGTCCGGTATGCATCCCCATCCGAACCTCAACTTCAATGCCCTGAGTGGATTTGAGTAACGCATTTCTTTGATTCAGACTGCTTGAAATATCCAAAGCAGTGCGCGCACAAAGCCTGCTGTCATTATCACTGACGGAAGGATAACCAAAGTAAAATAAAAGTGTGTCGCCTAATGTGCCCGCATGAAAGGCTCCGTACCTTATCGCTATATCTACGCATTGAGATTTCTGATCCCGATGCAGGGCATCAATCACCTCTAAATCCACTGCGCTTTCAGCGGCTGCCAGAACATTTAATGTCACGCACAGCGCAGAAATTTGCTTACGCTCTGTCAGCCCGGTAAACAACGCAGCATCATCATTAATTTGCGTTTCCTGAAAATCCATTACAGCAAAAGCCTCTGTATTCTGAGGCCCTGAAGTAACGGGTTTCAGGTTGTGATTCCCCACCAAAGAATTAAAATTGATCTGGTTTAGTTCTTGATAAATATCCGTTGCACTTGATGCCCGCTCCTGACTTTTTTTATTCAGCACACGCCTGAGTAACGCGGCAATGGGGTGCCCGGCAATTGAAGCCGGAATGGGAACATTTGACTGACTTAGCTGCTTATGAAATATGGACGCTAAGCTTGAGCCTGTCACAGCAGGCTGTCCGGTCAGACTCTCTATGAATACCAACCCCCAAACATACAAATCGCTCTTGATCGTTGGAGGCTCACCTCTAAGCTGCTCTGGAGCACTGTAAGACGGCGTACCAAGCGTTTCATGAGTCATAGTGATCGTTTTGAAATCATGCTTTCGCGCGTCATTGGTCAAGGTGCCAATGCCAAAGTCGAGTATCTTTACGTGAAGTCTTGCCCCCGACTTGGTCAACATAATATTGGCAGGTTTTAAATCCCGGTGAATTACCCCCTGCTCATGAGCGTGGGCGAGTGAATCCAGCACTTGAGCCATCAAGTTCGCGGCATCCGCCGGCAATAACGCCCCATCCTCCTGCAACGTATCTTTTAGCGATCGGCCCTCTACAAATTCGAATACTGCGAAAAGAAGATCATCATCACACACGCCTTTGTCCAGCAAGCGAACAATATTAGGGTGCTGGAGGCGGCAGCAAAGAGAAGTCTCACGATGAAACCGCTCTATGTAGCGCCGTCTTTTGTTGTCATCAAAATCGGAATTTAGCGTCAAAAACTTAATCGCCACTATTTGACCAGTATTGACCTGAGTCGCCCGATAAACCTGACCAAAACCGCCCTGACCGATTTTATCCAGCAACCGATAGTTTTCAGAGTGAAAACGTTGGCTAACTTTCATTTTGACTGAGTTATGAGAAAGCATCTTTATTTTCCTAATCAAGCCAGAAGCATATAAAAGGATTTTTTCTTCTTATAGAACAACTCTCACACAGTCCTGATCGAATATCCCAGCAATTTGTCCACTTGCACAATAAATTGAAATAGTGCCTAGAAATAACCAATACTAAAGACTTAGTAAAACTCAATTTTTAACCTTCTCAAAAGCTCACAGAATGTTAATTTTTGTAACTTTATCAATACTTTACTCAGTTACTACCGAGCGTCTTTCACGCCAACGGAGGTTTTCCATCAAAAACGAAAAAACAAATTGATTGAATAAAGATTAGAAGAAAACATCAGAAAAGTTATTACACGCCATTACAGCCATTAACGTTATCTCGTGTAATACATTGAAATTTCAGAGAGGTGATAGGGCATCACCTCAGGAAAGCAGTGTGACTTAGCCTACATCGCCGCCAGGGCGAACAAATTTCTCTCTTGCCTTCGCAACGATCTCTCTGGACGCACAACCATTAACATGATCATTAATAAGCCCCATCGCCTGCATGAAAGAAAAAACCGTCGTGGGCCCGACAAACTTCCAACCGCGTTTTTTGAGCTCTTTAGATAGTGCAATTGATTCCTGAGAATAGGTAACACTTTGCGGCTCACCCAACGTCGATTCATCAGGCTCATGACGCCAAAAAAAAGCTGCTAAGGAACCTTCTGTTTCCACCATTTCAACTGCTCGTTTAGCATTATTAATGACCGACTCAATTTTACCGCGATGACGAACAATCAACGCATTCTGTAATAAACGCTCAACGTCGGCTTCACCATATTCAGCTACTTTATTAAAATCGAACGAATCAAATGCCAACCGAAAACTTTCACGTTTAGTCAAGATCGTTCGCCAGCTCAAGCCTGACTGAAAACTTTCGAGACATATTTTTTCAAACAATCGCCGGTCATCTTTTACAGGGAAGCCCCATTCTTTATCATGATACTCAGGAAAATCGGGGGCACCAGCACACCAACCACATCGAGGTTTACCATCCTCACCGTTAAAAATCGAACTCAAGATCTTATTCCTTATTTAACGAATCAAAGACATATATGTACATGAATCGGCCTGAAATGACACGCCTGTTTCTTGCTATCTTATTCGTTTTATTAATGTTTCTGGCGTTATATACTTTCAGTACTTAACCTAGATCGCATTCACAATAAAATACAAACCCAATTAAGCCTTCTTATTAAAACCAAAAAATTCACCACCAAACTGTTTCAATACAGGGTTTAATTGAGAATACAGTTGGAATTTTCGTTCGATCGTATAAGGTAGTCGGCAGTATCTCGGAGTTATAATTCATGAAGCGTTATGCGCTATTGAGCGGCTTATTTTTCTTTATCAGCTGCATACAAACTGCATTCGGACAGTCAGAGGAAAGCATACACATTGCAGTGGCTTCAAACTTCACACCTGTCATGAAAGAACTGGCTTTCGAGTTCGAAAAAAGCACGGGAATCAAAGTTAAAGCATCTTATGGGTCTTCCGGCAAATTCGTCGCTCAAATAGCACACGGGGCGCCCTTTCAGGCATTCTTTTCAGCAGACCAAGCAAAACCCAAAGCATTGGAACACCAAAAACTCGCCCTTCCTGAAACCCGGTTTACTTATGCTATTGGCGCCCTGGTGCTTTGGTCTACCAAGCAAACGGACCAAGATAACCTTATCGCCCAGCTCAAGAACGAAAGTTACCGCAACATTGCATTTGCCAACCCCAAATTAGCCCCTTATGGTGCAGCAGCGTTGGATGTATTCCGAAACTTGAAGCTACCAACACCTGAACGATACAAATGGCTGCAAGGTGAAAATATTGCGCAAACCTATCAGTTCATCAGCACCGGAAACGCCGATTTAGGGTTTATTGCGCTATCGCAGTTAAAACAACAGGTTTCTCAGCCCAAAGGCGTTACCTGGGAAATACCAAAACATTTATACTCCCCCATCAAACAAGATGCGGTGTTACTGAAGCGAGGACAAACCAGCCAAGCCACAAAAGATTTTTTGATGTTTATCCACTCCAAAACATCTCAAGAAATCATTAAGTCATTTGGCTACGACATACCATGAGTTATTTTTCAGACGCAGACCTGTCCGCATTAGGGTTAACGCTTCAACTGGCCACCACCGTTACCTTGCTCCTACTACTTATTGGCACACCCGTCGCGTGGTGGTTAGCCAGAACCCAGTCTTGGCTGAAAGGACCGGTTTCTGCCATAGTCGCACTGCCACTGGTATTACCTCCGACTGTTTTAGGTTTTTATCTTTTAATCGCGATGGGACCTAATGGCCCGATTGGCCAATTCACGGAAAGCCTTGGACTCGGCACACTGCCCTTTACCTTTTGGGGTTTAGTGATTGGCTCCATGCTTTATTCCATGCCCTTTGTCATCCAGCCTATTCAAAACGCCATTGAAGCCTTAGGTGACCGTCCACTGGAAGTTGCCGCTACCCTGAGGGCTGGTCCGGTGGATCGTTTCTTCACTGTCATTCTGCCTTTGGCTAAACCGGGATTTATCACTGCAACCATTTTAGGCTTCGCGCATACTGTGGGGGAGTTTGGAGTGGTTCTGATGATCGGCGGTAATATTCCTGGTGAAACTCGCGTTGTTTCCGTTCAGATATACGATCACGTTGAATCTCTTGAGTACGTTCAAGCTCATGCGTTGGCGGGTTTGATGATTGCTTTCTCATTCGTTACGCTGCTGGGCCTATATTGGTTTCAGCGTAAGCAACCGTTAATAACATCCAAGGTATAACATGGACGACCAGCCCAACAGCATACGAGCCCAATTTCGGTTGCAACAACACAGAACAACCAACCAACCATTTGCCTTGGATGTCGACATTAACCTGCCCGGTAATGGCATTAGTGCCATATTCGGACATTCAGGCTCAGGTAAAACCACCCTGCTCCGATGCATTGCCGGCTTAGAAAAAGCAGACCAAGGGTTCCTGACAGTGAAAGGCGAAACCTGGCAAAACAACCGCTGTTTTCTCCCCACTCATAAGCGTCCTATTGGTTATGTTTTTCAAGAGTCCAGCTTATTCCCTCACCTAACGGCCCAAGGCAACCTCGATTACGCCGTAAAGCGAGCAAACAAAAAAAGCGCCTCTAAACAAAGCACTTCTAAACAAAGCACACGCGCTTTATTTGAGCGAGTGACAACCATTATGGGCATCACCCCCATATTAAACCAGTATCCCCATCAATTATCCGGGGGGGAAAGGCAACGCGTCGCCATTGCCAGAGCGCTTCTGATTCAACCCGAAATATTATTAATGGATGAGCCTCTTGCGTCACTCGACATGGCCCGTAAACAAGAGATTTTACCGTACCTCGAACGCCTTCGTGAGGGCTTCGATTTGCCCATCATTTACGTCAGCCATGCTATGGATGAAATTGCTCGGTTAGCCGATCACGCGATTGCGTTGGATGAAGGGAAAGTCATTGCTCAAGGAACACTGCAAGATGTGTTCTCTCAGGTAGATTCGCCCATTCACTTTGGAGAAGACACCGGAGTCGTCATTTCCGGCCAGGTTACAGAGCGCGATACTCGCTGGCATTTAAGTAAAATCGCCTTTGACGGTGGCTGTCTCTGGGTTAAGGACGGAGGAGATGCTTTAAATCAAAAAGTTCGCGTCCGGGTTCTGGCCAGAGACATCAGTTTAGCCAAAAGCTGCCATCATGACTCCAGCATCTTAAACCGGCTGGAAGTCACCGTTGCAGAAATCCATCAGGATCAAGACCCTTGCATGGCATTAGTTCGCCTAAAATCAAATAGCATTTATTTCATCGCCCGAATCACTCAGAGATCCCTTCATCAACTGAAAATCTCAGAGGGTAATACTATCTGGGCTCAAATCAAATCCGTGGCTTTGGTTCGATAACAGTGGATTATTTTTAGAACCCATACGTCCAATCGTTAATGACTACGAGTAAACAGAGCCTTCACTTTGAACCACACTTCTTTGCCTAAAAGAAACAACGCCAAATAAAAGATTATTTCACTGGAAATCAGCAACCCCGTAGTCACCCCGACAATCTGTACCGTAGGTAAATCCATGAAGGGCACAACAGGAATCGCAAACCACAGCAAAAACGACAACACCAATAATATATAACCCAAGGTTTGCTTCATAAGTACGACTCCCTGTCCCTGAAAAACTTAATCAAACCGACAAGTCTTAATATAGTCACTTCAAGATCAGGGCGTCCAGCTTATATTGATAAAACAAAGCTTCTCGTAAATAAAAACAGACACAAAAAACAGAATTTGTTAGCTCTGTCCAAGTTAAGCCACTTCTGAGTCTGCAGCCTCGGCCTCCAGAGCAAGCTGAAAACTTCGTCTGTCTGAAACCCTCTCCAACATACGCACAGTCTTCTCGCCCTTGATAATTTCAACAGGAAAATAAGCGCCCCAGCGAGCATATACCGCCAACATAATATCCGCAGCTGAAACCTGATCCCCACCCAAATAAGGTTGATCTTGAAGTTTCCATTCAACGACCTTCCAAAGCTGGTTGATCGCCTCAGCCGCAGCGTTAAACGCCAACGCTTTTTGACTCTCATCCTTAATGTGCTCTGCTATAAAGAATAAACGGCCATAGGCAGGGTGCATGGTCGCATTGGCAAACAAGATATGCTCAACCGCCTGTCGTTTAGCATCCACATTATCTGGAAATAGATCATTCGGATGGGCCTGTAATAAATGTAAAATGATCGCAGCACCTTCTTTCAGTGTCTGATCCCCGACCTGGAGCACTGGTACAGTACCTACCGGGTTCAAAGACAAAAATTCTGAATTCGTATTTTTGTTCACCAAACGAAACGGCTGATCAAGCTCTCGTAAGATCACCTGAGTTGCGAGCGAGCATGCCCCAGGCATGTAATGGAGTGTGTACATCGATAAACCCTCTTCATTGAATTAATGGTCTCATCTGGCCAACTTCAAGAAATCTAACTCTCAGCCCGCCAGTGGTGATATCAATGTTAAGGGCTTTTATTTGAACCATAAATATCAACAATGAAAACTGTTCGTTTACAGTTTGGAAACAAACTATTAGACATATCACAACAGAAACTAAAATCTTCGCTTGCTGCCATGCATCTCATCAAATCAATTAACTCGTTGATGAATGACATATTCAGAATGATATGTATTTCACACCCATTCGGCCCGTCAAAGAAAAGAGATTTCTTCTATTTTTCATGAATTCGCTACAGTTTTGCTACCTTAACTACTAGGCTCAAGATATTGACGCTCACCCGTAAGTTCACGCGTTAAATAAGACTCAGGATTTAGGTAGAGGAATACCGACAATGTTTGTTCTTAGAACTCTGGGATTGAAGAGCCTGAGTCTTACATATTTACTTATACTGCTATTAAGCTGGCCCTTAACCACAATAAAAGCCAGCGAAATTGAACACCTGAATGTGACTGACGAAATTTCGACCCCTCTTGGAAGCTCGTTGAGTTACTTCATTGACAGCGACGAAGTCTTCAATGAACAAAACATCATTAACAACCTGAACGATATAAATTGGCAACGAAGCCAGGAAACCACACCCAACCTAGGCCTTTTGCCCTCGCCCACATGGTTTGCCGTACACTTATCCAGCAATAAAGACGTCACTCAAATCTTAGAAATTTCATATCCTGCCTTAAAGGAGGTCGATGTCTATTTTTATCAGGGTAATCATAAGATCCAGGAGATAAATACAGGCAGCGGTCGACACTTCTACAATCGACCGGTTCACCACCGAAACTTCATTATTCCTTTTAAGCTTCAAGCCAAGAAGCCTTTGATATTATTGATCAGAATCCAAACCGGAGGTGCATTGCAGTTACCGGCAACCCTATGGGAACCCAGCAGTTTTCTGGAACAGGATCAATACGCGTTTGGCATGATCGCCCTGTTTTCAGGAATTATGATGGCAATGGCGATTTATAATCTATTACTATTTATCGGTGTTCGTCACACCAACTATCTCTGGTATGTGTTAACCGTTGTCAGTGTGGCCTGGGCACAGCTGGCCATCCGGGGGGTGTTATTCCAGTATTTTTGGCCTACGCACCCAGAGATCAATGAAATCAGCCTTACCACTGCGATATCTTTCAATATTATTTCCATTGCTTTCTTTTCAGACCAGTTCTTGAGCATTCGCAAAACCAGTGTTGTAACCTCAAAAATCGTCCGTTTCTTTGGCTGGCTCGGCCTTGCATTAATGTTCTTCGCATTTTTTGTACCTTACTCAGTCAGTATTAAACCTCTGATTGTGGTTGGCTTTGTTTCCTCCATCATTGTGCTATTAATTGGCTGTTACTTATGGAAAAAAGGCGAAGCGCTCGCCCGGTATTATGTACTTGCGTGGTGCTTATTTTTACTCGGAACGGCCGTTTATGCTTTAACAAAATTAGGTGTATTACCCTATCGCCCCCTTTTCGAATACGCAATGATGCTCGGGGCCTCATTCCAGGTGTTGTTGCTGTCGCTGGCGCTGGCCTATCGGATTAATTTCGAGAAACGCCGACGCATAGCAGCGCAGGAAGCAGCACTCCAATCTCAGCTCAAGGCCAACACCGAGCTGGAATTAAGAGTTAAACAACGAACGGAAGAGCTGGAGCAAGCCAACCAAGAACTGAAACATTTAAGCCAAATTGACGGCCTGACAAAAATTAAAAACCGACAGAGCTTTGACCAACAGTTATTTTCTGAATGGCAACGCAGTAACCGGGAGGTCACCAACATCAGTTTACTTATGCTGGACGTGGACTTCTTCAAAAAAGTCAATGACACCTGGGGTCACCCATGCGGGGATGCTTGCCTGAAGTACATTGCAGAGACATGCAGCAATGTCATCAAACGCGCCGGAGATACAGTCGCGCGCTACGGAGGCGAAGAGTTCGCGCTGCTATTACCCTCCACCGACTTAGACGGTGCAGCAGAAGTGGCGGAGAACATTCGAAAGAAAATAGCTGAGACGCCATTCATCTGGCAGGAAGAAGCCATAAGCATTACCGTATCTATTGGCGTCGCAAGCTCTAAGCCCAACAAAGATTCCAACCATGAACACATGGTTCAGGTAGCAGATAAAGCCTTATATGCCGCCAAACATTCAGGTCGGAACTGCGTCATGATTCATAAACCCTCTACGGAAGGTAAAGATGAAATCGGCCTTTACCCTCAGGCCACGTCATAAATGCGTCAACGGAATGGAGGTTCTATCTATTATTTTTCTCAGCACAAAACTGGAATGCACCCCCGTTACTCCCTGAATGGTCGTTAACTTACCCAACAGAAAATCCTGATAACTTTCCATATCCGTCACTAAAACCTCTAAAAGATAATCTGCAGCCTGACCGGTAATCAAGCAACATGAAATAACTTCCAGATAACCTTCCAGAGTCTTTTCAAAGTTTTCAAACCTGTCCGGGGTATGGCGATCCATACTAATTTGAATCATCGCCGTCAATTTCAGCCCCAGTTTAACTGGGTCCAGCAACGTAGCTTGCCGAGCAATAATGCCACTCTCCTCTAACTGTTTCACTCTGCGCGAACAAGGTGACGGAGATAACCCAACCTTTTCTGCCAACTCTAAGTTGCTGATTCCCCCCTCTTGTTGCAACACTTCGAGTATTCGACGATCCATTCTGTCCAGTGAAACCATAAAATTCCGCCTTAAATTCCAACACAACCAACCTTTAAACAATAATAAACCATAAAATAACACTAGGTTAGAGATTTATTGCTACAACAACCCAAATTAAGTCTATATTTGCAATCTAAAACCCAACACAAGCCCCTATAATTCTCTTCGTCATCACCGAGATCCGGGAGACAGGTTGAACGCTCTGGTGGGTATGCCAACTGCACAACCGAAGGTACTGAAAAGTAAACTCACAAGGTTTACCAAGCGAAGGAAACGCGCTTAGCGAAAGTCTCACACAATGAGACCGGAAACAATTTCACACCAAGAAATTGATAGCTCTGCCTAATTTTTAATCTCTGAGAAATACAAACATTCATTAACGATAAAAAATAACCATAGGAATTCGACATGTCTGGTTTTGATCATACGAAATACTCCGCTTTTGCTCCGATCAAAATGGCCAACCGCACATGGCCTGATCAAGTAATTACTCATGCACCGAACTGGTGTTCTGTGGATTTACGGGATGGCAACCAAGCACTCATCGAACCTATGACGGTCGCTCAAAAACAAGAACTGTTTAAACTATTAGTTAAAGTGGGTTTCAAGGAAATTGAAGTCGGATTTCCGGCGGCATCTCAACCGGATTTTGACTTTGTCCGCTGGTTGATTGAAGAAGATCAAATTCCTGAAGACGTAACCATTCAGGTGCTGACTCAAGCGAGAGACACCTTAATTGAACGTACTTTCGAGTCGTTAAAAGGGGTCAAGCGCGCGATTGTGCACGTTTATAACTCCACATCCAAAGTACAAAGAGAACAGGTATTCAAACTGGATCAGCAAGGCATTATTGACATTGCAGTGAACGGTGCCAAGCACGTTAAATACTGTGCCGAACTTGCACCTGAAACCCAGTGGACGTTCGAGTATTCCCCCGAAAGCTTCACTGGCACTGAAATGGAATTTGCCGTTGAAGTCGTCAATCAGGTACTTGACGTATGGCAACCCACCCCTAGCCATAAAGCCATAGTAAATTTACCGGCAACCGTTGAGGTCTCCACACCTAACGTTTACGCCGATCAGATTGAATGGTTCTGCAATCAGGTTAACTACCGAGATGCTATTGAAGTCAGTGTCCATACCCACAATGACCGAGGTTGTGGTGTTGCAGCAGCAGAGTTGGCCGTTATGGCGGGCGCTCAGCGTGTTGAAGGCACACTTTTGGGCAATGGCGAACGCACAGGTAATATGGATGTGGTAACAATGGCAATGAATTTATACAGCCAGGGCATTGATCCAAAGTTGGATTTTGAAGACATGGATGAGATCGTGCGCACAGTGAAAAAGTGCACTCAACTGCCCGTCCATCCGCGACACCCTTATGCCGGTGAACTTGTCTATACGGCCTTTTCAGGCTCTCACCAAGATGCCATTAAAAAGTGCTTGGATCTTAGAAATAACGAAGACAAATGGGAAGTCGCCTACCTACCCATAGATCCAACGGATTTAGGCCGAAGCTATGAAGAAGTCATCAGAGTAAACAGTCAATCCGGTAAAGGCGGAATTGCATATACCTTGGAACAAGACTGCGGCTTTCAACTTCCCCGCTGGCTGCAGGTCTCTTTCAGCAGCATTGTGCAAAGCTTTGCTGAACACACAGCATCGGTAGTCAGCAGTGAAGACATGAAAAAATTGTTTGAAGCAACTTATATGAGCCACGAACAACCCTACAGATTGGGAGCTTATACTCATTCAAGAAACACCTACGATGAGATCATCGCCAAATTACAAGGCCCGACCACCAGCGTAGAAATTACAGGCAAAGACCATGGCGCCTTGAACGCATTTACCCAAGCGCTGTCCGAGTGGACAGACACAAAGATAGACGTGCAAGAATACCATGAACATGCCTTGAGCCATGGCAGTGACGCGCAAGCCATTTCATATGTACAGGTAAATATCAACGGTAAGAAGCTGGAGAGTGCCGCCATTCATGAAGACACTCTGACCTCCTCCATGAATGCCATAGTCGCTTCGGTGAACCAGTATTTTAATCTTGTTGAGCTGGCGGTTGCGTAAGCCTCAATTAATCAACCCGGGCATTACTGGCTCTCCTATCACAAGCACAACGATTACCAACAAACGATCACAGACACAACCAAGGCAACTTGGTTGTGTTTCGTTAAACAACTGCCACACGATTCCTGCCTTGCGCTTTTGCTTGGTACAGCGCCTGATCTGAACGTTTCATCCATTGATCAATACTATCTGCCTTGGCCAATTGCGAGACCCCCAAACTCACCGTCACCTCTTCCCTATGAGTAAAAACAGCTTCACTCACCTGAAGCCTGAGCGCATCGGCCAAAACCTTAGCCTGAATAACGTCCGTTGACGGTAACACCAAAATAAATTCTTCCCCACCGATTCGACACAGACGATCTGAATGCCGAATCCGAGCTTGAACCGTTCTTACCACTTGTTTCAGTACGGTATCCCCTACATCGAGGCCATGTTGATCATTAACACGCTTAAAGAAGTCTATATCGATAGCAACCAATGATGCGGTATCTTGTGTTCTTTTTGCCACAGATAAACAATCATTGAGTTTATCCATCAAATATCGGCGATTAAATGCCCCTGTCAGCGGGTCTTTAATGACTTCATTTTCAAGAAGCGAGCACTGTCGCTCAAGATAATCACCATGAAAAAAGATCACCATCACAGCATAGCCAGCAACTGCTGTCGTGACGGACGCCATAACATAAGCTTGATCCTGTAAAAACATGGCAGACACGGGAGATACACAAGCAAGTAAAAGCAAACAAAACCGAAAATGAATTTTGGATGTAGTTAACTCATATAACTTACTTATAAAGGTGTGCATGATACTGCCCTTGTTCTAACGTCTTAAAAAACAAAGATAGTGCTCAAAAACGCACGATTAGAGGACAAAACAAGCAAGCATTGTGCAAGAAGAACGAAGTGTTAAACCAATCACAACTTTTGAACTATGACGAACACAGAATTATTTATGTATAAGAAAGAAAGATAAAAAGTTCAGAAGAGTATTAAGATATTAAAATCAGAAAGAATATTAAAAATATAAGAAGGTGTAGAAGAAGTGGCGTCCCATAGGGGGTTCGAACCCCTGTTACCGCCGTGAAAGGGCGGTGTCCTAGGCCTCTAGACGAATGGGACGCATTTTGATTTCAACAACAAGACATAGTTAAAACCGTGAAATTAAACTTTGTAAATCAACAACTTACTAAATTTAATTTCTATCGAAACGGCCTCTGTTTCGATGGCGCGTATAATAACAGCTGATTCAGAAAGTGCAACCGTTTTTGTAATAAAAACTTCAATTTTTTCAAATTGATGGTAACTAACTTAAACCAACCCAAATTCACGCATATTCCAGGCATAAAAAAAGCCTGATTAAAAAATCAGGCTTTTAGAATTTGGTGGAGCCTAACGGGATCGAACCGTTGACCTCAACGCTGCCAGCGTTGCGCTCTCCCAGCTGAGCTAAGGCCCCATATCTTGGAACGGGGCTTATATTAATAATCACCCCGCCCACAGTCAAGTAAAAAGTTCAAAAAAGTTAATGACTTAACAGATTGATCACTCTTCAACCAACTGAGTAAGAATCGCTTGATATTCTTTTTCTACTTTCTTAGTCGCTTTCTTCGAAAATCCACCCAACACTTCATTCAAAGCATAACGCAAACGTGCACGCGTCATGTCTGGCCCAAGCATCGCCATGGAGTCCATCACCGACCAGGAGTTTGGCGTGCCCGCGATAGAAACAAAAATCGGCTGCATGAAGTCGCCCATTTTCAACTCCATTGCTAAGCTGATGGCTTTGATGTCCGCAAAGATATTATCTTTGGTCCAGTGACGTTGTGCTTCCAGTTTCCACAAAATGAACTGAAGTACCCGCTTCACTTGCTCTTCGTCTAATTTCTTATGAGCAAAGTCTTCAGCGGTTAATGGCAACATGCCTGAGAACATGAAATTTGCTAACGGCGCAATGTCACTAAAGGTTTGAACACGACCCTGAATAAAAGACAGCATCGGCGCGATGTTCTTTTCATTAAACGCCCAGTCCTGAACACGCTGAGCAAATTCTTGCTCGGTCAGATCTTCACGAACCCACAAGCTGTTCAACCACTTCAGTTTTTCTACGTCGAAGATTGGCCCACCCAAGGAAACCCGGCTGATATCGAAATTCTCGATCATTTCTGCCAAAGAGAACTTCTCACGTTCATCCGGCATTGACCAGCCCATACGCCCCAGATAATTGGTCAGCGCTTCCGGCATAAAACCCATACGCTCATAGAAGGTAATGGACGTTGGGTTCTTACGCTTACTTAACTTACTCTTATCCGGGTTACGCAATAACGGCATGTGAATCAGTTCTGGCATTTCCCAGCCAAAATACTGATACAACAACTTATGCTTGGGTGCTGAGTTAATCCACTCCTCCCCTCGAATAACGTGAGTAATTTTCATCTCATGGTCGTCCACCACGTTTGCTAAGTGATACGTCGGCATACCATCCGACTTCAGCAAAATCTGACAATCCACCTGAGACCAATCAATTTCAATCGTGCCACGAAGACGATCCTCGATCACACAGGTTCCTTCGTCCGGCACCTTCATACGAATCACATAAGACTCACCCGCTGCTAAACGCGTTTGAACTTCTTCTTCAGAAAGCTCCAAATCACCTTTAATGCCAGGATTTAAGCCTGCTGCCTTACGTTCTTCACGGATGACATCCAGCTCTTCCGGGGTGCGGAAACAATAAAAAGCGTGCCCTTTTGCTATCAAGTCTTCTGCGTACTGGCGATAACCGTCTTTACGTTCACTCTGACGATAAGGACCATGCGGACCACCCACGTCCGGCCCTTCGTCCCAATCCAACCCCATCCAACGCATAGCTTCAAGAATCTGATCTTCAGATTCTTGAGTGCTGCGAGTCTGATCCGTATCTTCGATACGTAGAATAAACTGGCCGCCGTGCTGGCGAGCAAAACATAAATTAAATAAAGCAATGTAGGCTGTGCCTACGTGAGGATCGCCGGTTGGAGACGGTGCAATGCGCGTACGAACTGTCATTGGGCTCGGATTCCAAAAAAGAGTGAAAAATTAGAGAAATAAAATAGAAAAGCAATGATACAGAATTGCGAGAAGCCTTGCTATCTGGCTTCTCGAATTTAAGGGACACGAGCCTTACCTTACTCCGGATCAGGCATCCCTTCTCGGATTCGATTAAAGGTGTCCAAGTGTTCTAAGAGGAGATCAACCAGATTCGGGTCAAAGTGCTTGCCCTTCTGCTCAATAAAATACGCAACAATATCTTCCATAGGCCAAGGTTCACGGTAACTGCGTTTACAGGCCAACAAATCAAATACATCAGCAATGGCCACAATTCGGCCCATGATGTGAATTTCTTCCCCTTGCTTACCTTTCGGATAACCGGAACCATCCCACTTTTCATGATGGTCAGCCGCAATCGTGCCAGCCAATTTCAGTACATTCTGATCAGCCTGGCCTAACAACTCTGCGCCCCTTAAAGAATGAGTTTTAACCGTCGCCATTTCATCCGGCGTAAGCTTACCCTCTTTATGAAGAATTTCTTCGGGCACCATGATATTACCAAAATCATGAAGTGGCGCTGCGGTTCTTAAAGCCGCTAGCTCTGACGCCGGCAAATTCAACAACTCTCCCAGCTTAACGCTCAATTCAGCCACTCGTTTTGTATGACGACCGACAAACTGATCCCGACATTCCGTTAATTCAGCCAAATACGCAACCAAATCATCCGTCTGTTGCTTATTTTTCTCGTGCAACTCTATATTTTCATACGCCGAAATAACATTTTTTGTGAACACATCCAGCAACTCTTTATCGAGAGCCGACAAAGCATGATGCCCATCAACATACATTAAAATGGCACGTTTTTTACCCTCACAATAAATGACTAAGTCATTTTCGCGAAAAATATTTTTCTTATCGTGAATAGCCTCTTTGAATATCGCCTTCACATCTGTACAGAGTTCACTTAAACAAAATTCGGACTGATGGCTGTATTTGCCATAACCATATAAAGGCTTCAACTGAGAAGTATCCTTAACCTCCACTGCCAAACCATCATAACTATAAAGTTCTGGCTGATGCTCTAAGAACAACAAAGACACTAACTGTTCTATAGCCCCCTCAACAAACTGATCCATCGCGTGTTTTTCAAAAATGCCACGAGAACACTGGATCACTTTTTCCAGGCCACGTTTATTTTTTTCTAACGACACAATATCCCGATAAGATCTGAGACTGGAAAGCATTAAGGTGTAAAGTTTCTGGGCGGTTAACTCGGTTTTGGCTTTATAATCATTGATATCATAATCGCGTACAACAGACTTTTCAGGCGCATGCCCTGGCTGCCCGGTACGAAGGATAATTCTGACATTGTTGTAGCCCAACTCCTCCCGAATGTACTTCACAGCTTTGAGGCCGGAATCTTCCGATTCCATAACGACATCCAGAAGTATGACCGCAATGTCGGGGTTATCCGCCAGAATGGTTCGAGCTTCCTGCCCCGAATAAGCATCCAAAAACAACAGAGGTTTATCATCAAACTCAAAGCCAGATAACGCAAAACGAGTCACATCATGAACTTCAGCCTCATCATCAACGATGAGAATTTTCCACGGTACCCCTTTCTGCTCGACCTCAGCCTCTTCTTCCGTTTCATCCATGAACAACAGTTCGTCTTCGCTCATCAAACTCCCCCTGAACGATGTCTATAAACAGCGCCTTCACACAAAGCTATTGCTTAAGGATAGCACTCTTTACTGGCTTTTCGTCTTTAATTAGGAGTTTAAGCAATAGACCTGCCGAAGAAGGCTCCCCCTTGTTAGCCATACCAACCCGAGAACTTGTCGGCCCGATAGTCACGGTTCCGCTCCTCACTGCACGCCTTATCAAGGTTCTCTAAATCAAACTCAGTAATCATCGGAGGAATATTGGGTTGCCCCTGATAATGCTTGATATTTTTTATGTCATCTATTGCCGGCTGACTGATGATTCGCTGCCTTGTCTCAATAGCAACTTCGCTCATTACCTGCCGAAGCGCCAACGAATGACGAGAAATCTTACATATTGAATTCGATGACAAGCGCATCTGCTTCACTTCATTAACAGACTCTGTTTCTGGCTTGGCGAACGCCATCGAAGCACTACTTAAGAACACAAGCAACGACAATATTGAGGTTAACTGACTTAGTTTCATGCTTACTTACCTTCCCATAGAGACTCACTGGACAAGGTAAGAAAAGTACACATGCTGACGTTTTTCTTTGATCAAAACGAAACAAAGAGTTCATTTTTTGTACAGATATATTTCAGAATATTACAAGCAGAAAAACTTGTTAGAAATCAATTAAGTCTATTTATAAAAGACTCAATATCCCCAATCACAAACAACGAAAAACAATGATTTTTATTAATGGAACGGGCTGAAGATTTTTTGCCCGATCCAAAGAAACAAAGTAAAGGCAGGTTTAAAGCAGGCCAAAATAAAATCACACACAAGGAAAATAGCAAGCTAACAGACTGAGAAATCAAGAAAGAGGTATTTAGATATTTTATCTCTTAATTCTCGGATACGAATAGAAATAACGATAAATGGTGCCCGGGGCCGGACTTGAACCGGCACGACCTTGCGATCGGGAGATTTTAAGTCTCCTGTGTCTACCAATTCCACCACCCGGGCATCGGATGTGACCTTACGGTCATATGTGGAATGCTACTAAGAAGTAGTAGCTTGGAGGCGCGAGCCGGAATCGAACCGGCATCGGCGGATTTGCAATCCGCAGCATAACCATTTTGCTATCGCGCCTTCCTACTCTTCATCAGAACTGACTTACTGCTCTTAAACAGTCGCCCTTGTGCAAATTCCTGATTCTGAGTTTAACCTCAGCTAATGTTAGCTGGGGCAACATCCTCTTACAAGGATGATTAAGATCTTTCTGCAATAACTTAAAGTAAGTTATTGGAGCGGGAAACGAGACTCGAACTCGCGACCCCAACCTTGGCAAGGTTGTGCTCTACCAACTGAGCTATTCCCGCTGAACTTGGTGGCACATTCTAGTGATTTATTTTTTTCGGTCAACCATTTTTTGTTATCTTTCTGAAATTATTAAGAAATAATTTCAGAATTGTTTGTTTTATAAACATCACCGATTGAAATTTGCTCAACAATGCAAATATTGTTTAAAGAACGTACTGCACCTTGATGATTCAAGGAAGTCCGTGCTGATCAAAATAAAAACTAACCGATCAATAAACCACCAACTAAACACCAGAATAGAAAGTACGCACAAACTTCTTAGGAAAAATTCTTGGGTAAAACGTCTGAATTTTAATTTTTTTTCTTACTTTTCTTGTTTTGATACATCTTTTTATCAGCAGAAACCACCAACTTTTCAAAATTAACGTCCTGCTCCGGCACTAGAATCCCCCCAATACTCACGCTCAATGGTCGTTCAAACGTCATTTTCTCATTGATAAGACGCCGCTCCAGCCTTTCAATAACGATTTCCATCGTATCCAGCGCCTCAAGAAATACCATAGCCACGAATTCATCACCGCCTATTCTCGCCGAGATATCGTTACTTCTTAACGCCTCCTGCAAAACCTTAGCCGTTGCTTTTATAGCTTCATCACCGGCTGCGTGCCCAACTTGGTCATTAATTTCTTTCAGATCATCTATGTCCAAATACAGTAAACCCACCGATTGCCGCAGCCGACAAGCCAGCTTGTGTTGCTGTTGGGCAAGGTCTTTAAAGCCCCGACGATTATATAACCCTGTTAACTCGTCGCGTATGGCCATTTCCCTGAGCAGTTTATTATTCTCCAGCAACTGCAGATCAGCCTCAATGATGTCTCGAAACTGAAACATTAATTTCTGAAATATCATTGGGTAATGAGTTGACTTGAAATTAAGGATACAGATGGTGCCAAACATCTCGCCGTTAGGCCAAAAGATGGGCAGCCCTAGATAGGCAATCAAGCCGTCTTTGATTTCAGGGTTATCATCCCAGTAACGATCTTTGGTGGCGTCGTTAACGCACAACACCTTCTTTGTTTCGACCACCCGTTTACAATAGAGGTTGGTATCAGGGTCAACCACAGTACCAGTACCATAGGGGTTTTCCGCATTGCTGGAAGCAACCGCAGTCATGAACCCATATTTAGTATGCTGAACGATGAAACCGGCAGGCGACATACAGGCCTCTGCCATTACATCCACAGTGTTCTGCCACTTTTCTAAGATACATTGGTAATCTTCGGAATCATGAATCCAGAGAGTCTCTGTCATGAACAAGCCTTCCTAACAAAACCAGCAAATTAAAACCTTATATTAAAGTTAGCCGTTTTTTGGAAAGGTGAGAAATTTCTTGTCGAATGAACCCCAACAACAATCAGCTTGATGAGTCATTAAGACTTAAAATGCACCACCGTAAACCTGAGGTACGCCGGAAATAAAAATGCCTGCAAAGTCGCAGGCATTTAAAGTAAATCATGAAGACTATTTCGTCGTCTTCAGTTCTGGCCAGGCCGCCCTTAGATACACAAACATAGACCAGATTGTCAGCGCCGCCGCAATAAACATACTGATGTGACCGAACAAGCTGAACAAGCCTTGTTGCGACGGATCATCGGCCAACAGCAGTGTAATTGAACCCATTTGAGCCATGGTTTTAAATTTACCAATGAAGCTCACCGCAACACTGGTACGCTTACCAAGCTCAGCCATCCATTCTCGCAGAGCGGAAATCACAATCTCACGGGAAATAATAATGGCTGACGTCAAAGTTATGAAAAGTGATCCATAGCTGTGAACCAGCAAGACCAGAGCCACCACCACCATCAGTTTATCGGCCACCGGGTCCATGAAGGCACCAAAAGGTGTGCTTTGATTCCATTTACGGGCAAGGTAGCCATCCAGCCAATCGGTAAAACCGGCCAACATGAAAATCAACGCAGAGACAATAAAACGCCAATCGACCGGAAAAAGGTAAATCAACACAAAAACAGGAATTAAAACGAGACGTAACGAGGTAAGAATATTAGGGATATTCATCCGATCAATAGCTTATTAAATGAAAAGTTTCGGCAGTATAGCATAGATACTTTACGCGAAAACAAGCCCCTTTAAGAATTGTTTGAGAGAAGAATCGCAACTGATTGCTTATTAACCAACAGTAATTCAATCCAAAAATTTGTCGAATAAGTCATACGCACTTTCGATCACGATGGCATGTCTTTCAGCCAGCCGCTGATGATCTTTATCGTACCCTCCGCCAATCACGGTCGCCACTGGTACATGCCTTTGCAGGCAGGTTTCAAGCACCAATTCATCTCTGGACCGAATCCCCTGCCAGCTGATGTCCAGCTTACCAAGCGCGTCATTTTGCCAAACATCCACTCCGGCATCATAAAGGACTAAATCCGGCTCAAATTTATTAAGCAGCTGAGTGAGTGTGGATTCCACTACATCCAGATACGCCTGATCTTTCATCCCGATGTCTAAACCGATATCCAGATCACTCTGGCTTTTTCGAAACGGAAAGTTCTTTTCACAATGAATAGAGCAGGTAAAAGCATTCGGTTCGTTTTCTAAAATGGATGCAGTGCCGTCGCCCTGGTGAACGTCCAGGTCAAAAATCAGTACGCGCTCCACCTCTCCCTGCGCCAAGAGCGTTTTAGCGGTGTACGCCAAATCGTTCAAAATACAAAAGCCCGAGCCAAAATCGTGATGGGCATGATGAGTGCCACCCGCCAAATGACTGGCCATGCCATACTTCAGGGCCAACCGAGCTGCTTGCAAAGTACCATTAGGGGACGTCAGTGTGCGATCCACCAAACCCTGGCTCCAGGGTAAACCCACACGCCGCCAGGCTTTGGCATCCACTTCATTGCCACACAGCGAGTTAAGATAATCCAGGCAGTGCACTCTGTTCAACGCCTTAAGGCTGGCGGGAACCGAAGTAAATAAGTTATTGGTAATCAAACCTTTGCCTTTCACCACATCGTGAAGACGCACGAATTTAGACATCACAAACCGGTGATCTTCGGGAAACGGGCATGAATAATTGGGGTGATAAACCAGAGGCAAAGACATGATCGAGAACTAATCCACCTTAAACGTTGTGCAAGTTGGCGTAAATTTCTTCGGCCAACGCCCTGCTGATGCCAGGCACTTTCGCCAGTTCATCAATGCTCGCATTATTTATTTCCTGCAAACCACCAAAGAACTGAATCATGGCTTTTCTTCGTTTCGGGCCAACGCCTTCGATGTCTTCCAGCGTCGACTTTTTGCGAGCCTTACCACGTCGCCAGCGGTGCTTACTGACCGCAAAACGGTGGGCTTCATCACGAATATGCTGGAGCAATAAAAACCCTGGATGATTCGCATCCAGATCCAGTTCCTGATCCACTCCGTTCAAAAAGATCGTCTCAAAGCCCGATTTTCGCTCCGGGCCTTTGGCCAAACCGACCACATCAATCCCCGTGACCTGCAGCTCTGTTAATACGTCGAGCGCCTGATTGATCTGTCCTTTACCCCCATCGATCACCAAAATATCCGGAATTTTACCTTCACCTTTTTTAATTTTGGTAAACCGACGAGTTAACGCCTGATTCATGGCGGCGTAATCATCGCCACCAGTAATCCCTTCAATGTTGTAGGAACGATACTCGTTTTTGGCCGGACCATTCTGATCAAAGACCACACAACTGGCCACTGTTGCTTCACCTGAACTGTGGCTGATATCAAAACACTCCAACCTTAGCGGCACTTCATCCAACTCAAGAGCATCCTGCAATGATCTAAACCGCTGCATCATATTTTGTTTATTGTTCAATAAAGACTGAAGGCTTTGCTCTGCGTTTTTCACAGAAAGCTCTAACCACTTGGCTTTTTGGGTTCGAACCTTGCTCTTGATCTCAACTTTTTGGTGTTCAAAAAGTTGGCTGAATGCCGCGTTTAACAACTCAATGTCGTTCGGTGGATGCGAACAAATGATCTCTTCCGGCAGTTCGCGCGTTGCATCATCTGTAATGTACAACTGAGTAATAAAGGTCGCCAGTAGCTCACTTTCAGTTTCATCCAGGCTGACTTTAGGGTAATACACCTTATTGCCCAACACCTGGCCGGATCGAACATACAGCACAGAAATGCACACCCCACCGGGTTTAGCATCAATCGCTATGACATCCGCATTGACACGGCTGCCCTCACCCATTACATATTGCTGCTCCTGAACGGTTCTCAGGGCCGTTACCTGATCTCGCAACTCAGCGGCACGCTCAAAATCCAGAGACATGGAAGCCTTTTCCATCTCCTCAACCAACTCATGGATAATCTCGTTATTTTTACCAAGCAGAAACATGGACGTACGACGAACGTCTTCCATGTAACGCTCCGGGGTGATCAAGCCCACGCACGGCGCAGAACAGCGCTTAATTTGATGCTGCAAACAAGGTCGGGAACGATTCTTGTAAAAGCTGTCATCACACTGACGTACTTTGAATAATTTTTGTAAGATCGCGAGACTCTCCTTCACTGCACCTGAACTTGGGTACGGGCCGAAGAACTGCCCTTTACCACGCTTTTTACCCCGTTTAAATGAGAAATAAGGGTAATCTTTATGGTCGGACAGGTGCACATAAGGGTAAGACTTGTCGTCTCTGAGCAACACGTTGTAAGGTGGGCGATGTTTCTTAATCAGGTTCTGTTCGAGCAACAGGGCTTCCGTTTCACTGCTGGTGACTGTGACCTGAATGTCGGCAATTTTCCCGACCAAAACCCGTGTTTTGATGTGTAAGCCATTTTTTCGAAAATAGCTGGATAATCGCTTCTTTAAACTTTTAGCCTTACCGACGTACAGCAGTTCAGCGTTTTCATCGAACATTCGATAAACGCCCGGCAATTCGGTAACACTTTTAAGAAAACCTTTTGAATCAAACTGGGGCGTCTCAGAACTCTGCTCTGGTGGCGTTTCCTGTTTGTCTGATGCGATTATTTCCGAAGACATACATTTCCGAAGTTATACAAATTCACTGAGATTCAACTAGCACTGCCCTAGCACGAACCGCTCACCCTGGCTGTATACAACCATATAGATTTTATCGCCTTCGTCTTCAATGCTTGCAAGCTCAGCCAGTTCATAAAATACATTTCTGGCAATCAAAGCTTTCAAGTTGGTGCGAACCAAAGCATAAGGACTTGGTTCACCATCAAAACCCGCTTTGTATTCCACTTCCAACGGATGATCAGCCCCTACAGTAAAGGTTTCGCCTGTTTTCGTGGTCATCTGTAACGCAGGCCCCTTTTCAGAGTCAACCTGCTCCAACGAAACCACCACAAAAGGAGCATCCTCAACTTGGATGCGCCACTTCTCAACGGGTGTGATCAGGAAGTATTCGTCGCTCTCCAACAACAGAATATTGCAGAAAATCTTAACGATTTGCTCACGCTTAATCTCGGTGCCTTCATGAATCCAACGACCATCACGTTTGATGACGATATCAATATCACCAGACAAATCAGGATTCCAAAGATGAACCGGCGCTGGCTGAGAGCCTTTGGTTTTACCGGAAGAATCCCCACCCTCATCCGCTTTTATCAGCTCAGAAATCTTACCTTCAAAATCCGTCATTTTATAAGCCTCGTTGCCATTCTTGACGAAGCGGAATAACACCCGGTTTGTTGATGGCTAAATCAATCTTATCCAACATTTTTTGTTTATCCGCACCCAGATCCCCTTTAAGAACCAAGTAATTGGATGCGTGATCGGAACGAAATACAGTGTTCTCTAATTCAAAGTTGGCAATTAACGTGCGTATCTCCTGAAACAACTCCATCTGCTGCAAAGGCTCATACTCGCCGCCAAACCCCTCTCTGAAACGTTCTTCACCCATTGGAAAAGAAACAACCAAAGTAGAAACAAACTCAGGCTGAGTTTCATTCATCAGCTTGGCGGTATTCACCGCATGTTGCTCAGAATACTTACGACCACCCAAGCCATTTAAAATCATGACCGAAGACTTAATGCCGGCTTGCTTCAACTTGGTTAACGCATCTTTGGACGTTTCATATGTCTCGCCCTTATTTATTTTCTCAAGCACCACGTCATCACCGGATTCACAACCCACATACACCATGGACAAACCAAGCTCGCGAAACTCAGCAAGCTGCTCCACGGTTTTATTCTTTAGATTTCTAGGCAAACAATACGCCGTCACGCGTTCGATGTTCGGATAATGCTTATTAATACACTCCAACACCTCTTTCATTCGGCGATAAGACAAGCTCATCGCATCACCGTCCGCCAGGAAAATACGCGTTAAACCCGGCATTTCTTTGGAAATACGACTCAGCTCAGCATCCACCTCATCAATCGGCTTTACCCTGAATTTCTTCTGGGGTGCCGTATACATCTCGCAAAAGGTACATTTATTCCAGGAACAGCCATTCGTTACCTGAAGAATGAGCGATCTCGCTTCACTGGGTGGACGAAATACAGGTTCAATATAATCGATCGGAAATGCGTTCATAGGCTTGCTGTTGTATCTTCTTTCTTTCAATAATTAGGGACTGTCGAGCGGATAATCATACCACGGTATGAAAAATAGGTCGTCAATAATGAACGTTAAGCACATCAATCATCGTCTTGTGTAGGCATTGAAAACCTGCCTGAATCCAGGCCTGCTAATCTCTCAGGAAAAGTTAATGAGTATATATCCATGTAGTGTGCGATCGAAATTGAAATTTTCAGATGCTTCACCATACACCACAAGGTAAGCAGTGTTTAAGTCGATACAGGTAAGGAGTCGGAAATACCTGTAAATCTCAATTCAAGCATTAGAAATTAACCAGTTATCACCTTACAAACTGAGAAAGGCGTCTCATTATAAAATAATAAGAACTTAGACTGTTTATTTTTAAGCTCGGTTACCTTGTTTAACATTCTATAATCGTATTTACTTCCTCCTCTCAATCATGGGTACATCCAGCATTAACTTGATGTCAGAAATACTCTCCTGCTATCCCTACCTGTGACCCCTTCTTCATCAAAACCCACTCAAGATATTGATTATAAAGGATTATTAATTATGTCTATAATTTCTCCTAAGTTATTCCAACTACTAGAAACATTAAAAAAACCTACATCTGAAAATAATATCCCCTACATGTATGTAGACACAGTAGGGAAAGTTACTGTAGGTGTAGGCCACAACTTAGATGCACATAAGGACATGCTAACTTTACCGTTTATGGTGAAAAGGTTCTCCCGATATCCTGTAAAAGGAGGAGATACAGGTATTGCAATTAATACCAATAAGATCCTAGGCAGAGCTGCCACACAAGATGAAATAAAAAACGATTATAATTTCATTAAGCAACATAAAGGACTAGGAAAGTACAACCCAGAAAATCTTAGTAAATATACAACGCTTGAGTTACCTGTAGCGGCAATAGATAGCCTATTTAAAAAAGACCTTAGTATTGCGCTTGCAATGGCAAAACGAGAATTTGGCGCGCCTTTTGATAAATATCCGATCACCTGTCAGGCTGCGCTAATTGACATTGCGTTCAATGTCGGTAATTTCTCTAGCTTCAGAGGAACATTTGTACCGGCTATTAAGGGAACAGGAGTCTATTCAAAAATGCCTATGAGCGAACGTTGGAAAATTGCCTCACAAAATTGCAGACGCGGACAAGTCAGTGCTGATCGAAATCGTCACGTTGCACAGTGGTTAATGGAAGGCACAAAAGCCGTTACATCATAAATTATCGCCCACCCCAACGATCAAGATAAATTGATGAAAGGCTCGAAATTATGGTTACGAACCTAAAATATATAAAAGAAACAGTTGCAGCAGTTATTATCAGCGTGACAGCCACCTGTCAGGCAGATGGCAGCTCAACTCTTGATGGATTACAGGGTGTCTATAAGTATACATTCCCGAATGCTCTTATGGACAACACCAAATACACCGCTGAAAATCGTTTTTTGCTTATGCCTATATCGCCAATAGCAGCCTATTTTGAAACACATTTAGAATGGGCAAACGGACACAGCTGTGATTTATCAGGCATCATCGATGTACAACCTCAACAAGTACTGACCTACAGTACGCCATCAATAATGGATAAAACATGTACTTTTGACATTACTCTTGGAAAAGACAGATTTACCTTCAGTGATAATAATGGTGCATGCAGATTAATATCATGTGGAAACAGAGGATTACTGGACGGTATCGAGTTTGAATATAGCTTACGTGAACAAATTACTCAGGATTCAATCAAACAAACACCTGATTATATCCGTGCGATAAGTGAATATGAAAATGGCGGTGACTAAAGAGGTGCAATAAGCTTATTCAATCCAGTTAAGGGACATTAGCCTTAACTGGATGACAGAACTATCTAGACCTAGGTCAACTCCATCAATCATCGTCTTGTGTAGGCATTGAAAACCTGCCTGAATCCAGACCTGCTAATCTCTGAGCGATACTGGCTTTTTCTGTACTTGATAAGCTGATTGCATCATCAGCCGAGTTAAAAATGTGCTCACCTTTAGAGCCATCAAACCTAATTTTTCCGAGAATCCGGCCATCATCATTAATGCAATCCAGTTCGTCTTGGCTAGGCAAGAACAACATCATCTAAAGCCTCATTTTTTATAAAGATATGTACAGTAGATGGGGATGATAATCGTAGACCGCATTCGGCTCAATGGAACAATGGAGATCAGGCCGTCATTGGTAAAATACATTTATTATTTAGAAGATTTCGCTCTTTCTCTACACAGGGTATCTGCTAACTTCAGCAGGGTTGGTTGTCTATAGTCACCCGACATACTCACAATAACATTTCGTGAAAATTCATCATCAAGACCGACACCCTTCACATATAGAGGCTTTAAACTCCCTCCTCGAAGAACTTCCCAGTCTTTTGGAGTGTCTTTTCTTGGGTTTTTAGCTACACCAACAACCGAAATTTCTCGACCTTGTTGCGAAAAATGGTGCGCCAAACGCGCACCAAGTCCCCATTTATTAGCTTCATCTAAATATACATAACCATCAATAATAATCACGCTGGGATTCAGACAATGTTCATCTAATAATTTTGTTATACAAGGCAGTTCACGTTTATAAAACTCTCCAGGTTCATATTCTCCGGGAACTTCTAGCTCTGAGTAATACACTTGGTCAGGCTTTGTTTGAGAGGAATCCGTAAAAGAGACACCAGCCACAAAAGCAGTATTTTTCTCATAATGCACATCTATTGCCAGATAATATGCTTCACAAATACTGCTATATTTACGGGGGCATTTATCCCATATAGAACTTTCTTTTAAACGTTTAATTTCGCCTTGCTTAAACAAACCTGAAATCTCGATATAACTGAGATTCGGCATGGATTTGGAGGTTAAAAAATCATCAGGAAACGTGTAATTTGTATTACGTTCAAAGTCACCATAACAGTTAAAATTGATAGTTAGATCATTCAGAGACGGCAAATTTGATTTAAAAAGATTTGTGAATGTTTCTTCGGTTGGCTCTTTACTAAAAGATGTGTCCCAACCATCGACTATGCAAATAGCTAGCTCCTTTAGTTTCGGAAGGTTCAAAGGTTTACTAAGAGTGAAACTGCCGCCAACTTCAAGACACTCCAAGTTAGGCATTTTTTCTAAAAGCTCTGTGATATCTCCAACAGCGCCATTTACCCCTTCAGCATTACAAAATAACTCAGTAACTCCATACCTAAAAACTTTAAGTTTTGGATAAGATGCCCTAGAAAGTATTTCAGTGACTATTGAGTAATCGAGATTAGCAAATACTGTAGAGTCTTCCGGCTGGTAGGATTCAGTGGAACTACCAACAAATAAATCGTAGACCTTTGAAGGAAAGCTTGAATTTACATAAGATTTAAAAATATTTAAGTGAGCAGAACCTATATAGAATTGAACACCAGATGGGCATTTTTCTATTTTTGAGAACTCAGACCAACCAAAGAATTGACTTTCCTTTACCCCCAATAATATTTCATTCTTCGGGAGGTTCCACTCTCCCGCCCTAGATTGAATGCATCTATATTTACTCGGGAGATTAAGAATCTCCTGGTAAAGCTCTATGTCTTTTTTAATTGGATTATTCGTAAAAATCATACTTAACAAGAATCTCGATTATTACAATTTAAACGCAGGTAATGTGCTATACACATTGATGTCGTCTCTTATACGACCACCCGGCAAAATATATTTCGCCCAGCTAAGTATGTGCACCAAAGAAGTTTCTGACTGCCCTGACTCACAGAGTCCCTCCGAGTTGGAAATGCAGAATTCTAAATGTTCAATAAAATCTTCTTTTCCACCAAAGTAAGGAAAAAATGCCGACATATTTATGCCTAAGCCAGATATGCCATAACAGCCTGCTATCAAAGGTTCACTATCAAAAACGCTAGAAATATCTCTATTTCTCAATTTTGCGCCAGAAACAACGATTTCACAGAACCAATCTTTCGCTCCATTGCTTACCCATAGATCCATATTATCTTCGTAAAAAATTGGTGCGCCCATAATTTATTAATCACTAAAAGCAGTTGTGAAGTAAACGATATTCTTCAACAATGGACGATAGGGCCAGCCTGACTGGCTATATTTCAGTAAATTAATTTGAATATTAATGTTAAGAGATGCAAGTAACTTGAGCAATCAAATATCAACATAAATCAAATAATGAGATAAAGCCTGTTAATCACTCAACCGCTCTTTGCCTTTTCTTAACCGAAAACGGCGAAAACTTAGATATCTTCTCCACAACACCAGGAAAACAAAAATAAAGACCACTGGCGACGCGGGTTTTCATATCCATGATGGCGCGAGGTTTCTGCTGAACTGCTTTTACAATCCACCCGCCCGCTTCTTCCGGTGTCATGCCCGGTAGCTTTTTAAAGCTTGTGGTGGCGTCACTCATGGCGGTATGCACCAAGGGAAAATGAACCTGAGTGACTGAATGCCCCTGATCTTCCATCTCCATTCTTAAGGTGTTGGCCATGCTGTCTAAAGCAATTTTACTGGCGTTGTACGGCCCAAAACCCGCTACGGGTAAAAGCGTGCCCCAGGTGGTGGAGTTAATGATATGTCCGGAGCCTGACCGAGTTAACGCTGGGAGAAAGTTACGAATTAAACGCACGGGCGCAAAATAGTTAATGTCCATGCACCGTTGAAAATCATGGTAACGATCCAGGGATTCCTCCATCGGGCGTCGAATGGATCGCCCTGCATTATTAACCAGGACATCGATGACGGAATGATCAGCAAGGATGGACTCCGTCAGCTGGTCGATCGCTTCGACCTTGGATAAATCCCCCGCATACCAGTGGGCTATTCCGCCCGCTGCGTTGATTTCATCCGCAACGTCTTTTAACAGCGCTTCTCTTCTTGCCACAAGAATGACGGTAGCGCCTTTCTTCGCTAACTGAATCGCCGCCGCTTTACCAATGCCGCTGGAAGCGCCTGTAATGACAATCGTTTTATCAGTAAACATCCTTACACCCATGATTCCCCCTTGTACTTATTCTATTTTTCCGAGCTCTGAATGGCCCATTATTTATTCGGTAACAAACGTTAATGATGACGCTTAAACAGCATTGAGGTGCATCTAATATTAGAACACCCCTTCCTTCAACGCCTTTTTCGGTGTGATCCCAAACCAGATTTTAAACGAACGATAAAAACCACTGAGTTCCGAATAGCCAAGAACCAGTGCTATGTCTTTAACCTCCGTCCCGATATTGAGTTCTTGCAGTGCTCGCTCCTTCAACACTTCTTCTTTAATTTTTCTAAAGCTCGTGCCGTAATCCGCCAGTTGCCGCTGCAGGCTGCGCGGATAACTGTTCAGTTGATCTGCACAATCAGTGATGCCTGCCACCAGCATACCGTTATGGGCGATATAACGCCGAACCCGCTGAATAAGCTCTATTCCTTGTTTTTTCTCATTCAACAGCGAATTGGCGTATTCCAGGCATGTGTTGTAAAGGGTGATATCACAGCCGGAGATGGGCGTTTGTAGGCCTGCCTTCGCAATGGTGAACCCAAACAGTTCCCCCTGATTTATTACCTCCATTTGAAGAAAGTTACTGATACTCTCCACAGAGCATCGTTCCGGTATTATTAAGCTTTGAGCGCTCATCCGGCCTGACGATAACGTTTTGATAGCGTTTAATACGCCTACCGTAACAGACAATATTTGCTGCGATGAGGATCTGACCGCCGCCGGTGTTTCTTCGTAATAACAGTAAATTAGCTGCTTATTTTCATCAGTTTCATAGCGAAAGGCGCCATTCTCACTGATCAAGTTCTGAAAGCGGGCGATGTTTTGCAGCGCTAACGCAATGCTTTGTGAATGCCAAATAATGGGCGCTAACACCCCAATGCTCCGGTAATCAGCGCTGAGACCAATCTTACAACCGAGCAAGGGATCACCGGATAATTTATCCGCGCGATGCCAAAGCAGCCGGGCGGATAACAAATCCAGGCGATCACCCTCTGTAAAGCCTCCGTCCACAAACCCGGGTAAATCGCGGGTTAACTCTCTGCGGTTTAAACTCGCTGCATCAAATTCTCTTAATAATGTGTTAATCCAAGTGCTGGCGATCCATAAATGTTTCATCAAGCGACCTTTCTACGGAAAAATTACTGGTTCAGCTCTCTATTACTGACATTCCACAACTGCACTAAAGATATAAGTAACCGAGCGATCATTCATTAAACATCAATTATTAATTTACGCCTACATGACCCACAAAAAACAATCGCATAGATCCAGTTTTAATCGTAAAACGTCAAAGACATTGATTCGCCATCGTTCCACACTGGCCACTTATAACTAATTAATCTGAGAACTAATAAACCTGAGCATTCGCATAAATAATAAGAGGTGGTATATCGTGGAATTTGAATACAATTTTGGGGCCGTAGGTATCCCTCTGTTTCTTATCTTCATGTTGTTTGAGTACATTGCGTTAAAGTTGAAAGGTAGAAACCTGCACACTTACAGTGATTCAGTGACGAGTGGTTCGATGGGCGCTTGTCTGCTTATTTCTGAAGCCCTCCTGAAAGTCTTCACCTTTGGTGTATTTATCTGGGTTTGGGAAAATTACCGAGTACTCGAATTCAGTTCGGCTAGCCTTGTGACTTGGGTGGTCTTCTTCTTTGGTGTGGATTTTTGTTATTACTGGTTCCACCGAATCGCCCATGAACGCAATATCTTATGGGGTGCCCACGAAGGCCATCACCAAGGCGAGGAATTCAACTACACAACGGCGGTTCGTCAAAGCGCGTTCCAGTACGCTTTCTCTTGGGTCTTCTACCTACCGTTAGCCGTGCTCGGTTGCCCGCCGGAAGTGTATCTCGGCCAATTCTTAATTCTGAAGGCTTACCAGTTCTGGATTCATACCCAAGGCATAGATCGCGTGCCATTCATTGAGGGTATCTTATCTACTCCGTCAAGCCATCGCGTTCATCACGCTAAAAATCCGATGTACATAGATCGTAACTACGGCGGCACACTGGTGATATGGGATCGCTTCTTTGGTTCCTGGCAGCCCGAGTTACGAGAAGAAGCGTGCCATTACGGCACCACCAACGTCCCTAATACCCTGAGCCCGCTTAAACTGAACTTTCGCCACTGGCACAACCTATTTCACGACACCATCGCAACGAAAAAAATGTCCGATAAAATCGCAGTCTGGTTTAAACCGACGGGCTGGCGTCCGGCGGATTGCGTCGATGTAAATCATCACCTACAAAAAGAAGGCACAGCGAATCGCCCCAAGTACGACCCTTATTCAACCTTGCCGAAGAAAGTTTACGCGGGCTTTTCCACCCTTCTGACCTTTCTTGCAGGCACCATGTTCATTTTCTTATCTCCACAACTGGATGCGCTCTATAAAATCGCAGGCGCATTGATCTTAGTATCGGGCGTCATCGTTGCCACCCATTTACTCGAAAATAAAACCAAGTTGATCCCGTTCGAAGCCATTAGACTGCCCTTAATGCTGGGTTTTATCTATGCACTATGGTCGTTCCCCGTAACCACAACCGTCGTAAATAAAATCGTCATTAACAAACCCGGCTATGAGGCGTTGAATTACGCAGGTGACGTGAACCATTGGCCGAAATGGCACCCTTCATCCAAGCACGTGGTAACCTCTCAGACAGGAGCCACTAATAATAGCGCCTCTAGTTCAAACACAATTCAATTAAGCGCTTTGCATGCAGGTGATACGTTTACGGAGAAGATCGAAACGCCGATTGGTCCGAACGATTTAAAGTGGAACATAACCGACTATCAACCCGGCCAGGAATGGTCTGCGAAGGCAGAAAACCTCACCAATGGCAGCGTTATCTCATTGATTTACCGAGTCAGTGCTACCTCAGAACGCCAAACCGAGTTTGAGCGAACCCTTAAATATACGTTGCCTAACTTTGCTCTGGTGGCCGCCAATGCGCTCTACGCTAAAAAGAAAATTGAACAAAACTCAGCGCATTCATTAGTGCAATTAAAAGCCGCGATTGAGTCGATTTAAATCAAGTCGGTCTAAATCGGAGGGGGACAAAAAACGAGGCGTTAACGTGCCTCGTCTTTTATGGGGTTTATGTAGACTTGTTATTCAGCAGAACGATACCAAGCCAATTTATCGTGAAGATTGACCACTTCACCAATAATGATCAGTGTTGGGGCTTTAATTTCATTTTGCTTCACAAGCTCAGGCATAGTTTCCAGTGTTCCCACTAGCACACGCTGTTCAGGCGTGGTGCCCTTCTGTACCAATGCTATCGGCATCTCAGCCTTCATCCCATGCTCAATCAAGCTGTTACAGATGAGAGGAAGTCCGACCAGCCCCATATAGAAAACCAGTGTCTGGTTTTCATGCGCATATTCATGCCAAGGCAAATCACAGGTGTTGTTTTTCAAGTGGCCGGTAATAAAGCGAACGGACTGCGAATAATCCCTGTGCGTTAATGGAATCCCGGAATAAGCAGCACAACCCGATGCCGCCGTAATTCCCGGTACGATCTGGAAAGGCACATCGCTTTTGGCCAGTTCTTCCAGTTCTTCACCACCACGACCAAAAATGAACGGGTCGCCGCCTTTCAAACGTAACACGCGATGCCCTTTTTGAGCAAACTCAACCAATTTAAGGTTAATTTGATCCTGAGGCACGGTGTGGTTACTGCGGGCTTTGCCCACGTCCACCAACTTGGCGTCCCGGCGACAAAGATCCAAAATAGGCTTAGAAACCAGCCGATCATAAAAAACCACGTCCGCTTGCTGAATCAGGCGAAGCGCTTTTAGCGTCAGCAAATCCGGGTCTCCCGGGCCTGCTCCAATCAAATACACTTCACCGGGATGTTTGTCGGCATCAAAGTTTTCCAGTGATTCCTCAAGCATTGAACGCGCTGTATCACTGTCATTCGCTAACGCAGCAGCACCCGCTGGGCCTTGGAAAAAACGCTCCCAAAAAGCCCGACGACGGTTCATATCACCAATAACGGATTTCACTTTAGCGCGGTACTCTCCTGCCAAATCGGTCAACTTACCGATATGAGCTGGCAAAGCGGCTTCAATGGTGCCGCGCAACAAACGGCTGATCACCGGAGATTTCGAACCACTGGCCACGGCTGCAATCACCGGTGAGCGATCAATAATGGACGGAAAAATCACGTCCCCTTTGCTTGCATCACTGGCGACATTCACCGGGATGTTGTGATCGGCTGCGTAATCAGCGACGACTTGATTCACAGTGTCATTATCTGTCGCCGCAACAATAAGCCTGAGCTTAGGCTGCATCGGCGCAAGCGCATCCACATCAAACAACGAACGAATCCATTTAATTTTATCGTCATCAACGGACGCCTGAAGTGTGCTGTCAATTTCAGGCGAAATCACGGTCACATCGGCACCCGCCTGGAGCAGAATATGAGCGCGACGGGAGGCAATGACACCACCACCAACAACCAAACAAGGATGATCAGACAGTTTGTGAAATAAAGGCAGGAATTCCATGAAGTTTCCTCGATCAACAAAGTCGAAACGGCAATTCGTCAGTCGAACTACTTTAGTCGAACAAAATAGGCAAGATTCAGAACCTCAGAGTGAAGACTCCGTATAATAAACAGGTTCTTAATAAAAATAGCAGCGCTCCGAGTGGTTCGCTGCTATTCGTCTCTACAAAACGTCAGTTTCTAAAAACATTCGTCTCTAAAAAATTAGCACGCAGAGATTGTTTCAAGGCCGCCCATGTATGGACGAAGTACGTCTGGTACCGTCACAGAACCATCTTCATTCTGATAGTTTTCCAATACAGCAACCAAAGTACGACCAACGGCCAAACCGGAACCATTCAAAGTGTGAAGCAATTCAGGTTTGTTTGTTTCAGGGTTACGGTAACGCGCCTGCATACGACGACCCTGGAAATCTTCACAATTACTGCAAGATGAAATTTCACGGTACTTCTGCTGACCTGGTAACCAAACTTCCAAGTCATATGTCATTGCAGCAGAGAAACCTAAATCACCACCGCACAGACGAACTTTACGATACGGCAGATTCAACAGCTGTAGAATCTTTTCTGCATGGCCAGTTAACTCTTCAAGCGCTTGCGCTGAATCTTCAGGCTTCACCATCTGAACCAGTTCAACCTTTTCAAACTGGTGCTGACGGATCATGCCACGCGTGTCACGACCATAGCTGCCGGCTTCACTGCGGAAACAAGGCGAGTGGCAAGCAAACTTGCGAGGCAGGTCTTTGGCTTCAAGAATTTCATCGCGCGCCATGTTGGTTACAGGTACTTCTGCTGTTGGCGTCAGATAAAACTCGTTATCCGCACGCAACTTAAATAAGTCTTCTTCAAACTTTGGCAGCTGACCCGTTCCTTTTAAGCTATCGCTATTAACGATGTAAGGAATGTAGATTTCTTCGTAGCCATGCTCGTTCAGGTGGGTATTCAACATGAACTGAGTTAAAGCACGGTGTAAACCGGCAATTTTGCCTCGCATTACCGCGAAACGAGAGCCCGTGATTTTAGTGCCAGATTCAAAATCCAAACCACCGGTACCTACACCTACATCTACGTGGTCTTTTGGTTCAAAGTCGAACTCACGAGGTGTGCCCCATTTAAGGATTTCCTCATTCTCGTCTTCGTCTTTGCCTTCTGGCACCAATTCATTCGGGATGTTTGGAATACTCATCAGGAAGTGATTAAACTCTTCTTGAACCACACGAAGCTCTTCTTTATTGCTGTCCAGCTTTGCACCCAGTTCGGAAACCGCTTCTTTCAAGGGAGCAATATCTTTGCCTTCCCGAGCGGCCAAACCAATTTCTTTTGAACGTGTCTTACGCTCAGCCTGAAGGGATTCGGTTTCAGTCTGCAAAGACTTGCGCTTAGACTCTAGCTCTTCATATTTAGAAAGATCGAGTTCAAAGTATTTTTTTGCCAATTTGGTAGCAACGAGTGCCGGGTCCTTACGAAGTTCTTTTGGATCTAACATGATCAGCCTACTTAGACGTCCTTACTTAAATCAGGCGGGAAACCATCCAGCCTAAATACACAAAAAATAATCCTGCAATTATACTCACGGCAGCGTACAGAATTGAATAGAGAACTTGCTGTTGTTGAATTAAAAACAGCATATCCAGTGAAAAAGTCGAGAAAGTGGTGAACGAACCCAGTCCACCCACCGCAATCAAAAACCAATAGTGGTGAGTATTATCCAGTTTGCCAAGGATAAAGCCAGCCACCAAGCCCAACAAAAACGATCCCACTATGTTCACAGATAAGGTGGCGAAATAACCAGGCTTACCCAAATACTGTACCATCAGCACGGATACCAGGTATCGGGCGTTAGCGCCAATGATTGCCCCCAAAGACACCCAAAGCATATTGCTAAACATGAACCTACGCCCTCCTGGCCATTGCGTTTCTCATTAACATTTATTCATATCGTTTTTTACTGCTCACTTCATCCTGAGACTTCAGCCACTGAAGTTTTTCACTGATCTTTTTTTCAAGACCACGATCCACAGGTTGATAAACGGTTAAGTCTTTCAAGGCTTCGGGTAAATAATTTTCACCTGCGGCATAGGCATTGGGTTCATCGTGTGCATAGCGATAGCCATCGCCAAAGCCCGAATCTTTCATTAATTTGGTGGGTGCGTTGCGAATGTGCATAGGCACTTCATAATCTTTAGTCTCTGCAACAATGGCCCTCATTTTATTGTAAGCCGAATAAACCGCATTGCTCTTAGGTGCTGATGCGATGTAAGTTATGGCTTGAGCAACGGCCAACTCGCCTTCCGGGCTGCCCAACCGCTCTTGTACCTGCCAGGCATTCAACGAAACCTCCAGAGCTCTTGGGTCCGCATTGCCGATTTCTTCACTGGCCATTCTCACAACTCTGCGAGCAATGTAGAGAGGGTCACAACCACCATCCAGCATGCGGCAAAACCAATAGAGGGCACCATCCACCGAAGAACCGCGTACCGACTTATGAAGTGCTGAAATCTGATCGTAAAAAGCATCGCCTTGCTTATCGAACCGTTTTACTTCATTGGCTAATGCTAGTTCAGCAATGTCTTTCGAAATCATTAACCTGGAATTTTCAAACTCTGAATCACTGGCCTGGGCAATCTGAACAGAAACTTCCAATAAGTTATAAGCTCTTCTGGCATCGCCCATAGCAGTCGCGGCCAGCAGAGCAACCGCCTCATCAGAGACATTTACATTCAAGCCTGATAGCTCTTTGTCGGTCGTGACCGCAAGCGTAATCAACTGCTCTATCTCAGCATCGTTCAGCGATTGTAAACGATAAACTCTTGCCCGAGATAAAAGCGCGTTATTCACTTCAAAAGACGGGTTTTCAGTGGTCGCACCAATAAAAACAATGGTGCCATCCTCGACATAGGGTAAAAACGCATCTTGCTGGGTTTTATTAAACCGATGAACCTCATCCACAAACACCAAGGTGCGTTTGCCTTGAGATAAATGCATTTTCGCCTGGTCTACCGCAGCACGTATTTCCTTAACGCCAGACATCACCGCTGAAATTTCGATGAACTCGGCATTGCAGCTATTGGCAATGATTCGCGCCAGGGTGGTTTTACCCACACCCGGAGGCCCCCAAAGCAACATGGAGTGCAGTTGGTTCGAGGAAATGGCTTTACGAAGCGGTTTGCCTTCACCGAGCAAGTGCTGTTGGCCAATATACCCATCTAAAGAGGAAGGACGACAACGGGAGGCCAGTGGTTGAAAACTGGCTCTTAACGCCTGTTCAGACTCAGAAAATAAATCACTCATAGAGAACAGCCCGGGTTACTGGGCTTGCGCCCTATTATCCAGAACATCCACGTAATCAGGATAAGTAACACTGAAAGCATCGCTGGCCAGTTCAGGATTAATTTGAACATGAGTGAACACTATTTTCGTGTATTGGCCCAAACTGTCTTCAATCTGCATCTCAACCAACTGTTCATCAACGAAGTTCATCGACAACAAGGTAAATAAACTGCCTTCATCTTTGGGTGTTAATACAAATGTTTCTTTCAAACTGTCCCGACTCGCAGAAATTCGATAATGCTTCCGAATTTCTTCGGTGGAACCAGTCAACAATACCGCCGGAGTTTTAGATGCACGCTCATCCAGATAATCAATAGAAACCTGCTCCAGGTCTGGGTCATAAACCCAAACCGATTTGCCATCCGACACAATCGTTTGCGGGAAGGGTTCTTTCACCATCCAGCGGAATTGACCCGGCTGCTTGAGCACAAACTCACCCTTGCCTTTTTGAGACTGAAAACCTTTACCATCCATCGTGGTTTGATCAAACACGGCCGAATAAGCACTCATCTTATCCAGCAAAAACTTCAAACGATCACCGCCATCTGCAGCCGCATTTAAAGAAGTAAATAAAACTAATAAACCCACAAAAGACACTAACGCTCTATACACAAATACATCCTGTTTTATTAATAATTAATTGCCATTCGACAATCCAATCTGAAAATCATTCCGTACAACTATCTTGGCGGAGGTGGCGGGGCTAATACTTCACGACCGCCGTTACTGCCCATAGAAGAGACAATACCCGCAGCCTCCATCGTTTCAATCATTCGGGCTGCGCGGTTATAACCGACTTTCAACTTTCGTTGAACGGAAGAAATAGAAGCTTTACGTGTTTCTGTGACAAAAGCGACCGCCTCATCAAATAGCGGGTCTGATTCATCATCACCGTTATTTGCAGGTTTTTCACCCGGAAGCATGCCTTCTTCCACACCCACGGTCACAGAATCGATATAAACCGGTTCACCACGCAGCTTCCATTCTTCAACCAAGGCATGAACTTCGTCATCGTCAATAAAGGCACCATGAACACGCATTAATGTATTTAAACCCGGCGGCATGTACAACATATCACCGTGTCCTAAAAGCTGTTCTGCCCCACCCTGATCCAGAATCGTACGAGAATCAATTTTTGAGGAAACCTGAAACGCCATTCGGGTTGGCACATTGGCCTTAATCAGGCCGGTTATCACATCCACAGAAGGTCGCTGGGTTGCCAGAATCAGGTGAATACCCGCTGCACGCGCCTTTTGAGCAATTCGAGCGATCAACTCTTCCACTTTTTTACCAACAATCATCATCATGTCAGCAAATTCGTCAATCACAACCACAATGAACGGCAATTTTTCCAAATACGGCTGCTCTTGTTCGTCTACAGGCGTTAAGGAAAGTTCATCTGGCGTCCAGATCGGGTCAAGAATCGGTTCGCCTGCCGCGATCGCTTCCGCTACTTTCTTGTTATAACCCGCAACATTTCGCACCCCCATTTTGGACATCAGCTTGTAACGACGTTCCATTTCAGCCACACACCAACGCAGACCATTAGCAGCGTCTTTCATGTCGGTAATGACCGGCGTAAGCAAATGCGGGATGCCATCATAAATGGAAAGTTCCAACATTTTCGGGTCAATCAAAATCAAACGAACTTCATCTGGGGTCGACTTAAACAAAATACTGGCCAGCATGGAGTTCACACCGACTGACTTACCAGAACCGGTCGTACCAGCCACCAGCAAGTGAGGCATCTTCGCCAAATCAGCAACCACCGGCTCGCCTGCAATGTCATTGCCCAGCCCTAGTGTCAGCGGAGAAGCGGAATCATCAAAGCGCTGCGAGCTTAACACTTCGCTTAAACGCACCATCTGACGGTTTTCATTAGGAATCTCAATGCCGACAACGGTTTTTCCTGAGATCACCTCGACCACACGAACGCTGACCACCGCCATTGAACGAGCAAGGTCACGTGCTAAGTTCGAGATTTTAGACGCCTTGACACCCGGCGCAGGCTGAATTTCAAATCGCGTAATTACTGGCCCAGGGCACACTTCCACCACTTCAGCAATGACACCAAAATCTTTGAGTTTATGTTCAATCAAACGAGATAAGGCTTCGAGCGATTCTGGTGAATAACCGGTTTCCTGGTTTTTATCCGCCGGTGTTAATAAGGATATTGGTGGCAAACTGACGGTATCCGCCGGAAACAAATTCCCCTGTTTCTCTTTTTCGGTTCGATCACTTTGTTTTTGCTCAGTTTTCAGTGGCGTAATCTTAGGGGCTTTGGATTCATCCTCACCAATACCGGGCGCGGTTTTTACTGCACCTTTAACCTGCCCCTTAACCCCGCCACTTTGCGCCGGTACAGGGCTAACAAAGTCCTCCAGCACTGGCAGGTCTTCCAGATCGTCTGTTTTCTTTTTCGAGTTTTTACGATTCAGTAATTTATCTTTCAGGCTGACCTTGTTTTTCTTAGGTCGGGAGTTCTGTTCTTCATCATAAGGTAACTCAAGGGCTACTTCTTTACGCAGAGCAGAGTCTGCAGCTTTCTTAGCACTGGAACGCTCAACCACATCAGCAATACGTTCTATATCGCCGATAGCAGGCTCCGCCCTTACCTCTTCATGGACAGTAGAAATCATCACCGGCTCACGCTTCTGATCAGAAAGTATTTTTTGATGATCAGACTTCTTAGCTGCACGCGCCTGCAACCGAGAATTACCATAACTTGCCGCACTCTTGGATTGCCGAACAAACAGTCCGACCAACATCAGGCTGAAACGACCCACGTTTTCAAAAAACTTAATCCAGGAAACGCCTGTAAACATTGTGGTGCTGATACAAAACAGTGAGAGCAGAATGAGCGTTGAGCCCAGCAAATTAAATCGTTCAAACAACGCATCAGACAATGCGCGCCCGACAATCCCCCCCGCACCATGCAACAAAACGCTTTCAGAAACATAGAAATGCAATGCTGTAAGACTGGCTCCCGACAAAAGAAAAATCACCAAACCACTGAAACGCAAAACAAACATGAAAGGGTTTATCAAAGCATATTGTTTGTCTTTGATTATTTTAACCGCGCGCCAACTGATGATTAACGGCAACAGATACGCCATATAACCGAAGAAAGAAAGCAACACATCGGCAAACAGTGCACCAACTTTCCCCCCGGAGTTCGTCACGATTTCATGCGTGGCAGAGGTACTCCAGCCCGGGTCCGTTACATTGTAAGTAATCAGAGATATGAATAAAAAAGCGCACACCGCAATTAAGAGAATTAAAATCCCCTCTTTAATTAAGCGTTGAGAGAGCTCTTTTGGAATCGCTGTTCGCACTGCTTCAGCATTTTGTGGTTTCAAACCGTCTTCCTGTGGTCTTTTCAATCGTCCGTCATCATAAAAAATCTAGCTCAGGGTTGCCAGCACCGTTTAGTCAGAAACATGAATTACTCAAATGTTTTGACCGCTTTCACTTGAACACACAGTCATTATTCCTGCATCATTCGTAGCCTCTATTCAGTTCAACCACCTTTGAGTTATTAATTCATGAAAGTTATTTCATTCAACATCAATGGCGTAAGAGCCCGTCCTCATCAAATCAAAGAGCTCATCGACACGCATCAGCCCGATGTCATTGGCCTTCAGGAAACTAAGGTAGACGATCCACAATTTCCGGTTTCTATGATTGAAGAACTTGGATACAAAGTCAGCTACTTCGGGCAAAAATCACACTACGGCGTCGCACTGATTTACAAAGAAGACCCTATCTCCATCCAAAAAGGATTTCCTGGTGATTCCGAGGAAGATCAAAAACGCTGGATCATTGGTGAATTCAAAGCCAAAAACGGCGAAAGCGTATTTGTATGCAACGGCTACTTTCCGCAGGGAGAAGCCATTGATCACCCCATTAAGTTCCCCGCTAAACGTAAGTTTTATAAGGACTTGATGAATCAGCTTAACAACGAGTTCAATACAAACCAAAACATCATTGTTATGGGTGACTTCAATATTTCACCGGAAGACAAAGACATTGGTATTGGTGAACCAAACCGTAAACGTTGGCTCAGAACGGGAAAATGCTCATTTCAACCGGAAGAGCGCGAGTGGTTCAACCGTTTAAAAGACTGGGGATTCAAAGATACTTTTCGAATTCTGCACCCGGACACAACCGACAGATACAGCTGGTTTGATTACCGCAGCAAAGGCTTTGCTGACGAACCCAAACGAGGCTTGCGCATTGATACTCTGCTGGCCACAGAAAATCTTTGTTCAAAACTTACCGCTGCCGATGTGGATTACGACATCAGAGCCATGGAAAAGCCTTCAGATCATGCGCCAGTGTGGGCTTCGTTCGACTTGGATTAAAATGACGTAAAGTGATTTACACCTGTCACTTACTCTGCCCGGCTCATCAGGCAGAGTAAGTCACTTACGCTAATGAACGTAATCAGACCGTAAACACATCCCATTCAGCCTGATTCAGTGCTTTGGCGTTTTCTTCACTGGTAATCACCGCTTCGGAATACTCAGCACCCAACAAGTACTTTTTCGCCACGCGCTTCAGCTCAGCTTCATCAATGGCCAAAACACGATCCCGAAATTCATGTCTGTCTTTGTAAGAGCGTCCCATTAAACGATTATGGAAATCCTGGCGCGCTTCACCTGCTGGTGAACCAGGCTTATCGATGGAACCAATCACCCCAAGAATCGCTTCTTCGATCGGTTCGAAGCCGTGCTCTTTCGATAAGAACCATTCAACAGCTTTTGTGAAGTCATCCAGTGTTTCTGCCAAACGAGGATCACGATAAGAATAGAACCGGAAAACGCCAGAGGCACTGTCTTGACTGGCACCACCACCATAAGCACCACCCTGCTCTCTGATGGCCCGATGCAGATAACCGTTTCTTAACACACTGGATAAGACCGTCAGCGCCGCTGCATCATCATCTGTATGCATTGCTGACTTATAAGCCCGCGAAACAAAGTTCACTTGCGTATTGGTCGCCCATAATTGCTTACGCGACGCAGGCTGAACATTCAGCGTAATGTCTGTCACACCTTGATTAAAGTTGGAACCTGCTTGCCACTCAGACTTAATCGCTTCCTGTAATAACGGCAAGCCTTGACCGTCAGACATGGCCGCAATTCTCATCGGACTGGCAATTACTTTTTGGTGTATGGATTGAAGGATTGGCAATACCCGTTCAAGACAAGATATGTCTTTTACATCTTCCATCAACTGATGAACGCCAGTAAGACCACCTAGACGATGATTAATAGCAGACAGAGGACTCCAGGCAGCTGAAGCCGCCAACATCGCATACGAATGACCTGAGCCAGTCACCGATTGATGTTTGCGGTGCTTCATCTGAAGCAGCAGTTCCCAAACACGCTCAGCTTCGTCGAAACGGGCATTATGAACGACTTGATTCAACAGTTTAACAAAGTCATCCACTTTGGTATTAAGTGCTTTACCCGAGAAGTGAATATACCCCTGAACACTGAACTCGGAGCCAGTGTTAGCCATAAGCGATGAATACGCAGACAAGCTCCCTACTGTCTGAGACTGTCTAAGCTGCGCCTCATCGTAGGCGTACTCACCATATCCAACCTCAGTGATCATGGAGGTATAAAGTGATAACCAACTCTGCTCCTCTTCATTCAACTCAGGTAAATCGAAGACCACTTGATGATAAGCAATGCCGTTCGTACCACAGACATAACTACTCAGAGCGATGTCCGGATCGACCTCTGGGTCGTGACGCGGAATATCTGAATGAATGTCCGACAGTTCCACCTTCGGAAGAATCGAAATATCATCTTCCTGTTCCTGCCTTTCCTTTAACTGCTGGGCCGTATCAATTAACGCTTGCAGCTGATCGTCACTCAAGGTGGATTTAAGCTCGGCCAGACGGGCTTTTTCTAGCTGCTTGGCTCTCAATAAATCATCTTCGCTCGGCTTCATGGTTAAGGTAACGCGATGTTTATTGTCCAGGAAGAAGTGGCGAATCAATCCCTTAATGTAATCCGGGTCTTGAATCTTTTCTCTTAACTCGGTTAACACGGGATCAATATCCAAAATATCGGCCGGATTTACCCCGTGCATGGAGGCAGCCAAACTGGACAGAATCAATTGCAAACCGTAGGGATAACCATCGCCACCCACTTCACGCTGAGATACTTCCAGCTGATGAAGCACGGCTTCCTGTTGTTCAAGCGGCACGCCCTGATCGGCCAAACGCTCGAACAGCGCCATCACCTCTGATTCAAACTGCTGAGCATTGGAGGGGTCAATCCCTTCCATGCCGCATAAGAATGCCATTTCCTGATTGCTGTCTTCCAGGCCACACAATGGCGAAGGCGTTTCTGCAATCTTAGATGTTTCAAGGTATTTTCTTAATGGGGACGAACTGTTATCCAACAACAAATTAGATACAAACTGCGCAGAAAGCAGTTCTTCAAGGTCTGTTGAGGCACCAAGTAGCCAACCGATGACCACGGATGTCTGATCATTTGGATCAGCCGAACCATAAGTCCCCTCTACATGCACAGGCTGAGTAAAGCGGGTTTCTGAACCCACATGAATACTTTCTTCGCTACGATCAAACCGGGAGAGCACCAAGGTTTCAAACTTCTGCTGATGCTCTGTCGCTGGAATATCGCCAAACGTCATAAACACAGCGTTACTCGGATGATAATGTTTCTTGTAGAACAGCTTCAGCTCATCGTAAGTTAAGTCTGGGATATTTTCAGGTTCACCACCGCTGTTGTGGTGATACGTCGTTGTTTGGTAAAGGTGTGAACTCATGGTATGCCATAAGCGACTGACCGAAGAACTCATCGCACCTTTCATTTCATTAAATACAACCCCTTTAAACTCCAGCTCACTGTCTTTGGGGTTTTTAGGGTCTTTGACTTCAACACGACACCCTTCTTGAGCAAAATCAAGCGGATGTAAATTCGCGAAGAAAACGGCGTCCAGATACACTTCCAATAAGTTATCAAAATCTTTACGGTTCTGAGAAGCAAATGGGTACGCAGTCCAGTCACTGCTGGTAAAGGCATTCATGAAACTGTTCAGCGAGCGCCGGATCATCATAAAAAACGGGTCGCGAACCGGGAAACGTTCACTGCCACACAAGGATGTATGCTCAAGGATATGAGCCACCCCAGTGGAATCCGTTGGTACCGTTTTCAGTGCAACCAAAAAGACATTTTCTTTGTTTTCAGTCGCCAAGTGATAATGGCGAGCACCCGTTTTGGTGTGCTCATAAGTTTCAAGCGTGACATGCAAGCTATCGATTTCACGCGATGAAAGTAATTTAAAAGAACTGCCTGTGGTCATACTGATTATTTACTCTTTATTTTTTCATGAATCCAAATACATCTGGATATGTTCTGCCTGTGTATTACTCAGCAGGTTGCTTTCTCATAAAATCCAAATCAATTAAGGCTTTATTTCTTGGAACTTCTTCAAAGTACGCGTCATACCAATCAAAAACAGACGTATTAATACGAACGGTGTAGCGGATAAACTTTTCCTGGCCTGGCTCCAGGTTTACAAATGTGGTTTTCGGTCGTACAGGCCAGTCATCTTCGCCATAAAGATTAGTATATGAATCAATCTCTTTTACCAACAAGCGGTGGCGACCCGGCTCCATAGGAACAATAACGTACTGATTGTTCTTAAGTGCGCCATAGTCACTATTATTAATATAGAGATAAGGAGACTTATCCTCCACTTCTTGCACTGGTTCGCGATAAATAACCAACCGACTTGAAGAGGAGTCCAACACCTCCGCGTTATAGCCCAACAAAGGCGTCAAAGTGCTTTCTGAGGCACACCCGGAAAATAAAAGAACCGTCATCAAAAGACTTATGATTTTAATCATCGCCTGCATAAAGTAATATTTACCTGAAAAATTAAGCGCCCATTCTAAGTACAATTGCACTCAGTAATCAAAGATTTACGCTGACTATTTTATATATTTCGCTCATTTTAAAATAATATTTAACAACTTTGCGGTATCGGAATAAAAATTTCATATGCATTTACCCTGGCTCGAAGAAGACGATTACCTGTTTCCTCCTACCGAAGAAGCGCTAACAACCCCCAACGGTTTGTTAGCCGCTGGCGGTGATCTATCCCCTGAAAGACTTATCCGGGCCTACGCTCAAGGAATTTTCCCTTGGTTCTCAGAGGACGAACCTGTGTTGTGGTGGACTCCTGACCCAAGGTGCATTCTGAACCCTAACGAGTTCCATGCATCAAAAAGCCTCAGGAAACTTAGTAGAAAAAATACCTATCAGGTTCGGTGCAATGTCAACTTCCCGGAAGTTATTGAACATTGCAGCAAGGAGCGAGCAACCCAGGATGGCACATGGATCACCGAAGACATGAAAGAAGCCTATCACAACCTTCATCACTTAGGTTTTGCTCATTCTGTTGAAGTTTACCGGGAAGACAACCTGGTCGGAGGACTCTACGGAATAGGTATTGGAAAAGTCTTCTATGGCGAGTCCATGTTCTCTTTAGAGGCAAACGCCTCAAAGCTTGCGCTCTACCACTTATCCAATCATTTCGTCACCAACAAATATAAGCTCATTGACTGCCAGGTAACCAGCGAACATTTGCTAAGCTTAGGTGCGAAAGAAATTTCAAGAGAGGCGTTTGAATCCATTTTATGCGCTAATCTAAATAGTACGGGCCTAACTCCATTAGAGTTACCGCCCAGACTCACACTGTCTGAGTAAATATTCTCACTAGCAATACAACCATATTTTGTCGGTACGCTATGGAAATAAAGCTTTTTCAGACAACAGACACATCCTGCGGATACCTGGAAGACCGCATAAGTTCGTCGCTTGTCGTAGACCCTGAAATCCCATTAAACCAAGAGCTGGTCTCCTGGTTCAGCTGCAATGGATTCAGACGAAGTGGTGATATGGTCTATAAACCCACCTGCCAACATTGCAACGCATGCAAGTCCTGCAGAGTCAGAGTCAATGAATTCAAAGCCAGCTCAAGTCAAAAGCGCATACGAAATAAATGCAAGATAGCTAACTCAGTGGTTCGTGAAGCGGCATTCTCAATCGAAGAATACGCATTGTTTGAGAAGTACATTTCTCTCAGGCACTCTGACGGTGAAATGTTCCCGCCTTCCAAAGACCAATATCAGAGTTTTTTATGCAAAAACTATGGCTTCAACTACTTCTTACTGACCAAAATAGATGAGAAAATCATTTCAGTTTCTGTCTTTGATTTATTGGACGATGGGCTATCCGCTGTCTATACTTTTTTTGATCCTGAATTCGATTTTCTAAGCCCCGGCGTGTTTAGTGTCCTCAAACTCATTGATCTTGCCAAGCAAGCCAACCTGCCCTACGTGTATTTAGGTTACTGGATCAAAGACTGTAAAAAAATGAGCTATAAAACCAAATACCAACCGATAGAAATTTTCGATCGCAACGACTGGCAACAGTACACAGGCAATTAATTTTAGTTTTTATTGGATTTAGATCGATCAGGTTTTGCACATTGCAGGAAATTAGTGCACAATTCGCACCCATTAATTTGGCAATCATTTTTAAGGTAGAGCTTGAATGGCAAAAGAAGACCATTTTGAGATGGAAGGTACGATCGTTGATACCTTGCCTAATACTATGTTCCGTGTTGAGCTAGAAAACGGTCACGTAGTTATTGCGCATATCTCTGGAAAAATGCGTAAGAACTACATCCGTATTCTTACTGGCGACAAAGTAAAAGTAGAGTTAACGCCTTACGACCTTAGCAAAGGCCGTATCGTGTACCGCGCTCGCTAAGTACATCCCGCTCCTCTTTTAACAGTGCTTTATACAGCAAATTCTTGCTCAAAAACCTATTAAAAGAAGAACAGGACACACGGAGCGGTTATACCGCTTCGTGAGCTTCCATCTCCAGTTTGATCCCATCCTCATCCGCAGTAATAAACACATCACCACCTGACTCAGATAAATCACCAAACAGAATACTTTCAGCCAATGGTTTTTTCAGTTGATCCTGAATTAAACGAGCCATCGGTCTTGCACCCATTTTCTCGTCATAGCCATTCTCAGCCAACCAGTTCTTAGCGGAGTCATCCAAGTGAAGAACAACGTCCTTATCATCCAACTGATGCTGAAGCTCTTCCACAAACTTATCAACGACATTGCGAATCACATCAACACTGAGCGCACCAAACTGAATGATCGCATCCAACCGGTTTCTGAATTCCGGTGTAAACGTTTTCTTCAGCTCTTCCATGCCATCAGTCGAGTGATCCTGATTTGCAAAGCCAATCGAGCGCCGGCTGATCACCTCAGCCCCCGCATTTGTCGTCATAATCAGCACAACATTACGGAAGTCCGCCTTACGGCCGTTATTGTCGGTTAACGTACCATGATCCATCACCTGCAATAGCAAATTAAAGACTTCAGGATGCGCTTTCTCAATCTCATCCAACAACAACACACAGTGTGGAGTTTTATTCACCGCTTCTGTCAATAAACCACCCTGATCGTAACCAACGTACCCTGGGGGTGCACCAATCAAGCGGGAAACCGTATGGCTCTCCATGTATTCAGACATATCAAAACGGATCAGCTCAATACCCAGAGTCTCTGCCAGTTTACGTGTCACCTCAGTTTTACCCACACCCGTTGGGCCAGCAAAAATGAACGATCCCATCGGTTTTTCAGGCTCTTTCAAGCCTGCGCGAGATAACTTAATCGCAGAAGCCAAAGTATCGATCGCTTCATCCTGACCATACACCTGAGCCTTAAGATCCGTATCCAAAGTCCTCAACTGATCCTTGTCAGACGAAGAAACGCTCTTTGGTGGTATACGAGCAATATTGGCAACAATAGACTCTATATCAGCCACCTCAATGCGATTCTTTCTTAGCTCTGCCGGTAATAATTTCTGATATGCACCGACCTCATCAATCACATCAATGGCTTTATCAGGCAAATGACGATCATTAATGTAGCGCTCTGAGAGTTCTGCTGCTGCATGAAGCGCTTCTTCATCGTACTTGACGTGATGGTACTCTTCGAAGCGATCCTTCAGCCCCTTCAGTATTTCGAAGGTATCCTCCACTGAAGGCTGAGCCACATCAATTTTCTGGAAGCGACGAGCCAAAGCACTGTCCTTCTCAAAAATCCCACGAAATTCAGTAAAGGTAGTTGAGCCCACACAACGAATTTCGCCGCCACTCAACAACGGCTTGAGTAAATTCGACGCATCCATTACCCCACCTGACGCCGCTCCGGCACCAATGATGGTATGAATTTCATCAATAAACAAAATTGCGTGAGACTTCTTCTTTAGTTCAGCTAACAACGCTTTGAAACGTTTTTCAAAATCCCCACGATATTTAGTTCCGGCAAGTAAAGCACCTAAATCCAGCGAAAACACAACACCATCCTTGATCACATCAGGAACATTTCCTTCTACAATCAATCCGGCCAAGCCTTCCGCAATAGCTGTTTTACCTACACCACTTTCACCAACCAGCAGCGGGTTATTTTTTCGACGACGAGACAGAACCTGAATAACACGTTCTACTTCTTTGTCACGGCCAATCAAAGGATCAATCCGCCCTTCTTTCGCCTGCTGATTCAAGTTAGTCGCATACGCCTCCAGCGGACTCTCAGACGCATCCGCACCTGCGCCTTCTTCCTGTCCCTCACCTGCACCAATATCTTCCTGATGATCCCCATCAGACACCTTGGAAATGCCGTGAGATATGTAATTAACCACATCAATCCGAGCAACATTTTGCTGTTTAAGATAATAAACAGCCTGACTTTCCTGCTCACTAAAGATAGCTACCAATACATTTGCGCCCGTAACTTCTGACTTACCAGAAGATTGGACATGAAATACCGCTCGTTGTAAAACTCGTTGAAAACCTAACGTAGGTTGCGTCTCTCTTTCTTCATCCGCCTCAGGGATCAGCGGTGTCGTGGAGTCTACAAACTCCAGCAAATCAGACCGTAACTTTGAAATGTCTGTACCACATGCCTTCAACACACCGGACGCAGCTTCATTATCGAGGAGCGCCAATAGTAAATGTTCCACCGTCATAAATTCATGACGCTTACTACGGGCTTCTTTAAACGCAACATTCAGAGTCAGCTCTAAATCTTTACTGAGCATACACAATCACCTCAAATAACATCTGGTATTGAAAAAGCTTAATTATTCTGCAACTTCAACTTCACAAAGAAGAGGATGTTGGCACTGTCTTGAGTAGTCATTCACCATTAGAGCTTTAGTTTCTGCAACATCCTTACTGAATACGCCACAAACCCCCTTCCCTTTGGTATGAACAGTTAACATTACTTCCGTGGCTTGCTGGTCATTCATATTAAAAAAGACCATGAGAATCTCAACTACGAAGTCCATTGGAGTATAGTCATCATTCATCAAAACGACTCTATACATTGGAGGTGGTTTTAACTCAGTCTCCGAAGGCGCTGTCGCCAGCCCGGTACCGAAGCCGAACTCTTGATCATCACCAAACCCACTAGACATGTCTTACTCCCTCCATAATATTTAGCTTAGATGAAAAATCGGGATAGTACGGAGATTTCATCGTCTTTTATTCATTGAGACTAATCTTTATTGGGCCAGACCGTCAAAAAACAAGCCTATACACATTTTCTTACGCAGTAAAACACAGAAAAAACGGGGATTCCGCACATTTTATTATTTTTTAACAAATGACAACTTGACAGATGGTGATATATGTTAAGAATTGTAAACAAACAGCAAGAACATGGAAGCGCTCTTTTTGATGGGTCATCTCGGTGATCTAAAACAATGCTGTAACAAGAGTCAGTTACCATGCCTTGGAAGTATGATCACAGGGAATGAGAGGGTCTCCTATGGCGACGGGTAAGGTAAAATGGTTCAATAATGCAAAAGGCTACGGCTTTATTGTTTCAGATTCACACGACGAAGATTTATTTGCACACTATTCTTCCATCCAGATGGAGGGGTACAAAACGCTAAAAGCAGGACAAGATGTCGAGTTCGACACCACACCGGGTGATAAAGGCCTTCACGCCATTAACATCCGCGTTCCTGACGCCCCAGAAAGCACCAATACGCAGACCGAAAGACAAGCTGAAATAGTTTAATTCTTTTTTCCTGTCGCACCACTGAAACATAAAAAACCAGCAAGCAGCTGGTTTTTTATGTGTTTCGAACGCAATTTAAATAATTTAATTCAAATTAAGCAGAAACGCCTTGTTTGCTCGGCTGTTCAGCGTCAATCATTCCATGCCTGACCGCCAAAAGCGTCAACTCAACATCACTACTGATTTGTAACTTATCAAAGATTCGGTACCGATAACTGTTCACCGTCTTAGGACTCAAACACAACTTATCGGAAATTTCCTGCACCTTGTAGCAGTTCACAATCATCATAGCGATTTGAATCTCTCGCTCCGACAACAAGTCAAACGGGGACTCATCCGGCTCACTACTGAACGGCTTTAATGCCAATTTCTGAGCGATTTCAGGACTAATATATCTTTGACCGGCTTTAACCACACGAATCGCCTGAACCATTTCATCTAAATCCGCGCCTTTAGTTACATAACCAGCAGCACCAGCCTGTAACAAGCGAGACGGAAACGGATCATCACCACACACAGTAACAGCAATAACGCGTATATCAGGGTCCATACGATACAACTTTCGAGTTGCTTCCAGACCACCAATGCCAGGCATCTTAATGTCCATCAATACAACATTAGGATGAAGCTCACGACACTTTAAAATTGCATCTTCGCCCGAAGACGCTTCACCTATGACTTTTATACCATTCACATCTTCCAACATGCGACTGATACCGGCTCTAACCAGATCATGATCGTCCACTACAAGTACATCAATCACTTTCCCCTCCTAATCATCCTTTTTGCATAAGAAATTAAATGCATCAGGACAAATCTTCCATTGATTAATTCAGCGCCTTTATAATTATTAGCCAAAAGCACTACGATACATCCAAACCTACGTCGATATTACCTCTAAATAATACTCAAGAACAAAGAGTTTTACTTGATTTTGGGAACTCTTGTCATACTATAGGGTCGAACTGCTTTAATAATAGCTGTGATTCTTAATACTACGGAGATTTTGTTAATGAATAACGACTATCAGACGATAGACCGCGCCTATCCGTCCACGGAAGTCAAAAATAAGGTTCTTAAGAACACTTATACCTTTTTGGCTATCACCCTCGCTTTCAGTGCACTTGCTGCTTTTGTTGCTATGCAGGTAAATGCACCTCGCGTGCCGTTTCTGCTCCACATTGTAGTATTTTTTGCTTTACTTTTCGGCATTGAAAAAACAAAGAACAGTGGCGCCGGCGTTGCTCTCACATTTCTTTTCACAGGTTACATGGGCTTCAACCTTGGCCCTATCCTGAACATGTACCTCTCTATTCCCAACGGAAGCGAGTTGATTACATCAGCATTTAGCATGACAGCCATCGCGTTTCTTAGCCTGTCTGCATTTGCAGTAACAACCAAGAAAGATTTCAGCTTCCTAAGCAGTTTCATCATGGTTGGCACTGTCGTAATACTTGTAGGCGTTTTGGCTGCGTGGATTTTTGAGCTACCGTCTCTTGCTCTTGCTTTATCTGTGGGCATCGTTCTTCTGTCTTGCGCACTGATTTTATGGCAAACCGGTGAGATTGTTAACGGCGGCGAAACAAACTATATCTCTGCCACCGTTACCCTGTATGTGTCTATCTACAATCTATTCCTGAGCTTACTTCAGATCTTAGGTGTGATGAGCAGCGACGACTGATCAAAACCCAAGATTAACACGCTGTTTCAAAAGGCCCCGATATTATACAATACCGGGGCTTTTTCATTACGGCAGACTTATGAACCAACAAAAAACCTTCAGTTTATTTATCAGCCCTTCCGCTTGGTCTTCCCAAGCTCACAGTTCGGCGTTAAATTTTGCTCAAAGCGCGCTCAAAGCAAACCACTCAATTTATCGAGTATTTTTCTACAGTGACGCAACCCTATGCGCGAACAACTCCACAGTGGCACCGCAGGATGAACTGAACATTCCTCTGGAATGGGTCCGCTTGGCTAAAGAACACAAGATTGATTTAGTCACCTGTATCTCAGCAGCGATCAAACGCGGTATTTTGGATGAAACCGAGCAAAATCGATATGCTGCAGAAACGCACAACCTAAGTGAAGAATTCAGTTTATCCGGCTTAGGTCAACTGGTCGATGCCATCATTCACTCTGATCGTGTGATTTCTTTTTAGGGGCTGACAATGAAAAAAAACATCTTACTTATCCTTCGTTCTGCGCCCTACGGTTCATCAAAAGCGCGTGACGCCATTGATTTCATTTTAACTGCCGCAGCATACGATCAGGACATCCACGTAGTCTTTCAAAGCGACGGCGTTTTCCTGCTGCTCAACAACCAAGACCCAAGCCAAATACCAGCCAAAAACACATCTTCACTGATTTCTGCTTTTGAAATGTACGACATCGACAATATTTACTGTGAACGCCAAAGCCTCACAGAAAGAAGCCTCAGCGAAGAACAACTGATAATCCAGCCAGTCTTGATAGAAAAAAGCACTGAAATCCAATCGCTGATTCATCAAGCAGATACCGTTTTAACTTTTTAGGCTAAGCACCCGACATGACACTTCATCTTGTTTTTAGCTCACCATTCAACAGCAACGCACTTAAAGAGTGCCTGGCCTGCGTCGCCCCTACCGATGGAATATTGTTTCTTGAAGATGGAGTTTATGCAAACCAACACAGCCAAGATCTGACCAGCCAAAATGAGCTTTATATGCTGCACGAAGATTGTATCGCAAGAGGCCTTGAAGCAAACGCTTCGTTTCAAACAATCAACTACGATGATTTCGTAGCACTCACATTAAAGTATTCAAAAACAGTAAGCTGGCGTTAAAATGCTTTTAGTCAACAACATTGAAATAGACACCGACACAGAAGGATACCTGACCAACCTAAACGATTGGTCATCCGACGTTGCACTCGCCATCGCCAGCAACGAAGGCATCGAGCTGACGACTGCACACTGGGAAATCATCGAGGTTTTAAAAAACTTCTATGAGACTTATGAAACATCGCCTTCTGCCCGACCACTGGCAAAGGCCGTCAAAGCCGCTTTAGGCCCTGAAAAGAGCAGCAGCATCTACCTCATGAGCCTGTTTCCAGAAAGTCCGGCCAAGCAAGCCGCCAAAATCGCAGGTCTGCCCCGGCCAGCAAATTGTTTCTAAAGAATCAAACTTCAAACCAATGGAATAACCCATGAGCAAAAAACCCTTCCCCATAGAACGAGACGAACACCCTTTCGCGCAATACGTACGAATCCTGGGCAAAGGAAAGCGCGGTAGCCGCTCATTCACTCAGGACGAAGCCCGTGACGCCATGAGCATGATTTTAAAAGGCGAAGTTGAGGAAGTTCAACTGGGCGCCTTTCTGATGCTGCTTCGCGTTAAAGAAGAAAGTCCTGAAGAAATCGCAGGGTTTGTACAGGCAGTAAAACAACATCTGACTGTAGAATCGACGATCATTCCTGATCTTGATTGGTCGTCATACGCAGGCAAACGACGCCACTTGCCATGGTTTGTATTGAGCGCCCTGCTCCTCTCTGACAATAACTTCAAAATATTCATGCACGGAGCTTCCGGCCATACCATCGGTCGCATCTATACAGAGAATGTTCTCAGCTATCTGAATTTACCAATCGTCGACTCATTCAAAGCTGCAGAAACAGCTCTCGCAAAAAACAGTTTCTGCTACATGCCACTTTCCAAATTTTCGCCAACGCTGCACCGAATTATAGAACTGAGAAATACTTTGGGTTTGAGGTCTCCGGTCCATAGCCTGTCCAGATTGATCAACCCTCTCAATGCCCCTTGTGTGGTGCAAGGCATTTTCCACCCAAGCTATAACCCGGTACACCAAATCGCCGGTCAGCTGCTTGGCTACCAAAGACTGGCAGTCATCAAAGGCGAAGGCGGAGAAATTGAGCGAAACCCGGACTCTAAAGTAGAAGTTCGATCATCAATAGACAACGAATTAATCGAAGAGGTATGGCCTCCCCTATTTAGCCAGCGTCACGTCCGACCCGACGAACTGGACATAGATCTTCTGCCTTCGCTATGGCGAGGTAAACATCAGGATGAGTACGCTGAAATGGCAGTCATAGGCACCGCCGCTTTTGCTCTGAGACTGATTCACCACCATCAAAAGAACCAGGAGGAGTGCCTGGAGTGGGCTAAGGACTTATGGGCTCAGAGAAACAAAACGCTTTTATAAGCCACAAATTCACATCTGCCGGCTATTCCGGCAGATGCATCAATCGATTAAAGTTTTCAGTAGTCGCAACCATTAGTTCTTCGTAGCTAACGCCCTTTAGTTCAGCAACAAATTCTGCAACGTCACGCACAAACGCAGGCTCGTTTGGCTTTCCCCGATGAGGTACTGGCGCCAGATACGGCGCATCCGTCTCAACCAGCAAGCGATCCAAAGGCAACGCTTTAACGGTATCACGCAATTCACTGGCATTCCTGAAGGTAACAATGCCTGATATCGAGACATAGAAATTCATTTCCAGAGCGGCCTGAGCCATTTCCAGGCTCTCAGTAAAGCAATGCAAAATACCGCCAACCTCCAGATTACAATGAGCCTCCAACAACTCTAAAGTTTTCTGACGGGCATCCCGGGTATGAATAATAACCGGCTTTCTACATTCTGCCGCCACTTCCAGCTGAGAAATAAAGCGACGCTCTTGTTCTTCATGATTGTCTTTGTCATAAAAGAAATCCAACCCCATCTCACCAACAGCAATCACTTTTGGGTGCTGGGCAAGCGCCAATAATTCCTGCGGCTTAGGCGCCGGGTGCTCCAACGACAGCGGATGAACCCCAACAGAAGCATAGACATCGTCATACTTTTCCGACAAAGCAATCACCGCATCGGCATTTTGCATATCAATCCCGACACACAAAAATCGACCAACACCACGCTGGCGAGCTGCATCCAGGGCTTTCTCTAAGTTACCATCATAAACATCAAGCTTTAAACGATCTAAATGACAGTGCGAATCAACCAAATACATAATTTATACAAACCAGAAAGCAAAAAAGCCTAAGTTCTTAACCAGGCTTTCTGAAAGATTAAAAAATAAGAGAGAGATAATATCACATAGTATGATTTGGCCGATCAGAATCCAGAGACCCAGTTAAGATTTTCTCAATCATGTGCTTTGCGGATTCATCTTTCATTGTAAACTGAATTCCAATACCCGCTGCCCTATTGCCTTGCGACCCCTGAGGTGTAATCCATACCACCTTACCGGAGATTGGAATTCGTTCAGGCTCGTCCATTAAATTCAGGAGAATAAAAACCTCATCGCCCAGTTTGTATTTTTTAGGCGTCGGAATAAACAAACCACCCTTATCTACAAAAGGCATATACGCAGCATAGAGAACACTTTTATCTTTAATAGTAAGCTGCAACATAGGTTGCCTAACTCCTTAAAAAACCAATATATGTTTTTCTTTTTAATTCTACGACTTACAAAATATGATTGATAGTCTGGATTACGTCAATAGTATTATTTCAAGCAATCAAATAAGATTTAAGCGGATAACATTTTCTGCCAGTCAATCAACAACCGATCAAAGACCAACTGCTTATTTGGGTGACTTTCAATCGCGGCACGCTCTATATCTTTTAATATTTCACGATACCGATGCAAAAAACGAGGATCGACGGGTTTAGCCAACACCAATCCCATTAACTCAGACAAATCCTTATTTTTAATTCTGGCTTCATCTTTAGTCATCACCAGGACAACCATATCCTTCAACCAGTGATCCAGCCAATGAACAGCTTCTAACAACTCGATCGCTCGCCAGGACTCAGCAACCTCAACGGTAGATTTTCCTTTTACCGCTTCGACCAGCCCCTGGCTTAGCAAACTGCGCCACTCAAGTTTACCCTGTTCTACCAGCTCGACCGCATAAAACGGACCGCCTTCAGAAATACTAGACAACAAATGATGATCCGACCTTTCCGGATACAAATTCTTCAAGAATTCATTCGTTTCTTCCAGCGAGGGCGTCGGAATTTCATAATACTGACAACGACTTCGTATTGTGGGCATCAATGAACTTAGCGAGTCCACAACTAAAATCAAATGTGTGTCTCCGGCCGGCTCTTCCAGTGTCTTCAACAGCGCATTCGAACTATTAATATTCATTGCATCTGCCGGCTCGATAATGACCACTTTCTTTCCGGACATTTGAGACGTCTGAGAAACAAAAGTGTTCAATTCTCGAATCAAATCGACCTTAATGGCTTTACCTGCTTGTTCTGGCTGAGCATAGAACAAATCAGGGTGCGTCCCCGCCTTATTTAATAAACAGGAAGAGCAACGACCACAAACATCCCCATCCAAAGGCGACTGACACAACAGAAACTGGGCTAACGCTTTCGCAAAGTGGAGCTTCCCAACACCGTTATGGCCATAGATTAATAAGCCATGAGCCAGATGATTTTTATTCAACGCACCCAGTAACGACTGCCAAGCGGAAGTATGCCACGCAAGCGGTCTATTCAGCTCTTGGGATTCATGCTCAATCAAGACGCTTCCCCAGCTTGAGAAATAACGCGCAAAACCCTGTCTTCGAATACCTGCTTAACCTGATTCTGCACTTTATCCAGCGATAAACTGGCATCAACGACAGCGTAACGGTCCGGGTTCTGGCTAGCTCGAAGCAAGTAACCCTCTCGGACTCGCTCAAAGAAAGATAAGTTCTCTTGTTCAAAACGATCTAGATCCCCCCGAGCTCTTGCTCGTGCCATTCCCACCTCAACAGGTGCATCCAGAATAACGGTCAGGTCAGGCTGTCGATTACCATGAACCAGGTTTTCCAGTACAGAAATTGCCTCAACGCCCAGTTCACGACCATAGCCTTGATAAGCGTAGGTTGCATCTGTGAACCGATCACACACGACATGTTCACCACGTTGCAGCGACGGCTCAATAAACTGAGATAAATGCTGTGCTCTTGCTGCGAACATTAAAAGTAATTCAGCATTCGAACACACTTTCTCATCCCTGGGAGCCAACAAAAGATTTCTGATCTCTTCCGCCAAAGGCGTACCACCCGGCTCCCGCGTGGCCACATAATCCAAGCATGCATCTGCCATCAGGCGCTTAAAATACTCGATATTCGTGGTCTTCCCGACCCCTTCGCCACCTTCAAAAGTGATAAATAACGCTTTAGGCACTGCTTTAAGTCCTCGCATCAAGGCTTATCTGGAGTAGAACGATAGTTCTGACTTCTTCTTAACTGGTATTTTCTAACAGCCTTATTGTGTCCTCGCAAAGTTTTAGAGAAATGGTGCGAACCATCGCCCCGAGCCACAAAGAAAATGGAATCATCCCCTTTAGGGTTAAGCGCTGCCTTAATCGCCTCAGAGCCAACCATAGCAATAGGCGTGGGAGGCAACCCTTTGATTTGATAAGTATTATATGCTGTTTTAGTTCTTAAATCCCGTCGAGTAATGTTTCCTTTGTAGTCATCACCCATGCCATAAATAACCGTAGGATCTGTCTGCAACCTCATACCCAGGTTCAGCCTATTGACAAAGACTTGTGCGATCTGTGGTCTTTCCTCTGCTACAGCCGTTTCTTTCTCCACTATAGAAGCCATGATCAATGCTTCATAAGGCGACGCATAAGGCAAGTCTTTCGCCTTATTTTCCCACTCTTTCGCAAGCACCGCCTGGAGCTTCTTATGAGCACGGACCAGTATTTCTAAATCACTGACACCATAAGAGAATGTATATGTGTCAGGATAAAACTGGCCTTCAGGGTGTATCTTCTTGCCAGCGACCTTCTCCATGATTTGATCTTCCGACAGTCCCGCCAATTTATGAGTCACATTGGCATTCTGTTGAACTCTGGCCATCATTTGTTTGAAGTTCTGACCCTCAATAAACGAAATATTAAATGTAGTAACATCACCCCGAACCATTTTTTTCAACAGAGTCAACGGCGTATCAACGGGTTCAACGGCATAGCGGCCTTTTATGAGATGATCATAACCCGCCCAAAGCACAACCCTACAAAACGGCCGAACATGCTCAACCAATTCCAAAGACTTCATTCTTCGACAGACTTTATACAGCCCCTCCCCAGAATGAACATCAATGAATTGAACCTTTCCGGCATGCTCACCATAAGGAGAATTAAAGCTTTTATTTAAGTACCAGGAGTAACCAGCAACTACGACGACGCCAATCAGAATGGAAATTACAATTAAACGTTTAAAAAGAGATAAAGACATTAATTAAGTACACTTCGAGCCAAATGAGAAAATGAAAATGCCGCTTCTACAGAAAATTGATAAGTTTGCCCTTTTAGCGTCGTAACCGAGCGCACAGGTAGAATACCGTTCACTGAGTTGCATACAAAACAGCCCTCAGCCTTACTCAAGTCATCGAGACTCAATGTAGAAACCGCCGTATTTATACCCAAGTCAGCAGATTTTTCCAGTAACCAAGTCCTAAAAACACCATTTACGCCACTATAATTCAACTCTGGTGTTAACCAACGCTCACCAATTAAAAAAAACACATTTGATTGAGTGGCCTCAATCAACAGACCGTTTGTATCGAGCATTAATCCTTCATAAAACTGCTCGTCATACCACTCGTTTCGTGCAAGTACATTTTCCAGCCGATTTAAGTGCTTTAAACCCGCCAGAAGCGGTTGGCAAGCAAGCCGTGTTTTACACTCGCGAACCGCAACCCCCTGCTTCACAAATGCCTCTTCCAGCCGCTCAAAGCCTGAGAAAACTTGCAAAAAAACCTCTGAATCAGCCTCTTCCAATGAGCGATAACCTCTTCCACCGGCTACACGCGTTAAAACCACCTTAACGACAGCAACATCCTCATTTGCAACCAAAGCCTGAATACGCTTTGCCAGTTCTGCTGCATCATCTTTATCGAAGTGAATTCCAAGACGAGCTGCACCATTACAAAGTCGAGCCAAGTGATATTTGAGCAAAGTAATTTTTGAGCTCACAACCAACATAGTTTCAAACAAACCATCACCGTATGAAAAAGCCCTGTTTGAAAAATCTATCGAATCAGAAGAGGTATGAATGATCATTGAATTAACTGCAAGCCCCAAACACCATAGAAGCGTTAGTACCGCCAAAACCAAAAGAGTTATTCATTACATAACGACCTTGAAATGCTTTAGCACGATTAGGAACCAGGTCAATGCCCACATCATCAAAGCGATGCAAATTGATCGTAGGCGGAGCTATCTGCTCCTCCAATGCCTTAACACAAAAAATTGCTTCTAGGGCACCTGCTGCACCTAACAAATGTCCGGTCATGCTCTTCGTTGAACTCATCTTGAGCGAACCACCCCTTAACGAACCTGGTCCTGAAAACACGGCTGTTATTGCATTAAGTTCAGCTTGATCACCCAAAACCGTAGAAGTCGCATGAGCATTAATGTAGCTGATGTCGCCCGGAACAAGCTGAGCATCACCGAGTGCCGCAAGCATAGCTCGCTGAGCACCTTCACCATCCTCACTCGGCGCGGTAATATGATGCGCATCACCGCTCATACCAAAACCAAGAACCTCCGCATATATTTTTGCACCCCGGGCTTTAGCATGCTCATAGTCCTCAAGAACCAAAGTGGCCGCGCCATCGCCCAATACAAAACCATCTCTGTCAGCATCCCAGGGTCTGGAAGCCTGCTCCGGAGATTCATTACGCGTTGATAACGCCCTGGCAGAAGTGAAACCTGCCAACCCTAACTCAGTAGTACACATTTCACCAGCTCCGGCCAGCATGACATCTGCATCACCATAGGCAATACTCCTGGCTGCGAAACCTAAGTTATGAATACCTGTGGCACACGCCGTAGAAATGGCAATATTTGGCCCCTTCAAAGCCAAATGCATTGATACATGCCCAGCCAGCATATTTACAATAACGGACGGAATAAAAAACGGAGAAACACGGCGATGACCTGACTTTCTCAACACATCATGGTTTTTTTCGATGGTTTCAATGCCCCCTATGCCTGAGCCAAATGCAACTCCGGCACGAAACACATCAAACTCTACACCATCAAGGCCTGCGTCAGTAAACGCCTCTATCGCTGAAGCAAGACCATACTGAATGAAAACATCCATCTTTCGGCTTTCTTTTTTCCCAAACAAAGCCTCAGAATCAAATTCCTTAATCGTACCGCCAAATGTCACCGGATATTGAGAGGCATCAAACTGTGAAATAGAAGATATCCCACTGCGCCCTTGCAGTGCTGCCTTCCATGTAGACTCAACAGAATTCCCAAGCGGTGAAACACACCCCATACCCGTGATAACAACACGACGGCCTTGCATACATTTATTCCAATAATAAAAACAACTTATAAATTCCAAATACACAAAAGCCGCCTAATAGGCGGCCCTTGTCAAACCCGATCAAAAAATCAGAGGTTCGCTACGATGTAATCAATCGCGTCTTGTACAGCAGTCAACTTCTCTGCTTCTTCATCAGGAATTTCTGTTTCGAATTCCTCTTCCAAAGCCATTACCAACTCTACAGTATCCAGTGAGTCAGCACCAAGATCATCTACAAAAGATGAAGAAGGGTTAACATCTTCTTCTTTCACACCTAATTGTTCACAGACAATCTTTTTGACGCGCTCTTCAATCGTACTCATGAGCGAACTTTCTCCTAATGTCATTTGTTTAGTGGCTGCTAGTTTAACGAAAGCAATCCAGCAACCGCAAGTATAAATTCCAGGATATTTTTATAGGTTTAATCTTTGGATATGTCAATGAGCAATCAACTCATATACATTCCGCCATTCACCTGCATCACCTGACCCGTTACATAAGACGCTTCTTCAGAACACAAGAAACCCACCACGGCAGCCACTTCTTGAGCATCCCCCATCCTTCCCATCGGAATCTGAGAAAGAATAGCGTCTTTTTGCTGCTCGTTTAAGGCATCTGTCATATCCGAAGCAATAAAACCAGGCGCAACACAATTAATGGTAATATTTCGGTTTGCCAACTCTTTCGCCAAAGAGCGGGACATCCCCTCCAGACCAGCCTTAGCACCACAATAATTGGCCTGACCTGGGTTTCCGGCCTGAGCCACCACGGAAGACACATTCACAACCCGCCCCCATCGTGCTTTCGTCATCGCACGAAACGATGCCTGAGTCACCCTGAAAGCGCCAGTCAGATTAGTATCTATGACTTTCTGCCACTGATCCCCTTTCATTCTCAACGCCAATCCATCATCAGTAATGCCGGCATTATTAACCACAACCAAAGGTAATTTATCTTCGCTCTTCAACGACGCAAAAAACGCCTTAACAGACTCTTCTGAACTGACATCCAACTTATAACCCTGACCGGACTCAGCCAAAGACACACTAATTGCCTCGGCACCAGAATCCGAAGTCGCCGTTCCCAGAACATAGAAACCAAGTTCAACAAGTTTTTGAGCAATTGCAGCGCCAATACCACGACTGGCGCCCGTTACTAATGCAATTTTCTTTTCCATTAATTGATACCTAACTTACCCATTAACCCAATACTTCAGACATAGAATCCAGAGACCCAAGCGAAGAGCAAGCCAATGAGCGATCTATTCGTTTAGTAAGTCCAGCCAAAACTTTACCCGGACCACACTCAATCAATCGTTGCGCACCTAAATCCTTCAACTTTTCTATACAGTCAACCCACCTAACCGGACTATAAAGCTGCTCAACCAGTAGCAGCTTCACTGCATTCAAGTCAGACTCAGTCATCGCAGACACATTATGCACCACGTCAATTGACGGGGCACTCAATGCAATTCCTGATAGCATTTCTTCTAATTTCTCTGCCGCAGGCCTCATAAGCGAACAATGCGAAGGCACGCTAACAGGCAACTCTATTGCACGTTTAGCCCCGGCTTCTTTCAACAAAGGCAATACATTCACCACAGACTCTTTGCTGCCGGCGATGACAATTTGCCCAGGCGCATTAAGGTTCGCCGCCTCAACAACCCCTTGGCTTTCAGCACAAATCCGCTGAATTTCACCTAAATCCAGCCCCATCACGGCCGCCATAGCGCCTTCACCCGCCGGAACCGCTTCTTGCATGAACTTACCACGCGCACCTACCAATCTTATAGCGTCAGCAAAGTCTATGACACCAGCTGCAACCAACGCTGAGTACTCACCAAGACTATGACCAGAAACAGCAACCGGCTTTACTCCACCTCGATCCAAATATGATCGATAAATACCGATGGACACAGCCAACAATGCAGGCTGAGTAAACTGTGTTTGATTCAGTTGGTCGTCCGAATTTTCTTTAATTATTTTCCATAAATCATACTCAAGAGCATCAGACGCTTCTTGAAGGGTATTCCGAAACGTTTCTGACTGATCATAAAAATCGCTTCCCATAGCAACCAGTTGCGACCCTTGACCAGGAAAAACAAAGGCAGATGACATAGATACCTCTAAAACTCTATTTGACTCATTATTTCTTCAAAATGATCGTTCGATTTATTAGCCACTTCACGATAAGCCTGCATCACTGCATTGGTATAACTCTGCTCATCGGAAGACCCGTGACCTTTAACTACAATACCCTGCAAACCGACCAGCAAAGCACCATTTAAATACGTGGGGTCCAACTCTTTAGACAAGGACTTTAAAAAAGGACGCAACAACAACCCCAACCACTTTAACCACCACACAGAAAACTTTTGCTGAATTTTCTGTGCAGCCAAACGCATCACCCCTTCCGAAGCCTTTAACGCCACATTTCCCACAAAACCATCACAAACAATCACGTCTGCTTTGCCACTGAATAAATCATTCCCCTCAATAAAGCCAATATAATTAAGCGCTTCACTTTGGGCGATCTGATGAGATGCCAGCCGTACCTGTTGATTGCCTTTGATAGACTCCACACCCACATTCAGTAGCGCAACCCTTGGCTGAACAACCTGCCCGTTTGCAGCAGCAAACGCAGTACCCATAACAGCAAATTGATACAAATGCTCAGCCTGGCAATCCACATTAGCGCCAAGATCCAGCATATAGGTAGCACCTTCTTTGACAGGAAGTCGCGCCATAATCGCAGGGCGATCAATACCCGGCAACGTTTGCAAAACATAACGACTGATTGCCATCAAAGCTCCGGTATTACCGGCACTGACAATTGCATCGGCCGAGCCATCAGCCACAGACTGAACAGCGAGCCTCATAGACGAATCAGGCATGCCACGTAACGCACGCGATGGCTTTTCATCCATACTGATGAACTGATCGGTGTGTTTTACTTCGACAAATGAAGATAAATTTCGAGGAATTAAAGGAAGGATTTTCTCTTCGTCACCAACAAGGATGAGACGAAGGTCGGGCACAATCTCAAGACACTTGAGCGCACCCGGCACAGTGATCTGAGGACCGAAGTCCCCGCCCATTGCATCAATAGCAATGGTGATCATATTTCTTACTCTTCGTCAGCTGCTTCAGCTTTAGCAACTACCTGATTACCACGGTAGAAGCCGTCTGCTGTAACATGGTGGCGACGATGAGTTTCACCTGTTGTTGAATCAACAGACAATGTTGCACCTGTTAGTGTGTCATGCGAACGACGCATACCACGTCTTGAACGAGTTACTTTACTCTTCTGAACAGCCATGCCGGATTACTCCTAATTCTTTGTTTTACCCACTTTCAAATTTGCCAGCACTTGAAATGGATTTGGGGTAGGTTCTTCCACTTCGGCTGTATCTTCAGCATCGCCATATGACATTTTCACGTCGCATTGATCGTGATAAGCATACATTGGCAATGCCAGTAAAAGTTCTTCTTCAATCAGCGGTACAAGGTCAAGGTTATCTTCCTCAACAATCACCGGTTCATAGTAGCTAGGCAGATCTTTTGCAGATTCATCACTTGCCACAATGGCAACTTCGAACTGACTCTCCACCTTCACTCCCACCGGAGTCAAGCAACGCTGACAATCCAAATCAACTTCCGTAGCGATGGTTCCTGCAATTACCCTAAAGCGATCTTCATCAGAAAAGAACTTTAGACTTACACGAACACCTGACGCTGTTATGGTTGCAACTTCCGCAATTCGCTTAAACGAATCGGCAGAGATTTCACCTTCAAGGGTCATCCCTTGATTGGCCAACCGCCTTGGATTTACATAATCTGGTAATGATGACTTTGACATAAGGGCGCCATAATAGGGATTGATCAAAGCGCTGTCAAAGGTAAATTAATGAAAAAACGAGAAATTACCTTTAAACTAGCAATCAAACTAATCCGCCAACAAAAGTAACACGTAAGATGTCAAATACCCCTATTATTTTAGCTTCATCCTCACCGTTTAGAAGAGAACTTCTGACGAAACTTCAGATTCAACATCAATGCATCAGCCCGGACATTGACGAAACACCGAAAGCAGATGAATCTCCGAAAGAAATCTCCTTGCGACTTTCCATTGAGAAAGCCAAGGAAGTGGCAAAATCGATCAACACCGGCCTTATCATCGCATCAGACCAGGTTGCCGAAGTCGACGGAATCGCACTCGGAAAACCCAAAACACGGGAAAACGCAATTAAGCAGCTTATGAGCATGTCGGGCAAAACCGCCACCTTTCATACTGGCCTTTGCTTATATAATGCAGAAACACAAAAATACCAGTCTTGCATCGAACCATTCCAGGTGGTTTTTCGAACACTCAACGAACAGCAAGTCAGCAATTACGTGGACAAAGAAGACGTCCTCAATTGCGCAGGCAGCTTTAAGAGCGAAGCGCTTGGCATCGCCCTTTTTGAAAAACTGGTCGGAGAAGACCCTAACAGTCTGATCGGCCTGCCTTTAATCAAACTCACCAAGATGCTCGAACAAGAAGGCGTCAACATTCTATAGGGATGCCAGCACTGAACACCAAACAATAAAAAAGGAAGCATTCGCTTCCTTTTTATACGTCCGGCATCAGACTACCTTAAAACAGGGCCTTCAATACCGAGCGCTTTACTGAAGTACATAGCCATGCTGGTTCCCAATCGTTTGGTGAACTCTTTAAACGGGTCTGGCTTCGGTGTGAAATCCACTATTTTCTCAGCACCAACAACCTCCCTTGCAACATAACTACTGCTTCCCAGCTCATCAACCAAGCCCAACTCCAGCGCTTGCTCTCCAGACCAGACCAAACCAGAAAATAAATCCGGGTTATCCGCCAATTTATCGCCACGACCTTCTTTCACAACACTAATAAATTGCTGATGAGTCGTTTTCAGTACAGATTCCCAAAATACCTTTTCATCTTCCTTTACGGGTAAAAACGGATCTAAGAAGCCTTTATGTTCACCCGCTGTAAACGTCCGGCGCTCAACACCCAGTTTTTCAATGGTATCGACAAAACCAAAACTGGACGCAGTCACCCCAACAGACCCAACAAGACTCGCCTTATCAGCAAAAATCTTATCCGCAGCAACAGCAATATAATAAGCGCCAGATGCGCCTAAGTCAGATATCACGGCATACACAGGAATTTCAGGATACAAACCCTTTAAACGCTTTATTTCATCGTTCACATACCCCGACTGAACCGGGCTTCCACCTGGGCTGTTAATTCTTAAAACCACCCCTTTAGTACCCGGGCTTTCAAAAGCCTCCCTCAAGCCTGTAACCAGCACATCGGCACTGGCTTCGCCATCCGCCATGATCGGCCCCTTCACTTCGACCAGCGCAGTGTATTCACCTTCACCAACTACCGCATTACGATCGATTTTTGCGGTTTGCAATATCATTGAGAACACGAAGAACATAAAACCAATAGAGATTAAAAAACGAAAAATCCCCCAACGCCTGGCCTTCCTCTGCTCCAGCGCCATAGTCAGCACCATTTTCTCAATTAAGTGCCACTCTTTACTTCCCGCTCCCGAAGAAGACGCTTCTCTGAGAGCATCACGTGTATTATTTTCCTGCACGCCATTCGACCCCTGTTGTTCAGTCACTCAAAAACTCCATCTGGACAATTAATCCAATAAAAATAATTTCAATTGATCTACATTATCAACATATTCAGTAGGACTAAAAGCACTCAATTCATCTTTTGAGTGAACACCGTAAGTCACAGCAACCGAGTCCATACCGATATTCCTGGCCATCTCCATATCATATATGGAATCCCCCACCATAATTGCCTTCTCCAATGGCACGGAAGTTTCGGCCAAAATCTGCGACAACATTAATGGGTGGGGTTTGGACTGAGTTTCATCTGCACAACGTGTTACCTCAAAATGGTGAGCAGCCTTAAACTTTGCCAACCCTCTTTTCAGACCTCGACGGCTTTTACCTGTCGCCACCGCTGAACGTATTCTGCTGCCGGATAAGTCATCCAGCAGAGAATAGACACCATCGAACACATTCAACTCACCAGTATCCCTGAGATGAAAATGGTGCCCATAACGCTGTCGAACCAGCTCAACGCAATCTTCATCGATGGTTTCATCCAGCGTTCTTATTGCCTCTTTAATACCAAGGCCGATGATGTTTCTGACAGCCTTGCCTACTGGCACATTCACAGAGGCATCCTGAAACGCAGACTGCATACACCCTACAATCAAATCGGCAGAATCAACCAAAGTGCCATCCCAATCAAAAATAACAAGATCGTATTTATTTTCCATCATTTAGCAGCCAACTGTTTTACACCGGATAATATTTTATTCAAGTCAGGACCATACTCTGCAACTAATGTCATTTGCTTCCCTGTTTCTGGGTGCTTAAATCGCAGCTCTCTCGCATGCAAACACAAGCGGTTAAAGCCATGAACTTTCTGTTCTGCCAAATCCGCCTCTGAGCAATACTTTTGATCACCCACGATCGAACTCCCTGCAAACTGGCAATGTACGCGAATCTGATGTGTACGACCGGTAATCGGGCTGGCTTCTACCAACGAGTAGCCTTTATAAGCGTCCAACACTCGGTATTCTGTTTTGCACGCCTTGCCCTTTCCGTCCACCTTAACAATGCGCTCTCCTGAAGAAAGCTCAATTTTCTTAAGAGGCACATCAATTTCTCGTTTATGCTTTGGCCAACGCCCAACTACCAAAGCATGATAAATTTTGGACATCTGCTTATTCAGCAAATATTGATGAAAAACCTTCAGCACAGCGCCTTTTTTTGCAATCAATATAATGCCAGAAGTATCCCGATCCAAACGATGCACAAGCTCCAATCTGCGCACATCCGGCCGAATCTGGCGCACCGCCTCAATCAAACCCCAAGTAACACCGCTGCCACCATGAACGGCGATACCACTCGGCTTATTGATTGCCATAAAAGACTCATCTTCATAGATAATGGCGTCTTCAATCAGCTTAAGGGTTTTATCATAAACCTTCACAACCGGCTTAGGGTCTGCAACCCGAATCGGCGGCACCCTTACCGCATCACCACTCTCCAGGCGATATTCAGCTTTTTTGCGCTTTTTATTTACCCGAACCTCACCCTTTCGAATAATTTGATAAATCTTCGATTTCGGCACGCCTTTCAAACGAGCAATAAGGAAGTTATCCAGCCGCTGCCCGCTATAATCTTCTTCTACATCAATAAATTGAACTGAGGTATTTGGACTTATGGAAGTTGAACTCATATAAAAACTACAAACCTATTCAATTGATGACCTTGATATTTATTGCTATAGTCTGCGTCGCCGCATTCACTATGATTAAGCTAAGCTTACAGTTAGCAACTGCTTAACTGGTTCTGCGGTGGTGAATTACAAAAAACCGGAGTAATTTATAAGGCTCCGGTTCAAAGTTCCAAACCGCTCAAGGTACTTTGGCTTCGAGAAGGCGAACCACCACCCTTCCGAAGAAAGGCGGTTAGTTTACCAAATTAGTTGCGACAATCTAAGTAAGATGTCGTTTTTGAACATTTCGAGATGCGCCATGTTCAGAATGCAGGAAGATTACACTTTGGCTTTTATTCTTTAATCTAAGACCAATCATTGCTTTCATCACCTGCTCTACTGGCGTAGATCTCATAGAAAAACATGGATTTACATGAAAAGAATGCTAATCAACGCAACGAACCAAGAAGAGTTGCGTGTTGCACTTGTTGACGGCCAGCGTTTATATGACCTGGATATTGAATCAGGAACTCGCGAACAAAAAAAAGCGAATATATACAAAGCCAAGATCACACGAATTGAACCAAGCCTTGAAGCAGCTTTCGTAGACTTCGGCGCAGAACGTCACGGTTTCCTTCCTCTTAAAGAAATCTCCAAAGAATACTTCGTAACCAAACCAGAACGTGGCCAGCGCTTCAATATCAAAGAGCTTTTAAGAGAAGGCCAGGAAGTTATTGTTCAGGTAGATAAAGAAGAGCGCGGCAACAAAGGTGCAGCACTGACCACCTTTATCTCACTTGCCGGTCGCTACCTGGTTCTGATGCCAAACAACCCGAGAGCCGGTGGTATTTCCCGTCGCATCGAAGGCGACGAACGCACACAGCTTCGCGAAGCTATGTCAGGTCTTGAAATTCCGAAAGACATGGGCGTCATTGTTCGCACAGCGGGTGTTGGTCGAAGTACCGAAGACCTGCAGTGGGATCTTAACTACCTTACGACGATTTGGAACACCATCAAATCAGCGTCCGACGAGCGCGACGCGCCTTTCCTTATTTATCAGGAAAGCAACGTAATCATTCGTGCAATTCGTGATTACCTCCGTAAAGACATCGGCGAAGTACTGATCGACAGTCGTGCGGTGCATAATGATGCTGTTACCTTCATCAACCAGGTAATGCCACATTACGCCAACAAGATTAAAATCTACGATGATGCTGTACCGCTATTCAATCGCTATCAGATTGAAACTCAGATCGAGACAGCCTTCCAGCGTGAAGTAAAACTGCCTTCTGGCGGCTCCATTGTTATTGATCCAACTGAAGCATTGGTTTCTATCGATATCAACTCGGCAAGAGCAACAAAAGGCCAGGACATCGAAGAAACTGCGTTGATGACCAACCTTGAAGCAGCAGATGAAGTGGCCCGCCAACTTCGTTTACGCGACATGGGTGGCCTGATCGTTATCGACTTCATCGACATGCTGCAAAGCAGAAACCAACGAGAAGTGGAAAACCGCTTAAGAGAAGCCCTTGAAATGGATCGGGCTCGTGTTCAAGTGGGTCGCATCTCTCGCTTTGGTTTATTAGAAATGTCGCGTCAGCGTCTGCGCCCTTCTCTTGGCGAGACATCAGGCATTGTTTGCCCTCGCTGCAGTGGCCACGGAACCATTCGTGATACAGAATCACTGGCTCTTTCTATTATGCGTCTTCTTCAGGAAGAAGCATTCAAAGAGCGCACTTCTGAAGTTCGCGCCATCGTGCCTATTTCGGTCGCAACCTATCTCACCAATGAAAAACGCACTCAACTTTCTCGTATTGAAAAAGAACAAGGCGTTAAACTGCTCATCGTACCGAATCAGTACATAGAAACACCTAAGTACGAAGTTGTTCGATTAAGAGACGACCACATCACCGAGTCCCGCACTGAATCAACAGTAACAATGATTCCTGATGCACCGACACCAGAAGTTGTCGAAGCAACCGCACCTAAAGCCATTGTCCGCGCCGAAGCCGCTGTTAAGACCGTTGTTCACTCAACACCAGCGCCTGCAGCAACTGCAACCGAGCAACCGACAGAGCAGAAAAAAGAAGGCTTCTTTGCTCGCATGGCGGCAGGTTTTTCCAACCTGTTTAAAGGTGAAGAAGAGCCGAAAGAGGAAGTAATCAAACAACCTCAGACGCGCCAGAAAAACACCAGAAAACCACAAGACAACAAGCGCAGCAACCGCCCGCAAAACCGTAACGACAAGAATCGTAACGAACGAAACAAGTCCGAGCAGTCGCGCAACAGCAAATCAGGCAATCAACAAGATCGTAAGCAAAGTCGCAGCAACGACAACAAGCAGCAAGAACGCAACGCTAAGAACACTCGCGACGATCGCAATAAAAACACCAAGCCTCAGGAGCGCAACACCGAAGCTCAAGCTCAAGACGGCAACAACCAAAATAAACGTGATGATCAACCACGCCGTCGCAACAGAAACAACACGCAACGCCGTAGGAATCAATCACCGAAGCGCGAGCAAAATGCAGCCGCTGAAAAAGAGTTAGCTAACACAGCAACACAACAAACCGAGTTAAATCAAAAAACTTCGGATAAAGTTGAAGCTCCAAAAGCAGACTCAACCAAAGCCAGCGCACCAAAGACTGATGCTCCGAAAGCTGATTCGTCTAAAACGAACGCTTCAAAATCAGACAACAACACAGCTGAGCCTCAAGCCGCATCTTCTGAAAAACAAGCAGAGCAAACAGAAGCAACAACGCCTGCCCGTAAAAACACCAGAAGAAGCGAACGACGCAAAGCGAACGCAGAAAGAGCAAAAACAAAGCCAGCCGAAAATCAGGCTAGCACAGCGCAGGCAGAGCAGGCAAAAGCAGAACAACCTGCAACAGAAAGCCCTCAGCCGGACCAAAATAAAACTCAGCCTGAAGTAACAACTCAGCCTGAAGTAACAACTCAGAACAAAGCTGAGAATCAGACCGAGGAAGCTAAAAAGCAACCTGCGAAACCTGAAACCAATAGCACGGCAACTAAAGCAAACGAAGCTGCTCCAACAGAAAGCACGCTCTCGACTGACAGCAACTCCTCAAAGAGCAATACAGCGGAGAACAATACAGTGGAGAGCATCAACCAAGAGCAGGCTTCACTGATTGCTGAATCTGAGCAACAAAAGCCAGAAGCAGCTCAACCAGCTGAAAACACAGAAGCTTCTTCTGAAGAGAAGCCGAAACCTCGTCGTCGCAGAGAGCGAGCTAAGAAAGTCGTTAAGAAGAAAGAAGAAACCAAACCAGTTTCTACGGCAGGCATAGGCAAGATTCAGGAAGCAAACGGCGAGGCCGTGAAACCTGAAGAAGCAGTCGCTACCGAAACACAAACTGAATCTGCTGCAGCTAAGCCAGCCCGCAGAGCATCACGAAGAAGCGCAACTAAACGAGCGCCTAATGACCCTCGTGCACAGCAAGGTTCAGACTCAGAGGCAACACCATCTGAAACGGAAACAGTTGCAAAAGAGGATTCAAAGCCTGCGGTAAGCAATGCGCCTAACAATGCTCCTCAGACTCCTGAAGACCAGCAGCAACAACAAACGTCTGAAGCCCCGACAGGCACAACAGACAAAGAAAAGTCCAGCTCGGTTCAAGAAGCTGACTAATCTTACTGAAAATAAAAAAGCCCGGTATTAAATACCGGGCTTTTTTTTGCCTCTCTACTCTCACACAACCACAGGCTCTATTGAAAGCTCCACACCATAACGGCGTTTTACCTCACGATAAATCAAGTCGACCAATTCAAATAACTCATCAGAAGTCGCTTCACCGGTTTTATTCACTAACACCAGCGCCTGCTTATCATGCACAGCTACCCCACCAATCGTCTTACCCTTAAAACCAAGCTGGTCAATCATCCAACCCGCAGCAAGCTTAAAGTCTGCCCCGTAAGGGTAAGCAACCAAATCGGAATACTTTATCTTGAGCTCATTATATTTTTCTGAAGAAACGATAGGGTTTTTAAAAAAACTACCTGCATTACCCAAGAGTTTAGGGTCGGGTAATTTTTCCGAACGCAATTGAGAGATCACATCAGAAACCATCTGAGGTGTGGCAGAGGACAGATTTGAATCCGCCAACAAAGCATCCAGCCTTTGCTTAACATCCCCATATCCTACTCTAAGATTAGCCTCCGTAGGTAACCTGAAAGTCACGGAGGTTATCACTAAGCATTTGGCCTCGTGCTTGAAAATACTGTCTCGATAGCCAAACCGACACTCTTCATTTCGTATAACTTTTTGTTGTCCGGAATCAGGATCAAAACACTGAACAGACTCAATATAATCAGAAACTTCAACGCCATAAGCGCCTATATTCTGAACAGGAGAGGCCCCCACCGTACCAGGAATGAGAGATAAGTTTTCTAAACCATAAGCAGATAAACCCATGCATTGATGAACGAAGTCATCCCAGTTTTCACTCGCCGAGGCCGTAACTCGAATATAATCGCCATCCTGCTGTGCGTCTGTTCCTTTCAAGTTTAGGTGTACCACCAAACCCTGATATTCTGGAGATGAAAACAGTACATTACTGCCTCCGCCCAAGATCAAAACATCCAAAGCCTCTGATTTAGCAAATGCGTACGCCTGCTCAAGTTCATCAGTCGTTGACGGACGACAGTAAAAGTCGGCCTTTAAGCTCAACCCAAAACTGTTAGCAGACTTTAAATCCACCCCCCGCTGGATCAACATACGCGTCCCTGCACATCACGAAGAAGCGCTTCACAGGCCTCCTCGACCAAATCCAACACTCGCTCAAACCCAGCTTCCCCCCCATAATACGGATCAGGCACATCCCCATCGGGAAGAATACTGCTGTAACTCAAGAATTTTTTAACTTTATGGCGATGCTCGTTCGGACACAGAGAAAGCAAATCAGAGTAATTATCGCTGTCCATAGCCAAAAGCAGATCAAACTCAGAAAAGTCGTCGGAACTTACCTGACGAGAACGCAATAAAGAAAGGTCATAACCCCGGCTCAGAGCCACCTCCGAGGATCGTCCGTCCGGTGATTTTCCTATATGCCAACCAGCCGTCCCGGCAGAATCCACATACACAGCTCCATCCAAACCAGCTTGCTTTATGACTTTACGGAACACGCCATCTGCGGTTGGCGAGCGGCAAATATTCCCCAGACAAACAAATAATATCTTCACTCTCTGACTACTCTTTACTTTCAATCGACTTAAAATAAGACCTGACTCGCTCAAGATCTTCTTCTGTATCAACCCCGCCAGGAGGAATTTCATCGGCCAGAGCCACATGAATTTTCGCCCCATTCCACAGCGCTCTTAATTGCTCAAGACACTCCGTCGACTCAATGGGCGCCTCATCCCACTTAACAAAGCTGTTAAGTAGGTTAACCCGATAAGCGTAGATACCAATATGCCGCTTAAAAGAAACACCCGTCGGCACCTTAGTCTTATCCAGCGCAAAAGCATCCCGGGCATACGGGATAGGCGCTCGGGAAAAATATAATGCAAAATCATTACTGTCAGAGACCACTTTTACGATGTTCGGATTAAAAATATCCTCAGCTTTTTCAATGGGCTCATACAGAGTTGAGATGCTTGCTTCTTTCTCTGCCGATAAGTTATGAGCGACCTGATTAATCACTCTCGGCGGAATCAAAGGCTCATCCCCTTGAACATTCACCACAATATCATCAGCGTAGTAATTCAGCAGAGAAACCACTTCCTGAAGCCTGTCAGTGCCTGAAGCATGATCAGGGTTTGTCATACAGACTTTTGCACCAAACGACTCAGCCACTTCCTGAATCCGAGCATCGTCCGTAGCAATAATAACTTCTTTCGCTTCGCTCTCAAGCGCCCTTTCATACACATGCTGGATCATTGTTTTACCAGCAATCTCTTTTAAAGGCTTTCCCGGTAAACGAGAAGATGAATAGCGGGCAGGAATAACTACCGAGAAGCTCATATAAACTCCAAAAATTTATGTAAATAATTGATCGAAGACCCGATCAAAAAAGCGCTCTTCTAATGAAGCATTAACAGACAAGTAAACCGCATTACCCAAATCCAGAGAACGACACTTCACTGCATCTTTTTCTGTCATTGCAATCCGATAATCAACCATCTCAACAAAGTCCAACATGGAGAAGTCATGATGATCCCTAAAAGGTCTGGCCAAATATTTTACTCTCATTTCAGTTAAGGTGTTATAAAACCGCTCAGGATTACCAATACCAGACACGGCATACACCTGCTCCCCGGTGATGACCTCTTGCTGATCATTCGCAAGACTGTAAAAATCACCCGGCACAATACTCATTTGAGTGTAAGCGTTTTGCTTAAACCAGTCAGCCCAACGCTCACTTCCTTCTAATTCCGGGAAGCCTTCCGCCGGACTGTTTACGACAACAAAATCCACAGAGTCAAGCCGGGCCACCGACTCCCTTAGCGGGCCTTCCGGTAGCATGCGCCCATTACCAAGCCCCCTACCGCCATCCACCAATACAATCTCTAATGAACGATTCATTTTATAATGCTGGAGGCCATCATCTGAAATAAGCACATCCACATCGTGTTTCGACAACAAAAAGTTCACTGCAGAAACACGATCCGGATCAATGACGACAGGGCAATCCAACCGTTGCTTAATCAGTAAAGGTTCATCACCGGCGTCGTCAGTAGTGCTTTCGGAAAGGACTTCATAAGGAAATGTCTTACGCTTACTTCCATATCCACGACTCACCACCCCAACCCGCTTGCCTTTTGAGCTAAGATACTGAGCCAAAGCGATGGTAAAAGGGGTTTTTCCGGTGCCACCTACCGAGATATTCCCCACCACAATCAGAGGCACAGAGTGACCGGACAGCGCAATAAACGGTTCTAAGTCTGGCTGACTCAAAAAAGCCTGTCGTTTTGAACTTGCATATTTCTCAGCCAGAAAGCTAAAAGGACGAAGCAGCTTTAGCCACTTCGCCCCTTGATACCAGGCTTGCTCAATACCACTCATGAATTACTTAGCCTGTTTGGTTGTGATACTCAGCTTGGTAAAACCAAGTTGTCCTGCTGCATCCATCGCGCGCACAACATACTCATGAGCCACACTTGCATCCGCAGTAATTACCATAGGCAGCTTAGTATCGCCTTTCGACTCCTTCTTGAGTGCCTGTTTTAACGTGTCCAGCTGATTATTTATCAAGCTTTTCCCGTTAAGTGAATAGCTGCCATTGGAACTGACTACGATTTCCAACAGCTCAATGTTTTCAGAGGTTGTAGCCTCAGTAGAACTTTCCGGCAAGTCAATTTCCAGATGAGTTTCTTTTGTAAAAGTGGTTGAAACCATAAAGAAAATCAACAAGAGAAATACAACATCAATCAGCGGAGTCAGATCTATCGAAACCTCTTCACGCTTCTGCGATCGAAAATTCACGATTAATCCCCTTCCGTCATATCTACCTTACGATTTCCCTGAAGCACCTCAACCAGCTTAATGGATTCTTGCTCCATAAACACAAGATGCTCATCAATCTTACGAGTAAAATAACGATAAAAAATCATCGCGGGAATCGCGACAGTCAAACCTGCAGCCGTGGTCAACAAAGCTTCACTGATCCCCCCTGCTAAAACATTCGCATTACCGGTTCCCTGTAGCATGATGTCATTAAAAACCTTAATCATACCAATCACAGTTCCAAGCAAACCAAGCAGCGGAGTAATCGAAGCAACCGTACCCAACGTATTTAAATAACGTTCCATTTCATGTGCCACATGACTCGCTTGCTCTTCAAGGCTTTCTTTCATTACCTCACGGCCCTTGGAAGAGTTATTCAGCCCCGCAGCAAAAACACTGCCTAACATTGACTGCTGTTTTAATGCTTTCAACTTTTCTTTATCGAGTTCTGAGTTTTGAATCCAAACCCAAACCTGGGCGAGTAACTTCCGGGGGGCAACTTTCGTTGCTCTTAAAGACCAAAAACGCTCTATGATAATCCCCATTGCGATAACAGAACACGCAAGTATTGGGAACATCAACCAACCACCCGCTTTGACTAGTTCAAACACTCTTTTGATCTCCTAAATAAAAACTGACAGTCAAAAATAAATAACGAGCTGAGAATAAAGGTTTTTTAGGCCGTTCGCAAAACCTAAAGTCCAATCTTTCTGTTTGTTGTCCAGTAAGATTCTTTTAATGTGCGCCACATCAAAGGAGGGCTAAGTCCGTCTTGATTTTCAAGGTCGAATCTAATCGCCCCACTGACCGCCGTATTCAATACCTCAACCCCTGCATTCCGGTATCGCTCAACCACCACCTTGGATGGATGCCCATAGCGATTAAGGGCGCCTGACGAGGCCACAACCCACGAAGGCGAAACCTCCTGAATGAATGCCATGGAGCTGGAACTCTTACTCCCATGATGAGGCATCGACAAAATATCTGAAGAAAGGCGAACATCCCCTTTTTTTGCCATTGCAATTAATTCTTTTTCCACTTTGACCGATATATCTCCAACCAGCAACAGGCTGTGATTCCCGTACTCCAACCGAATTACACAGGAAGTATCATTATTGCTCATAAGCTCATTATGTAATTTACTCTGCGGATTCGGCCACAGAACCTCTATCCGACTTCCCTGCCAAGACAAGCCATCGCCATAACTGCAACTCTTAACCTGCCCGCCCAATAAACTCAGGAGGTCCGATTGGTAATTCGCATGCAGCGTGTCTGGTCGATATCGACTATCAAGCAGCGCCTCCAAACCACCACTATGATCAGAGTCCGAATGACTGATGAAGACATGATCAACAACCTTCACCTGCTTATGCCCCAAAAACGGAATAACAACAGCATCAGAGGCATTAAAGTTGCCAAATTTGAAACCGACATCATAAATCATGGCCCTGCGATCCCGAGTAATGACGACCGATTGTGCTTGGCCAACATCCAGGAACCACACTTCGAAATGGGCACTCTCGTCTCGTCCCAATAAAATAATAAACACCACCGCCAACACACCAAACGCTCGGTACACCAGCCCCAGCGGCATAAGCGCACAAACAGCAAATACAAACACAGCCACGGATGGATGATAATAATTTAAATCAAGGTTCATATGATTCAGCCACTGCACTGAATCAGACACACAATCCAAAATACCCACCAGTAAGGAACCAAGTAGCTTGAATAGCCATAAAGCTACACTTTCAGACCACCAAAAAATAACACAAGCTACCACCAACGAAGGAACCACAAAAACAGAAAACAAAGGGATAAGCAGCAAATTCCACAACGCGGCTAAAGAAACAGGCGCTCCCTGCATCCAAATTAAAACAGGTAAGAGAATGAAACTGACAGATAATTGAAGTTTAAGAAGCGTCCAGAAATAGCGCCTTAGCGTTAGGAAAAACCGTTTAAGCCATGAACTTTTCAGCTCAGTGCCATTATTCCCCCTCCCTCGCCCCCAAAACGGAAGAATCAACCCAACAATAGCCAAGAAAGACATCCAAAAGCCAAGCGAAACAACCTGTTCAGGCCACATCGCCAGTATCAACCAAAAGGAGCCCCCCAAAACTTGCCAAATCGTCGTCTGATACGAAAAAACACGAACCGCACGCCATATTGATATAAAAATAGCAGCACGCACCGCCGAAACCGGAAGCGCTATCTCCGTCACATACCACCAAACACAAGCTACAGTCAGAATTTCACTTAACACGCCAGCAAACCAGCTCAGCTTAGAACCTAATATGGCCTGGCACCCAAGCAGAGATAACCGTGAAAAAATTAAAAGTACGCCAAACAACAGTCCAACGTGAAGACCGCTGATAACAAATAAGTGAATTAAACCGGAGCTAGACAGTAAGTCTTTATCTTGCTCAACTATTCCTGATTTATTTCCAAATAATAGAGCCTTAACCAACCCCAAAGACCGTACCTGCCTGAGTGATTCTCCCTGAGCCTGAGACGCCAGCTTTTCTTGCAGTCGATCAAACCAGCCCACACTAAGATTACACGAGAGCGGTGTAACCTCCCCCTTCACATAACCGACCGCCCATATTTTTTTAGAAAACAACCAGTGCTCATAATCAAAGCCACCAGGATTACTCAAACCAATGGGCGGTTTTAATCGAACTTTTGCTTTATAAGAACACCCTTTAACATAAACACCCTCTTGATAATCATTAAGCTGAATCTTTTTATCCTGCCAGGAAAAACAACCCTCAGATTCAGCACATGAATTATTGTCTACAATAAGAAAAGTTGTTTTTGTTCCCCATGAAAAGACATCAGAACCGGACACCGCTTGAATCGTCAAACTCCGCTCAAGCACCTCATAAGGAAAAGCGTCATCAGACATTGACTGTACGCAGTAATGAAACAAGAACGGAGCCATTCCTAAAACAGTAAATAAAACAATGATTTTATTAGAGCGTAAGGTAGAATAGCCGCCGGATAAGAGAAGCAGAAAAACAAGCACAACGATGAAGTGCTCCTGCAAAAAAGCCAGAGCATACGCTGAGATTAAAGCTGTAATGGCAAGTACGTTGACTAACAAAACAAGACCGATATTTTATGGCACTCAAAGACCTTAAAATTAAAATCCCTTCACGCGAAGAAATATTGGCCATCAATTCGCTGAAATTCATGCACGGTCTCATTAGTGAGCCCAATTTGTGGCACTTTAATCGCAGGTCCGCAGCCAGAGCAGCACTTATCGGCTTATTTTGCGCGATGATTCCAATGCCATTTCAAATGGTGCTCGCTGCATTTTTAGCATTCTATTTGACGGCAAACATTCCGCTATCAATTGGTCTTGTCTGGATATCCAACCCAATCACAATGCCACCACTGTTTTTTGCAACGTACAAGTTTGGTGCCTGGTTGCTCGGCACTGAGCCCGTTGAATCTTTCGAATTTACGACAGAGTGGCTGGCAAACGGACTTGCGGTCGTTTGGATGCCCCTCTATTTTGGCTCTGCAATAGCAGGCATTCTTTTAGGTGCAACAGGTTACGTATCTGTAAGATTTGCCTGGAGATACAGAGTCATTCAGAAATGGAAAAGGCGTGCAAAAGCACGCCAGAAGAGAAGCAAACAAGAAACTCAATAGTCGGTAGACACTCGGCCTTCCACTAGATTCAAACGGCGCCCCATGCGCTCAGCCAGACTTAAATCATGAGTCACGACAACAAAAGATACATTCATTTCCTGATTGATATTTTTAATGAGGTCATGAATGTGCTCTGCGGTATCAAAATCCAGATTGCCCGTAGGTTCGTCCATCAAAACACACTTTGGGTTCGCCGCTAAGGCTCTTGCAATCGCCACACGCTGACGCTCCCCTCCGGATAACTCACCCGCACGATGATCATAGCGATGAGACAGTTTTACTTGATCCAGCAACTCACGTGCCGTTGAAATAGCTTTGGCCCGCTTTTCACCTGCGATCCACAATGGCATAGCTACATTTTCTTCTGCAGAAAACTCAGGCAACAAGTGATGAAACTGATAAACAAACCCTAAATTCTGATTTCTCAGCAAGCCCTTCTTTCTCTCGGAAAGCTTTTCAAAACTTTCCCCCATCAAAAGCACTTCGCCCTCCGAAGGTAAATCCAGCCCACCCAACATGTTTAGCAAGGTCGATTTACCAGAACCGGAAGCACCAGTAATGGCCAACATTTCTCCCGCACGAATCTCCAGATCAACATCATGCAAAACGGATGTTTTCAGGTCACCATCAACAAAGGTTTTAGAGACGCCGGAACATTTAAGAACAATATCAGTCATAACGCAAAGCCTCCGCCGGCTGGATTTTAGATGCCCGATAAGCCGGATATAAAGTAGCTAAAAGGCTTAAAACCAAAGCAGCCACAGAGATAAAACCCACGTCCTCCCAGCGAAGCTGCGAAGGCAAATAACTGATAAAATAAACATTCTCATTCAGAAACTGAACATTAAAGAGAGACTCAATACCACTTACGATATCAGTAACGGTTAATGCCAAAATCACACCCAACGTTGTACCCAACAAGGTCCCTACCAGTCCGATCAAAAAACCCTGAACAACAAAAATACCCATAATAGTGGCTGGTGAAGCGCCCATGGTTCTTAAAATAGCGATATCACTCTGCTTCTCTGTCACCATAATAATTAAGGTCGATACGATATTAAATGCCGCCACAGCAACGATCATCAGCAACAATAAACCGATCATTTTCTTTTCCATTTGAATTGCCTGAAATAAATTCCCATGGCTTCTCACCCAACTGCTGGCATAGAAACGTCCTGGCAAGTCAGAAGCCAAACGCCATGCAACATAAGGCGCCTCAAATAAGTCATTCAGCTTCAGTCGAACCCCATGAACAGCATCCCCCAACCTAAATAACCGAGCGCCATCATTAATGTGGATATAGGCCGCTGAGGCATCCAAATCAGCCCCCACTTTGAAAATTCCTACGACAGTAAAACGCTTTAGTCTCGGCATGACCCCCGCAGGAGACAAACTGGCTTCCGGCAAAACCAACGTGACTTTATCACCGATAATTGCACCCAATTGACGCGCCAGCAGTTCGCCTAAAACAATTCCGAAACGACCGCCTTCAAGATCTTCAAGGCTGCCTTCTTTTATATGATTACCAACAATGGACACGTCCGTTTCATATTGGGGGTCAATACCAGTGATTAAAGCGCCTTTTACATTGCCTTGATGCGTCAACATGCCTTCCGCATTAATGAAAGGCGCAACACCAATCACATCTTCATGTTGATTCACTTGTTCCGCGATCATTTCCCAATCGCGCATACCACCTTGCTCTGTAATGGTTGCATGTGGAACCATTCCAAGAATTCGGCTACGAAGCTCCTGATCAAAGCCGTTCATCACAGACAACACAGTAATGAGTACCGCCACGCCAAGCATAAGCCCGAGCATAGAAATTAAAGAGATGAAAGAAATAAAGTGATTTCGGCGACGCGCTCTCGTATAGCGCAGCCCAACGAGCAAAGGAATATTGGTTTTCATAATCTTTTTGAACAATAAATGAGACGCTAGTGTGTGCTAGGCTTTAGGGAATATCAAGAAAAAGATGAGCCACATCCAAAATACCAACACCTTTGGAATCAATACGTTAGAATGTCGTGAATAATTGACTGCAAATTGGAGTACAAAATGGCAAGTGAACAAAGGGAATACATTCGAATCAAAGACAAAGCCATCATCCGCCTGTCTTTTTTATCGGAAAAACCATTAATTAATAATGAGTTCCCATTGCCTTTGCCTCCTCACTTTAAGCTGCTCAACCAAATCGTTGCAGCAGAGGCCGAAGAAGGCAACCTACTTCACGCCATAGAAACTGACTCTAGCTCCACAGCCAAATATTTTAAAATCGTAAATGCAAAAATTGAGTCTTTAGCAAAATTGATACTGGCCAGCCACCCTGAGTCCAATAAATATCCGGAACAAAACGTATCCATCAGTGAAACGGGCATTGATTTCTACCATTCAAAACCCGCTAGCGCTGAAAGTTTTGTAGCCATCAACATGATTTTTCTACCGAACTACCTAAGTTTCGAAGTCTACGCTAAAGTTATTACTTGTGAGCCAATCGAGGATAATGAACTAAACCTTGATCCAATGTATCGCTACGGACTTCAATTCGTTAACATTGAAGAACATGACCGAGATAAGATTGCTCGCAGAATATTTCACAAACAACTAGAAGAAAGACGAAAACAGAGACTGGGCCAATGAACAAGCTATATAAATCAACATTAACAGCAGTTTTAGCAGCTGGCGCTTTTATCAATCCAATGACATCTATGTCTGATGAAGTGGCTGTCCCTGTGGCCCAGCAAGCACAAGAACACTCAGATATTGTCCGACCACATAACGGCATGTCGATGAAAGCAGTTGAAATGAAACTCGGCCAACCGCTTTCAATTTCAGGCCCGGTAGGAGAGCCCCCCATCACAACTTGGGAGTACGAGCTCTTTAATGTATATTTTGAACGTAACTTAGTGATACATTCTGTATTAAAACATAACTAAAAATAAGTAAAAATTCGCCAGAGACAAGCTAAAGTTATTGAATTGAGAAGTCTGCGTCAGAGACAGTCCTCTCAAGGGAAGTTGTTTTCATTGGAGCTGTAATCTTGAAAACACACCTACTTTATAGTCTTTCAGAAAATTCGAATAGGATGCGACCTCATGCTTTACGAACTAAAAAAATGCTCCACCAAACACTTACTTTCCACGCTGGTCGCTGCACCAGTGTTGGCGCTGGCAGCAACCAGCGTTCAGGCAGACGTAGTTGAGTTAACACCAAACGAACTCAACTCGGCATACATTAAAGACTCGACGATCTACATCCCGAAAAGCACACAAAAAAGAATTCAGAAAAAAATTGTCAACGTGAAGTTTACACCGGGCACTGGCGACCCTGATCAAGTGGATCGTGAAACCGAACTGGACGAGCAGGCAGAGTTAACAACGTTAGCCGCGATGCAGGCTGACGGTGCCTGGGATTCAACCCGAATGGAAACATCTCTTGCAAATTCAACTCAGGTTAATATCCAGCCGGACCCGAACCAATTAATTCCCAGAGACCTTCCTGGTGCGCCTGATGGCTTTGTACTTCGCGACAATGTCAATTACACACCAGATACCCTAAGGGAGCTGGGATTCACCATTCCAGGCACTAACGATCCTATCCCAGATCTTTCGTATGGAGGCCAGTTCTATACTGACAACCTAAGTGTTTCTTCAGATGGCACCCATGGCACCATACAAATCCCAGTAAACGACCCTAACTTTCAATCAGGGTTGCCAGCGGGCGGCATCAATACGGACATTCTGTCCATCAACCAGACGCTTCAAAATGCCATCAACATTCGGCTAAAAATCCCGCAAAACTGATCAAACCAAAGGCCTCTCTCACCATTAGCGAGGCCTCCTTTTAGTTCAGCCATCTTCATCATCAAACCATTCTGTATTTATCAAACTACTCGATGACCAAACGATATGGCGGCAAGCTGTCAATCAAAGCCTGACCGTACCTTTGGGTGACAATCCTTCGATCCATCAAAGTGATTTGACCTCGATCCGTTTCGGACCTTAGCAAGCGTCCACAAGCCTGAACCAACTTCACCGACGCATCTGCGACCGAGATATGGAAAAAAGGATTAATTTTTCGGGATTCCAACCACTCGGAAAGTGTCTTACCCACAGGGTCATCCGGTACAGCAAATGGAATTCTCGCAATCATCACATGCGTGCAGTAGTCCCCGGGAAGATCAACCCCCTCCGCTAAGCTGGCCAGCCCAACCAACACACTCGGCAACCCCAAATCCACACGCTGTTTGTGGCGTTTTATTAATTCCTGCTTACTCATTTCGCCCTGAATCAAACACTTTTCGCGATAAGTAGAAGGCACCAACGACATAACATTCTGTAACTGCCGACGAGAAGAAAACAATAACAAACTGCCTTTATCGTTTTTTGTCAGATCAGGAAGGCGAAGTGCAATGTCCTCAGAGTGCTGCTGTTCCTGGCTCGGCAAAGACCTCAGATTAGGTACGACAAGTTGTGCATTTTGCCAATCAAAGGGGCTCATTACCTGTTCGGACACGGCATTATTGTAGAGTCCAACACTGGTTTTATATCTGTCGAATTTCCCCAGGGCAGTTAAAGTCGCGGACGTCACAACTGCGCCAAAACATCTCGACCAAAGAAACCGTTTTAAGTCATCACTGGCCATAATCGGGCTGGTATTGACCTGATAGTCCACCTGATGATTGTACTCAACCATGTCCACCCAGCGCGCAACCGGCAAAGCCCCTTCTTCAGGGGTTTCGGAAAACCGAATCCACAGCGTTTGTCTTCGTTCAACTTCACTGATCACCATAGACAACCAAGATTGAAGTTGTTCCAACTCCGCTGGCACAACCTTATCTTTTTCTTCTATCAAGTCATCAACAGCGCCCAACAACTTATTGTACTGAAGCACCAAACGATTATAGGTCAGTTTAATCTGGGCGCTCTGCTCTCTCAGCTCTTCCGGAACACGGCCAAGATCAAACCGAATTCTGGCAAGCGCTTTATCATGCTCGCTGTCCCTTAGTTCTTCCCGTGGCAGACCTGTTGAGTGCTCAAACAAATCATAATTATGCTGAATGTACTCGTTCAGCTCTGAATGAATGACAGGAATAACACGACAAAACTCATCGATTCGTCGATCATCTACGGTTTGCGGAATTCTAGCTAAAACCCGGTCTAACTGCTTATGCCATAATCGACTTTCCATCAAGCCCGCTTGAGACGAAAAGTGATTTATTGCTTTATCCGGAAGGTGATGCCCTTCATCAAACACATAAATGGTATCTTCCGGCGCCGGGAGTACATAACCCCCTCCGAGACTCAAATCCGAAAGAACCAAGTCATGGTTAGCGACAATTACGTCACTTTTATCAAGCGTCTGCCGAGCCTCAAAAAAAGGACATTGATTATACATAGGGCACTTTCTGCCCGAACAGCGATGCTGATCCGTAGTAATGACGGTTTTAATTTCATCAGACAAGTCATCCGGCCAGTCATCAATATCGCCTCCCCATTCATCACTCTCAAATGCCTGAGCCAGCCGATCCAGCTCAGGTATGAGGTTCCTATCCGTTTGAAGCTCTACCTCATCTTCAAACAAGAACATGTTTTGATCATTTTGCGCCGGGGAAATGGCCAATTTAAGGTTTACCGGGCACATATAACGTCTACGGCCCTTGGCTAAGGCAAAAGTGAACTCCAGACCTGAGTTCTTATGAACGTCAGGCAAATCCTTAAGAACAATTTGTTCCTGCAAAGCAACCGTAGCCGTCGAAATGATAATCCTTTTATCATGGGACTTTGCAATAGGAATGACTGACAACAAGTACGACAGCGTTTTACCCGTACCAGTACCAGCCTCTACAAGCGCAACGTATGGGTCTGTCCCCATTCGATTATCGTCGCTATCGGTTTTGATATTCCCCAGCGTTCTCGCCAAAACGGCAATCATTTGCTTTTGGCCGTGCCTTGGCTTCAAATCTTTTTCAGAAAGAAATTGCCGGTAAGCACCTTGAATATTTTTCTTCAGAGCATCAGTTAACATGGATTCTTACTATCTACCTTGCCAATCTTCAAAAGAAGACATATAAAACTGAACGCCACTCAAATTAAAAATCACGCCATCTTCCGTAATTGATTGCAACATTAAACTCTGATTCAACCAATCACCCTCTTTGTATTTAGCATTACCGAAACGAACACTTCTGGACTCAGCACGAGAAGAATATAAGTGACTTGAAAATATGATTTTCGGTATTTTTATTTGTTGTTCACGCGTTAAGTCTCGAATTTTCGGCAATCTGGAAATATCTTGTGAAGCGGATTGATCATTCACATTATACGAACCTTCATTCCCACTATTAGATGTATTCCTGGGCTTAATCACTTCAGGCTCAGCCAATAAGTCTTTAAGCGGATTTCCATTCTGTCGACTGGAGCTAACATCAACCACATCGTATTTCGGCTCGTAAGGCTCATTCGAAATTTCCCGATAACGCTCTTTTATTCCTCTCGGCTTGATCACTTCAGAACCGGAGACCAATATTTGATTGCTGTTAGTGTCTGTGTAATGACTGCGCGGCCTGATTACTTCAGGCTCCAGGTTCTCAGCTTCCGCCACAGGAATATTCGTCTGAGCCTGATAATGCTCCCTATAATAGGGTTTAAAACGCTGATTCACCTGGTCAGTACTGGTCACTGAAAGCTCTTCAGCAACGGAATCACCAGGCAAGGCTGAACTTACCTGAACAGATTCTGAAGACGGGATAGAAGGTGCGCTCTGACCTTCATTCAAAGAGCCCGCATCACGATACTCCGTAACCGGCTCATGAACCAAAGGGGCTGGATTAGCGCTATGAGGAAAGAGCTGATCTTTAAAAACAATAAGCAGCACCGTAATATTGATCACCACAAGACCAACCACCAACGCCCAAATCAACCACTTTTTATCATCAGAATGTTGATTAGCACCCGCGACCATCCGACCTTGAAACGAACCAACAACGTCTTGATTTCGACGTTCTTGCTCTGACTTACGAAGTGCATCCAATATATAAGACATTATCCTTGCTCTCCGTTCACTACTGACAGCTGCTCTTGTGATTCCTTCGCTGTTGAATCCGCCCTTTTGGTTTTGCGATTCATGTCATTTAACACAGGCACAGGCTCAATAAAGGTATTCAACAGCATGATGGTTTCAGGGCCTATGACGCCATCACTGTCAACACCAGAGCGCCTTTGAAAGGCTTTAACCTGCTGAGAAAGCGCCTGATCATAAAGATCACTATCAATACCCTCACCCTTATCCACTAAAAAGTTACGCACTTGCTGAATGTATGGATGCACATCTCCTGGTTTCAAAAGAACATCATTCACTTCTGGCTTGAGCCATAAATAATGCACCTTGCCAGTCCATAATTGCTCAAACACGTCTTTCGTAATCACCTTTTCAGTAAGATCGCTATTAATCACGACAGAAAAGTCCCCCGCATCAGACATACCAGAAACAAGAATTTCTTCAATTCGACCTTGAAACAACATCGAAGCCACGAACGGCCTGTTCATTTTACCTAACGCCGTAACGTCGATATTCTTTATGCCGCAAGAAACTCGCGTAGTCGATAAGGTTTCGCATAACTGACGCCACTGATTGGGCAACCCGTTTATACCCCACAAACGCCCCAAACCTGTGTAAGCCTTGGTATTAAACAGGGCTTCCAGCACATCTTGTTCAAGTTCATTTGCCATGGTAATTGCATCAGCAGCCACATAGGGAGCCACTGGCTGTAACTCGGCCTTTGTAACGGATACCAACTTCTCAGCTTTCTGAGTACCCAATGAGCTGCCAAACCAATAAAGCATAATTGCTAACTGCAAGACGACCACGCCCCCAAGAAGCGTTTTTAGGTTTAAATAAGAGTAAGACGTCTCCCCTTTTTGCTCACCTAAAACTTCCTTAGCAGCTTTTCGTAAAATTTTTACCGTCGCACTGTTGCCGTTACTGCTGTATACCCCCAGTAATGTACGATCACAAATCAAATTAATTAAACGAGGAACACCGCCACTGGCTTTCTCGATAATTTTTGCGGTACTGTCAGGAAATAGCGCCATACGGCAGCCAGCTACCGCAAGGCGATGCCGAACGTAAGGAATAATGTCTTTTCGGTCAAGCCTGCCCATATGGAATCGCGCGGTAACTCGCTGAGAGAGTTGCCTCAGCTCAGGCCTGGCCAACAAATCCAACAACTCCGGCTGGCCAAGCAAGATAATCTGCAATAACTTTTTCTGATCAGTTTCAAGATTGGTCAACAATCGAAGTTGTTCAAGTACATCAACGGATAAGTTTTGAGCTTCATCAATCAGCAAAACGGTATTCTTACCTGCTGCATGATTCGATAACAAACGACCCGTAATCATGTCTGTCAGCGACTTAATCGAAACATCATCCTCAACCCGGGCAATGCCCAAATCATCACACATGGACTCCAACAACTCAAGAGCAGTCTGTTTAGGGTTTACGATATATGCAACATCAATATGATCATCCAACTGTTTCAAAAAACAGCGGCATACTGTCGTTTTTCCGGTACCCACTTCACCCGTTAATAATATAAAACCACCGTCTTGCTGAACTCCATAGGTGAGATGCGCCAACGCTTCACGATGTTGGTCACTCATGTACAGGTATCTAGGGTCTGGAGCGATAGAGAAAGGTCGGTCTGTTAAACCAAAATACTCGTTATACATAATGAATTACTTGAGGACAGAAACGAAAAAACAAAATAGCACGCTTAAAATAAAAAAGCAGGCGCAACAGTATCAACTGCTGAACCTGCTCTCCAGTTAAAAATAACTATGAGAAAAGTCTATTGAACCCCAAAATTACTGATATCTACCGGTAAAACCTGGAACGTGCCGTCAAGATAGCGAACCTCCCATTCATTTTCACCAGTGTTTGGATCGTAGTCCTCACAAGAACTGTAGTTGTCGTCTACTTCCTCAATTACCCCGTTAACACGCTCAATTTTCTTTCCTGAGATTAAGCCGGAGCTGAAGTCAA